>NZ_LGHJ01000009.1:152500-175699 GCF_001306055.1 Bellilinea caldifistulae | reverse complement strand
GGCAGGCTGTTTTGCAGGTAGAAAAATCCAAAAAGCGGCACGAGCGTGCCGATAAAGGCAGTCAATAACCAGTTGAGGTCGGGCAGAATGGGAGAAAGCCACTCGAACAGCAGCCAGACGGCGCGGTTCTCGGTGGGGGTGGGGCTTTCCTCGAATTCGCCCGTCTCAATCTCCCCGCTGACGGTCAGCACCTCGGCCCACAGGGTATCGGCCACCGGGGTCAGGCCGGCAATCAACGCAAGGATGAGCAGCCCGGCGGCGATGCTGCGGATTGGCGGCTGCACCTGCCATAACCTGCTCTTGAACCAGCTCAGAAGATCCATTGAATCACCTTTTTCAGGCCGATGATCGGCCAGCCGACCTGCGGAATGTAACGGATGACTTTGCCCTCGACGATTTCCTGCGGGACGGGTTCGTCGCGCACGTTGTTGTTGTCACCCTGGGTGATGAACACACGCCGGCCGTTTTCTTCCTGAATTTCGACCACGCGGTGGACGATGTAGGAATTGGCGCGGCGGAATTGAATCACATCGCCGACCTGCACCTCGGCCGGGTCAATCCGGGTGATGATGACCACATCCCCGGCGACGAAGGTCGGCTTCATGCTGAAGCCGCTGACCACGTAGGGGCGCACACCGAACAAACCGGCGTTGAACCAGAAGCCGATCAGGGCTACCACCGCCAGCCACCACCACGAATTGAGGCTGGCGCTTTGAGCGGCGGGTTTTTGATCTTCCTGCCCGGCTGTGGCTTCAGCCGGCAGGCTGTTTTGCAGGTAGAAAAATCCAAAAAGCGGCACGAGCGTGCCGATAAAGGCAGTCAATAACCAGTTGAGGTCGGGCAGAATGGGAGAAAGCCACTCGAACAGCAGCCAGACGGCGCGGTAAGCCATGGCCGGCAGCGGCCCGCCCAGCCAGACCAGCAAGGCGGCCAGCAAGCCCTCGGCCAGCAGGGGCAGCAGCCGCCCGCCCGCCAGCGCCAGCACCTGCTGAGGCGTGCGGAGGCTGCCCCACACCCCCGGCGGAATGAGCAGCGCCAGCGAAAGCAGACCGCCAACGCCGACCGCCAGCAGGGGCGATTTGCCCGCCAGCCGGTGGACCAGTCCGGCGCGGGCGAACTCCACCCCGTACAGGCCGGCGGCGAGATACCACAAGTTGCCGATGACCGCCACCAGGCGGTGGGCGTAGGGCGAATAGCCGAAGCGAGTCAGCACACCGGCCATGACGAAGGCGGCGGTTTGCAGCAGGCCGATCAGCGCGGCGGTGATGAGCAGGCGGCGCGCCGGCGCAGCCCAATTCACCCAGCCGAGCCGGCTCAGCCCCCAAACCTGCCCGGCCAGCGCCAGCCACGCCAGCGGGGTGACGAGGTAAACGTTCCACTCGGCCGGCAGGCGCGGTGCGAGGACGTGCACCAGCAGGTAAGCCGTGCCCAGCCCGGCCAGAAAAACACCCCAGCCCCAGCCGGCGGAGAGGCGCGGCAGGGCGGAGAAGGAAAACCAGCGGGGGAGGGACAGACGTTTGGTGATCATCGGCGCTCCGGTAGGGCTGACCGGCGGGGGTCAAACCGCCGGTCAGCCGACAACAAATCACAGGAATTATTCTTTAGGGCTTCTCATTCCACTGGTAAGCCATAATTTGATACTGGAATGTGTACGTGCTATTCTCTGAAATGGGCTCTCCTCCTTCATAATTGTTGAAATGGATGGTCAACTTGCATTCGAGTTTATCACCCTCATGAAGTTGCCAGTAAGATGGCGCAGGTGGGCATTTTGTAGGATCAGTTTCGGTACAAGTTGATTCTTCTTCTGCCGTGGTTTTCCCGGCTTTGAACAGTTTGCATTCGGTGATCCCTAAATCCTTCCATGCTGGCTTAGGTCCGTAGATTAATTTATAGCCAGGTTTATTAATATGAACAGGGACATTACCGGTGCTGACAACCTCATAGGTTACGAAGCAGTGCCAGGAAGGATATGCCCCTTTGGTGGTTACTTGCAGTGTTTCATTATCGAAGCCTTTATTCAGTATCTCGGTGTAGCAATTTGCGGCGTCAGCTTTTTCTTTGGGCTCGGGTTTTGTCAGTATTCCATTTACAGCAACACCTTCCTCGACGTTTACGTTTCTAAACCCCACATTTACTTCACCGGTGTTGACTATGCCGTCAATGGTCAGGGTTTCGGACCACAGACCGTAGGCCACACCCACGCCGGCCAGCAGGACGATCAGCAGGATGGCCAGAAATCCGAGCGGTAATCGCTTGTTCATCGCACTTTCTCCTTTCTCGAAAGAGTTTTAGAAAATTGGGTTATTTAAGTTGGTTGACAAACGATGCGGCACGCGGGCCGCGCAGCCACAAAAGTGCGTGCGCCGGAGCGGTTAATCACCTCCTTTCAGGGCTGACAGGCGGGCGGCGCACCCTCTTTCGAGAAATGGCGGGCGGGGGGTGGCCGCGGGCGGCAGCCCGCTAACTGCCGCCGCGGCGGATTTGCATCCACTCCCCCCAATGTGCTATAATTAAATGGCACAGAGGGCGCTGACCCGTGTCCCTGTGTTCCCCCTCACCCGGGCGGCACCCCGCGGTGAGGGACTTTTTTTGCCTGTCAAGGTTCAAAGATTTAGCCGGGCATCTCGGCCTGTTTTGGCGGGGAGTTGGGTGGTAAAAAACAAATAACCGACCCTCCCTCGTGGTGGTCGGTTTCGCCACTGGCTCCCTGCAGGCGTTCCCCCTGTGGTTCTGGGTTTGGCGACCAGATTTGCCGCCCGCAGTTCACAGCCCCCACGCTCGAATGATTGACTCCCCTGTGACTACATTTTTATATTAACGAGAGATGAGAGGAAAGTCAATAGGTTTTGCGGGCGTTCGGAAAATTTTAAGAAATTTCTAATTATTCCCAATTCGGGGTGGATTTGTCTGGGAATTTGGGGCAGGGGGAAATTTTCCGCCGGCACTGGCAAGCGCCGCTGCCGCTCGGAGTGACGGTTAACTGGTTTACGCCACTCCGAGCGGGTGTGATGGTCTCCCGCCAAGCCAGTTGCAGCGGCAAGGTGCGGACGTACGCGTCCTTAGCGGGTTACCACAATCTCAATCGTTACCGAGCAGTAAACCGTGCTGCTGTCCACCAGATTCCAGGTGGCTTTGTAGGTGCCGGCATTTTCCGGGGCGAGCATGTCCACCACGAAGGTGTACTCTTCGCCCGGCTTGACATCCTTGCCCAAATCCACCGCATCGGCGTATTTCTGCATCTTTTCGCCACTGGCGTATTTCAAGTCCACGTTGGCGGCCAGCCAGTCCTTGCTGCCGTTGTTCTTGAGGGTGAAGCGGGCGTCGAAATCGTTGCGGTAGGGCAGTTTTGTGCCGGCTTTCGGCTCAACCTTGACCACCGCGCAGGAATACGGGCTGGGGGTGGCGGTGGGGGTGGCGGTGGCGTTGGACGTGGCCGTCGCCGTGAAGGTGTTGGTGAAGATCGGCACCGGTGTCCAGGTGGGCGGCGCCGGGGTGGGGCTGTAATCCGGTGTGGCGGTTGGCGGTTGGGTGGGCTGTGGTGTTGCCGAGGGAATCGGCACAAACGGTTCGGTCGGGCGGGCCTGTTCGGTCTGGGTGAACTGAGCCTGAATGGTCTGCACGGCTTCGGTAGCCGCCGCATTGAGGGTGGCCTGGAACGCCAGCGGATCGGGGGTGGGCTCACCGCCGCCCAGAATGCCGCAGCCGCTGGTGAGGGACACCAGCAAAACGGTCAGCGCCAGAAGGGGAAAAAGTCGGGTGCGAGGCATGGAAACTCTCCTTGGTGATTTTCAAGATTGGCAGGTAATATTTTTAAGACGATTTTAATACCAGTTTTGTTCCGGCGGGTAAAAATCGGGTTTGTTTATTCATTCTATACAGGTTAAACCAAAAATACCAGCCCCCAAACGAAGGATTGTGGGCTGGCTGTATGGCGGGGGTGCGGATCGGCCGTCAGGGGGCCGGCGTGGGGGAAGATTCCAGGGAGCGCAGGCGGCCGTTGAACGGCTGGGTTTCTTCCACATCAAGGCGGTAGCCCAGCCCGCGAATGGTCTTGATGAAGCGCGGGTGGCGCGGGTCGTCCTCAATGGCCTGCCTCAGCCAGGAGATGTGCACATCGAGGGTGCGGGTATCGCCGGTGTATTGGGTTTCCCACACGCGGCTGAAGAGCACCTCGCGTTCGATCACCTGCCCGGGGTGATCCATCAATTCTTTCAGCAGGCGCACCAGCCGCGGGGTCAGCATGGCTTGATGATTAAGGCAGCGCACCGAGCGTTTTTTCAGGTCGAGTGAAATTGGGCCGGCGCGCAGGACATTTTTCTGCTCCTGCGGGAGGAAGGGCTTCATGCGGTTGAGTAGTTTTTGAAGGGTGAAGGGCAGGTGCAAGACCACATCGGCGGGAATGTCATTGCCGGGGGTGGAGGCGTCCAGAATCAGGATGATGGGGACGGAGGGGGCCTGTTCGCGCAAGGCATTACAGATGCGTTTGCCACTGGTGCGCATCGAGGCGGCATCCAGAATGACCAGATGCGGCAGGCGTTCGCGAATGCGTTCCAGCGCAGCGCTGCCGCTGGGGACGGTTTCGACCGAGAAGTTCTTCTTGGTCAGCCCCGGCAAGAACGAATTGCGGTCCGGGCGTTTTCCTTCAATCAGCAGTATGTGAGTGTATTCCTGCATGTTCCTGTTACCACCGTGTCAGAAAAATGGTTTGCCGTAAAGCACCGGCTGTGGGGTGGGTTGATTGTGTGCCGATAAGGGCGCTTACCGTTAAGCCTCCAAATCAGGTTCGTGAGCGAACTGGCTTTGGATTTTATCAGAGTTTTACGAGTTTACGATGGCGACCGGACAACAAAATGGTTAAGATTGATCGAACTCCCCGTTTGGCCATTGCCCGGTTGACTCCCCGCAGTTGGTTCATGGTTGAACAGCGCCTGAACCAGCACTCCGGGTTGGATTACGGCTGGTGCTTTGCGCTCCCGCCTGTGGAAAAAACAATAATTGTGCAGTCCAGCTGGTAAGGTACATTGAAGAACAATTCCCGCTGAACTTGAAGCGGGAAAACGGATTGGGTAGATAACCGTATTATACCTTAAGAACTTAAGAAAAAGGCAGAATCCGAAAATGTTAACATTCAGATGTTTCTGGTTGTGGGATGGTTGTTTCATGGAATACAAAACCGGAAAGCGGCTTTTGTCTGAACTTTGGGCGAATGCAGTTGCATCCCGTTCCCGCCCGTGTTAAAATAAAACCACAAGACCAGTGAGAGATGCACGAATCTCCGAGCAGCTGGTTGGATTTGATCAACTCCCGATTGGAAGGGAGAGAAAAGGTTGAAAGATGGCCCGAATGGTTGAAGTTGTCATTGACAGCGTCCGCGTCAGCCTGACCAATCAACAGCGTATTGTGGTGCTGCGTGAGATCAACGCAGAACGTTATTTACCGATCTGGATTGGCCCCTACGAAGCCGAAGCGATTACAATTGCGTTGCAGGAAATTGAAGTTGCCCGTCCCCAGACCCACGACCTGCTCAAGAATCTTTTGGCGACCTTCAACGCCCGCCTGGTACGGGTGGAGGTGGTGGCGTTGAAGGATGATGTTTTCTTCGGCAATCTGGTGGTGGAATACAACGGGCATCTGGTCGAAATTGACTCGCGTCCGTCGGATGCGCTGGCGTTGGCCGTGCGCGCGCATGTGCCGATTCTGGTAGCGCGTGAGGTGATGGAAACCGCCGGCATTGTCCCGGAACGCGATTTACAGGCTCCGGAAACTTCCGGCGCCGAATCATCACCGCCGCCGGTTGAAGAAGACGAACTCAGCGAAGAACGGTTGTCGGTCTTTGAGGACTTTTTACAGAATTTGAAGATTGATGATTTGAGCGATGATCAGGACGAAGAAGACAAGGATAAACCGGATCCTGATCGGGATAGTCCAAAACCGGGCAAGTAAGCCGGATAGCGGCCGGGCGGGGCTTTACCGTCCCGCCGGCTTCCTTTTATCGGTTGATCAGAAGGGGGGCGTCTTGAATTTCAAACAATCGGCATTGACCAAACGATGAGCGAAGATTTTCTACCCTCTGAGGAACCCCAATTCTCGATGGATCAGGCCCACCCGCATAACCGTGAAGCGGAAGAAGCGGTACTGGGTTCGGTGCTGATTAACCCGGAGGTGTTTTACGAGGTTGCCCAAATCCTCAAGCCGGACGATTTTTACATCATCCGCAACCGCTGGATTTGGGAAGCCCTGATGCGTCTGCATGACCGGCGTGAACAGATTGACATTTTGACCATTGCGAAGGAACTGGATGAGAGCGGCCATCTGGTGGATATTGGTGGGCAGGCGTACCTGTTGGCGCTGGTGAGCCAAACGCCGACTTCCCTGCATGCTGAGGCCTATGCGCGAATTGTGGAAGAGGCATCCATCCGGCGCAAGATGCTGGCGGCTGCCAATGAGATGGCCAAACTGGCGCTCGACCCGCGTAAAAGTCTGGATACGCTCATCGGAGAGGCCGAAAAAGCCGTTTTTGGGCTGAGCGAGCGGCGCATTCAGCGCGATTTACAGCCGATCAATTCGGTGCTGGCAGAGTACTACGAGCGGATTGATCAACTGGCGCAGCGCAGCGATGAAATTTTTGGCGTGCCAACCGGTCTGGTGGATCTGGATAAATTGCTGGGTGGTTTGCAACGCTCCGACTTCTTAATCGTCGCCGGACGCCCCGGCATGGGTAAAACCGGTTTTCTGCTTTCGGTGGCGAAGAACGCTGCCCAAAAACACCGCAAGCGGGTGGCTATCTTCTCGCTGGAAATGTCCGCCGAGCAGCTGGTGCAGCGTCTGATTGCTCAGGAAACCGGGATTGATACCCAGCGGCTGCGCAGCGGCAAGCTGCGGGATGAGGAATGGGCCTTGTTTGCCCACGCGATTGAGGTGCTGAGCGAAACCGAAATCTGGTTGGATGACACCCCGGCAATCACGCCCCTGCAACTGCGTACCAAGTGCCGCCGCCTGCACATCGAAAAACATCTGGATCTGGTGATTGTGGACTACCTGCAACTGATGTCCGGTGATACGCGCACCGACAACCGCGTACAGGAGGTATCGAATATCTCGCGCAATCTGAAAGTGCTGGCGCGCGAGTTGAACGTGCCGGTACTGGCGGCAGCGCAGCTTTCGCGAGCGGTGGAGCAGCGTGCCGATAAGAAGCCGGTGCTTTCGGACCTGAGAGAATCGGGGAGTCTTGAACAAGACGCCGATATCGTCATGTTCATTCACCGCCCGGAAGCGATGGAAAAGGACAGCCCGCGCCAGAACATTGCCGAGATCATTGTGGCAAAACACCGCAACGGCCCCACTCATCCGGGCATCGAGCTGGTCTTTCTCAGCAATCTTGCGCGGTTCGATAATGCGGTCATTTTGCCGCGTGACCCTTCCGATAGAACAGGCCGATGATGAGACCCTTTACCGGTTTTCCACCCGGCAAAACCCGCCTGACGCCCCTCCCGGCGGCGTTTTTCAGCGAGTTGTTGCCGCAAATTGACGACCTGAGTGAATTGAAAGTAACCCTGTATGTCTTCTGGCTGCTCGACCGTATGGAGGGTGAGTTCCGCTTCTTCCGCCAATCCGACCTGGCGCAGGACGAACGGTTGCTGGAAGGAATGGGAAAGAACCGGACTCAGGCGCTGGTTCAACTGCAACATGGGCTGGAACGCGCGGTTCAGCGCGGCAGCCTGTTGAAAGTCAATCTTGGAGATGAGGACAGTATCTACTTTCTCAACACACCGCGCGGGCGGGCAGCCGTGGCCGCCTTGCAGAACGGGGAGTGGTCACCGGAGGATATTCAGCGCCCAGAAGTCCGGTTGACGCTGGAACGCCCCAACATTTTTCGGCTCTACGAAGAGAATATCGGCCCGCTAACGCCATTGGTGGCGGAGATGCTGGAAGACGCCGAAAAAACCTATCCGGCGGAGTGGATCGAGGAGGCCATCCGCGCCGCGGTGGAAAATAATGTGCGCCGCTGGCGGTATGTGGAGGCCATTTTACGGGCGCGGTTGGAGAGGAGCGAACATGAAGCCAATCGGGGAAAGTCTGAAAAAGATCGCCGACGCTATATCCAGGGAGAATATGGCGAATTTGTCGAACACTGAACGGGATGATGCTGCAAGCAGCGGGCAGCAGCCCGGTTTGTTGGGTGACCCCAACTGCCCGATTTGCGGCGGAGTGGGCTTTGTGCGGCGCGATTTACCGGTTAGCCACCCCGATTTTGGCAAGTTACAAATTTGTACCTGCCGCCAGCAGGAGGTGAGCGCCGGTGAGCGCCAGCGTTTACTGCGTTTGAGTAATCTGGATGCTTTTCGGCATATGACCTTTGAAACCTTCAAGGTGCAGGGGCGGTTGGGACTGGGTGACCAGCAGGCGCGGTCGCTGCAGTTTGCCTACCAGCAGGCTCAGCAATACGCCCGCACGCTGCAAGGCTGGTTGTTGTTGATGGGTCCGTACGGCTGCGGCAAGACTCATCTGGCGGCGGCGGTTGCCAACGCCGTGGTGGAGATGGGGGTGGAGGTCATCTTCCTGACCGTGCCGGATCTGCTCGACTGGCTGAGGGCTTCCTTCAGCGGCGGGGATGAGACCTTTGAGCAGCGATTGAATGAGATCCGCAATGTGCGCCTGCTGGTTTTGGACGATTTGGGAACCCAGAACGCGACCCCGTGGGCGGAGGAAAAACTGTACCAGATCATCAACCACCGTTACATTCACCGACTGGCAACGGTGATCACCACCAATCTGCTGCTGGAAGAGATTGACGGGCGGATTTCCTCGCGCCTGCAGGATGTGGATCTGGTTACCCGAGTCCATATTTATGCCCCCGATTACCGCTCGCCGGTCAGTGATGAAACGCGCACCTCCATTTCAACCCTTTCACTGCTGGCCGATCAGACGTTTGGTACTTTCAATTTGCGCGAGCATGAAAAATTACCGTCCGAAGACCGTGCTACGCTGCAAAAGGCATTCGATGCGGCGGTTGCCTTTGCCGAAAATCCACGCGGATGGCTGGTGTTCATGGGCAGTTACGGCTGCGGCAAGACTCACCTTGCGGCGGCAATCGGCAACTTCCGCAAAGCCGCCGGGGAGGAACCAATCTTTGTGGTTGTGCCGGATTTGCTTGATCACCTGCGGGCGGCGTTTTCGCCTTCCAGCACGATTTCGTATGACCGCCGCTTCGAGGAGGTGCGTTCCGCTTCTCTGCTCATTTTAGACGACCTGGGGACACAAAGCGCAACCCCGTGGGCGCGCGAGAAATTGTATCAATTGCTCAATTTTCGTTATAACGCCAAACTGCCTACGGTGATCACAACCGCCCAAACGCTGGATGAAATTGACCCCCGCATACGCAGCCGGATGATGGACAAACGGGTATGCAGCATCTACGCAATCACCGTGCCGGCATACGTCTCGCGGGGAGAACCGCCGGTCAAGCGCCGCAGCGCGCCAAGACGCAGTACTTAAATCTGGTACAATTCTTTCTGCTATAGTTGTTATCAGAAAGCGGGCTGTAAAGGTTCAGGCCGTACATCCATGGGGGGAAGCAGAGATCATCCATAGAGAGGAGTGTAACCCATGCGACCTGAAGACTTAGACATTAACCGAATTGAATTTACCGAAAGCGGGAAGAAGGTCATCGCCTGGCATGCCGAACCGCTGGAGGTGGTATACCGGAAACTGCAAAGTTTGCCGGATGGGCTGAGCGAGGAGCAGGTTGCCGAACGCCTGCGCGAGTTCGGCAGAAACACCCTGCCCACAAAAGAACCACCGACGCTCCTTCAGGTGTTCCTGCACCAGTTCGCCAGTCCATTGATTTATATTCTCCTGATTGCGGGAATTGTGGCGCTGCTGATGCAGGATTACAAGGACGCTGTCTTCATCTTTGCGGTGATTCTGCTCAACGCGGTCATCGGCACGATACAGGAATGGCGAGCCGAGCAAAGCGCACATGCCCTGCAGGTATTGCTGAAAATCAAGGCACGGGTACGCCGTAACGGGCGGATTCTCACCGTGCCAGCCGAAGAGGTTGTGCCGGGTGATATTCTGCTGGTTGAATCGGGGGATAAAGTAGCTGCCGACCTGCGCTTGATCCAGGTTAACAATCTGCGGATTGACGAATCCTTCTTGACGGGTGAATCGCTGGCAGTAGAAAAGACCGTTGAACCTCTGCCTGCCGATTCGCCGGTCAGTGATCGGCGCAATATGGCCTATGCCGGTTCAACGGTGATGTCAGGGCGGGGTATAGGAATTGTAGTGGCCACCGGCCCATATACCGAAGTAGGCAAAATTGCCAAAACGATCAGCGAGGAAGCAGGGGCAAAGCCGCCGCTGGTCATCCGCATGGAGAAATTTTCGCGGCAGATAGCCATTGTGGTGCTGGGTTTTACCGCCATCCTGGGCATGATTCAATTTGCCCGCGGCGAGGCTCTCAGTGATGTATTCATCCTGGTTGTGGCAATGGCGGTTTCGGCCATTCCCGAAGGGCTGCCGGTCGCCATGACGGTTGCCCTTTCACTAGCAACCAACCGGATGGCACGCCGCAACGTGATTGTACGAAAATTAACCGCCGTAGAAAGTTTAGGCAGCTGCACGCTGATTGCCAGTGACAAAACCGGTACGCTGACGGTCAATCAGCAAACTGTTAAGCAGATTCTGCTGCCCGAGGGGACGCTGATTGAAATCAGCGGGCAGGGATACAACGATGAAGGCGAGGTCAGATTGGCAGGTGATGCGGAAATGACGCCCGAAATTCAGGGCCGCCTGTTGACGATTGCCCGTGAAAGCGTGCTGTGCAATGAAGCCACGCTGGAAAAAGAAGATGGCAAGTGGCAGCACACCGGTGACGCAATGGATGTGGCTCTGCTGGCGTTAGGCTATAAACTGGGGATTGACCCGCCCAATTTGCGTCGTCAGGTACGCATCCTAGACGAAGCACCATTTGAGTCCGAAAAAAGGTATGCGGCAGTAGTCTATGAAAATGCCGGTGAGCCGCGTTTGGTGGTAAAAGGAGCGGTGGAAACGGTACTGCAATTTTGCAGCCGGATGATGACTGCTCAGGGGGAAGTACCGCTGGAAAGAGAGAAGGTACTGCAACTGGCGCAGCATAAGGCAGAAAGCGGTTTTCGCGTTCTGGCGCTGGCTGCCGGCGAGGGCAATCTGGAAGCGCTGAAAGGTGGAGACGCCGGGCTGACGCTGCTCGGCTTGCTCGGTTTCATTGACCCGCTGCGCCCGGAGGTCAAAGAGGCAGTGCAGAACGCGCAGATGGCTGGCATCAAAGTGGTGATGATCACGGGGGATCACCCTGCCACTGCGCTGGCAATCGCCCGCGAATTGGGGATTGCCCAATCACCCGCGGATGTGATCACCGGCAAAGAATTGGCCGAGATTGGCTCGCCCGAAATTCCCGAATTTTTTGAGGGGATCAAGCACAAAACCGTATTTGCGCGGGTCACCCCGGATCAGAAACTGCAAATTGTGGACGCACTCATCCGGTTGGGTGAATTTGTGGCGGTAACCGGTGACGGAGTCAACGATGCGCCGGCCCTAAAGAAGGCGAATATCGGCGTGGCGATGGGCTCCGGCACGGATATTGCCAAAGATACGGCTTCAATGATCGTCACCGATGACAATTTTGCTTCGATTGTAGCCGGCGTCGAGGAAGGCCGCTTTGCCTATGCCAATGTGCGTAAGGTGACCCTGTTATTAATTTCAACGGGTTTTGCCGAGCTGGTTTTGCTGGCACTGGCAATTTTGATGGAATTTCCCGTACCATTAATCGCTGTTCAAATTCTGTGGTTGAACCTCGTCACCAATGGGATTCAGGATGTAGCGTTAGCCTTTGAGGGCGGCGAAGAGGGCGTGATGCGTCAACCGCCCCGCAACCCGAGCGAGGGAATCTTCAACCGGAAGATGATAGAGCAGTTGATGATCAGCGGTTTGACCATGGCGCTGGTGTGTCTGGGTGTTTGGGTGTTTCTCATGCGAGAAGGGTACACACTGGATTCGGCACGGAATTTATTGCTGGCGCTGCTGGTGCTGATGCAGTTTTATCATGTGCTGAATTGCCGCTCAGAAGTGGAATCGGCGTTCAAGATTCCCTTCAGTCGTAACCGTGTCCTGGCAGTCGGGATGCTGGTAGCACTGGCTTTACACATCCTGGCAACCGAGGTGCCGTTCCTGCAATCCCTGCTACGCACCGAATCGCTGCCGGTGCAGACGTGGTTAATTCTCTTTGCACTGGCCAGTGTGGTGCTGGTGGTGATGGAGATTTACAAAGCCATTCAGAAGCGGCGGGCGCTGATTTGAGGGTAAAACAAATCCCCCTGAGCGGGTAGACAGGGCCTGGATCGCTTCAAAAATCGGAAAAAAGATATGAACCCGATCAACTTGGAGAGGTACGGATGATGGAGAAATTGAAGAGGCGGGCGCAGGTTTTGAAGCGGGATGCTTACGCCCTCACCATCGCTGTTCGTGATCCGCGGGTGCCGTGGTATGCCAGGGTATTTCTGGGTCTGGTGGTTGCCCATACTTTTAGCCCTATTGACCTGATCC
This sequence comes from Bellilinea caldifistulae, assembly GCF_001306055.1. Lineage (GTDB taxonomy): Bacteria > Chloroflexota > Anaerolineae > Anaerolineales > Anaerolineaceae > Bellilinea > Bellilinea caldifistulae. The sequence continues at coordinate 163,117 of NZ_LGHJ01000009.1, read as the reverse complement.
CAGACTTTGTGCCTGTCCTCGGTTATCTGGATGATTTGATCATTACGCCGTTAGGAATTGCTCTGGCTTTGAAGATGATTCCGCCAGAAGCAATGGCAGATGCGCGGCGGCAGTCCGAGGAATGGATGCAGCAAGGAAAACCCGTCAGCCGGGCGGGGGCGATTCTGGTAATCAGTGTGTGGCTGGTTGTCTTGACCGTCCTGGTCTGGTTGATCGTTCGTCAGGTGATTGAGTAATTGGAAGCATCCGCTGAAAAGATGATGGATTTACTTCGCCGGGCAAGCCGACCCATCCGTTCTTTGGGGAGGGCAACAGTGTTTTTCCTCAAAGTCTTTCCCATGCTGCCTTCCCGTCCGGTGGATTGGGTGACCCGACCGCCGTTGATTGAACGGGTACGCTATCCCACGCAGAGCGGAAACGCGGAAGGGGAAGTCTATCGTCCCGATTCGCCGGGTGTTCATCCGGGGATTGTAGTGTGCCTTGGGGTGGTTCCCTTTGAGGTGAATCATCCTCAGGTGCCGGTGCTGGGCAGGGCACTGGCACGGGCAGGATTTGCGGCTTTGCTATACTGGTCGCCGGCGATGCGCGATTTTCGGCTCGACCCGGCGGACATTGAAAACATTGCACTGGCTTATGACTGGTTTATTGATCAGCCCTACGTGAATGCTGGCTGCAGCGGTCTGCTGGGTACGTGTGTTGGTGGGTCTTTTGCCTTGATGGCGGCCGCTCACCCTTTGATTAACCAACGAGTGGCTTATCTCAGCGCCTATGCCCCTTATTCCTCGCTGTGGACATTTGCAAAGGATATTGCCAGTGGATCGGTTGCCAGTGATGCCGGAAGGCGTCCGTGGAAGGTGGATCCGCTGACCCGTAAGGTTTTTGTCCATTCCCTGACGGCGTTGTTGGAGGCTGAAGAAGCGGCCTATCTCCGCCGCGTGTTTGTGGATGGGAAAATTTCCCCGGAATCCGTGAACCTTTCCGAAAGCGCTCAAAAAGTGGCCGCGTTGCTGATGGCAGGCGGGCCGGAGGAGGCGGGTGCGGCGCTGCACTCTTTGCCGGACGAGATGCAGGAGAGGCTTTCGGCAATTTCGCCGTTGAGTTACGTGCAAAACCTGCAAGTACCGTTGATGATCTTGCTGCACGACCGCGGCGATCAGGTTATTCCGGTAGGCGAGTCGCAGCAGTTATGTGCGGCGTTGGGCAGCCGTAAAGGGGTTTACTACACCGAAATGCAATTCAGCCACCTTGACCCCGCCAAAGGCAAACTGCCAGCGTGGAAACTGGCCAGAGAGTTCTTCAAATTTCTTGCTGCGGTCTATCGGTTGTTCCGTCATGTGGTTGATTAAAATTGAGAGACTGCCGCCAAGGATTGCCTGGAGTGTTTAAATTCACTTTACGGAGAAGCCTGGATGGGTATTCTGTTTTTTGGGCAAGTTGCTTTATTTGCATCTAGAGGGATTGTCTTTTTCCCTGAAAAGGGTTATAAAATTTTCCATTAACGATGATGAAATCCGACAAAAGACCAATGCTTTTTCGCAGTCCTTCTTGGGTGATGTTCCATCTGCTCACCGGGCTGGTGTGTTTCTTGTTCGCGGTGATCTACACCGCTCAAATTACCGCTTTTTTGGGCGTATTTCGCCTTTTACCGGTGATTCTGATCGGTGGGTTGGTGTTGGCGGTGGGTGTCTGGCTCTTCTTCCGATGGGATGAGGGCGGACTGCTGACTGAATTGGGAGACCGCGCGGAAAGGGCTACCGGCCAGCTACGCTGGTTGAATTGGGCCGGCTGGGTGGTTTCGGTTGGGGTGTTTTTTCTGATTGTGCTGCTGCCGTTGATCCGCTGGCCCTATTCGCCGATTAGCGATGTGCTGCACTGGGATGCCGGGGCGTATCACTTCCCCAAAGCCATCGAATTGTTTAAGAGCGGTACATATTGGGATTTGTCCATTCCTTTTGGGGAGTATCCCAATGGATTTGAGTCGCTGCTTGCTTTTGGGCTGCTGCTGACCAACAACGAGGCTTTATTCGGAAGTGTGCATGCGTTGATTGCATTACTGACTTTTCTTTCTATCTGGGCGCTGGGCTGGCGCTATACCCGCTTGCCGGGCGGTGTGCTGGCCTGGATGACTCTGGTGATGTTTTTGAGCGGTTCGGTCTTGATTGCCAACAACCCGTGGTGGATTGTGGTGAATCAAGCATTTGTCATTGGTAAAAACGACTTGTTCACGGCGGCGGTGGTGCTGGCGGCGCTGGTTTTTGCGCCAATCGGCTCACGAGGGCAGAGGATGGTGTATCACCTGCCGGGGCTGGCATTTTGTACCTCGTTGATTCTTGCAATTAAACCAGTAGGGGTATATGCAGTCCTGCCCCTTTGGCTGCCGCTTTTATTCCGATGGGGAAAGTTGGTGTGGCAAAGGACGAATGTGCGGCAAACGCTTTTGAATGTCTTGTTTTCAGCGCTGGTGACCGTGCCGGCGGCACTGTGGATTGTGCGTAACCTCGTGGTCATTCATACCCTCTTTCCCCCCGGCGTCTGGGAATACAACGAGTGGAGTATCCTTAATAATCTAAACAACCCTTATTTTTACAATTACCTGCCGAAGTTGTTTTTATTTGTGCTGGGGGTGACCGGAGGGCTGGTTGTGCTGGCGATTGCTGGCTGGCTGGGGGGTAAAGCGTTTTGGGGCCGCTGGCTGGGGCTGCCTTCCATAGCACAAGCGCTGGCGCTGCTGGTGTTATTCTTCTCCTTCGTGATTACTCCGCAGACCGCTTTTTACGGCAGCAATCAGCAGCCCACCCAAATTGGCTGGCGCTTTGGGGTGGCCTTGCTCAGTTATTTGTTTGTGCTGTTGATTGGGCTGGCAGAGCCGCTGATCCAACGGGCGCTGGACTGGATGAATCATCGCGGCTGGTTGATGCTGGCCGGGGTGGTGGTTATGGTGGCTATTGGCGGCGGTTTATTCTGGCAAAACCGCGATTTGTTGAAAATCTACCCCGGCAATGATATTGTGCTGCGGGATCAATTTCGCGAACCGGTAGGGGTGGATGGTTACTTTTCGGCTTATGATTTTGTCCGCCGCAACATCCACAACTCGGTGGTGCAAATCGAAAACGGGCTGATGTATTACGTGTACGGAGAAAATTTCAGCAATCAGCCGACCAAATTACATTATCCGCTGGGGCTGGAAACCATGGTGGCACAGCGGGATCCGCAGTACTACGTTACTTTTTGTACAAATTTTTGGACCTATCAGGCGGAGGAATGCCCTGCCTACCTGGAGTCTTCTTCCTTCACGGAGCGGTGGGAATTGATTTATCGGGATGACTATGGGCGAGTGTATCAACGCCGTTAAATTGATTGGATTAACTACCATTTCATGCTTTAATAAAAGCATGAATGGGGAAACAGAATATTCAAAAGCGCGCGAGATGATGGTGCGCGAGCAGATTGAGCGGCGTGGGCTGCGGTCTCCACGTCTGCTGGCGGCGTTTCGCAAAGTGCCGCGCCATCTGTTTGTGCCGCCGGATTTGCGCGAGAGAGCCTACGATGACGGCCCGCTGCCGATTGGCAAAGGACAGACCATCTCTCAGCCGTATATTGTGGCCCTGATGACTTCCCTGCTGGCGCTGGAGGGAAATGAACGCGTGCTGGAAATTGGCACCGGTTCGGGCTATCAGGCGGCTATTTTGGGGGAACTGGCAAGGGAAGTGCATACCGTCGAACGGCATGCCGGCCTGGCGCTGCGGGCGGCGGAGGTTCTTTCTCAACTGGGCTATGTAAATGTGCATGTGCATACCGGTGATGGCAGCCTGGGCTGGCCGGAGTCGGCCCCCTATGATGGGATTGTCGTAACGGCTGCGGCAGCGGCGCCGCCTCCGCCGCTTTTAGATCAATTGGCGGAAGGGGGGCGGCTGGTACTGCCGGTAGGCCACCGGCTGGAACAAGTTTTACAGGTCTGGCACAAACAAGGCGGCCAGTTGACATATGAGAATATCATTCCGGTCAGTTTTGTGCCGTTGAGGGGACAATACGGGTGGAGCGAGAGTGAGTGGGAGCGTTACGAAGCGGATGACTGGCTGTAAAAGGTGATGGGTTGTTCGGCAAACCAGCGCCGGATGAATTCTACCTGAAAACGATACCCACCGTTGACGGCTTCAATCACATCGCGCCGCAGCAGGTCGGCAAGCCCTGATGCTGAATAGGTGGGGAAAATTTGCTGCCATTCATCCGCCGACAGATAGGCGGCCGCGCCTTGTCTGGCAAGGGCTATCGCCATGCTGGCTGCCAGCGGGCTGAGTTGATTGTGAGCCAAATCATTGAAGAAGATCATGTTAGCCCGGTGGGCGCGCTGGAGTGCCTCTTCGAGGTCGGCCGATGAAACCCGAAAACGGCTGGCGAGCGGCTGCTCGTTTTTTAACATCACCAGTTCAAAACACAAGGATTGCACCAGATAGGGATGACCGCGGGTCATTTCGTAAATGGCCTGGCTGACATCCGGCGGATAGGTCAGCGGAAACGGTTTAACCGGCTGTTCAATCAGTTGCAGGGTTTCGGCGCGGGTCAGGTATTCAATTTTCAGGACGCGGGCATTGATGAGAAAATCGCGCCAGAGGGGCATCTCTTCGGGCAGGTGAGTTCCGGCCAGCAGAATCTTGAAACGGGGATGGTGTTGAACAGTATGGCGGGCAAATCCAAGATAGAGTCTGGCCAGGTTGAGATTGGCATTCATCAGCAGTTCAAGGCTTTCAAATTCATCCATCGCCAGCAGAAGGGTTTGCTGGTGGCTTTCCAGTTGTTTTTCGGTGGCAGCCAACCAATGGTTGAGCATTTGATAAAGACTGCCATTGCCGGAGGATAACTGAGATTTGAAAGGAGGCAGTTCGATATTGCGGAAACGCAATGCTGATTGACGCACCAATTCAACAAATTCGGGCACCAGTTCATCACTGTCCTGAAAGCCGGCCAGTCCCTGGCAATCCACAAAGCAGGGGATAATGTTCGAAGCCAGAAAATGGCTGAGGTTGAGCAGCAAGGATGTTTTACCCATGCGGCGCTGCCCAAACAGGAGCAAGGGAGGGCATTTTTCCTGCATCAGCATTTGATTGATGCGTTCGATGATCTCGCTGCGCCCGACAAATAGGAGAGATTGTTGTTCACTCAGCGGCATCCCGCAAATGTACGGATTGGGGATTTCCTGCTGATACTGGGCCGGGATGGTCATGGCTTCGATGTGAGAGACGAGGATGTGCTGCCATTGGGCGATGATCGGGGAAAAGCGCTGGGACTGGGGATCGCGGCTGAGGAGTAACTCGTTCTGCAGGGTTGCCAGTTTATCGCGCGCCATGCCCAACCCCAAGCGTTGTTGATAGGGGGTATTTTGCCGCAAGGCATGGTCAACATCCCGGCTGATGTTGTGCAATGCAATGAGGATGGTCGAAAGCGGCCCTTCCAGCAGGCCGACAGCAGTCCGATGGCGAATTGAGGCCAGCGAGTGAACATCTTTGCAGGCTTCAAATTGACGGGCGGTTAATTCTATCTGGACTTTTTGGGCAACCGAGCGTTGAGCGGTAGCCGAAAGATAAAGCAAAACATCCTGAAGCATTTCAGGCTGTCGTTCGAAGAGTAATAACAAATACTCATCCAGATCAGGCCAGATCAGCCGCTGTTTTTCATCCCAAAAGGCGGCGTGCAGCCAGAACCAGCGTAATTCAGCCGGGCGGTTTTGGTCGAGGTTGAAACACAAATTGTTCCAGATGGCTACCAGCGGGTAGAAAACGAGTGGCCGCCAGAAGGAGATCGTCAGACCAAAAACCAAAACGACCAGGGCGGTGGTAATCACGTGAGGGTGATGTTGATAGCCGCCAAGCACGTGCGGTCCAATGGGAATCCAGCCGATACCCGCCACCAAACTGCTGGCTACGGCTGCGGCGTTATTGCCGCCAATCTGGCGGGTGAGTGTGCTGCTAAGGCCGAACAGCAGGGGTATAAATACCCCGCCAATCATTCCCGCGTTCACATTCATCAGGATTGCTTGACTGGATTGACTGACCAGCCCCGCGTACCCGAACGTCATCCAGACCGTCAGCAGAATTGCCGGCAAAAGGACCTGCCGCCATCCGCGGCGGCTGCGTAAGTGAAGAGTCAGCCAAACGGTCGAAAATCCAACCGGAAGACCGCTGCCGATCAGCAGAACGAGGGTTGAACCGCTGATGGTCTGGTCAATTTGCAGGGTTTGGGGGGTGTTGATCAATTCGCCGGATGCGATGACCCAAAATCCCCAGATTACGCCGATACTGACGAGGATGCCGGTGACCGTGCCCCACAGACAGCGCAAGATGGAAGTGGGACGCTGGCGAACTTGAAGCAGGTTGAGCTGGACACTGGCTGCCATCCCGGCTGCCGCAGCCGTGACCACAAAATAGGCGTCCATGTCCTGTGGGAGCAGACCGATCCCCAGCCCCAAAACGAAACCAAAGGTCAGACCACTGCCGAACCCTGAAAGCAGTGCACCGCCCACGCTGGCCGAAAGAGCGTAACTGACCCCGATGGCCAGATTGAGCGGTAAATCGTGGAGCGAGTCGCCGAAAATGAGTCGAAAGAGAGGGATGAGAAGGGCAACCCACACACCCAACCTGAGCCAGGTAGAGATCAGCAAGGAGATTAATGGTCGGTTACGGCGTTGTTCATCGGTCAGTTCGCTCAGGCTGAAATCCAGCGGTAAGGCGGGGTCTATCCGGCCGAGATAGCGTTGCCAGGCAGAAGGATGCACGATCAGCCAGAAGAGAATGCGCATTGGAGAAACCGGTTTGATCTGGTTGGCAGGAGCGAGGGGAGCGGGTGTTGGGATCATGGGTTTTCCAGCAGATAGCGATAGGGTTGAATATTGGCCAGACCATCGGCTTTCCAGATTTCGTCGGACTGGTTTTCTTGCAGGGCAACCAGGCGGGTGCTGCATAAAATCTGCAGGAGCGCCGGCCAGCAACCGCTGTGCTGGATGATCCAATCGGCATCGGCGGGGGAAAACGGGATGGGGCTGGATTGGATCAACTGGCGGGCTTCTTCTTCGCTGAGCGGGCCTAACTGGATGGAGTGGCCAAAGATGTTCAAAAAAGGCGAGGGCTTGCCCAGGACATGCTGCAAAACGGGCAGTTGATTTTGAGCTGCGATCACAAAAGCCAGCTTTCCATCGGTGAGGTTGGAGGAAAGCGAGCGCAAACTCCACCAGAATTGCTGGGTAAATTCGGGGTTGGTGAGCGCGATTTGAATTTCATCCAGCAGGATGACGGTTGGGTTGACCAGATAGCGGACGATGATGTCCACGAACTGAATCAGGTCGAGTGAGGAAGGGGCAGGAAAGTTCAATTGCCGCAAAATATAGAGCAAAAACCCTTCGCGGTTGCAAACGCGCGGGTCTTGAAAATCCACATACACCCAGCGGTAGCGTTGGGGTTCGTCCAGCCAGTTTTGAGCCTGATGGGGGCGCAGGGCAGCGGGTGGGGTGCGTGTGATTGTATGGATGTAATGCAGTAAGGAAGTTTTTCCACTGCGTGGGGGGCCGCTGATAGCCACATTTTGCATGGGAGCGCTGTTGAGCGCTGTAAAAATCCGGCGAAGTTCGCGCGTGCGTCCAAAGAATTGATGGGGTCTGAGAATGGGGGGGCCAACAATAAAAGCCGGTTGAGCGGCTGGGCTGGCGGTGGAGATGGGTTCATTTGGAAAAATTTGACGGACGAGGACATCGGCGCTGGGATGACCACCGCGGGAGAGAAAGGAACGCAGATCATTTTCGTTTTCCCAACCGCCGCGGTGGGCAATGATGCGGGCAAGATTCTCAACATCTTCCAGGCGGGCAGGCACACGCTGGTGATAAAGCCAGTATTGAATGGCACTGCCGCCCTGTCTGCCAAGGGCGTAACCCAGCTCATCAAACACCACCTGGCGGGTTTTGTTTTCTAAAAATGCAATGCGGTTGATGGCACGTTGGAGCAGTTCGCTGAAGCGGGGTTCGCCGGCCGGCATATCCAGTCCTTCTCCCGTCTTTTAGAGTGGTCTTTGAGCGCAACTCAGAACAATTTAGAGTGTTTTCCTAGTATATTATAGCCGTATTTGTAATCCCCCTTATTTTTTGGTGGTTCATTTTCTTGCCAATTTCGTCCCACTGCCGACGACTTCAGGGGATCGTGCAGAAGAAACAACTCTGGCGATGGGGATAAAGCCGGAGTTGTTTCTTTTAAGGGGTCAGTCGTTGTTCTCAGGCTCCGGTGTGGGAATTTCGGTGCCGGGGCCGTATTCGTAGACTGCCTGCCAGGGCTGATAACGGGTATAGATACGGTCGGTGAAGTACACCTGTCCATTCCGATAGACCGTGCGGGTCACAGTGACTTCGGCGCCCTTGGCTTCCCAATCGACCTGTTTGATTTCGCCCTCGCGCAGGTCTGGATTCTCTTTGTACAATGGCTTGGGGGGATCTACGATATTTACCGGGCCGGTAGTTGTCCACTCCACAGTGCGCCCGTCGGAGGTGGAGTAAAACTTCCAGGTCAGCGTGCTGGTGTTGGGGTTGACGTAGGTTTCCATCAACAACCAGTAAGGAGTGTCGTTGGTGAATTTGAAATCCACAATCGGAACATAGACCGTGGCATCCAACCCGGCCAGATTGGGGTCAATCCGGTTGCCGTAGGTTTTTTCGTAATAACTGACCCGGTAGGCGTGAGCGTGTCGTTCGACAATTGGATAGCCGCCGAAGAAGGCTGTGCGGAAGAGGGTCGTGCTCACCTGACACACCCCGCCGCCCACCCCTTTGATGGTCTGTCCCCCGACAATGATCAGCGCCTCGGCGTAACCATTATCCAGGCTGATATTACCCAATGCGTCCGCCATCGAGAAGGTGGCCCCCGGCGGCACCAGCAAGCCATGAAAACGGCTGGCGGCCGCCTGAATGTTTTGAACCCGTTCTCGGCTTGAGCCGTAAAAGTAAGAGGTGTGCTGGCTGACCAGTTCGGTGATGCCCAGACTTTCGGCGGTGGCGTCATCGGTAACCGGTGGGTTGATGTAGTCAAACACCAGCGGGATGGTATGCTGGTCTTGTTTCAAGCCTTCCTGTATGGCGCGCAGGGTGGCATCCACATTGAGGGTGCGCCCGATGACGGCCGGCTGGAGTAAATCCAACTGGCGGGTATCATCGTTGAAAATGAAACGGGCGTTTTGGGGGTAGGTGTGCAGGTTGGGAGCCAGGTTGGAGAGAAAGGTGATCAACATCTCGCTGTTGAGGGTTACTTCATATTGTGCGCCTTCTGGATTACGAACACGTTCAATGGTCAGCATGGATGCCAGCGTGGTGCGATCAAATACCCACGGGCTACCGGGTGCGGTTTGACCTTCTGGCATGGTGAGGGTTAATGGCTGACTGAGAATGCGGCGGGCCAGCTCGGCCTGCTGGCTGGCATCCAGGATTACCGGTGGGGTTTCCTTGACAACCAGCGGGACGACTCCTTCCTGCAGGGATTGCACCTGGGCTGAAACCAGCGCTAGCGAGGCGTCAATATCGAGTGTGCGGCCAATTTCCCCCGAGCGGACGATAACTTCCTCGCCTTGTAAACCCAGGTTGGCTTCAATCACCGGACGGTTGATGGCAGCGGCGATACGGTTGAGGTAAGCAAAAGCAATCCGTTGATCAAACAACAGAACCGGCGAAGTGTCTTTACCGCTGTACCAGGCGCTGAATTGGTTTTCGAGGCGCTCAATCAGGTTCCCCTCGCGTCCAATCCGAAAGGCAAGCGAAGCAGAAGCGCCGGGATCGAGGAAAAGGCCCAATTCCTGGGGGGATGCGACCCACAGGTTTTCTTTGTCCTGCAGGACGATGCGCCCCTGGGTGGGGAAGGTGATTTGAGCGGAGATTTTCTCGGCGGCTTGGGCCGGGCTGAGGCCGCCAACCGGTATTCCGGCGACCTGAACGCCGGGGAAGATGCGCCCGGCAAACCAGACCTGATAGCCCATAATGACAACGAGGACGAGCACCAGAGCAAACCCAATGGAAAGCAGCATGGCGGTGAGTAATTGCTGCAAAAGCGGGCGCTGGGTGGAATAGGTGAGAGAACCAATTGCTTTCATGATCGAAATTATACCATCCTGACCTAATGACGACCGATTTGGTCTGCTTTTTGATAAGGAAACAAAGAATAGACGGTCGAGGTGGGTTAATCGTTCCCGGTGCAAGGATTGTTCCGGTTTGGAGAAAAAAAGCCAGACCAGTTTTCAAAAAAATGGCATTAAACCCCTTGACAGGGATGGGGATAGGGGTATAATCCAGCCCGTTGCCTGTGAGGGCAGCCCGGTCTCGCCGGAGACGGCAGATCGCTCAAAACCAAATACGCCACTTCCGAAAGAATTCTGCGAAACCCCTTGACAATCCGAAACAGGGTGGGTACAATATAAGTCCCAAACTGTGAAAAGATCTTGCTGAGAAAGCGGATCGGTAACAATTGAAAACGGGTTGGTACAAGAGGGACCAGGCCTGGCAAGGACGTCGAGAGATGCGCCGGTGTTGACCAAAGATGAACGACTAAGGAAAACATCGGCGATTTTATCGCCAAAAAACTTGACAGGAGAGAGCTGGTA
>NZ_LGHJ01000009.1:0-147500 GCF_001306055.1 Bellilinea caldifistulae | reverse complement strand
GCCTACCCGCAGCAGGACAAAAAGACCCCGTGGAGCTTTACTGCATCCTGGCATTGAGTTTGGGCATCGTCTGTGTAGGATAGGTGGGAGTCTGAGAAGCTGGGGCGCCAGCCTCGGTGGAGACGCCGGTGAAATACCACCCTGATGATGTTTAGACCCTAACCCCACACCGTGATCCGGGTGGGGGACCGTGCCAGGTGGGCAGTTTGACTGGGGCGGTCGCCTCCTAAAAGGTAACGGAGGCGCCCAAAGGTTCCCTCAGGGTGAATGGAAACCACCCAAAGAGTGCAAAGGCATAAGGGAGCTTGACTGCAAGACCAACGCGTCGAGCAGAGTCGAAAGACGGGCTTAGTGATCCCACGGTACTGAGTGGAAGGGCCGTGGCTTACCGGATAAAAGCTACCCCGGGGATAACAGGCTGGTGAAGTCCAAGAGTTCACATCGACGACTTCGCTCGGCACCTCGATGTCGGCTCATCGCATCCTGGGGCTGGACAAGGTCCCAAGGGTCGGGCTGTTCGCCCGTTAAAGCGGTACGCGAGCTGGGTTCAGACCGTCGTGAGACAGGTCGGTCTCTATCCGCTGTGGGCGTAAGGGACTTGAGAGGAGCTGCCCCTAGTACGAGAGGACCGGGGTGGACAGACCTCTGGTGTGCCAGTTGTCGTGCCAACGGCATCGCTGGGTAGCCATGTCTGGCAGGGATAACCGCTGAAAGCATCTAAGCGGGAAGCTCGCCTCAAGATTAGGTCCCTGTGTTCCCGTAAAGGGAGTAAGGTCGCAGGTAGACTACCTGCTTGATAGGCGGCGTGTGTAAGCGCAGTAATGCGTTGAGCTAAGCCGTACTAATGACCGAGGGCTTTGCACGTGGTGCGGAGAACTCAGCACTCATTTCCGAAATAAACACCTGCATACTATTCCGTTGAAACTTAACAGTGTAAAAAAAGTCTCTTGGTGATTTGAGCGACAGTGGTACACCCGGTCACATCCCGAACCCGGTCGTTAAGGCTGTCAGCGCCGATGGTACTTGGGGGGCGACCCCCTGGGAGAGTAGGTCATTGCCAAGAGACTTTTTTGATTTAAAGGCGATTTATTTGCGTGTTATAATCTCAACTTGGTGATCCCCGAAATAACTGGAGTTTTTCCATGGATGATGTAATTGAGATTGATTTGCGAAAAATTTTTCTGACCCTCTTTCAATTTCGGTTCTGGATTATTGGGTTTGGGTTGTTGGCGGGTTTGGCTACTTTTTTCTTCTTTATCTTGCAACCTCGTATGTACGAAGCAACCGCTGTGGTGGCTTTGACCAAACCTCGCTATCTTCCCAATTTTGACCCCCGCTATCAGACGGTTTCTACTACAACCCTTACCAATAAAGTGGCAATGGATATCGCCAAAAGTGATGAAATTGCCATTTATATTTTTGATTCCTGGAATGATCCCGATAAAAAGTTAGACCAGCGCCGCGCTTTTCGCGAAAAGAATATGCTGGTTAAAGCAGGCGGGGATAGTTCTGTAATAACCCTCACAATTCGCCTGGAATCACCCGAGGAGGCGGCCCGGCTGGCAAACCTTTGGGCACAGCGTGTGGTAGAACGACTCAATACGGTGTACAGCGGTCAGGATCAAACCCAGTTGACTTTTTTCGAAACTCAGATTGCTGTTGCTCAACAAAACCTGCGCAAATCCGAATCCGCACTGGCCGAATTTGAAAACCGCAACCCTGTCAGAGCATTACAAAACCAACTGGATGCTTTGATCCTGCACCAGCAGGAACTGCTTTGGAGAAAACAGCAAATTGAGCTCCTTCAACGGGAGGGTCAGGCTTTGTTGGCTGAAGTTGATAATCAGTCTGGTACTGTGGCCGCAGAATTACAAACCCGTCTACTGGTGCTTCAGTTACGTCAATATGATTATCCGACGTTTGCTGAAAATAATGCTGCTTCACCCTCGTATCAACTGGCATTACCGATTGCATCTTCTTCCCAAACTGTGGGTGAATTTCGCAGTCTAGTGCAAGAATGGTTGAGAACGCTCGAAAATCAGGTTAACGATATTAATATCCTTTTAGCGGAATATCCGCAAAATCTAACCCAATTACAGACACAAATCGAGGCTCTCAATCAGGAAAGGCAGCGGCTTGAACTGGAACGGCAGGTAGCCGCAGACACCTATACCACCCTGAACCGCAAGTACCAGGAAGTTCGCATCACAATGGACGATAGTGCGGGTGATGCGAAGATCGCTTCACGGGCTTTGCCGCCTATTCGCCCTGCCCCGCGCGGCACGGTGACCTATACACTGGTAGCGGCGGTGGCAGGAGTTGTGCTTGCGGCTGCTTTCGTACTCATTCGGGATTGGTGGCTGCAAGGGGCTTCTTCGGGAGAGGTTTCCTGAATCCTGAGGGGGGAATGGTGAATCTCACCCAATTACCGCGCAAATGGTTGGTTATCGGTTTGATTTTGTTGGCCGTGGAGGTAGGCTTGATGCTGGGTTTTCGTCCGCTTTCGGCTTTCTGGCTGCAACAGCAGGGCGGCGCCGCCGTAGTTGATTTGAGTCGCAATTTGCCTGCTGATAGCGGCGGTTTTGCCTGTCTTGCCGAACCGTTGCAGAATGCTGAGGTACAAGCCCGGCTGGGTAAAGCCATAAACCAGTTGGAACAAGCCAGCCGCTTGCTGCCCAAACAGGCCCACCTGTATTACCTGCTTGGCAGAGCATATTGCATGGCAGGCAAGTACGATCTGGCAGTGCAAGTCCTGCCCATCTTCAGCGAGTTGCGCCCAAAAAACCCGCAGGCCGATTTGGAGCTGGGCTTTGCGCTGGAAAAACTTTGCCCGCCAAGAGGTGAGTGCGAGAAGATTACCACGAAGCAGGTGTGGCAGCGGGCAGGCGTTCTGCCGGAGCATTTGATTGCCAACGGCGAAGCGGCGAGGAAAAAGGAAGATTTTTCCCAGGCTATTGATTGGTACCGGCGCGCCGAAGCGATGGGCGCCGACCTGCGGAGTACGATTGCTTTTGTGCGCTATCAGGCTGCGCTGAAAGAAGGGCGAGAAGAAGAAGCCTACACTGCGCTCGAAGAAGCGGTTAGAACGGATACCGGCTGGGCAAATGCCGACCTGCGCTTTTTTGGGTGGTACCGGTACGGGCAGTGGTGGTATGAAAAACTTGGAAACTTTGAGATTTCATCAGAGATAATGCATCAAGTGATTAGGATGTTTCCTGAAACTCCGTCTTCTAAGTTTATATTATCAGAAGCCTATCGTTACATTGGTTATTCTAATTATTACAAAGGCAATTTTTATGATGCAATATTTTACTTCAATAGAGCTTTAGAAATTGAATCAAAAAATGGATGGGCAAAAATTGGATTGGGAAAAGCTTTATACGAAAAGGGTAATCCGAATGTTAATGAAATTGAAAGAATTTTTTTAGAAGCTTTAGAGTTCCACTCCCAAAATTTATCCCTTTGGAGAGATGTTATTTATTTTTGGAAACAAAAAAATCAAAATGATTTCTTCGAATTAACATGTGAAAAGGCAGCTCAAAAAGAAATAGTAATTGATTTATGCAACGGATGACTCAATTATGAAAAAAGTAATAAGGCGTATTAATTTAATTAGAAAACGATTTCTTTCGGTGGGAAAAATCTTATCTTTATTGAGATTTAGATTAACTAATTATTTACTTCAGGGTCTCTTAAGGTTAGTCGATTTACTTAAGACAAGTTATTCATCTGCAGATATTGAGAATATAAATCATCATACTTCTGGTCTTCGAAATAGAAATATTAATTTACCTGATTTAGGAATTGATGCCTTAGCGCAGATATCAAATTATTACCTAAAGCATTGTTTTGATATTCTAGGTTCAGGTTGGGCTCGGGTTTATTATGGTGCAAGGGGGCGAGCCTGGGAAAAAAAGGTTTATTCAATGAGCCAAACATTGAAACATGATTTACAAGGGAATTGGTTAAGAGGTCGTATAAATGCAAGTAACTTATCAGAAAGTAACAAAATTTGGCGACTGATACAAGATGAAAACTATACTCCGATTGACTGGCAATTGGATTTTAAGTCAGGCTATAGATGGAGTGAACGGACTTGGTATAAAGATATTAGGTATGGAAATTTACCCGGCGTTGATATTAAAGTGCCGTGGGAATTGGCACGAATGCAACATTTGCCTCAACTGGCAATAGCTTATTTTATGGCGATTAACCATATAACTGGTTTTATGTCTCCCGAAATTTACAGACTGGAGTTTCGAAACCAAGTATTAGATTTTATCGCTACTAATCCGCCGCGATGGGGTGTCAATTGGTCGTGCTCTATGGAAGTTGCAATTAGAGTCTGTAATTGGCTTATTGCATTTGACCTGTTTCACGAATTTGGGGCTAAGTTTGATAAAGACTTTGAAAAAGTGTTTTTCCGAAGTATTTACGAACATGGTTTACATATTCTGAATAATCTGGAATGGTCACCTTTTTTTCGAAATAATCATTACTTGGCAAATATCGTTGGCTTAGTTTTTTCAGCGGCATACTTACCATCAAAGCCGGAAATAAATCGTATGCTTGTATTTGCAATTCGTGAACTTATACATGAGGTAAAAAATCAATTCAATGATGATGGAACTCACTTTGAAGCGTCTACGTGTTATCATCATCTCACAGCCGAGATGGTTATTTATGCCACAGCGTTAATATTGGGTTTGACTTCAGAAAAAATAGAAAGCATAAAAAATTCTTCTCGTGGCATAACATTTTACACACCATTATCATCAGGCCACGACAATCCATTTCCAAAATGGTACTTTCCCTTGTTGAAAAAAATGATAAATTTTTCAATTTGCATAAAGAGATCAGATGGAACATTTCCCCAGATTGGTGATAATGACAGCGGAAGATTTTTTAAGATATTTCCAAAATACAGGAAAGTTAGTAATCACATGGCAGGAAAATTATTTCTAAATTTGAAGGAATTCGATGAGTATTGTGATTGTGAAGATCTTTGGTTTGAGTACTTTCTGGATAACGGTCATATTATTACCGCTTTTCAGGGATTACTTAATTTTCAAGATTTTCCACAGGAGAATAATTTAGTATTAAACGAGGCTGCCCTTGTTAAAGCATTAAGTAACCTTGCAATAATCAATACTAATTATCATAACCTTCTAAGTTCTGTTTCAAATGAGATTGGTGATGTTGAAGAATGGGTAAATTTTCAAAAAAGAATTGAAAATTCACCTTTCGACCCTGTGATTTTTTGTTTTCATTCTTCTAGAAATTTAAGGCAGAAAATGACTTGTTATGCTTTTCCGGATTTTGGGCTATTTATCATAAAGTCACCCTGTCTTTATATGGCCATTCGATGTGGTTCAAAAGGACAAAATGGTTTAGGGGGACATGCTCACAATGATCAATTATCTGTTGAATTGACGATTGGTGATGTAGATATATACCGAGATCCTGGTTCTTATCTTTATACACCTTTTCCCGAAATTCGAAATCGTTATCGCTCAGTTAAAGCTCACTTTGCCCCACGCTACGGTGATGCTGAGCCAGGTGATTTGTATTCTGATTTGTTTAGTATTGGTGGTGACCCCCAATCAAAGGTTCTATATTTTGGAAGGTATGGATTTTTAGGCAGACATGACGGTTTTGGGTTCCCAGTATTTCGCCATATAGAGATTTTAGAAACTCAAGTGGTTATAACGGATTTTTCTCCTCATGTTCAGCTTAGTAAAATTTTTCCAGAGAAAGTTCCTTTTTCTCCGGCTTATGGGGTGATCCTAAACCCATCTATCTCCATTATGGAAAATCAAAATGTCATTACGTAATCAAATTATTCGAGGAGGTACTACCCTTATATTCAGGCAAGGCGCTGGCACTTTTTTGAGTGTAGTTAGTGTGCTATTTGTTACTCGAATCATTGGCCCTGGCAATTATGGTGTTTTTTCTGCTGCATTAGGTATTGAAAATTTACTTTACAGCATTGGTCAGTTAGGGATTGGTGTCTATCTTATTCGCAGTGAAAATGACTTGAAAGAAAATTTTGACCAAGCATTTTCACTACTGGTTATTCTTGCTACTATTGGCTTGCTCATCTCGGTAAGTTTTCTCCCTTTATTAGACCGGTGGTTAAGAATGGAGGGTTTCAAGGAAGCCGCTGTAGTGTTATTTTTTGGCGTTCCTTTCCGATTGTTAACACTAGTCCCTTTAGCCAGACTGGAAAAGTCCCTTGCTTATGGTAAAGTTGCCAGCATTGAATTAATTGGCCAGGTTATGTATATTCTAGTTGCAACCACATTAGCGCTATTGAAACTTGGCGTGTTGGCCCCTGTTATAGGATGGATATCACAAAATACTGTTGTATGTGTTTTATCTTTTGTGCGATGTGGTTATACACCGAAATTCATTTGGAGAGCCTATATTATTCGATCAATCCTAAATTACAGCCTTGGTTATTCTCTTTCAACATGGATTTGGCAACTACGCACCTTGGTCAATCCGCTTGTGGTTGGGCGTTTTGTTGGTGCAGAAGGTGTCGGTATTGTAGCTTTATCCATTCGTCTTGTTGAAGTGTTAAGTTTTGCAAAAAATGCAACCTACCGCCTATCTCTTTCAGCTCTGGCAAAGTTGCAAAATGACAAAAAACTGCTTCTAAAAGCAATAGAAGAAGGTATTCAAATCCAAGTTCTTCTTGTTGGGCCGTTCTTACTCGGTATGGCAGTAATCGGTTCCTTCTTATTACCGCAAATACTAGGGGAAAGATGGAGCAATGTTGTCCATATCTTTCCATTTATCGCGTTTAGTTATACAGTCAATAGCCTATTCAATTTGTATTCCTCTGCGTTGTATGTCCTAAGGCATAATTGGATAGTTGCGCTATTTCACTTAATTCATATAATTCTTTTTTTTGGTGCATCTTTCGTGTTTGTGCCATATTTTGGGGTTTATGGTTATGGCTGGGCAGAGGTGGTTGGCTTTATCGCTTACTTTTATCTCCACTGGTATTTTGTAAGGCGGATGGGAAAGCTAAAAATCGGTCTCGGCGTTCTGCTGGGAATGTCTTTTGGGGTATCCTACTTCTGGGCTCAACTAGGGTGGATTGCTGCACTTCCTTTATTGCTTGTGTTCATGTTGCCAATGACCCGGCAAATGTTGCAACAAAACTGGAGAATTCTGAAAGCTGCAGGTTTATGGAAAATCCATTAGTGAGTATCATAATTAATAATTACAACTATGGGGCTTATTTACGCTCCTCGATTGAGAGTGTTCTCAATCAAACCTATCAGAATATAGAGCTGATCATTGTCGATGATGGCTCAACTGATAATTCACGAGAAATCTTGCCTGATTATGCTAATCACGCCCGAATCAAAGTAATTCTCAAGGACAACAATGGCCAAGCTTCCGCGTTGAACGCTGGTTTCTTTGCCTCGACAGGTGATTTAGTATGTTTTTTAGATAGTGATGATTATTTTTATCACCAAAAAACCAATCGGATAGTTCAATTGTTTTCGGAATTTTCTCAAGCAGGTTGGCTTACTCATCCGCTTGAATGGATGTTTCCTGATGGAATGAGCTGTCCAAATTTTCAATACATAAATTCAATTGAGTTGAAGGACTTACGTAAAAATTTCAAAGTTGGCAGGATTGATATCCCACTATCAGCAACCTCTGCATTATGTTTTCGCAGAAAATTACTTGAAAGAATTTTTCCACTCCCTGAAGAAATTCGAATAACTGTGGATAATTACATAAAATATTTTGCGGCCGGATTAGAGCCGGTTATCCTATTAAATGAGAATCTCGCTGTTCAACGTATCCATATCTCAAATGCCTATACAATGAACCCCGCAAGATTTGAGCAAGCAGTAGAAATTCACTTTGCCATTGCTAAAAATATTAAGAAAAGAATGCCCGAAGCAAGGATGTTAAGTTTTCGCCTGGGAGGGCATTACCTTGGACTCGTATTGCAAAAATTTGGTTGGAGGAAAGCTTTTCAATACGCGCATCGTCTAGCCACTGATTTAGACTTGCCAATGAGTTTACCATTGACCTGGGCTATATTGGGTGTGCTTAAGCGTAAAATTTTCTCAGATTAAAAATCCGATAAACTAGAAGATGGTCAATAATCCCGATGAAAGTAAAAATCCAGTATAAACGCAATAAAATCCCAAAGCTGATTGAATACGTATTTCATTTTGTTCTAATATCGTTCCTGTCCGGAGCATTTTATGCTTTATGGAGAGAAAAACAAGGCTTCTTAATTGATCCAATCGAGGGGGATCCATACTCAAGAATTGTGCTTGCAATTGGTTATATTCTTTCTTTTCTTTATCTAATATTTTTTCCCAAGAGATCTTTAAGATATGCAATTAAAGCGCCATTGCTATGGTTATTAATCTTATGGGGTGTAATTTCCGTATTCTGGTCAGATTTGCCATCGTTAACACTACGCCGATCGATAGCCATAATTCTCACAACATTGTATGGTTTGGTTTTGGTAGTCCGATTTGACCTTAAAGAGATGCTTCACTTATTGGGATATAGTGTGTGGTTTTTTTTGATGATAAGTTTTTTATTGGTTGTGTTATTCCCCGATTGGGGAACCACAACGTACGGTCATGAGGTCGCTTGGCGAGGAGTGTTTCAGCACAAAAATAGACTTGGAAACATATCCGCCCTTGGTTTATTGTTATTTCTTTTCTTATGGAGGGAGGATCAAAAAATTGGGCGAGCCATTTGGTCAATTGGCATTGGATTAGCGATCTTGATGGTTATCGGTTCTCAGTCGTTTACCGGAATTGTTCTGGCACTTCTGATGTTTGTTGGTTTCCTAATTTTAACATTACTTTTGAAATCTCATCGTGATTGGCAATTGTTGTATCCATTGTTTCTGGTGGTTGGTGGTTTTGGATTGTACTTAATTGGATTTTATTTTGAGGAAGTTTTACTTGCTTTTGGGAGAGATATAACTTTCACGGGACGTCTTCCACTTTGGAAGGCACTCATTCAAGCTGGAATGCAGAATTTTTGGATAGGTTTTGGATATCGCTCCTTTTGGAGGGGCTGGGATTGGCCTTCGGCAGAGATTTGGGAGCAAATTACATGGTTGCCCAATCAGGCACATAATGGTTATATTGAAATCTGGTTAGATTTAGGTGTGATCGGCTTGGTATTAATGCTCTTAATTCTTATTGGGTTATTCATTCGTTCAATAATTTATTTTAATAAAACCAGATATGAGTCAATATTATGGGTGCTATTATCTTTATTCCTGATTTTCTTGAGTTTTTCGGAAAGTGTCTTAATGCGGCCAAATGATGTGTATTGGGTATTGATGGTTTATTTGTCCTTGAACAGATACAACCAATATGACCAATCTCGATTAGAAAGGAGTGCAAGTTTTTAATGAACGTATGTCATATAGGTTGTGGTTTTCATGGTTGGGGTGGGATCGCTCGTATGGTTATGGATTTCTTTAATCACCCACAAAATGCTCCTTTTGTATACCACCTTGTCACAACCTCAAGTAGCGAAAACTTCAAAAGATGGGCCAAGAATGCTGGCACCAAGTGGTTTGAACCCGAACGCGATCAATTCATCTTAAGCAGGGTACGGAACATTTCAAATTACATTAAGCAAAATAATATTCAAATTATTCATTCTTACAATGCAGAGGCTGGGATTTGGGCATTGTTTTCTGAGTTATTGATAAAAAAGCCCTTGCTTTTAATAGCCCATGAGCACGGCAGCATGTGGTATCTACGACCAAATCTTAGATGGCTAGACTTTATTGCAAAGAAACGAAGCAAATATATTATTGCCAATTCAAGAGCATCCGTCTTTTTACTTCAGAAGCTTTATAATCTTCCTCCCCAAAAAATTAAACTGGTTTACAATTTCATTACTGTAACAAAAAAATATTCGAGAGAAGAAGCACGTCAACGGCTGGGATTAACTGCAGAGGCCGAAGTGGTTGGAAGTGTGGGGCGATTGGATACTCCTAAAGATTACTGGACATTGATTGATGCAGCTCGATTGGTTATTCCACACAGAAAAAAAGTTAACTTTGTACTTATAGGGGGGGGGCCTCAAGAAATGTTTTTGAAAGGTTTAATTCAAGACTATGGATTGACAGAGCAGTTTCATCTCTTGGGCAGCAGAGATGATGCGCCTGAACTTATTGCTGGCTTTGATCTTTTTGTAAGCACCTCTTTTCGTGAATCATTTGGAAATGTTCTAATCGAAGCTGCTTTACAGGAAAAGGCTGTGATTGCCCCCGCGGTGGATGGTATTCCCGAAGCAGTTGAGGATGGAGTAACGGGAGTGCTTTTGCAGCCATCCCTTAGGGCGCGTAGAGTTCGTGTCAAGGGGGCAACACCAATGCCAAAATGGGTGGTGCTGGAAAGTTCCTTACATTCTCCTCGCTCGCTTGATCCAAAGTTATTAGCAGAAACGATAATACAACTATTGGATGATCCTGACAAACGAAACTGGATGGGAGTGCAGGGGCGTGCCCGTGCGGAAAAGGTTTTCAATATTCATCGATATATTTCTGATTTGGAAAAGATTTATCTGGAATCATTCGAGTAATGAACTATCTAACAAAGGATTAGTTTTACCAAATGGATAAAAAAACTCTAGCCTATCTCTCTGGAGCTCCGCGGGTTTCCACACATCCTGATGCAGCAACTTCCGGCCCACGTGCCCATATTCTTGGTGTTATGCGGGGTTTTGAGGAAAACGGATGGAAGGTAGAGTCCTTTATTGCCGGTAATTATGTTCCAGAAAAATGGGTGATTGGTGAAGAGAGTGAACGCGCGTTGCGATCCAGCCCGATCAAACGGCTAGCCGCAGACCTCGTTCGGTTATGGTTGGGATTTTACAATCGGCCAAGAGTCGTTCGGCGGTTTTTCGATGTAGACTGGGCTTATGAACGCTATGGAGTTTTTCAGGCTTTGGGCAGAGGGTTGCAAAGAAGAGGTGTTCCCTGGATCATTGAAAGTAATGGCTTAATGTATATCGAATCGGTTAAGGATCGCTCTTCAGTTGCTTTGCAATCACTGGCTGAAGTATGGGAAAAAAAGGTCTATCAACAATGCGATGTACTGGTGTGCATCAGCAAGGCGTTAGGGGATTTGGTGGCGGAAAAACTTGAAGTAGATCGTCAGAAAACAATCGTTGTCCCGGTAGCCGTAGATACGCAAAGATTTAACCCCCAAAAGGTTCAAGCAAAAAATATATGGCGATCCCCTACAATTGGTTTTGTGGGTACGTTTGTTGGTTGGCAGGCTGTTGATACACTGATAGAAGCTGTTGCGGAATTACTTGAAGAAGGCATCGAATATTCTGTTGTGTTGGTTGGTGATGGGGCGTTTCGTTCAACCTGGGAAGGGCTGGCAGAAAAACTGGGGGTTTCAGGTCGCGTTTCTTTTACCGGCAGAGTTCCGTTTTCTGAAGTTCCTTCGTATATTCAGGGATTTGACCTGACTTTTTCAGGTCAGAAGCCGCTGGGTGCAGGCGTGATGTATGGCTCACCCTCCAAGATTTACGAATATATGGCCATGGCAAAACCTGTAATTGCCTCGGATTCTTTTGAGGACTCTGCTTTTTTGATTCGAGATGGTGAAACAGGATTTCTTTTTGAGTCTGGAAACAAAGAAAGCCTCAAAAACGCCTTAAGAAGCGCTTATCAAGTGAGAGAAAACTGGCAGAAAATAGGCGAAACGGCGCGGGAACTTGTTGTATCTCATCATAGCTGGCAGTCGCGAATTAAGGATATACTTCCAAAGATTGAAGAAATACTGCGGAGAAAATATGGAACGGCTTACCCTGCTCGGCGTAAAAGTTGATACATTAAGCATCGGAGAATTGAATCATCTGGTGAGTGGGGCAATAAATAATGGGGAGAATATTTTGGTTGCGAATCATAATCTCCACAGTATTTATCTTTATCATCGTGATGATAAGATGAAGGTTTTTTATCAAAAAGCCGATTACATTCATATAGATGGAATGCCGTTGGTGATATGGGGTAGATTGTTGGGTCACCCGTTGAAACCTGATCAGCGGGTGACCTATGTGGATTGGATTCACCCGTTGATGGCCCTTGCGGAAAGCAAGAGCTTTCGTGTTTTTTACTTGGGCGGTAAACCGGGCGTGGCAGAACAGGCTGTCGTAATTCTTCGATCTCATTACCCCAATTTGCAAATCCAAACCCACCATGGGTATTTTATGGAAGAAGAAGAAAACAAGGCCGTGTTGAATAAAATTCGTGACTTCCAGCCAAATATTCTCATGGTGGGGATGGGGATGCCAAAGCAGGAACACTGGGTGGTGGATAATTTGGAAAAGGTTTCTGCCAATGTTATTCTAACTGCGGGAGCTTGTTTTGATTACATTGCCGGGGTTGTACCTACACCGCCGCGTTGGATGGGGCGAGTAGGTTTGGAGTGGTTGTACCGGCTGCTCAGCGAACCGCGCCGGCTAGCCAAACGCTATCTGGTCGAACCGTGGGCGCTGTTGCCATTAGCTATAAATGATATATCTAAAAAGTTAAGATTGTAAAACCAAAAAAGAATGGTATAAGAGATAAAACCGAAAATAAACATAATTTTTCGTTTGAGGTAATCAATGAACATTAGCAAGAATCTTGCAAAAAAAATTTCTAATTATGACAATCCTAATTCTATAGGTTCCAGATTCAGGAAAAGACGCAGTGAAATCCTTAAAAATTTAATTGCGAATAATTTGAAAACAGCCTCACACATCACTATTTTAGATGTGGGTGGAAGAAGGAGTTATTGGAATATAATCCCGTTAGAATGGCTTAGAGAGAAATGTGTAAAGATTACCTTACTAAATATAGAAGCATCAAATGAAAAATTAGAGAGTGATGTATTTGTGCAGGTTCGAGGTGATGGCCGTTTTCTCCAATTTCCAGATAAAACCTTTGATATTTGTCATTCTAATAGTGTGATTGAGCATGTCGGTGATTTTGAGGACATGAAACTTTTTGCACGAGAAATTGCAAGGGTAGGGCAGAAATATTTTGTCCAGACCCCTAGCTTTTATTTTCCAATAGAACCACATGCAATGTTCCCATTTTTTCATTGGTTTCCTATTTGGCTTCGAGTTAGAATTATCATGAGCTATTCAATTGGTCATTGGAGAAAGGCTACAAATAGGAAAGAGGCACTAGAAATTGTTAAGAGTGCTCAATTATTGAAAAAGTCCGATTTATATAAGCTTTTTCCAGATGCAACACGAATATATACGGAGCGCTTTATTTTTCCAAAGTCATATATTGTTGTCAAGGAGTAGTAAAGTATGCTGCGCCGATTTTCAGTGGACTTTGCCATCTTTTCCATGCTGGTGGATGCTGGCCTGGTCATGCTGGCATTGCGGCTGGCTGTCATCCTGCGCCCCTTCATGGACGAGTGGTTTTCATTTGCGCGTCCCCTGCCCCGGGCTCCACAAATCGAGGTTCTTCTTTACCCCGTTTTTGCCGTGGTGTGGGTTTTGATGCTGCTGTTGTTCTCCGTATATGACGGACGGCGCAACTTTCGGGTAGTGGATGAACTCACCAGCCTGACCAGCGCTTCCGTACTGGCGACGGTTGCGTTAGCCGGCTTTTTGTATCTCAGTTTCCGTGAGTATTCGCGGGTGCTGTTTCTCACATTTGCGGTGGTTTCTTTTGGGTTGCTGGTGGGTGTGCGCCTTTTCTACCGGCTCTTGTTTCGTCTGCGGGCTCATGAAAATGGTGCTGCTCGCCGGCGGGTACTGATTCTGGGAGCAGGGCCGGTAGGGCGAAAAATTGCCGAACAAATCCGCAAGTTTGAAGAAAATGGTCTCGAATTGGCTGGTTTTTTGGATGATGATCCCCTTAAACTGAAATTGCCGTTGGTGTTGGACAAAATTGATCAGGCAGTTTCGGTGATTCGGCGAGAAAACATTGAGGATGTAATCATTGCCTTGCCGTCGCGGGTGTGGAGTCGAATCAATGCTCTGGTGAGTCAGCTGCACGAGCTGCCGGTGCGGGTGTGGGTAGCGCCGGATTACTACACCCTTGCATTGCACCGCGCCCGGGTTGAGGAAATGGCCGGGATTCCCCTGATTGATTTACGCGCGCCGGCGCTGGATGATTATCAACGTTTAGTTAAGCGCATTTTCGATCTGACGGTAACTTTTTTGCTTTTACCGTTTGTACTGCCTGTGATGGGGGTTATTGCCATTGCCATTAAACTGGACAGTCCCGGCCCGGTTATTTTTCATCAAACGCGGGTTGGAGAAAATGGCAAACTGTTTCAAATGCTCAAGTTCCGCAGCATGGTGCAAAATGCAGATCAGATGCGGCATGTGATTGAAACAGTGGATGAAAAGGGACGAATTATCCAGGATAAACGAAAACCGGACCCGCGAGTGACGAAGGTTGGGCGCTTTCTGCGGCGCACCAGCCTGGATGAATTGCCGCAATTATTCAATGTTCTCAAGGGCGAGATGAGCCTGGTCGGTCCTCGACCCGAATTACCGCATTTGGTCGAGCAATATGAATTATGGCAGCGACGGCGGTTTGCTGTACCGCAGGGCATTACCGGCTGGTGGCAGGTCAACGGGCGCAGCGACAAACCCATGCATCAGCACACCGAAGATGATTTATACTATGTCCAAAATTACTCGCTTTGGCTGGATATACTAATTCTGTTTAAAACCTTACTGGCGGTCCTTCGGCGTAAGGGAGCGTATTGAAAAGTGAACCAAATTGAGCAAGATGTAAAAAAGAACGTATTTACAATTGAGCGGTTTTTGGTTTTAACTCTTTTAGTTGGGTTGGTTTATCTTTTTTTACTGCCCCCGTGGCAGCAAAATGATGAGCCCACGCAATTTGAATATGTTTGGCTGGGGGCAAATCTTGAACACTGGCCGGAAAAGGGGGATTTTAATCCGGAAATTCGTAGAGAAATTTTGGCTTCAATGGTTGAATCCCGTTTTTTTATATCTTCCGGCATTTTGCCGGATTTAATGACGATTTCGCCCCCGGCGGACATCGGAGTTTCTCAACTGGGGGCACCGCCATTATATTATTTTTGGGCGTCCTTGCCTTTGCGCCTGTTGAAAGGGACTGATCTTCTTACGCAATTTTATATTGCTCGCTTTATGTCCTTATTGTTGTTGGTTGGAACTGTTTATTTCACTTACCGGGCAAGTCAACTTCTTTTTGGGAAACATCTCCTCACCTGGATGTTAACAGCCTTCGTCGCACTCCTTCCTCAACTTGTTTATCGAATGACAGCCATCAATGATGACTCGGCAGCGGTAGTATCAATGACTTTTTTTATCTGGATGGCAATCAGAGGTATTATTAGGGGTGCCGATTGGAAAAACTGGTTAGGCTTGCCTTTTGCAATAGTCTTGTGTGTGTTGTCGAAAACAACTGCCTGGCTGGCATTACCTTTTGGAATTCTTGCGCTATTTTTGAGCACATTTCACCGTCGTCAAAAATGGGTATGGGGAGGATTGCTCATCGTTTTGGCTGCGAGTATTTTTTTTGTTTTTGATGTTTCCAAATCTATCCCTGCCTTTTACTATCAGAAAAGAAGGGATGTTCAACATGCTTTAATGGAAAAGGCGGTGGATGGAAATTATGTCTTGGTAACTGACAGAGAAAATCGGGGATTCTATCAGGTTATTGATAAAAATCAATTGCTTGAGGAGACCCATTTGGCTACACAGAAAATTACAGCAGGAGTATGGATATGGGCCAATGAAATTACAGAGATTCCATTTTTCCGCCTCGAATTTAATGGCGAGAATTTACTGCCTGTAGAAAAAGTTACAATTTCCCAGAAGCCCGTTTTCCTGGCTGTTTCAACATCCGCTCCACAAGATTTCAGAACCGCAGTTTTGAGAGTGGATATAGGCGATGTAAATGACAACATCAAGATATATTGGGACTGTTTTGTCCTAATTCCGGGGGATCATCGTGTCTCCAATCCACCCAGCACTAAGGATAACTGTCAGCGGGTCAATTGGGATGGTTTTGAATCGGAAAACCTCATTCGTAATCCGTCTGGAGAAGAAAAGTGGTTTCCATTTCGATATTGGTTCCAAAAACTACTTTCTCAAACTTTTCGCTTCACTTCAGCAGATATCTTTGCAATAGTTGATCCTCCGACAAGCTACGTTTATTTTCGAGATGCTATGTTCTATTTGTATCGAACTTTCTGGGGGCGATTCAATTGGGGAACACTGCCATTGGCTGGCGAAAGACCTTATCGGATTTTTGTCGTTCCTGTTTTTCTAGCATTTTTGGGTAATGGGATTGCACTTTTTACTTATTGGCATCGGAAAAATTGGAGTGCAGTCCTTTACTTGTTAATGCTTATCATTGCAGGGCTTTTGTATACTCTGTATCGTTTTGCGGGAGACTGGCACAATTATTATTTGCTCTTACCCCAAGCAAGGTATTTTTTTCCAAATATCTTCACGGCTGGTTTTTTCCTTTGCACAGGTTGGGCGGTTTTAATGGAGAGGATACTTAAACGTTCAAAAAACAGTGGGTATTTGTTAGTGGGGTTTGTTGCGGTTTTTCTTGGTTATAATTTTTGGGCTTGGTTTACTATTTGGAAATATTGGTATCGTTAACCCGAGATAAGGAGGTCTTAAAAAATGAACAAATTGCGATCTCTAATTTGGATTTTTGTGATCACCTTAACCTTAACTACTTGTTCGGCGACCATTGGAAGTAATGCTACCTCTCAATTTTCTACACCCACTCTCTATTTACCTGTTGTAACCAACAATTATCCTGATAGGTCCATTATTGGAGTTGATGGCAATTCTTATCTACAGCAAATTGCGAACACGGGAGTTAGATTTCTCCGTCTCAATACACAATTATGGTGGTCTGATATTGAATCAACTAAGGGTCGCTATGATTGGGATAAAGCAGCAAGAGTCGAAGAATTGATTATGGAGGCATCCGCCAATAGATTAGATGTGATTTTATTGATGCAGACTGCTCCAGTTTGGGCTAGAGAGTATCCGGGCTCACTTTGTGGTCCAATCAAAGATGAGGAACTTGATGCATTTGCAGCATTTGTCGGTGAGGCTGTGCGCCGTTATAGTGTTCCACCATTTAATGTGAAGTATTACCAAATTTGGAATGAACCAGATCAATTTGTTAAGGAAACAGATAGCGGAAATAATAATGGCTGTTGGGCAGAGAGCACCAACGATTATTCGGGGAACCGTTATGGCGAGATGTTAACCAAAGTTTATCCCATACTAAAGAATATCAATCCAAATGCTCAATTGTTGATTGGTTCTTTGATGATGACCTGTGATCCTCGCGATCCAAACCCTCAGGATTACTGTGCCGAAACAAATTGGAGATCATCCGCCAATTTCTTTGAAGGAATCTTGCAAGAGGCAAAAGAATCTTTTGATATAGTAATGTTTAATTCTGGCCCATCCTTCGTAGCCGGGCAGAACCCTGTCTGGACTGAAATGAATAATTGGCGTTGGAAAGTCGAGCGGGGTGGATTGGTAAATGGCAAAATTAACTATCTTCGAGACTTAATGCTGAAATACGGAGTTAATAAACCCATTATTCATTCTGAAGCATATTTGTTGGATCGCCCTGAAGCCCCAGATGATTATGAAAGTTTTGAGGACTATAAAGCAGATTATCTGGTATGGGTATATGCGAATGGATGGTCTCAAGATCTGAAAGCAGTTACCTGGTATTCAATTGAGGGCTGGAAAGGTTCTGAATTAATTCGCCGTGATGGAAGTGAAACGAAGGCACTCCAGGCACTTAAGACAATGACAGGATTCCTGCATCAAGCACAATTCCTTTCCCGAGATGATAACATTGGTTACACGAGGTTCATCTTTCGCAAAGGTAACGAACTAACCTGGCTGCTTATACCGACTGGTCAACAATACGGAATGGAATATTCGATACCAATTCCGTCAAAGTTTAAGAAAGCAATTGACTTGTTCGGTAATGAGCAAGCGGTTACAGATACGATAAGATTCAGCCGACCGACTTATGTTTTTTTGAACCAATAGTTGTTTTTAGATAAGAAATAAGAGCTGGAAATTAAGAGTACAATCCAGCTCTTATTTCTTGATATACTATTGATGTGAACATACTCCATGTCCTCCGAGAATGGTTTCTTCGAATAATTTCTCCACCTTCTTTGCCAGTTCCTCCTCAACCGCAAGGCGTTTTACCCCAACCAATTACTCGCAGAGTGATGCTGATCGGTTTCGATCCACTTGTACCGGACGTTGGCAACCAACGTTTGAGCCGCTTTTTGAACTGGTATGATTGGGATGCGCTGACCAATCAGTATATCCAGGACCTGCAAACCTGTTCTCATGGTTATCTCTCTTATCAGATCGTTGAAAAAATCCTGGTAGATGGTTTTCCGAACAAGAAAGATGGTTTTGTATATTCGCTAAATGATTACTTGCAAGCCTGGCAGACCCAATCGGGTTTCCATCAGCCAGACCTTGCCGATTACACGAAAATTATCATTGATTTCAATATTGCTGGCAAAATTAACACCGGCGTTATAGATGAAGTGTGGCTATTCGGTATGCCCTATGCCGGCTTTTACGAGTCGGTCATGGTTGGACCGGCTGCTTTCTTTGTCAATGCGCCGCCCTTGCCGATGACCGGCATCCAGCGTTCGTTCATCATCATGGGTTTTAATTATCAGCGCGGGGTAGGTGAAATGCTGGAAGCCTTTGGTCACCGGGCGGAGTTTGTGCTTGGCCGTGTTTTTCGATACACCAGCGGTAATGCCAATTTATGGGAGCGGTTTACCCGCTATGACAAACTTTATCCCGGTCAGGCCGAGTGCGGTACGGTTCACTTTGCACCCAATTCTCAGACCGATTACGACTGGGGAAATACGGCTTTTGTCCCTTGTCGCTGCCGAAACTGGCTCAAATTCCCCGACCTTTCCGATCCGCCGGTAATGATCAACTGTGCCGAGTGGGGCAACGGGGAGATTCGCCAGCACCATATCTGGTGGCTGAGCCTGTTTCCCCATCTCAGCGGCCAGTCCAATGGCATTTCGTGGAACTGGTGGGAGTATGTGGCTGATCCGAGCCGCGTGCAATAGCCATAATCAGACCATTTTGGAGAGTTGCTATGAGCAATCGTCTGGATGAATTTCAAGCCTATCGTCAGCGGATGAATGAGCGTATTTTGAGTATAGATCATTTAGGCATCAAGCGGTTTTTTAATCTGGATACGGCGGCGTATCATGATGGTGCGCTGGATGGTAAAACCAAAGAATTACTCGGTTTGGTGGCTTCGATGGTACTGCGTTGCAACGATTGCATTGATTATCACATCCTGCAATGCGTTCGGGCTGGGTGGAAGGATGAAGAATTATATGAGGCTTTCAATGTTGCCCTGATTGTCGGGGGCAGTATTGTCATCCCACATCTGCGTCATGCAGTTGAAACGCTGGACCTGGCGAGAGATGAAAATTCCATTCGTTGATATCAAGGTTTAGGTGTTCCAACTATCTTGTTTCTCGAGAAAAATGCTTTCAAAAGACTGAATATTAACTTTCCACCCATGGCGAGATACATAAACCAATTAATCAGAAAGAAATAATCTTTTGCAAGATGTTTTCTGTAATACAAAAAGTAACTTCGATGCCATTCATAGATAGCGCGGTAGGGTTGAGTTTTTGATCCCCCATGTCCGCCAAAATGGGTAATTTCTGCAGTTGGGACGTAATAGATTTTCCATCCAGCTCGGCGAGCCCTGAAACAAAAGTCGGCATCTTCTTGATAAGCAAAAAATTGTTCATCCAAGTATCCGATTTGATCAATAACTTCTCTCCGAATGAACATGCAAGAGCCGGATACGGCTTCAACTTCGGCTATCTTATCATCGGCCAGATAGGTCATCAGGTATTTGGAAAAGAAAGGGCTTTTCGGGAAAAGGCGTGATAAACCGCTAAAGTAG
Source organism: Bellilinea caldifistulae (assembly GCF_001306055.1). Taxonomy (GTDB): domain Bacteria; phylum Chloroflexota; class Anaerolineae; order Anaerolineales; family Anaerolineaceae; genus Bellilinea; species Bellilinea caldifistulae. Next base: position 127,495 of record NZ_LGHJ01000009.1, on the reverse strand, counting down.
GTAATGGTGTCCCATGGACGGGCAGCGCTGCGACGGCATTGATATTGAAGGCTTCCATCTCGATTGAGTACTTTGGGAGTACAAATTCCCGCTTGTAGGTTATTCTCCATAAAATTGAAAAGGTGTAAAAAAGCGCCTGGTTTAGGAATCGTGTCTGGATTAAGTTGTACCAGGTATCTACCTCTCGCGCTCTGCAAGGCTTGATTCATTGGACGAGTGTATCCTAAGTTCTCGGGATTGGCGATTAACAAAATATGCGGAAATTCTTGACGAATCATCAAGACCGAACCATCAGTTGAGCCGTTATCAACTACGATGGTTTCCCAAGTTAATCTTTCAGCAGCCTGGGGAATGTTCTTAAGGCAGTTTCTCAGGTAATCCTTTGCATTAAGATTGACGATACAAATTGAGATATCTGGGACACTCATCAAAAAGTTTTACCTGAATGGAAAAATTGGTGATAATAAGCGCCTGAAGAAAACCCACATTTCTTGTGCCAACACAAGAACTCCTTTAACTCGAATTGAATAAAGACCTCTCTCAAACAGGGTGGGGTGTTTTTCAAGATTGGAGGGAACAAAAAATCTGGTTGGGTTTTTTGTAACCTCCTCAGAGATGTTGGAGGAGAAGAAACCGATATCGGGATTAAGTTGTTGGACACAGGAATTTAGAATTGCCACAATTTGCACAGCCCGTTTTGTGGGTGAATAATTTTCTAACACATAGTTTCTTGCTGATTGACCAATGACATTGCGAGTTTCAGCATTATTGATCAGATTTTCGAGGATTTCTTCCCATTCCTCTAAAGAACTGGCGAGAAAACCATTTAATCCAGATGTGATGGCATGTTGATATGCCTGCGTAGGGCTTGCAATAGTGGGAACTCCTAAAAGGGCGGCTTCGATGAACTTGATTTCGCTTTTAGATTGAGAGAATGGGTTATCCAATCGAAGAGGAGCAAGGTTGATCGAAAAAGTAGAAAGTACTTCGGGTAATTTTTGCCATGGAACAAAAGGAATTCGTTGAACTTGTTCAGCGGTATCATCCCAATCGTACTGATTGTTCAGATATCCGGCAAGGTGCAGGCGAACTGTAGGATGACGTTTAAGGAGTTTGCGCAAAATTGGTTGAATGATTGCAAAATCCTGGTCGTGTGTGGGCGTTCCACTAGCATAACCGAGAATTATCCGTTTATCAATGGTCTTTGTTCCTATCCGAGCCTTATCGGAAAAGTGTGCCATTTCAAGACTAAAACCATTGCGATGTACCCAAACAGGTTTTTGAATTTGTCTAACTTGCTCTGCAAGAAATTCGGTGGATGTCAGCACGCCATCACAATGTTCAAGTGTAATTCGATTTCTGGACAGAGTCTGCTGGTATAACCGCAAGCGGATGGAATCTGAAAAATCGGGTGAGTCAATCCACCGGTAAGAATCTGGCAGAAAGACTAGGTCATCAACATCAGCAAGTACGAGGATTTTTCTTTGTTTTGCTGTTTTTATTATTTTTTCTACAAAAGAGTCCCAGCTTACTCGCTGTAAAATCAAAATGTTTGATTGTTCGAAAATTGAGATAGCCGTCTCTAAATTCAGGTGCGATATGGTTGCGTTTAACCCCGCAATTCTTAATTGCTGCCATAGATGAAAGGCGCGATATCGTCGTGTATCACCCTGGACACCGGATATTATTCCAATGAGAGGTTGGAAGCTCATGGTGATTAATTGATGTGTTGGTTTTCGCGATAGGACTTTACTACTTCACTGGCAGTGCCGATGGCTTGAAGTTGACCATGGGCTAACCATGCTGCCCTCTGGCACATTTGCTCAATTTGATGGGTGTTATGGGATACAAGAACAATGGTTGCCCCTTGTTTTCGAAATTCTTCAATTCGAGCCAAGCATTTGCGCTGGAAGGCTTCATCTCCCACGGAAAGAATTTCATCCAGGATTAATATATCCGGTTCGGCATCAATTGCAACCGCAAAACCTAACCTTGCCCACATCCCGGAGGAGTAGGTGCGCAATGGAGCTTCTATGAATTCATGAAGTTCAGAGAATTCCACAATGCGCTGAAATTTTGCTTCCATCTCTTTTCTGGTAAACCCTAAAATTGACCCATTCAGGAAAATGTTTTCCCTTCCGGTCAATTCCGGGTGAAAACCTGCTCCTAATTCCAGCAGAGGAACGACACGCCCAATAACAATTACCCTTCCCTCGGTCGGTCGCATGACTCGCGAAACAAGTTTTAATAATGTACTTTTTCCGGCACCATTTTGACCAATGATCCCAAAAACTTCTCCTTTATGGATCTCAAATGAAACATTTCGCAATGCCCAAAATGAATTGCTGCGAACTTTGCCCTGAAGCCAGCGGATGGCGAACTCTTTAAATGTGCTGTACCGTTCGGCAGGGGTACGGTAACGAACTGAAACATGTTCTAACTTAATAACTGGTAAATCATTGTTCATAGTACAGAAAGGAAACTCATATTCGGTAAGAAAATTCATCTGATTTATTGGTAAAAACTATCCAGCCAACCAGTAGAGTAACTAAAGCAATAATTATCGCTGGGATCAAAAGGTCTAGAGTTGGAAGTCTCCCATAGTATATTGGTGCTCGGTAAATTTCTAAAAAATAATACATCGGATTGAGAAGAGTAATCCAGAATCGGATTGATTCGGGCAGAATATTTACGGGGTAAATCACGGGAGTCAGGTACATCCATCCATACAAAGCAATGCCATACATCTCTGCAACGTCTGGATAATAAACGGCAAAAGTTGAGATCAATAATCCAACTCCCAATGCGAAAGCAGCAATCAATAACATGGGAATTGGTAAGAATAAAATAGCTGCTCGAATTGGGACACCGGTTATCAAATTAATGAATACAAGCGGAATGAGAGCTAATGTCAAATTGACCAGGCCCGTTGCAATGGCTGCAAGTGCAAATGAGGTGCGCGGGATGTAAATTCGATGGAGTAGTCCACCTCCCCAAACCAGATTAACCATCGCGGCCGTAGTGGTTTGTGAGAAAAAGTTCCAGGCGAGTAAACCACTCAATACATAAGCGGGGTAGCCATATTCGGTTTCAAAGCGAAAAATGTGCGAAAAAGCAATCGTCAGAACAACCATCATGCCCAAAGGATTGAGCATTGTCCATGCTATGCCCAACACCGAGCGTTTATAACGTGTCATTACATCGCGACGGGTAAGTTGTAATATAAGGTTTCGATAATGAATTACTTCGCGCAGTTCTTCCAACGGTGGAGAACCGCGAGAGGCACTGTCGTAGTATAATTCGAGTGCACTTGTGGCTTTCATAAACCTAAAAAAATATTATAAACGATAAATGACGAAAGTCATTAATTCCCGAGCGCAATTTTGGAGGATATCATATAATGTTGTCTAAATATTTTGATCAATATTATTATCAACATGATTGTGGAATACCCTACGAACGTAATGATCATTGGTTGAATTTTTTTGGAAAAATTGCTCAAATAATCAAGACAGATTTAAATCCATCCTCTGTCTTAGATGCGGGTTGTGCAATGGGATTTTTGGTGGAAAAGCTCAGAGGGTACGGGATTGAAGCATATGGAATCGACATTTCTGAATTTGCTATTTCTCAGGTTCACGAAAGTATAAGACCTTATTGTTGGGTTGGGTCTGTTTCTGAGGAATTCAACCGTGATTACGACCTAATTGCATGCATTGAGGTGTTAGAACATTTACCTAAAAATGAAGCTTTAAGAGCTATTGAAAATTTTTGTAGACATACTCAAATGGTTTTGTTTTCATCCAGTCCATTTGATTATTCAGAATCTACTCATTTGAACGTAAATCCAGTTGATTATTGGTCCGAACAATTTGCAAAACATGGTTTTGTTCGTGACTGGGATTTTGACGCAACTATTATTACTCCTTGGGCAGTGTTATACCGCAAAAACGACCTGACACTTCCATATATTGTAAAAAATTATGAAAAAAAGTATTTCTTATATTTACAGGAAAACATTGCCCAACGTGAACAATTATTGAAATATAAAGAAGAATTGTCTCGTTTGTCAAATCAATTGTTTGATCTTAATTCGCAAATTGAGAAGTTAGAAACGATATTAAGAGAAAGGGATAATGCTTATAACAACATTGTTAATAGTACCTCTTGGAAAGTGTTGATGCTTCTGGGACGCATCAGGTTAAGATTATTTCCAAATAATAGCAAGATGGGTCGCTTGTACGATAAAATCATTAAGAGATAAAAGATTTTTCTATAAAGAGTTGCTCTGTTGCAAAGATTGAAAAAACCTGGCACAGTTAGAGATGGATATTGTAGACCAACCCTTTGATGATCGGCTCCCGCCGCTGCAGGCTGCGCTTCCGAAAACGGATGGTGTCACCAAACTTGCGTTTGATCACCGAGTTGACCGTTTCGGTCTTCCAACGTTGACCAAACAGACCATCCAAGCGGGCTTGAGAAACCAGATCGGCGCGCGCCTTGCGCTCAGGGTTCAGCAGGTTACCGCCACGTCGAACGGGCGGGATCAAATCGTCATCTCGAACGGTTTGGCCATCAAAGCCCGCATCCGCCATCATCACCCAGGCTTTGCGCTTGCCTTGACAACGTCCATACCGGCGGGCATCTCGCCGCAACCCAGTCAGATACGCCGCGTCGCTACCTGGCCCCCAGCCCGAACGCCAGGCAAGGATGAACTGAGAAGCCGTGCCGACCGCATACACCCCTTTGACCCATCGCTGATAGAGGCGTCCCATGCGGGTTTGGTAATACAGGCTGGCCTGTCCCGGCGAAAAGCCAGTACTGTCCGCAGCCACACTATCTTCATTCACCCCGTTTTCATCCAGCAACCGGTTCTTCATCTTCTCAAAGTCCAGCATGTGCAGCTTCTTGTAGGTACGCTGCAAGGTAGTGTGATCGGAGACTCGCGGCAGCTCCAGCACCTGGCAGATTTGATCACTGGCCAACAACCACTCTTCCATGTCCCGGTAGCTCAAGTCCAGGTAGTACATCAGCAACACACAGGCTGCCAATTGAGGGAATGTAAAATGATGTGGGCTTTTCGGGTGCGAGTACCGAGGCAGCACCTCTTGGGTCAAGTGATAAGCAATCCGGGCAACCTTGACGTAACGGCTTTCTCGAGTTTTCATGACCTATGTTTACCACATTCAATCAATCTTTGCAACTGAGCAGAAGAAAAAGGATACACTGCACCAGAAGTTGTTGACGAACTGAGACAAAGAGGGATAGAATTCGCTTATATCGGTCAAAAACGTGGAAGGGTTAATTACCCCGGAAATGTTGTGATGAACCCTTCAGAAATGATAGCAAGTGGGCTTTACGAGCCTGTTTATCACCAAGATGGTGTGTGGGTGTTGAAAATAAAAAATTATTTTGAGGAGGAATCCTAAATTGAAAGTAGGATTTTTTACTGCTGATAAATGGGAGCATGTATGTCCAACCATTCGGGTTGAGGCACCCTTACAAAAAATTGGTATTGAAGTTTTGCGAGGCAATCATTGGGCGGCGGATAAAATTGTAGTAAAGGATGAGATAATTGAACAAGTTGATTTAGTGGTCATTCAAAGAGATTTCCCGGCTCATTATAAAGATTATTGTAAGGTTTTTGAGAAGGCAAAAAAATTTAATAAACCTGTAATTTATGAAATTGATGATCTATTGCTGGATTTACCCGAATTTCATCCTGATTTAAAACGTTATAAACCAGCTAGATATCGAATTCTTGAGGCTATTATTAATTCTGATGCCATTATTTGTAGTAATCCTATGCTGAAATCCTATCTTCAAGGATTCTCGGAAAATATTTTTATTTTGCCAAATTATATAATTCCAGAAATTTGGGAATTTAGATTTCCCCCGCAAATTATAAAAAATGAATATCCTGTAAAAATAACATTTATGGGATCTGCTTCTCATTTTGCAGATCTAGAAATGATAAAACCAGTTCTATACAAGATTAGCCAAAAATATGCATCTAAGGTAGAGCTTTCTTTTTGGGGATGTAGACCACCCGGAGATTTAGAAAAAGCTCGTAATTCAATCTATATTGACGTCGCGCTCTCCGACTATAAATTGTTTGTTAAGTGGTTCTTGTCTCAATCTACTGATTTGTTTATTGCCCCACTTGTTGATTGTGACTTTAACCGATCTAAAAGTTCTCTAAAATATCTTGAATATAGTACTCTAGGTGTGCCTGGTGTTTATACCAACTTGCCACCTTACTCTTGCGTAACAAATGAGGTAAATGGATTTTTAGCGAGCTCCTTGGATGAATGGGAATATTACATCAGAAAGTTAATTGAAAACCCGATTATTCGGTATGAGATTGGAATAAATGCATTAAGGTTTGTTAAGGATAATTATGTGCTTACTGAAGAGCGAGCTAAAGCATGGGAAGATGCCTTTGAGAAGATTTTACAAAACAAAAAAAGCGATCAGCTAGAGAAAAAAATTTTAGAAGTTATAAAGATTACAGAGTTTTGGTATAAAAAAGATGAACAATCTCTTGAGAACGAAAAAAGGAAAAAATCAGAATTAATCAAGTTGATTGAAAATAAAGACCTATTGATTAAAGAAAAAGAATCACAAATACAATCGATAAAGAACTCAATCACTTGGAGGATCCTGGAAAGATTGTCAATTATGCGCTTTAAGATATTTCCTCAAGGGAGTATTTTTGATAAAATCTTTGCTAAAACTAAAAGTTTCTTGCTTAAGAAAAGGAGACAGATATTGTTTTCTGGAAAAAAAGAGCAAAATGTATCGGTTCAAATAATTCCAAAAATAAAAGATGACGAAAATTTTGTTACCATTCTTGTTCCTGCAAATGATAAAATTCCTTTTCCTAATATTGAGCAGGTAAAAGAGTGGTTATCTAGGCAAACCGTTGTTGCAGATGTTGTTCTGTGGGATAAAAAACTCGCAATTTTAGAATACTTTGGATCAAATAATATTCTAATCGAGAATGTTAATTCTTGGAAAGATGTTCTGAAATCTATAAAGACAAAATATGTAGTGATAGGTTATTTTGATCTTCTTTCAATGCCTCCAACTTTTTTAGAAACTAATTTGATCGCGTTAGAGGTTGAGAATTTACCCTATACGATTAATCAATTGGGTTATACAAGTTTATTTTCAGAAAAACTTGAGAGGGGTTTATTTCCAGGTAGTCCTGAATTGCCATACTTTCGTATGGTTCTTAATAAAGAGGTAATTGAAGAAATAACAAAAACTCAAGACCAAAATTTAACAATGACGTTTCAAGGAGTAGGAAAATTAATTATTCAACCAGTGAATATACCTGATACAGAGGCGAATGTTCCATTTGATGTAATAGTAAATGAGGCAAGCATTCATTATGAACCTATCACGAAGTATATTATTGGGCAGTTCAATAATCTTGAGAGACTCAAAAAAGTTCGTGATAAAAATACTGTCTACATCTCATCTTCAATAAATAATAGTGAAAAACCTGTTGTATTAATGATTCAACCTTTTCTTGCAGTAGGAGGGGTTGAAAGAATTTCCCTTGAGATGATGAGTCATCTTAAGGACGATTTTATTTTTGTTATTGCAACCCAAGAGTTTCACAAAGCTGAGTTGGGAACAACAATAGATGAATTTCGTCAAATTACACCATTTATTTATACCTTTCCAGATTTTATTGATCAATCCTTGTATCTCCAGGTTTTAAATTACCTTATTGAGAAATTTCATGTTAATATACTTTATATAGCAAATGGTAGTATTTGGATTTATGAAAACATCATATCGATTTCAAAAAAACATCCAAAATTAAGAATCATAAATCAAGTTTATGATCATGAGGCTGGTTGGATAAATTGGTATTCTAAGGAGATAGTTAGGGCACTTGATTCACACATTGCAATTAATAAAAAAATCGTTGATGCGTATATAGAGAAGGGTGTTCTACCTCACTCAATTTACTATATTGAGAATGGAGTAAATACTGATTTTTATAATCCAGCCTATTACAATAAAGAAAAGTTAAAGGAAATAAAAACACGATTAGGCATTCCTTTAGATTTGAAAGTGGTAACTTTTATCGGGAGGATTCATCCTCAAAAACGGCCGCTGGATTTTGTCGAATTATCAAGAAGAGCTAATCTAAAGGGACTCAATTATTATTTTCTAATGGTTGGGGATGGTGTTTTATCTGAATCAGTTAATGGGGAAATCATAATGAAAGGGTTAAAAAATATCCATCATAGAACTTTCTATTCGCCCAGTCGGGACATTTTTGCTATATCTGATGTAATTGTCTTGACATCAGAGTATGAGGGAATGCCAATGGTTGTTCTAGAATCGCTATCTATGGGTGTTCCCGTTGTGTCTACAGATGTTGGGAATATAAAAGAGGTGCTGTTAGCAACTGGTGGGGGGATTGCAGAAGCTGAACCCGGGCAAATAGATAAATTACTAGAAGGGATTCAGCGAGTAATAGATAATCCACCTAATAAAGAAAAACTCAGGGAAGCGGTTAAGCAGAATTACTCGATAAAATTAATGGCTGAAAAGTATAAAAAAGCGTTTTTGGGAGAGAAATGACTGAGTTTTCTGTCATTATTCCCTCTTACAATCATTCAAGTTATATTATTGAGGCTGTGAATAGTGTATTATTTGGTCAAGATGTTGACCTTGAGTTAATTGTTGTCGATGACGGCTCAACAGATAACTCTGTTGAATTGTTAAGAAAAATAAACGATAAGCGAATGACTTTATACACACAACAAAATAAAGGGGCTCATGCGGCGCTTAATATTGGTCTAAGTTTAGCTAAAGGAAAATATATTGCTATCTTAAACTCGGATGATTTATATTGTTCAGGAAGGTTAAACGTAGCTAAAGAAGTATTCTTGCAAGATAAAAGCATTGGGTTATTTTGTAGCTACATTGAGGTTATTGATAAAAAGGGAAAAACATTAGGCATTAAGGAGGGACACCACAACTTAGAACCATGGTCTCTTGAACATCCTGAGTATTCATTTCGTGCACAAGATAACATTTACCTGCCGTTGTTGACAGAAAATTATGTAAGTACTACCTCAAATTTTATTTTCACCAGATCTGTTCTTGAAAAAGTCGGTTTCTTTACTAATCTGAAATTCACCCACGATTGGGATTATTTACTCCGGACTATAAAATATTTTGACTTATTTTTATATCCACATCCATTACTAAAATATCGGATACATTCGTCAAATACTATTCGCACGAATATAGCTGAGATGTATTATGAGATATGTTGGACTCTTGCCCGTCATTTACCCAGTTTATCTCATCTAGAAAAAACTAACCTGATTGAGGGTTCAAGAATTAATAATCTTATTCATTCAATTTATGTGGGTGGGGCAGATAAAGCACTAATTGCACTATTGAGTTTGGGAATCTCAACAAATGATAATTTAGCTGAGCTCTTGTTGCACCCTGAAAATGATGTGAGAAAAACAATTATCAAATATATTACTAAAACAATTGTAGATGAGGAAAAGCAGAGTAAGGTAACTGACGGAAAAAGGCTATTTCAATCCTTAATCAATAAGATTCTCCAAAAATCAAGAATTAATAACGATGAATAAAATTAGTGTAATTATGCCCTGCTATAACAGAGCGCATGATCTTAATCGAGTTCTATCCGCTTATGATAATCAGGAATTTAATTCCAGGTTTGAAGTTATAGCCATAGATGATGCCTCGTCTGATAATACATTTGATTTGTTAATGAGCTACAAACCGAAAAATTATGACCTAAAGGTTTTTAGACATCAATCCAATATGGGCCCTGCTGCAGCTCGAAATACTGGAATAAGCATGGCCGACTCGCCAATTTTGATCTTTGTGGGAGACGATATATTACCTTTGAGAAACTTTGTAAGTGGCCACTATATCGCTCATCAGAAGTATAGAAACGAAACAACAGCTGTTCTTGGTAAAGTTACTTGGCCGCCTGATATGCCCTCAAATAACCTAATGAGACATATTGATGGAAATGGAGCTCAACAATTCAGTTATTATTACATGAAAGAGGGTGATACTTATGATTTTAGACACTTTTATACCTGTAATATTTCCGTTAAGCGGGATTTTTTGTTTTATGAAACAAAATGGTTTGATACAGACTTTATTTATGCAGCCTTTGAAGATGTAGAGCTTGGATACCGTTTATCTAAGAAAGGGCTAGAGATTGTCTATCAACCACAAATTTTGGGTTATCATTATCATTATCATACTTCATGGAGCTTTTCAAAACGACAATATAAAAGTGGAGTAATGTCATATTTATTGATCAAAAAACATCCCGGTACAATTTGTGTCTTGAATGCCCAAGTAAAAAGATTGTTTAATTTACTGTTGCATTTACCGTTTGCTCAAAAATCCTATTCTGTGGATTTTGAAGAACGAATGTGGAAAAACGCTATTCGCCTGATTAGTTATTTTGAATCTTACCCTAACAAAACTGTAGATTATCTATTCTTGAAAGTGTTAGATTATTCTTATTATAATGGTTTTATTGATGCGCTATTCAAAGAAAAATCGATTCATTCAAAAATTAGATACATTCATTACAAACAATACTTAAGACCAGCCATAAAGTATTTTTATCGGGAAATAGCAAATGAAGATGATAAAAAAATTCTTTTACAACATGGTTTCGGGGATGCGATCGTTTAGTATCGTATTTTCATTATCTTTGTTATTTGCAAATATAAGTTCTATTCCAGGATTTTCCAATAAAAACTTAAGAATGGAAGACCAAAATTCCTTGGTAGTGATGGTGCCAGGTCCCCAAAATATTACTATCAATCAAGCCATTCAACAAGTAGTGGATGGGGGTATTATTGAAATCTCGGATGGAGTTTATCGTGAATTTATTGAGATAAAGAATTCCACAAAACACTTTATAATTAAGTCTTCAAGCGGAAATGTGTTGATTGAGCCACCTATAGGGGGCAATAAAGGAATTCTTTATATACATAATAATTCGGGATTGGTGATTTTTGAAGGACTGACTTTCCAAAATAGTTATTCCATGATTGATGGTTATGGTGGTGCAGGTACAGTTGATGGTGCAAAAGTTACTTTCGTTAATTGTGCTTTTATTAACAATCGGGGAGAACAACCCTCTGCAGGTGGAGGGGCTTTGTTTATTACCAATAACTCAAAAGTTTATATCTTAAACTCGCGTTTTACAAATAATATAGACAAAAACTATGGCGGAGCAATCGCAATTGTAAGTGGTTCGAAGGGGTGGATTGTCAACTCAGAATTTAATGGGAATAGGACAAATATTGCCGGCCATCGAAATATAGCATCTGGAGGAGCTATTCATGTGGGGGACGCGAAGATCCGTGTTGCTGATTCGGTATTTCTTTCGAATGAATCGGGTTTTGCAGGAGGGGCGATTTATTCGATTGGTAGATGGGATTATCCATTAACGGATGTTATAGTTGTAAATTCAAGGTTTGAATTAAATAAAGCCAAGAAAGCAACAAACATAAACACGCCGTCACCTAATGAAGGGGGAGCAATTCACACAGAAGACAATGCGAAAACAAGCATTTATTATTCTGTATTTACAAATAATCAAGCAGAAATAGGCGGCGCAATATCATTATATAGATCAGAAACAGAAGTGTATACTTCTGTCTTTGAGTCAAATCAAGCAAGCTTAAGTTACTTTGGAGGCTCTATTTCAGCAACATCGAATGATACTTCACTCGATGCCCAGATTAACCGTCCGTCGGCAAGACTGATTATCAAAGATAGTATCTTTAAGGGGGATAATAAAAGTTTTTTTGCAAAGGACGCAGGTGGAGTTTATGTGGCTGGTGATGCGAATAGATTGTTTGGGAATAACAATGTCTCTAGAATGGGAACATCCGATGAAAATCGGGCCCACGTAGTTATTGAGAATACTGCCTTTTTAGGTTTGTTTTCACGAGATGATGGTGGGCATGGGGGGGCGGTGATGTTAGATTTGGCGAATTTTCAAATAAACGACAGTCTATTTTTTGGAAACTCATCTGCAAATGGAGGGGCAATATCAGTTATTCAAAATTCATATGGAACAATAACTTTCTCGAAATTCATTAAGAACAAATCAAAATTTGGGGGAGCGATTTATGGCTCGGGTTCTGTTATTGACATTCTTGACAATATTTTTAGCAGTAATGAGCTATTTACTATTGGTGCTGACCCTAACGTGTCGTATGGGGCAGCATTATTTATGGCAGTTATGGATGAACGTTTTTTGGATGCGAAGGGTGAGGTGAGATCGAATATTTTTAGTGAGAATAAGGGTTTACCAATTTACGACAGAGATAATAAAAGTTATCCAATCAATCATGTAATATATTACAATAATCAGTTTTACACAAATACCTTCCAAAATTTATCAGTTTACACAAATAGCAATCCTAATTATTGCTGTAATGATGTTTCAAAACTAAACACTATAACAATTTATAGAAATGTTGGGGTGGAGTACACGAAAAAGGGATTCTCGAATACATCTCTTGCGTCCCCTCATGTATATGGACTGATAAGGCAATTTCCGCCTGTAGTTCGCATTGATCGGTCATCTATAGTTCCGTATATTCTGTATGGTTCAGGGGGTAGTAATGCATTTCTAAATAATCAAACTGTAGGAGAATGGGGTTTTATTTATGATCCTTCTCAACAAAATTACACATTAAGGATAGGTGAGCATTCTTATTCGGTAACTCAACAAACGATCAATTCTCCCTTTATTAAATTTAATAAATTTTCTAATCCAGCCAGAGTGGAATGGTCAATTTCGAATATCCAATCTTCGGATTTGATAGATTTGGATATTGACATGGTTGATTATATTTCGATTAGTCTGTTTGGAGAGGTGAGTTTGGCAAATTTATATGACAAATTAGAATATAGATTATTTGTAATTACAAAGTATGGGGGATATGTGATCGAAAATGAAAAGTCTCCACTATTGGAGGCACCAAGCAATTTCCTTGCATTATTTGATGTCAATGATCAGGATAAAGTAGGATTTATTACTATTTATAATGCTGGTGGAGGAGTCTTGAATTGTCAAATTTCTTCAAAAAATAGTCAAAATGTTTTAGTTGAGACACCTGAATTAAATTTTGAAAGGGTTGCGAATATTAAGTTTGTTGTTCAACAATTTCTTAACAGAAATTTTGAGGCTACACTCAGCGTTAATTGCGGGATAGGGGGGGATAAGAATATATTATTGCGTGTTCTCATTGTTGATCAACTATTCAAGGAATTTTTACCTATCATAAGCAGATAAAAGATGTTAAATTATCTTTTTTGGCTGTTTCGTATTTTTATTGAAAAATTAATAATAAGTTGCAAAATACGCCCTTTTTTCTCCGAAATCATTGAGGAAAACATTTATACTAATTATACAAATTCAAATTCAGAAAACTTGACGATAACCTTTGTTTTAATTTATGAGCCAAAACAAGAATATACACAATCAACTGTTGATTCAATAGTTTTCCAGACTTCTCAAAAATGGATTTGCTTATTTGACAAAAGGTTGCATCAGATAGTCGAATCCGAAAAATTTATTCCATTTGACTTAAGAGACCTAAATATTTATAGCAAAGATTTCTTCAGTAAAATATCTACTAGTCACATAATGTATCTTCGGCCGGGGGATCGTCTCTCTAAATGTTTTATTGAAACTCTAGAAAATCACGTATGCTCGGATGTTTTGTATTTTGACTTGATAATTTCTTCCTTTGGAAATAAGTATTTTTTGAAGCCGGAATGGTCACCGGAGTTATGTCTCTCAATAAATATCCTTGAAAAAGCGGTTTATCGGGTTGAATTTCTGAAACAATTAAATTTATTTGACCACAATGAATTACTTAGTAAAGTAATGGAATGTTCAAAAGACGTTACTCATGTTCAAAATTCAATAATTGAAGTAGAAGAATCATCATGGCAAAATGATATTTTAATAAACCAGCACATTCAATCTGTTTCGTGTATTATGAAAAATTGGGGTATAAACGCCATTTTTCACATGAGGGAAAACGGTAGTGTTTCTATTAAATTTTCTGATATAGGAACGAAGATTTCTATAATTATTCCTTCTCGTAATAATTATAAGTTTATTAGTAAAAGTCTTGGTTCATTGTTCACCTTGACTAATTATTCTAATTATGAAGTAATTATCGTTGATAATCAAAGCGAAAAATTAGACGTTGTGAATCTATACTCGTTTTATGAGTCGAGATATGAGAATTTCCTTGTGATAAAAGAAAACCTTCCCTTCAACTTTTCTCGCGCATGTAATCAGGGAGCTGCAATAGCGACGGGAGATCTGTTACTGTTTCTAAATAACGACACAGAAATTATTGATCCGGACTGGCTAACCAATTTAGCTGGTGTGTTACAAATCCCGGGTGTTGGAGCGGTAGGTCCTAAATTGCTCTATCCTGATGGTTCGGTCCAACATGCAGGCATTGTAATTGGGCTTGAAGGACACGCTTCACATGTGTTTATGGGAGTGAAATCGGATATTTACACACCTTACGGATATGTTGATTGGATGCGCAATGTGTCAGCAGTCACGGGAGCTTGCATGATGGTCCGACGAGATGTTTTTGAACAAGTGGGTGGTTTTGATGAATCCCTCACGCTTGCTTTTGGAGATGTTGATCTATGCCTTAGAATCATAGATGCTGGTTATAGAATCGTTTATACTCCAGATGTTCAGTTGATCCATTATGAGGGAAAAACAAGAGGAAAATATATTCCGAAACAAGACTTTTTAGCTAAAAGGGAGTATTTTCGAGAGAAAATAAAAAAAGGGGATCCTTATTATAATCCCAATCTCTCCAGGGCCTGGCGAATTCCAACAATTCGTCAACCCTGGGAAATGGATCCTGTATACCGTTACGATAAAATTATTGAGTATAAGACCAGATAACTCTATCCCCCTTACCTCCCCAACACCTGTTCCCTGACGTTCAGTACCTGCCGGCGGAGGCGGTCGTCGCGTTCGATCTGGTCGGCAATTTTTTCGCAGGCATACAGCACGGTGGTGTGGTCGCGTCCGCCCAGGGCCTCTCCAATCTGCGGCAGGGAAAGTCCGCCAATTTCGCGCATCAGGTACATGGCTACCTGACGCGGCAGAGCCACTTCGCGGGAGCGATCCCGCCCGACTAACTTTTCACGGCTAACGCCAAATACCCGCCCCACCGCGGTAATAATCGCTCCCGGTTCCACTGTGCTTTGTTGAGGCAACAGATCGGCCAGCGCAATTTCGACCAGTTTAGCGGTGATGGGCTGGTTGCTCAGGTCGGAATACGCCAGAATGCGGGTAAGCGCGCCTTCCAATTCGCGAATGTTGGATTGAATCTGCCTCGCAATCAGCGTCAAGATGTCCATCGGGACTTCACGCCCGGCCCGCATGGCTTTGGAACGTAAAATGGCGATGCGCGTTTCCAGGTCGGGCGGTTGAATGTCCACGGTCAAGCCCCACTCAAAGCGCGAGCGCAGCCGCTCTTCCAACGTGACCATCGCCTTGGGCGGTCGGTCGGAGGAGAGCACAATCTGCTTTTCCTGATTATGAAGGGTGTTGAAGGTGTGGAAAAATTCTTCCTGGGTAGATTCTTTGCCGGCAATGAATTGAATATCGTCTATCAGCAGCACATCCATCGAGCGGTAGCGTTCACGGAAAGCCAGCGTGTTTTGCGTGCGGATGGCGTTGATCAGCTCATTGGTGAAATCTTCCGACGAGACATACAACACCTGCAATCCCTTTTCGGTGGCTGCGTTGCCAATCGCGTGCAGCAGATGGGTTTTCCCCAACCCCACCCCGCCATAAAGGAACAATGGGTTATAGGCATGAGCCGGTTTTTCAGCCACGGCCACACAAGCCGCGTGCGCCATACGGTTGCTGGCGCCCACCACAAAATTATCAAAACGATAGCGGTCAATCAAGCAGCGATTGCCATTGCCGTTCCCGTTCCCATTGGAATGGGAGACGATTTCGGAAGGTGCAGCGGATTCGTGTTCGGCATCGCGGTGCCAGACAACGAACTCCACCTCTACCGGTGAGTCGAGGTATCCGGTCAACAAGCGGGCAAATGTGCCGGCCAGGCGGCTTTCCAGCCAGTCTCGGGCATAGGCATTTTGGACACCAATGCGGGCTTTGTTGTTTTCCACGCGGATCAATTCAGCATTACGAACCCAGGTATCGAAAGAGGCTTTGGGCATTTCCATTTGCAGTTGTCCGAGGGCTGCCTGCCAGGCTTGTTGAGCATTCATACGTCGTCCTCCGCATACAGGATTGGGTGCAAAGCCAAAGAACAGGCGGGATAGGAACGACAATCCCACCGTCGGGTGTGGCTTAATGAATGATGATTTTGCCCGTGCTTTGCACAGGGTTTAGCGGGTGGTAGAGAAGACCCGCTGACAATCGGGCTGTCCCCGTATTGCTGATTGCTTGTTCATTCTAACAGAAGCAGGCCTGCCCGACAAGACGCTTACCCTACGCTACTCTAAAAAACCGTTAATCTTTAAGGATTCTCATGTTAAGGACATTTCCAAAATTTCTTGGGTTAATTCGCGATAGTTTAGTTGAACGGTAACACCATAAACGGGGGTTAGCTTCACCAATAAACCCCCATATATGGGGGTATTGTGACTGTTGTTGATCTGATGTTCTATCTATGGTGCTTAATTGCAAAAACGCCATAAAAATTTTAACCCCTAAAAAAATTCCACAAGACACCCAGACGAGAGTCTTCTCAAGGTATAAATTTTTAACATTCAATTTCTTTTGGTAAGGTCTTCCAGCATCATTTTTGCCGCACGGCGGGCAATTTGTACGGCAAAATTTGTACCGCGATCCCACGGGTACACCTGACTCATGCTGGCAAAGTACAGACCCGGCAGCGGGGTGCGGATGGCCGGGATATTCTGGGAGTGGTTGACGAGCGGCACCGGTTGTGCGTAGGTGGTGCGGAACAGCCAGGTCTTACGCACCCAGCCCGGCTCGAAACGCGGGTTAAAACGCGGCAGCACCGGCAGAAACCGCTCCAGCAATTCTTCTTTACTCAAACGGAAGTGCTCGTGATCGGCATCGAGATAATCGCCAATATACACAATGTGATCGCCACCAAAGTAGCGGCTGGGCAGGAAGTTAGTGTGTTCCACCAACGCCAGAAACGGATAACCGGCGCTTTTAGGGATGTTGAACCAGTAATAACCCTCTTCCGAGAGCGGATGGCGTAAGGCCAGCACCATCACCACCGCTCCCATGCTTTTCAAGGTTAATAGACCGCGCAGGTAATCCTCCGGCAGCCCTGGAGCCAGTTTCGCCAGCAACCCCGGCCCAACTGTGACCAGACACTGGTCAAAAGAGACCTGCTCACCTTCTTTCAGCAGGATATTTACCTGCCCGTTTGTACCGCTTTCGATCCGCTCAACAGGTGTGTTGAGATGAATTTCAACCCCGCGTTTGCGCAGAATTTCGGCAAAGGTATCCGAAAAAGCCTGAAAGCCTCCCTGAAAAGTGCCCAACCGGGTGGTGCGCACCTTAAAGCGCGCCCAAAACCACGCCATGTTGACCGATTTGTAATGCTGGCCAAACTTGCCTTGCAGCAGCGGCTCAAACAGCACACTGTACAACCGCTCACCATAGGCTTTGCGCATCCACTCATCGGCGGTGACTTTCTCCAGCGGTTTCCAATCGGCCAGGTAGCGCAGGTAAGCCGTCACCAGCCCAAAGCGAATCATATCCGGCAGGGTAAAGCCGGGAAAAGTCAGCGCCGCCAGCGGCGAATCCAGCGGGTAGAACTTCTCTTTATAGTACACCACCGTCTTGGGACGGGGAAAAACAACTTTGTCCTGCAAGCCCAGCTCGCGAATCAGGCCAAGCATATCGCGGTCGGATTGAAACCAGTGATGATAAAAATGCTCCACCGACCACTCCCAGCCTTCGTCCTTAAAACCGGCCGCCAGACCGCCGACATACGGGGCGGATTCATAAATCACTACCTGATGACCGGCGTTGATGAAATCGAAGGCGGCGCTCATTCCGCCGATTCCTGCTCCAATGACAGCGATACGCATAGTCAATCCTCTGTGTTAGTCTGTTGCAGCGCTTTCTGTCTGACGGATTTGCTGCAAATCTTTTCCCCAGCGCAGTGGCTGTTTGAAGTAATAAAACGCGCCCAGGGCGGTAATCGGCAGCCAGAGCGCGGCATGTAAAACCAGAGTGTAGGCAGCCGCGGTTGCCTGCGGAACGCCGTAAGCCACCAGCACGGCGATACCCGGAGCGTCGAACGTCCCCACGTAACCCGGTGCGGAGGGCAGGGTGGTGGCAATGTTGACGATGCCGTTCATCAGCATCAGCGCAAAGAAACTCACTTCAAAGCCAAAACCGTGCATGATGAACCAGTACTTGCCGGTTTCCAGCAGCCAGATGATCACCGTGGTCAAAAAGACCATCAAGGCTTCGCGCGGCGAACGCAGGGACTCCAGACCGGTTAAGAAGCGCAGGACAACCCCGCTGATTTTGGGGCGAAAGCGAGCCGGCACCACCTTTTTCAAAATCCCCATCGTCAACCGTTCGGTAACGCGCGGGAACATGGCCGCCAGCAGGAAGACAATTAACGCGCCGATGAAAATCAGGGCGCTCCAAATGGAAAGCTGTTGAATGTTGCCCACAAACCCCGAATCGTGGGTCAGGCGGCTCAACTCGCCAAGGTTGAAGAAAACAAATCCCAGCATTACCACCGCATCGAAGATGCGTTCCACAACCACCGTTGCCAGTGAAGCGGAAATGGCCACCCCCTCACGATCTTTAAGAATGGCAGCGCGGAGCACCTCTCCGGCGCGGGCCGGGTAAATGTTGTTGCCCATGTAGCCGATGGTCACAATCGGGAACATGGTGCGGGTGGAAATTTTCTTCAGCGGGCGCAGCAGGTAGTGCCAGCGCCACGCTCGTGCCCAAACCCCGATAAAATACACCGCCACGCCCGGCAGTAGCCACCAGAACTGAGCCGATTGTAAGGAGTTCCAGACTTCCCCCAAATGCAGCCCGCGCAGGGCAAGGTAGAGAAAAAAGGCACTGATTGCAATGCCAACCCAGAATTGCCAGCGTTTCAGCATAGGTGCAATTGTAACATGCTGCACAAATTAAGGGGACGGTAACTCAATGATAAAGGTTGTGCCTTTCCCCGGCTGGCTTTCCACATTAATCCTGCCGCGATGTGCTTCGACGATCGAGCGGGCAATTGCCAGACCCAATCCCGATTCCTGAGTGGAATGACGCGCTTTATCGGCACGGTAGAAACGCTCGAAGATGTACGGCAAGTCCTCGGCGGCAATACCGCTGCCGTTATCCTGCACTTTCAGGCGTAACCCGCCAGAAGGCAGCCATTCGGCGCTCAGCCGAATCCAGCCGCCCGCCGGTGTGTATCGGAAAGCATTCAGAATCAGGTTATCCAGTACCTGAGCAATCCGGTCGGGGTCGAGGGGATATCTGGGCAGGCCAGGTGGGATAGCAGCCTGTAAGTCAATTTGCTTTTGCTGAGCCGTGACCTGGTGGCGGGTGATGACCTGATTCAACAGGCCGCTAATGTCGGTGGGTTGTATCAGCAAACTCAATTCGCCGGCATCCGCCAGCGAGAGGAGGCGCAGGTCGTCCACCAGCCGGCTCAGCTGGCGCGTTTCCTGATGAAGAACATTGAAAATTTCGGGACTTCCTTTAAGCTTACCGTCACTGAGCGCTTCGGCATAACCGGAAAGCACGGTCAGCGGTGAGCGCAGTTCGTGGGCAATATCGGCGGTCATCTGACGGCGCAGTCGAACGGCATTGGCCAGTTCCCGGCTCATTTTGTTGAATGCCTGAGCCAGCGTCCCCAGTTCATCTTTGGAACGAACGGCAACCTCTTTGCCGTAATTTCCGCGCGCAATTTCCTCGGTTGCGTGGGTCA
Source organism: Bellilinea caldifistulae (assembly GCF_001306055.1). Lineage (GTDB taxonomy): Bacteria > Chloroflexota > Anaerolineae > Anaerolineales > Anaerolineaceae > Bellilinea > Bellilinea caldifistulae. The sequence goes on along the minus strand of NZ_LGHJ01000009.1, from coordinate 107,468 downwards.
ACTCCCGCAGTGAGCGGGTCAGCCCATATGCCAGAAAACCGCCCAAGGTTAGCGCCAGCAGCGAGGCAATCGCTGCGCTAATCAAGGCAGCTTGATTGACCCCCCGTAAAAAGACCGCTTCGGGGGTGTCGGCAAGCAGAGCGCGGCGCTTGGCGTTCAGAATCACCCAGCCGATGGTCTGGTTATCCACCTTGAGCTCGACAGCCCGGTTCAATTCACTGTCGGGGATCAAGGTGCCGCTCGGTTCAGCTGCCGAGATACTGAACAAAACCCGCCGGTTGGCATCTACCAGCGTCAGGCGTGCCCAGGTTGCTTCCAGGGTGCGCATCATTCCGCCCATCCCCTGCATCATCATGCGCGGCCGGCGCAGCAAGGCATTGTCAATCCCTTCCCATGAACCGTTGATTTGGTAATACTCCAATAAGGCCGAGATCATGGTTTGCTCTTCGCGGGTCAACAGAAAGCGGTCAAAAGCCGACTGAATGCGCCGGTTGATGAAGACCGCTACCAGCAAAGCGCCGGTCACACCCACAATCAGAAAGGCCAGAGTAAGTTTGAGGGTTAAAGAACGCATGGGTTATCTACACAAGCATGTCTCAGTCCCGCACGGTAAACCGATAGCCGGCCCCGTAGACGGTTTCAATGTAATGGGGGTTGGCCGGGTCAGGTTCGATTTTGAGGCGCAAATTACGGATGTGCACATCAATCGTCCGCTCGTAGCCTTCATAGGCATCCCCCTGAATGCGCTCCAGCAGTTCCAGTCGCGAAAAGACCTTACCGGGCGTTTCCAGGAAGGCTGCCAGAATTTCAAATTCTGAGGGGGTCAGTTCCACTTCCTGACCGTTGACCCAGACCAGCCGGCTGGTGCGGTCCAGCTCAATGTTACCGCGGCGCAGCCGCTCCGGCGCTGCAACGGCTTTATCCATCCGGCGCAGAACAGCGCGGATACGAGCGGTCAGTTCGCGCATGCTGAAGGGTTTGGTGACATAGTCATCTGCACCCAATTCCAGCCCTACCACTTTGTCGTTTTCCTCCAGCCGGGCGGTTAACACAATCACCGGCGTTTCGGATTCGCGCCGGAAAGCGCGTAAAAATTCAAAACCACTCATTTCCGGCATCATCAGGTCCAGGATAATCAAATCGGGCTTGTGTTGGCGGGCAGTAAACAGGGCTTCCTGACCGTTGCTGGCGGTGAACACCTCAAAGCCTTCCTCGACAAGGTAGGAACGCAGCAGTTGACGCAGCTCCAGTTTGTCATCTACGATGAGCAGTTTTTTTGCCATACCTATCCATTATACTCCGGTCAGAATCAAAGGGTGAGGATGCCGGGGATCTTACGCTGCATCCTCACCCGTAAAGCGGTATTTTTGAAGGAGGAGAAAAGTTACCGTACCGCCAGCCGGTTAGATGGATTACCAGCCCCGGCCAAAGCCGCCGCGTCCACCACCCTGGCAGCCGCCAAATCCCATGAAGCCACCGCGCATTCCAAATCCGCCTTGCTGGAGGATGAGATCCGCCTGTGCCTGGGTGATGACTCCATTGGTCACGGCTTCTTTTACGGCGTTTTCAAAAGCGGCCTGCATGGAGTTCTGGAAGGTTTCGTTGTTGAACAACGCATGGCGGGCGCGGAGCAGGTTGGCTTCTTCTTCGGTGATGCGTCCGTCAGCCACGGCCTGTTCCAGCCGAATCTCGGCAGCCTTGGTGTAAGCCGCCTGTAACTCATCCACCGAAATGCCCAGCGCTTTGGCAAGATGTGCTTCGAAATCTACCCCGTTTTGGAATAGCCAGCCGAGCATGCCTCTGCCGCCAAAGCGGCCGGTTCCGTTGAGGATAGCGTCGGCTTGCGCCTGGGTGATCAAGCCCTTGTCCAGCCCTTCCTGCACAGCGGATTGGACGGCTTGCTGATAGGCGTTGTTCAGATCATCGGTGGTAATACCCAGGGCCTGCGCCAGGGCTTCACCCGCGTTTGGCCCCATCATGCCCCGTCCGCCGCCAAACGGGCCACCAATTTGCGGCAGTGCGGACGCGCTGACACTCTGAACGGCCTGGGTTGCTAAGCCGATAGCCAGCATCAGGGCAAGAGCGCCTATTGAGATCCCAATCCATACTTTTTTGTTCTTCATAACCTTACTCCTTTCTGTCAAAATAAATTCGGGAATTTCCCGTTTGTTGCTGTGCTTAAGATAACAAACGATTGTTCAGAAATTATTAAGAGCCGATTGGGAAATTATTGGATTTGGGAGGGCGGTGCGCTATGGTAAAATCGTTGGCATTCCGACAAGATTAAGGATGTGCATGCTATGCCGTACGAAACGGTCATCGGATTAGAGGTTCACGCCGAGCTGCAAACCCGCTCGAAGATGTTTTGTGCCTGTCCGGTGGTGGATTCCACCCGTGCTGAACCGAACACGGCCGTATGTCCGGTGTGTGCCGGCATGCCGGGCACGCTTCCGGTGGTCAACCGCAAGGCGGTGGAACTGGCTTTGCGGGTGGCGCTGGCGCTGGAATGTGAAATTGCGCCGTTGAGTTTGTTCGCCCGCAAGAATTATTTTTATCCCGATTTACCCAAAGGCTACCAGATCTCGCAGTATGAATACCCCCTGGCGCAGCGCGGGGTACTGCGCATTGAAACCGCACGGGGGGAAAAGACGGTGCGCATCCGCCGGGTTCATCTGGAAGAAGATACCGGAAAACTGATCCACATGCAGGATCCAGACGGGCAATCCTTCTCGCTGGTTGATCTAAACCGCGCCGGTGTGCCTTTGCTTGAAATTGTCAGCGAACCGGATATGCACTCGTTAGAAGAAGTGCGCGCCTATGCCACCACTTTGCGGGCAATTTTGAGGCGGGTTGGTGCGAATAGCGGTGATATGGAAAAGGGCGTGATCCGCTTTGAAGCCAATGTTTCCCTGCGCCCCTCAGGCAGCCAGACCCTCGGCACGCGGGTAGAAATTAAGAACCTGAACAGCTTCCGGGCAATGGAGCGGGCAATTGCCTACGAAATTGAACGCCAGACGGATTTGCTGCAAAACGGTCAGGCTGTCCAGCAGGAAACGTTGGGATGGGATGAGGCCGCTCAGGTAACCGTAAGCCAGCGCAGCAAAGAAGAGGCGCATGATTACCGTTACTTTCCCGAACCGGATTTGCCACCGCTGGTGATTGAGCCGGAGTGGATTGAGCAGGTGCGCGCCAATTTGCCGGAGCTACCGCAGGCGATGAAGAAGCGTTTTATCCACAACTACGGACTGAGCGCAGGCGAAGCGGTTTTACTGAGCGAGGAAGAGGCGGTTGCCCGTTATTTTGAGGCCTGCCTCGAACAGGCCGGCGATTCGATAGCCCCGCGCACGATAGCCCTGTGGATCACCGGAGAAATTTTTGGGTGGCTCAACCAGAGCGGAGAAAAGTTTGAAAATTTACGCGTGCCGCCCGCCGGGCTGGTTGACCTGTTGCGCCTGACGGCCAAAGGGATCATCAACCTGAACACGGCCAAGCTGGTTCTGAATGAAATGCTTGCCAGCGGTAAGCCGGCACATGCAATCATCGAAGAGCGCGGTTTAATCCAGTTGGACGATGCCGGCCAGATTGCCGACATTGTTGCGAAGGTGCTGGCCGAATTCCCGCGCGAGGTAGCTTCTTACCATCAGGGGAAAACGACCGTGTTCAACTGGCTGCTGGGGCAGGTGATGCGCCAGACGGCCGGGCGTGCCAGCCCCGCTGTGGCGCGCGCCGAGCTGGAGCGCCAGCTGGCCGGATCGAAAGGTAATTGAAACGATACTGGAATGTGACGAATTGCGCCGAACGATGCCGGGAATCACCGGAGAGAGGCGATTTTCATCATATTGACGAACGGCTTCAGGTTTGCTACCCTATATCAGGATCATCATCACCTTCCGCGAGGTCAATTGAACTGATGAGCTGCCAGCAGCAATTCCAAACCCAGTCCTGAGCGGGCACAGCGCCGTTGTGCCCGTTTATTTTTTAATTGTCGGCTGAATTGACCAAATCTTTCATTCACAGGAGAAAAAAACAATGGCAGAAACCACCAATGCGTTTGAAATGGCACAACGCCAATTCGATCATGTGGCAGAACTGCTCAAACTTGACCCACAGGTACGCGAGATTCTGCGCTGGCCGCTGCGCGAATTCCACTTCCGCATCCCGGTGCGAATGGATGACGGCACGATCAAGGTCTTTCAGGGTTTCCGCGTTCAGCATAACGATGCCCGTGGCCCCAGCAAAGGCGGCATTCGGTTTCACCCGGCCGAAACGATTGACACCGTGCGCGCGCTGGCCACCTGGATGACCTGGAAATGCGCGGTTGTGGATATTCCGCTGGGTGGCGGCAAGGGCGGTGTAGTTGTTGATCCGGCTACCCTCTCCACCAGCGAAAAAGAACGCCTGGCACGCGGCTGGGTGCAGCAAATGTGGAAGAACATCGGCCCGCGTCAGGATGTGCCGGCCCCGGATGTCGGTACCACTCCGCAAATGATGGGCTGGATGATGGACGAGTACTCCAAACTGGTTGGTGAATATACTCCCGGCGTGATCACGGGTAAACCGGTTGGGGGCGGCGGCTCGCTCGGCCGCACCGAAGCCACCGGCTTTGGCGTGATTTACACCGTGCGCGAAGCAATGAAGCATCTCAAAATGGATCCCACCCAGTGTCTGGCAGCCATTCAGGGCTTTGGCAATGTGGCGCAATACGCGGCGATTGGCTTCACCGAGTTACTGGGCGGCAAGGTGGTGTGTGTTTCTTACTGGGACCGCGAAGACCGCACTCCCTACACGGTCAGCAAGGCGGATGGGATTGACCCGCGCTTCCTGATGAGCATCACCGATCAATACGGCACGATTGACAAAAACAAAGCCAGAGAAGCCGGTTATGCCATTGAACCGGCGGATGCCTGGTTGAGCAAAGAGGTGGATGTGCTGATTCCGGCAGCATTGGAAGGTCAGATCAATGCCGAATCGGTGCACAAGATTTCGCCGCGCGTGAAAATTATTGCCGAAGGCGCAAACGGCCCCACGACCCCCGAAGCCGACGAGGTTATCCGCCAGCGGGGTATCTTCCTCATCCCGGACTTCCTGTGCAACGCTGGGGGTGTGACGGTTTCTTACTTTGAAAGCGTCCAGAACGATATGAATTTCTACTGGCCAAAAGAGGAAGTCCTTTCCAAACTTGACCAAAAGATGACCGCGGCTTTTGAAGCCGTGTTGGAACTGGCAGAAAAAGAGAAGGTGTATATGCGGGACGCGGCTTACATGGTAGCGATTAACCGCGTCGTGAAGGCGATGGAACTGCGCGGCTGGATTTAATCTCAGGGAACCAGCCAATCAACAGCCGCCTCTCCCGGCCGGGAGAGGCGGCTGCATGTTGAAGTCATAGGGTCGGATCAATACCGTGCGAGGGTGGTAATGGCGGGTGTCTGGTCAAACATCCAGAAGGCAAGCGGTAACCCCAGTCCAAGACTGACACCGGTCAACAGCCAGGCCAGCGCCAGCCACAACGCGCTGAACCACCAGCCAACCAGCACAAAATACAGGGCGCGCAGCAGGAAAGGCGGCTGCGGCAGGCTGGACTCGCGATAGATCACCTTCCCGTCCACGACCATCACCCGCGCCTGCCGTTTGACCGGTTTGAGGGTCATGATTTGGGGCAGCCGATTGAGCAGCCAGAGACCCAGCGGCAGCCCGATGATGGTCACGTTCAGCACCCAGGCAACGACCGTGACGATGCCGCCCAGCCAGAGGCCGACCAGCAAAAAGTACAGGATGCGAATCAGGCAGCCGGGACCTTGTTCCTGCGGTTGGACGATAACGGGAGTGGGGGTGGATTGTGTCATTTGTTTTACCTCTTTCGCGGTTGTGTAATTGAATTACGGATTACATGCAACACTATTTACGCAAAAGAGGAAAGAAAGTTGCACAAAACCGACTCAGCACTCAATGCAGTGACCAATATCCTCGTACCACAGATCGGGTTTTTCGGCGATAAAATCCTTCATCATCTGAATCAATTGCGGGTCATTCAAAACAACCAGTTCCACCCCGCGTGATTTGAGCAATTCTTCTGCCCCCAGAAAGGTCTGATTTTCACCGATCACCACACGCGGAATTTTGTAAAGCAAAATAGCGCCGCTGCACATATCACAGGGAGAGAGCGTGGTATAGATGGTTGCCCGGCGGTATTCTTCCGGAGCCAGCCGGCCGGCATTTTCAAGCGCATCCATTTCGGCGTGCAGCACCGGGCTGCCGCGCTGCACCCGGCGGTTGTGTCCCCGTCCGATGATTTTTCCATCCAAGACCAGCACCGAACCAATCGGAATACCCCCTTCGCGGTAGCCTTGCATGGCTTCCTCATAGGCGGCTTGCATGAATTCATCCATAAATGACTTCCTCCTCAGTGGTTAAGGTGGAATAATTTGGATGTATCTTATCACAAATGGGCGTAGATTCAAGCCGTCTGACTATCTTCTTCAAAGGGCTGTTGACCCGGTGAGGTTTTTTGGGGCATCGTTTTAGTTTGCCAGAAGGTGATGGTCACCCCGGCTGTCACCAGCATTAACAACACCCAGCGCAGCCAGAAGGGAGGCTGGATGAAAGTGAGGATAAACAGGACGATGATGACTTCTATACCCACACCAAGGGCATGATAGCCGCGCGGAAGACGGATAAAATTAACCGCTGCAATCACGCCGCCAAGAAAGACCAGCAGCCAGATGAGCGCCCCGACGGATTCGGTGAGCGGGGAGGGAATGCGTCCTTCAGCCCGTTCGCGGATACCCAGCATCATTCCTCTTTCCATCACATACCCGCTGTTCATGATCAGGTTGAAGATCCCCATCGGGACATCTTGCGGTGTATCAATACGATGGCGGACTACCAAACGGGATGTATTCTCGCCAATGGGATAGACATACCACAACCATGTCCATTGTAACGGCAGGGCGGTGGAGTTTCTCGCCAGCACAAATTCATCCGGTTGATAATCCTGAATCACCAGATAATTGATAATAATGCCCTGTTCGCCGCGGGTGGGGTTTTGCCATTCCTCGTGAATTCGATCGGCGTTTTTATAATGGCATTCCCCGGTGGTCATGCAAAACAGATTCTCGATGAATGTGATTGAATAGAAGGCGGCGCGTGAATCGCCGATTTGAACCAGCCACGGGTATATCTGTTGCGGGAGCGCCTGAACGGTGATGGCGTGATTCCAGATCAGTTCTGGCGAGGGGATCAGTTCATCACCCGGCAGGGCAAGGTTGATCTCTTGGGCGGAGCTTCCCCAAGTTGGAATTTGACGACTCGCCCAGTAAAAGCCGGCGCTCAGGAAAATCACCACCGTGACCACGCCGATCAAGATGCGCTTTCGTTTGTTGGATTGATTCATTGCTTACTCCCCCTACCGATTTGTAACCGGATTGGGAAAAGAAAATTAAGTGGTTTTCTTCCATTCTAGCACGAGAATGGAATGCGGAAATGTGTGGATGAGGTAAATCGAAGGTGTCGAATGTCATGCTGGAAAGATGAGTACGGCATGTTGCCGAACGGAAAATCCGGTTGTATAATACTCATCGAGTGAGTTTATGAAGCTTTCCGAGAAAACTGCTCCCCAATCTCGTTCAGCCACGCCCGAAAATCTGCTGCTGTCCCTCTTGCTGGAAGGGGCGCGGGACGGTTATCAGCTAAACCGCACCCTTCAGCAGGATTTGAACCAGATCTGGCGGTTGAGTCAGAGCCAGTTATATGCCACTCTCAAGCGGTTAGAGGCGCGCGGGTGGGTTGCTGGCACACAAACGCCTTCCAGACGGGGCCTGCCACGCCGGGTATTTGAACTGACCGAAGCCGGCCGCAAACAGGCTGAGGAGTGGCTGATCCAGCCATCTCCGTGCAGTGTTCAGGTGGTGCGTTTGGACCTGCCTGCCCGCCTGTATGTGTTGAGACGAATCCGGCCCGAAGCCATCGAGCCGATTCTCGCCGATCAGCGGCGGGTTCTGATGGAAGGATTGCAGCGTTTACAAAATCAACTCGATCGCATCCCTGAAAGTCAACCGTTCAACCGGATGGCCTGTGAAATTCGTGTCAATCAGGTGCAGGCTTTATTGAAATGGTTTGACCAAAAATTCTTGAATTTGGAGATATAGTGTTATGATGAAACGAACGATTTGGGTATTGTGGATGATCATTCTCATGATCCTTCTGGCTGCCTGTCAGCCGCAGGCTGCTACCGAAAATCCTGAGACCCAGCCAACTCCCACTTCTTCTCCGTCTGAACCGAGCCCAACGCCACAGCGGGCTACCGAGACGGCTACACCCACTTCAACACCGGTTGATTCATCCCTTACGGTAACGGATGCGCTGGGGCGAAGGGTTACATTGCAGAATTTACCGCAGCGGATTGTCGTGGCGGGGCGGGGGGTTGCCTTGCTGGCCGATGCCGTTTATGTCTTCCCCGAATCCTTCGAGCGGGTGGTCGCCGTTTCACGCACGTCCCAATCGCCGGATGGGGATTTTCTGGCCCTGGTAGATGAGCGTTTACCGGAGAAAATTGCCTTTGAGACCAATGTGGGCGCCGAGCAGGTGGTTACAGCCCGCCCGGATGTGGTCATCCTCAAACCCTATATGCAGGAAACGCTGGGTAATCCGTTAGAGGCGTTGGGCATACCGGTTGTTTACCTTTCGATGGAAAACCCGGCAGAATATCAGCGCGATTTACAAACGTTGGGCGTTCTTTTCGGCAATCCCCAGCGGGCAGAAGAGGTGTGGGGGTTCTATCAGCAGCATCTCGAGGAGGTCAGTAGTGCCCTGGCCGGTTTAACCGATGAACAAAAACCCCGCACGCTGCTGTTGTACTACTCCGACCGGGATGGGCAGGTGGCTTTCAATGTGGCTCCAAAAAACTGGCTGCAAACCATCATAACCGAATTGGCCGGGGGTGTGCCGGTCTGGACGGATATTGAACTGGGCAGCGGCTGGACCAAGGTCAACTTTGAACAAATAGCCCAGTGGGATGCCGATCGCATCTTTATCATCGCCTACACCGCAAACCCGGAACAGGTGGTTGAAAACCTGAAACAGGACGGCCAGTGGCAGGCGCTGCGCGCTGTACAGGAAGGTCATTTGTATCCTTTTCCCAAAGATTTTTACTCGTGGGACCAGCCGGATACGCGCTGGATTCTTGGCCTGCGTTTTCTGGCGGCTCAGTTACACCCGCAGGCCTTTCCTGAACTGGATATGATTGGAGAAACCCGGCAGTTTTTCGCCCAATTGTACGGGCTGGATGCGGTTGAATTTGAAGGGAAAATTTTACCGATTTTGAAGGGTATTCAACCGTGAATCTGGCTCGCCCGGTCAGCAGTCAGCCCGTTGTTTCGAAGGCAGCTTTGAAGTCCGCCAGCCGTTCTCAGAGCCGCCGCCGGTTACTGGGCATGTTGATCTTGCTGCTGGTTGTGTTTGGACTTTCCCTGTTCCTTGGACGTTACCCGCACGTGGGTTTGATCTCCCCCGCGCAACTGACGGAAGATCCGCTGGCGCAACGTTTGATTCTCAACCTGCGCCTGCCGCGCCTGATTGCTTCTGTGTTAATTGGCATGAGCCTGGCAGGCGCCGGTATGGTGATGCAGATGGTATTTGCCAACCCGCTGGTAGAGCCGGGTTTTTTGGGCGTTTCACAGGCGGCTGCCTTTGGAGCAGCCCTGACGATTCTTGCCTCAGGCGGGGTGGGCTGGCAGGTGCAGTTCAGCGCCGTGATTTTTGGGCTGGCTGGCTTGTTCCTTTCTTATCTGCTGGCACGGCGGGTGCGCTACGGCGGCTGGGTACTGCGTTTGTTGCTGGCGGGGATTGCCGTTTCGGCTCTGTTTGCTTCGGGGGTCGGGTTGATCAAGTATCTGGCCGACCCCTTGCGCCAACTGCCGGATATTACCTTCTGGCTGTTGGGCGGCTTGTGGAGTATTACCTGGCGGTCGGTACTTTCAGTGCTGCCGTTGATCAGCCTGGGGCTGCTGGTGCTGTGGTTGATGCGCTGGCGGTTGAACCTGCTGGCGCTGGATGATGAGGTGGTTTTTTCACTGGGGGTGGCTGCCAACCGTGAACGCCTGCTGGTGTTGCTGGCGGCGGTGGCGGTAACGGCTGCTTCCATCTCGATTAGCGGATTGATTGGCTGGGTGGGTCTGCTGGTGCCGCAGCTGGCCCGCCGGCTGAGCGGTGCCGACGCGCGGGATGGATTGCCGACCGCTTTTCTGTCGGGCGGCATTTTCATGATGATTTGCGACAATCTGGCGCGCACAATCAGCGCTGGCGAGATCCCCTTGGGCATCTTGACCTCCCTGCTGGGCGCGCTGGGCTTTGTGATCTTGATGACCCGTCGTACCTACAAGGTTTGAGTATGAACGAAGCCGTTTTGCGTTTTGAGCAAGTGGTTTACCGTGACCCGGATGCAGCCGAAAGAGCCTTGCAGGGCCTTTCACTGGATGTACCGCGCGGCCGGGTGACGGCTATTCTGGGGCCAAACGGGGCCGGTAAAACCACCCTGCTGCGACTGGCTTACGGCCGTTTTCAACCTCAGGCCGGGCGTATCTGGTTGGAGGGCCGTCTGCTGAGTTCCTATACCCGTCAGGAATTGGGGCGCAAGGTGGCTCTGTGCCGCAACGCGAAACCAATCCATTTTCTTATTCGCTTCTGGAATATGTATTGCTGGGCAGAGCGCCGCACCTCTCGCCGTTGCAAATGCCGACGGCTGAGGATGTGGAAATTGCCCTGTATGCTCTGGAAACCACCGGCTTGCTGCCAATGACCCGGCGGACAGTCCAATCCCTGAGCGGCGGGGAGTTTCAGCTGCTGCTGGTGGCGCGGGCACTGGCTCAACAGGCCGACCTGCTTTTACTGGACGAACCGACCTCCCATCTCGATTTGGGCAACAAGAAACGGCTGGTGACCTGCTTGCAGAATCTGGTTGCCGGTGGTACGACGATTTTATTCACCTCTCATGAGCCGGAAGTTGTCGCCGCCCTCGCCGATCAAGTAGTGTTGATGCGCGGCGGGCAGGTGCTTTCCAGCGGGGCGCTGGAGGACATCTGGCAAGCCGATCGGCTCAGCGAAGTCTACGGTATTCCGGTCCAGGTGCATCGTTTTGACGGTCACCGTTATTTGACCTGGGTGTGAGGCAGATTGTGGCGGGTGACTTATGGATTATCACCGGGGAAATCGGTACGGGTAAAACCCGCTGGTGCCAGCAGTTTTTGGATCTGGCGCGGCAAGCCGGGTGGGATGTGGCCGGCTTGATCAGTCCGGCGGTGTTTGAGAACGGGCAAAAAACAGCGATTGATGCGGTGGATGTGCGCAGCGGTGAGCGCCGCCGGCTGGCTACCCGCCGTTCAGTGAAAGACGCCGCCCTTATTCACACCCGTGAATGGCTTTTTGAGACGGATACGGTTGGGTGGGGCAATGCGGTTTTTCGGCGTGCGCTGCCGTGCGATTTATTGATCGTGGATGAAATGGGTCCCTTAGAGTTGTTGCAGGGCCAGGGCTGGGTAAATGCGCTGGAAGCGATTGCCACGCGGGCTTACCGGCTGGCGGTGGTGGTGGTGCGCCCTTCTTTGCTGTCCATCGCTGAGCAGTGGCAGCCCCAAGCGGTGATTACGCTGCGGAATGCGATACAATAACTGATATAAACAACGCCTTTACGCACAAGGAGAGCCGTGAAACTGGCAAAAATCGAAGCGGCCTTGCGGGTGGTGCTGGCTTTTAATGAGGCCTTCAACCGGCATGACGTGCCGGCAATGATGCAGTGGATGAGCGAGGATTGCCTGTTTGAAAACACCTATCCACCTCCGGATGGTACTCCCTACAGGGGGAAAGAAGTGCTGCACCGCTTTTGGGAACAATTCTTCAAACAGTCTCCACAAGCGCGGATTGAGGTGGAAGAAGTCTTCGGGATGGGCGAGCGCTGCGTGATGCGATGGAAATACTCTTGGGTGGACGAGGAGGGAAACAGCGGTCACGTGCGCGGGGTGGATGTGTACCGTGTGAGGGACGGCTTGATTTGTGAGAAACTTTCTTATGTTAAGGGGTGAGAGAAACAAGAGCTATGGAACTGTTTTATCATTTCTTTCGTATATACGTTAACCAAGTTTTCACCTTTTCCCATTCTTCTTTTGGCGAAACTCATGCTCAAAAGCCGGCTGATATGGGTGATTTTGCAGGTGTTCTGGATGGCAAGTTGCCAATCCTTACCTGATGCGACCCCCACTCCGAAAGTCGTCGTTGTGGACTATCCGCCGTTTGACTGGTCAGTCAATGTTGAAAGACTCACAGAAACGGGATGTAGTGGTGTGCTGGGGGAAAATTGTACCGAACTGATTCGGCTGGGTTGTGACGAGATCAGGCCGCCACACTTTTATACAGGCGGTTTAGAACCGCCTTTTCCGGTTGGGGAATGTATCCACCAGGGGGATAATCCACCCAACAAGGCTTATTTTCGCCAACCAAATGGCCTTGATTCAAGATACCGCAGTTTTGTGGTCTTTCTTGATGACGAAACCCGCTTGATGATCAAGCAATCTGAATTCCGCGAGGTTTTTGCGCCAGTCGAATCAGCCGAAGAGGCTTTAAGTTACGCCATGGCGATGACCTCTTTATCGGCTGAGTATTCTTTTGATCCAAACGGCAAGGTAAAGTATTTAGTGGATAAGATAGAGGAAACTCATGTGGAGGAAACCCCGCAGGGGTATGTGGTCTTCTTGTTCGACTCGGATCACCGTATGGGTTGTGAACCCCATGAGTTCTTCGCAGTTAATGTGCTGGTTACACCAGCAGGGGAGGTTATTGAACAGAGCCGCCGGGTAATTTACGAGACGTACGCATGTTTTGATTTTGATGAGTTAAGGCTGGATGATCACTAAGGCTGAAGAATCTCATCTGACCGGTGTGCAACTCCAATTGCCTGAGATGGAATTAAACCAGGTTTTTTTCTCTTTCGGGTTGTTCCAAATAAACATTCAACCTGTAAATTGGATTTACAGAGATATCTTTGGAGGTCAGAATGAATGGCGAGGGGTCTCAATTAACGACGTGGATTGCTTTGCTCGTGATTGGTGCAGGGGTCGTTTTGTTTCTGGTGTTTTCCAGAAGGTTTATCAAAAATAGGCAGGAAGGACAGGCACTCCTTAAAGGTCTTGGATTTGTACCCGCATCTCCTGACCGCGCTCTTGAAGAGCGGTTTAGTAATTTGTATCGTAATCGGTATGCTTTTTTTCGCGAACTTTACCAGCGGAGATTGCCGGACGGCATCCTGTATATTTTTAGCCTGTATAATCCCGACGGGGTTATCGTGTCAAGAGGCATTGCAATCATTTCCGGGAATCTATCTTTGCCCTCACTCAAAATCTTTCCGAAAATTGACCCAAACCAGTTTGGACTGGGCAGCCTGGCCAATCAAATTATCGAGCGGGTAGTTTCCACAGTGGATGAAAAAGTTGAACTTCCGGAATTCCCGGAATTTAACAAAAAGTACCAGCTCTTTTCCGGTGATCAGGAGGGTGTCCGCCGATTTTTCAATGATCGAATAGCGGATTATTTTTCCAGAACCGCGTTTTTCACCATTCTGGCAGAGGGAGATATGTTCGTCATTGAGGATTACAGTCCCTCCTCCGATAAGAACGATCTTTCATTGCTAAGCCAGAACATTCGCCAGGCTATAGAAATTCTTAATTTATTCCAGAGGAAATGAAATTGCTTTGCTGAGTATTTCAACATTATCTCCTCTGGGAAGAGGGGCTTTGACAGTACCCTTTTGGTTACAAGGAATTTTAATCGTCCGAAGGGGTGTAAAATCAGGGGTGTTAGCAATCCGAACCATCTGAAAGAGGTGAAGCATGAGAAAAATCAAATTGGGTTCGAGCAATCTGGAAGTACCGGTGGTGGCGGTTGGCTGTATGCGGATCAATCAATTACAGCCTGAGCAAGCCGAGAAGTTCATCCAAACCGCTCTGGAGCTCGGCGCAAATTTTTTTGATCACGCCGATATTTACGGAGGTGGCGCCTGCGAGGAGATTTTCGCTCAGGCCATTCACATGAATGATAATGTGCGCGAAAAGGTCATCTTACAATCCAAGTGCGGCATCCGTGAGGGGCGGTACGATTTCTCGAAGGAACATATCCTGAATTCGGTGGACGGCATCCTCAGGCGTTTGCGTACCGATTACCTGGATGTTTTATTGCTGCACCGTCCGGATGCACTGGTAGAACCGGAAGAAGTGGCCGAAGCATTTGACATTTTGCAATCCACCGGAAAAGTCAGGCATTTCGGCGTTTCCAATCACAAACCGATGCAGATCGAGCTGTTGAAAAAATATGTCAGGCAGCCGATTCTGGCCAATCAGCTGCAGTTGAGCATCATGCACGCCTTCATGATTTCCCAGGGGATAAATGTCAATATGGATGTGCCAGCAGCTTATGATCGGGATGGCAGTGTGCTGGACTACTGCCGGCTGCACGACATTACCATCCAGCCTTGGTCGCCATTCCTGTATGGTTTCTTCGAGGGTGTTTTTGTGGGAAACGAAAAATTCCCGGCTCTAAACGCTAAAATGAATGAAATTGCCGCACGCTACGGTGTCTCGAACACTACGATTGCAATTGCGTGGCTGCTGCGTCACCCGGCTAAAATGCAGCCGGTCATCGGAACGACCAACCTCCAGCGTTTGGAGGACAGCCTGAAAGCCGCCGAGGTGAATCTCACCCGTGAAGAGTGGTATGAGATTTATCTGGCAGCCGGAAACGCCTTACCATAAAAAAGCACAGGGAAGATACAACTTTGCGCCTGACTTTTATCAGCCGCTGGATGCGCAGCGGTGGAAGATTTGGGGGGCTGCCTGGATCAGGCATTAAAATTTGGCGGAGCTTTTCCCGTTCCTGAACCTTACCTCATTGGTTTCAGGAACACAATTTGATTGCCGGATGGGTCTCGCAGGGCAAGGCCGTCTGCCCGCAGATCGAAGGAGACAGCCTGGGTGGTCAGGTGTTGATGTAATCGCTCGAATTCGGCTGGTTCGGGCAATTCAAAGGCGAAGTGCAGCATTCCCAGGGCATCGGGCGGGGCAGGGGGCGCGCCTTCACCCTGCCAGGTGTTGAAACCAATGTGATGATGATAGCCGCCGGCTGAAACCATTCCCATGCGAAAGGAACGGGCGATTCCCATATTATCAAAACCGAGTAAATCATGGTAAAAAGCCAGGCTGTCTTTCAGGCTGCCGACGTAAAGGTGAAAGTGCCCAAGACGGGTTTCCTCCGGCAACGGCTCGTCCAGCCGGTCATCCGGCGAGAGGTGGGCAAACAACGCTTCCAGGTCGAGCGGCTCTCTCCCGTCGCTGGGAGTGCCGTCCTGGCGGATGGCGATGAATTCTCCATTGACCATTCCAAACAGGCCGTCCTCGGGCGATTCGCAATAGAGTTCAATGTGATTACCCTCCGGATCGTCCAGATAAGTGGTTTTGGTCATAATGTGATCGGTGGGATAATTGATCCATTTGTAGGCGAACAGACGCGCAATCGCGCGGGCCAGTTCGCGGCGATTGGGGAAGAGGATGGCAAAATGGTATAGTCCGCTCACCCCGCGGTAACGCTTGCCGTTGGTAATTTGAGACAGCCGGACGATATCGCGCCCGCCGATACCAAGCCCGGCGCTTTGCTGGTTTTTCCAATTGAGACGCAAGCCGATCAGACGTTCGTAAAAGTCAATCTCTCGGCTTAAATTGGCCACTTTGAGATGTACGTAAGCCGGCCGGGTTTGCGGATGGATGCGGTGGGGGACAATTGCCACCGGCTCAAGGACTGGGATCATACGGTTTTCCTCTCAATTGAACGATTGGGTTCTGGCAAAATCCCTTTCAGCGGTTGTAACTTTGATGACGGATTAAGCAAGTATTATCGTTGACTTACTTTACCAGAATAATCCAATTACTTCTTTGTGTCAATGCTTTAAAAGCGTCCGAGGGTGTGCATCATCCCCTGGCATCTTAAAGCGGTATGCCGAACGATCGCCCGCCGGTTGGTCTGTGATGGGTGGTAAGTTCAACTGCTGATGCTCGATGGGGTCGGCGACCTTATAAATACAGAGTGCCCCCGGCAGGGCTCGAATTTGCAACCTTCTGCTCCGCAAGCAAACGCAGAAATCCACCGGGGGCTTCAATGAAGTAGGTGCCTTTTTAGTGCGAGGCAAACGATATAACATTCAGGTTTAACCGATCAACGGGGCTTGCATTTTTTGTGCATTCTGAAGGTCGTCACTTAATAACTGAATGTATCTGCGGGTTGTCTCTATGCTGGCATGCCCCATCAGCATTTGAAGGCTGACCATGTCCATTCCAAATTTCAAAGATAATGTTGCAAATGACCGTCGTAGCATGTGAGGAGTAACTTTGATTCCCGATTGTTTTGAAAGACGGAGAAACATTTTTTGCATACGGTCTCCGTTGAAAGGCTTGCCGTTTTTGGTTTTGAAAAGGGGACTTTCTTTGTCCCGATAATTGAAATCGGGTAAATAATCTAAAATTGCATTGATCGTAGCCTGACCAATAAACACTATCCTGTCCTTATTTCCCTTGCTCAGAACAACACGAATCATTCCGTTTTCAATTTGTACATCTCCGATTTTCAAGTTGCAAACTTCTTGTCGCCTTGAACCGCTATCCACGATCAAGAGAACAATCGTTTTTTCTTGGACATCACAAACTTCCAATAATTGTGTGATTTGAGAGGAATTCAAAAAAGGAAGGTTTTACCTGGGCGATGGTGGGACTTTTATATAGATTTTATGATCAACCAGTTCTTCTTGACTCAGGAAATTTATGAAAGTCCTAATAGCACGGCCATAACCATTTAAAGCCATTGAGTACCCGAAATTTGAGACATAAATCTGCGAACATGCCGGGAAGTCATTTGGTTTGCCGTTTGAACCCCCTCTTTTTCTAACCATTGGGTAAATCGTCCCAAGATGCTTTGGTATGTTCGAAGGGTTTTTGAGGAACAGCGCATCGCCTGACGTGAAAGGAGGAATTCCTCGAGGGCATCTTTGATACAGATGGTGTTTTGTGGGCTCATTCCAACCTCCTTTTAGAGTAAGATTTTGGTAATAAGTTTGTGAGATTGGATTCTGCCACCTCAAAACGGTATTGGAAACGAAAACTTTGCTATACTATTGAGAAAGACAAATTCAGCCCCACCGCTGGTATCGGCGAGGCTGAGACGGCAACGCGGTGAAGGCGCGTTGCGGCAAAAACAAGCATAGCAAACTTTTGCCGCCCGCGCAAGCGCCCCGAATGGGGTGCAAGTGAACCGCAATGCGTGGGCGGTTTGATTTATGGATCTCGGGGTAAGCGCTATGGCAAAAAAGAGAAATGTACATATTGTTCCAAATGACAATCAAGGGGTAGTGAAAAAAAGAAGAAAACCAACGTCCAACATCTATCCATTATCAAAAGGATGAGGCTATTAAACGCAGACGTCAATTGGCTGAAAAAAAAGGTTCAGAGTTGATTATTCACAAGAAGGACGGCATAATTCAAGATAAAGAAAGTGATGGTCACGATCCTAATCCACCCAAGGATAAAAAGCGGTAAGTATGCCCCTTAACGAATCCGACACGCGAGCACAACTGATTGACCCCCAACTCAACCGCGCTGGCTGGACTCAAAGCCAGGTTACTCGTGAATTTTATTACCGTAAGGATTGGGAGTATGCGCCCGGACGAATTATCCTGCGCGGGGGAAAAGTTGAGCGGGAAAAACCCCGCCGGGTAGATTATCTTCTGCGCTATACCGACGCCTTCCCCATTGCAGTGGTGGAAGCCAAAGCTGAAGCCGAACCCGCTGCGCTTGGCTTAGAGCAGGCCAAACAATACGCCCGCGATAATCACTTGATGTTTGCCTATGCCACCAACGGGCATCAAATCATCGAATGGGACGGTTTTACCAATACCACCCGCGAAATCGCGGAGTTCCCCTCGCCGGATGAACTGTGGAATCGCTGGAAACTCAACACCGGCTTGAACATTGAGGAAGAGGTTCACCAGACGAGGGAATTGCGCCCGGTTTACAACGCCGCACTGGCGCGTGCCCGTGCCCACAACCCCATTCTTCACCCCTACGCACCGCCCGAAGCCACGCGCGGGAGCATGCCCCGCTACTTTCAGGAAGTCGCCATTCGCGAGGTTCTGGTTCGCATCATGCGCGGGCAAAAGCGGATTCTACTGACCATGGCAACTGGAACGGGCAAAACCTTCACTGCCATGCAAATTGTCTGGAAGCTGATCAAATCGGAGTGGCTGTTTCAAAATCGAGGCCGCACCGGACGCGTGCTTTTTCTGGCTGACCGGGTTGTGTTACGCAATCAGGCTTACAATGCTTTCAGTCCTTTTGCTGGCAGCCATGGCGATCCGCGCCACATGATTGACAACCCCAACCGTCTGAGCCTGCAGCATGATCTCTACTTCGGGATTTACCAGACCCTGTGGAGCCAGGACGAAAAGGGGAAGCGGTTGTTTGAAAAGTTTCCTCGGGATTTCTTTGATGTCGTGATTATTGATGAGGCGCACCGTTCGGGATTTGGCACGTGGAAAGAAATTCTTGACCACTTCGAATCCGCCATCCACCTGGGTATGACGGCTACCCCCAAACAAGATGAAAATGTGGATACCTACGCCTACTTTTGCTCCGAAGAACCGGCCATTCCGCTTGATCCTCACCACCCGGAAAAGGGCAGCATTCATCCGCCCGCTTACTCATACAGTCTTGCACAGGGCATCGAAGACGGCTTTCTGGCAACCTACAAAGTTCATCGTGTCCGCACCAACATAGACCGCGATGGACTGCACATTTCCGAAGTCATCGAACAGGGCGCCGAAGTCATCGCGCCCGAAGATGCTGACGTTCGGGAGGAGTATTTCACTCCCCAATTCGAGCGTGAAATCCGCTTGCCCGACCGTACACAAACTTTAGTGCGCCATCTGGCAAGGCTGCTGCGTGAGTTCGGCCCCACCCACAAGACAATGGTCTTTTGTGTGGATATGGATCACGCGCAGGAAGTTGCCCGCCTGTTGAACAACGAATTTGCCGACCTCGGTTATGACGAAGATTATGCCGTCCCCATCGTCAGCGAAGAGGGCGAACAAGCCCACCGCTGGCTGGCGAATTTTCAGGATAGTGACCGCAAGTTCCCGGTGGTTGCGGTGACCGCTGAACTGCTCTCCACGGGAGTGGATGTACCATCCTGCCGTAACATTGTCTTCATGAAAACCATCCAATCCCCCATCCTCTTCAAGCAGATCATCGGGCGCGGCAGCCGTGTTGACCCGGTTACCGGCAAGTACTGGTTCCGCATCATTGACTACACCAATGCCACCCGCCTGCTGGATAAAACCTGGGACTGTCCGCCCACACCCATTGACCAGCCCGTTCCCCTCCGGGAGCAGACCGCGAGTATTTCCGGCACGGTGCGTCTGGCCGAAAGCGGAGAGGTCATTGTCGGCGCCAGCGTGGCAGTGATGGCCGCCCCGAACGACCAGCGCGGGCCGATCCTCACGGATCAAAACGGCGCTTTCCGATTCGACTATCTGCCTGCCGGTGAAGTGACCCTGATTGCCTATGGGCTCAGACTCAATCGCCGCCAAATCAAGGTGCAAACGCAGGCTTATCAAACCGTCACGGTGGACATCGAATTAAAACCTGTCCGCGAGGACGAAGTCAAAGTAATTACGGTTCGCAACCTCGAAGTGACCATCGCTGAGGAAGCCACCTTTGTTGTCGCCGGGCTGGACGAACCGCTTACCCTTGAACAGTACATTGACTACTCCCGCCAGCGCATTATGGCCATTGCGCCAGACTGGCAAGCCATGCTGGCAAAATGGCAGGAGCAAACCAGCCGCGATGAGGTACAACAGCAGTTGGAACGTGAAAATGTTCACGCCGATGTGCTGGCTGAGGTGCTGAAAGTCCAGGATGCCGACCCGCTGGATGTGATCGGTTATGTGGCTTTCCAGCGGCAACCCATCCCCACCCGCCGCCAGCGCGTGCAGCAGTTTTTGCGAAAACAAAACGGCTGGCTGGCCGCCTTTCCCCCAGAGCGCCGTGTGGTGATTGAAACGCTGCTGGAAAAATACGGCGAGGGAGGCCTGCGCCAGTTGACCGATCCGCTCGTCTATCGTTTGCCGCCATTCCGATCCATGGGGGAGTTAAGAGGCGTTGCCAAACGCTTTGGCAGCGTTGAGGCTTTGCGCGAAACCATCAGTGAACTGCAACGGAGACTGTATTTAGAATGAACATCGCCACTCGACCCATCAACGAAAACCTGAGTAATGAGATGTGGCGTGCCTGCGATATTCTGCGGCGCGACAACAATGTGGGCGGGGTAATGGCCTACACCGAGCACATTGCCTGGCTGCTCTTCCTCAAATTTCTCGACCTGGAAGAAAAGAAACGCGCCGAAGAAGCCGCATTCCGCGGCCAATCCTACACCCCGGTTTTGCAGGGCGACCTGGCCTGGGACGCCTGGGCAAGCCCGGAAGCGCTCGAAAAGTGGAATTCCAGCCGCGGTGAACTGGTGGCTTTTGTGCGCGGACGTTTACTGCCCGGACTGGCTTCGCTTTCCGGCTCGCCGCTGGCGAACACGGTTGCCAAACTCTTTTCGGATGAGAGTGTCGGCGATCAAACGGTGGTGCGCAATGTGCCGGTCTGCGCTTCGGATTACAACCTCAAAGAGGTTATTGACATTATTAACCGGATTGATTTTCAACGCGAGGATGATTTCTTCACCATTACCCGCTTTTATGAAGACCTGCTGGCGCGCATGGGGCAGGAAAACCAGATCGCCGGCGAGTTCCACACTCCCCGCCCGGTGATTCGCTTCATGGTTGAGGTGATTGACCCCCAAATCGGCGAGACAGTTTATGACCCGGCTTGCGGTTCGGCGGGTTTTCTGGCGCAGGCTTACCTGCACATGGAAAAACAGGTGCGCACGGTGGAACAGGAGGAAACCCTCCAGCAGAGCACCTTTTACGGGCAGGAGAAGAAGGGCCTGGCTGCCTTGCTGGGTACGATGAATCTGGTGCTGCACGGCGTAACCGCCCCCAACATTTACCGGCGCAACACGCTGGAAGAAGATGTCAAAACCAGCGTCAGCGAGCGCTTCGATATCATCCTCACCAACCCGCCTTTTGGCGGCAAGGAAGGCGCCCACATTCAAAACAATTTTAACATCCAGAGCAATGCCACCGAACTGCTTTTTTTACAGCACGTTCTGAAGAAACTCAAAAACACCCCCAACGCCCGCGCCGCAATGGTTGTGCCGGAAGGCACGCTCTTCCGCGGCGGGGCGTTTGCCGAGGTCAAGAAAATTCTTCTGGACGATTTTCACCTTTTTGCGGTGGTGAGTTTGCCGCCGGGCGTCTTTTCGCCTTATTCGGACGTCAAGACCGCTCTGCTCTTCTTCCAGCGGGTGGATCGCATTCTGGAAAAGAATCCGCTGGCGCGCGATGAAGTGTGGTACTACGAACTGCCCCTGCCCGAAGGGCTGAAGAAGTTCAGCAAGGGCAGCCCGATTGCCGACCAGCATTTTGACGAAGCCCGCGCCCTCTGGCAGGAATGGAAAGCCTACCTTCAGGGTAAGCGCGAGCGCCCCTTTGCCTTTGCCGGTGAGATTCGCGATCAGTGGCAGGCTCATTGGGACTGGCAGGCTTACCGCGAGAAACTGGAAAGAGGGGAACAAGCCGATCCCCCGCTTTGCCCACCCGATGCCAGCCCGGATTACCGGCGCGCCTTCGAGGCGCAGGGCCCGCGCCCAGCCCCGCCATATACCTGCTGGGTGGAACGCCTGGACGATCTGCGCGCCCGCGGTTACGACCTGAGCGCCCGCAACCCGCACCAGAGCGAACGGGTTGCCCTGCCCCGCCCGGCGGAGATCACCGCCAGTTTGCTGGAGCGCCAGCGCGAACTGGCTGCCCTGCTGGAGCGCCTGCACCAGATGGTCAGCAACGGGGAGGAGTAGTGATGGAACAGCGTTTACCGCGAGAAAAATGGAATTCCGAATGGGAGATAACTTCATTAGGATCTATTTGTAACATTCAAATTGGCAGTACTCCCCCTACTAAAAGGTCAGAGTATTGGGGGGGGACTCACACTTGGATTTCAATATCAGATATGAATTCTCGAGTTGTAACAGAGTCTCAACGAACTGTGACTGATAAAGCTATAGCCGATGGTAAAGTACGTTTAGTAAGAAAAGGAACATTACTCATGAGTTTTAAACTTACCATCGGGAAATTAGCCTTTGCAGGAAAAGACTTGTTTACAAACGAGGCTATTGCATCTCTTGAAATCAAGGAGGAATATCGTAACAATGTTATTCCAGAATATCTTTTTTGGGTACTACAGGTTGTTCCGCTCGAAACAGAAGCTTCACAGGCGGTAAAAGGTAAAACGATCAATCAAAAAACGATAAAAAAAATTACATTACCATTACCCCCACCGGAAGAGCAGCGGCGCATAGTGGCGCGGCTGGAAGCCCTGCTGGGGGAAGTCAAAGCCATGCGCCAGCAGGTCGAGACCATGCAGCAAGACATCAACCGCCTGATGGAATCAGCCCTGGCGGAGGTGTTCCCCTCTCAGGAACAGCCAATGCCGGAGGGGTGGCAGTGGAAAAGATTAGGGGATGAATGTAAAACAACAAGTGGCGGAACTCCCAGAAGAAGTACCTCTGATTATTTTGGTGGCTCGATACCCTGGGTGAAATCTGGCGAATTGAATGACGGCATAATTACGTCAAGTGAAGAAACGATAACAGAGCAGGGATTAGAAAATTCTAACGCTAAAATCTTCCCTGAAGGCACTCTTTTGATGGCTATGTATGGCGCAACCGTTGGAAAACTAGGTATTTTGGGTATCAAAGCCGCAACTAATCAGGCTATTTGTGCTATTTTTACACCAGAACATATACTAAACAAATTTTTATTTTGGTATTTACGATTTGCCCGCAACTTGATAATTGTGCAAAGTTTTGGGGGAGCACAACCCAACATCAGCCAGGTAGTAATAAAAAACTTGTTTGTCCCTTTACCTTACCTACATGATCATGACCGTTCACTGGCTGAGCAGCGGCGCATCGTCGCTTATCTGGAGAGCATCCAGCAAGAGGTGCAGGAAGCGCAGAAGTTGATCGAAGCTGACCTGCACGCCATCGAGCAGTTGGAGCAGTCCATCTTAGCGGCGGCGTTCCGGGGGGAGTTGTAGGACACGCGAGGTCAAAAATGTACTTATCAAAAGTTTGCATCAAAAACTTCCGCAATCTGGAAGATGTTACCGTTGAATTCGGCGAAAAAATTGTGCTGTTAGGCGAAAACGGTGCCGGTAAGAGCAACTTCATTGAAGCCTTGCGAATCCTGCTGGACTCGAACTATCGCCCATCGTTGGGAGAAAGTGATTTCTCACGGGGCAGCGGCAAAAAGCCATTTGGGGGACGAACAATCGAAATTCATGCCTGGTTTTCAGGGCTCGACTGGGAAAATGAACAGGATTTACTGCCGTCTTTCCATGATTGTCATGGAAAAGACAACGGTACGTATCAAATATCTGCCATTTACCGCCCCAAGAAGGATACGAATCCCCAAAATGCAATAACCGAAGATGATTACGAATTTATTCGATACTGTGGTGGTAACGAGAACAATACAGAGGGAGCAAAACGGCTTCGCCAATATGTGCGCCTGGTCGTGATACCGGCAGTGCGTGACATGGAACGCGATATGCAAAGCTGGCGTACTTCGCCGCTGCGCCGTTTGGTTGAAATGATTTCCCTGACCAATGACGCGAACTTCAAATTGGTCGCCCAGAGCGTTCAAAACGCATCCAAAAAACTGGGGCAAATCCCATACATTCAAGATTTACAAAAAGACATTAGCGATTTTCTAGGGACTCTGGTCGAAGGGCAATCTATTCAACCAACCATCAACATTGCCGGTTCGAATCCCGAAGATTTATTGCGACTGCTCAACATTTTTGCAGAGTCGGATTTACCGCTTGAGCGCAGCAGTCTGGGCATCTCAAATATTCTATACCTGATAACCTGGCTGATTTATGCCAAACGTCTGCGCACTATGCCTGTCAAAGGTGACCAAAAGCCCGAATACGTCTTGCTCGCTATCGAAGAGCCTGAATCTCACCTGCACCCGCATTTTCAACGGCTGGTTTTTGAAAACGTATTCAAGCAAGAGCATCTTTTGCTCACCTCAACCCATTCTCCGACCATCGTCAGTATCGCCGACCCGCGTCATTTTGTTGTGTTGAAACGCACTTCTAATGGCACAGCAGCTCGCTCAACGGCGAATTTCGCTCAAAAAGATGAAAAGATGCGCCAGGATATCAGCCGCTATCTGGATGCTACACGCGGAGAAATGGTCTTTGCGCGCGGCGTCTTACTGGTTGAGGGCGACGCCGAGATGTTCTTAATCCCTGCGTTTGCAAGGAAAATGAAAGAGGCTGGAAAAATATCTCACACCCTGGACGGGGCAGGAATCAGCGTGTGCAATGTGTATGGCACGGATTTCCGACCTTATGTTGAGTTTCTATCAGGGTTAGATATTCCATTTGCAGTTTTGACCGATGGAGATCCTGACACTCAAAACCCTGGGCTAAAACGTGGACTGGAATTGGTGCAAAAAATAAACGCGCCAAAGCACGCAGAAATAGAAGTTCGTTTTAACAAAAAAGAATGGGGTGCTGTTAAAACCGGTTTGGAAGAAGTTGGTATTTTCGTTAATCAGCGCACGCTTGAGGGGGAATTGATACAGGCAGGGTATGGAGATGAATTGTGCGAGGTTTACCAAGAACTCGGCGCCAGCGACAGGCAAGTGAAAAACTTGGAAGAAGAAATTGCCAATAATGATTTTAAAGCGATTATTGATCGTATTCAGACAACCGGCATGGGCAAAGGGCGTTTTGCCCAACGCCTGGCAGAAAAAGTAGATGCTGACCGCGTGCCTCCTTACATCGAGAAAGCCATCAAATACCTTTTGGCGAAAATGCCCCAACCTTCCACCGACCTGCAATTACCGCCGGAATCGGTAGAAAGGCCCCAAAACCCTAAAGACGAGATTTCCTTCTAACCTATGTCTGAATACCTGAAACGACTTGGCAAAATAGAGCAAGACAACAACCAGCGCGCCGCTTTCTATTCGGAAGGCAGCCAAGTTGTCATTGCAGGACCGGGGTCAGGCAAGACGTATTTGCTAACGATGAAAATGGCGAAGGCGCTTTTGGAAGAGAAAGTGCGCTATCCGCAGAAAATTGCCTGTATTACGTTTTCGCGGCAGTTGGCCGAAAAGTTGGTCAAAGAGTTGCGCGAGTTGGGCGTGTATGACTCTGAGCGCATGTATGTTGGCACGATTCACGCTTTTTGCATTGCAGAAATCATTCTGCCAGCAGTTAACTTGCTACCACCGGGGAGCATTCCAGAACCGTTTCGGATTGCTTCCGAAAAAGAAAGAAAAGATGCCTTATCCCAGGCATTACAAAAACAGGGGAAATCACTTCCCAAAAAAGACGGGGCAATAAGAGACATAGAGAGCGATTTGGACAAGTTCCGACGCAGGTGTTTTCAACCAGAGAAGAAGGATTTTTCCAGCAACTCTCTCGCAAAAGTAAGTGACTACAGCCAAAGAGCTTTACAGGGTTTAGACTGGTCGCAATTAGCGGGCGATTATCATGCTTACCTTGAGCGACAAGTCCATGGCATGGATTTCGTTCAAATCGAAATGCTTGCTTTACACATCCTCAAAACGAAGCCTGCACTGGCAAGAACGCTTACGGCGCGCTACCCCTGGTGGTTCGTGGATGAATTCCAGGACCTCAGCCCGTTGTTTCACCAGATGGTCATGCACCTTGTAGAGCAACAACTTATATCCGTCTTTGCGATTGGCGACCCCAATCAATGTATTTACGAAGACTTGCAGGGTAGCAAACCGGAAACTATCCACGAATTATCTGATACAGTAGAACGACTTTGTCAAAATCATCCAATTACCTTGCAGAAAAATTATCGTTCTTCGCAGAATTTGATTGAGTTCAGCAATCTGGTATTGGATAGCCCAACCCCATATCAATCTAATCAAAAGCACCTTGCCGAAATTCATTACATTCAAATCAAAGACTGTCCATACCCCCAATCAGTCTCCCAAATCTTAATGGAGCAGGGAAATGATAAGCATATAGCAGTACTGATGTCACAAAGAAGAAAATCACAAAAAGTAAAAAGTATTGAGGATTTGTTGCCAGAATTAGAGCGTCTTGGTATGGATTTGAGACCTGACAAAGATCCTGATTATGGCTCGAATACCGAGTTAATCGAATGGCTCGAAAAAGTGGCACAATGGTGTTCGGGTGATGAAGTCTATTTCTACGACTTACTGCCGTTTTGGAATAGCTTTTGTCAATTAGAGGGAGAAAGCGATAACGCGAAACGGCTTGAAATAGAACGGGAACTGTTTCATGCACTCTGGACACTTCGAAACGGCGAAATGCTGCTCAAAGATTGGTTAGAACAACTCTGTCAGGCAGTATTGACAAGTTCTAGGTTAGAGGAATACAGAAGACTTCGCCCTGATGACGTTGAAGAATTTGAAAAATTGATGGCAGCGGTTTCTACAAAGGAACGATTACAAAACAAGGCTCTACACTCGTTCGGCAAACAAAAATCCCAAATTTTGCTGACTACCTTTTACAGCAGCAAAGGACTAGAGTTTGATACCGCGATTGTGATTGACTTGGATAGTATTCGAAAAAGTCAATCTGCGCCTGACCTGCACAAGCGCCTGGCTTATGTTGCCCTTTCGCGGGCTAAATCGAAACTGTATGTTTTAGATTCAAAGCAAGGCAACTTGCAAGGCGACTTTGCAAAAATATTACAAGGTGCATCTGTGGAGCAATTAGAATTCTGGACTTGCGACAGCCAGGGCAAATCTACCCGACGTAATGAGTAAAAATAGCCCACCTTCCGCCCTTGATGACCGCTTCCGCCCATTGTGGCTGTCCTTCCTTGCCACCTACGGCAGCCTGCGCCTGTTCAGCGAGCAACTCCCTGCACGCGCTGACCGGCTGGACGAGCAAATCATCACCAACGACCGCGTCCATCAGATTCTTGGCAATAGTGTGCCGCAGGACGTGGGCTGAGAGACCGGACAACCCTACCTGATCCCCCGGCGTGGCCAGCCGCCGGTGCATCGCGGAAACGGTCAACGCCCCACCGCAGCGGGACGTGAAAAGCATCTCTACGTTTGCTGCGGTCGCTCTGGGCAGAGCTTTGCCGTCCCAACGCGCTACGCAGGATAAAGAACGAGCCGGACTGGGTAGTCCGGCTCTGTTCCCGCAGGGGTTAGCCCGCATAGGCGGATTGCAGGCTGAGGAATGCCCGCGCCATGCGCTGCAAGTGGATGCCTTCGGGCTTGCCTTGTGGGTCATAGCCCTTGCCATCCGTGCTTGCAGCCCAGCGCACCCATCCCTGACCGGCAGGGCCGGTCTTCCAGACCTCAGCAATCTTTTTGTCTTTCATCTTGCCAAAGTGGATGACCGTCTGACCCGGATCGGCCAGTTCCGCTTCCCGTACACATCCCTCAGGATAGAGGGACGCCTGTTCATACTGCCCTGCCAAAACCGCCCTGCCGGAGTTGCACCGGCGGGACTGCGAGGGCGGTTTGGCAAAGATTTGTTTTTGAAGGTACTGCGCCCCTTCGGGCAGGTCAGTCCTGCGGGATTTGCACCCAGAAGGCGGCTTATCCGCCAGCCGATAACCAAGAACCCGTTGGCAAATGCTTTCGCATTCGTCCAACGGGCTTTGTAAGCCGCTCCTGACCGTATTCTAGCAAACTTCAATGCAAAGCGCATGCGACTTTGCCAAATTGTAATCTTGTTTGGCGCTTGACGCCATGTGAGATACGCTATACAATAAGATCGTGATCAAGAGCTTCAACGACGAAGAAACGCGCAAGGTTTATCACCGCGAGCCTTCCCGTAAGCTGCCTGCGGAGATCCAACAAGTTGCGCTGCGAAAATTGCGTATGCTGAACAATGCCACTTCTTTGAATGATTTGCGCGTGCCTCCCGGCAACCGTCTGGAAAAACTCAGTGGTGATCGCGATGGGCAATGGAGCATTCGCATCAACGATCAGTGGCGCATTTGTTTTGTCTGGCAGGAAGATCACGCTTATCAGGTTGAAATCGTGGATTATCACCGATAGAGAGGACGACCATGACCGAAAAATTACCCCCCATTCATCCCGGCGAGGTTCTTCTGGAAGAGTTCCTCAAGCCAATGAATTTGAGCCAGCACCGTTTGGCCATTGAGATCGGTGTGGACCCGCGCCGCATCAATGAAATCGTGCTGGGAGAACGCAGCATCACTGCCGATACCGCTCTGCGGCTGGGGCGTTACTTTGGTGTCTCACCCCAATTCTGGATGGGGCTGCAAGCCGAATACGACCTGGACGTGGCTTTGGATCATTTGGGAGAACGTCTGGAGCGAGAGGTCAGGCCACGCCGCAGCGCCCCTACTGCCGTTTGAACCGAAAAATTCATATTCCCTCCACCGCCTCCTGTATTCGCTCGGCGGTCGGGTGCAGATAGCGCCCGGTCGTCTCCAACCGGGAATGTCCCAAAATCGCCGCAAGAGTGGCCACATCCACACCCTTCTCGATGGCACGGGTGGCAAAGGTGTGGCGCAAGGTGTGCGGAGTGGCTTCGACAGCGGCGATTCGGGCATACTCCGCCACCATGCGCTGGACATCCCGCTCCGATAGCGGCTTACCCGTGCGGGAGAGGAACAGGTCATCGCCTGCTCCCTGGGGGCGTTCGTCCAGCCAGGCTTTCAACGCCTGACGCACCTCGCCGTTCAGCGGTACATGGCGGGTCTTGTTGCCCTTGCCGCCTCTTACCGTCAGCCACCCTGATCGCCCGTTCATTTCGACATCACCCACCCGCAGGTGGACTACCTCACCCACCCGCAAGCCTGTCCGTGCCAGCAGGTTGAGGATG
The DNA here is from genome assembly GCF_001306055.1 of Bellilinea caldifistulae. Taxonomy (GTDB): domain Bacteria; phylum Chloroflexota; class Anaerolineae; order Anaerolineales; family Anaerolineaceae; genus Bellilinea; species Bellilinea caldifistulae. The sequence goes on along the minus strand of NZ_LGHJ01000009.1, from coordinate 78,402 downwards.
GCGGTATCCCGTGTACTGCCTTCGGCGGCAGCCAACAGCCTGCCCAACTCACGGTCAGAGAGAGCCTTGACCGGCGGGGTGACCTGCTTGGGGCCTTTCACCTTCAAGGTGCGCCCCAGGTGGCGCAGGAACGAACGGAGGGCTGCCAACCGCAGATTGACGCTCGCCGGTGAGAGCCTGCGGACGGTTTGCAAGTAGGCGGTGTAGTCCTTGACCTCAACGGTGGTGAGCAGGTTCCAGTCCACGCTTGCGCCGGTGGTTTGGGTGTACCAGTCGGCAAATTCGCTCAGTGCCGCCCGGTAACGCTCTGCCGTGCGGGGACTGGTGAGGGTTGCAAGATACTCGTCTATGGGGTTTATCCTTCCTCCCACGGATTGAACACTCGGACACCGGCAGGCTCAAAATCCACCGTGTTTCGGGTGACAATCGCCAGGTCGTGAGCCAGCGCTGTGGCGGCAATCAACCCATCGAAAGCAGGCAGTTTTCGTCCTTCCCGCTCCAGCTTGCCAATCAGTTCTCCCCACACCAAGAGGGTAGGGACGTCCAACGGCAATATGCGTTTATCGAAACGCAGGATCAAATCATTTTCCAGCCAGTGACGCAAATCTTCTTTGCGTGGTGAATTTTCCAACCGCTCAATCCCATGTTGAATCTCACCAATCGAAAGGACACTCAGATAAAGTGTGTCTTCATCGGCTTCGGACAACCAGCGCACCACTCGCTCGTTCGGCTGGCGGCGGGTGAACTCCGAAATGACGCAGGTATCCAGCAGGTAAGTCATGGCTGTAAATCCACCTCACGCGGCAGGCTTTGATCCCGCTCAATTTTGAGTTCCGATCCTGCCAGTGGCGATTGGAGCAGAAATTGCGCCAGGTTGCGCTGGGGGTTAGTCAGGCGGCGGTATTCCTCGTAAGACAGCACCACTACAACCTTCTTTCCTCGCCGGGTGACGATCTGCGCGCCGTTGCGCAGAGTTCGCTCAACCAGTTCACTGAAGCGGCTTTTCGCTTCCTGCAACTGCCAGAGATTCATCGCGCACCTCCACAAATAACTAGTCTGACCAGTTATATTATAACCGTCTCCCCTCCCAAAAAACAATCCCTTATCAATCAGAAAGCATCCTTTGTGGCGCGTAAAAAAATTGTGCGACGCAGTTCAGGGCGGTTTTAAGCCCGAAAAACGGGGGTTTTGGATCTGTTTTTGGGTGTTTTACATCTTTAATGACCATTGTAAGACTGTGTTGTACGATACGCAAACACAACCGAAAACTGCCTGCAGGAGTTAGGTTGGTATTTTTCGGCTTACCTACAGCGAGTATTTTTTCCCATTGAGCGAAAGATTACTCCTGGCTGAAAGAAGGCTTAGCCGTGAAGACCCTCAAACAAGTGGGGGAGCATCAGTACGCTATTGAACCTGGGCTGATTTGATGTGGAAACTGGCAACTTCAAATGGACAGCCAAGCGGAACTGATAGCGCAGATCAGATTTGATTCGAAAACCTGTTTAGCCCGTGTGGTTCGTACTTACCTCTCAAAGACCGGAACCACTGGTCGAAGTTTGGTTATAGCACTTGAAGTTCACTCCCAGCCACTTCAGATGACATAAGATAGGTAGCAGAAATTCACCTTGAAGTATCTTTCCAGCGAATGGAGCTGGATAGAGTGCTCACCTTTCCAGGCCATTCGCAGCAGTGATTTCTGTCGCGCTTGGCATGCAAGTCAAACAAAGAAGCACTTGTAAATGAGCAATTAGGATGGAAGCGAACCTTGAACGGATAAGCAGGTGGTTCAAGGAGATTCCGCTATCTTCAATTCTCCCTTCTTGTTTTACATTCCCCTGCTCTCCGTTTGAGGTTTGCCATCAGTAGAGAACTCACGATATTTTTCTGACAATCTAAACATCTCCGCTAAGTACTATCATTCCGCTGCTCACTCTCTACCGGCAATCTCCGGTTGGTCTGCCAAACTGGGTAAGTTCAATGAATATGGCTGATTGATTGCCATAGCCTTAATATTTGTATCTTTTTAGTTCTTGCCTTTGTCTTACAAGGCTCCACGAGGCAAGTTGGCCAGTTCGGCCAATTGCTGCCCAATCTGTCTGCATCGGTGAGCGTCCAGCCAAGCTTCGCGAGAGGTAACATAAGTCAACGCATCTGGAAACGTAAAAACCTTAACCTCTTCGTGAACAGGTTGGTAGTGTTTGGTATGGCGGCTGAATGCCAAAATGGGTTTAACTGGCACTCCAAGCCGCTTTTCCAGCATCTGACTGCCCGTTAAGAGCGGAACGGCCGGATCGCGAAAATCCTTGGAGCGGGGGTCTTGATAATTAACCCGCAGGGCAAACACCCCGCCAGGCCCGAGCAGGACCATCGGCAGTACCTGCGTGGGATCATCCGCAAAAATGTCCGGAAAAAGCCACCAGTCATCGCTCAAACTTCCGAAAGCCGCTGCTATCTGCTTGCGGCTGGCCTTGAACTCGTCCGGCGGAGTTTCAACTTCATTGCGCAGAATAGACATTAGTTTGGGGTAGGTCAATCCGCGTGTACTGATACCCAGGTGGCGGCAAGCCAGCGTAAAAATTACCCATGCGATAAACACAACCAGTATAGCGGTGGCCTGAGCCTGCCGGTAGGGCAGCCCTATCCGATTAAGCACCGTCTGGTAGAAGAAAGCCAGAAAGAAACCTATTACTCCTACTACACCCAGTACAAAAGAAAAGCGCACCAGCCGGAAAGGCAAACTGGCTTCTTTGTCGCGAGAGATGAGTTTTTTGCGTTCCTGTTCGGGGCGTTCAAAAGCACGCATGGTTTTGCTGTTTGCAATGGGTGTGTCAGATGTAGTTTTCAATAAACGGAAAGGCTGATTTAACCAAGGCGATCACTTCTTCGGGAGTTTCCAGTTCCAGTGCCTGCTGGCTAACAAGGCGGGCATCCTTCAGCGAAATCTGGCGGATGATTTGTTTGGCGGCCGGAATTTCACCTGCGTTCATGCTCAACTCGTCCATTCCCATACCCACAAGCAGTGGAATGGCTAACGGGTCACCGCCCAATTCGCCACAGATGCCAGTTTTTTTGCCCTGAGTATGCGCTCCATTAATCACCGCCTGAATCAAGTTCAGCACAGCCGGGTCAAAGCCGCTTGCCAGATCGGTGAGAGCAGAATTGGTGCGGTCAACTGCAAGGGTATACTGGGTCAAATCGTTGGTACCGATCGAGAAGAAGTCCACTTCACGCGCCAGATGACGAGCCATCAGGGCAGCGGCGGGAATCTCAATCATTATGCCAATCGGAATACGGGGAGGAATACTACACCCTTCGGCTTCCAGCTCAGCCCGGCATTCGGCAATCACGGCTTTGGCAGCCTGAATCTCGGCGCCTTTGGTGACCATTGGGAACATCAGATACAGATTCCCGTAAGAGGCGGCGCGTAATGCGGCTCGAATCTGAGCTTTGAAGAGCGCTAAATTCCGCAGACACAATCGCAGTCCGCGCACACCTAGAAATGGATTCAGTTCATATGGCAGGTCAAGGTAGGGTAGCTGCTTGTCGCCGCCAATATCCAGCGTACGCAGGATAACCGGCCGGTTGCCAAAAGCCTCCAGCACGGATTTATATTTATAAAATTGAACTTCTTCGTCTGGTAGGGTTTCGCAGTCCAGATAGATGAATTCTGTCCGCAGCAAACCAACCCCTTCGGCTCCGTTTTGAACGGCTTCTTTCAGGTCTTGGGGATTATCGTTGGCAATATTTGCAAATACTTCAACCACGTGCCCATCCAGCGTCAGAGCCGGGCGGTGGGTTTCGCGCAAAGCGGTCTCGAAAATTTGCTGCCTGCGAGACTGCATTCCTTGATAATGCTGGATCGTCTCTTGATCGGGTTTCAGGATAATTTTGCCTTCATAACCATCCAAGATCGCCAGCATCCCATCTGGGACGCTTAGAAGGCGTTCGGGAATGCCAACCACAGCGGGGATGCCCAAACTGCGCGAGAGAATGGCTGTATGAGAAGTGGTGCCACCTTCAATGGTGCAAAAGCCACGTACCAACCGGCGGTCCAACAAAAGACACTCTGAGGGGGTCAGTTCACGAGCAACTACAATCGCCGGTGAAGTGAGTTTAATATGATGACCATCTACATGCAGTAAAATGCGCAACACGCCATCACGCACATCGCGCAGGTCGGTGGTACGGGCGCGGATGTACTCATCGTTGATCTCTTCCAACATGCGGCAATACTCTTCACTGACCTCATATAGCGCACTTTCGGCATTGATCTTTTCGCCGTAGATACGGTCTTTTACGCTGTCATTCAGGTCTGGGTCTTGCAAAATGGAAATGTGGGCGTGAAAAATGCCCGCTTCATCCGTCCCGACCTCAGCAACCGCCTGGTGGTAAATCTGTTCCAGGCGATTCAAGCTTTCCTGCACGGCCTGACGATAGCGTTCCCACTCTACCAAGGGATTTTCAATCAGGCGGCGTTCGTAGACCAGCGGCGTGTTGCGAAATTGGAAGATGGGTGCAATGCTGATGCCGCGTGAAACCGAAATAACCGGTAAACTCTCCATGGCTGCCGCCTTATTCCTGAAAATTTGATCGGATCAAGTCGGTTAGAGCCTCGATGGCCTGTGCGCCATCTTCCCCCTCAGCAACAATCTTGATCAAATCCCCTTTACGCACTCCCAGAGAAAGTACCCCCAAAATTCCCTTGGCGTTGGCTTTCTTATCACTGTTGCGGGTCAGGTTGTACAGATAAATTGAAGCGGAAAATTGATTGGAACACCTCACAAACAAGTCCGCAGGACGAGCATGCAAACCGTGTTCGTGTTCAACCTCTATGATTTGTTCAAACACCTGTTGTTCCACCATTTCCATGTTTCTTTCCTTCCCGTTGAATTATGATTGACTTTGTGAAAAACCGAACGTTACAGAACTACCCTGCATTGATTATAGATAGTTGCGAGTTCAATCGTTTGTTGGGTTTTGTTCAACAATGGTTGTGACAAATTTAAATTAATTGGGACTGGCAGGGTTTTCCTCCTGGTTGAGATTCATCAGAGAGGACCAGAAAATTCGAATGACCTCGGCAGACGATTTTGCCTGCCCCAGTTTTTCGCGGAAGTTTTGCTGGTGAAGCAGTTGATTGAGCGCCAGCAGAGCTTTGAGGTGGGCATGATCATCCACTGCCCCCAGCACCAGACAAATTCGCGCCTGTTGTTCGGTTCCCTGTCCAAAAGCGACTGGCTGTCTTAGGATAAGAATACTCAGGCACAGCCGCAGAACACCATCCACTGGCCGGGCATGCAGGATCAGGACTTCCGGGGCGAGCCACATATAAGCGCCATGCTGCTTGATGATCGACGTCATTGCCTGCACATAATCTGGCAGGATATAGCCGTTTGCCAGCAACGGCTGGCTGGCCTTTTGAACGGCCGTATGCCAGTCAAGTTTTTCCTCGCAAATCAATATGTGATCTGGACGCAGTAAGTCAATTAATTCCGGTTTTTCGGCATCGCTAAGCACATACCGCTGTGCCTGACCCTCGCGTTCCACCAGCCAGTTTTGAATCATCTTTTTTTCTGCCGGATGGAGGAAGGGGCTGACATTTAGGATGGGATAGTCGGGCATTTCAATCGGGTCGGTGGAAAGAATAAGATCGGCCTGGTTGAGTATCTCATTTTCACTACTGAAACCGTTGACGATTCCAATTACTTTCAGAGCCGGAAATTCACGTTCAAGACGGGCGCGCAGCAAAGATACTTTTGCCCGGATGCCATCCCCTACCAGGGCTACGGTGGTTTTACTGCGGTCTTTGATGTTGAGACGGTTCAACGCCGAGAGGAGGTACATGGCAATATAGGCAATTTCTTCAGGCGGAAAGGTCAAATAGAGGTCTTCTTCAATTTCCCGCAGGCTTTGCTGGGCAGTCTGATAAATTTCCGGGTACAAGCGGCGTATTTCCGGCAGGTTTTCGTTTAAGATGGGCAGCTGGTAGCGAATGCGATAAATCACTGGTTCAAGGTGGCGTGCGAGTTCGGCAAATAATTCCTCATCCAGCAAAAGTAGCGGATGAAGCTGACGGGCACAGACTGAGGTGATCTGGCTGGCATAGGCCGTTCCACTGGGGTAAAGCGTTTCCAATTCGGCACGGCTGGCCTGATCTCTCAAATCCAGCGAGGGGGATTCCCACTTTGCACCGCACAGGGTAGCCGCCAGTAAGGCTGTTTCGGCGGGTGTAACGGGAAGATGGTAACGAGTGCGCAAATCACCAAACACTGCGACAGCCACCTCGTAATACAAATTGTGCTCAACAATAATAGTTTGATCGGGTGGGATGGCTTTGCCCCCTTGCAGACATTCAATGCTGATTGCCAGGTAAACCAGCGTTTCCACCCTGGAATATAACGACATTGTCCGTCCAATCATGTTTTCGATGCGGACAACCTCCATGTGGGCAATCTTCAACGGCAGGCCGCGAAGGAATTTTTCCAGTCTTGGCGGGATGGACTTGTCACCCGCAAAACCGACTCCCGGTTGTTTCCAAAGCAGGTACCATTTGCGATCGCCGAGTTCTTCGCGAATCAGATTCAATAGGGCGAAGCGACGATTCGCCTCACCAGATTGGACAAATACACCCCGGTTTGGTAACCGCTTGAGCCGGATAGAAAACAGCGCCAGCCACTTTTCCATTTCTTCAATGTCATTGATGACGGTTGAACGGGAAACTCCCCCGATTTCGGCCAGTTGTTTATAGGTTAGTGGCAGCTGTGAAGAAAGTAATTCAAATAGTAAAAGGTGATGGCGTTGGGTCCTGGAAAAGACCAGATGATCTTCTTCGGGTTGGTCAATGAGCGCAAGCAGGCGTTTGCGCTGCACCCGGCTGGCTTCAATCTCCATCCCAAAGCCCGGGCGGATACGCAAGGGAACGCCTTCATTGCGTAGCCAGGCGCGCACCGTATCGAGATTGTAGCGGATGACCCGCCCGGTGACTCCGCAGCGTTTGGCCAGTTGCTCAATCGTCAATCGGCCATCGCTTTCTAATAGGGCAAAAATGATTGTTCGCTGACGGGGGTTGATGTTGATTTTTAGACCGGGCATGGCTGGTTGGAATAATTAAAACAATTTTGTATTAACTGGCTTTTTGCGAATTTCAGCGCATTATAGCCCACACCGCCCCCGCTGGCAAGCAAAGGCCATGACTTGCTTTTTGTTTTCATATTACCGATAGGCCTTCGGGAAAAGTTCAAAGGATCGCAAAACTATAATCCGTAAATCTCCTTACGTTTGAGGAAATTATTGTCCTGTTACCTCAAACGTTGTTGCGCTAGATAAAGTGTCATGCTCGCGATTTATATACCCGATTTACTTGTCGAAATGATCTAATTTTGTCATAAGTTGTATTTGCAAAAACCAATGAAACAAACCAAACCGCTTTTTTCTATAATCAAAAACAGCAATTCCAGAAAGTCCGAACGCTCTCGGAACTGATACCCCACTTTTCCTGTATTTTCACAAAATTGAAACCTTGAGGTGAACGATTGTTATCTGTCTTGAATTCCCTGCAAATCATCCGTTTTGAGCAAGTTCTCGACCGCCGCGAGTTACTCACCAAACTGGCGGATACTGCCCTTCAGAATGGCTGGGTTAAGGAAGGTTTTACTCAAGTATTGCTGGAACGCGAAGAAAAGTATCCCACAGGTATCCATGCCCCCGGCAGTGGAATTGCAATTCCCCATGCAGATGCCGAGTGGACACTGGTACCAGGAATGATTGTAGCGATCCTGCAACAGCCGGTGGCGTTTGAACCGATGGGCGGTCAGGGAGGCGAGGTGCAGGCACATCTGGTGTTCTTGCTATTGATCTCCGATCCGGATGATCATGTCGCCTTTTTATCGGCACTGGCAGATTTTATTTCGGATGCGGAGAAGATTCATCAACTCCGTCAGGACAATGAGGTGAGTTTGCTTCTGAATCACCTGAAGCAGGCTGGCGCCTAATCTTTTCATTCTAACTTTGATTTTCATTTGCAAAGGATCGAACAACATGGAACTCTCAAGATTTTTCAGTAAAGCCGCTAAAGTTGGAGAAATTTACAACCTGCATCACTTTCGGCTGGGTTGGCAAAAGCCTGAATACCGCCGGCTGATGGGCAATGAACTGGTTTACCCACCGTCGCCGAAGGTGGTTGAGGCAGTGCGCCAGATTGCCGACCGACTCAATTACTACCCAGAAGACCCCTATACTGATGTGGAACTGCGTGCCAAGCTGGCCGAATATGTTGGTCTGCCTGGCAGGGCGGATTGGATCACCTGCGGCAATGGCTCTATGGAAGTGATTGACCTTTTGTACAAAGCATTTTTGGATGAAGGTGATGAGATCCTCATTTCTACACCGGATTATTCCCCATACACTCGACGGGTACCCCTCTATGGCGGAACCGTAGTCAGCGTTTTACCGGTGGATGCAGACTTCAACTATACCCTGGAAAGCTTTACATCGAAAATCACCTCAAAGACCAAAATGGCGCTGGTCTCCCGTCCCAACAACCCGGATGGTCATCAAATCAGCCGAGACCTGGTGCGTGGATTATGCGATACAGGCATTTTGGTGGCAATTGACGAAGCTTATTTCGAATTCGGTGACAGTCCGGTGGAAGATTTGCTGGATGAATATCCCAATCTGATCATCAGCCATACTTTTTCCAAGGCGATGGGGCTTGCGGGGATTCGGCTTGGCTGGATTATTGCCCGGCCCGAATTGATTGAAGCAATCAACCGTGTACGCACACCGCTGAACATTGGGTTGGTAACCAAAGTGGCGGCAATGGCAGCTATTGATGATGCCGACTACATTCGCGAAAATGTGCGGCGCGTCAAAGAAGATCGTGAATTTCTTTATAACGAGCTTACAAAATTCCCCGGCTTCTATCCAATTCCCTCACAGGCCAATTTTGTGATGATTCGGGTCGAAAACGGCTTGAAAGCCAGTCAAATTTATGAGTACCTGCTCGGCAAGGGTTATATCACCCGCAGTTTTGTCAACGCACGCGGCTTGCCCGGTGATCAATATTTCCGCATAACAATTGGCACGCATGAGGATGTGCTGGGTGTGCTAAAAGAGTTGCGGAATTACTTTGAAGAAAATTCACTGCCACTTCAATCTACCTCTGTTTCAGAAAGGATGTAATCAAGAATGAATCGAGCAGCTGTCATTTTAGTGATGTGCGGATCTTCGATTGCCACTTCTACCCTGGCGGCAGTCAAAATCGAAGAAGAAGCCAAGCGGCGCAATGTGTCGGTTGTAGTCAAAAAAGGCAAGGTTGCTGATGCTGATGTCCTTCTGCAATCCACCAAGGCCGATATCATCGTAGCAACCGCTGTCCTTCCGCCGCGTGATGATGTGCCGGTGTTCAATGGCGTACCGCTGCTGACGGGCATTGGCCAGAAGGAATTGTTTGATCAGATTTTTGAGGCAATTGCCAAGATCAAAGATTAACCGCATCCCCGTAAAAGATTCGGAAGGAGGAGGAACTGACCCACAAAATAACAAAATAATGGAATTTTTCCTGTGCGGCCTATAAGTCATAATACCAATTTCCAAAAACAAAGGAAGGATTCAAGATGGACGGATTTTTTAATACCATTCAGGCTTTGCTAGAGCCGGTCGTTAATCTTGGCGCGTTGTTTATGATTTTTGTGGTCTTCACCCTGATCGGCTTGATTGTGCGGCTGGGGCCGGTACGTGCCATTCGTAACGGCTTGATGATCGCAGTGGGTTTCCAGGGTGTATATATCATCGTGGACTTTTTCCTTGCCGGGGTTGGTCCCGCAGCCACCGCGCTAACCGAGCGATTTGGAGGTGTCTTCACATATACAGACATCGGCTGGGGAGCTTATGCGGCGTTTGCCTTTGGCCACCCAATTGCCTATGCGGTCATCGCCATCAGTCTGGCTGTCAACCTGCTGTTGATCGTCACCAACCTGACCGACACCCTCAACCTGAACATCTGGGATACATGGGAAGCCACCATCTGTGCATTGATTATGCTGGCGTTGACCAACAATGTGCTGGCATCCCTGATTGTGGCAGCGGGTTGGTGCTGGGTTAACCTGATGGTGACCGACTGGTATGCCAACAAGGGCTACCCGGAAAAGTTCTACGGTTTTAAGAACATTGCCTTTTATCAGGGCTTCAATGTGTGGTGGGGCATGTTCGCCCATGCAGTTTCATCCCTTCTGGATAAACTGCCTTTCACATCTTCCGCCAAATTCACGCCGGAATATGTGCAAAAGCGGTTTGGGGCAATCGGTGAACCGGCTGTACTGGGTGGTATCATCGGCCTGTTGATGGGAATTGGAGCCGGTTTCTGGTGGGGTGATATCGTCATGCTGATGATCAAACTGGCTACCGCTCTTGTGTTGCTGCCCATGATGTCGGGAATTGTCATGCAGGCTCTGGTACCGGTTTCCGAAGCAGCGGCTGCCTTTATGCAGGCCCGAACCAAGGGCAAGCAGCTATTCATCGGTGTTGACCCGGCAATTGCAGTGGGGCATACATCGGTGCTGGCAACAACCGCGCTGATGGTACCGGTGATGATTCTGTGGGCTTTCATCATCCCGGGCACCTTGAGCGTACCGTTGGCTGACCTACCGGCTCTGTTGTTCTTCTGGGTATTTGCAGCAGCACCCAATAAGGGTGATATGCTGCGTACTTTCATCACCACCATTCTGATGGGTGGTTTGGCAACTGTAACCGGTATTTTTGTGGCGCCTTGGGCTGATGCGGTTGCTAAACTGCAGGGTGTAGAGGGCGTTACCGGTGCAACCTCCACCTTCCTGTATTTCTGTCAAGATATGCTGGTTACTGGCTTCCTGGGTGAAAACTTCCAGACCATTGGAATTGGCGGTGTTTTGGCAGCAATGGTCGTGATTGCAGCCATCGGAACAGCTTTCCGTCTTCGCTACAATGTACAAAAGCGTCGCAGCGCGGCGTTGGCGGCAACGGCTGATTAAGACCCGTGTCTACTTGATTATCGGTTGCCAGAATCGGGTCTCTCCTTTCCTGACAGGCTCACCCACTTGTGTGGGTGAGCCTGTGGGATTTTATAGCCTTTCTAGCCTTTATCATCGCCACTCCGAATACTCTGTTGTCTGAATATCATTCAGCCGTGAGCTCGCCCGTGCCATCAGGTTCAGGATGGCGGTGTCCCGTGTACTGCCTTCGGCGGCGGCAAACAGCCTGCCCAACTCACGGGCAGAGAGAGCCTTGACCGGCGGCGTGACCTGCTTGGGGCCTTTTACCTTCAAGGTACGCCCCAGGTGGCGCAGGAACGAACGGATGGCTGCCAAACGCAGATTGACGCTCGCCGGTGAGAGCCTGCGGACGGTTTGCAGGTAGGCGGTGTAGTCCTTGACCTCAACGGTGGTGAGCAGGTTCCAGTCCACGCTTGCGCCGGTGGTTTGGGTGTACCAGTCGGCAAATTCGCTCAGTGCCGCCCGGTAACGCTCTGCGGTGCGGGGACTGGTGAGGGTTGCAAGATACTCGTCCATGGGGTTCATGGGTGCGTTTTCCTCCCGCTAAAAACATTGTGCGACGCAGTTTAGGGCGGTTTTAAGCCCGAAAAATGGGGGTTTTGGGGCTATTTTTAGGATTTCTGCGTCTCACAATGTGTATTGTACGACTGTATTGTGCGATGCGCGAATCTGTAAAAAATTGACCGGCGGCGGGAGGAGAGCAGGCATTCTTCGGTACATATTGATATACCTCATAATGGTCATTTTATCCATGATCTGAGTCTTCGGTCAACAACGTACTTCCCGCTGCCGACATCTACTGCTATCCCTACCAAATTTATAGAGAACACTGATACGGCCGGGACTTTTTTCGAGGGTCGGTCTACTTCACAAAGCGCTGAATGTGTTTATAAGTGCCATTACTGCTAACGGGTACTATTCCACAATTTCCGAAAAATGCAACGAGTGAACTATCAGGATTGCTAAACCACCTTCTACGGCTTTGTCGGCGATCCTTTGATCATTTCGTAGAAGCACACATAGACGAACAAAAGTGAAATTTTTACGATGGAAACTTCTGTTTGTTTGAGTATTTATAAATTCAGATTATTGGTTTCGAATCTCCTTTTTTATTGTGGAGTCCCCAACTCATTTCTAAAGATTGAATGATTGCTTGTTGACAAACAATCAAAAATTTTGTATTATTTGAAAGTAATCGAAACAATTTAATTTTCCCCGATATATGAATTCCCACAAGAGACATCAAATAATCCTAGAATTAATCAACCAAAATGAATCGGTTCAGGTAACCGAACTGGTTTCGATGTTTGGTGTGTCTGAAGTAACCATCCGTAGAGACCTCGATATTTTGGAGCGGAAAGGGTTGTTGCGGAGGGTGCATGGCGGGGCCATCAGTGGAAGTGGCAGAAGTTATGAACCGCCGTTTTTATCGCGAAGCGTCAAATGCAGCGAAGAAAAGCAGAGAATTGGCAAGGCAGCTGCAGAAATGATCCAGAATGGCGATTCGATCATGCTTGATGTGGGCACAACTACCCTTGAAATTGCCAAGAACATATACGATCGCCAAAATCTCACTGTCATCACTCCCTCATTTCATATTGCACTGGCTTTAGTGGATCATCCAGGCATCCGTTTGATTTTGACTGGTGGAATTCTCCGGCGAGGCGAATTATCGTTGGTAGGTCATCTGGCTGAAAGAACCATCGAAGGTTTCAATGTTGACAAGTTATTCATGGGGGCAGGTGGAATTGACCCGGAAATTGGCTTTACCGAATTTAACTTAGAGGATGCTCTCGTAAAACAAGCGATGTTGAAGAGAGCCAAAGAAATCATAGTCGTTGCTGATTCCTCAAAGTTTGGACAAATCGCTTTGAACTCAATCGCGCCTGTGATGGTTGCTGATCGCATTCTAACGGATACCAAAGCCCCGCTGGAGATTGTTGAACAAATCGAAAAAATGGGCGTTGAGGTTCTACGCGTATAGTTCAATTTCAATTTTTTGGAGGAGGTGAAGAGGAAGAAGGTGAGGAAGTTTGTCGTATATCGCTGACTATAAAGCCAATTGATCGTATCCCTTTTCTCAGAAACTATGGAGTAAAAAAATGAAAAAGAGTCTGTTTGTTCTGTCTGTGCTGTTAATCATTGCCTTGGTGGCTGCTTGTGCACCACAGCAGGCCACTAACACCCAACCGCCAGGGGGTACAGAGCCAACCAAAGCCCCGCCTGCTTCAGAACCAACCAAAGTTGTTGAACAGGAAGAATTGGTCTTTGCGACTGTGGTAAAGTCTATCGCTTTCAACTGGTTCCTGAGGATGGAAACCGGCGTCAAGGACTTTGGAAAGGACTATGGCGTCAAGGCGTTTATGGAAGGCCCCTCTCAAGTTGACTCCGCGGCTCAGGTAGCGATTATTGAATCGTTGATAGCTCAGGGGGTTGATGCAATTTGCAATGTGCCGTATGGTGTTCCCGAAAATGAACCTGTCCAGAAGAAAGCCATTGATAGCGGGATTATTGTAGTCGGCCATGAAGCTGCTACGGCTAAAGAAGGCACATTGCACTATGACGTTGAAGCCTTCGATAATTGCTCCTACGGCGAAGAAATGATGAAGGAAATGGCGACCCGCATGGGCGAAGAAGGAAAATACATCCAGTTTGTGGGCTCCTTGACCAATGCATCTCATAATGAGTGGATGGATTGTGCCAAGGCTTACGCTGAGAAAAACTATCCCAAACTGGAATTCATCGCCAAATATGAGTCAAAAGAAGACCAAGAGGTTGCCTACAACACGATGAAGGATGTTTTGAAAACATACCCGGACGTAAAGGGCGTGCTTGGAGCGGCGGCAGGTGATGTTGTTGGTGCCGGCCGTGCAATTGAGGAAGCAAAACTTCAAGATCAAATTGCCGTGGTTGGAACAAGCATCCCATCCTATGCGGGCGAATTGCTCAAAACCGGCGCGGTAGATCTTGCCATGGCCTGGGATCCGGCGACAGCAGGTTATGCCTGTAACGTAGTTGCTTACAAAGTATTGAAGGGTGAGGAAATCACAGACGGTATGGACCTGGGTGTGCCGGGTTACGAAAAGATCAAATTAGTCAAAGGCGTAAATGGCGTGCCTGTAATTTATGGTGCAGCTTGGATCAAGATTGACGCCAACAACATGGATGATTATCCATTCTAAATAGAAAAGTTCATTGTATAGTTGGGGCGGTGTAAATACCGCCCCAACTTACCAAAGGCTTGCATATGTCTGAACCGATTATCCGCGTCGAAAATATCAGTAAGCGATTTGGTGGTGTAATTGCGCTAAATGAAGTTAGCCTTTCGATTTTCCCCGGTGAAATCTGTTGTTTAGTGGGTGAAAATGGCTCTGGTAAGTCAACCTTAATCAAAATCATTTCTGGTGTTTATGCTCCCGATGAAGGCGATATCTACTTAAACAATAAGCTTTACAAGAAATTAACCCCAATTGATTCGATCCGAGAAGGTATCCAGGTCATTTATCAGGACTTTTCTTTGTTTCCGAATTTGACGGTTGCTGAAAATATTGCAATAAATCATCAACTCGCTCATCGCAAAAACCTTGTCAACTGGCAAGAAGTAGAAAAAATTGCACGAGAGGGTTTGCAACGAATCAATATCGAGTTGCCCCTAGATGAGTTGGTTGAAAATCTATCCACTGCAGATAGACAATTGATCGCTATTGCCAAAGCAATCCTGGCGGATGCCCGTCTCATTATCATGGATGAGCCAACCACAGCCTTGACTCAAAAAGAGGTGATTGCACTTTTTAAGGTAATTATTGACCTGAAAGAAAGGGGAATTTCAACCTTATTTGTCAGTCACAAATTGAATGAGGTTAGAGAGATTGCGGAAAGAACTGTGATCATTCGAAATGGAAAAAAGGTATTAGATCAAGACGCGAGAGGTATTGATATCGCCACGATGGAATATCACATGACCGGTCGTAGACTTGACAGCAGCAACATTGCCTTTTCTCCTCCCGGCGATATGCATACTCCGCTTCTGAAAGTGGAGAATCTGAGCTTACGACACGGTTTTGTAGATGTTTCTTTTGCTTTAAGAAAAAATGAGGTACTCGGCATTACTGGTCTTCTGGGTTCTGGGCGCACAGAATTGGCATTGGCGCTATTTGGTGAGCTGCCAGCGGACTCTGGGCGAATTTTTGTTCAAGGGAAGGAAGTCCATATCAATAGTATTCAACAGGCGGTAAAGAATCAAATTGGATATGTGCCTGATGACCGTATTCAACAAGGACTATTTTTAGATCAATCTATTAACGACAATATCATTATTAGCGTAATCGACCGATTGGTCACAAGAATCGGTTTAATCAAGTCGAAAACGAAAAATGAAGTATCCAATCAATGGATTCAAAGGATGGCAATCAAAACACCCTCCGGTAAGTTGCCCGTAAAAACCCTCTCCGGTGGGAATCAACAGAGAGTGGTTTTAGCCAAATGGCTGGCAACCATGCCAAAAATCTTAATTCTTAATGGTCCAACTGTCGGAGTTGATGTGGGTTCAAAAGCAGAAATCCATGAGCTGATCAGACAACTGGCTAATGAGGGAATCGGGATTATCTTAATTTCGGATGATATTCCGGAGTTGTTTCAAACCTGCCATCGTATTTTATTAATGCGAACGGGCAGAATTGTTGAAGAATATCAACGGAATGATATAGATGAACAATATTTATATCAACGCTTGATCTTTTCGGAGAATCAAGCAAAGGCAGTGAGTGAGGATTAACAAATGTTTGGTCGATTCCGAGTTAAAAAATTAATTCGCTCAAATGAGTTTGTAATATTTTTAATTCTGCTTTTTCTTTCGTTGACAATAGGCGCCATCAATCCGGCCTTTTTCACAATATCCACCTTGTTTGACACTTTGCGATCTTCGATCGTATTCTTGATCCTCGCGTATGGATTACTGCCAATCGTAATAGCCGGTGGTATTGACATCTCTTTTGTAGCCATTGCAGCAACCACCTCATACGCGACTCACATGTTCCTCTTGAAGCAGGGTTATGATGGGGGCATACTGTTGTATTATCTAATTGCAGGAGGAGCGGGCATTCTAGCCGGACTTTTAAACGCATTTTTAGTTACGCAGTTTAAGTTGCCAATCTTTGATGTTTCATTGGCAATGTTTACAATGTGGTATGGTTTTAATCTGTTTTTTGTTGGGGCAACGGCAAATTTCTCGCTCCCCAAAGGCACAGTTGGTTTTTACAATATTTTTGTCTTCACAGCTCAAGACCCTAATGTGGGTGAAACAGGGCTGCACATAACCGTTTTACTGGCGTTGGGTTTAGGTTTAATTATCTGGTGGTTTCTGAAATATACAACCTTAGGGAGAGGGGTTTATGCAATTGGAGGGAATCGCGAAGTAGCCGTCCGCTCTGGTTTCAATGTGCGCTTAATTTTCTTCGTAATTTTCGGCATCATGGGATTGTTCTCGGCAATTGCCGGTGTTACACAGGCATTTCTAAGCCGATACTTTAACCCGGTGATTTTCATTACCCAACCACTGGATGTTTTAGCAGCGATCATATTGGGAGGAGCAGCAATAACCGGCGGTAGCGGCTCTATTATTGGAACCACGCTGGGGGTGCTGGTTATTCAAGTTATCAACCGGGCGTTGATTCTCACCGGTATTCCGGTTGAGTGGCAGAGATTCGTTGTTGGTGTAATCTTGATTTTATTCACCTCTATTCCTGCTTTGAGGAATTTGAGGGCTAAACGTATGGGGCATACCAGTCAATTAACTCAATCAGATTAATTATTTATTCGAGAGAAAAAATGACAGAAGAATCGACACCCAAAGTAACAAAAAATTCACAAGTAACCATCTTTTTGAAACATCTTCATATTGATGGTCAGACTCTTCTTCTTACCGGTGTTTTCATCACTTTGACATTGTTTTTTACTTTTACTGTTCAAAAATTCTTTACACCAAGAAGTATCACTTCAATGGCTTTTCAATTGCCAGAGCTGGGCATACTATCGCTGGCAATGATGATCACCATTTTATGTGGTGGTATTAACTTATCCGTCAATGCTACTTCAAATTTAGCTGCTGTGGTTGCTGGTTTGTTTTTGACCCGCATGATTCCTACTGAGGTAGATCCGAATCTGTTGGGATGGTACGTGATTGGGGCTTTTATCATTGCAATTTTAGTTGGATTTTTATGCGGCGTACTGAATGGGGTAATGATCGGCTATATCGGTGTTCCTCCCATTCTCGCAACCCTGGCTACCTTCACATTTTTTACGGGCATTTCTACCGGCTTGACCAAAGGAGTTACTGTAACCGGTTTCCCTGAGAGCGTTTCAATCATTGGAAGCAAAACTATTGCTGGAATTCCTATTCCGTTCATTATCTTTGTTGTTTTCACCCTCCTGACTTATATCATTCTCAACGGCACACCCTTTGGATTCAAGACCCGCATGATCGGTACCAATCCCACTGCTGCCGAATTTTCTGCTGTAGAAAATCGGAAAGTGTTGCTTGGAGTATATGTTTTGAGTGGGATTCTCTCTGCAGTTACTGGTATTTTAGTGATGAGCCGAACAATGTCTGCTGCTTATGAATATGGAACCACTACTTATGTACTATTAACTATCCTAATTTCTGTGCTGGCGGGGGTAATTCCTGGTTTTGGTAAAGTGATTGATATTTTTATCGCAGTGTTGATATTACAGGTTCTCTCAACGGGTTTTCATATGTTGCTGACGGGGGTACGTGGGAGTTCATTTTTCAGGGATTTTGCGTGGGGGATCCTCCTCATAATAATATTCATTGTGAATTACTTTGTTCGGGGCCGAACACAAAACGACTGAGTTAAGTTAAAGGAGCATGATTATGGATAAACGATGGCAACAATTAGGGGATTTATTGGTCAATTATTCTACCCGCGTTCAAACCGGCGAACGAGTTATGATTGCCTTTATCGAGCTGGAGACATATCCTTTAGTCGAGGCGGTGTATCGGGCTTGTATTAAGGCGGGGGCTTATCCGCAGGTTCAATTCTTGTCGGATGGGTTGAACCGCCAACTTTTAAAATACGGATCGGTAGAACAAATTGGCTGGGTCCCGGAAATTGAATCTTTTGGAATGGAATGGGCTGATGTATATTTTGGTTTGAGGGGGGCCTATAATTTGGAGGTGTTCTGGGATATCCCTTCTGATAAACTTGCTCTCCTGCGAAAATCAATGGGGGCAATTTCGACCTTACGATGGCAAAAGACACGCTGGTGTCTGGTCAGAGTGCCCAACGCTTCTCTTGCTCAACAAGCCGGAATGGATGAGGAAACCCTTACAGATATGTTCTTCAACGCTTGTTTTCTGGATTGGGAGAAAGTTGGAGAACAGTGGAGACAGTGGGCAGGGAAATTGAGTCGGGGTAAACATGTCCGACTGGTCGGTAATGAAACCGACCTGAGCTTCTCGATTGAAGGCAGAACCTGGGAAGCTGCGCTTGGCATGAGCAATATGCCCGATGGAGAAATTGCAACTTCACCAGTAGAGTCAAGTGTGGATGGATATATTTATTTTGAATTTCCGGGTGTGTTGGGGGGGCGCTTAATGAACGACATTCGTCTCCGGTGGGAAAAAGGCCACTTAATAGA
The DNA here is from genome assembly GCF_001306055.1 of Bellilinea caldifistulae. GTDB lineage: Bacteria > Chloroflexota > Anaerolineae > Anaerolineales > Anaerolineaceae > Bellilinea > Bellilinea caldifistulae. Next base: position 59,719 of record NZ_LGHJ01000009.1, on the reverse strand, counting down.
AGCAACCTCATCCAGTAATCAGGATTTCCTTCATTCGATTATTAACACTGATGCGGGGGCTAGTAAGATTGGTGAATTTGCAATTGGAACAAACCCAGAAGTAAAGTACTTTTCAAAGGACATATTGTTAGACGAAAAAATTGGAGGAACAATCCATATCGCGTTAGGCCGAGCTTATCCCCAAACAGGCGGGACAAATCAATCTGCAATTCACTGGGATATTGTGAAAGATACCCGGCAATTTGGGGAAATTTATTTAGATGGTCAATTGATATTCAAAAATGGTCAGTTCTTGTTTTAAAGACGCAAAAAGGGGTGAATGATGACCAATCTCTACTTGTTGGGCGTGGATATTGGAACATACTCTTCAAAAGGAGTCTTGGTTAAGCCTGATGGCAGCCTAGTAGCCACCCATGTGGTACCCCATGGAATGGCAAATCCCAAACCGGGCTACTTTGAGCATGATGCTGAACAAGTCTGGTGGCGTGATTTTGTAGAAATCGTCAAGGAATTACTGAATAAATCCGGGATCAAACCCGGTGAAATTGTGGGAATTGGCATCAGTGCTATTGGTTCCTGTGTGCTGCCTATTGACGAAGAAGGCAAACCGTTGCGTCCCGCTATTTTGTACGGGATTGACACCCGGGCGACGAAGGAAATTCGGCAATTAGAACGAAAACTCCGCAAAGATTTTATTTTTCAAACCAGTGGTGCTCATCTTACCTCTCAAGCTTCTGGTCCAAAGATTTTGTGGATACGGAATAATGAACCGGGTGTTTTTCAAAGAGCGCGCTGGTTTCTGACCAGTCAGGCTTACCTTGTTTATAAATTAACCGGCCAACCCTCGATTGATATTTATACCGCCAGTGGTTATGCACCCTTATTCGGTACTCAAGAACAACGTTGGTTAGTAGAACTCGGTGATGTGATAACTTCCTTTGACCGGCTTCCCCCCCTGTATTGGAGCCATGAAGTGGTTGGCAAAGTGACCAGAGAAGCAGCTCAGATTACGGGGCTGGCAGAAGGAACTCCGGTGGTGTGTGGAACTACCGATGCAGCTGCGGAAGCGATTGCGGCAGGGGTTGCGGCGTTTGGTGACATGATGTTGATGTTCGGAAGCAGTGTCTTTTTTATAATGAAAACGGAACAATTGATAAGGACTCAACATTTTTGGAGTGCCAATTTTTTGGAAAGCGGATCTTTTGCATTTCTGGGCGGAATGTCAACTGCAGGAAGCCTGACTACCTGGTTTCGAGATCAATTCGCTCAGCAGGAAGTAGCAAATGCTGGGACAGATGGTGCTTATGCGTTGCTGGCGGCTATGGCTGCAAACTCACCGCTTGGAGCTAATGGCTTAATTTGTCTCCCTTATTTTGAAGGGGAACGAACTCCTATACATGACCCGAACGCACGCGGAGTTCTGTTCGGTCTGCGGTTAGCACACACCAAAGCTGATGTGTATCGAGCGATTTTAGAAGGGGTGGCTTATGGAATTCGACACAATTTTGAAGAAATGAGCCATGAAGGGGTTTCTCCGATAAATTTGTTTGCTATTGGCGGTGGAAGTAAGAATCCTTTATGGATGCAAATTGTCTCGGATATTTGTGGCTTACAGATTTCAATTCCTGAACAACAAATTGGGGCAAGTTATGGAGATGCTTTCTTAGCAGCAGTTGGAATAGGTCTTTACAAAAATCTGGCTGAAATTAAGCAGTGGGTAAAGGTAAAGGATGTAATTGAGCCAGATTTCGATAACCACAAGAGATACGAAGAACCATATTGGATATTCAGAGAGATTTATCCTCGCACAAAATCTTTAATGCATCAGCTGGCAAGGTACATCGAAATACACTAAGAATAGAAATTAAACCAGAAAAACGACAAGGATAATGATTATGAACAATTGGATTGAAGAAACTTTTGGAGTAAGAAAGCCGATTATTGCTATGTGTCACCTTTTACCCCTGCCGGGCGATCCCTATTACGATGAAGAAAAAGGGATGAAAGAAGTGATCGCTTGGGCGCGAAAAGATCTACTCGCTTTACAAGAGGGCGGTGTTGATGCTGTCATGTTTTCCAATGAATTCAGTATGCCTTATCTGACCAAGGTCCATGCTATAACAGTTGCCAGCATGGCCCGGGTGATTGGTGAAATTATGCATGAAATCAAAGTGCCGTTTGGGGTTAATGTCCTTTGGGACCCTGAAGCATCACTTGATTTAGCCGCAGCAACGGGAGCCGCATTCGTTCGAGAAATCTTTTCTGGTGTTTACGCGAGTGATTTTGGTCTTTGGAATCCGAACGCGGGTGAGGCTGTCCGTCACCGCCAAATGATAAGCGCAAGGAATGTAAAACTGCTTTTCAATATCGTGCCTGAGGCTGCAAAATATCTTGCTGATCGGGATGTGGTGGAAATTGCCCGTTCCACAGTTTTCAATCATCGGCCGGATGGATTATGCGTCTCTGGTTTGACGGCGGGAACTCAAACGGATGTCAGTGTTCTACAAAAGGTGAAAGAAGCCGTTGGCGACACCCCTGTTTTTGCCAACACAGGTGTTCGTCTGGAAAATGTGCGTGAACAATTAAGAATTGCTGATGGTGCAGTAGTTGGCACTACTTTCAAAGTTGATGGATGTTTTGAGAACCACGTTGATCCAACGAGGGTGAAAGTGTTTATGGAGACGGTGAGAGAGTTTAGAAAGAATCTCTAAAATTCACCGAATTCTTCTTTCAGGGATGAGATTACGCTGCGCCATCTTGTTGGCTGTTAATAAAGAGTGCTTAACTAACCCGAATTCGGAATAAAAGGAAGATCTCCAAAATATAGTAGACTTCTTTCACCAAAAAACAAATTAAAATCGTAACATTCTCTCGAGTTCGCTTCAGACAGGAAACGCCGGTCATCGCTCACCGGCGTTTCCTCTTGCAAGGAGAGATCGTCTGTCCCCAGCAATGGCAACTGAGGCGAATTTTCAACGTGGTGTCTGGCTCTTCAAATACTCAATCACATCCGCCGCCAGCCCAAAGCGCAGGCACCCCTGCGCCACTTCCTCCGCTCCTTTCAAACTCCACCGACGAATCAAGTCCTTGATCGTCGGAATGGATGACGGCACCATGCTGAACTCATCCAGCCGCAGCCCCAACAGCAGCGGCACTGCCAGCGGATCACCCGCCAACTCGCCGCACAGACCCACCCACTTGCCGTGGGCGTGCGCCGCCCGGATCGTCATCTCAATCAAGCGCAGCACCGCCGGGTGATACGGACTGGCCAGCACCGATACCCGCTCGTTCGTCCGATCCACTGCCAGCGTGTACTGCGTCAGGTCGTTCGTCCCAATGCTGAAAAAGTCCACCAGCGGCGCAAAGTGATCCGCCAGCAGCGCCGCCGACGGCACCTCCACCATGATCCCAAACTGGACTTTCTCCGGCAGCGCTTTCCCCTGCGCTTCCAGAGCCTTCCAGGCCTCTTCGTAAATCTCGCGCGCCCGCTCCACCTCCGCCACCGAAGAAACCATCGGCAGCATGATGCGCAGGTCGCAGCGAATGCCCGCCGCCGTCACCTGCCCGGCAGCCTGCAACAGCGCCATGAACTGATTTTCCAGCACGTCCGGCCGTTCGCGTATCATCCGGATCGCCCGCCACCCCAGAAACGGATTGGGTTCCTTCTCCGTCCCCAGGTAGGGCACTTCCTTGTCTCCGCCAATGTCCAGCGTCCGCACCACCACCGGCCGCTCGCCCATCACCTCGAACACCCGCCGGTAAGCGCGCACCTGTTCGGTGATGGTCGGCATGGTGCTGCGCTGCAGGTACAAAAACTCGGTGCGGAACAGCCCTACCCCCTCGGCTCCAAACTGAACCGCCAGCTCGGCATCCTCCACACTCCCGATGTTGGCGACCACCTCCGCCCGAAATGCGCCGTCCTTGGTCACCGCGGGCAGCTCCGCCTGACTCAACTCCGCCCGCCGGCGGGCTTCCCATTCCTCTTTTTCCCTGCGCGCCACTTCCAACTCGTGCAGGGTCGGCCCAACGCTGAACAGCCCCGTGCTGCCGTTCAAGATCGCCAGCGTCCCACTGCGGATTTCGTTCAAATCGAACGGCGCACTGACCACCGCCGGCACACCCATCGCCCGCGCCAGTATCGCCGAGTGCGAGGTCGGCCCACCTCGGGCCGTGACGATCCCCAAAATCTGCTCGCGGTCAAAGCGAATCGTGTCCGACGGCGTCAGGTCTTCCGCCACCAGAATGACCGGCTCCGCCGCGCTTTCCACCGACGGATCGTCACCCTCCCCCTCCAGACACTTCATCACCCGCTGGGCAACATCCCGCAAATCCTGCGCCCGTGCCTGAAAATACTCCTCCTCCAATCCCAGCAGCGCTTCGGCGTACTGCTCAAAGGCGTGATGGACGGCGGCTTTGGCGTTCAGCCGTTCTTCCAGCACCATCGTGCGCAGTTTCGCCAGCAGTTCTTCGTCATCCAGAAACAGGCGGTGTGCCTCGAAGATGGCGGCTTCCTCCTCGCCAGCCATTTTGCGGGCACGCTCCTCCAGCGCGGTCAACTGGGTGTGCGCTTTCTGGATGGCCTGCTGCAATTCCCGCCACTCGGCGCGCGGGACGGTCACCCGCTGTTCGGTGAAGGTGACTTTTTGGGTGCGGTAGATCAGCGCCGGGCCAATTGCAATCCCCGGAGAGGCGGGTAGTCCTTGATATCGAGGCATGGGGGCAGTTTCCTTTCTTCCTCAGGAATGAGCGGCTGCCGGCTCGCCGAAATTGCTTTTCACCAGTTCAACCAGCGCGTCAACTGCTTCCTGAGCCTGCTCGCCCTCAGCAACGATTTCGACACTGTCGCCCTGATTGACCCCCAGCGTCAGCACGCTGAGGGGGCTTTTGGCGTTGGCGGGCGGTTTTTCGGAATTGATTTTACGCACACTGATCTTGCAGGGAAAGCGTGCCGCCGTTTTGACAAACTGAGCCGCCGGGCGGGCATGCAACCCGGCCGGGTGATCAATCATGATGGTGGTTGAGACCATTCTTTTCTCCATTGTTTTGTACAAAAAAATTATATAAATCTAATAGACTTTCGACTATTACATCCGGTTTATATGGTGATCCTTCTACATCTTCTAATTTAGTCTCTCCAGTTAACACCAGAATAGTGGTGATCCCAGCCCTACCTAAGGCGATATCCGTATACAACCGATCTCCTATCATTGCAGTATTTTCCAGTGGTAGTCCACTTTTTTCAGAAACAATTTCAACGATTGGAGGATTGGGCTTACCAATGATCACATCTGGCAAACGTGTGGTAGATGCCTGAACAAAGGCGATCATCGCTCCAATGTCCGGCATGGAACCATTTTCTGTTGGACAATTGATATCGGGATGAGTTGCAATATACGGCAATCCAAGCCGAACGTAATTACATAATTTCCACAACTTAGAATAGGTCAGGGTTGTATCAAAACCTAAAACAACCGCCTCGGGTTGATTTTCATCAATCTCAAAGCCATATTGTCTAAATTCCTCTATTAGAGAGTCGGTTCCTACAATGAACAATCTGGCTGATGGCATTGTCTTTTTTAGATATAGCGCAGTAGCTTCTCCAGAAGAAAAAACCCGTTCCTGAGTGATGCAAAGTCCCATTCTATTCAGTTTATCAACATAGTCTCGTTTGGAACGCGAAGAATTATTGGTTAGGAAGTAAAAAGGTATTCCCCCATTTTCTAAATATTCAATGAATTCCACAGCACCCGGCAATAAATGGTTCCCTAGAAAGACCGTGCCATCCATGTCCAATAAGAAACAACGAATTTGTCTTATTTTTCTCAAATCAGATTCTAAATATTTCCTCATGACAAATTCTCCAATAACGAATCCGCCACAGACATTAATACAGGAAGGCAAGTTCTTTCTACCCCTTTATTTTCCACAAATTGCTTTACTTGTTCGGCATCCAAAAAGTTAGTACCAGTCAGGTCAATGCAATGAACCGTAGAATGGCGGGCTTTAAAAGATTCGATCAACTTGGCACCGGAAAAATTTGCCTCTTTGCGCTTTAGACGTGCTGTCGGTAATATAGAGGAGTGACGCGCAGCAATTACTGCTAGGCCACCGAATAATGCACCACATATACCTCCTTGATTGCAAACACCCCCACCTAACAAGCTTTGAATTTGTAATGCATAATCCGAGTAAAATCCTTCTCGTTCGGCAAAAGCCAGATAAATCGCCTCTGCGCAGGTGTAACCTTGTAAAAAAAGAGATCGAATGCGGTTTTTAATAGAATTTCGGAAATTGTCCGCCTTTGCAGCGCTGCCCGATACTGTTATATACTCACCTAAAACCTGATAAATCGCGTATCGCTGTTCTTGCATAAAATTCAAAGGGTCGTCCTCTGGGTGAGCAAGTACTTCTTGCGCACTTTGAACAATCGTCTTGATCAAATCCGAATAAACATTAATTTTTCGAATTCCTAGATCGACGCAGCGGTGTAGTTTTTCTTTACCCGTTCCAGAAGAACCATGCAACACAAGTGGAATCAAAACTCGTTCTCGAATGGCTTGTAATCGGTCAAATTCCAGATTAGGCTCGCCCGCGTATAAACCATGAACTGTTCCAATCGCTACCGCTAAGGCGTCAATTCCAGTTAATTGCACAAAGGCCGCTGCTTCCTGAGGGTCAGTCAACCACCCATGCTGACTAACATCATTGAGGTAACGTCCGCTTGTGGCGACATGTCCCAATTCCGCTTCAACGGAAATTCCCAATGGGTGAGCCATTTCAACCACTTTTTTACTGAGTTCCACATTGGTCTCCCAAGGCTCAGTACTAGCATCAATCATTACCGAAGTAAAACCCAATTGGATTGCCTCATCAATTTCTTTGATGGTATGAGCATGATCAAGATGTAAGGCTACTGGTATGTTCGCCTGCACTGCCATTTCACGGACTAACCGAATGAAATGACTAAAATCTGATAAACCGATAAAAGGCTTAAGCGATGGCGAGAAACTTAATGCTAAAGGAGCGTTATATTGTTCAGCACAACTTAGCAAGGCATCCGCTACTTCTAAATTGGGGAAATCCGGGGCAATAACGGCATAATTACCCACTTCGGCGTCTTCGAGTAATTCCTTTAAGGAAACTAACATGGCAATCCCTGTGCTTTGAGATGGGTGGAGTATTCAATAGGTTTAATTTCAAGGATATTTGCCCATGCAGCCATTTCTAAAAAAGCCTCCTCTACTTCTCCATAAATAACTGGATAATGATGCTGAAAACCACTGGAAAGGAGCGTCTCAGCAAGATCAAGCGCTCGGAGCGGCTTCTTTCGCATTTGAATGTTCTTTAACCAACCTCTGCTACCCCTATAGGAAGGCTTATGAGGATCAATTTCACCTTGGAATACCAATACCTTTTCAAAATCAGCCGTGAAACCCCCTACGGTTACCCTACCTGCTTGCAAGGTAAGATCATTATGCAATCCGATAGGTGTTCCTCCTTGTTGATCAAACAACCATAACGAACCCATTCTTACACCTCGTTGGTCAGCCAGAAGTGGCGAGGTTGGGCCGCAATGCCACAAAAGCACACTATCGTCAGCCGGATCAAGGGTGACCAAATCCATCAGGGTTCTAACGGTACCGCTACTTATCAGCGAAAGCGCTAACATCGAAACTGCCGATGGTACATCGCCTTCACAAGCCGCCGGAACACCAAGAGTATTCAATTCTCCGAGAAGGCTGCACACTGCCACCCCATAATCGGCTTGAAAACGCGGCCAGCACGAAATTGCAAATGCATTAATTCCTTCCTCTTCGGCAATTTGCAAATATGCAATTTGCAAACGAGATAATTTTTCCAAATGCTCATTCAAGCCGATATCAAATTGCACGTTTTCTTTTAGAAAGGAAGATTTTACGGACTCCAATCGTTTATCATCTCTTAATAATTGGGCACGTTCCAGCACTTTTTCAAAATTTAGTTCGACCATTTCTACCCCAAGTTTCCGTTTTAAATCCTCGGGATTAATTATGAGGTTATCAAAACCGGGTGCCACACCTCCGGCTAAGCCAATTCGGCTGCCCTGCAAATTGATAAGCGCTCGCAATGCACGCATACTGATACTGAACCGTTCCCTGAAAGTAGGGCTTTCAGCACGACCAAAGAACCACTTTATGGGATGAGGATAACCCAATCTAGTTCTCAAGAGACTGTTGTAAAGATTAACACCTGTAAAACTATTTAATGGCAATCCACCTTCTTTTGAAGGTACACCTTCGGGTACACCCCATAATCCCAACCGAATTTTAGTAGCAGCAAATGGCTGAATAAACTCACCAGCAGCAAAAGAACTGGATTGTACCAGGATGAAATCAGCACCCCATTCAGCCAACTTAGTTGCAGATTGTTGAGCCTCATCCTTTGTGTAGATACCTTCTTCGATTACTTTCAATTCAAAGCCCAATTCCTCCTGTAATCCCAAAAGGGTTTGCCAATCCTCCAAAAAATAATGTTCTTTATCTCCACGAAATGGAGTGCACATCATTCCGACCAATCCAACCTTCAAATTTCGAATAGTTTTCATTTCGTTCTCCATCATTAGCAAATTACATCCGTAGGCCATCGGAAATGAGCTGACAGTGCTGGTTTTTGCCACCAATATTCCATTTCATCATCTATAGCCAAAAGGGAAAATGAGACCCCCCCCATTTCTAGGGTGGTAAAGAGCGATTCCACCACCGCCCCAGCAATCTGAACACCTTTATCCTTTAAGAATAAATAAGTATTTCGGTAGAGAATATTTAACTCCATATGTGAAGTCCCACCGGCCCCATTCAAAAAAACCAAAACTTTTCTCTGAAGCAAGCCGGCTAAATCATCTAATAAGCGATTGATCACAACTTCAACCACCTGCTCAGCCGGTAGGATAGGCCCTCGATAAACGCCTACTTCCCCATGGACACCGGTTCCAATCTCCATTTGTCCTTTTTGAAGTTCGAATAAGGGTTTTCCACTGACGGGATGAGTTGGTGGCCGGGTCGCGATCGCCAATGTTGCCGTATGCAGGTTGGCCTTTTCCATCAATCGAACGACTTCATTAATTGGCTGTCCCATCTCTGCAGCTGCCCCACCAATCTTGAGAGCAAACAACAATCCTCCTAAACCACGCCGCTTATGGATCTCGGAACGTGGAGCAGTAGCGACATCATCCCCTAAATAAACTGGTTTTACATCAATTCCCCATTCAGCAGCCCGCCTTAACGCCATACGCGCATTTAATACGTCCCCGCTGTGATTGGAAACTAATAAAACAACTCCAGCATGGCGATCCGCCAGCTGAATAGCACGGGCAATTTTAATTCCTGAAGCACAGGTAAAGAGGGGGCCATACACATCGGTATCCAAAAGACCAACTCCTACCAAACCTCCCATTGACGGGGTATGACCACCACCATGCCCAATTGTCAACCCTACCTTCCCTTCAGCTTTGGGTTTTTTTCTCACCAAAATCCCTTCCTCAAGGTATTCAACAATTCCAGGGTAGGCCATTGCTAATCCTTGATTATCCTCGGCGATCATATGTTCAGGGCGATTGATAAATTTACCCGGTGGAATAAAATCTTCCTCTGTTGTATCATCAGTGATCAAAATTTCATCTTGTTTGCCATTCAAAGCATCAAATAAACATTGCATAATGAGTACAAAGGACATCGCGCCTGGATCCGGATGTCCGATAGAACGTTCTCCTAGGAAAGCAGCTCTACCAAATGTTGCCACCATCTGGCGAGTAGCTTCACTACCCCGGTAAGCTGCCTCAAGAGCATTTTTTACAACCATAACCGGCTCTTTGTCGAATTGACTTTCCTTCAAAGCCCGCACCGCTGGTAACAAAGCATCCAATAAGGTTTTCTGGCCAGCCTTAGCCCCCCCTAATTCGCTAATTGCATTTGCACCCCGCTCAAAAAAGTTTTGCAGATCAACAATGTCCCAAAATGTGCGATTTCTAAACAACGTGCCACCTTCTGCAAAAAAAGCCGCTAATAAAGGCCCAATCGCACCACCACCGTTTTCAGCAACTGCACTGGCAACCACATCAAGAAAAATGCCGAGGTCGGTTGGTACGGATTTTTCGATCTCGTAGTTGGCAGAGGCAAATGCTCTGGCAAGGGTGAAGCCATGATCACCATCCCCGATAGCCTGATCTAATTGGTTCAGATAATCTTGTTGTTGTTGAAATTTTGCTGCCAGGAGTTTGAACCATAGACGTAACTCATAGAGGCTATACATTGGCAACCTCGCGCTTGAGAAATTCAGCTGCCGAGCGTGCTTCTAGATCAGGATCATCTGCCAGTGAACGCCATATGAACAATGCATTACCTACTTCACCAGATGGATTTACAAATGCTTCCGTCACCAAATACCCGGAATAACCGATTTCTCTTAAAGCATCTCTAACCTGTCCCCAAGGAATATGACCACGACCGGGAACTTTGCGATTGTTCTCAACGCAATGAAAATGACCAAGATTCTCTCCGGCATGCCGAATGGATGAAGCAATATCGTCTTCTTCAATATTTAGGTGAAAAGTATCTAAATGCAACTTAACAAATGGACTGTTTACCTCTGCTAACAATTCCAGCCCTTCTTCCACAGTGTTAATCAACCACCCTTCAAATCGATTCAATACTTCAAGGCACAAATACACACCGTACTCTTCTGCGATCATTGCTGCTATTTGAAGATTTTCAATTGCATAAGCGCGCCGCAGTTTACGATCTTTTGGTGGTATATCTCCCCAAGCAGTATAAATCACGCCGCCTAAAACCGGGCTTCCTAATATGGCTGCAGATTCTATGCAGGCTCGCAAATGAGAAACACCCGCCTGCCGGATGGAGAGATCAGGACTCGATATATCACGCTTGGTATCCAGTCCAGTCCCACAGGATGCCAACATTCCCTCATGATCAAGGGTTCGGCGGAGATTTTTGAGGTTCAACTTACGCGGTTCTAATATAGGAAACTCAGCAACATCAAAGCCAGCCGACTTGGCTTTACCAATAAGCGGTTGAAGATCGTCTTGCCAGTTAACTTGCCAGTAAGAAAGGTGAATTCCAACGGGCAACATCTTCTCTCCTTAATCCCTATGTAGTCTCCTAATCGGTAATATTACCGATTAGGAGACCAGAATTCGGAACCCTCTAAAAACCAAGTAAGCGGGCTATTCCACCTACAACAATCGCAATAACGGAGAAATCATTTCCTCCAAACGCATTGATAAAACCCGCAGCGGTATTTGCTACAAATGGCAACGAAAGCGCTTGAAGGACTATTAGCATCACGCCTCCAACAGCAGATGCAACGATTGCTCCTCGCCTTCCACCCGTCGCATTTGCAAGTACGGCAGCCGGTCCTACATCGAAGAAAGCGGCAACCACCAATGGCAACAAAACATAACGATACCCAATTGCCCCAAAGATGACCAGCGTGATTAGTGAGGTAATCATCGCAATCGGGAAACCAATTGCGAGGGCGTTTTGTGCGTATGGAAATACCATCGGGCAATCTAATGCTGGTATGGCATCAGGGACAACCTTTTTGGCAATCCCATGGAACGCTGGCACAATCTCCGCTAACATTAGACGAACACCAGTGAGCAAAATGGTTAAGGAAGCACCAAAAAGAATACCCTGGTAAATAATCCAAAGATACCAGATTGGTTGAGAACCGCCCGAGAAAGTTTCGGCTGCCCATGCTGGGCCAGCAATGAAGCCCATTACGAGGTACAGTAAAAACATTATCAGCGAGGTTGAAATTGTCATTGATTTGAGAAAACTCCAATTATCGGAGATTTTCAAATCTTCGGTGGACTTGGATGGATCACCAACCAATTTTCCTAGCCAGGCTCCAATGACGGCCAGAATAGTGGTTGTATGGCCAATTGTGAAATCCTTTGTTCCAGTTAATTTGAAGACAAAGGGAGCGATCAAGGCAGGCAAAATTGTAGATAGGATCCCCTGTATCAAGCTTCCTAGAACAATCAATGCTACGCCCTTAATTTTCCCGGCATCGGCTAATGCGGCTACTACCATAAAGGCATTCCAAAACATGATGTGTCCGGTCAGGAAGACATATTTTAGTTTGGTTAGCCTCGCAAGCACGATGTTAACAAAAAAACCAAATACCATCACCAACACAACGGGAATCCCGTATTCGCTTAAAAAAGCTGTCCAATCTACGCTGATGGGCTCTCCCTGGAAAGCATACACCTTACCAAACATGGTTGAGATAGGTGAGATAACCCCAACCAGGAGATCCACTGCGGAGAATAAGATGATAACTCCCGCCATCGTTTTAATCGTGCCGGCAATGACTTCGCTTAAGGTTTTGCGTTGCAATAATAACCCTATGAGCGCAACCAACCCCAGCATAAATGTAGGTAGTAAACGAGGAACGATACTGAATATTAATCCGACGTCCATTTTGATACTCCTTATTTAGATTTTGGAAATTTGGATGGAAATGTGAAGATTCAGGTTGTGTTTATTATTCGATTAATTCGATTTCAATGACAGACACCTCCTTGGTATTTAACTGAAAATGAATTTGTAAAGAGTCGTTGACCATTTCCCACTCAATTTGTTTAACCACGGGAAAAACTTGTTGAATGGATAATATTTTCTTTTTCCAGTTGGTTGTATTGAGATAAAGGTTAAGATCAACACTCTGTTCGTGATAGTTGCTAATCAGAACTAACTTTTTATTAGGCAGTTCAAGATAATGATGATCAATTCGGCGAGATTTTTTTCCTTTATAATCAATTTGAATTTGCGGCATAATTTTTAATTGTGGCAAAACCCTTTGGAGAACTGCCTTAAGTAGTGGTTGATCAGATTTAAGATAGCCTGAGTCTGCCTGTGTAGCAAAGTAGAGGCCATATCCTCTTCCAAATTGCGATAAGGTCACTGCAGGAAACCGATCATCAAATTCAGCTAAAACTTGGACAGATGCACCAATTTTTAATAGATCTCGATTCCAAAAAGATGGGTACCACTTACCACTGTATAAAATTCGATGTTGGTTAAGACAGTCTGCCTGAACATCTTCAAAACCAAAGACATTTTTCAATGGCGGTACTGGGATCTGGTGATGATACCAACCTTGTTCATTCAACGTGGCAAAACGAGAAAATCCCACCAAAAGACCGCCCTGTTTGCCAAATTCAGCCAGATTTTTAGCCGTCTCAATATCCAATAAACCGATCATCGGTAGAATAATGACCTGATATTCCTGCCAACGACCCTTTGTTATTTCAGCGGCCGTTATAAAGTCCACTCCAAAATCTAATTCCCAAAAGCCACGATAAGCTCCACGTTGAGCCTCAAATAGTGGTTCCTCTTCTCCAATACCACGAAAGAAGATTGCGTTGGACTTGGATTCAAAGATGGCAACTTGACCTCTCGGTGATTGAGCTTTCTTCAATATTCTTCCATATCTTGAAAGGAACTCTCCCCATTGGGTAGCAGTGGTATATCGCTCACTAGGATGACCATCTAGGTCAACTATCGCTCCCCAGCGCAGAGGTTGGTAATCCCATTCTCGCCAAGGCATAAATAAAACGAGTTTAGCATTATGCCCAACCGACTCTATTAGATAATTATTTACATCTTCAGATTTGGTGTTGTAGTCCGGACCCATTATCCAACCGCCAATTGGCCCACTTTCCACCTCATGTAGCCAGAAATCCCGTTCTACGGACTGGCTTACGCTTCGACCGTGATCGAGGAATATCGAAATATGTTCCGGACGAGTTGCTAATTTGTTGCCGCTGCCTGGATAAAGATCATAACCAATATGGTCAACCTCCCTGGCTATCTTCCATTGATCCAGACCCGTGATCACACCGAATCGATCATAGCTTTTGAAATTAAATGTGTTGACTGAGGTTGGGTGGGATGGATCGTGTTGTTTGATAATTCTATGTTGCCAACCCGCAAAATCCGCAAAGGCTTGCTGCCAAAATAAGCGCCAGTCTATCCAACGGGTAACCCCTGCCCAGCCAGAGGGCAAAGCCTCAGGTGCGAATACCTCTTGCCAATCGTTATAAACCAGATAAGTTGTACCCCATCCCCAAGCTTTTGTGAGATGTTCTAAGCTTGGGTATTTGGTTCTAAGCCAGTCGCGAAATCTCTCGACGCAATATGGACAATAACAATAAAGGCTTAGATCATTTTCTCCACGGGCAGGAAGAAATGGGAAACCAATTTCGTTAGATATTTGCCATCCAAAATGGTTTGGGTGCTGGACTGTAAAACCTAACAATGCCTGTAGATAATTTTTCAGGGCTGCCAAGTAGCCAGGATGGTGAATACAAGCCCAGTGATAGGAGGCACCTAGAGGATAACGTTCACCACGGTTTGAAAGGATTACTACATCGGGGTAACGATTTGCTAGCCATAGCGGTGGGGAAGCAGCCCCTGTGCTTATCAGAATTTCGATCCCATATTGAGCAGCTAACCGATAAAAACGCCCCAGTTTTTCAAATTCAAAATCACCCTCGCGCGGTTCGATTAAGTCCCAAGAACCATGTACATCCCCAATGCGAATCAAGTTCATCCCGGCTGCCTGCATCAGCCGCAAATCACTCTCCCATTCGGTTTCACTGAATATCAAGGGGGAATATGAAGCCCCATACTTGAAAGTATCCGAAAAGTCTTTCAAGGATTCAACTCCTCAATTAATTTCCGCAAAACCGGTAATCCCTTATCGAGCACTTCTTGTTTGCTAAGAAAATTTTCGATTACAACTACTGGTTTCGTTGTGTTCTTAAATAAATTAGCCATTTCTTTGGAAGTAAATATCATGTCATACGACTCGCCGCTCGCCGTAGTAGCATCAGCACAGAATGTTTCTGCACCCAAACCATGTTCCTTGAGAACACCATCAACAGTAATCTTTAAAATCATGCTAGAGCCAAGGCCAAAACCGCATACCATCATCACGCGTGGCTTTTTCATTTCTCTCTCCTTTCTTTCATGGGTAAAAAATCAAATGACAGCTGATAATATCTCATCAACCGTTTCAGCCGTTTTCAAAAGTCGTTGATTGTCTTCGTTGATCAGAAATTCTGCAAGCGACTGAAGCATTCCAATATGGCTTTCACGATCTGGAGCACAGAAGGAAATAACCACACTTACAGGATCATTAGTTTCCGAGCCGAATTCCACTGGTGTAGCAAGAGTCACAAGTGAAAGTCCCACCACATCTGCACCATCTTCTGGTCGGGCATGCGCTAAAGCTAAACCCGGAGCCAAAACCATGTAAGGTCCCATTTCCTGCACGGCTCGCACCATAGATTCAACGTAAGATAACCCACATTTACCTGCCTGCATCAGCAATTGACCTCCAGCACGTACAGCTTCTTGCCAATTACTAACCCGTATTCTTAACCGAATGACATCAGGAGTTAAATAATCTGCAAGCATTATTTCAATCCCTTTCGATAAGCAAGTATCGAGCAGTATCTACATTAGTAACAAGAACATTAAAACAGGTGCTTTTCAAAGCTGCCTTAATCACCGGTTTCTTTTCATCCCCGCCCGCAATCAAAACGCTCCATGGTACTTTTTTTAAATCTTCCAGACTAATGCCAATAATACGATTGTCTAAAAAAGTTGAAACCAATTGGCCGTTCTGGTCAAAATAGTGACCCAAAGCATCTCCTACTGCTCCAGAATTCTGGATTTCGTGCAATTCGTCAAGAGTTATCTTCTTTTCTACATACAGAATCGCTGTTTCATCAACCGTCCCCACGCTTTGCAGGATAATATCAGAATGACGAGCGCGCTCCAGTGCTTGCGAAATTGTAGGTTCGTTGAGTAGGCTTTTTTGCAGTTCAGGACTTGAGACCATATTTGGAGCATAAAGAATTTCAGCTTTGCCCCCTGCTAGTTCAGCCATCTTAGAGGTAACGTTGTACTTTGCAAAACCACCGGAATGATCCGAAGCCCCACCAACCACTTCAGTAAATGTGCAATTAATTGGTGAGTCTGTAGAAAAAACTAAAGGCAGATGGGAAATTGTTCGTCCCAAACCTAAACCAACTCGCATACCATTTTTTAGGTTTCGCTTTAACCAATCAGCGGCACCGCGCGCTAATGCCAGATAGATGCTTTCTTCCCCTTCAGGATCAGGAACCACTACCGCATCTCGTAGATTATGGCGAATAATCAACTCTTGTTCAAGGTCGAAATTCTCCCCAACAGTAGCATGTACTTTAATTTCAACAATTCCCAGTTCCACTGCTTTGTTGAGCAATCGGTAAACCGTCACACGGGAAACACCCAGTTTCCAAGCAATTTCATTTTGGGTTAAACCATTTTCATAGTACAGTTTTGCAACTCGTACACACAAACGATATTCTTCGTAATCAATTTGAGTGAGCATGGGAAAATTCCAAAATTTTTTATGTGAGCAAATGCTCATTAAGTGTGCATAAGAACATTATATCAAATTAGGATTCAATTTACAAGATCCGTTATCCTGAAATTCCAGAGCTTTCACAAGAAAGGATTTTTAAGCGAAAAAATTTACTGCAGAGTATACCTTGGTTGAGTACAAAGCACACGGAGGGCTTAGGCGAAACTTGCCAACCCATTGCAAAGACAAGGTAAAACCAGCAGATTATTAGCGTCAGCCCTTCTCGTGCCAAACTTTACACTCCAGACGAAATACTTGACCGACTTCAGGCCAATCCAAATACTCGTTCAGATCGGTGCTGACCAGAATTGGCTTCTTTTCAAGGCATCCATGCTCTTTATGCACCCCAGATACCAAACGGCAATTTTGGGAGAGGGCTGTACCCTGCTTGAGGTTACCTATTTCACGCATAAACAGCCTATGGATTGCCCACTCTGTCCGTGCTTGATACAGATTGTCTCTGCTGTTTTCCAACAACCTGAGCGGAAGTCTCTCGCTGGGCGTGCAAAGCATCTCCGAAGACAATCGCCCCGCCCAAGGTGACTTGTTTGGCTCGTTGGGAGCGACAACAACTCATTTTCCTTGAGGTCCACTTCGGCTTGCACCAGTACTAGCCCTTGTTGAGGAACATAAATGTCTAATGGATGCATGCCCCGCATCTCCCCATGTGGAATCGTCCCTTCGAGGATCTTAACTTCCATGCTGAAAACATAAAACGCATCCAGGGATCCATTGGATGCGTTGCGAGGTACAGGGATGGAATCCCTGTGAAGGTGCCCCCGGCAGGGCTCGAATATTACCCCTCGATGGGGTCGGAGACCTTAAATACAGGGTGCCCCCGGCAGAACTCGAATATTACCCCTCGATGGGGTCGGAGACCTTAAATACAGGGTGCCCCCGGCAGAACTCGAATATTACCCCTCGATGGGGTCAGCGACCTTAAATACAGAGTGCCCCCGACAGGGCTCGAATATCACCCCTCGATGGGGTCGGCGACCTTAAATACAGAGTGCCCCCGGCAGGGCTCAAATATTACCCCTCGATGGGGTCGGCGACCTTAAATACAGAGTGCCCCGACAGGGCTCGAATATTACCCCTCGATGGGGTCGGCGACCTTAAATACAGAGTGCCCCCGGCAGAATGCGAATATCGCCCCTCGATGGGGTCGGCGACCTTAAATACAGAGTGCCCCCGACAGGGCTCGAATATCACCCCTCGATGGGGTCGGCGACTTTAAATACAGAGTGCCCCCGGCAGAACTCGAATCTGCAACCTTTTGCTCCGCAAGCAAACGCTCTGTCCAATTGAGCTACGAGGGCGTGCTGTTAATATACCGCGCCCGCCGCGAATCGTCAAGTGCTGCGCTGACGCCGAATTGAAAATTTTTACCTGTGGTTTATATCCTCTTTACCTGTTTTTTATTCCAATGGTGCTCAACTTGTTTTATGCTAGGTGTACCACATACCTTATCGGGGTGGTAACAATTTTGGGTTGTCTCATGGAGAGGAATATGAAACAGATCAAATGGCCAATTCTGAAAACGGGTAATAAACAATCCAGCCTTCTCTTTCGTCTGGCGCGGGCATTTGTGTTGATGGCGCTAGGGACGGTGCTGCTGGTCGGGCTGATTGCCTATTTCCAGAGCCGGACAGCGCTGGAAGCAGCTATTACCGAGCGTATCGAATCGAGTGCCGAGGCAACCGAGTTGTATGTAAATGAATGGATGCATCAACGTAAGGTTGAATTGGAGACTCTGGCGGGAATTGCGCGGATACGTTCTTTAGACCCGGTAACCGCACAGGAAGCGATTACCCAATATGCCAAACAGTGGAACTGGTACGAAACGCTCTTCGTAACCGGTATGGACGGGATTGCGATTGCCCATTCCAACGGCAATTCCTCCTTGAATGTCAGCGATCGTTCCTACTACATGGCGGCCATGCAGGGGCAAACCGTGATTTCTGAGCCGATGGTTTCCAGAACAACCGGAAATGTAATTATGGTTGTGGCAGCCCCTCTTTATGATCCTCAGAATCCCACCAAAGTTATTGGTATGGTAGCCGGATCATTGCCCACTAGTGCTTTTCAATCTGTCCTTGAAAACTCATGGCTCGGCCAAACCGGCGATGCCTACCTTGTCAACAAAGCCGGTTACATGATCACCCCGCCGCGTTTCACTGAGGAGTTGAGGCAAGCCGGTTCATTCAAAGAACGTCCCGAGTTGGAGGTGAAAGTCCAAACGGTTGCCGCTGAGCGGCTGCTGCGCGGTGAACACGGTGTAGACCGCTATCCAGACTATCGGGGTGTGATGGTCATTGGCGGGTATATGCCGCTCGAAAACGGCTGGGGAGTGATTGTTGAGCAGGACCTTGCCGAGGCAAACGCCCCGGTCAATCAACTTCGCAACATCATCTTCCTGGCGGGGATCGGCGTGCTGGCGCTGGCGGGGGGCATCGGCGTGGTGCTGGCACGCAATCTGGCCAACCCCATCAAGGCGATGGCTCAAATAGCCAGTAAACTGGCCGTGGGTGATATTGAGCAGGAAGTCACCTTCACCAGCCGCGATGAGGTCGGTATTCTGGCCGATTCGTTCCGTGCCCTGATCGGTTATCAGCGTCAGATGGCTCTGGCAGCCGAACACATCTCCCAGGGAGATTTGACGGTGGAGGTTCAACCGGTTTCGGAAAAGGATGTGCTGGGCCATTCGTTTGCCAGAATGATTGCCAAACTGCGTCAGCAGGTGGATCAACTCCAGACCAGTGCGCTCAGCCTGAAAGCGGCCGCCAGTCAACTGGCTGCAGCCTCCAGCCAGGCCGGGCAGGCTACCTCGCAGATTGCTGCAACGGTGCAGCAAGTTGCTGCCGGAGTTGGGCAGCAGACCGAGTCGGTCAGCCGCACTGCCAATGTCATGGATCAAATGGCGCATACGATTGATGGGGTGGCCCGCGGTGCGCAGGAACAGGCTCAGGCGGCTGCCAGGGCAACCCAACTGTCTGCCCAACTGCATCAAGCCATTCAACAGGTAGCCGCGATTGCCAGAGCCGTTTCCGAGGGGGCAGCTGCTGCCTCTCAGGTGGCTGCGCATGGTCAGGAAACCGTACGCCATACGGTGGAGGGCATGCAGTCCATCCGTGAAAAAGTAGACCTCTCCGCTGAAAAAATTGCCGAAATGAGCAATCGCTCCAATCAAATTGGGGTGATTGTCGAAACCATTGAGGACATTGCCTCACAGACCAATTTACTGGCTCTAAATGCCGCCATCGAAGCCGCGCGTGCCGGTGAGCATGGCAAAGGATTCGCCGTGGTGGCTGACGAGGTGCGCAAACTGGCCGAGCGTTCCGCCAATGCCACCCGCGAAATCGGTACCTTGATCAAGGCGATCCAGACGTCGGTCAGTGAGACGGTCAATGCCATGCTGGAAAGCGCGCAGGAAGTTGAAAAGGGAGTTGAGTCAGCCGGAGAAGCCGGCAATTCGCTCCAACAAATCCTGCAAACCGTTGAACAGGTCAATCAACAGGCTCAACAAGCTGCCCGTGCTGCGGTAGAAATGGAAAAAGCCGCCAATGAAATGATTGCTGCTGTCGATTCGGTCTCGGCGGTCATTGAGGAAAACACGGCGGCCACCGAGCAAATGTCGGCCAGTTCTTCGGAAGTGACCATGTCCATTGAAACGATTGCCAGTGTCAGCGAGCAGAACAGCGCCGCCATCGAAGAAGTATCTGCCTCGGCGGAAGAGATGAGCGCGCAGGTTGAAGAAGTCTCGGCTTCGGCGCACTCCCTTTCCGAGATGGCAGAGGTGCTGGAAAAAGTAGTGGTGCAGTTTAAGCTGTAAACCACAACCACCCTGAACGAAACCGGCGGAGTTTCCTCACTCCGCCGGTTTTTTGCATGGGCCAGGGTTATCAACTGCCCAACCGGGCAATGCCTTCGTAAAGTGTGTTCAGTTCCCGAATCAATTCTGCCTGACGCTGAGCCATATATTGATAGAGGGTCAACCGGCTGCTCTCATCCACGGCGCTGATCAACACTCCCAGGCGGTAACGGTTTGCCCCCAATTCAGGTCGGACGTTGCGGATAATCCCGCGCAGGTTCAGAGTACCGGCAGCGGCGGTGGGGGCTAACGAACCGGTCATTTTCTGCGGCTGTCCGCCTTGGGGCAAACCGCGGATGTTCTCACGGCTGAATCGTTCCTCGATCAGGTTTGGGGACGTCAACGGAGCGGTGAGGCCCGACCCCCCTTTGTTCTTTACCGGCAGGCTGAAACGGAGTTGAATCTCACCGCCAATCGGGTACAGGCGCGGGTGATACAGGCTTCGTTCCAGATAAATGCCCAATCCCTGCGTGGAAAGGTCTTTGATGGCAGCATAGACTTCCTGAAAGCCGGATTTGGCGCGCAAGAAGACCTGTACGGCTACTTCCGGCTCAACCCGGATTTGGGCGCGGTGGATGAAAGGCCGTGGAATCGCTTGAAAATCGCCCAGCAGCGCTTTACGGCTGGCCAGCTGAATCCCAATCACGCGGGCTGAAATGGTCAGTTGCAAGGCTTCCAATTCGACTACTGTACTGTGGCTCAGGTACAGGCAGGCAATCTGGTTCTTGTGAGTGCTGATCAGAACTCCATCTCCATCCACGCGTTCAATCCAGCCGTCGTTGATCACCGGCATCCCGCGATAGTGATTGAATAGCCGGATGGGTATCTGGCGGTTGGCGTACTCCCCAAAAATGGGGGTCAGATTTTGGGGATATGGATTCATGCGGCCATCCTCTGCCAGCGGTTACTCTCCTTACCAGCGCGGCGGACGGTTGAGAGTCACATCGGTTGGATCAATGGCTTTTTGATTGATCCGAATTTCGTAGTGAAGATGCGGGCCGGTGGAGTTGCCGGTATTGCCCGAAAGTCCAATGACCGTGCCGGCGCTGACCTGTTGACCGACAACAACCGGGATACTGGATAGATGAGCGTAATAGGTACGGTAAGCGCCATTTTCCACAATCACCAGATTCCCATAGCCCTGATCGTTCCAGCCGGCATACACCACTCGCCCATCCATGGTCGAGCGAACGGGAGTGCCCACCGGCACGCCGAAATCAAGTCCGTTGTGATGGGCGTGGTAAGCCTGAGTCAGCCGCCCGCCTACCGGTCGTCCCCATGGCACGGGCGAGGGTTCACCCGTACCAAGCGGCGTAAATAACGCTCCTGCATAAGGCGTACTGCCCGCAATTGTGCCGGTTGAAGGGGTCTGTTCGGTTTGAAGAGCAATTAACCGCTCCAGCAACACCAGCAAAAGCGGGGTGAGCAAATCACTGCCGGCTGCCGGGCTGCTGCCCAGCCCGCCACCGGAAAACATCATGGCAGCCAGCAGGTTCTGGAAATCGCTGCTTTGAGATGAAGAAGCCGGCTGCGTGAGCGCAGGACTTGGGTTCATCCTGCCGGAGGAATACACCGGTAAGAGTGGTGAAAACGGAGAATCACTCATGACGCGTTCAGTTTAACGAATTGAAGCGCTTTCGTCTGTAAATATGACGTTAAAAACAGATCATCCTTGCATAAAAAAGCGTCGTTGGTTAGGATTACCGCTCTTTATCCGTTCTTTACGGGATTTTCAGCAAGCTTTTATTGGCATTTTGTACCCAGAAGATTAAGATGAGAGTGCAGATTAGAGTGCCGGATAATTGGGTATTGATTCGAGGAAAGGTTCAGGAAACGAGATGGTGGATTCTCTGCCTGTGGTCAGCGCCCCGGATTTGAAGATCCGCAAAACACTGGGGCGTTCCTATTTAGACGAGAATCGGGTGGAAGAAGCTGCGCAACTGTTCAGCGCAATCTTGCAGGATTACCCCGACGATGTCGATTCGCTGGTGGCAATGGGTAATCTCTATCTGGCAGCTGGCGAAGGTGGACAGGCCCGCCGCTTTTACGAACGTGCCTTGTGGTTAGACCCTCACAACGAGGAACTCCGCCGTCAGATCGAAAAAGCGTGGAGCGAATCGTGGAATCTGCAAAATCAGCCCTTGCCCAACGATCCGGTTTTGGTGGGGCGGCTGCTGCAACGGTTGACCGGCCGGCGGAAAGAGATTGACGAGGATGACCTGAACCGCGCTGCCGGCATCCTCTACCGTATTCTGCATGCCGAAAATCCCGCCAGAGAAATCGCCGAACGCCTGGATGAGATGGATGAAATTTTGCCGGCACTGCTCGAAATCAACATCCGGCAGGCGCAGGTGGATGGGAATGTCGAGATCGAACAGGCTTTACGCGCCTTGCAATCCGCCATTCAAACCCAAATGGCAGAACGGGATCAATCAGCCGCTTGCCCGGAAGAGGATGCCCAAAAACTCTCTTTTACCCAGTGGAAAGTCCTGCTTTTGGAAAGTGAAGCCTTTGGGCGGGCAAACCGCATGGGATTGCTGGAAGCCGCTCTTCAACAGGCCGGGGCGGTTGTGGAGCGCAGCCTGAGCCAGTGTTTGCAGGAGGGGCAACAACCGGATTTGATCGTTGCTCCTAACCCGCACCTCAGGCCCGAAAACCTGGAAGGCATTGTTCGCCTGACCGGTTTGGGCGTACCCCTGCTGGTTGACCTGGAAACCGACTTTGAACAACTGCCGGTTAATCATCCGCTTTATGCGCAGTTCGGTCTGGGAACACCTGCGCGCGGCAAAGCTTATGCTGCGGCGTTGCTGCTGGCCGACTGCATAACCGTTCCCTCCCCGTTGCAAGCCGACTCGCTGCGAAGTGCCGGAAGGCCGGCCGTGTATGTGCCGGATGGGTGGACGCGCACCAATTTTCTCTGGCTGCAGGAAGGCGAACCGCGTCAGACCATTCATCTCGGCTGGGTTGCCAATCCCAGCCAGAGTGAAGACCTGGCTTCGATCCGCCGCGCCGTTGTGCGGGTGATGCGTGAGTTCCCCCACACCCGCCTGGTGGTGATTGGGGATTATCAGGCCTACCATCTCTTCGATATTCTGGCCGAAAACCGGCGGATGTACCTGCCGATGACCGGCGTGGAGGAATTTCCCTATCTGCTTGAGCAGGTAGATATTCTGATGATTCCGTTGCGCAACCACCCCTATAACGATTCGATTTCGGATCAGATTCTGGTGGAAGCCGGTATTAAAGCCATCCCATGGGTTGGCAGTCCGGTTGTGCCGTTCAGCCGTTGGATGGCCGGCGGCCGCCTGGCCGGTTCGATTGACGAATGGCATCTTCACCTGCGTGAGCTGGTCATGGACGGCGATCACCGCAAGGGCATGGGGCTGATGGGACAAAAGATGGCCCTCAGCCGCGAGTCGAGTGAGGTAACCCTGCTGTGGCTACGGACGCTGGAGAAAGCCATCCGGTCTGCTCAAACCTCCAAAGCGGCTGAAGCAGGGAGGCTAACCACGTGAAGATCACTTTTGTCCACTCTACCCTGCCGGAGGATCAGTACCGCGTTCACATCCGCTGCCAAAACCCGGCGGCAGCCTTGCAAGCCAGCGGGCGTCATGTGGTTAATTTGCTGACGCTGGAAGATTTCATTCATAACCGCCCACCCGCCGTTGAGGTGTGTGCAGCTGCCGACGTGATTGTGATCCACCGTTACCTGTTTGAAAACACGCTTGCAGCGGTTGCCCGTTGGCGGGCGCGCGGTAAAAGGGTACTGGTGGACCTTGACCTGAGCGTTGAGCATCTCGAACCCGACCGGCCGGGTTATTCCTTCTGGCATAAAGGTATCCTGCCGCAACCGTACCTGAATGGCTCGCGCCCGGTCTATCCTCCGCCTGCCGAGCAGTTGAAGTGGTTATTCAAAATGGTGGACGGCATCCTTGTGCCTACCCCGCAGCTGGCGCGGGTTTATTTTGCGTTTGGACGGGTACAATTGCTGGCGGATTATCTGAACATCAACGAATATCTGGTTGTGCCGCATCATAAACCGGATGACAGGCAGTGGCTTGGCTTGAATCTGAGCGGGCAGGCGTTCAGTTCGTTGTATCGTAGCGGCGTTCTGGAAGGGATCGAGCAGGCTCTTTCTCGATCGAGCCGTTTGAATGTGCTGGTAACGGGGGGGGATTCTTCTGCTATGCACTGGTTGAACCGCTTGCCAGCCGAACGAGTGGAGGCAGTGCCGGTATTAGCGGTTGAAAACTATCCGGCGGTGTTGAGCAGAGTGGACATTGGACTGGTGGCTGGGTGGGGAGAGTTTGAAGCTCACCAGAGTCCGCTGCCGGCATTGGAATATATGGCCATGAAAATCCCGTGGATTGCCAGCAATCAACCGGGCTTGCAGGGGCTGGCGGAATACGGCTGCCTGATAGAAAATTCGGCAGCCGAGTGGACCAAGGCAATCTTAAGTATGGCTGAGCATCTCGAATCAGCCCAACAGCGGGCTGCCGGTGCAGCATATCTTTACGCGCTCAGTCAAGATGCAGCAGAAAATATTGAGAAAATCGAGCGAACCATTCGAGCGTTCGAGGAGGCAGGTTAATGGCAGCGCAGCATTCACTTCCAAAAGATCAAAATTGGGCAAAGGCGGCTGCCAACCGCGTGCGGCTGCCGATCATGATTCCGATCCCGGCGGGCGAATTTTTGATGGGCACCAGCGATGAAGATATCAAACGCCTGCAGGTCAAAGAATCGGACTGGGCGTATGAGTGGTACGACAATGATCTTTTCGACGCTGAACAGCCCCAGCATGTGGTCTGGCTGGATGGGTACGAGATCGCCCAGTATCCGGTAACGAACATGGAGTATCATCTTTTCATTCAGGATACCGGCTATCGCTTACCCAAGGGCTGGAACGGTTTTCGTTACCCGCTGGAACAGGCGCTCCACCCGATTGTAGGGGTGTCCAAACTGGATGCCATGGCGTATATCGAGTGGTTGAACAAGTTGACCGGTTCAAACTACCGTTTGCCGACCGAAGCCGAGTGGGAACGCGCCGCCAGGGGAGAGGACGGGCGGATTTATCCGTGGGGCAATACCTTTGACCCGTGGCGCTGTAACACGGCCGAAAGCGCCAAGAAAGGCACCACGCCGGTGGGTTCCTACTCGCCGGGCGGGGACAGCCCTTGTGGTGCGGCGGACATGGTGGGAAATGTGTGGGAGTGGACCAGCACCCTTTACATGCCTTACCCGTATGACCCTGCCGATGGCCGTGAGGAACAACGCCCGGACGGGCGCTATGTGATCCGCGGCGGGGCGTGGTATTACACGCGTAAACTGGCGCGCTGTTCGGCGCGGGAAGGCATGGCGGCCACCCATCTTTCGCCGATGATCGGTTTTCGGTTGGCGCGTAGCCTGTGAAGCCTCATCCGCGCGGAATATCCGGCAGGGTGATGGTGATTTTGACGCCCTGCCCCGGCTGACTTTCAATGCGGATGTCCCCCTGATGTTCCTTGACCACCCGTTGGGTGATTGCCAGTCCTAAACCCGTGCCGCGTCCAGCCGCTTTGGTGGTGAAGAACGGCTCAAAAATGCGGGAGAGGTATTCCGACGGGATGCCCTTGCCGTTGTCTTCAAAGATGATGGTGAAGTTGTGCTCGGCGTAACGGGTCGTGATCGCAATCCGTCCATTGTCTTTGTCCATCGCGTCCATGCTGTTGACCAGCAGGTTAATCCAGATACTTTGCAGGTGATTTTTGCTGGCCATCAGCGAAGGCATTTCCTCTTGAAAGTCGGTAACGACTTCGATCGAACGCCGAATTAAATCATGATGTACCAGTGCCAATGCAGCACGGATGCTTTCATTGAGCGAGAGTGGTTCAAATTCGTATTTGTTTTCCTTACGGGAAATGCCCAGCAAACCGCTGACCACATTGGCTGCCCGCAGGCCGGCGGTTTCGATCAGTTGCAGCGTTTCCATGAAATCCGCCGAGTCGTTGAGTAGTTCCCGCTTCAACAACTGGGTGTTGGCAATAATCGCTGCCAGGGGATTGTTGATCTCGTGAGCGATGCCGGCGGCCAGTTGCCCGACAGCCGCCATCTTTTCGGATTGGATCAGGTTGGCTTCCAGGCTGCGTTTTTCGGTAACATCTTGTTCAAAGATGATTACCTGATGGGGAAGGTTGTTTTTTTCCTGGATGGGGTAGGTGGTAATTTCCCAATCAATAAAACGATCACCCTCCAGCCACTCGTGGACTGAGCGGGTAGTGGTGACCGCCTGGGTGAATGTTTCCATGACCCGGCATTCCGGGCAAATTTCACCCCGGTTGTACAGGACTTCGTAGCATTTTTTACCAACCAGCTGGCGCGGGTCGCTGTGGGCGCGCTGACTGCGCGGCATATTGATGGCAACGATGCGGTAGGAACGATCAATGATATATATAGATGAAGGAATACTGTCGAATAGGGTGCGCAGGGTATTGCGCGATTTGGTAATCTCCCATAAACGCGCTTCCATCTCAGCGCTGGTAATTTTCAGGCGGGTGGCCGTCTGTTCTTTGATTATCCAGTTAGTGAGCGAATTGACCAGCAGGATAAAGGCTGAGTGAACCAGCGGGTTCTTAAGGTCGCGCTGCGGATTGATGATTTGCAGCACGCCCAGAGTCGTCTCGCCGGTGGTTAATGGGGCACAAATCAGGTTTTCGATTGGCAGGTCCGGAAAGCGGTCAATCTCGCTGTGAAACAGCGGGTGGCTGTTGTGTTTGGCTTGCACAATCTGGCGGCTTTCCAGGGCGTGGCGGGTGAGGCTGTCTTCCAGTCGCAGGCTGATTTGACCGCTCCACATCCTGCCAACCCCCAAACGTCGCTTGATGGCCAGATGGGGATTGGCGCTATCGGTAAGAAGCAAAGCGGCGTCGTCGGCGTTCATCAAATCACGGGCAGCTGCCGTAAACTGGGCTGTGACTTGATAAACTTCCCCCGCGGAGGAATTCAGATGAATTTCGTTGAGGAATTGATGAACCTGCAAGATGAGCCGGTCGGCTTCCGTAAAGTTGGGGCGGTGGTCGTTGGCCAGCATCCGGGCGAAGGGCTGAATTCGCTGCTTCCAAAGGGGAATTTCATCGTCTGCCAACGGCGGTGTGGTGAGAATTAATGCACCGAGAACTTCTTCTTCCTGTTGAATGGGTAGAATGGCACCGATTTCGTTGTTGGGTGGCTGCAGAATTGCCTCGCCGCTGCGGATTGATTTCTGAATCAGAGCCGGCAGTGTGCCGCTTTGCAAATGAACCTGCTGATCCCACGAAAGCGGACAATTCAGGCTGACCCATTGCGGTTCGGGGGATTCCAGCCAGATTGCCGCACCCCGCTGCTGATTTTGCATGAGCAGGTTCAATCCCTTCCTCAGGCGGTCTTCCAGAGGTGCGGGTGTACTTAACGCTTCGTAAATTTTTGCGATATTTTCCCAGACGGCAAATTCGACCGATAAATTTTCTGGCTGCATAAAGGTTAAATTCCCCGCTATCCTTCCTCAGGAAGTGGAATGGTGTAGCCGTAGCCCGGTACGGTTTGAATAAAGACCGGATTTTTTGGATCGAGTTCGATACGTTCGCGCAGGTTTTTGATGTGCACCCGCACCAGATCGGGACTACCGGCATCGCTGGGGTAGTCCCATACCTCATCCAGCAGGCGGTTGGGTGAGAAAATTTCACCGGGATGAGTCATCAGGTGATAGAGCAAGTCGTATTGCACCGGCGTCAGGCGGAATTTCCCGGTTTGCGGGCTGTAAAACTCGAAGGTGCGGGTGTTGAGGGTGTACTCGCCGATGCGGACGATCCGCTCCGGCGCTTCTTTCCGTGGGCTGGCTTCGGCGGCCGGCCCGGCTGGCTGTGCGCTTTCCTGTTTCATGCGTTGGGTGCGGCGCAAAATGGCTTTGATGCGCAGCAATAATTCATCCACATTGAAAGGTTTGCCAAGATAATCGTCCGCACCGGCTGCCAGTCCGGTGATCTTATCATCGTCTTTGGTCTTGGCGGTCAGGAAGAGAATGGGCACTTCGGCAAGCAGAGTATCCTTCCGCATTTCTTTACAGACGGTATAGCCGTCCATGCCGGGCATGATTACATCCAGAATGACCAGATCGGGCACGTCACGCCGGGCGGCCTGAAGCCCCTCAACTCCGCTGCTGGCAATGGTGACGCGGTATTCACCACCGCGCAGACAGCGTTCAATGGTGCGGGCAACAATGTCATCATCTTCAATTATCAAGATCTTCTTCCCGTCCATTTCCATCCACTCCTGAAGGCAAGCAAATTGTAAAAACTGTTCTTCCCTCTTGACTGCTGACTTGAATAGAGCCTTCGTGCTGGCGGACAATCTCCCGGCACAGGCTCAGCTCAATGCCGTTGCCCCTTCCGGTACCGCGCGGAATCAGTTGGGGTTCAAAGAGGGTTTCCATTTCCTCGGCGGAGATGGGTTGGCCATCATCGCTGATGGTTACAAGAATATCCCCCTCCACGCTGCGCGATTCGATCCAGATGTTGCGGGGTGATTGATTGGGATCCGCAGGGTGTTCCGCAAGCAATAAATTAACCCACAAATCCACCAGACGTTGTTCAAAACCCAAAATCAATGGGGAGGGTTCGCTGAGGTTGAGATGCAGATCAATTTGTGCGGAACGTAAATGAGATCCCGCCAGTAAAATTGCTTTACTAATTGTATCATTAATTGATAATATCTGTCTTGTGCTGCTGCTCGGCTGTGAAAATTTCATTAAGAGATCAATCACTTCCTGCATCCGCCAGCCGGCCGAAAGAATGGCTTTCAAGGAATCGGCTTGCTCCTCGTCCTGCGGCAAACTGCGCAGCAGCAGCTGGGAATCGGCGATGATGGTGGTCAGGGGATTGCTGATCTGATGGGCAACGCTGGCCGCCAGTTGACCGATGGCCGCCATGCGCGCCGTCTGGGTAACATACACCTGAGAAGCGCTCAGTTTTTCTTCCATCTCTTTGCGGGCGGTGATGTCCTCGCAGATGCCGATGATTTCGACCGGGTTACCCACCCCATCCAGCGAAAAGATGGTTTCAACATTACGCAGCCAGCGCCACTGGCCGGCAGCATTCTTCAAACGGTATTCGATGGTCAAAGCTTGCAGGGGCGGCTGTTTGAGGTAGTTCTTGTAATGCTGCCGGACGCGTTCGCGGTCTTCCATATGTACACCGTCGAGAATCTTATGGAAGGGGATGGCTTCGGCTTCTTCGATCGAGTACCCCAGCAGATCCTTGACTTTGGGACTGACGTAGCGCAGTTGATTTTCCCGCAAGTGGATGATGTAGATGATATGCGGGATGGTTTCCAGAATGCGTTTGATGAAATGCTGGCTTTGAGCCAGCGATTCCTGTTCCTGCTTGGTCAGGGTAATGTCGCGCACCACATCCATCGTGCCGATCAGTTGATTGCCATCTTCGCCGCCGTATAGCCGGCTGATTTGCGAACTGACCCATATCATACCGCGCTGGGGGTGGCGGAAGCGTCGTTCGCCCAGCAGAGTCACATTTTCATCGGCAGCGCTGCGGCGCTGGGGCTGCTCGAACAGTGAAAAATAGGCTTCGAAAACAGGTTTTCCCAGCATGTACTCGGCTGAAAAACCGAATAATCGTTCGGCTGCCTGATTCCAGTAGGTAATAATGTTGTTCAAGTCCCAGCTGATGATGGCATCACGGGCGTTGTTCAGCAGCATCGCCTGATATTCTACTTTTTGCCGCGCTTCTTGAATGGCCTGTTGCATGGCGCGGCGCTGAGCGGCTTTTTCAATCAGGGCTGGCAGCATTTCAAACGATAATTCGGTCTTGACCAGATAGTCCATTGCCCCGGTCTGAATGGCGCGGGCTGCGACTGTTTCGCTGCCTTCGCCGGTCATCATGATGACGGGCAGATGGCGGTAACAGGGATTCTGGTAAAGCCGTTCCAGAATTTCAATGCCGTTGCTGCCGGGGAGTTTGTAATCCAAAAACAGCACATCAAAATCGCCGCTTTCCAGCGTTCCCCATAAATCATCTGGATGATCAAGATGAACGACCTCACACTGGCAGGCATGCGCAATGAAATCGCGCAGCATGGTCCCCAGCGCGCCATCGTCATCCAAAATCAGAACCCGTTTATCCGGATGCGGCATGTGTGACCTTTGGTTTACCTCCTGCACGAGTATTATACATTCGGATAGGCATCCTTCACAATGGCGGGTAATTAATGAAAATGAAAGGTGAGGGGGAATTTTTAGATGTTCTTTACAGGGCTTTCACGGCATCTTTATGTCCATGAAAGGGGCAATATGTTAGATTCTTGCGTGGGAGAACTGATTTAAGGCGTTTCGATGGCTGATGTTTAGAAAGGTTGTGATGTGATTCGGCTGACTCGGCTCAATGGAACGGAATTTTACCTCAACCCGGAGTTGATTCAAAGCGTGGAAAGAACACCGGATACCGTGGTCACTCTGATCAACGATAAAAAACTGGTGGTGCGCGAATCACCAGAGGTTATCCGTGAACGCTACATCGAATACCGACGGCAAATTTCGCAGCCCTTGTTTACCAATCAGGACAGATAGTGAGGTAATGCGATGGATCTGGCAACAATCATCGGTTTGATCGGCGCGGTTATTGTGGTGGTGACCGTCATGATTTTGGATGGAGGGACACCGGCAGAGTTGTTTGCCCATCCCTCGGCGATTATGATCACGGCTTTGGGAGCCATCATGGCAACTACCATCACCACCTCCCTGAAAATCGTAACTAAATTGCCGGTTTTGATCAGCAAGGCCATCATGGGAGCCAAGCATGATGAACATGAATTGATTGAATTGCTGGTGAAGATGGCTGACCGCGCCCGGCGAGACGGTCTGTTGGCCCTGGAAGAGGACAGCAAGA
This sequence comes from Bellilinea caldifistulae, assembly GCF_001306055.1. GTDB lineage: Bacteria > Chloroflexota > Anaerolineae > Anaerolineales > Anaerolineaceae > Bellilinea > Bellilinea caldifistulae. The sequence continues at coordinate 28,462 of NZ_LGHJ01000009.1, read as the reverse complement.
AAATCACCGATAAATTCTTGCAAAAAGGCATCATGATGGTGGTGGACGGCGTGGATCCGGCTCAGGTGCGCTCGATCATGGAGATCAATATTCAACAGATGCAAGCCCGTCACCGCGCCGGCTACAGTTTCTTCACTGCCGCGGGCGGTTTTGCCCCCACTTTCGGCATTATCGGTACGGTTATGGGGCTGATCTCGGTACTGCAATCGCTGGATGATCCCAACAAGCTGGCAAAGTCCATTGCGGGCGCGTTTCTGGCGACTCTATGGGGCTTGTTGAGCGCCAACCTGATTTTCCTGCCGATTGGCGCAAAACTCAAAGCCAAGAGTGATGAAGAGGCTCACCTGCGCTACATGCTGCTGGAGGGGATTTTGTCCATTCAGGCTGGTGAGAACCCGCGCATCGTGCGCGAGAAGTTGAACGCCTACCTGCCTCCGTCGGCAGTCAAAGGCGAAGAAGACAAAGGGGCTGAAAAGCCCGCCAAGAAAGCGGCGGCAGCCGCGAAAGAAGCAGGAGCGTAAGCCATGGCACACGGTGGCGGCGGCGAAGGCGGCGAAAACAGCGAACGCTGGCTGGTCAGTTACGCGGACTTCATCACCTTGTTGATGGTGTTGTTCGTGGTGCTGTACTCGATGGGGCAGATTGACGTGGAAAAGTACAAACGACTGGCCGAGAGCATGCGGGCGGCCTTTTCGCTGGGCGGCGCGGCGCGTGTGGTGGATGTCCAGATCAACCAGAGTGGCGGCACGATTGAAAACGGCCAGCCCAAACCGATTGTTGTGCCGGGCATCCCCGAAGCCCCTCCCAAGTCTGAGGAAGTGGCCGGCCAGTTGACCCGCATGTTGTCCGGTACCCAATTCGGCAACGAGATCAGCGTGCAGACCAACATCGAGGGGGTGCTGATTTCGTTGAGCGAGAAGCTGGTGTTTGCGCCGGGGCGGGCAGAACTTTCCCCCTCGGCCCTGGAGGTGCTTCATACCATTGTGGAGATGGTGCGGCCGATCAGCAATCCAATTCGATTGGTTGGACACACGGATGATTCCCTGCCTTCCGATTCGCCCTACCGAAATAACTGGGAACTTTCACTGGCGCGGGCGATGAGCGTGGCCGACTTTTTGATGCAAAACGGCATTGCTCCCAGTCGCCTGATCATCACCGGCCGAGCGGAATATGACCCAATCTTTCCCAACGACACACCCGCACATCGCGCTTTGAACAGCCGGGTAGATATCATCATCGTTTATCCAATCGAGAACAGTGTCATCGGGGTTGAAAATCTCAATGTAGCCCCCAGTGTCCCGCTACCTTAAAGTAAGGAGCAAGAACAATGAGCAAAGTCCTGAATATTCTCAACATTGTAACCAAGGTGATGACCTTTCTGGTGGTGACGGCGATTGCTGCCATTTCACTGGCAACCGCCTACATCATGTTTGCGCCGGATGATTTCCCCAAACCCTTCCACCTGGTTTACGATTATTCCCGCAGTACTCTGCCGTTGGGCTCGGTGGAAGCCGCTGTGGAACCAACCCCCACCCCGCATGTGTATCAGCCGGGGGAAGGAATTATGGTCAATATGTCCACCAAAATCATCAATCTGGCTGATCCCAGCGGGCGCAAGTACATCCGTCTGACGGTTGTGCTGGAATTTGCGCCGGAGGAAGCCCCGGCGGACGAAAAATCGGCTAAAGCATCCGGGGGGCATGACTCAGGGGAGGCTGCTGCGGCCGGCAATGATTTTGAAACCCGCATTCAGTCGCGCATGCCGGTGATGGACGATGTGGTGATCACCCTGCTTTCCACCAAGACGTTTGAGGAACTTTACACTGCTGAGGGCAAAGAACGCCTGCGGCAGGAATTGATGCAGGCCATTCAGCAGCGCCTGCCGGAATTTCACCTGCTCTCCGTCTATTTCACCGAGTTTGTGGTGCAGTGAGCCATGTTATCCCAGTCCGAAATTGACGCACTACTCAAAGGCGCCATTGAGGTTGACCAGAAAGACGGTCAGGAAAGCGTCAATCTTGCCGAACTGATTAACCAGGGCGGCGAGCAGCGCGGGCGCGCTGAGACCGAAGGCGGCAAGAAGGTAACGTCCTACAACTTCTGGTCGCCGGACCGCTTCTCCAAGGAGCAGATGCGCGCGGTGGAACTGGTGCATGAAGACCTGACCGAGCGGCTGACTACCTCACTGCCGACCTTTTTACGCACCAATTTACGCCCGCGTCTGGTGCATACCGAACAGGGACGTTTCCACGATTTTCTCAAAGATTTTCCACCCAACTCCCTGTTTCACATGATCAACCTTGCACCGCTGCCCAGTCAGGTGGTGATCACCATGAGCCCCAACATCAGTTACCTGATTTTGGAACAGCGGCTGGGTGGGAAAATCGAGGGACGCTATCAGGATCGTCCGTTAACCGAAATTGACCAGTCCTTGCTGCGCGGGCTGGTGGAACACATGCTGGGTGATATTAAGGCGGCCTGGAGCAAGGTGGTTTCGGTGGAACCCACCCTGGAGGACTCCACCACCAATCAACACTGGGTACAGATGATCATGGGCAATGAGCGGGTGATGCTGCTCACCTTTGAGTTGAACATTCAAGGTACCACCGGTACGATGAGCCTCTTTATCCCCTTCAACACGCTCAAACCGATTGCCAATGTGCTGAATCCCCACATCTGGATTGCCGGACGCAAGGAGCAGCAGCAGGACTACACCACCCGTGAGAAGGTTCTGCAAAATATGCAGCGTGTCACCCTTCCCATCCGGGTGCCGCTGGGACAGGCTGAATTACGCCTGCGGGAAATTCTGAATCTGGCTGTGGGAGATGTCATTCAACTGGATACTTCCATCCGCGAACCGCTGGTGGTGGAAGTGGCCCGCCGCAAGCGATTTACCGGACGGGTTGGACGCAGCGGTCGAAATATTGCCATTCAAATCAACGGGGTCATTCGCGAACCGGCTGACCCTACCGATGAGATCGAGAGGTGAACGATGAACGAAAACGATCCGGTCGAATTTGAAAATGCGCCGGCACCTGCGCGCCCGGCAACCACTGCAGCGGTGAAGACCACCAGCCGGGAAAGCGCCAGCATTGATCTATTCATGGATGTGATGTTGAAGGTGACGGTGGAATTGGGGCGCACCCGCATGACTTTACAGCAGGTTTTGGACCTGCAAAACGGTTCGGTGATTGAACTGGACCGGTTGGCGGGCGATCCGGTGGATGTGTTCGTCAATGACCTGTTAATTGCCCGCGGCGAAGTGGTGGTGGTGGATGATAAGTTCGGTGTGCGCATCACCGAGGTCATCAGCCCCGAAAATCGCAAAGGAAACCTGTGATGACGGCATTGCGAAACCGCCTTCAGCAGTGGTTTGCGGCTGCCAGCCGAAAACAGAAAATTCAGGCTGTGCTGCTGCTGGTAGGAGTACTTGCCAGTTTTGGGCTGGTCATCAGCGGCGGGGCTGCCCCTCAGCAGCCAGCGGATGAACCCTCGACCCTCTATTTTGCGGGCGTGGTGGTGAAACTGATCGGCGTTTTGCTGCTCATTGTCGGCTGTGGGGTTATCGTCATGCGCTGGGCGCGTAACCCGCGCCGCTTGAGCCGTGGCGGCCAGATGATGGTGGTTGAAACCATCCGCCTTTCACCCAAGCAGGCTTTGCATCTGGTGCGGGTAGGCGGGCAGCAATTCCTGGTCGGCGCCACCGATCAGAACATTTCGCTGATTTCACAGGTCGAACTGGCCGATCCGGCGGATGATGAACAACCCATCCCCATTGGTCAAGATTTCAACCGACTGTTACAGGGCTTTTTGCAGGTCAGGTCGAGTGGAAAGGAATAATTTCGCCATGAAAATCAAAGCATGGTTGACCGGTCTTTCCCGCCGTCAAAAAATGTTGATGATTCTGGCCGTGCTGCTGCTTGTTTCGCTGGTGTTGAGCGGATGTGTGGGCGATCCCAACCTCAGCGTGCCGGGGGTCACCCTGACGATTGAACCGGAGGGACAGCCAAAGCAGGTAACCAGCGGGGTGCAGTTGCTGGTTTTACTGACCGTGCTTTCGCTTGCGCCGGCCATCCTGATTCTGGCAACTTCGTTTACCCGGATTGTGATTGTGCTTTCCATGCTGCGCAGCGCCATCGGCTCACCGACCATTCCGCCAAATCAGGTGGTCATTGGCTTATCTCTGCTCTTGACCTTTTTCATCATGTCTCCGGTCTATCAGCAGGTGGATCAAACCGCCATTCAACCCTACTTGAAGGAGGAAATTGATCAGGAAACGGCCTTCAAGAAGGCGGTTGAACCGGTGCGGGCTTTCATGTTGGCGCATACCCGCGAAAAAGACATTCAATTGTTTTTGGATTTGAGCGGCGAGCCGCAGCCGCAAACCGTGGAGGATATTCCCACGGTTGCCCTGTTTCCCGCCTTTGTCATCAGTGAACTGCGCACAGCTTTTACCATGGGTTTTGTCATCTTCATACCCTTCTTGGTCATTGATCTGGTGGTTTCCAGCGTGCTGCTTTCGATGGGTATGATCATGTTGCCGCCTTCGCTGGTTGCCCTGCCGTTCAAGCTCTTGTTATTTGTGATGGTGGATGGCTGGTATCTGGTGGTGCGCAGTCTGGCGTTGAGTTTTTTGCAATGAGGAGGATGCCATGACCGAAGCCTTTGTCATGACGCTGGCCCAAAAAGCGATCACCATGGCGCTGATTCTGGCCGGGCCGGTCATGCTGGTCAGCCTGCTGGTGGGCAGTCTGATCAGTCTGGTGCAGGCGGCTACCCAGATCAACGAGCCGACCCTTTCGTTTGTCCCCAAGATGATCGGCATTATTGTCGTCCTGGTTGTTTTGGGTTCGTGGATGCTGCAACAAATTCTGGTCTTCACGAGCGAGTTGTTCAACTCCCTTCCCAGTCTGACACCCTGACCATTTTCAACGGAGCGACCCAATGCTGACTCAACGTGTACAGGCCATTCTTCAATCGGTCAATCATCTTCGTCCAATTCCCTCCAATGTCACCCGCGTGCTGAAAGAATTGGAAAATCCCAAGGTAAGCCTTGGGATGATTGCCGAGTATATTGGTCTGGATCAGGCATTGGCGGCGCTGGTACTGCAGATGGCCAATTCGGCTGTACTGGGATACGGACGTTCCTGCTCTTCGTTGAACGATGCAGTGGTGCGGATTGGTGTCAAGCGTTTGAAATCGTTGTTGCTGGCTTCGGTGGCGGTTGATTCGATGAACCGCCAGCTGAGCGGGTATCGGTTGGGGGCCGGGGAGTTGTGGAATCATTCGGTCGGAACGGCCGTCACCGCCGAATGGGCAGCCCGGGCGCTTTCTTACCGTGATCCTGAGGAAGCCTATGTTGCCGGATTGTTGCACGATATCGGCAAGCTGCTGCTGGACCAATACGTGCTTTCCGATTACAGCCAGATTATTTTGTATGTGAAGAAGTACAATCAGCCGCTCTGGCAGGTGGAAGAAAAACTGATTGGGATTGACCATGCCCGGGTCGGCGGTTTGATCGCCCAGCGCTGGGGCTTCCCCACCGTCTTGATTGATGCCATCTCGTTTCATCATTATCCATCAGCGGCACATGCCAATCCGGTTTTACCGGCAATTGTCAACCTGGCCAATTACCTGACCATCAAGGTGCAGGGTAGCCAGCAGGGTTTATTTTGCGATGAGATTCACCCGGATACCTTTGCCATTCTCTCGCTGGACGATGTGCGGCTGGAGCGCTTCCAGCAGCGAGTTATGGATGTGTTAGGGGTTTCGGCATCATGAGCGGTGCGATGACTGAGCAGCGGTCGAAACGGATTGTCTTGCTGATACCGGATGCCTTGCAGCGTGATCTGGCCGGGCTGGCGTTGCAACGCACCGGATTTGAAGTGGTGATGGCGCGGGAAGCAGCCGATTTGCCCGACCTGCTTGCCCGTCATCATCCACAGGCTTTGCTGCTGGACCTGTTCCTGCCCGGCGCCAATGGGCTGGATGTTTTAGAACAATTGCAGGCGGATCGGGCGCTGGGGGAAACAAGAGTATTTGTGGTTTCTCGTCTGGCTTTCCCCGAAGTGGTGCTGCGTGCGCGAGAGTTGGGGGTGGCCGATTTCTTTGTCAAGCCATTGGATGCCGATGCGCTGACCAAGCGGATTGCGTCTGTTTTACAAAAATAAAATTTTTTACGCCGTATTTAGACAGGCTTCACTCCGCCTTTACGGAATTTTTTGCCCAAATCCGTTATCCTGAAACTAAGTTCTGCCGTGGGAGAGAACGATTGTGATGGTTTCGGTGGCGCAGGCTCAGTTATATTTCCTTGCCCTGACCCGTATTCTGGCTATGATGATTGCCGTGCCGGTTTTGGGTGGGCAATCCATTCCCCTACAGGTGCGGATTGGATTGGGCCTGATTCTGGCAGCCGTTTTGCTGCCGTGGCAGCCTCTTCCACCGCAGACCGAGTGGATGGACGGGCTGGCTTACGCGGTGATGATCGCCCGAGAAATTTTGATCGGAACGCTGGCCGGGTTTGCGGCCCGCCTGACTTTTGGCGCGCTGCAAATCGCCGGGGAAGCCATGGGGCTGGGAAGCGGCTTTGCTTCCAGCCGACTGTTCAATCCTGCCATTGCGGAAAGCTCGACCGCACTGGATCAATTCTTCATGATGGTGGTGATGCTCTATTTTCTGGTGATTGACGGGCATCACCTGTTTTTGATTGGAGTCAAAAAGACCTTCGATGTGCTGCCGCTGATGGCGCCCCTCCCGCTTGACCGAATGGATGCTCTCATGCAGACCACCGCCCAGTTGATTCTGGCGGGCGTCCATCTTGCCCTGCCGGTGATGGCTGCTCTGTTTCTCACCGATTTGACGCTGGGACTGCTGGCGCGGGTTGCGCCGCAGGTGCAGGTCTATTTTCTCGGCCTGCCGCTTAAAATCGGCGTTTCGCTGATTGCAATGGGCATGGTCATTCTGGTAGGGCTGCCGTTGATCGGCAACCTGTACCGTGAAATTGCTCCGCGCATGTTGTCGTTGATTGGGAACTGACCGATGAGCAACAAAACCGAAGCCCCAACCCCGCGAAGAATTGAGGAAGCGCGCAAGGAAGGTCAGGTGGCGCGCAGCCAGGAACTGAATACGGCTGTGCTGCTGCTGGCGGCGGCTTTTTTACTGCGCGGCCCGGGCAAGGAAATTAACACTTCTTTCACAACCCTTATTACCCAATCGCTGGTGCAAATCCCCAGTGTCGAAATCGGGGAAAAATGGCTGCTTCAATTGGTCTATTCGATTGGCGTTCAGGTACTGCCGCCGCTGGGTTTGATGCTGGTTGCCCTGATGTTTACCGCCATTGCCGTGACGATGGGACAAACCCGCTTTTTGTGGACAAGTAAAAAAATCGGCTTTGATTTCAAGCGCCTCAATCCGATCAACGGCTTCAAGCGCATCTTTTCATTGCGTGGGTTGGTGGAAATCATCCGCGCCTTGCTGAAGATACTCGTGGTCGGGTGGGTGGCATACAGTTATCTGCGCGGTCACATTGAAGACCTGGCCGTTTTGCTGCAAACCGATTTTCGCAGTGCGCTGAGTTTGTTTGCCGACCTGGCAGTCAACCTGATGCTGCGCGTGGGGGCGGTTTATCTGGTGCTGGCGGTTGCCGATTACGCCTACCAGCGCTGGGATTGGCTGCGCAATCTGCGCATGACCAAAGAGGAACTCAAAGAGGAATATAAACGTTCCGAAGGGGATCCCTTCTTGAAGAGCCGGATTCGCGCTCAACAGCGGCGGATTGCCCGCAACCGCATGATGGCCAAAGTTCCCAAGGCGACCGTGGTGGTGACCAACCCGACTCACCTGGCAATTGCGATTGAGTATCACGAAGGGATGAACGCCCCGCGGGTGATTGCCAAAGGCGCCTTGCGCGTAGCCGAAAGAATTGTCGCCATTGCCCGTGAACATAATATTCCGATTGTGCAAAATATCCCGCTGGCGCGGGCCATGTACAAGACAATTGAGATTGATCAGGAAATTTCGCCGGATCTGTATCTGGCTATGGCGGAAGTGCTGGCGTATGTATACCGCCTGCGCGGTCGGCGCACGGCTCAACCGCAGAGAGTGGGAGGATGAGAGGTAAGAGATGACCACAGCAACCCGTACTTCAAACCCGATGATCCAATCCCTGCAGAGTTTGCTGCGTTCAAAAGACATTGTCATGGCGTTTACGCTGGTGGTGATCGTCGGCTTGATGCTGGTACCGCTGCCGCCGCTGCTGGTGGACCTGTTGATTGCTTTCAGCATTGCAGTTTCCATCGGTATCATGCTGCTGACCATGTACATTCGCCAGCCAATGGAATTTTCGGCGTTTCCAACGGTTTTGCTGCTGGTTACGCTGCTGCGGATGGGCATCAACATCTCGGTCAGCCGGCTGATTTTGCTCAACGGCGAAGCCGGAGCGATTGTGGCAACCTTCGGTAACCTGATTGTCGGCGGCAATTATGTGGTCGGGTTCGTCATCTTCCTGATCTTGATGATCATTCAATTTGTGGTGATCAATAGCGGCGCCGGGCGGGTGGCGGAAGTGGCGGCGCGCTTCACCCTGGACGCCATGCCCGGCAAGCAACTGGCGATTGATGCCGACCTTAACGCCGGTTTGATTGATGAAAGCGAAGCCCGTCAGCGCCGCAAAGCCATCGAGGCTGAGGCCGATTTTTACGGGGCAATGGACGGCGCCAGCAAGTTTGTGCGCGGCGATGCGATTGCCGCCATCATCATCATGCTGGTCAACATCATCGGCGGCTTTGTCATCGGGGTGGTGCAGCGCGGTTTGCCACTGGCGGATGCCCTGCAAACCTACGTGCTGTTGACGATTGGCGCCGGTCTGGCGGTTCAGGTGCCGGCTTTGCTCGTTTCCGCGGCTGCCGGTCTGATTGTGACCCGTTCCACTTCCGAGTCCTCGCTGGGCAACGAACTGTTCGGTCAGATTTCCAATTTCAACGTGCTGGCGGTGGGTTCCATTCTGGTGGCTTTGATGATGCTAGTACCGGGACTGCCTAAACTGCCGTTCGCCTTGATCAGCGTTGGGTTTGGGGTGGGGGCTTACTTTGTCAACAAGGCCCGCCTGGCAGAACAGGCCGCTCAGGTGATGACGGCCGCCGCGCCGGTTGTTACCGAGCCGGAGACGCCGGAGCAGATGCTGGAAATGGTGGTGGTTGACCCGATTGAGCTGGAAATCGGCTACGGGCTGGTGCCGTTGATCGAGGAAGACGCTCAGGATAATCTGCTGCGACGGATTACCAGCATTCGCCGCCAGTTGATGGCCGAACTGGGGCTGGTGTTGCCGGTGGTGCGCATCCGCGATAACCTGCGCCTTGCGCCGAACGCCTACCGCATCAAGATTCGCGGTCAGGAGGTTTCCAGCGGCGAGTTGATGATTGACCGGATGCTTGCGATTCCCGGTTCAAGCGTAGATGGGGAATTGCAGGGCGTTCAGACCATTGAACCGGCTTTTGGCCTGCCGGCGGTGTGGATCAGCGAGGCCGAGCAGAATCAGGCCGAGTTGAAGGGTTACACGGTTGTTTCGCCGCTCTCGGTGCTGAGCACGCACCTGACGGAAACGGTGCGCAACCATGCTCCGGATTTGCTCAGCCGCCAGCTGGTGCAGGAAATGATCAACCAGCTGCGCCAGAAGTCGCCGGCTTCGGTGGAGGGCGTGGTGCCGGATTTGTTGACGCTGGGCGAGGTACAGAGTGTCCTGCGCAATTTGCTGCGCGAACGCGTCCCGATTCGCGACCTGAGCGGGATTTTGGAGGTGCTGGCCAATCACGCCGGTGTAACCCGCGACCCGAACATTCTTGCCGAAGCCGTGCGCCAGACGATGGCAAACACCATTTCGGCTCAGTACCGAGACGAGAACAACACCCTGCATGTGTTCACCCTCTCGCCGCAGGTCGAATCGCTGTTGCGTAGCGCCCTGGTTTCTACCGACAGCGGCCCGGCGCTTTCGCTGGATGCTGGCCTGGCGCAAACCCTGTTGATGAAAACCGGCGAACAAATGGAAGCACTGGCGCAATTGGGTTATTACCCGATTCTGTTATGCCCGCGCGAATTGCGGCTGGCGTTCCGCCGGCTGGCAGCCCAATCACTGCCGAATCTGGTGGTGCTGGCCTTTTCCGAAGTCAGCCCCGGCACGCGCGTCAAGGCGCACGGAATGTTGGATTTAGGCGCCGTGTTGAGCAACGGTCAAAATTAGGTGAGGTGGAGAGACGATGATGGAAACGCGTAAGTATCAGTGCGAAACGATGTTGGAGGCTCTCCAGCGTATACAGGCTGAACTGGGGCCAGATGCGATTGTCCTCTCGGCGCGTGAAATTCCAATGGGGCCGGTCTGGAATGTGTGGCGCAAAAAGGGTGTTGAGGTGGTAGCCGCTCCGCCGTTGAACAGTCAACCTGCCCAGTCCTCCCAGACCAGGAGCGTCCTGCGGCGCAGCGCCGATGGCGCTGGGATTGAGTTTGAAGAACAACCGCCCGAAATTGAGTGGGTGGGCGGGCAGCCGGCTTTTCCGCCGGGTGAAAAGACGGCATCTTCTCAGCCGCAGCGCTGGTCACCGCCGCATCTCAGCCGGGCAGAAATCCGGGCTGCCCAGAAGCCGGCCGCTCCGGCGGTTATTGCGGAAACGGTCAAAGAACCCGAAAATCAGCCGGCCGATCATCCGCCGGCTGTGGAAGCGGAGGTGCAGCTGCTGCCGGTCAGTTTGCAGCGCATTCAGCAGCGGCTGCTGGACCAGGGGGTTGAAGCCGAATTTGTGCGGCGAACGTTGCAGCGCCTGAATCAGACTCTGGGTGCTGCCATGCTCAAAGAGGAAAGTTTATGCCTGCGTTATGTGCAGGAAGTGCTGGCGGCCGACCTGCGCCTGCCAGCGCCGGGAGCTTTGCGCCTGCCCGGACGCTGGGTTTCTCTGGTCGGAGCCAGCGGCAGCGGTAAAACCAGCACGACCGCCAAACTGGCATTGCTGTACAGTCAGCACCTCGGCAAAAAGGTGGTGTGGGTGTGTGCAGACACCATCCGCACCGGTGCAATCGCGGAAGCCCGCGCTTATACCGATGCACTCAACATACCGCTGAGGCTGGTGTACCAACCCCAGGATATTCAAATCATTGCCGATGAGATGCAAGAGGTGGATGTCTTTCTGGTGGATACAGCGGGTTTCAATCCCTGCCGTGAAGAACCACTGGCTGAACTGGGTGAACTGCTCAGCCAGATTCCTCAACGGGTGACCTGGCTGGTGGCATCGGCGTTGACCCGCGAGAGCGACCTCCGGCAGATCAGCGCGGCGCTGGGCGTTTTCCGCCTTAATGGAATGATTTTTACCCGCATGGACGAGACGCTTACCTTTGGCAGTGTCTACAACTTTGCCCGGCAGACGCCCTATCCATTACGTTATTTTGCTTACGGCAAAGAAACCGCCGGTAAATTTCAGGCTGCCGAAGCCTCGCGCCTGAGCGCAGCACTCTTTGGGAAAGGATGGAATCAGGACTGATGGCGAAGGACAAAGAACCCAAACCCGAAAAGGGAAAAACCCCCAAAAAACCACCAGCCAAAAAGAAAAACGCGCAGCCAGATGTGACCCTGCCGTTGTTTGCCGAGGTGTTCTTCTCATTTTCCACCATGATTCTGCTGCTGGTGACACTGGTGATTGCGCTGGTTTCGTTCATGTCAGGCGCAACTTTGTTGGAGGTCTTTCTGCGAGCGGTGGTCGGGGTGGTGTCGTTAGGTACATTATTGTGGTTTCTCACCTATCAGGTGTCCGCCGGTTTGGTCAATGCCCGCACAGCCGAACAAACCGTCCGGCAGGAGCAGGCAACCCATTCGTCAGATTTTCAGAGTGGAGCCGGCAGCGAGGTACGGAATCAACCGAATGTCGGTGAGGTGAAGGAGTAATTAAGGAGTAATTTTAGATGGCTGTGCAGGATATTTCGACGGCAGCACTGGAAGTTTATCTGGCTACTCGCAGCCCCGAAGCCCGCGAGCAGCTGGTGCTTCAATCGGTGCCGTTGGTACGCTACCTGCTCAGCCGTCTGGGCATCACCCCTGAGCTGGGCAGCGAGTACGAGGACCTGCTCCATCAGGGCCTGCTCGGCTTGATCGAGGCAGTTGATCGCTACGATCCGCAATTCGGTACACGCTTCAGCACTTATGCTGCCGTGCGCATCCGCGGCAAGGTGCTGGATTACCTGCGCTCGGTGGATTGGATGAGCCGGACGGCCCGTCAGCGGGTGCGTGCCATTCAGAAGGCGGTGGAGGAATTGTGGCTGAAAAATCAGCGCGAGCCGACCGACGAAGAAATTGCGGCACACCTCAAAACAGACGTAGATACGGTTCAGCGTGGGTTGATGGATTCCAACCGCTTCCTGCTTTCGCTGGATGCGCCGACCGAAATGGACAACGAAGACAGCGACCTGCATGATCGGTTGGGCGACGAACGTCAGATTGACCCGCAGGAACTTTCGCTGGATGAAGAACTCCGCCGACAACTGGCAGATGCAATCCGCACCCTGCCGGAGCGTGAGCAGTTAGTCCTTTCGCTGTATTACCACGATGAATTGAATTTCAAGGAAATTGGTAAAGTGCTGGGTATTTCCGAATCGCGCGTGTGTCAACTCCACGCGCGGGCATTGATAAACCTGAAGGTGGTGATGAGCCATGAGTAATATCCCGCGAGTTTCCCTGGAAGACACCTACACACTTTTGCAGTTGATGCGCGAAACCGCACTGATGAAGGGGCGGCAGGCGCAAGCCGAAAAGCTCAATCCGGTCACCGAGCAGATGCGCACGCTGGTGGAAAACAGCCGTAAGACCGATCAGGCTGCTGTGCCGCTCAGTCAGCCTTCGGCAGGTATTCTCGGACAGGCTGATTTCCAGCAATTGCTGGAAGTTTCCAGAAACCGGCCGATGACTCAGCCGCCGGGTTCACCTGCCGGTGACCCGACCGAGCGCAATCGGATGATTGCCGCCATGGCGTCTGCTCAAATGTCGGAGGTGGATATTGCCCGCCAGTTGGGGATGACCCGCGAGGAAGTGCGGTTGGTGTTGAGCGTCCAGCAGCGTAGCAACCCCGCCGGGAATGGAGGATATGTACGATGATTAAAGGAATGTATTCAGCCGTATCAGCCATGATCATGAATGCTGCCCGTCAGCAAATTCTGGCGCACAATGTCGCCAACATCGAAACACCGGGCTTCAAACAGATCCTTACCAATGCGCAGGATTGGGCGCAGACGCCAGTTTTGTACTCACCCGGCAATCTGCTTCAAAACCAGCGGCTGAGTTATGTTGGCCTGCTGGGGCTGGGTACCGAACTGGGTCCGCAGGTAACCGATTTTACGCAGGGCGGCCTGCAATTGACCCAAAATCCGCTGGATCTGGCCATTGAAGGCGAAGGCTTCTTCCGGGTGCGGACACCTGAGGGTGACCGTTACACCCGTGACGGGCGGTTTCTGCGCGATGCCCAGAACAATCTGGTGACGGTGGACGGTTACTTTGTGCTGAGTGATGGCGGGCAGCCGATCCGACTACCGGATGGTCAAGTGATGGTGCTGCCGGACGGCACGATTCAGGTCAACGGCGCGCAGGTGGCGCGGCTGGGGCTGGCGCGGTTTGAGGATCCGCGCGCCGAACTTCAACGCGAGGAAGGCAACCTGTACAGCGGCCCGGCAGCCTCTACCCAGCAGGGACCCGTCCGGGTGGTGCAGGGCGCTCTGGAGATGTCGAACGCCAACCCGACCCAGTTGATGACCCAGCTGGTTGAAGTGGGGCGGGCTTACGAAGCCGCCTTGAAGATGGTGCAAAATCAGGACGAACTGCTTGGTAAGACGATTGCCTCACTGGGCAGAATTGGATAGGAGCGCAGCGCTTATGTCATCTTCTCTGTTTCACACCCTCAACATCTCGCGTCAGGATATTCTCAGCCGATTACTAGACCTGGATGTGGTTTCCAATAATCTGGCTAACATGAATACCGCCGGTTTCAAAGCCAGCCGCTCAAACTTTCAAGAATTGCTCAATCAGCGCACGCTGGAAGGCATTACCCTGGCCAGTACACAAGGGTTGATGCAGCAGGGAGCCCTGCGCAATTCGGCAAATCCGCTGGATTGGGCGATTCAAGGCGAGGGTTTCTTTCAGGTCAGATTGCCGGATGGGACGATTGGTTACACCCGCGACGGCCAGTTTTTGCTGGATTCCAGCCGCCAGCTGGTCACGGCAGCCGGTTACCGGCTGATCTGGAACGGCCAGATACCGGACGGCACCACCGATGTGTACATTCAGCCGGATGGCAGCGTTCAGGTTACCCTGCAGGATGGCACACGTCGGATTGCCGGGCAGGTGCAGTTGGCGCGCTTTGTCAATCCCAGCGGTTTGATTGCTCAGGGACACAATGTCTGGCTGGCGAGCGAAGCCTCCGGGGCGGCTCAGGTGGGTACGCCCGGCGCGGCTAATTTCGGCATGATTGCCGCTCATGCTGTTGAACAATCCAATGTGGACTTATCCAGCGAAATGACCCGCTTGATGTCCTTGCAGCGTGCCTTTCAGATGTCGGTGCGCACTTTTCAGCAGACCGATACGATGATTGCCCAGGCTTTGAATCTGCGTAAGGGGTAAAGTTTGAGCCAAAACATCCGATACTGTAAACACGTGATTTATCTGCCGTTTTTGGCTCCCGGAGGTATGACCGATGAAGATTGAGAACAATGGGATTAACCCGCTTGCCCCCCAGGGCACAGACCCGATCCAACGGGCTGACCGAAAGCCCGCCAACGAGATCAACAGCCTGGCTCAACGACGCGACAGCGTCGCCCTTTCGGCGGATGCGCGCTTGCTGGCCAAAGCCCGTGCAGCCGCAGACAGCGCACCAGAATTGGAAAACGAACGTCTTAACCAAATCCGCCAGCGAATTGAAAGCGGCGATTACACCGTTCAGGTGGAAGAAATCGCCCGTAAACTGGCTGCCCGAGCCTACTTTAATACTTAGTGAGGAATGAAACGGGGAGAAACGGTATGGTAAATCACGATCACTTCTGCGAATATCTGATTGAACTGGAAGATACACTGGTTGAGCAATTCCGCCAGATTCAACGCTTGATTGAATTGACCATGATGGAGCGTCAGGCATTGCTGGAAAACAGCGATGACCTGATGAATATCGTCGAAGAGAAGGAAGTGCTGCTCGACCGGTTGGGTGTGCTGGAAGACAACCGCCGTAAAGCGGTTCAAAAAATGGCCCTGGAACGCGGCATTGTTTCCGACGAAACCTCGATTGCCGAATTACTGCCCCACCTCGAGGCGAATGATGCCCGGCGGGTGAGCCGGCTGGCTGAGGGAATTACCAGTCTTGCGCGAGAAGCCCGCCAGTTGAATGATTACAATCAGGCACTGGCTGTCACCCGTCTGGACTGGCTGCAAGCCGCCCAGGTCTTTCTGGTGGGTGTGGTACAACCGGAGCCAGCCTATGCGCCGCCTTACAAGGCTCGTCCGGCAGGTGAGGCAGCCAACTTCGGCATGGATTACCGCGCCTGAAGGGAGGAGATAGATGCCGGGAATCTCTTCAGGAATTCACATCGCCTTACAGGCCATTCTGGCGCATGCTCAAACCATTGAGGTGATTGAGCATAATGTTGCCAATGCCAATACGCCGGGCTATCGCCGCCAATCGGCAATTTTGGAAGCCACCGTCCCCTCTCCCATCCTGGCGGCACACAAGGGAATGGGAGCAGGTATGCGCGGCGGCGGGGTGCGGGTTGCCCAGATTCAACGATTTAACCTTGAATTTTTTGACGGGCGCTACCGTTCGGTATCAGCCAGCGCCAAATATTGGGAAGCCCGCCGGGACATCTTGCTGCAAATCGAAGCCACACTGGCGGAAACCTCGCAGGATGGGTTGATCAACAAACTGGATCAGTTTTGGAACGGCTGGCAAAATTTAGCGGGCGATCCTGCCAATCTCAGCCTGCGGGTCAGCTTGCTGGATGATGCCCGTGTCCTGGCGGAGGGATTCAACCGGCGCTGGGAGCAATTGCAGCAGATTAGGCTGGATCAAAATCAGGCCGTTACCAGTCAGGTGGAGCAAATCAATGCCTATGCCGATGAAGTAGCCCGCCTGAACAGGGAAATTGCGCGGGTGTTCTCCACCGGTGAACGCCCGAATGACTTGCTGGATCAGCGCGATCGGGTGCTGGACAAACTGGCGGAATTGAGCGGCGCAGTTGCCCACGAACAAAAAAACGGCGAAGTGCTGGTTTCGATTGGCGGGCATGTACTGGTAATGGGCGTACAGGCCCTTCACCTGACCACCCGCCCCAAAGCCGGTGATACCCCGATGGTAGAAGTGGTCTGGGAGGCCGACAGTCCGCCCCAAACGGTCAACCTGCCGAGCGGTTCGCTGAAGGGGATATTAGAGGTCAGGGATCAGGTCATCCCGCAGCAGATTCAGGGATTGAACACCCTGGCGGACCAGTTGATTCAGCAGATCAACGCGCTCCACAGCGGTGGTTACGGTTTGAACGGCGCGACCGGTTTGCCACTCTTTACCGGCAGCGATGCTATCACGATGAAATTGAATCCGGCGGTGGATGCCGAGAGTCTGGCAGCCGCTGATGCAGCTGGTCAGCCCGGGAACAATGCGGTAGCAATGGCGATTGCTGCGCTGCGCAATCAGGCGATTGCCGGGCTTGGGAATGCCTCTCCAAATGAATTCTACAACGGGCAGATTACTTCTTTTGGCATATTGACCAACAATGCCACCCAAAACAGCTCCACCCACGGATTGGTGGCCAAAGCCCTCAACGATCAACGTGAGGCGGTGGGCGGGGTTTCGCTGGATGAGGAAGCCGCCAATCTGGCCAAGGCTCAACGCGCCTATCAAGCCGCCGCGCGGGTGTTGACGGCCTACGACGAGATGCTGGATCGCATCATCAACGGGCTGGGACTGGTTGGACGGTAATCGGAAAGGCAGGGATGAGGACATGCGCGTAACCCATCAAGGAATGATCAACAATACCGTTTCTCATTTATCGAGTAACATGGAACAAATCTCCCGCCTGCAAAGCAAAATTGCCTCTGGAAAGAAGAATCTTTCGCCTTCGGAAGATCCGGTAAACACTTCCCAAAGCCTGACAATGCGTTCCACGCTGAACAACCTGCAAGCCTACCGCAGCACAACCGAATTGAGCCGGGAATGGATGGAAGCCAGCGATTACAGCCTCGAACAGTTACAGACGATTGGGGTACGGGCGATTGGCCTGATTACCCGCGGTTTGAGCGATACGATGGGCAGCGATGAGCGTCAGCACGCATTGGCTGCCGAGATTGATGGAATGATCGCTCAAGTGGTGCAAATTGGCAACACAACTCACAAAGGCGATTATATTTTCGCGGGTTTCCAAATTCACACCCAGCCGTTTGTGATGAGTGATCCAAATACGCTCGTCTATCAGGGGGATAATGGTCTCATGCAGCGGGCGATTGCACCCGGTCAATCGGTGGTCATCAACCTTTCAGCCGAAGCCGTGTTTCGGCCGTTGATCGAATCGCTGGTTGCTGCCCGAAATGCGCTGCAAAACACGAACTTTGACCGCAACGCTTTACAAACTGCCTTTGACCAGTTACAATCGGCGCTGGATACAGTGGATGCGCAGCGCACCGGGCTGGGCGCGCGGATGCGGCAGGTAAAGGCAGCCAGTGATGGGATTGATAAGACCGAAATTGAATTGAACAGCCTGCTTTCTAAAAGAGAAGACCTGAACATGGCTGAGGCCATCACCCTGCTGCGTGGTCAGGAAACAACTTATCAGGCAGTCCTGGAAGTCAGCCGGCGTGCCATTTCTGCCCTTAGCCTGTTTGATTACCTGCGCTGAAAAAGAAGGCGCTGTCCCTGCGGGGAGACAGTGCGGCCATTCCCACAAGATAAAGGATACCGGCTATGTTAGTGCTGACCCGTCGGGTAGATGAAAGTATTGCCATTGGTGATTCGATCACCGTCACGGTGCTGGCTGTGGAAGGTGACCGAGTCAAGCTGGGGATCACGGCTCCCCGTGATGTGTTGATTTTACGCCAGGAGGTCGCCGAGGCGGTCAAGGAGCAGTCTCGTTTGCAGGAATTGCTGGCAAGCGGCCCTGAGCCGGAATCTTTCGAAGCGCTGCGTAAACTGCTGGCGGACGAAACCTCCGAAGAAAACCCCCCGGCATCTTCCGAAAAACCGAATCAAGCATAAGTTTCTTAACCGGCTCATCACTGCTGACCGCCTGAGGTCAGCAGTTTTTGTTTAAATTTTCATGCGTTCTTTGGCTATATTTTACGCGCTCTTTACTGAACGCCGGCTTGCCTTATGTTAATCTTACTCCAGAGCGTATGGATTTTAACTTCGATACGGCGGGTTGCTATGCAAATGGTTTTTGACATCAGCCAAGATGAACTTCCCATCTTTCTGGCAGAGGTGGATGAACACCTCCAGACGTTGGATGAAACGCTGGTGGAACTGGAACACCGCAGCGATGATTCCGACCTGTTACAGAACGCCTTTCGGGCGGCGCACACCCTCAAAGGTATGGCCGGTATGATCGGTCATCACCGCATGACCAACCTGACCCACGCGCTGGAAACAGCCTTTGATGGCCTGCGAAAAGCCCAGTATTCGGTCAGTACCGCGCTGATTGACCTGTGCCTGGATGCGGTGGACGGATTGAGAGCCTTGCGGGAAGAAGTCATCAAAGGCACCCTCAGTGATTATGATCCGCAGCCTTTGATCGAAGCCTTTGCGGAATTTAATGCGGTGGGCGAGCATCAGCCCAAAGAGAAACGGGTTGAGATACCCCCGGCGCCGGCCGTGCCGCAATCGCCACCGACGCATTCCAATGGAAAAAAAGAATTTCACATTCAGGCGCGGATTGACCCGCGCAGTGTGGCTTCGGCGGCGCGCGCCTTTCAACTGATGATGGCGCTGCAGGAACTGGGTGAGATTGTTTCGATGCAGCCCACACTGGAGGAGATTGAAACCGCCCAACCCGTGCAAACTTTTTGGGCGCAATTGATCACCCCTGCAACCGCGGATCAGATCTTACAAAAACTGGGTCAAATCTCCGAGATTGAGAAGATTGATGTTCAGGCAGATGGGGATGGCCGCTCTCTGGCTGCAATTAACGAATCGAAAACCACGCCGCCTGAGCAAACATCACCAGCCGAAAAGCCGGAGGCACAGGCGCAGGCTGCCCCTGTCAGCCAGCCGGGCCGCAGCCGTTCCAACGGTTCTGGTGGCCGTGGGGTGGAAATGACCGTGCGTACCAGCGTTGAACGGCTGGACAGTCTGATGAATCTGGTAGGTGAATTGATTACCGACCGCAATCACCTCTTTCAGGTGCGCAACAAACTGGAAGCCCAAGCCCATAATGATCCTCTGGTGGAAAATTTAGCCGAGACGGTTGCTCACATCAGCCGCATCACCGATCAACTGCAAGAGGAGGTGATGCGCATCCGCATGTTGCCGATTGGCAATCTGCTTCACAAATTCCCGCGCATGGTGCGCGATATGTCTCAAAAGGCCGGCAAACTGGTGGATGTGGTCATCCACGGTGAAGATACCGAACTCGACCGCTCGATGATCGAAGAGATCAACGATCCGCTGATTCATCTGGTGCGCAATGCGATTGATCACGGCATTGAACCACCCGAAGAACGCCGCGCAGCCGGTAAACCAGAGCGCGGTACAGTGACGCTGAACGCCTGGCACGAACAGGGACGCATCATTCTCACCGTTTCGGACGACGGGCGCGGAATTGACCCGTCCGTCTTACGCAAGAAAGTGGTGCAAAAAGGACTGATGACCGCCGAAGAAGCCGCAGCCCTCAGCGACGAACAGGCGGTTGACCTGATCTTCCTGCCCGGCTTTTCCACTGCTGAAAAGGTCACCGATATATCCGGGCGTGGGGTGGGCATGGATATTGTCCAGACCAACATCCAGCGGGTCAACGGTACCATTCACATCGAAACGGCCGTGGGTCGCGGCACGACCTTCCAGATTGTGCTGCCGCTCACGCTGGCAATTGTTCCGACTCTGCTGGTACGGGTTGGTTCGGCTACTTTCGCCATCCCGTTGGTGATGGTGTTGGAGACCCTGCGGCTTTCCCCCGCGGATATCAAAACCATCCGTCAAAAACCGGTTACCATGCTGCGCGGGAGTGTGCTCCCCCTGGTTTACCTGAGCGAGTTGTTCAACATCCCGCAGAACGGCACGCAGCGCAAACGGCTGTTTGCGGTGGTCATCCAATCCGGTAAACACCGGGTTGGACTGGTGGTGGACGGCTTTATGGGGGAGGAAGAAGTGGTGGTCAAGTCGTTGGGCAAGCTGGTTGGAGAAATTCCGGGTATTTCCAGCGCAGCCATACTGGGTGACGGCAGTATTACCTTGATTGTGGATGTGCCGGCGTTATTGCGGCTGGCTGGTATTCATTGAAAGGAGCAAGATGACGACCGCGATTGAGTTTGATGAAAAACTGGTGGACACGCTGCGTTCAATCACGACCATTGGCATTCACAATGCCGTGCGGGGGTTCTCCGGCTTGCTGGGTCACAAACTGGAATTCGGCGATCCGGATGTCAAGGTTGTGCCGCTCACTCAGATTCCAATGATGGTTGGCGGTCCGGAAAACGAAGCCGTCGGTATTTACCTGCGCGCCGAGGGGGATTTCAACGCTCAAATCATGATGATCCTGCCGCTGGAAAAAGCCTTTCAACTGGTGGATCTGCTGATGGAACAGCCGGAAGGCAGTACAACCTTTCTTGGCTCGCTGGAACGTTCCGCGCTGGGAGAGGTGGGTAACATGACCGGCACCTTCTTTATGAATGCGGTGGCTAACGCGCTCAAGCGTGAAATCCGTCCCACACCGCCGGCAGTGATGGTGGACATGGTCGGTGCGATTTTGGACATCATCGTTGCCACAACTGGCGGGGTCAGCGATCAGGTATTGCTGATCCAGACATGCTTTAAGGATGGCAGCCGCTCGGTATTGACCGATTTCTGGGTCATCCCAGATGCTCAGTCCCTGCAAGCCCTGCGACAGGTTGAGAAGCGCGAATGAAAGAACCGATCAGCGTGAATCTGGGTGAGGTGGTCGTTTCCAGCGATCCGGCGGATGTGCTGGTGGCTTATGGGCTGGGGTCGTGTCTGGGAATTACCATGGTGGACAGGCAGCGCCACATTTGCGGCTTGCTCCACGCGGTTTTACCTCACCGTTTGAACGGGGCTGATCCATATTGTGCCAAATACGTGGATAGTGGGATTGAGGGTTTGTTGGATGCCATGCTGAAAGCCGGGGCAGACCGGCGGAATTTGATCATCCGTATGGTGGGTGGGGCTAACATGTTGACCACTGCCGGACTTTCCAAAACCTTCGATGTCGGCACGCGGAACATCGAAAGCGCGCATGAAACGCTGCAACGTCTCAACCTGCCGCTGCATGCGGAGGAAACCGGCGGTCACAGCGGGCGAACCGTGCGAGTTTACGTCGCTACCGGACGGGTTACCGTACGAGTGGTCGGCGGTGTAGAAAAGGATTTGTAATATTTTCAGGAGGAAGGACGAATGACCAAGATACTCATTGTGGATGACGCTGAATTTCTCCGCGTTCGGATCATCAAAATGCTCACCGGGCAGGGTTTTGAGGTCTATGAAGCGGAAAACGGCGCCAAAGCGGTAGAAAAATATAAAGAGGTGCGCCCGGATGTGGTGCTGATGGATATCACCATGCCGGAAATGGACGGTCTGGCGGCGTTAAAAGAGATTCGCGCCTTCGATTCGCAGGCCAAAGTGGTCATGTTGACTGCGTTGGGGCAGGAATCGGTGGTGCTGGAAGCCGTCAAATCCGGCGCGCGCGATTTCATCGTCAAACCGTTCGAGCATGACCGCGTGATGAGCGCCATTCACAAACTGGCGGGCTAGGTTTTCTTCATGGTACCCCTGCCGTCATCCTCGAATGCTTCGGTTTCCACTGCCCAACCGGTGCGGGTACTGGTGGTGGATGATTCGGCGTTTATGCGCTTTTCGATCAGCCAGCATCTCAACGGGCGGGATGGCATTCAGGTGATTGCAACCGCCCGCGACGGACAGGAAGCCCTTGAGCTCATCCCCACCCTCAAGCCGGATGTGGTGACGCTGGATGTGGAGATGCCGCGTCTGGATGGCATTTCGACTTTACGGGAGATCATGACGCGCTTTCCCCGCCCGGTAGTGATGTTGAGCAGCCTGACGCGCGAGGGCGCAGTAACCACCATTCAGGCTTTGACATTGGGGGCGGTGGATTTCATCACCAAACCGGACCGCCAATTGGACATCCAAACCGTGATGGATGAGGCTGCTGCCAAGATCAAGCGCGCAGCCAGTGCGCGGGTGCGCCCATTTGCCCTGGTGCGTTCTGTTTCGCAAAACAAACCAGTGGCAGAAAAACCGGTGCGCCCGTTGCGACCGAACGAACCGATTGTGGTGATTGGCAGTTCCACCGGTGGACCACGGGCGCTCAATGAGGTGGTGACGGCTTTACCGGCGGATTTACCGGCGGCGGTGGTGATTGTCCAGCACATGCCGGCCGGGTTCACTCATTCGCTGGCAGAACGGCTCAACGGTCTATCAAAACTGCTGGTGCGCGAAGCCCAGCCAGGCGACCGCCTGATGGCGGGTCAGGCGCTGCTTGCGCCGGGCGGATTTCACATGGTGCTGGATGAAAATGAGCAAATTGCCCTCAACCAGAACAGCCCGGTACACGGTGTCCGTCCGGCCATTGATGTGACCCTCACCTCGCTGGTTCAGCGTTACGGAAAACGAGTCATCTCGGTTATTTTGACCGGCATGGGCAGCGACGGGACAAACGGGTCGGTCTTGCTACACAGTCTGGGCGGGACGGTGATTGCCGAACATGAGTCAACCTGTGTGGTGTGGGGGATGCCGCGCAGCGTGTTGGAGAAGCAAGCCGTGGATGTGGTCGCGCCGCTGACGGATGTAGCCGACGCCATTCAAAAAGCCGTTCGAGAAAACCTTTTGACTTTGAGCGGGAGTTAAGGGAGTATGGAAGCCGAAATCTATGCCCAAATCAAAACCTCGGTCAAAAGTTTGCTCAATATTGACTTGAATCATTATAAAGAAGAGCAGATGAAACGCCGACTGGACTCGTGGCTGGCGCGTTCGCGGGCTTCCTCCTGGAACGATTACTTTTCTCTGCTGCGCGAAAACAAAGATGAGCTAGAAAAATTCCGCAATTACCTGACCATCAATGTCACCGAGTTTTTCCGCGATCCCGAACGTTGGGCTGCGCTGCGGCGGGATATCTTGCCGCGTTTGCTGGCCGAATCCGAGCGTGACCCGCAGCGGCGTGGCAATTTGCGGGTGTGGAGCGCCGGTTGTTCGGTGGGTGTGGAAGCCTACACGCTGGCGATTCTGCTGGAAGAGGCCGCTCCGGGGAAATCCCACTATCTGTTAGCCAGTGACCTTGATCGCGGCGCGCTGACCAGAGCCCGAGCCGGCGGGCCGTATCTGGCTGAAGAAGCCCGTAATCTTACCCCTGAGCAACGTATCCGGTTTCTTTCCCCGTCGCCACCCTTCTTCGTGAAACCGGAGGTGGTGCGTAAAGTGACTTTCCGCGAGCAAAATCTGCTCAATGACCCTTTCGAAAGCGGTTTTGACCTGATCGTTTGCCGCAATGTCATTATCTACTTCACCAACGAAGCCAAAACCCTGCTTTACCGCAAGTTCCATGAGGCGCTGCGTCCCGGCGGTGTCTTGTTCTTGGGCGGGACGGAAATCATGCCGCGCCCATCTGAGCTGGGTTTCCGCAACGCCGGCATTTCCTTTTACATGAAGGAATAAGAGGTCAAAATGATGCGTTACACACTGGACGACCTGATTCGAGAAGCGGGCAAACTGCCCCCGCTGCCGCAAGCCTCCCAGCGGGCGCTGGAACTGATGCGCTCACCCGATTGCAATCTGAGCGCTGTGGCGGATGTGTTGGCGGTGGATCAGGTGCTTTCCGGTGTGGTGCTGCGGGTGGCCAATTCGGCATTTTACGGAATGCCCAACCGGATTGCCACCGTGCATCAGGCGGTCGTGGTCATCGGCTTACAGGCGCTGTATGAGATTATTCTGGCAGCCAGTTTGGGTAGTTTTCTTAACCGCCCGCTGCCCGGTTACGAACTACGTAAAGGTGAACTGTGGAGACATTCGCTGGGTGTGGCAATTTGTGCCAGAACCATTGCCCAGAAGCGCCAGTGGAAGAATATCGAGGAGTTTTATTTTGCCGGTTTGCTCAGTGATATTGGAAAACTGGCACTGGAAAAATTACTGCGCAGCATGGTGTTCAGTTTGAACGAGTGGCAGTCAGCCTCGTTTTTGGAGATTGAGCGCTCTTATTTTGGAATTGATCATGCCATGCTGGGGGCCGAGATGGCGCGTCGCTGGCGATTACCGGAGGGATTGGTGGCAGTCATTGCTCATCATCACAACCCGGCAGCTGCCGGGCCGTATCAGGCTCAGGCCTATGCCGTCCATATCGGTGATAGCATCATGATGATGTTGGGAATTGGGGTGGGGAGGGATGGGCTGCAATATGCGTTGGATGAACGCGCTGTGGCGGCTCTTAACCTGACGGAAGTCGAACAGGAAGAACTGGTTTCAACCGTAATGGATCAAATCGAAATGGCGGAGATGTTAATTACACTGCCCGGCGCCGGATGAATTGGCCGTGCGGTGATTGAGGAGGCTTGAATGTATGGATGTTAAGTTTTTGAACCCCTTTGTAGAAGCAGCCGTAGAAGTGTTGAAGGCCGAAATCGGCGTCAATGTCCAGCGCGGCAGTCTTTCCCTGCATCAATCTGCGCTGACCACCGATGATGTCACCGTGCTGATTCATCTGGTCGGGCAGGTTTACGGTGTGGTCATGTACGGGATGAACACCGAAACCGGCATCCGTTTTGTGACGCAAATTTTGGGGCAGGAATTTACCGAGTTTGACTCGCTGGCGCAGAGCGGTGTTGCCGAACTGGGCAATGTCATTTCCGGGCGGGCGACGATCAAGTTCTCGCAGGCTGGTTATGCGTCCAATATCTCACCGCCAACCCTGATCAGCGGTAAGGGGATTCAGATCTCCACCCTCGACTTCCCGCGCATTGTGGTACCGTTGCAGACCAATCTGGGTGAGTTAACCGTTCACCTGGCCTTGCGCGAGAACCGCAATGGGAAGCTGGAAGAATTTGTTGCGCTGACCCCTGCGGCTAAAGGCAGTTGAGCAGAAAGGATTTGCCATGAACGTTAAGTTTCTCAATCCTTTTGTGGAAGCGGCTTACGAGGTGCTGCGTGCTGAAACCGGTATGGAAATCAGCCGTGGCGAACTGCGTCTGGAACAGGGGATGTATGTCACGGATGATGTGACGGTCATCCTTTCGCTGGTGGGGGCGGTTGAAGGCACCGTGTTTTACAGCATGAACCGCTCGGCTGCCGTGCGTTTTGCTTCCATTATGATGGGAGAATCGCTGATCGAGCTGGATGGGCTGGCGCAATCGGGCATTGCTGAAATTGGCAATGTCATCACCGGGCGGGCGAGCATGAAACTTTCGGAAAACGGCTACGAGTCGAACATTTCGACGCCTTCCCTGATCCTCGGCAAAGGCGCTTCTATTTCAACGCTGGATTATCCGCGGCTGGTTGTACCGTTGGTAACCGATGCCGGTTCGGTTGAAATTCATCTGGCACTGCGCGAGGGGAAGCGCGGCTTGAAAACGCCCCAAATTGCGGTTCCCAGCGCTAAAGCCGTCAGTGGATAACTTTGATCAAAAAAATGTAAAGAAAGGAGTGTAATCAGCAATGGAACATCAACTGGTGGTTTTTGAACTGGAAAACGAAAAATACGGTGTGGATATTGCCTCGGTTGAAGGCATTATCAAAATGCAGGAAATCACTCGCTTGCCGCATGCCCCGGAATTCATCGAGGGAATTACCAATCTGCGCGGGACGATTGTGCCGGTGGTGGATCTGCGCACGCGGTTTGGTTTGCCGCGCAAAGAGCCGACCCGCGATACCCGGATTGTGATTGCCAACATGGACTCCAGCAAGGTTGGCATCATCGTTGACGCTGTTACTCAGGTGATTCGGGTGCCGGAGGACAAAATCGAACCCCCGCCGCAGATGTCGGTAACGATCAATTCGGCCTTCATCAAAAACATTGCCAAATTAGAGAGCGAACTGGTTATCCTGCTGGATTTGGGCAAGGTGCTCTCTACTGAGGAGCGGGAAGCTTTAACGGTAATGGCATGATCCCCCGCTTTCGCTCCAACACTTTCCGCTCTACGGCACTGACTCACTGGCGGCAGAAAACCGGCCAGCGCGCAGCCGCTCGTTTGCCTGCGCCGAATCTGCTGGAAATTTTGCTGGATGGTTACTGTGTGCTGGATGAGAACGGTTGCATCCAGCACACCAACCCGGCGTTGGAAAATCTACTGGCTTGCCCGGCTCAGCAATTGACCGGCAGTCCGTTGATCCAATTCATCGAGCCGGTCTGTCAGACGGATTATGTTTCGCTGCTGGAATTGATGAAATACAGCCGCAGCCGCATGGGGCCGCTGGAAATCGAAATGAAATCGGCCGCTGGGGAGCCATTGTCCGTTTTTCTAACCCTGGCGCCTTACCCCAATGGCAGCCGTGAGATGATCCAGGTTCTGCTGCGGGATGTGTCCCAGTGGCGACAGGTGCAAAACGAACTGGTTGCCGTAAATTTGATGCTGGAGCAATCCTTCACCGACACGCTGGAAGGCTGGGCAAAAGCGCTGGAATTACGTGATTATGAAACACACGGGCACACCCAGCGGGTAGCCGAAACCACGGTGCAGCTGGCTTTGGAGGTGGGTTTTTGTCTGGAAGAGGTGCTGAACGTGCGCCACGGGGCTTTGCTGCATGATATTGGCAAGATGGCGATCAGTGATACGATTTTGCTTAAACCCGGCCCGCTTGACGAAACTGAATGGGAGATTATGCGCCGCCATCCGGCGTATGCCGAACAACTGTTGCGCCAGATTGATTACCTGCGCCCGGCCATCCCCATTCCTTACTGCCATCATGAAAAATGGGACGGGAGCGGATATCCGCGTGGTTTGAAAGGGGAACAGATTCCGCTGGAGGCGCGTATTTTTGCGGTCATTGATGTGTATGATGCCCTGCGATCCAGCCGGCCGTATCGCCCTGAGCCGTGGAGTGAAGAACGCACCTTAGAATATATCCATAAACAAGCCGGCACTCATTTCGATCCGGATGTGGTCAGGGTATTCTTGAAAATGAAGAACTTTGGTTGATGCTTATCTTTCAGTTAAAAACAACCCCCGTGAAATGGGATAAAGCGAGCCACTCCCGCTGACGCTTCCATACAGCGGGAGTGGCTCAATTGATAAAAGGTCAACTTTTCGGGGAAAGCCGATAATAAATCAAACCGGCAATCACGCCGTAGATCAAGTGTCCCAGCAGGCTCATCCACTGGGCTTGCCCAATGACAAACACCATATCATTCATCCCCAGCATCAGCGGCATCATGATCAAAGCTCCCAACACCCACCATACGATACCGTTGAGTGCTCCTCCAAGAAATGCAGTGGATAGCTGATTGGGGAAGCGAGCGATCACAAAACCGTAAACCGCACCAATGAAAGCGCTGATGCCCATGTGAACGATGAATCCAATTACAGCGTTGTCCTGTCGTACCAGCATGCTGACCATCGGCAGCATGCCCATCATTGCCATCATGATGCCAAAGACCACGCCGCCTGCCAGACCGCCGATAATGCCGTTGACGACGGACTTTGAAGAACTTGTGCTAACCGTTATCGTAGTCATTTTTTTCCTCCAAATTGATGGATTGGAGAGAGTTGAAAAATCAAGCGTAATACGCCGAGCAGGCTGTTTGAGGGGTGGAAAAGCCGCACCCGATGGGGTATCCACCCTAAAATAAAGGGGCTGTGTATCTTGATTTGACCTCTTCACTTCCATTTTTTCTGGATTTTTGACCACCAGCGACACTTCACCCTCCGCATGGGAGTTCACCCTTGGATGGCGGCCCCAGCCGGGGTTTTGAACCCGACGCCAAACAGGAGCTTGACCATTCGTTTCAAGTTGAGCGCTATCGCCGTCAAAAAGGCTTGCACCGCAAAGCCCATTTTTCCCAAATACCGGCAGCGTCCCAACCCATGCCACTGTTTGGCTTCCCCAAATTTGCGTTCGATTTTGTAGCGCTGTTTCAAGCCTTGACGGTACGGTTGGGTCTGCTCCAAGGCCAGCCAGCTGTCTTTGTTGGCGTCTTTCTTCTGCGTGCGCGTCTTTTTCAAGCGAATTGCCGAGTGTAAGCCGTGCAGTTCTAAATAGAAGTGATTGTTGCCGTCATCATAGCCTTTATCCGCCGCATAGGTCTC
>NZ_LGHJ01000010.1 GCF_001306055.1 Bellilinea caldifistulae | reverse complement strand
TGGAGGTGAAGAGGTCAAATCAAGATACACAGCCCCTTTGTTTTAGGGTGGATACCCCATCGAGTGCGGCTTTTCCACCCCTCAAACAGTCTGCTCGGCGTATTACGCTTGATTTTTCAACTCTCTCTTTTCAAAATTGTTTGGAAAGCAGTCGTTCCAGGTCTTGCATCCGAAGCAAGACCAGATCGTCCGCATGGCGTTTGCCCGCCTCGTGCAGCACTACCAGCGGCAGGCGTTCACCGGCGTTGTGGACTGCCTGCGCCAAAGCGTCCTTCAACCAGCCCGGCAGTTCCTTGCGATGCTTGACTTCCACCGCCAGCCGGTCGGTAATGACATCCGGCGTTGCCCCGCCGGTTGCGCCCAGACGCCTGCCGTTCAGCCGCTTTGCAATCGCCCTTTCGGTGTGCTTCCAGGTGGTCATATTCCCTCCACCGCATCCTGTATTCGCTCGGCGGTCGGGTGCAGATAGCGCCCGGTCGTCTCCAACCGGGAATGTCCCAAAATCGCCGCAAGAGTGGCCACATCCACACCCTTCTCGATGGCACGGGTGGCAAAGGTGTGGCGCAAGGTGTGCGGGGTGGCTTCGACACCGGCGATCCGCGCATACTCCGCCACCATGCGCTGGACATCCCGCTCCGATAGCGGCTTGCCCGTGCGGGAGAGGAACAGGTCATCGCCTGCTCCCTGGGGGCGTTCGTCCAGCCAGGCTTTCAACGCCTGACGCACCTCGCCGTTCAGCGGTACACGGCGGGTCTTGTTGCCCTTGCCGCCTCTTACCGTCAGCCACCCTGAACGCCCGTTCATTTCGACATCACCCACCCGCAGGTGGACTACTTCACCCACCCGCAAGCCCGCCCGTGCCATCAGGTTGAGGATGGCGGTATCCCGTGTGCTGCCTTCGGCGGCGGCAAGCAGCCTGCCCAACTCACGGGCGGAGAGAGCCTTGACCGGCGGCGTGACCTGCTTGGGGCCTTTCACCTTCAAGGTGCGCCCCAGGTGGCGCAGGAACGAACGGAGGGCTGCCAACCGCAGATTGACGCTCGCCGGTGAGAGCCTGCGGACGGTTTGCAGGTAGGCGGTGTAGTCCTTGACCTCAACGGCGGTGAGCAGGTTCCAGTCCACGCTTGCGCCGGTGGTTTGGGTGTACCAGTCGGCAAATTCGTTCAGTGCCGCCCGGTAACGCTCTGCCGTGCGGGGGCTGGTGAGGGTTGCAAGATACTCGTCTATGGGGTTCATGGGTGCGTTTTCCTCCCGCTAAAAACATTGTGCGACGCAGTTTAGGGCGGTTTTAAGCCCGAAAAATGGGGGTTTTGGGGCTATTTTTGGGGTTTCTGCGTCTTACAATGGTTATTGTACGACTATGTTGTGCGACGCGCAAAGTAGAGCCGTTTGGATGCTAAACCTCAGCAGTATCACTGATCTTCGGTCACTACTATTGTTCACCCCAGTGTCCTAACTTATGTCTGAACTTCAATATCATGCTTGACATGATATGAAATCCATGATATCATATATGTATGCTCGAAACAATAATAATATAGTGATATTTCGCAGAAAGGAGTACATTCTATGAATTACAAAGAGGACGGAACAAAGGATGATCAAGTCTTTTGGTGACAAGGATACGGAGTACTTTTTTAAGAATTTTAATACGATTAATCCTTTACATTCAAAATTTCCTCCCGATTTATATAGGCGCATTATGCGTAAATTATTAATAATAAATGCAGCATCCCAACTGATGGATCTCTACTCAATTCCGGGTAATGGAGTCGAAAAGTTATATCCAAAAGGGTCGAATATATTTAGCATCCGCATAAATGACAAATATCGAATAATCTTTCGTTGGGAAAATGGAGACGCCTTTGACGTTAAAGTAGTGGATTATCATAAGTGATTAGGAATTACGAATTATTATGGATACATCATTAATTCACCCTGGTGAAATTCTTTTGGAAGAGTTTATGAAACCGTTAGGTCTAAGCCAGAATGCACTGGCCCGGTTGCTGAGAGTACCCCCTGACAGAATTAATGCTATTGTACAGGGAAAAAGAGGAATAACTGCCGATACCGCATTAAGATTGGCATATGCCTTCAATACTACGCCAGAATTCTGGATGAACTTACAAACCTATTATGACTTACAAGTTACACGGGGTAATTTAGAAGAAAAAATTTCTAGAGAAGTTCTACCATTTACACACAATCATTAAGATAAGACCGCCTGCTTACCTCCCGCAGGCGGTCATGATTTTTTTACAGTTATCTACTTGATGCCGAAAGTCATGCCACCCTCTATGACCAGGGGCACTTGTATGGATAAGTTGCTATTCCTATAATGAAATAAATTCTATGATGTTGATTCATAAAATAAGAGGTATGTGAAAACAAAGGCCTTTTGGCTTCTTTTTTTATATCCTGTTGTTTGCTTTGGACTGGATCATTTGATCAGAGCAGTGCGACTCTCCATGGCAACTGAGTTTGCTCTCTTTCCTCACCTTGTTATCGTAGCCATGAGCAGCATGATTTTTATGGGGATAAGTTTTGGAATATTTCTCTACTTTGCCGGACAAAAAGCAAGTGTAATGGCTTTGCTATCCCTTCTGGCTTTGGGATTATTTGCGTGGTTGTATCCGTTTTTACCACCGCAGTTGAGCTTTGGTGGGGTTTTGTATGGCTTTAATTCATACACCAGTCTGAGTGGGGCTTTATTGGTAATTCTTTCGGTGTGGAAAATTTTTCATCGGTTGTATCGTCGAAGTAAAGCAGGGTAATTCAAAATCTTAGGGTGGTCACCGAACAGGAAATAGACACTGCTGGTGGCGGCAATGTAATCCCTCACAGCAATCCGCTCTCGCTATCTCTACAAACCTTGGGGCGAATTGCGCTATACTACAGGTGAGTATTCCGTGCACTACAAATTCACCGCCCAACGCGAGGAAGCCGCCTTGAGCCTGTACGACTACCGCGCCCGTTTCTACGACCCCCGGCTAGGACGCTTCATCCAGCCGGATAGTATCGTGCCGGGGGCAGGCAACCCGCTGGCATGGGACAGGTATGCCTACACCCTCAACAACCCCCTCCGCTTCACCGACCCCAGCGGGCATGCCTTTCTCGAACCCCACGGCTTTTCAAGAAACAAAGAACTGAAATTAGCAAGATTTGAAGGAATCAGTCTTAATTCAAGTACAAAAATCGTGATCGAGCAACGAACCCAAGCAGTTGCCAATGCCTATGCCAGAACTTACAATCTCAATCAATATAACCTGAAACGGATGGGAGAAATCAGCGGCTACCGTTCTGTTTCGCCCGAACTCCTGTTTTTCCAAATCCACGGAGGAGCCATGACCTATCTCCATGTGGCCGAGTCGTGCGATGGCAATGGCGGAGGTTGTGCCGCCGAAACCGTGAGCAAGAACCGCATCATCCTGTATTCCAATGTCTCGGAGAGTTACTTCCTCAAGCATTCCCGTGTCATCGTTCATGAACTGGGACATGCTTTCAACAACGCCGTTGGTTAGGCAGCCCAGAATGTACCTGTAAATTTACTTCGTCCGATCACTGAGAATTATTTAATTGTTCATAAGGATCAATATGGCACCTTCTTTGGCTACGCAGGAAAATTTGATGATTGGCAATTCGGGGTGTCCGGCCAGCGGGGAAGTGAAGAATTTGCTGACATGTTCATCGGCTGGGTGTTTGGAAATTGGGACACATCTCCGGGGGGATTACAAAAAAGTCGATTCATGTCGGATCACATGGGTAGCTTGCTTGGCAGGTGGTGAAGTTATCTGAAAAGGAAAAAATCATGAAATTTTCCATTTCCTTTCTTGTGGTGCTCTCCATCATCGCTTCCATGCTCTGGAGTGCTTGCGGGGCAAAAAGTCCCGATCCCATTTCACCAACACTTTCCCGCTCCCCTTCACCACCCCAACCCACACACTGGTTTACCCTCAATCCCTCTGCCACGGCCATTCCCCTCCCCACCCGCACTCCCAAGCCAACAGGTACCCCCACCTGGGTGCCGTTGCCCACCCTGCCACCGGCCGAGGCCCTGGCAATAATGAAAGAATTGATCCAAACCAACGGCGGTTGTGAATTACCTTGCTGGTGGGGGATAACTCCCGGCAAAACCACATGGAAAGAGGCCTATGATTTCCTGCAGCCATTGGCCTGGCTGGTTGATATTCAGCAAATGCCGAAAGTATATCCGGACAATCTGTTCGTATATTTTTACTTTGCCATTGACGATCAACCTACTTTGATGAATTCTCGAATAGCCAGATTCTCCCTGCATAAGGAAACCCTGAGTATCGCCTGGATCACGGCCCGCCAGGATTACGATCTTGTTTCACTAGTAAAAAAGTTGGGTGTCCCCGCGGAAGTGTGGATATATATCACCGGGATTCCGGGAACAGGCCCGGTTGTATACACCCTAAAAATATTCTATCCAAATAAAGGAATAATGATTACGTTATATGATTATGCTGAACTGGTTCGCAGGAATGGTGAAGATTTTGTTCGAATTTGTAAAAAATCCCTGATTAATCAAACAGGTGGTGTTGTAGTCTGGTCTCCCGACGAGAAAAAGGAATTCCTGGATTTTTTCAGAGAGTACGAAGAAACCTACAGATATAAACCAATTGAAGAGGTATTGAGCATATCGCCCGAGGAATTTACCCGTTTCATTCTGGAAGCTGAAGTTGAACAATGTTTGGAGACTCCTTTGAGCGTTTGGGAAGAATAAAAAAACAGGTTTTACCTTCAGCATCGCATCGATCATATCAAAATGGTCATTCTTAAGTCAAATTTCATTCATGCATAACCAGGACCGCCTGCTTATCTCCCGCAGGCGGTCTGTTCGGCTCGCTTCGACACGCATACGGCGGTCACTTGATCCACTGGTCGAGCCGTCTGTCCAGCGCATATTGTCCGCTGCCAATATACATTGCCGTCCACAATAGACGGGCAATGAACGCCACAACGAACAACACCGCTACGACCAGCAGGACGGTATCCACCGCGGCGGTGTCCAGACCCAAGAGGGTCTCAAAGTCCACCCCCGCAAGATACAATCCCGCTCCGGCCAACAATGCAAGAATCAAGTACTTCATGGCTGCTCTCCTTTTTTTCGAGTGGTTTTTTGGGCTGGCTGCCCTCTGCCCGCCCACCCTCACGGATGAGCAGACAGAGAAGGCAGCCAACCGCCACCCGTCCCGGCACACTGCGGGTAAGCGCACCGGGAATGTGGAGAGCAGCCACTCCGCCGTATTCACCTGTCAACGAGCCACCCGGAGACCAGGTACGGGCTGGTCATGCGAATCGATTGGCAAATCAGCAACCCGCTCTGCACCAGTTCATCCAAAGGACGGCGGATCGAGTTCGTCCGCTCGGACAATCCCTCCACCACGCTCACCACCCGGTCAATCTCCATCCGGCTGCTGACGCCACCACACGCCACCGCATACAGCACCAGCACTTTGCGCCGTTAGCGAATATCCGATTCCTTCGGCTTCAACTGCGCCTTGAAGTGTTCCTGGGCAGGGGGGAAAAAAATCATCCCACTCATCTCCTCGACCAACTTGCGCCACAACTGCGGCAGTTCTTCCGGCGTCAAAATCCGCTCAGGCTGCCGTTTGGCTTCGCCTTTCTTCTTCTTCGGCTTCTCCTTCGCTTGCTGCGCCTCTTCCAGCCGCTTCTGCAACTCCTCACGGGTACGGCGTTCCTGCGCCGCTTCTGCCTGCGCCCGTTCCAGCCGTTCCCGCAGGACGGCAACCCGGTAGTACCGCCGTCCGTCCTCGTCCACCAGACACCAGGCGGCGTGAAATTGTCCGTTCTTGCTTTCGATACCGTTATCCAGTATTCGCAACATCGCCTATCTCCGCTCCCTTGCCCGTTCGATGACCGTGCGAGGGTCTGCGCCGGTTGGGGCGTGCGCCAGCAAGTTCTTGATGAGCAATCCCGCTTGCGCCACCGGCATCCCCCACAGTGCAAAAGACGCCAGTACACCCAGATAATTGACCCCGGCAATCAGGTTGTCCGCCGGTTGTGCATCCATCACCCAGAACAACACCCGTGCGCCCAGTCCCACCAGGGCGTACAGGATGAGGTTCTGCACGCTCTCCCATGCCGATTCGTCCGGGCGGTAATTGTCCACCTTGACCACAAAACCGCTCACTCCTGCCAGTCCTGCCAGCAGGTACGGCGCAGGGCTGGGCGCAAACAACACCGCTGCCAGTGCCAGACCAGCGGCGGGCAGCAGCACCTGCCGCATCCGGCGGGCTTGGGCTTCCTGCAACCGCTGACCGAGCAGCAGGTACAGCCATGCCAGCGCCGGGATGAGCAGCACCAGCGCCAGGTTGTCCACCGCCAGCCAGACCAGTGCCAGCAGTCCGTTCAAGACCCACACGAAAGGCAGGAGCAGGGTGTCCAGACTCATCTTCCCCCCTTTTACTTGATGATGGTGGTCATCATCAGGTAGGCGTCAAACTCGCCTGCCGGTATCTGAAACGAACGGGACGGCGATACCGGCGTACCGCTGGTGATTCCCGATACGCTCATGGCATAAAAGCCAGGGTCACGAATCTGCACCTTTTCCTGTACCAGCGTCCAGCGGAAAGTGTTGAACGCATCACAGCCCTGATTGGCTCCGTACCGGAAGTTCCAATCGGGACGGATGAGGGTCGCCCCCGGATACCAGTTCGCCAGGTCGTTCAAAATCCAGTCCCGGCTGGATTTTTTCAGGCTTGCCGAAGCCAGCACCCTCGCCTGCTCACAGAAGGTCTGTTCATGCAGGACGCAGTACTCGACTTCTTCCTCCTGCTCGACATACCGGTTGGGGGCTTTGCAGTTCTGTTCGATGGGCGGCGGCAGTTCTACCATGCTGCCGTTGGGAGCAACGCAGCGTTTGTTGACCTCCTTGCGTTCTTCCAGCGTGTAGTAGCGGAAGATCGTGGGTTCGATGGTCAGGGTAAATTGCAGGTCAACCCCCCGCTTCTCCGGGTCTTGTCCGGTCACGAGGGCGTAATTGGGAGCGGTCTTGACCGCTGCGGCAGTGATTCTGCCCTGCGTCACGCTCGGCGCACCGCATTTCTGCACCACCACCCTGTCCCAGTTGGTGAACAGTTCGGCGAAGGCGCAGCCGTTTTCGGTGGAGATCGCACAGACCGATTGCAGCCAGGCATCGTAGCCGGTGGTCACATCGGTTGAAAACAACGCCGTGAGACCGGCGATAGCCGCTTCCCGTCCGTCCGGTACGGCGGTCGGTTCGGGTTCTGCCCGGGCAGTGTTGAACATCGGCAGGACGAAGCGCACGGCGGCGATTGCCGCAAACACCACAAACAAGGCAACTAATGCTTTTTTGATGCTTGACAGTTTGATTTCCACGATTCACCTCCGGTTAACACAAAACGGCTCTCCCTGACTGGGGAGAGCCGCTTAAATACAAACAGCGTTCTCACGTTTCGGGCTTCTCATGCCCTCGGAGCCGCATGCCCCGTTCCTCGCCGATTATTCTACAAAGTTATTTTTTCCGTTCGCAAGTGGTATTTTTCAGTTCCTTACAAAATTGCAAGGTCAGGGAGTTGCCGCCGGTCTTTGCGGCGGAGGTAACTGGCATGGACGCCCTAACGCCGTTACCCAATACCACCAGGACTCGTTCTCGATCTGCCACCACTAGGCGTCTACAAAATTCAGATCGTCCGGCGCAATGATGCCTTTCATCCCCCGAATCCACGATTCGGCTTCGGCTGTTCCGGGCTGGGTGCGCACGAAATACACCCGCAGGAAAGGCGCAAGAATATGCGCTTGCGGGAACACCTCCAACTCCGTTTTTACACAATGTGACTTACTCTTGGATTTTCCCGTGCGGTAATCCCGTTCGTCAATCTTCTCCCACCCGGCAAAGCGGTCTTGCCAGAACTCCCGAAAGGTCATCCCTTCCGGCGGCAGTGTCCGGGCAAAGCGGGGGTCAATCTGCATCGGCTGATTGGCTTTGACGGTGTAGAAGTACCAGCCCACCCCACCAACAGCCAGCACAAAGACCAGTACGGCGATGATCGTCAGGCGCAGCACCCACTCAAACGCAAACAGCAAAACCCTGAACGGCAAGGCTGCCAGGTTGCGGGCTGCCAGTTTCAAACCTTTGCGTGTAACGACTGCCACCTCACACCTCCCCAATCCAATGCGCCCAACCTGCTCCCTGTGCTTGCAGGGTGTTGACCAGCCGCTGGTCTGCGCTCCACAACTCCGCTCCGCACTGCTCCGCCAGAGCCACATACTGGGCATCGTAGGCTTTGCTCTGTCCTAACCGCTCCGCCCAGCGCAGCGAGGATTGTAACACCTCACCGTCCGGCATAACCAGTTCAATCCCTAGCGCCATAAGGATGTCCACCGCTTCCAACGCTTGCTGCGGATTGAATCTTCCGCCGTACACCACTTGCCGTAAAACAGAAACCGCCTCCACCGGCATGAAACACGGCGAAACCAACCGGTAATACTCCCGTTTCCAGTGGCGAATCCACCGCTCCGCTGCCTGAGACAACGGATGAGGCATCATCAACGGCACAACCACACTGGCATCCAAGACGATCAACCCCATAACAATTCTCCCAGTTCCCGGCTGCGTTCTTCGCGCACTTTCTCCAACAGGTCAGTCTCCACCTCACCATACTTAGCCGCGTTTTCTTCCCGAATCTGGCGCAGTTTGCCCAGCAATGCTTCAAACTGCTGTAATTCCTGCTGGCGCTGGTGTTCTAGCCCGCTTTCCACCAGTTGCCGTACCAGGTCGGAAACACTGCGCCCCTGTTCCTCGGCAGCGGCTTTCAGTTTCCGCAGCGTATCTTCGTCAAACAATACTTGTGTACGAACCAGCATATCACACCTTTCCTTTCTATTGTGTAATTATAGTTTAGTACACAAGATTGGGATTGTCAACCCCCTACCGATACCCCCGCATCGAAAACTCGTTTGGCCAGTTCCAGCGTTCCAGCCACAGGTCGCAGTCCGGCTGCTTTGCCAGCGTGGTCAGTTCGGTAGCCACTCCCGGATAGCGCAGTTTGAGATAGCGGAGTATTCCCTGCATCCGTTTGGGCGTCAGGGTGCATACCGCTACCCGCCCTTGAAAATTCCGCTGATTGCGCCACTTGCGTACCCATGTGTTATCTGCTCCGTCCTTGCGTTTGCGTGGGTGGCGTAAAACCTCCACCTCGACATAAATCCGCTCGCCGTCCTTCTCGACCAGCACATCCGGCTCGACCAGCGGATTGTCCACCGGCGGACACACCTCCACCCGCCAGCCCCGTCTGCGGGCATGGTAGGCAAACAGTAGCACAGCAAAGGCGTGATTGGCGTGTTCTTCGGCGTTGTGTTTTTGGACAAGAACATCCCACTCCGACTTGCGGATGGGACAGCCCAACTCGTAAGCAAAAGCCACTCCGTTGTCCGTCAGACGCAAGACGGCATACATGATGAATTTCACCAACAGGGTGAAATCATTTGCCGGCAATTCCTTTCAAATCACGCCTCTTTCCTCACCTCTAATGGGCAAACCGGCGGTGGCCAATGTAGAAAGCAAAACGCCAGCGGGAATCGGTTTTCCAGATAACAAGAAGGAAATGACCGAGTTTGATTTGAAACACTTTGACTTTCAGATCAAAAAAGGTCTCTCTCATCTTTCACCTCACGGATTCGAGCATGTTCAATATCTCTAAAATCAACTCTAATTTCCTCAGGGGTGTAAGTGGTGTAACCCTTTTTTATCAATCGCAAAGCCAATTCATAATCTCTTGCCTGATACGCCAGGCTTGCGGCACCACGATAAAGAATACTGCGGGTAGGTTCGCTTTCGGCAACAGGCGGCAGTTTCTCGGCTGCTTCAATTTCGTATCGAAGGGCTTGCCTGGCAAGTTCAATAGACGCTTCCCATTGCCCTTTTTTGCGGGCAATATAGGCTTTATCTGCCCATTCCAAAGCCTATTGGTGAAGAGTAAATGGGGTTTCAGCCGTGCTCATCTCATTGCCGCAGTCCAGACAGGTCAGTCCGTAATTGTCGCCAACTTTCCTTCGATGCTCACACATGAGAAACCTCGTTTTCACAGAACGGGAAGTAGGATTTGAACCCTCACCCTGCGGCTCATGACGCCGCCGCTCTACCGTTGAGCTACTCCCGCTTGATCAAGTGAGAGGGATTGCCCTCGCGCAAGTCCGGCTCTTTGAGGGTCTGCCTCGCCTTCGCTGGGCTGATTCAGCCCCAACCCCTCTGCCCGTCTCTCCGGGCTGCCCCCCACCATTGCAGGCAGGGAAGTATTCCCGTCTCTCCGGGCCGTCACCCTGCCTGTTTCCCGACACTGGTTAGGGTGTGCCGGGCTGCACCTGTCCGTTGATGGTGCAACGACACCGACAGGTTTGGCAGTCCAACCGGGTGGGACTTGCACCCACCGCAAGATCAGGGATCATCCTGCCCGTCTATGGCGGTTGGAAACAGAGGATTACCATGTCGCTTGTCAAGGTGCTTGCCGGTCTCTCCCGGCTGTCACGTCCCCCGGCAGGCTTCCGATGGTCTCACCTGCCGCTCCGTCAGGCGAGGGCTCCCCGTCCCTTGCCCCGCCGGGTGCTGATGACTCAGCCCCGCTCCACGCCTCCCTACACGGCCGAAGTTAGCGTGGCAAAAACGGAGTTCAGGCGGGCGGGACTTGAACCCGCCCTCAAGCACCTGCCGCCTGAAAGGCCTTGAGCCAACACCGCACGGCAAACACAAAGCCCTCCGCAAATCACATTCCTTGTGAGAGGCTTGCAGAGGGCTGTCATCTCATGCTACAATCGCGGATGGGGTGAGCAGTCACGGTCTGCTTGCCTCAACCGTGAGCGTGTTACCGCACGGCTCACGGAACGCCCCGGTCGGGCGCACAACGCCCGGCGGGGCGTTGTGTTTGAGGCATTCAGCGGGACGCTGGTTTGGAAAAGTGCTAGGAGGAGTATAACATTATATCTAGAAGTTTTCAATAACTTCTAGAGATTTTAAAACAAAAAAAAAAAAAAAACGGTTTTGTGCCGTTTTTTGCTTTTCTAGGCTGTAACAAGTGGGCCGGTTTTTGGCTTATAAGGTAGCCCGTTATCATCAAAAAGCCACTTGCCTTGTCCTCTGCGCTGATTATAGATTTCGGCGCAATAAGCTACGTCTGCCTCATCAATTAGTTTGCGGTTTTTTTCGTATCCCAGTACCTTAATTAAGCCCCGCTTTACCCAAACAGAGACAGTCGGATTAGGAACCCCGTATTTCCGTTCCGCCTCGCTAATCCAAATCGGCTTCCCTTTCAGATGAGCGTGCTTCTTATATTCGGGTAAGTCCTCTTTTCGAGTAACTGCTTGATCTCTGACCTCATCCTCGCTCACGACCATTTCTCCCGCAACCACTCCAGCCCTGATTTTACCTTTCTCAATCAGAGCGCGCAAGCGGGTCTCATCCAGCCCGTACTTGCGGGCGGCTTCGACAACGGGTAGAAATGTGGGGAGTGTAACCATACCTGACCTTCCTGCTGAAAACACAAAACGCACCCAGGGATCCATCGGGTGCGTTGCGGAATACAGGGATG
This sequence comes from Bellilinea caldifistulae, assembly GCF_001306055.1. Taxonomy (GTDB): domain Bacteria; phylum Chloroflexota; class Anaerolineae; order Anaerolineales; family Anaerolineaceae; genus Bellilinea; species Bellilinea caldifistulae. The sequence goes on along the minus strand of NZ_LGHJ01000010.1, from coordinate 174,672 downwards.
GAATCCCTGTGAAAGTCGGGGCGGGCGGATTTGAACCGCCGACCTCACGGACCCGAACCGTGCACTCTAACCGGGCTGAGCCACGCCCCGAACGACGCTCATTATACCTCCTCCTTGAATTATCGGCAAGATTTTTAATCATTTCCTTTGAATTTTCGCAAAAACACCCCTGCTTCCACCTTACAATCGCTTAAGATATTTTACGACCTGTAAAATTACTATTGTCACTTTCTGGAATATTGATATACAATTAAAATACCTTACAAAATCAATAATCATTGTAGAAATTCAAGGAGTGAACCATGTTTCGAATCAGCAGAAGACTGGACTACGGACTGCAAGTCATGATCGCGCTTGCCAGTAACAATACGGGACGACCCATTCCGAGCGCCCAGCTTTCTGAGTCCCTAAATATCCCTTTGCCTTTCCTTCACCAAATTGCCCACACCCTGATGCAATCCGGCCTCATTAAAGCCACACCCGGACCGCGCGGTGGTTTACGGCTCAACCATCCTGCGAAGAACATCACGGTTCTCAAAATCGCCGAAGTATTGGAAGGCCCCATCTGTCTAACCCCGTGCCTGGAAGATACGGAGGATTGCCCACGCAATGAAATCTGTACTTCCCGGTTGATGTGGGAAGAGTTGCAAAACAATATTATTGCCTATCTCTCCTCCACCACCCTCGAAAAGCTGGCAGCCTATTCAGAATTGATGAGCGTTCAGTCAGAAACTCAACCGGTGGAAGAAAATCAAGATGCTCCCATCCAAGAAGGCTGATCACCCATCCACCTTCAACCTTCATTCCAAAACAAACAGGTCAGGCAATTTTTGTAAATTCGCCTGACCTGTCTGTTTGTTAACTACAGATCTCAAGCCGCCTCTAAGGCAGCCAAAACTTCTTTCGAGTGACCTTCCGGCTTGACATCCGGAAAAATCCGCAGAATGGTGCCATCCGAGCCGATCAAAAACGTGGTGCGTAACACACCATCATATTCGCGTCCCATGAATTTCTTTCTTCCCCATGCACCGTACAATTCGCAAACCTGATGATTCTCATCCGCCAGCAATGTAAAGGGAAGATTGTATTTCTCTTTGAACTTGGCATGAGATTTTGGCGAATCGGGACTGACCCCTAAAATGATGACACCCGCTTTCTCGTACTCGGAATAATCATCACGAAAGCTGCACGCCTCTTTGGTACATCCAGGGGTATCATCTTTGGGGTAGAAATATAAAACAACCGGCTTTCCGCGATAATCACTCAAGCGGCGGGGAGTTCCCGTCTCATCGAGTAATTCAAAATCCGGAGCAGGGTTATTGGCTGAAACTGGCATTTTACACCTCCTTTGGTTTGATTTATAGGATCCATCTTCCCATTCGGGAAGTTTCATAACCGGGTAATTGGGCAACCGCTTTGCGAAAATCCTCATCTTGAGCCAGGGTAAACAAGGGCTGTAATAAATCATCTTCGGTATAAACCGATGGAATGATCAGATCATATTCCTCTTCAAAGAGGGGAATAAATTCTAAATCCAGAGCCACTGCGGCAGCGGCAATTCCCAGACCGCAATCTGCCCGACCTGAGGCAATCGCAGCCGCTACGGCCAGATGGGTGTACTCTTCCTGACCATAACCACGAATTTGCGCCGGGGAAATTCCCAGCAAACTAAGCTGGTAGTCTAGCAAGATGCGGGTTCCGGCACCCCGTTGACGATTGGTAAAGATCACATCTTCTCGCACCAAATCCTGTAATCCCTTAATGTTCTTAGGATTTCCTCGGGCAACCAGCAAACCCTGAACACGGTTGACCCATCCCAGTATACGTACCTTTTGGTCCGGAAGGTACTGTTGGACCGCTGCAAGGTTATACACACCAGTCTGTGCATCCAGCAAATGACAGCCAGCCAGGTGAGTTTCCCCTCGCCGCAAGGCTACCAGCCCTCCCTGACTACCTACATTGGCAGATACCAATCTTCGTCCGTAAGTTGACAGATACTGAGCCAGCAAATCCAGACTGATGTCGTGTGAACCAATTGCAAAAATGGTCTGATTGAGTTCTTCCGGCTGGCGGTAGAGGCGAACCTTCACCCGGCTGCCGGCTTCAATACCTTGAATTCCACGCGGTAAAACCACAATTCCATCGGAACGCACCAGCGAGGTAATCACCCCAGCACCACGTGAGAGCGGCGCTACCAACAACTGATCTCCAACCCTGCCTGCCACAACCCTTACATAATCATCGTCACCCGGCGGTGAGGTTAATTTGCGGGTAATTTTTGCTTCAATTTCAATCGGTTTATGCGGCGGCCGGCCGAGCCAACGCGCCAGCAGGGGTTCGATGAATATTTCTCCCGTGAGCGCAGCCGATACCGGATAGCCCGGCACCCCAATAATGGGACACCGGCTGCCGTCCTGCCGGTCAATCATGCCGAGGATGACCGGGTGACCGGGACGCACTGCAACCCCATGAACCAGCAGTTCGCCTAATTCCTGCACCACTGCGGCGGAAAAATCCTCCGAACCAGCCGATGAGCCTGCATTCAGCAGGATGAGATCGCTTTTCTCGGCCGCTTCCCGTACCCGTTGACGAATAAGCGCATACTCATCCGGGCTGATCGGATAACGAACCGCCTCGCCCCCCCATTGATTCACCTGTGCCGCCAAAACCAGCGAATTGAACTCGATAATCTTCCCCGCTTCCACCGGCTGGCCAATTTCGATCAATTCAGTACCGGTTGGCAAAATTGCTACTCGCGGTTTTCGGCTGACCACAACCCGATCATGCCCGGCGGCAGCAATCGCCCCCAAGTCCACCGGTCGAAGCACATGGCCGGATGGCAGCACCAGCTGGGTAGCCACAATATCTTCACCCATCGGACGAACATGCGACCATGGCGGTAAGGCGGCTCTCAGGCGGATTGAATGAGGCCGGCGGGCATCCTCCGTTATCTGACCGTCCTTATCGAGGGCTTCCACGTTCTCAATCGGAACAACGGCATTAGCCCACAAAGGTAGTGGATCGCCGGTATCCACGTAAGCTGCTTGTTGACCAACGGTCAGAATTACGGGGGCTGTGGGCATCGCGCCGGCAACATTCTCCGCCCGCAGGGCAAAACCATCCATCGCAGCGGCATGATAATGCGGGGAGGAAATCCGCGCCCAAACCGGTTTGGCCGTCACCCGTCCGACCAGATGTTCATGCAGCTCAACCGTTTCTTCCCCAAGAACCCCGCTTAAACTGGCTTTTTTCAGTGCATTGTCAAAACGAGCCAGAGCCTCATTCAGAGGAATATCCTGTAAATAAATGGACATGCTACCTCCTCACGGTTGGATTTTCTTGCCGGTCACGATTTCCTCAAAACAACCCAAATCACAATCGGATTTGATTTCCTGTCGGCTGAGAAAATAAAGCGTTTCAACGGAATGTATGTTACTGACCCCCAGGCCCATCCCGGCATAATAACCGTATCTCGCTGCCTTTCGAGTGATATTTTCATCGGCTTTACCATAGGGGTAAGCCAGAGTCAGTTCCTTTGTACCTAATAATTTCTCAAGGTAAAGTTTTGACACCACAATTTGATCATACACGTGAGAGGGGTTTTTCACCAAATCCTCGTGGCTGACCGTATGACTGCCGATTTCCCACCCATTTGCAAACAACTCGGTTATTTGCTCCGAGTTCATGTAGGTTGGAGCACCAACACAACCGGTGATAACATAGACGACCCCTTCAAACCCGTAGTGGTTAAGAACCGGAAAGGCGAGATCATAGATACTGCGATAGCCATCATCAAAGGTCAAAATCACCGGTTTGGCTGGCAGTTCTCCCCCCTTCAGGATCACCTTTGCCAGCTGGACAGGGGTAATGGTTTCATACCCATTCCGTCGGAGAAAATCCATCTGAAGGTGAAAATTTTCCAGTGACACCTCATACCGATTTACCGCTTCGCCGTCCACAATCCGATGGTACAGGAGAATGGGTACATTGATTTGTCCGGCAGGATAATATACTAACGCCGGTGTCGGCGTTAACGAAGGGGCAGGAGTACCGCTGGGTGTTTGCGTGAGTGTTGGAGATGGCGATAAACTTGGGACAATCGGTGTGGGTGTTTTGAAGAGGGTAGGCGTTCGTGAAGGCAATTGTGTTGATTGCGCCGAGACAACTGCCTCGCTTGCAGGCTGCTGGGCAGCTGCCTGAATACGACCGACACAACCTGCCACCAGCAAGCCTGCAAGCCCGGCAATAAGAGCCAACAGCCGAATTGCGAAATTCATGGGTTTCATCCTCTCCCCAAAAGGTAAACGTCGGCTTCTTCCCCTGCCGCCAACCCTGTGGCGTCTTCGGGTATGTGAATCAACCCATCTGCCCGGCTGAGCGAAAATATTAGATTACTTTTATAAAAAATCGGGTCGGCTTGCCATGCGTTATTCTTCTGAACCAATTTTGCCGGATAGTAGTCTTCCCGGCCGGCTTGCGAAGGCAGATTAACCGTCAATTTTGCTCGAATGGCAGGATGGATCAGACCAGGGACACCGCATAAACGATTCAACGCCGGCTGGACGAAAAGATAGGCGATCACCAACGCGCTCACCGGGTTACCGGGCAAACCGATGACCGGTTTACCATCACAAACCGCCAGAATGGTCGGCTTCCCCGGACGGATGTTCAAACCATGTACCAGCACACCGGGTTTACCCATCCGGTTGATCACCTCCGCTGTCAGGTCACGCGTACTGGCTGAAGAACCGGCGGTAATCAACACAGCATCACACTCGTCAAGCGCTTTCCTCAGCCCGGCTTCCAGCGCTGCCGCCTGATCGGGGAATATCCCGTATCGTTGGGCGATTCCGCCAGCCTGCTCCACCAACGCACTCAATGAATAACTGTTGATGTCGCGCACCTGACCGGGCTGAACGGCAGCCTCAGGCGGTACAACTTCATCTCCGGTGGAAAGAACCCCTACCCGCGGCCGGCGCAGAACATCCAATTCCAAAATTCCCAACCCCATTAAGCCACCAATTTCAGGCGGACGCAGCCGTACACCCGCAGCAACGACCTCCTCGCCCTGCTTAACGTCCTCGCCGGGTTTCAGAACGTTTTCCCCTTCCGCAACAGCCCGTAGCACTTCGATTTCATTTTCCCGGGAAGGCTGGGTGTATTCGAGCATAACCACTGCATCACTGCCTTTTGGCAGCATTCCACCCGTGTGAATCAATGCCGCTTCGCCGGGTTGCAAATCAAATGGGGGTGTCGTTCCCATGGGCAGCTCGCCCTTGACCATCAGGTAGGCCGGCAGTGATTCGCTTGCCCCAAAAGTATCCGCTGCCCGCACGGCGTAACCATCCACACTGCTGCGCGGAAAGGCTGGGAGTGGTTCGGGGCTGAATATCGGCCGGGCAGCCACGCGCCCCAGTGCATCCACCACTGCCAGCCGTTCCGTTTCCTTTAAGGATTGCGGAATGAAATTCAGCCAGTAGGACAAGGCTCTGGTTGGAGGAAGCAATTCTAAAAATTCAGGCATGTTCTACCCCGTCCACAGAGAAAAGACTTGCAGGTAAAGCAACAAACCAAAACTTGCGGCTGCCGTTAACCGCAACAGGCGCCAGTTTGGCTTAGCCCCATTGGCAATTTGCACCATCTGCCAGACTTGAAAGATGCCCACCGGTAAGACCAGCAAACGCGGCCAGGTCAGCGACCATGCCAGACCTGTCAGCGGACTGATTCCGACCAGTAAAAAAGCCAGGCCAATCAGGAAGTTGTGCAAAATCATTCCACGCTGCCACCCTAACCGAATCATCATATTCTGGCGACCGGCTTTGATCTCGCTGAAATAGGTTTCCAGCGAAGTGGCCAGGCTAAATGCCAGAAAAAGGGCTAACAGTGGAAAATTGAATAATCCCATCACCGGAATTAACTCACCCCGCTGTAACAAATAGGCAAAGCCCGGCACCAGAGTGGTTAAAAAAATTGCGCTGATCAGTTCACCATAGCCGGAATACACCAGCCTTAATGGGGGTACCCCATAAAAGAAGGCAAACAACCACGCAATCCCCAAAAAAATTAAACTGGCCGGTTGAAGCGCCCCGCGCGAATACAGCACAAAGGTAGTCATTGCGCCTACCGTCAGGGTAGTGGCAGCCGCCAGCAGATAGAGGTTACGAGAAACTGGTTTCCAATCATCCAGGCGCCCATTATTACTGCTGGAACTTCGTGGAATTTCCGGCACAAGGTCATAGTAGGATTTGAGATAAACGCTGCTTAATTGCAGTAAAGTGACCACTGCCTGACCCAACCAGTAAACCGACCAATCAACGGCTTCACCCAGATATACCAACACCCCTACCCCACAGGCATATAACAACGCCCCAGCCAGTAATGCGAGCGGCTGCGAAGTGCGGATGAACTCTCCCAAGACTTTTCCAAAGTTTTTTTGCATTCCAATTCCTGTGTGTTTTAGATTAATCCATAGCCGCCGTCAATGACAAGTACTTCCCCAGTGATGTACACACTTTCCAGCAGAAACGTGACCGCCCTGCAAATCTCATCCTCACTGCCGCTTTGCCCCAAAGGCGATCGCTGAACCAATCGCTCCCACTCCTCAACAGGGGTATTCTCGCCACGCAGAATCAAGCCCGGTGCAATGGCATTGACACGGATGTGCGGGGCAAGCCGACGTGCCAGCAAGCGGGTCAGAATTTCCAGACCGGCTTTGCTGATCACATAAACCGGGTAGCCCGTCCATACCTTACGCGCACCGGTATCACTGATATTGATAATCACACTACCCGGCTGCATGATTCGGGCTGACTCAACCGCACACAACCACGCCGCCCGGAGATTGACGTCCATCACCGCATCCCAATCTTCTGCCGTGATCGTGAGCAAATCCTGTCTGGGCATCACCGCTGCCGAATTGACGAGAACCCTGAGCGACAGCCCCGTTTCGGCAATCTGCTGGAACATCCGCCTGATAGCCAATTCGTCCCGTAAATCTGCACGAAAGGGAAAAACTGGTACACCCAATTTTTCCAGCTCTTCAGCCGTTTGATGGGCAGCCTCTTCGGAGTGGTGGTAATGCAAGCCAATGGCGTAGCCTTTGCCGGCCAGCGCAACAGCAATTGCCTTGCCCAAACGCACAGCCGCCCCGGTCACCACCGCAAGTTGAGGACGCTCATCATTCATGAAAATTACCGCTGAAAGAGGTTGGAAACGAAAAACCACAAGTTTGCCGGTCTTTCTGCCAGCCGGCGCATAAAATAAGGATACCAGTGGGTACCAAATGGCACGTAAATCCTCACCGGGTAGCCCTGTTTAGCCAATTCTACCTGTAAATCCCGGCGTATCCCGTACAACATCTGAAATTCCAGACGTTCAACCGGCAAGCCGTAGCGTTTGGCGGTTTGAATGGCATATTCGATGCGCTTCTCGTCATGAGTCGCAATGGCAGCCAGCGGTGGAAAGCGCCCGCTGGCCGTTGCGCGGGAGTACTCCAAACCCAAAGAGGCTTCAATCAACAGGTCACTCAGCCGGTCAAATGCCGCATCCACATCCCTTTTCCGCGGATAAGCCAGATGGGGTGGCTCCTGATAAGCCCCCTTGACCAGCCGAATTTTTACACCTTGCTCGATCAGGCGGCGGGTATCTTCGACGCTGCGATAGAGATAGGATTGAATCACCGTACCGACGTTGGTTAACCCCTCCTCATGCAGAGCGGAGACAATGTCCAGGGTTGAGTCGGTCAAACTGGAGTCTTCCATGTCCACCCGAATAAAGTTATTCGTCTGACGGGCTTTTTCCACAATGCGTCGGATGTGTTTCTCAGCCAGTGGCGGGTCAACCACCAATCCCAGTTGGCTCAATTTGACCGAAACGTTTGCCTGAACGCCGGTGCGCTCAATTTCATCAAGTAAATTTAAAATCCCCTGGGCAGCCACTTCGGCATCCTGAGCCGTTTGGGTATTTTCGCCCAGTTGATCCAGTGTTGCCAGCAACCCCTGCTGGTTAAGCACCTGAACAGCACGGATGGCTTGTTCCACCGTTTCGCCGGCGATAAAGCGGGAAGCCACTCGCCAGGCCAGCGCCCAACCGGTAATCCAGCGCTGCGCCCAATAAGCTTTGGAAAGGGTGATAAACAATGAACGCAGCATCTCCTCATTCCTGTTTCGAGCAATCCGATTTCCGTTTGATTCTATCATACCGAAAATTGGTTTGTGATATAAAATGAATTACAGGCAGGGTTTATATGCGAGCATTATTCCGTTCCCGCTACCGAGTGATCCTGATTTCCCTTACCCTGACCGGCATATTAGCCATCTGGTATATCAGCCGGGTACCGGGCGGTTTTGTGGCCGGGTTTGGGCAGCTTTTTTTATCCGGTGTGATCTGTCTGCTGGGTCTGTTTTTCTGGCTTTTTTTCTTCTCTCAATTCGTCCTGCCTGTCCGCAAACTGGAAGACCGCTGGCGCATTTACCAGCGACTGCTTTTGTACATTCAGGGAGGACACGGCCCGGCTATTTTCATCGAAAACGGCAAAATCCGGCAGCGTAAGGGAGAAATCAAAAAAGAAGGGCCGGGCGTGGTAATTTTAGACAGCGCAAGCGCGGCGGTTTTGAGAAAAGACGACCGTTTCAATCGTGCCATCGGCCCGGGTATTACTTTCACAGAGCGGAAAGAATATCTGGAAGGCGATAAAGCCGTTGTGGATTTACGCATTCAGAAAGGGAAAATCGGGCCGTTTCTCTCGGCAGGATCACCGACAGGGATAAGCGATGATCAACCGGCCCGCCTGGAAGTTCAACAGCGACAGCGCATGGAGACTCGCGCCTTGACGCGTGATAACATCGAGCTTGTTCCCAAAATAATCGTTCACTTCAAAATTGACGCCCAGCCAGGAGAAGGCGGGAGTCAGTACGGGTATCGGCCTTCTTCGGTGGAGAAGGCCATCTTGCGCCGCAATGTAGATGCCAACCTTCCGGAAGACACCCCTGACCGATTGAATGACTGGCGCTGGCTGCCTCCCCGCCTGGCAGCAGACATATGGAAAGAAACCCTCTCCCGTTTCCGGCTGGATGAATTATTCCATAGCCGCACTGATCAACCCACTGCCCTGCAAACCATCCACTCCATCATTCACCAGAGGTTAACTCAACCTCTGGCAGACGAATTGGATCTATTCGGAAAACCAACCGGTCAACAGGTTCCCTCGCTGGAGTATCAAATGTTACAGGAACGCGGCATCCGCGTTCTGAAAGTGGAAATCCGCGATCTGGAAATGCCGGAAGAAGTGGAAAAAGACCTGATCAAACGCTGGCAGACCTCCTGGCTCAATCAGGCAAGAAAAGAAAAAGAAATGATCGAAACCCAGCGGCAGTACATCACCCGCGAGAGTCAGGAACAGGCCGTACGCAACTTTTTTAGCGAAGCAGTTTCACCTCTGGCAGAAACCTGTTCCGGACAGGTACTTTCGGTCAAACGGACTTTCCATACCATTATGCACTCCATTCGAACCATCCTTGAACGAAACCCGCAGGCACAAACCAGAATGCAGCAGGAAATTGAGCAATTAACCCAACTGGTAGAAATGTCCACCCCAGAAGACAACCCATGACGTCATCTTCCCGCTCATCGTTTGACTTTTCCTTTGACCAAATTCAGCGTTGGTTTGAACGGCTGATCAGCCGTACACTGCAACTCGATCAAACCACCTCCACCCTGCGCGGGCTGTTCGTGGCGATCCTTTTTTTCGCCACCATTCTTTTCTACACGGCCGCCCGTCATCCAATTGGTCAACTGGGAACGGCGCTTCTAGGCTTGCTGGTGCCGGCAGTGGTACCCCGCGATTTGACGCCGATTCAATATTTGTTTTCGGCATTGGGGAACACCTTCTTTTCACTGGATGTTTTATTGATGACTGCGGCAATTGGTCTGCCATTCTTGCTGGCGTTGGAATTTGCCGCTCTATACCAGGCCGATATTTATGAAATTGCCAATACCTCTGTTTCACGCCGTTTCATCCTTCAATCTGCATTTGCCATTCCCAAATATCAGACTCTTGAGATAAAAGAGGAAAAATTATCGGCCGAGCAGCGCAAATCGCCTTTCATCCAAATCGGCGGGCCGGGGATCGTAAAACCCAATCCGGAATTTGCGGTGATCTTCGAGCGATTGGACGGTAATCCTCATTTCATCCGTGCCGGGATGAGTAAAAAAGATCGCACCTTGCAGGGCTTCGAACGGCTGCGCCGCATCATTGACGTGCGCGATCATACCTTTCATTATGAGAAAATCATCGGACGGACAAAGGATGGCATCAAAATCGAAATTCAGGATGTCAACCTGCTGTTCAGCATCTGGCGACAAAGTGGAAACACTCCCCTGAACAATCCTTACCCGGCACATCTGCGTGATCTCTACTGGCTCACCTATCAACAGGTGGGGGAACATTGGACCCACGCAATGACCGAACTGGTTGAAGATCATTTATTGCGCTTTATCCAGGATCACACGATGAGCGAGATTCTCTCGGCCGTTGGAGAACCCGAAATCCGCCGACAGGTTGCCCTGGAAAGCACCATCCACCGGTTGGCTTATGGCCAACCGTTGCGCCGCCCCCTGCGTTTCATTTACTCCCCCCAAATGCCTCAACCGCTGACGCCCCCCTCCTTTATTCCCCGCCCGCAATTGAGTAACTTTTTCAAAAGTTTTACTCAGGAATTCCCGCTGGCAGCCCGTCAACGCGGATTACGGCTGGAATGGATTAACGTGGGCACATGGAACACAACCCACCCGATTCTACTGGATCAACACATTGAGGCCTGGCGTTTGACCAGCGAAAACATGACCCGTTCCAGCCCGCGTGTCCTGGAAGAAATCCGTAATCAGGCCCGCTTACAAACCTATCAGCGAATTATCCAGCAGGATATTTTCCTCTCCATTGCTCAACTCACCCAACAGGGTTACCAGCCCGACCAGATTTACTACGAGATAGTCCGCTATTTTGAAATCCAGGTCAGCAAAATCATTGCCGAGATGACCGCCCAGGGTAAAGCCATTCCCTCCAGATTGCTCACAGCCAGACAATGCCTTCACACCGCTTTGGAAAATTATCTTTCCGGCAGCGGAGCAACTTTTCTGTGAGAAGGCGAAGATTGTCTGGTAGAATAAAAAATAATCCATCCCATCTCGCCAGCCGAAAAGGACAAATTCCGTATGTACCTGGACAGTTTGCATCCCGATAAACGGGTACTTATCATTGGAGCCGCCAGTCTGGATGTGTTAGGCCAGCCCATCGGTGTACCCGAACCCGGTACTTCCAACCCAGCCCACGTCCGCACATCCTTTGGGGGCGTCGCCCGCAACGTGGCGGAAAATCTTGCCCGTTTAGGCCAACCGGTTACGCTGATATCGGCAGTCGGCAAAGACGATCTTGGTTCACAACTTCTCCAGCATACCGCATCCGCTGGTGTTGAAGTCAGTCACTGTTTGCAAGTCAGCGATGCCAGCACCGCAGCGTACATCGCAATTCTGGACGAAAACGGAAATCTTTACTACGGATTGGACGACATGTCCATTCTCCGTCATATTTCGTCGGCTTACCTGCGTTCCTTAGCAGATTTATTCGCCAAATCTGCCCTCGTCTTTGTGGATGCCAATCTTGCCCCGGCCACCCTCAGGACAGTTTTTTCACTGGCAAAACGTCACAACATTCCGGTTTGTGCGGATGCCACCTCCACGCCGCTGGCAAAACGCTTCGAAAATCATCTTTCACGGCTCTTTCTGCTGAATGCCAATCGCAGCGAAGCCTCGGCTCTCTTGTATAACCGGATTGTGGTGAATGACGTGTCCAGCGCATTAGCCGCCGCCCGTGAGTTCGTTCGTTTAGGCGTCGAAATTGCCGTGATTCCCATTGGAGAAGGTGGCGTTTGTTATGCCACTTCGCAAACCTCCGGGCACATTCCAGCGGTATTAACCCGGATTGTTGATAGCATTGGCGCAGGGGATGCTCTGACCGCCACAACCCTCTTTGGTATTTTGAACGACATGGATATTGACGAAGCGGTCCGCCTGGGGGTTACCGCCGCTTCTCTGACGCTGACGCATACCGGTGCGGTCGTCCCCAACCTGTCACTGGAACTTCTGTACGACCGATTGATCATCTAAATGAACTCCGCCAACTTCCTTGAAATTGCGAACCCCGTTCGAAAAGCCCTCTTTTCCGGCAAACCAGTTGTTGCGCTGGAATCGGCGGTGATCACGCACGGATTACCCTACCCCCACAATCAGCAACTGGCACTCCACATGGAAGAGACCATCCGCCTCCAAAACGCCGAACCGGCCACGATTGCCGTGTTAGATGGAAAAATTCGGGTCGGTTTAACCGCCCCCGAAATCGAACGGCTTGCAAAAATGAAGCATGTCCGAAAAATCAGCCGCCGAGATTTTGGAATTGCCCTGGCGCGCGGCGAATCCGGTGGAACAACGGTTGCCGGGACACTTTTTGCCGCTCATCAGGCGGGTATTCGGGTATTTGCCACCGGAGGCATTGGGGGCGTGCACCGCAACGCCCCTTTCGATGTTTCGGCTGACCTTCACGAATTGAGCATCACGCCACTGATTGTGGTTTGCGCTGGAGCGAAAGCCATTCTTGACTTGCCCGCCACGCTGGAAGTGCTGGAAACCTTTGGTGTGCCAGTAATTGGTTACCAAAGTGATGAATTCCCGGCCTTCTACTCCCGAAAATCCGGCCTGAAGGTCAACCTTGTCTGCCAGAACGCCGCAGAAATTGCTCAGGTAGCGCTGGCTCATTGGGGAGCCGGCGTTCATTCTGCCATCCTGGTAGCAAATCCTCCGCCTGCTGAAAAAGCCCTTCCAGCAGATGCAATCGAAAACATCATCCACCAAGCCGTGCAGGAAGCGGAACAATTGGGCATTCGTGGGTCGGCTGTAACTCCCTATTTGCTGGAAAAAGTCAATCAACTCACGGGCGGGGCCAGTATGCAGGCTAATCTGGCACTGTTGTTGAACAATGGCCGTCTGGCAGCAGAGATTGCCCGGTCTCTTTCGGAAATGAGCAACCCCGCACCCCGGGTTTAGCCTGCAATTATCTGACCGGCGTGTAAGTTGGCCAGCGTGTGTCGGTGGGACGCGGTGTTCGCGTTACAGTTGGCGTCATGGTGATGGTCGGTGTCCGTGACGCAGTAGGGGTTAAAGTAACCGTACGGGTTTGGGTGGGGGTCAGAGTCAAGGTAATGGTACGGGTAAAGGTCGGGGTTGGTGTCCCGCTTGCCGTAGGTGTTGGGGAAGGGGTTCGCGAGGGTGTGGCGGTCGCAGTTGGTGTGGGCGGTTCACCCACCACGGTAAACCTGCCAAACGATTTCCACTGTAAACCGACAAAAATCTGGACTTCATAATCTCCCGGCAGCCATTCGCCAGCAGGCGGTTCACATTCTGAATATCCATAACCACCAGTACTGCCTGTCCATGGTTCGGTCAGAAAACACAAGATTTTATTATCGGTCATTCGCACCCACAGGACCGACCACTGCCCACCAGTTGTCATTTTGTCATAGCTGAACGTGGCATATAACTTTCCCACGGGATTTTGGAATTCGGTTTGCGGATTGACCGGTTGAAAATCCTTATCAATCTGTTTGGCAATGACCACCCGGCTGAAAACCGCCTCCGGATTTGGGGTAATGGTCGTTTCGATTTGGGCTGCAATTGCATCCGGCAGAATCGGGGTTGGTGATTCCAACGGGGTTTCGGTGAGGGTCGGCGTCAAAGTAATGGTTGGGGTAAGAGAGATCGTCGGTGTGAGGGTAATCGTAGGCGTCAAAGTAATTGTCGGCGAAGGCGGAAAGATCTGGTAAGCCACCGGTTCGGCGTAACGGTTGACTGCGAAGGCAAATCCACCGAGCAATACTGCCGTGAAGATAAACCGCCAGCCACGCGAAACCATTTCGCGACGCTTGCGGAAGTATAAGAGTCGTTTACCGGATTGAATGGTACGTACACCGGTAAAGATGCTGATCAGTACACCCAGCAGCAAAAGAAGAAAAGTGGTTTGAACAGCGGTGCGAATGTCCAGATTCATGGTGAATTCCTGTTCGGCAGAGCCACTACCGGTGATTATAGCATGACTGTAACCCGCCCAACAAACTCACCTTTCATTTATGAAAACCCATCCCTGAATTCGTTGTCGCCGATTTTTAATTTAGGTAGAATAAACATTAATGCCGCTTGCTCCAGGTACTCTGCTCAATAACCGCTACCGGATCGTCTCCATCCTCGGTCAGGGTGGGATGGGTTCCGTCTATCAGGCGATGGATGAAAATTTGGGCATTGCGGTTGCCGTCAAGGAGAATCTGTTTCTGACGGATGAATATGCCCGCCAGTTTCAACGTGAAGCCAACATCCTCGCCAGTTTAAGACACCCCAACCTGCCCCGCGTGGGAGATTATTTTACGATTCCAGGTCAGGGGCAGTACCTGATTATGGATTATATAGACGGGGAAGATTTACGCCAGCGTATTGAACGGTTAGGAACCCTGCCGGAAGATGAGGTTATCTTGATTGGGGTAGCCATTTGTGATGCGCTGCATTACCTCCACACCCGTACGCCCCCCATCATCCATCGCGATATTAAACCCGGAAACATCAAAATCACCCCGGAAGGACAAATTGCACTCGTGGATTTTGGCCTGGCAAAGGTGATGAGCGGCAACCAGCAAACGACCACCGGGGCCAGAGCCATGACACCCGGCTACTCCCCTCCAGAACAATACGGCACAGCCCCGACCGACGCCCGTACCGACATCTACTCGCTTGGTGCGACCCTGTATGCCTGTCTTACCGGCACAATTCCAGAAGATGGCTTGTCCCGCGCGACCGGTAAAGCAGAATTGACCCCTGTGCGGGAATTTGCCCCAAAAACTTCTCGCAAGCTGGCAGTTGTCATCGAAAAAGCCCTGGAAGTGGATCCGCAAGATCGCTATCAAAGCGCATTGGAATTTAAGCAAGCGCTGCTCAACGCCAGCGAAATTGACCGTCCGCCGATCAGCCAGATCACTGTGACCCCCCCGCCGCTTGAAAATCTACTTCCCTCCAGCGAGGTCATCCGATCTGTAGAGGGCGAATCACAGCCGATTGCGGTGATGGATCCAATGTTAAAAAGGCGCACCTCTAAACCGGTTGCCCGTCGAAGGCGGAATAATGGCTTGCTGCCGGTTTCCCTCCTGCTGGCCAGTGTGCTTACCATCTTCTTCATCATTGAACCGGGGGTTCCTATGGCACTGCGCAGCGCCTTGTTCCCCGCTTTGCCTTCCCCGACCCTGTTTATCAGTGTAGCAGCCACTACCCAGCCCATCGGTTTTGTTTTACCCCCTTCAACCACACCCACTGAGACCCCTTCCCCCTCTCCAACTTCAACCCCCACACCCGAACCTACCGAGACTCCCACTCCCACCATCACCTTCAGCCCTACACCCACCGCGTTTGGCGGAAGCGGGCAAATTGCATTTGCTTCCAATCGCACGGGAGTGATGCAAATCTGGCTGATGAATGCTGATGGAACTCAGCAGCGTCCACTCACTAATATGCCGGACGGTGCCTGTCAGCCCACCTGGTCACCCGATGGGCAGAAACTGGCATTCATCTCGCCATGTGCTGGCCGGCGTGATCAGTACGAGAATGCCAAAATCTACACGCTTGATCTGACTACGAACAGCGACCCAATCCCTCTGCCTTTGCCTGCCAGCCCGGCTTCGGACTACGATCCGGCGTGGTCACCGGATGGTAACCGACTTGCATTTACCTCTACCCGTGCCGGCAACCCCGATATTTATCTCTACAACTTTTTAGATAGCAGCCTGAAACAATTGACCAGTGAACGATATACCGAAAAGCAACCGGCCTGGTCGCCAAGTGGTACCCAAATTGCCTATGTTCGGGAATTGGTTTATGGACAAATCTGGGTCATGTCCGACAGCGGTCAATTCCAGAACCGCTTTTCGTTGAGCGGTGAAGTCAATGACCTTTGGCCGAAATGGGTTCCGGATGGAACGATTATTCTGTTCAGTCAGCTAAAATCGGACGGCATTCCCAATTTGTTTGCCTTACGCTACGAGGACCGCTTTACCACCCGGGCAGCCCGTATTCCACCTCGTGGTCAGACCGATCCGGGCCCAGTTGCTCAGGTAAGCATATCTCCTGATGGCAATTGGCTTGCTTTTGAGGGTTGGCCGGATGGCCGCAACCACGATATCTACCTGATGACCATTAACGGCGCCAACCTCGTCCGCCTGACAACCGACAAGGACTTTGATTTTGGAGCAGCCTGGCGCCCGCCAATCAAGCCCTGAGGCTGATTATCCACCCAATAAAGAACGGTACCGCTCAGCGAACAAAGCCGGTGTGCCGCCGGTATGCCAGAACAGGATACGATCCTGCGGTTTGAAAAAGCCCTTGCGGATCAGATCCAGTAATCCTGCCGCCGCCCGGCCTGTATACACGGGGTCCAGCAGCAATCCTTCATAACGCGCAAACAGACGGATGGCTTCGATTTCCTGCGGAGAAGGTATACCATAACCTTTTCCCAGATATTCATCATTGACCATGACCTCTTCAGGCCGACAGCGCACCTTCAAATCAATTCGTTCTGCCGTCTCATTAACCAGGCCAGCCACGCGCTGCTGCAAATCGGCTGCCGGCTGGTCAATACTGATGCCCAAAATCTTGCCCTTCCATCTTGTTTTCAAAGCTCCCAGCACCAGCCCGGCCTGAGTTCCCGCCGAAGAGGATGCCACCACAATCCAATCCACATCTACTTCCTGGGCTAAGAATTCCTCAAATGCGGTCAAATAACCTACCGTCCCAATGGGAGTGGAAGCACCAAGCGGTATCAAAAAAGGTCTTTTTCCAGCCGACCATGTTTCCTCAAATACCTTTTGAATAACTTGATCGCGTGCTTCGGCCCCACAAAAGATGATATCTGCGCCAAACAGGCGGTCCAAAAGTAAATTTCCGGAAGGCGAAACTTCCTTCTCGCCCGAAAGGATTAAAATGCACCCCAAGCCATAACGGGCTGCCAGCGCCGCGGTTTGCCGGCAATGATTGGACTGTACCGCCCCAACCGTGATGAGGGTGCGCGCACCATTGGCTTGAGCTTCAGCCAGCACATATTCCAGTTTACGGATTTTGTTGCCACCACCCGCCAAACCGGTCAGGTCATCCCGTTTAACCCACAGTTTAATCCCGCCCAGCACCGCACCGAGTCGAGGTAATGGCTCAATCGGCGTTGGTAGATGAGCAATCCGAATCCGCGGCATCATACCCCAACCTCCTTGCGAGTCTGCTGCTGCCCACGCTGGCGCATCCATTCCAGCAAACGAGGCAAAATTTGCATATAAAGCACATACAATAGCGGTCGGGCCGGGTAATCCCAGGCACCAATCGTGCGAATCACCTCCCCGCCCAAACCCTGCTTGAAACGAAACACACCCCACATGCGATCCTGTTCAATAAATTCATCCGGAGCACCCCATAAATCGTAAATCTGACAGCCGTGGGCTTTGGCTCGGCGCATTGCTTCCCATTGAAGAGGATAATTCGGCATCTTGTCCCGATGGAGGTTGCGTGACATTCCATACAGATACCACGCCCGGCCAGCGAAGAAGAACAATATCAGACCGGCAACTACCTCTCCTTCAACCTCCGCAAGCAGCACTTCGGCCATGCCGGCTTCCAAAAATTTTTGCCAAACCGTCAGGTAATAAGCTTCGCTGCGAATCGTAAAGCCATCCCGCAGGGAGGTTTCAGCATACATTCGATATAGCAGCGGCAAATCCTGAATACTTCCCAGTCTAACCGTCACACCTTTACGCTGAGCCAGCCTCAAATTGTAACGGGTCTTTTGCTTCATTCGCGCCAGCCAGTCTTCCTCCGAACCGGCTAAGTCCAGCCAGACCGTATTGCGAAATTGAATTTGCTCTGTGGAAAAACGCCACCGACGCTGCCTGAGCCAATTCATCACGCCTCGTCCGAGCGAGTCTTCCAGCGCATCTTCCGTCTGGGGAATGCCCTTACCAATGACGACCTCCGGATCTATTTTGAGAAAAATGGCGCCCCGCCGACGGGCTATTTTCTCCAGGTCGCTAATCACCCGGGTGCGCCAAAGTTCGTCCTTCCAATCCATCAAAGGGCCGCGCGGGACATACATCACCCGCAGCCCCGCGGTAAACCACCCCAATCGCAGGCTACGTTCCAGAATCAGCGCAGCCGCCTGGACCTTACCGGCCTCATCCCGCCAGACTTTTGGGTAAGGCGTCCAGCCATAATTGGCCTTCACCTCAGCCCATTGACGGGTTTGTAAAATGTGAGCTGCTGGCAGGTCAAGAAGCAAATCGTTCCACTGGTCTAATTCCATTTCTGTAACCCCCGATCAGTTTTCGTCATCGCTACCCATTCGGCAATCGCCCGGTCATGACCGGCGCCGGTTAAGGGAGAAGGTAGTCGATTCATCTCAAAAAAGCCAGCCTGGTCGGTCTCGTCATTGAGGTTCAAACTTCCACCGGTAAGGCGCATATGATAAACCAGCAATAAACCGTTGCCGCGCGGATCATCGTCAAAAAAATAGGCGCCATGTAAAGCGCCCGCACAAGCAAGCAAGCCGGTTTCTTCCAAAAGTTCCCTTTCGGCAGCGTGGGCCGGGTCTTCATCGGCTTCCACGTAACCGGCAGGTAAATACCAGCAGCCCTGCCACGGCGGCGTTGCCCGCTTGACCAGTAACAACCGATTTTCCTCCAGCACCATTGCCGCGGCGCTGACCTTCAACTGCGGATAGTGAACCCATCCACAACGCCGGCAAACCTCGCGCTGCCGGTTTTCCATCCATGACCGAATCAATTCTGAACCGCACTGAAAACAGAACCCCATCTTCCTACCCTTCTATTCGCCGCCGGGCAATAAACTGCTGATAAAGTGCATACAGAAGCGGTTGGTAGACCCGATCCCATGCGCCGACACTACGACGTACTCTTCCCCCAAAACCACGCTTGAAGCGATAAACACCCCACAAGCCATCTTCTCGTGTCGAGAACTGGCTTTCTAATACTTCTTCATCCTCATCCGGGATGCCCCACAGATCATAAACCGTACAACCGCGAGAAGCTGCCCAACGCATTGCTTCCCATTGCAATAAATAAGCTGGCATCCGATGACGTTCCTCGTTGCTGGAAGCTCCATAAAAATACCAGGCCCGCTGGCCAAAGGCGAATATCATCAACCCCGCCAGCGGCGTGTTTTGATACTTTGCCAATAACAACACACACATCCCCTTTGGCGCAAACGAATCAAAAACCCTTTGATAATAATCTGGCGAGTGAACCCCAAATCCATCTCGCTCGCCCGTCGTGACCATCATTCGATAAAACAGGTTCACGTCAGTTGAATTTTCAACAACCACCTCTTTGCGCTGCGCAAGGCGGATATTATAGCGGGTCTTTTGTTTCATCCGGTTCAACCAGTCCTCTTCGTTGCCCGCTAAACTGATCTCAACCGTGCGTCGGGGTTGAACTGGCCTTGACTCAAACCAGCCAGTAAAGTAATTCCGCAAATGGGTAAAGTCCGGCTCATCCTCCCAGCAGTCCGGCTCAACTTTCAGGAAGATAGCCCTTTGGCGGCGACAATGTTCGTCCACTTCCGCCAGCAAATTCGCCCAATCGGAGCCTAACGGACCTTTCGGGAGATAAGCAATGGTCAGACCAAGCGGTAAACGACGGAATAAAACTTGCGCGGCGGCAGAGCCACTGACCAGCCTTAGTGGCTGCCAGCCAAAGGCGGCCTTGAACTCACCCCATTCGGCGGTTTGCAGTAAATGTGCCGAGGGAAATTGTTTCAGCAATGTACTCCACTGAGCCGCATCCAATACAGCCATCAGATAATTGAAGTGATCTCCGGTGGGGGTGTGCTTTGAATAACCGCTCCGGGAATAAACTGATCGAGCAGGTGAATAATCTCTTCGCTTGATCCTTCACGGGCCAGATTGACCAGTTCATCCACAAATTCGGCCAGCCGCTCACTGCTGAGCGGTTCGGTGTTTTGGGAACGGAAGATATCGGGATGTTCGGTCGAGAGGAATTGAAAACCCTCGTCCCACAGATCTTCGCTCAACTTTTCCCCCGGCCGCACACCGGTAAATACAATTTCAATGTCCTTTCCAGGTTCCAGACCGGAGAGACGGATTAAATCTTCCGCCAGATCCAGAATACGCACCTGTTGTCCCATATTTAACACAAAGGTTTCAGCACCTTTACTCATTCCGGCAGCCTGCAGAACAAGATAAACGGCTTCAGGGATGGTCATGAAATAACGCTTCATATCCGGGTGGGTGATAGTGACTGGCCCTCCGCGAGCAATTTGCTGCTTAAAAATCGGCACAACGCTGCCACGGCTTCCCAACACATTTCCAAAACGCACAACCGAAAAGGCCATTCCCGTTCGTAAAGCCGCGTCAATCACCAGCATCTCTGCCACCCGCTTGGTAGCGCCCATCACATTCGCCGGACGGACTGCCTTATCCGAGGAAATCATCACCAGCCGTTCCACGCGGTGCTGGATGGCTAAATCCACCAGATTTTTGGTACCAAGGATGTTATTGGTAACGGCTTCTTCCACATTGACTTCCATCAACGAGACATGTTTGTGAGCCGCTGCATGGAAAACAATTTGCGGATGATACTGGCTGAAAACCTGATTAAGCCGCATTCGATCGCGCACATCGGCAATCACCGGGCGAATCGTCAGTGTTGGAAAGTGGTCTTTCAGTTCCAAAAGTCCTTCAAAAATACTGTTTTCTCCGTGGCCCAGCATAATCAGCTCAGCCGGGTTGTAGCGCGCAATCTGCCGGCACAATTCCCGCCCAATGGAACCGCCAGCCCCCGTCACCAGTACGATTTTATCTGCTAAAACTTCACCAATCCATTCTTCTTTGATACGGGTTGGCTGGCGACGTAACAGGTCGGTAATATCCACCTCTCTTAAACGGCTGACACTGACCTTACCACCCAACAATTCATAAATTCCCGGCATGGTGCGGAAAGGAATCCCCTTTAGGCGAGCAATATCGGCAACCATCCTGACTACTCGCCCCGGCGCACTGGGTATCGCAATGATGACCTCATCTACCCGCAGTTTTTCCAACCAGCGCGTCATATCATTGATGGTGCCCACAACTGGCACACCGTGAATCTGCTGTTTTTGTTTGGTTGGGTTATCATCCAGAAAGCCAACCGGGATCAGATTTAACTGGGGATTCTTCTGCAACTCCTTTACCACCAGAGCGCCTGCATCCCCAGCACCTACGATCAGGACTCGTTTTACCCTGCCAGCCTGCATCTCTCCAAAACGGCGACGTGTCTCCGCCAGAAAACGAAAAGCGAAGCGCAACCCTCCAACCATCGCCAGTGAAAGCAGCCAGTCAATCACAAAGACCGAGCGCAGGTAGCCTGGTAGAAAACCACGGGTGAAGAGAATCAGCATGACCACTGCTACCATGATGGAAGCAGTTGTTACGGCAATAACGATAAGTTTTAATTCCTCAACACTGGCATACATCCACATCCGCCGGTACAAACCAAACAAGTAATATACAATTGGTTTGATGACCAGCGCAACAGCAATCATCCAGTAACCAAACGGCAGGTAAGCAAAAAAGAGGCTTCCCAATTCAAAACGAAGAATCAGCGCACCGAATACCGAAAGGACAATCAGCGCTAAATCGCCCATTAAAACATAACGATTTCGAATATTAGGTTTATTTTTCATTCAATTACTGACCCTTAAAACCAACCACCGTACCGATGGTTCGGATGAGAATGAGAAAATCTAACAATAAGTTCCTGCGTTTGATGTAATATAAATCAAACTCCAATTTGATAGCATTCATCTCCACATTTTCGGCATACCCATAATTGACCTGCGCCCATCCGGTCAACCCCGGTTTGACAAATAAGCGCGCCCGGTAAAATGGGATGTATTGCTGTAAATGCTCTACAATTTCGGGCCTCTCTGCACGCGGGCCGACCAGGCTCATATCCCCACGTAAGACATTGATGAATTGGGGTAATTCATCCAGATGGGTCTTGCGTAAAAAACGGCCAACCCGCGTAGCGCGGTCATCGTTCTTGCTCGCCGGACGGGCAATCCCATCTTTTTCAGCATCCTGCCGCATCGTCCGAAATTTGATCATGTTATACGGTCTGCCGTTTTTACCCAGCCGTACTTGTTGGTAGAAAATCGGAAAGCCCGAATCAACGATAATGAGAAGAGCAATAATTGGAAATAAGACAATCATCACAAAAGACCCGACCAATCCGCCAAAAATGTCCATCAGTCGTTTTGCCAGTTCAAAAAAGCCGCTGGCGTGAACCTGATCTACAAAAGAACGCAACACCCAGTCAGTTTGTAAAAAATAAATGGGAATGCGCCCCAGCAGTTCTTCATACATTGTTGGCATGGTGGTTACTTCAATTCCCTGTTCTTCCGCTTCCAGTAAGCGGCTGAACATTTGAGGATTCATCTCACCTGAAATGGCAAATACCAGATCGGTGACCTGATGCTCCTGCACCAGATCGAATAATTGCTCGTTTCCGCCCAGGATGGGATAACCCATCACATTCCCCCCTATCTTCTCCGGGTCATCATCCACCAACCCGACCAGATAAAACGGTGGCGGCCAGATCTCCTTGATAATCCGTACAAGTTCAGATCCAGCCCGCCCGGCTCCGACAATCAACACCCGCCGCATGAACAGCGGTGTAGTAAACAATCGAATATACAAAAATCGCCAGGCAAGGGTCAGCAGATAAGCCGACAAGATGAAGACACCCACCCCGCGTCTGGGTAATGAATTGGGTTCCGAGACGAAAAAGACGAGCAGGTATAGCACCAGACTGATTCCCGCAGCCAGTGTAATTTCCTGCACAGTTTCAGTGCGGATGCTGGAACGCCGCGGACTATATGATTCGGACAGTAAAAGCAGCCAGATTACCGGTAAAAAGAAGAACCACAGCGGTACTCTTTCCTGTAAAAATGCCCAGGAAAAACGATACCATTCTGCCCCCTGCGCCCAAAGATAGAGTGATAAGAGCAAGGAGATAATGGCAACCAGAAAATCCCCAAGAAAAAGGGTTGAGCGTCTTTCAGTAGGGCGTAATCGAAGACCTTGACGAGGTGATAGTGGTTGTGTACCCATGAAATTAATTATCTCACGATTTCAGAGAGCGAAACATACTGGTTAAAAAGCCCAATCCCCAGCAAAAGTGCATGGTAGCAATAGCCAGCGGAACACCAATAACCAAATACCATTGACGCTTTTGCACGGCTGACGGGATGGCAGAAACCATCAGCGCCAACCCATACAAACCCAGAAGTCCAATCAGCAGGAAACGTGTAATTTCCATGAACATGGATAATATCAACATCAGAGCCACTGCAGTGACAAATAGAGGTGGAAGAAGCTGCCGCCAGCGCAGCGAGCGGGGATAGCGACGCAGCATGCGCCATTTCCAGTAACCGTAACGCCAGTACTGGCGTGCCAGCGAACCTAGATTCGGCCGGGCGTAGTAGATGCTGCGAATAGCCGGATCAAAAAATACCTTTCCACCGTTTTGGCGAATGCGCGTATTGAATTCGTAGTCCTCATTGGTCAGCAGGGTCTCGTCGTAACCGCCAATTTTTTCAATCAGCGAGCGATGAAAGGCCCCAAAGGGCACCGTGTCTACTTCTCCCATGTGACGGCTGTAACGATAGCGGGCATCCCCTACCCCCAACGGGTTGGCAGCTGCCGCAGCAATCGAATAACCGATCCAATCCTGACTGCCGGGTTCGATTATCCACAAACCGCCCACATTATCCCCAACCCCTTTGTCGAGATTTTGCACACTGCGTTCAATGTAATCCTCAGCCGGTACGCAGTGAGCATCCAGCCGTAAGATAATCTCCCCCTCAGAGGCCTCAATGGCGCGGTTGAGCGCTGCCGGAATGATCCGCTTCGGGTTATCAATCACCCGCACTTTAAGATCGGGATGGGTTTGTTGAAAAGCCGCAATCCGTTGACGGGTCTCATCCACCGAACCGCCGTCGGCAACGATCACTTCCATCAAATGACGCGGGTAGGTCTGACGGTAAATAGCATCCAGCAGCAAGGAAATGGTTTTTTCCTCGTTGTAGCATGGAATGATGATTGAAACCGATTGAACCATTGACTGGTTCACGTCCCGGGAATGTTTAAGTCCTTCGATCAACAGCAGGGATCATCCTCCGCCAATAAAGCGACCACCTCGATCTCCACTGCTGCGCCTTTGGGAAGCCCTGCAACCTGAACAGTGGAACGCGCCGGCGGTTCGCTGGGGAAGAACTCTCCGTAAATCGCGTTCACTTTGGCAAAATCGTTCATATCCCGCAGGAAAATCGTGGTCTTGACCACTCGCTCGAAGCTGGTGCCGGCTGCTTCCAGCAATGCGCGGATGTTTTTCATCACCTGACGGGTTTCTGCTTCCACTCCCCCGTGTACAATTTCACCCGTTTGCGGGTCAATTCCAATTTGCCCCGCCGTAAATAAAAAGTGCCCACCCTTTACTGCTGCCGAATAAGGACCAATCGGTTTGGGCGCTTGATCGGTGGTGACAACTTCTTTTCGACAACACTGCTTGCTCATAAACTGCCTCCCGTGAGGATTGTAGTGTTGTGATTTTAAGCCATGTTTGAGTTAAGGTAAAGTGCTATTCGCCGACCATTAAAAAATTTCGGACGGCGGGAAATCCACACCGTCCTGATGCGATGATCCGGTCAGAATTAGTAGTGCAAATCTCTGGGATTTGCCGACACCCGTTTACGGAAAACCCAATAACTCCAGCCCTGGTACAGTAAAACCAGCGGAACAAAAATTAACGCCACAATGGTCATTGTTTGGAGCGTGGTCGGACCGGAAGCACTGTTGTAAATCGTCAGGCTGAAATTGGGACTGAGACTGGAAACCAGCACACGCGGGTACAGGACTAAAAATATGGTGGCGGTTGAAAGAATGATTGCCAGTGTGTTGCTGGCAAAAGCCCAGCCGTCCCGTCCCTGTCGGATAAACCAACCCGCAGCCAGCAAAGCCAGAACCGCTCCAATCGGCACCGGGCCGGGGTTGACCCCCAGCCTTTCCAAAATATCCGTGAATAAATAAGTCCCGACTGTGGCCGCAACCAGCGCCAGGGTCGTTCCAACCCATATTCGGCTGGCCGTTCGGCGGGCCAGGCTGGCAATGGGTTCATCGGTTTTCAGTGAGAGGAAGATGGCCCCTTGCAGTAAAAATCCGAATAACGTCACAAGTCCACCTAAAATGGAGTAGACATTAATCAAATCCCAGAAGCCACCCACATAATACTTTTGAGCATCAATGGGTACACCACGGATGAAATTGGCAAAAGCCACTCCCCACAGAAGCGAGGGGATAAAGCTGCCCACACAGGCTGCCCAGTCCCACAACTTGCGCCATAGGGGATTCTCGTCTTTGGACCGGAACTCCAACGCAATTCCCCGCACAATCAGACCGATCAACATCAAAAACAACGCCAGATAAAAACCGCTGAAAAGGGTCGCATACCAGTTTGGAAAAGCCGCAAACATCGCCCCCCCGGCAGTAATCAACCAGACTTCGTTGCCGTCCCAATGGGGTCCAATTGTGTTGAGGATCATTCTGCGCTGGGTATCATTCTTACCCAGAAAAGGCAGCAGCATTCCTACCCCCAAATCAAATCCTTCCAACACAAAGTAGCCCACAAACAATACCGCAATCAAGATGAACCAAAGCGTATTCAGATCCATCTCGCCTCCTCATTCCCAATAGGTTTGCTCTTCCACAGTGCGCGGTTTTGGCAATTGTGCTTCTGCGCCGGCAATGGCGTATTTACGCAATAAATACACATCCGCAACCATCAATAATCCATAGACAATCGTAAATCCCAGTAAAGTAGTCATGACCATCCCAGGGGTGAGGTTGGGAGATACTGCCTCAGCCGTGAGTAATTTTCCGTAAACCACCCAGGGTTGCCTGCCCATTTCAGTCAAAAGCCAGCCAAAAATATTGGCTAGATAGGGCAGTGCCATCGCCGGCAGGAAAAGTTTCAACCAGCGCGTTTCAGCATTGAGTTGATTGCGCAGCACCCGATACAACGCATAAGCCGCAAAAGCCAGCATCAAAAAACCGCTGCCCACCATAAACCGAAATGACCAGTAACTGATGCCAATGGAGGGAACATAATTACCCGGCCCGTACTTTTGTTCGTATTCTTTTTGCAGGTCCAGGATGCCCTTCACTTCGCCATCCAGGCGGTTATATGCCAGCAAACTGAGAACGCGCGGAATCCGCAATGAAATTTGCTCACTCATCGTCTCCTGATCCACCACCGAAAGAAGCGAGAACGAAGCCGGGTTTTCGGTATTCAGCAAGGCTTCTGCGGCAGCTATTTTCATCGGCTGCAATTTGACCATCTGTTGCGCCTGATTATGGCCGATCAATATGACCATCAGAATGGACAAACTCCCAAATACGGTTGCCAGTTGAAACGAGGGTTTGAAGACTTCCTCCTGTTTTCGGCGCAGCAGATGATAAGTGCTGATACCCATCACAAAAAATGCCGCCGTGGTAAACCCCGAAAAAACGGTATGAGGGAACTGACCCCACACGTACGGGTTGGTCAACAAGGCTGAAAACTGCTGCATCACCAGCCGCCCGCCCTCTTCTGCATAACCTACCGGCGATTGCATGAACGAATTGGCAACCAGAATCCAGAATGCCGACAGGTTCGAGGCAATGGCTACCAGCCAGATGGCTACCGCGTGCAGGGATTTAGACAGACGATCCCACCCGAAAATCCACACCCCCAAGAAGGTCGACTCGATGAAAAATGCCAGCAGCGCTTCAATAGCCAGCGGCGCTCCGAAGATATCGCCAACAAAACGGGAATACTCCGACCAGTTCATCCCAAATTGAAACTCCTGGACGATACCGGTCACCACCCCCATGGCAAAGTTGATGACAAACAACTTGCCCCAAAATTTAGTCATGCGTTTGTAGCGCTCGTCACCGGTGCGAACATAAATGGTTTCCATGAGGGCTACCAGAACCGAAAGCCCCAGCGTGAGCGGCACGAAGAAGAAATGGTACACAGAGGTAATGGCAAATTGCCATTGAGAAAGAACCGTAACGGAAGAATTCATCGCACCAAACCTCTCGATGTGAATCTCAGGTAAATTTCACAAAAGAAGTGCAGATTGTCCACTTAAATAAATAGTGTATGACTCCCACCCCGTCCCTGCTACGGTCAAATTTCCCGAATTGACCGGTTCAAATGTCACCCAGCCGATCACCCCTTCTGCATCCTTCATCAACCTGCCCCACATGACAATCGTTCAGGCTGTGGGGATGGAGAAGTAAAATGTACTGCCCCGATTCACTTCACTTTCCGCCCAAATTCGCCCGGAATGAGCTTCAACCGTATGCCGGGCAATCGAAAGCCCCAGTCCAGTACCGCCGCCGGAGCGGGATTGGTCTGCTTTGTAAAACCGTTCAAAAATACGCGTAAGAGCCGCCGGCTCAATCCCCACGCCGGTGTCCTGAACGGAGAAGATGACCTGCCCGGCTTCTTTCCACGTCCGCGCCACGATTTCTCCTCCTGCCGGAGTAAACTTGATCGCATTGTGCAGCAGGTTGACCAGCACCTGTTCGATGCGTTCCGCATCGGCAAGCACATTGGGCAGGTCTTCCGCACACTCCCGACGCAGGGTCAAACCCGCCCGTTCTGCCTGTAATTGCATCCTCTCCACCGCTCGTGCCACCAATTCATTGGGCGGGACGGGTTTGAGGTTTAGCGGAACTTTGCCAGATTCAATTCGCGAAAGTTCCAGTAACTCCCGCACCAGTTGGGTCATATTGTCAATTTCATTTTCCATCTTCTGCAAAAACCGCCGCGCCGCCGGTGGATCCTCCAGAGCGCCTTCTTGTAATGTCTCGGTCAGTGCTTTCAGAGATGCCAGAGGGGTGCGTAATTCATGCGAAACATTACTGATGAAATCTCTACGGACGACCTCAAGCCGCCGCACGCGAGTCAGATCCTGAAAGACCAGCAGAGTATTTTCAGGCAGCAACGGCTCAAGTGGTGTCGCAATTCCTTGAATGAATAAACGCTCGGGCGCCGTTTCAATGGTAGCAATTTGCTGGCGTTTGGTCTTCACACAGCTGCGCCACAATTCGACAAATGCATGCTGACGCACAACCTCCACCAGTGAATGCCCCAGGGCGCGACTTGAGTCCACGTTGAAAATCCGCTCTGCCGCCGGATTGATCAAGGTCACCAAGCCCTGACCATCCACAATCAAGATGGCATCATTCATATTCCTTAAAACAGCATCCAGTTTGCTGCGTTCTTCACGGTAACCTTCAATTTGCTCACTTAGTCTCTTGGCTATACGCACAAACGCCTGACTTAATATGCCAATTTCATCCTGGCGGTAAGTTGGTAATTCAATGTTAAAATTCCCGATTCCCAACCTTGAAACCTCACGAGTCAACTGGCGTAGAGGCGTAATCGTCTGATTGGCAGCCAGAAAAGCCAGCAAAATCGTCAAGCCAATTGTCAGCAAGGCACTCCCAAGAATGGTATTTCTCAATTCCAGTAAATCGGACTCGATCTTTTCAATCGAGCTGGCAAGCCGCACAACCCCCAGTGGTACACCATTGCCGTCAACCCGCAGAGCAAGATAATATAACCGCTGATGAACGGTATTGCTCAATCGGATTGCCGTACCCTCTCCTTCCGCAAGAGCTTGCTGCACTTCCGGGCGATTCAGGTGATTCTCCACTTGCGTTGGATCTCGACCCGATTCGCCGATGACCCGCCCGTCCGGCAGGATAATGGTGACCCGAACGCCGGTAATACTGGCATAATCATTGACTAAATTGTCTAACTGCGGATTGATTTCACCTTCCCGCAAATGTTCAAGAACATCCCTGGCGATTAAATCCGCTTCGGTACGCAGCGTAGTCCGAAGATTTTCATAGTACGTCCGCTCCATGAAGCGGTACGCATACAAACTGACGCCCCCCACCGATAAAATGATCAACAAGATGAAGGGGATTGCCAACCGCCACAATAGAGAGCGTTTCATGCGCCGCATCAGCCCTCAAAGCGGTATCCCGCTCCACGCACCGTTACAATTCTGACAGGCTGAGCGGGATGATCCTCAATCTTTTCTCTCAGCCATCGCACGTGAACATCAACCGTGCGGCTGTCGCCGATGTAATCCCATCCCCACACCCTTTCGAGAATAAACTCCCGCGAAAGAACCTGCCCGCGATGTTGAGCCAGAAAGAGCAGTAATTCGTACTCCTTGGGTTTGAGCGGAATCACCTGATCGTTCAAGCGCACCTCACGGCGGGTAATATCAACCACCAGATTGCCAAACGTCAACAACTGCGAAGGGGTACTCACCTCACCCGTCGTTTGGCTGAATTCTTCGCGCATCAGCCGCACCCGCCGTAGCATGGCTTTCACTCTTGCCAGCAATTCGCGCATACTGAACGGTTTGGTCAGGTAATCATCCGCGCCGACCTCCAACCCCACTACCCGGTCAATTTCATCATCCCGGGCAGTCAGCATCAAAACCGGCGTGGTCATCTCCTGCCTCAGTATCCGGCAAACCTCAAAACCGTCAATCCCCGGTAACATAATATCCAGAATAATCAGATCAGGATGGATTTTGCGGGCCAGATCCAGCGCCTTTATGCCATCCCCCGCCGTCTCAACCTCGTAACCTTGCCGGGTCAGGTTGTATGCAAGGGTTTCCTGCAAAGTTTGTTCATCTTCCACAATCAAGATTTTTTCCGGCATGGTTAAAACCTCATTTCCTCAATTATTTCAGCCAGGCGAAGCGAGAATTGCTGCCGATTATAGCAGTTTTGTACCGCTTTTTTGCCGGCCAATCCCATCGCTTTAACCGTTTGCGGATCGGCAGCCAGTCTTTGCACAGCTTCCGCTAAAGCCTGCGGATTCCCCGGTGGAACAGCAATTCCAGCCCGATGAGACTCAACCACCTCGCGAATCACCCCATCAATCGCCAGCAAAACCGGCTTACCAGCCGCCATATAATCGAACACCTTGTTCGGGTAAGTCGTTTTATACCAGTCCAGGGGTTTGAGAATGGCTAAACAGGCATCCGCAGCCGACAAAATTTTCCCCATCTCTTTCTTCGCAACCGGCGGCATGAACAGGATATTGGTCAACCCCATCTCTTGCGCCTGACGGATGAGATTGGGTTTCTCTTTGCCATCCCCCACCAGCACAAATCGGATTCGCGGATCATCCATCAAAATCCGGGCAGAGTCAAGAACAACTTCCAGATCATTCGAAAGTCCATGAGCACCGGCGTATAAAACCACAAATTCATCACCCAGGCCCCACTGCTGACGGATGTGAACTCCGTTCTGGTGCATGTCGAACATGTCCGGATCAGCCCCGTTGGGAACAAGTTCCACCCAGCGCGCCCCGCGACGGCTGACATGTTCAATGAAACCCGGCGAATTGACCATCACCCGATCGGCGTGCCGGTAAAGGAATTTTTCCAATTCCTCCGAAAGTCGAATCAGGAACGGGCTGCGCAGTACACCAGCCGCGACCGCAAACGCCGGCCACAAATCGCGCACTTCGAATAAAAAACGCACTCCCTTTAAACGTGCTACCATCCAGGCGGTTACCCCCTGAAAAATGGGCGGAGAAGTACCCCAAACCAAATCAACTCGTTTTACGGATAAACCGGCCAGAAATGAAGAAAACATGAAACTAAAAAAACTGATTAACCGGTGGAAAAAACTTCTGTGCAGCGCCGGGTAAGTAAACGCCCTCAAAATGGTAATACCCGGCTCGGGTTGTTCGCCAGTCAGCCATTGGACTTTTTGCTGTCGAGCTTTACCCGTCAGGTAAGAAACCGGGCTGGCAACAATCGTAACTTGATGACCACGTGAAACCAGAAAACGAGCCATTTCGTAATGCCGTGTTCCACCGGCTTCGTCCAGGGAAGCAAACGCCTGATGAATTAACAAAATATGCATCGCTCTGATTTTATCTTAAAATTTTCAGTATGTACGGGCTTCTTTAAGGAAGGCTTACTTCGGGTAAATCTCAAAATCCGTCTGTAATAGAATTGGGAGATTGGCATGTATTTCGATACAGAATGAAATTGCCGGAAGACGGACAAGGTAAGTTGGAGAAAACCAGCCCAGGAGGGATTCAAGGCCCTTCTCCCCATCACCATTCACAATCTGACCCGCCCGCACGATCCTCATCTTCATCGAACCTTGTGGTAGACTGACCACCCGAACCACGAGACGAAATTCCGCATACTCCACCATCAACGCCCCATCATCCAGATTCCATTCCCCATCCCGCAACAACCAGTTCAGGTTGATTTTTCCGATAATCTGACCAGAGCGAAGGGGCGAAAGACGGTCAACCACCTGCCAGCGGCCGGTATCTACCCGGGTTAACCGGCGTTCTTGATGAACACCCCATCGGTAGTATCCATATCGCACAGCTGCCACCTGCTGCCGCTGCTCATCCGATTCTTCCAAAAATCGTGCCTGATCCCATTGCAGCCATAAAAATTTTCCCGCCCGCAGCATGGGTTGTTGATCATTCAACAGCGGTGCATTGTGCACCCCAGCCTGCGCCAGACCATTTTGCCACGGGGGCGGAAGGTTGTAGGCAAAAGTGCCGGCATCGCACACCACCCGGCAGCCGTTCCAAAACAGTTCTACCTGTAATTGATCGGCATGTGCCGGGCGATTGGTGAAATGCTTCGCCCGCAGACTGGCCCATTCACGAGTATTGCCCAATCGTTTAATCCCATTTAGATTTGGGCAACCTTTCATGGGGGTTAACTCAGTCGGATTCAACCCCAGCCAGGCGGCTAATTCGTCCCAACCCCCTTCCGGCAAAGCACGCTGACCGCCGAAAGCGGCCAGGGCGGCCTGAACGGTGGGGCGATAATCCTCAATGCTTCCTCCAAACGGAATCAGATACGCTCCGTCATGGTGACCCAGTTGAAGGGCTTGACCGCTGGTTTCATCCATCACCCCCCTCAACCACTCCGCCGCGAGTTGCAATTTTTGGCAGATTCTATCTGGTAAAGCAAACTTCTCAACCTGAGCCATTCGAAAGACGATCAGTCCCAAGGTCAACATCAGCCGGTGATAATTGACACTGTGCTGAACGTATTCCCCATCCGCTTCAATCTGGTGGTCAATCGCCCACTGAAACCATTTCCAACCGGTCTTCCGCCAGCGGCGTGATTCATACCAGTCCGGTAAAAGGTGAGCCGCCATCAACAAGCCCACTGCCTCAGAAAGCAGGTGATTGTTGTTCTGGGCCCGCGCATACGAAAGCGTAACCTCGATCCGCCGGGCATGCTGGACGATGGCTTCGGCTGCACTTTGCCTTCGACTTCGATCAGAGTGTGCGGAGGGTTGAAAAGCCTGAACGGCAAACCCCAACCCAATCAATCGCAGAGCGACCTCCTGGGCCGAAAGCCAGTTTTCTCCGCAGTTGAGCGGGTTGTGCAGAACGAACTGCTCCCAAGAATTCCAAAAAAAATGAGCGTAGCGTTCATCACCGGTCAGCCGGTAAGCCCTGCCCAGTGGGAAAACCCATCCAAGCCGAGCCGCTTCCCAGATTTGCTTGATATCGCCTGCTACACCCTGCTCATCAAGCGTGCTCCAATGCCGATCAGGGTGCGGGGGTTTAAAATTCAGGGGCTGCGGCTCGGCGCCGAACAACCTGACCCGGCCGGAGAGGATTTCTTCGGCTTCGGCAGTTCCATCTACACCACGCAGACGATCCCACTCTAGTAGCCGAACCGGATCGGGCAGGACAAACACATCAGCACGAAGGTCAGGGAGATTTCTTAATTTTCTGCCGCCAATCGGCGTTCGCCAGCGGTAATAACCGCTTTGAATGCCCATCCGGTAGATTGCCAGAGAAATGAGCGGGCCAGGACCCACTTCCTTAACCAGACAGTATGCTTTCGTCCACACGCTGGACATGTCTCTCCGGGATTTAAGCCAGCCGGATTTCTACATCAGCCTGCTGACGGAGGGATTCCACAGCGGCAAAACTGGCTCGGGTTACACCCAGCAGATGATCATATGGAATTGGAGGGGAACCGCCTTGCCGGACAGCCTCCACAAAAGCCTGCCACAAAGCCTGATGTCCTTTGTCCTGCCGCAAGCGAGCGGTGAATTTCTGGCGGTGGCCGTTGTGGATCAGCTCGAGCGAACGAAAATCATCCAAAACCGCCACTCGTCCGCCGCAGAACACCTCCACCCTTTCTTTCGGAAAACTCTTATCACCGTTCGCCAGATAGGTAAGGCTACCAATCGAACCGTCTTCAAAGGTCAAGATCATGCTCACATTATCCTGCCGATAACGTTCCCCATCCGGCAAACCGGCTGCCCGCACCCGGATGGGCGGTTTGCCAACCAGAAAAGTCAGGTAATCAATGAAATGGCACCCCTCCCCGATGATTCGTCCACCGCCCTGCTGCGGGTCATGCAGCCAGTGAGTCAAGGGCAGGTAACCCGCATTCACCCGATATTGAATGAACATCGGTTCGTGCCGGTCGGATAAAAACCCGGACAATTTTTGGGAAAACGGCGCAAATCGGCGATTGAAACCCACCGTCAGCAAGGCGGGTGGTTGCTGCATCAGCAATTCTTGAATGGCATCCAGTTCTTCCGGCGTGATGGCCAGCGGTTTTTCGCAAAACACGTGCTGACC
This sequence comes from Bellilinea caldifistulae, assembly GCF_001306055.1. Lineage (GTDB taxonomy): Bacteria > Chloroflexota > Anaerolineae > Anaerolineales > Anaerolineaceae > Bellilinea > Bellilinea caldifistulae. The sequence continues at coordinate 140,800 of NZ_LGHJ01000010.1, read as the reverse complement.
GGCTTGTAAAGCCCGAATTACCTGCCGGGCATGGTGCTGATGACGGGTCAGGATTGCGACAATTTCAACCCGTGGGTTTCCCAAAACATCACTTTCCTGCGAACTGGCAAACTCAAAGCCGTAGCGGTCGGCGGCATGGCGGGCACTCACTCCGCCTGCGGTGGCAATCCCCACTTTTTTTACCCCACCGCTTTTTTGCACCACCGGTAAAAATACTGCCGTTGCGTAATTGCCGGCGCCCAGCACACCCAGCCCCGGCAGCCCTTCCAGTGGCTGATTTTGCGGACTCAACTCCACCCGGCGCAGCGGTGCAGTCCATTCCTCACCCTGAGGATAGGTCAAGAGCACCCCTAAAAACGGCTGACCGCTTTTGCCGCTGATCAGATCATAAGCCACCTCGCCCTGTTCGATGGGGAAACGGTGTGTAATCAGCGGTTTTACATCCAACATTCCGCTGGCAAGCAGAGCGACAACCGCCTGCAAGTTCCTCCCCTCCGTCCAGCGCACATATCCATAGGGGTAATCCACCCCACCTTCCTCGTACTGCGGATCATAGCGCCCCGGCCCGTACGAACGCGAAACGACGAATTGCAATTCTTTTTCATAATAAATCTTGCGGGGCAAAGAGAGACCAACCGCTCCAACTGCAATCACTTTCGCGCGTTCACGTGCCAGTAAGCCAGCCAATTCAACCGGGTCGCTGCTGGGAGTGTCGGCACAGATTAGAACCGCATCAAAACCACGCCCCTCACTCAGCGAGCGGCCGCTTTCCTCCGCTGCAGATCGTGGTACAGCAATCGCACCCATTTGCTCCGCCAGGGCAATCCGCCGTGGGTCTAAATCCACGCCAAAAACCGAACAGCCTGCTGCACGGGCAATCCCGACACTGAGCAGGCCCAACAGCCCCAACCCGATCACCGCAATCCGCTCGCCAATCTGGGTTTCAGCCAATCGAAAGCCGTGCAAGGCAATCGCACCCAGTGTAGTGAAGGCGGCGCTCTCGAAATCCACCTCCTCCGGCAAGGCTGCCAGCAGGTGTTTTGGGACAACCACATACTCGGCATGGACTGCATACCCCCCGCCAGCGCAGGCTACCCGGTCACCGGGTTTAAGTCCCTCTACATCAGCGCCGACCGCCACAACCGTACCAGCGGAGGAATAACCCAACGCCATCGGCTGATCCAGCCGATTGAAAACGGCATCGAGGGTGGTCAATACCCCTTCGCGGCGGGCTTTATCCAACACCTGACGAACAAGATCCGGGCGAGAGCGGGCTTTGCCAAACAAACTTTTACCGGCAAAGTCCACCACCATCCGCTCGGTACCGGCGGAGATCAAGGAAACCGCGTTGCGTACCAGTACCGAGCCGGGTTTCGGCGTCGGTACCGGTACTTCTACAACTGCGGCTTTACCATCCCGCAAGTTTTGGAGTAACTGCTTCATGAGCGGCGGGTTTAGCGGGCGTAATCAACCGCCCGTGTTTCTCGGATAACCGTTACCTTGATTTGACCGGGATATTGCATGGTTTCTTCAATCTTTTTCGCAATATCCCTGGCCAGACGGGTTGCCGCCAGATCGTCAATGTCCTCCGGACGGACGATGATGCGAACTTCCCGTCCGGCCTGGATGGCATAACTCTGGCTGACGCCCTTGAAGGAATTGGCAATTTCTTCCAGAGCCCGCAGGCGTTTGATGTACTGTTCCAGGTCTTCGCGGCGAGCTCCCGGCCGAGCGCCGGAAATAGCATCGGCCGCCTCGACAATGATCGCCTCAACACTTTCCTGCTCAACTTCATGATGGTGAGAAGCAATGATGTTGACCACTTTTGCCGGCACGCCGTAGCGTTTGGCAAACTCCGCACCGATCATGGCATGAGTGCCGTCGGTATTGTGATCCATGGCTTTGCCCAAATCGTGCAGCAAACCACCCATCCGGCACATATCCACGTCCGCACCCAGTTCGGCTGCCAGCACAGCCGAAAGTTTGGCAACCTCAACCGCATGGGCCAGCTGATTCTGCCCATAAGAGGTGCGATATTTCAAACGGCCTAAGACTTTGATCACTTCGGGGTGCAGGCCGGTTACACCGGCATCATAGGCGGCTTGTTCGCCCGCTTCGATAATGCTCTTATCCACTTCCTTCTGCTCTTCCCCAAGTACTTTCTCGATGTGCGCCGGGTGGATGCGTCCATCCACAATCAACCGCTCCAGCGCCCGCCGGGCAACCTCCCGCCTGACCGGATCAAAACAGGAGATGGTGACCGCTTCGGGGGTATCGTCCACAATCACATCCACGCCGGCAGCCTGCTCGAATGCGCGGATATTACGTCCGTTCCGCCCGACGATGCGCCCTTTCATTTCCTCGTTCGGCAGGGAAATCACAGAAGTGGTGACACTTACGACATGATCGGAAGCCACCCGCTGGATGGACTCGGCGATCAACTCGCGTGCGCGCTTTTCGCCTTCTGCACGAGCTTCGGCTTCAATCTGACGGATGATCCGCGCCATATCTGCCCGGGCTTCTTTTTCAGCCTCTTGGAGCAACACCGCCCGGGCTTCTTCGACCGACATTTGCGCAATGCGCTGCAATTCCGCCATTTGTTGCTCGTACATTTTTTCAATCTCGTTCAGGCGCTTATCCACAGACGATTGACGCTTATTGACGGCCTGTTCACGCTGTTCCAACCGCTCAAACCGCTGATCGAGCTCCGCCCGTCGTTTTTGCAAACGGTCTTCTTCGCGGTTGATTTCCATGCGGCGGCGGTTGATTTCCGCCTCGGCTTCCTGCAAGGTTTTCAGGGCTCGATCTTTGGCTTCCAGCTCGATCTCGCGCGCTTTTTCGTTGGCTTGCAGGAGAACCGCATCTGCTTTGTTTTGCTGATCGTTTTTGAACTTTTCGGCAAAATAGCGGGTAAGAAAATATGCCACACCCGCTAAAATCACCACATCCACCAGCAAAATCAACATCAATGTTTCAAATCCAAATTGTCCCATGTTCCAATTCCTCTTTCCAGAGTCAGGTTTTCGGCTGCTCCATCTCTTGCTCAGAACAGATACGGCGCACAACCGGAGCAATCGTTCCGTAAGAAAAACCGCGGCGTGCCAAAAACGCCGTCAGCCGCTTGCGAAACACATCCGGCTGCAGACTGGTCAATCTTCGCGCATAACGAATGCCAGCCTCATACGCCAGTTCACTCTCTTCCGCTAAAGGATGGAGCGCCTCTTCAATATGATCTTCCGAAACTCCCTTCTGCCTCAGTTCAAAGCGCAGCAAACGGCGGCTGCGAGGTCGAAAGGTTGTGCGGTTTTCCGTCCACAATCGCGCAAACTCAGAGTCACCCAACCAGCGTTCTGCCCTTAACCGTTCAATGATTTCCTCGACCAGCAGCTGGTCAAATCCTTTTTCAAGCAGTTTACGGCGAACTTCGGCCTCAGAACGCGGACGAAAACTCAAGTAGTGGAGTGCTCGCTGGTAGGCGGCTTCACGGGTTTCTTCTTGTTGCAGAGAACAAATCTTCTCTTCACTTAATACCTGCCCGACCTGCAACCAGGCTGCCACAATTCGAGAAAGACCGAAAGCATATTCCCCGTCGAGATAAACATTGACTCGATTGGGATTACGCTTTTGTACCTTTAATGCCGTTACCTTACGCTCCGCGTTCAATCAAACACCAGCCTGCCCGGAGCAGCCTGAGAAGAACCAGTTTGTGCGGAGATTGAATGCAGATTTTACCGGGAGCGCCGATTAAGAAGCTCAATCAAAAATGTATTCGTCCCTGATGAGGCTTTGGCGAAACCTAAACCCAATAACTTTTGTGGAACTTTCACCCGATCAAGCCTCCGGTTTAATTGCACTGGTCAAGCGTCAACGCCCCGCTTTGAGCAGTTTCCGCCTTGAATTCAGAGCCGATTTCACTCTCCGGCTAATCTACGAATTCCTCATCTCTCCCCAATGGAGAGAGCAAATCCAAACACAAACCGTATCTCCCCGCCACTGCCATGTTTATCCATTGCTTCAATCATACCGGGCTGAGGGAGTTTCAAATTTCTTAACACATTATACATGATTTTTTAATATTGAAAACATTTTTGAGGTTACAAAATCCCCCAGTCCTGCGGTAAGTTGCTCTCAACCCTCGTCGAATGCCCTGCGCAACGACCCCCTAACAGGATTGAAGTTAACCATCCCATAAGTGAATCTGGGGTAAAGGGCAAACTTCTCCTCAATCAAATTGCAGGAGTAGAAGGATATCCGCGAGGGCTGCTTCGAACAATTCCTGCATGATTTCCGGCCGGGTGGAATAAGCCCCGCCAAAACTACCATCTCCATACAACCGGCGCATTTGTTCGGCGTTGGGCAAGCCCTGGTAAGCCGGCGGGACTTTGGAGCCTTGGGGGAGATCGGCCACCTGAACAAACGAAAAAGCCTCCAGCCAGTTGGCATGGGCCGGCTTCAATTCATGCTTTTCTGCCACAGCCTCAACACTGTGCGACTTCCACCAGGCGTACCACGCCACCCTTAATTCCGGCAGTTGATTGGCCAGTTCCACCAGCACATTACGCGCCCCATCGTTTCCGCCGTGCCCATTCAACACCAGCAGGCGGCGGAAGCCTTGCCTGTAAACCGACCTGACCATGTCCTCAACCACCTGAATTAGAGTACTGGAACGCAGACTGATCGTGCCGGGATAATCCAAAAAATAGGGCGAAACCCCGAAATTGAGAGGCGGCGCCACCAGCACCCCCGTTCTTTCGCTGGCAGCATCGGCCAGTGCCAGCGGGATACGCACATCTGTCAGCAGGCTGAGATAACCATGTTGTTCGCAGGCACCAAGAATCAGAATCAGGCGATCATCTTGCTGCAGGTAATTTTCTACATCCATCCAGTTCAAATCTTCCAGCCGCATATTACCTCCTTGAGCCGGCAATGACTCTCTGAGTATACTGTTTTTTTAACTAAATCGCATTAAACGCGGCAGCGAAGCCGGACGCCTCGCTGCCGCCAGATAAAAAGGCTTCTCCTCCTTCGGCCGATAAAATCAAATGACGATGTTGACCAGCCGGCCGCGAACATAAATGATCTGGCGTGGGCTACGCCCTTCCAGATGGCGTTGAACGCCCTCGGTGGCCAGTGCTTTGGCTTTGGCTTCTTCTTCGGAAATGTTCACCGGTACCTGAATCCGGTCACGCACTTTCCCATTTACCTGCACCACCAGCGTGATTTCCTCCTCGCGAGCCGCTTCTTCATCCACGACTGGCCAGGGTTGAGTATGAACCGAGTAGGGTTTTCCCAATTTCTCCCACAATTCCTCGCTGATGTGGGGAGCGACCGGCGCCAGCATCCGCAGGTAAATATCCACGGCTTCTTCCCATGCCGGCGTGCCAAACGCCCCGGCCTGCTTGGCTTTGCTCATTTCATTGAGCAGTTCCATCAATGCCGAGACAATGGTGTTGAATTCAAATTCGCGGAAATCACGCGTGACCGCCCGCAGAGTTTGATGCACCTTGCGGCGCAGGTTACGGATTACGCTTTCATCAACCGACCTGGAGGCAACCGGTTCCAGCACCACGGACCAGAGCCTTCGCAGCCAGCGGCTGGTGCCTTCAATTCCGCCGCTGCTCCACGGACCGCCTTGATCCCAGCGGGCAAAGAACATCAGGTAGGCGCGCACGGTATCAGCTCCGTATGCCGCCACCAGATTGTCCGGCGAAACCACATTTCCGCGGCTTTTTGACATCTTTTCGGAATCTTCGCCCAGCACCATCCCCTGATTACGCAACTGCAGCATGGGCTCATCGCCTTTGGTTATGCCCATATCACGGCAGGCTTTGTGGAAAAAGCGCGTATAAATCAGGTGCATGGTAGCATGTTCAATGCCGCCAGTGTAGGTATCCACCGGCATCCAGTAGTCGTACTCTTTGGGGTCAAACGGACCTTCGTGGTACCACGGGCTGAGATAACGCAGGTGGTACCACGAGGAACACATGAAAGTGTCCATGGTATCCGTTTCGCGTTCGGCTTCGCCGCCGCATTGCGGGCAGGTGGTTTTTCGCCAGCTTGGATGCAGTTTCAAAGGACTTTCACCGGTCGGTTTCCACTCCACATCTTCTGGCAGCAGCACCGGCAGTTGATCTTCCGGCACCGGCACAGTGCCGCAAGTCGGACAGTAGATGATGGGAATTGGCGCGCCCCAGTAACGCTGGCGGGAGATCAGCCAATCCCGCAGTCGGTAATTCACCGCATATTTTCCCTTGCCGGTTTGCTCCAGCCACCGGGTCACTTCCGCTTTGGCGCGCTCGCCGGGAGTGCCGCTGAACTCAGCCGAATTGATCATCATCCCGTATTCAGCATGGAACAGCACATCCCGGTAGAATTCAATATTCCACAGCATCTCCATCAAGGTACGCGCCGGGCGAACGGCCGGCTGCAATTCCTTGCAGCGCGCCAGTATGCGCGTCTCGGCCTCCGGCGATTCCCACTCCCACAGTCCATTTTCAAAGATGAACACCCAGCGCGAGCCGACAATTTCGTTCCAATAACCGCTGTTCAGATGTTCTTTGGCAATGTTCAGGTAGGACTCGATCTGCGCAGAGTTCAAGGTCACAAAGACCCCGCTCTCATTCTGCTCAAAGGCAATCCCCGCATGGCTCAGTGCCTCGGTAAATCCGGCCCTCATCGAACCAGCCGGCGCAAAAGATTTTGCCAGACCATCCGGCCGGGCAATCACTGGCAAAATGGGTAAACCGTATTTCAAAGCAAATGCAAAATCGCGTTCATCGTGCGCCGGAACGGCCATAATTGCCCCGGTACCGTAAGTCATCAACACATAATCGGCAATCCAGACCGGAATCCGCCGCCCATTGACCGGGTTGATGGCAAAGCCACCGGTGAATACACCGGTTTTCTCCTTATCGGCCGCCTCGCGTTGGATATCCGACTGACGCAAGGTTTGTTGAACATACGCCTCAACCGCAGCTCGCTGTTCATCCGAGGTCAGTTTTTCCACCAGGGGATGTTCCGGAGCCAGCACCATGAAGGTTGCTCCCCACAGCGTATCCGGCCGGGTTGTAAACACTTCCAGCAAGTCGCCATCCTGAGTGGTGAAGTAAACCGCTGCTCCCTCGGAGCGCCCAATCCAGTTAGTTTGCAGGGTGCGCACCCGCTCCGGCCAATCAATCCCATCGTAACGCAGCAATTCCTCGGCATATTCGGTGGTCTTGAAGAACCACTGTTCCAGATTTTTCTTGATAACCGGAGTGCCACAGCGTTCGCAGTGGCGGTCTTCTCCCCACACTTGCTCCCGCGCCAGGGTGGTGTTGCAGTGTGGACACCAATCCACCGGTGACATTTTTCGATAAGCCAGCCCGTGTTGATACAATTTCAAGAAGAACCACTGGGTCCAGCGGTAATACTCCGGGTCTGAACTGATCGCTTCACGCCGCCAGTCGAACATTGCCCCCATGCTCCGCAGTTGACGGCGCATGTTCTCAATATTGCGATACGTCCACACTTTGGGGTGAATGTTGCGCTGGATAGCCGCATTTTCAGCCGGCAACCCGAAAGCATCGAACCCGATTGGAAAGAGCACGTTATACCCCTGCATGCGCATAAAGCGCGCCCGCGCATCGGACGGGGTCATCGCGTACCAGTGACCGATGTGCAAATCGCCGGAAGGATAAGGAAGCATGGTCAGGGCGTAGTGTTTTGGTTTGGAAGGGTCAATATCGGAATGATACAGTCCATCCTGCTCCCAACGTTGCTGCCATTTACTTTCAATTTCTCCCGGATTGTACGCCGGTATCGGTGATGAGTTCATACCTCTCTCCTCTAAATGATTAAGCAAAAATCCCTTCATCCAAACAGGGACGAAGGGTTGCTCCGCGGTACCACCCTGATTGCCCGGAAAGAAAATTTCCCGGCCACTCAGAACGCGCTAACGGGCGAACCCGGCAACGACTACTCCAATTTCACCGTTGCGGCCTGCTCATATCGAGCCGACAGGCGAGTTCAGCCTCACGCGCTCCGCAGGCGCTTTGCCGGGCTCACACCTCTTTCTCCCGACTCGCTGGCGGATGACTTACTACTCCTGCCATGGCCTTTCAAAAAACGAGCCGTGCCCCATTGCAACAACTCGTTTCTTGAGTGGACCCAGGGGGATTCGAACCCCCGGCCTTCTCAATGCCATTGAGACGCGCTCCCAACTGCGCTATGGGCCCGTGAAAAAATGTTTTGGTTGTTAAGGAAAACCGACCTGTTTGCTTGGGGAACCCGCCCCAGTGGACCTGAGGGGATTCGAACCCCTGACCTCTTCAGTGCGATTGAAGCGCGCTCCCAACTGCGCTACAGGCCCCTTTTATCGAGGGTGTTCGAATTCTACCCGCAAGCCTTCAGTCTGTCAAGTTGGATTTTTGAAAACCTCTAGCCACACCTCACAGCCCGTCAAAACCCAGCCCCCGCTCTTTGAGGGATACAAATCGGCCTCTGCCAATCACCAGATGATCCAGAACCTGAATGTCCAGCAATCTTCCGGCCTGAACCACTGCCCGCGTCAAAGCAATGTCCTCCGGGCTGGGAGTTGGGTCTCCGCTGGGATGGTTATGCACAACCAGAATACTCGCCGCAGTACGAATGATCGCCGCACGAAATAACTCGGCTACCCGCACTGTGGAGGCATTCAAGGAACCCTGATACAGTTTTTCAATACTCATCACCCGATTGCGCGTATCGGTCAGAATAACCCATAAATTTTCCTGAACCAGTCCGGCCATTTCGTACATCACCAGATCCGCCGCATCCGCGGGAGAGTGAATGGCGCGACGATCATCTTCGCCATCATCATCCCGTAGCCTTTTTCCCAATTCAATCGCCGCTTTGATTTGAGCAGCTTTTGCCTCCCCCACCCCATGTTGAGCACACACCTCACTGAAGCTGGCACGGTGAAGCCCCCTCAACCCACCAAAGGTGTTCAAAAGGCGCTGCCCCAACTGAACCGCATTTTCCCCCGGAAGACCGGTGCGCAGCAGGATGGCCAGCAGTTCCGCCGTACTCAAGGCCTGAGCGCCAATCTCAGCCAGCCGTTCACGCGGCCGTTCACTGGCTTCCCAATCGGTAATCCGATAATAAACCATCTGCTCGCGGGTATTTTTACTGCGCTGGCCGGTCATCTTCCCTCCGCAAAATTTAATCCTGAGTTTTGCAAAATACTATAGCCGAGACGGAGAAATCCGGCAAGCCGAACCGCCGGGGATTAAACCGCTCCCGTGCTATAATTTTTTCATTGGAGTTCACCCTATGGATACTGCTACGCTTGGGAATCTTGCTCTTGTTGCCGCCGCATTTAGCGCTGCTTTTTTAGCCGCTCTCTGGCTCAGTCTGATTCTCTGGACTTACCGGGATATTCGCAGCCGCAGCCGTGACCCCCTCCTCCGTATTCTGGCATTGCTGGTAGTTGCGGCATTGTTCCTGCCCGGAATCCTCATTTATTTAATCCTGCGTCCTCCCCGCACCCTCGAAGAAGAGTATCAACGAACCCTGGAAGAGGAAGCCTTACTCCAAAATATTGAAGACACCCCTCTCTGCCCCGGTTGTACCCGCCGCATTCAGCCCGACTGGCAAATCTGCCCGAATTGCCACACCCGCCTGAAAAAAATCTGTCACCACTGCGGCAGACTCATGGAACTGCCATGGAATTTATGCCCCTATTGCGGCACACCTGCACCGGGGATGCGCCGCGAAGCAATCAGCATCGAGGATGCACTCCAAAATCTGCCTTTGGAAGAAGAGGAAAACCGCGCGGCGACACCCGCCCCTACAAGAAGCACCACCTTTCCAAATACTGTTCCGGAGGATGTGGATTTTCCTAAAGATAATGAATAATCCCGCTGGTGTATGGGGTTGATACCCCCGCTACGGAAATGTTTTATTGGGGTCAAGGTATAATTTGATTATGCAAATTTATCCACTGCAACCTGTTGATTATCTGGTAATCGGGCACGTTACCCGCGATTTGACCCCCGATGGCCCGCGTTTAGGTGGAACCGCCGCCTATTCCGGCCTGACCGCCCGTGCGTTGGGGTTAAGAGTAGGCGTTGTAACCGCTTGCGATCCCGATTTGCCCCTTTTTGAGCTCAACGATCTGGCACTGGCAATCCGTTACGGCGATACAACCACTACCTTTGAAAATATCCAAACCCCAGCCGGAAGAATTCAGCGTGTGTTTCACCCCGCCACCACCCTCGATTTGAGCATGGTGCCGGAGGTTTGGCGGAACACCCCCATCGTACATCTCGGACCGGTGCTGCAGGAAGTTGACCCCAAACTGGCACGAGCATTCCCCAATTCGTTTGTGGGGGTTACTCCCCAGGGATGGTTACGGGCAGCAACTCCCGACAACCGGGTTACATTCACCGAATGGCCAGAAGCCCGCTATGTTCTGGAAACCGCCAACGCGGCAGTTTTGAGCATCGAAGATGTGCAGAGCAGTGAAGACCTGATCGAAGAGATGGTTTCTTCCATCCGCGTCCTCGCCATAACCGAAGGAGCCAGCGGCGCCCGGATTTACTGGAACGGTGATGTGCGTTATTTTCGCGCTCCGATTACTGCAGAAATTGACCCAACCGGCGCCGGTGATATTTTTGCCGCAGCTTTCTTTGTCCGACTTTACCAAACCCGTGATCCATGGGAAGCCGCCCGCTTTGCCACTCAACTGGCTGCGGCTTCTGTAACTCGCTCCGGTCTGAAGTCAATTCCCACCCCGGAGGAAGTAAAACTTAATTCCGTTGAAATCCTACCCTGAGAAATGACAATGGCTAAGATTTATACTTTTGTCAATCAAAAAGGTGGTGTCGGCAAGACGACTTCGGCAATTTCGCTGGCAGCCTTTTTGGGTTATTTCGGACAGAAAGTTTTACTGATTGACCTTGATCCCCAGGCAAATGCCACGTCTTCCCTGGGAATTGACAAACGCAGCGTTCGCAACGGCACTTATGAAGTGCTGATGGGCAATCAGCCGATTGGGCCGCACATTCTGCACAATCCGCGTTTTCGGCTTTCCATCCTGCCATCTTCACCAGCTCTGGCTGGCGCAGAAGTGGAGCTGATTCAACTTCCGAACCGCGAACGCCGCCTCCTGGAAGTACTTACCCCCGCAATGGATCGTTATGACTATATTTTGATTGACTGCCCCCCCTCGCTGAGCCTGCTAACCATCAATGGGCTGATGGCTGCCCGCCAGGGAGTAATCATACCGGTTCAATGCGAATACCTCGCTCTGGAGGGCCTCGGACAATTAACCCAAACCATCCAGCGGGTGCAAACTTCGCTCTTCCCTGAATTGACCATTCGAGGGGTGATTCTGACCATGTATGATGGGCGCACGCGTCTGGCAATTGATGTGGTGAATGAGGTTCGTAAATATTTTCCGGATAAGGTCTTTCAAACGGTCATTCCACGCAGCATTCGGCTGGCTGAAGCCCCCTCCTACGGTTTACCCATTTCCATCTTCGCCCCTGACTCAACTGCCGCCCGTTCTTACGCCCAACTCACCCGTGAATTGTTAGCCGGTGATGGCGTGTTCATTCCAGAATTTGTCAAACAGGATCAGGTATGACGCGCAAAAGTGGTTTGGGAAAAGGTTTGGATGCGTTAATCCCCGGCAATCAGCCCCCTGCCGGTGAGGGAAATATCCAGCAAATTCCCATCGAGGCAATCAGCGCTAACCCATACCAACCCCGCCACGAAGTCGAAAACCAGCATCTCGAAGAACTGGCTGATTCCATCCGTCAGCACGGCATTTTACAGCCGCTCATCGTAACCCGCGATCCGTTCAGCGGCCAGTACTCCCTGATCGCCGGAGAACGCCGTCTGCGGGCCGCTCGCCTTGCAGGACTGGAAAGCGTTCCGGCAATTGTCCGGCTGGCCAGTGAACAGCAGCGACTGGAACTGGCGTTAATCGAGAACCTGCAACGCACGGATTTGGGGCCGCTGGAAACCGCACAGGCTTATCAGCGTCTGGCAGACGAGTTTGGGCTTTCTCACGAAGAGATTGCCGAGCGGGTTGGAAAAAGCCGGGTTGCGGTAACCAACACCCTGCGGCTGCTCAAACTGCCCGAATCGGTGCAAAAGGCGCTGGCCAACGGCTCGATCAGCGAAGGTCATGCACGAGCTCTTCTGCAATTACCCACCTCGCAGGCTCAAATTGCTGTCCTGCAAATGATCATCGAGCGCGGTTTGAGTGTTCGTCAAACGGAAGAACTGACTCGCAAATACGGCGGAGAAAGACCCACTCGACCTGCTCCAGCGGAAACCTTGCCCGAAATCCGCTCCCTGGAAGAGAAACTCCGCCAGCAGTTGGGAACACGAGTTACCCTGCAGCATGGTAAAAAGGGCGGGAAATTGATCATTCACTACTACTCCAACGAAGAACTGAATACACTCCTTGATCAACTGTTGAGGGATTGAAGTTGTATTTGCTGTATAACGCCACCTTCTACACCTTTCAACCGGGGCAGCCAACTGTTCAGGCACTGGCCATTGGCAACGGAAAGATTTTGGCAGCCGGCAGCGTGGAGGAAACCGAAGCCGCGTTACCGCTTCGTGCAAAGCGGTTCAATCTGAACGGCTTGACCGTCTTACCCGGTTTGACCGATTCCCACCTTCACCTTCAGCATTACGCCCTCGGATTGCAGTACGTGGATTGCGAAACCCCCACCCGCGCGGAGTGTTTGCAAAGGGTAACGCAGAAAGCCCGCAACACACCAGCCCATACCTGGATTCGTGGCCACGGGTGGAATCAAAACGTCTGGGAAGAAGGGTTTGGTAATGCCGTTTTACTGGATGAAGCCGCGCCGAACCACCCGGTTTACTTAACCGCCAAATCGCTTCACGCGGCCTGGGCAAACAGCCTTGCCCTGCAGGCTGCCGGTATTGACCAGAACACCCCTGATCCTCCCGATGGCCGCATCCAGCGGGATGAAAGCGGTAAACCAACCGGCATTCTTTTCGAGTCCGCCATGACGCTGGTTGAAAAAGTCATCCCGGAAGCCACCCTGCCGCAAGTCCGGCAGGCAATTGAAGCCGCTCAACCTCACCTTTGGAGCATGGGGTTGACCGGTGTCCATGATTTCGACCGCCGCCAGTGCTTCATGGCCTTGCAGGAGCTGGAGCAAGCCGGCCTACTGAAATTGAGAGTGGTCAAAAGCATTCCTCTGGAGAATCTCGAAGAAGCCGTCGAAATTGGTCTGCGCAGTGGCTTTGGTAGCCCATGGCTGCGGATTGGCCCGGTAAAATGTTTTGCGGATGGCGCACTTGGGCCGCAAACTGCCGCCATGTTACAGCCTTACGAGGGAAGTTCCACCGATACAGGTATACTTTTTCTGGATTCAGAAGAAATCCTCGAAATTGGTCAGCGCGCCTCCACCAGCGGGTTGAGCCTTGCCATTCACGCCATCGGCGATCACGCCAACCACGAAGTAATCAAAGCCTACGCGCAATTGCGCCAGTATGAGCATCAAGAAAACCGCCCTCATTTGCGTCACCGAATTGAACATGTGCAGGTGCTTCATCCCAATCATGTCTCCCTACTGGCACAACACGACATCATCGCTTCCATGCAACCCATCCATGCCACTTCTGACATGGACATTGCCGACCGGTATTGGGGTGAGCGCGCCCGCTTTGCCTACGCTTTCCAAACCCTTGCGGCTCTTGGCACCCGCCTGACCTTTGGATCGGATGCACCTGTGGAATCGCCCAATCCGTTTTGGGGTATCCACGCGGCAGTTACCCGACAACGACACTCCGGTTATCCATCGCCCGAAGGATGGTATCCGCAAGAACGCCTCTCCCTTCAGCAAGCATTGGAAGCCTACACGGTTAACCCTGCTTACACCGCCGGACGCGAAAACGAAGCCGGCAAACTGCAACCCGGATTCGATGCCGACTTGATCGTATTAGAAGAAGATCCCTTCCGCACTCCACCTCAACGTCTATATGAAATACGCCCCCTGAAAACCATGATTGCCGGAGAATGGGTTTGGGAAAGGTAATCCCATGAACCAGACCGCCCCCCCAAAAAAACCAGCCCTCACCCCCGAAATTTTAGTTCCCCGCCTGGGGGACTATCTGGTTGAGCGGGGTCTGATTTCTACCGAGCAGTTACAATCCGCTCTGCAGCAGCAAGCCGTCTTAAGAAAAACTCAAGAAGATGTGCCTCTGCTGGGAGAATTGCTGGTTGAAATGGGAATGATCACCCGTGCCGATTTGGAAACAGCCATAACCGAACATGTTTTGCAGTTACGGAATGCCCTTCAGGAAACCAATCGCCAGCTGGAACAACGTGTCCGGGAGCGAACCGCTGAATTGGAAAAGGCGCTGGAAAAACTGGCGGAACTTTCCCAGCTCAAAGCCAATTTTATTGCCAACATCTCCCATGAATTACGTACCCCCCTTACTCATGTACGCGGCTATCAGGATTTATTACTTTCAGGGGATTTGGGAGAATTAAACGCCGAACAGATCAATGCCCTGCGAACCATGCAACGCTCAACCGACCGACTGGAGAGGTTGATCGAGGACTTGATTCTGTTTGCGACTGCCGAACGAACTCAACTGCCCATCCAATGGCTACCGCTGGATTTACGCACGCTTTCCAGTGAGATCATCACTCAGATTCATGCCAAAGCCAGAGATCATCAGCATGAAGTCCAGTTGATCTCACCCGCCGAGGTGCCTGTCGTTTACGGCGACCAGGAGAAAATCGGCTGGGTGATTTACCAGTTGCTGGATAATGCCATCAAATTCACACCCCCGGGTGGAAAAATCACCGTTGAATTGATCCCGGATGACCTGCACGTCACCGTGCGAGTGAGCGATACCGGTATCGGTATTCCGCCAAATCGAATGGGCGAACTGTTCGAACCCTTTCATCAACTGGATAACAGCCCCACCCGAAAATACGGTGGTACCGGCCTTGGGCTTTCGCTGGCACAAAAAATCATCGAGGCTCACGACTCATCCATTCAAGTCCTTTCAGAATTAGGAAGAGGCAGCCGCTTTTCTTTCGCTCTCAAACGGAAACTGGCGCCTTTCAAGGAGGCTTAATTCGGATGAACCATAAAGAAAACCCCATGAAAGACCTCGATGCCAATATTTTCTACCAAATTGTGCAAACTTTTTGGGAGATGAAATCATGGCGGGAGTCCGCAAACCAGCTTGTCAAGATGATTCGCCCCTATTTCATTTTTGACAATCTGGTGGTTTATCTGCTGGATCCGATGAATCTCACCCTGGAGGCTGCCTTTGCCAAAGCCACCGGCAGAGGAAAATCCGCTGAAGCCGATGTTGCCTGGGGGGAAATCATCGCCGCCCGGGTGATCGAATCCCGCCAAATTGTGCTGCAAGAACCGGAAGAAGCCGACCCCCTCAATCGTTTGAAACAGCCCTACACACTGGCCCTGCCATTGGCTACTCCATCCCAGGTCTTCGGCGCTCTGGTGTTTATCCGGTTTGGCAGCCCACCTTATTCGGCGGAGCAAATCAAATTTGCCCATATGATTGCTCGCCTGCTCTCGCGCCAGATTCAATATGAATACCTGAAACGCGATCACGACCATCTGGAATTTCAATACCGCGTATTTCAAGTTCAAGAAGATTTTATCTCCACCGTCTCACATGAATTACGCACACCGCTGGGATTCATCAAGGGATACACCACTACCCTGCTTCGTACCGATGCTAACTGGGATGAAAAAACTCAGCGGGAGTTTTTATCCATTATTGACAACGAAACCGACCGACTGCAGGATCTGATTGCCAACCTTCTCGATTCGGCAAAATTGCAGGCCGGTCAAATTGTGATGAACTTTCAACAGGTGCGCCTCGAATCGCTGGTCAACGACCTGTTAACCCGCCTTGCCTTGCATCATCCCGGACTGGTCATTCATACTGATATTGAACAACCACTCAAACCGATCCAGGCCGATCCCCGTCGTCTGGTTCAGGTGTTTGAAAATCTGCTCACCAATGCTGAAAAATACGCACCCGCTTCACCGGTCTACATTACAATCCGATCCATAAAGAACGGTGTGAAAGTAGATATCCGGGACGAAGGCCCGGGCATTCCCGAAAAGTATCAGGAACGAATTTTCGACCGCTTTTTCCGAGTTCCCGATCAGCAAACCAATGTACACGGCTCCGGACTGGGTCTTTTCATTTGCCGTCAAATCATTCAGGCTCACCATGGCGAAATCACGCTGACATCCAAAGTTGGGGAAGGCACTACCTTCCACATTATCTTACCCGAAACCATAGAATGAAAATCCCACCTGTTTATGGCAGGCGGAAGTGACCGAAGGAGGATAAAAAATGGGCACCCGAATTTTGGTGGTTGATGATGAACAACTGTACCGGCATCTGCTGCGGGTCAACCTCGAAACCGAGGGGTACGAAGTTATTGCAGCACGAGATGGCGAGGAAGCCATTGAGCTGGTGACCTCCCGTCAGCCCGACCTGATTATTCTGGATGTGGCAATGCCGCGCCTGGATGGATTCAGCACTTGTGAACGCATCCGCCAGTTTTCGGACGTGCCTATAATTATGTTGACCGCTCGGGGAGAAGAACAGGATCGGGTTAAAGGTTTGAACGTCGGCGCGGATGATTATGTTACCAAACCATTCTCGGCTACCGAACTGGTTGCGCGGGTGCGGGCTGTGCTCCGCCGGGCAAAAACCCCCCAACACGGCATTCAAAATCGCTACTTCACCCACAAAAATCTGCGCATTGATTTTGCCCGGGCTGAAGTCTGGAAAGATGACCGCCAGATTTATCTCTCGGCTACGGAATACCGCCTGTTGATACAATTTGCCCAGCATGCCGGGCGCATCCTGACCGCCGAAGAGCTGCTCACCGCTGTGTGGGGCGAATCCTACCGTGAGGATAAGGAAATTTTATGGGTCAGCATTGCCCGCTTGCGCCAGAAACTGGAAGATGACCCTCACAACCCTCAACACATTGTCACCCGTTCCGGTTTGGGGTACTTAATGCCGGCACCCGACCAGGCAACCCATTCCTGAAAGAAAGGCCAAAGTCATTATGTTCGCCAACTTTGAAGAAAAAGGAAAGATTTTTACGCAGGTTGTCACCAAAGAACCGGTTGATGTCGTCATCCAGACTCCTACCAGTTGCATTTACGGACGCGTTCATGTCCGCCCTGAGGACCGCCTGAAGGACGAATTGGACCGCACCACCGCATTTTTGGCGGTTACACAGGCAAAAATTTTCGATCGTGAGGGGAAAAACCTCATATACGAATGTGCTTTTGTGGCGGTCAATGTCGCCAACATCGAATGGGTGCTGCCCCAAAGCGAATTGAAACAAAATCAGGCAGGTGAGCAATGAACCCGGCCATTCCCTCCCAACACGCTGCTGAAATTGCCAAATTAAAAAACCACCTGATCACCTTAATTTCGCGGGAACTGGAAAACAATCCTCGTCTGACCGAAGACCGCCGCAAGGTGGTCTCTCAACTGCTCACTCAGGCCTATAACGGTCTGAAAATCAGTCTGCCGACCACCCTGCGCGATCAACTCTTCCGCGAAATCATGGATGAACTGCTCGGGTTCGGCATCCTTCAACCGCTTTTGGATGACCCGGAAATCAGCGAGGTGATGGTCAACGGCGCAAAAAAGGTCTACATCGAGAAAAAAGGCAAAATCCTCAAAACCAACATTGCTTTTGAAGACGATGCCGCCGTCATGCGCATCATCGAGAAAATCATCTTGCCTTTGGGGCGGCGGATTGATCCGGACAGCCCCACGGTGGATGCCCGCTTGCCGGACGGCTCACGGGTCAATGCCGTCATTCCGCCGGTTGCCATTGACGGCCCGACCATTACCATTCGCAAGTTTCAAAAGGAGAAACTCTCCATTGAAGAATTGATCCGCTTTGGCTCCCTCACGCCAACCATGGCAGAATTTATCCGCGCCTGCGTGATGGCACGCCTGAACATAATCATTTCCGGTGGCACCGGCTCCGGCAAAACCACCTTATTGAATGTCCTTTCCGGTTTCATTCCCGAAGAAGAGCGGATTGTGACCATCGAAGACGCCGCCGAATTGAAACTTCAACAGGAGCATGTCGTCCGGCTGGAAACCAAGCCGCCGAATAGTGAGGGCAAAGGCGTGGTCACCATTCGCGATTTGGTACGCAATGCGCTTCGGATGCGCCCCGACCGAATCATTGTCGGTGAGGTGCGCGGCGGAGAAGCACTGGATATGCTGCAAGCCATGAACACCGGCCACGACGGCTCTCTGACCACGTTGCACGCCAATTCGCCGCGGGATGCCATTTCACGCCTTGAAACGATGTGCCTGATGGCAGGCATGGATTTGCCGGTACGTGTCATCCGCGAACAAATTGCCTCAGCCATTGATATGATCATCCAGCAAACACGCCTCAAAGATGGTACGCGAAAAGTAACCTCAATCACCGAAATCGCCGGCATGGAAGGTGAAACCGTAGTGATGACCGACATCTTCAAATTCCAGCAAACCGGTATCGCTCCTGATGGTAAAGTGATCGGCGAACTCAAACCAACCGGTATTCGCCCGCTCTTTATGCCGCGCCTGGAAGCGGCCGGATTTAAACTGGGGCCGGAAGTGTTCGGAGCCGATTTGAGCAGTATGCTGGGACGCCGAAGGTAAAAAATTTTTTCGGGCAATGCTATAATGAGGTGAACGATTCGTTCATCCCGTTTCGGTGAGGTGTTTCATGAAAACCATCCAGCAGGCAACCCAACTGAGAACCCGAAAACTGGGTTTATTGATTTACGACGCCAGGATTTCCCGCAATCGCAGTGTCGAACAATGCGCCAGAGTGATGGGAATATCTCCTGAACAATACGAACAGGTTGAAGCCGGGTTGCTTGCCCCTTCCCTTCCTCAATTGGAGGCCTTTGCCTACTACCTCGATATTCCCCTGGAGCATTTTTGGAGCGCCCAATCCCTGCTTGGGCAAGGCATGCAAGAGCCATTTGAACAAGCCCCGGCGTACGTTTCTTTGCGTCACAAAATCATTGGCGCTCGCTTGCGCATGGCACGCCAGACTCTAAATCTTACCTTGCAGCAGATGGAGGAAAAGACCGCTTTACCCAAAGAACGGATCGAAGCCTATGAATTGGGAGAAAAATCCATTCCCCTGCCCGAATTGGAAATCCTCACCGACCACCTCCAAATTCGCATGGAAGAATTGTTTGACCAGCGTGGGCCGATTGGGCAGTGGCGGAGGGAAAGACTCGCCATGCAGCGCTTCATGGAATTGCCAGAAGACGTCCGCGAATTCATCTGCAAACCGGTGAACCTGCCCTACCTGAAACTGGCCATGCGCCTGAGTGAACTTTCTGTGGAAAAATTGCGAGCAGTTGCCGAAGGATTGCTGGAAATCACCTATTAGAAGTTAGGCACGAGGGGAAAATCATGTCCGAGGTTGACGTTCAGAACATCACTCAAAAAGCATGGGAGTCCTATCAGAACGAGGATTACGAAACGGCTGCGATTGCCTTTTCTGCAGCAGTGGAAGCCCTGACGGACGAAAGCCAGATCCTTCAACAGGCGGAAATGAAGAACAACCTCTCCGTAGCCTTACTCAAAGCCGGAAAACCACAGCAAGCCTATCAGGCAGCCCTTGGTACCGATCAAATTTTCGCAAAAGCCGGGGATCTCAAACGGCAGGCAATGGCTCTCGCCAATCTGGCCAGCGCATTGGAAGATCTGAAACGGTTGGATGAAGCCCTGGAATTATTCACCCAATCGGCGGCGCTGTTCAAGCAAATTCAAGAAAAAGAGATGCGCGCCTACGTCTTGCAGCGCATTTCAGCCATTCAATTACGCCAAGGGAAACGCATTGAATCGCTCGTCAGCATGGATGCTGCCCTGGAACAAAAGACGAAATTATCTTTCAAAGACCGCTTATTGCGGAATTTGATGGGTATCATCCGCCGCTTAAGCGGAGTGGAATAGTCATTGCCTTTTGACGAATTTTTATGTCCGAGCACTTTCAAATCCGCCGCGCCACACCACAGGATCGTCTACAACTTTCGGCTGAACTCAATTACGCCAATCATGTCTTTTACCATCTGGACTGGTCGTCACCATTAGACTGGCTCGACAAACAACCCTTTTGGGTGGCAGAGGATAAAGAGGGTATTCGCGCAGCGCTTGCCCTGATTGAAGACCCTCCCGGAATTGCATGGCTGCGGATTTACGCCTGCCGGCGGGGAATTTCGCCAGATGAACACTGGAAAACCCTCTTTACTAAAAGTTTAGGAGATTTTGCTCCCGATTCCCTTCCAACCATTGCCGCCTTGGGATTGAAAGAATGGCTGATACCGCTTTTGAAAGATGGCGGATTTCACTACCATCAAGCCATTATAACCCTCTACCGGGAGCTGGAAGGGGACGACAAGGACTTAACCATTCCCCCGTTTGTATTTATCCGCCCGATGGAGGAAGATGACCTGCCACAGGTTGCCACCATTGACCAGCAAGCCTTTGAACCGATTTGGCAAAACTCGCTCTCTCAGATTGAGATTTCCTTTCAACGCGCCCGGTATGCCACCGTTGCCGAAATGGACGAAAAAATCGTCGGTTTTCAAATCAGCACCTCGAACCTTTTTTCCATCCATCTGGCAAGGCTGGCAGTCCATCCCTCTTTTATGCGCCGGAATATTGGTTATGCACTGGTAGCCGATTTAATCCAGCGCTGCAAACGCGATCAATGTTGGGAATTATCCGTCAACACCCAGGATGATAATCACGCCTCTTTATCCCTTTACCAGAAAATCGGCTTTCAACGGAGTGGACAAAGCTTTTCTGTTTGGGTGTATCAACCGGCTGTATAACAACTGGACAAATAAAACCATTTATGGCAAAATTTGTTCAACATTAAACAATTTTGCCGATGTACGGAGGAAAAATGCCCGCGAAAGCGAAAGAAGCCAGCCGGAAGGTCGCATTACGTGAACAACGCCGCAAACAGGAACAGCGTAACCGGATCATCCTGATCAGCGTCATTTCGGTTGTGGCAATTGCCATTGCAGCTTTATTGATTGTATCCAATCAACCTGCCAGCGCGGACCGGATTGCCAAACCGGAGATCATCAACCGCCCACAAATGGACGGTCAAGCCGTTGGAGACCCAAACGCCCCCATCAAAATCGAAGAGTACTCGGACTTTAAGTGCATTCACTGCCGGGATTTCTGGGAGAGGTCTGAAAAACGGTTGGTCGAAGAGTACGTTGCTACCGGTAAAGTTTATTTCAAATATGTGCCGCTCAGCTTTATCAGCCCGGAGTCGTACCGGGCTGCCGAGGCGGCTTATTGCGCGCTCGATCAGGGCAAATTCTGGGAATATCATGACTATGTCTTTGCCAATTTTGGCGCAGAATTGAACGATGCAATGCTCAAAGGTATTGCCCGCCAGTTGAGTCTGGATACGGCTGCCTTTGACCGCTGCTATAACAGCCGCCAGTATCAGCAGCGGGTACTCGATGATGCCCGTTACGCCAGCGGCTTGGGTGTGACCGGTACGCCCACTTTCAATGTCAACGGTCAATTAGTCGGTCAGGCAGAACTCTTTGACACTATTGAACAAGAACTGGCCAAACTGAATCCCTGATTTCAATAAACCCCCAACGCTTGCATTAGAACGACCATCAATGGAGCAATGACCAGCGCCGGCAGAAAGTTGCCGGCGCGAATCGGCTTTATCTCCAGCAGACTGCCAATCGCAATCGCCAGCAAAATGACCCCGCCGGTAGCGTTCAATTCTTGCATCATGGCAGGAGTAATCAGCGCTTGCAGCTGGGCTGCCATCAGACTGATGCCGCCCTGGTAACCGAGCAGCACAACCGCTGAAAACAGCACCCCTACTCCCAAGGTTGAGGCAAATGCCAGCGCCCCAAAGCCATCCAGAATTGCCTTGACCGCCAGGGTTTGAAAATTACCGGTCAACCCATCCTGAATGGAGCCGAGAATGGCCATCGGGCCAACACAAAAAACCAGCGAAGCGGTCAGAAACCCGCGCACAAAGCGGTTATCCTGTGCCGGGTCGCTGCTCCTGGTAAAGCGCGTTTCCAACCAGCGCCCGACGCTTCTCAACCCATCCTCGATCCGCAGCCACTCGCCAATCACCGCCCCCAGCAGTAAACTGATCAAAACCGCCAGTGCATTTTGGGTATCCAGAAACATTTTTAGCCCAAATGCAAAAGTGAAAAGTCCCAGCCCGGCCATCACCGTCTGGCGCAGCCGTTCCGGCAGCCGGCTGCCAAGGACTAAACCCAGCAGACCGCCAATCAAAATGGTCACGACGTTAATCAAAGTTCCGGTCATGGTTGATGGTGTTTTACCAGTGTAGGGCGGGCATTTCCATGAATTTGAGTTTCGTATAATTCCAGCACAAAACACAACGAAGACAGGCGGTTAAGATAGGGAATAATATGAGGATTGCCCAGGCTGTCCTGTTCGTTCAATTCTACCACCCGTCTCTCTGCCCGTCGGCAAATGGTACGCGCTAAACTGAACGCTCCCGCGGCTGGAGTATCCCCCGGCACAATGAATTCGCGCGGCAGTTCGATGGCTTCGCTCAATTCATCGGCCTGCTGTTCCAGCCACCGCACATGATCGGCACAAATGACCCGAAACTGCCCGGCGTTTTCGGGAGTGGCTGCAACTTCCGCCATCAATTGATACAACTCGCGCTGAATTTGAAGGACTACCTGGGCAATCTTTTGATCCCCCGTCAGACTTCGTGCAAATCCCAATGCAGCCGTTGTTTCATCGAGGGAACCGAGCACTTCAATCCGCAGGTGATTTTTCGAAACGCGCCCTTCCCCCAGCAGACCGGTTGTGCCATTATCGCCATTCCCGGTAAAAAATCTTTTTCTACTCATCCGTTTTTTTCCTTTCCCGTTTTCAGATAAAGATACCAGAAAGTCGAAACAGGAAAGTGCCCCTGTAGATTCTTTTGCCAGACAAACTCGCCGGCTTGACTTATCGAACGGAGGAGATCATCGGCATTTTGCAGCATCGTTTTCTTCTCGGCGGGCAGAACGCTCATTTCCAAACCTAACAGATGCAGGATCACTCGCTGCCGCACATGAAAAGCGAAATCCGCAGGCAGAATTGGTGAGGATTCTCTTTTCAGCTCATCCAGATAGTGCATCCAGAGCCTCATCCGCTGATCCCATTCTTTCTCGCATTTATTCAGCCAGGCCGATTTCCATTCCCGGCGTATTTTCTCAATCTGGCTCAAAGCACCTGCCAGTGAAGGATCAGCAGAGGCAGCATCACCCAATCGAGCCCGACTGAGCAGTAAATTACCGGGGGTCAGTTGATCGGAATCACCCCCCAGCATTGTTCCTTTTTCTCGCTGTAACGGCCAGAACAACACATCTGAAAGCAGGTAATCTTCCAGAACCTCCGCAGCGGAGCGAAGAAAAGCCGCATCATGCGAAAGAATATCCATCAAGATCCGTCCTGCATCTACGGAGTCGGGGTCACGGCTGCCGGACGGCTGGAGAGGTACCATTCCAGCACGGTAGCAAAGCGATCACTGCTTTCCAGCAGAGGCCCCATCCGTACTCCCTGCACCTGACGGTCCACCCCGTAGTTATAAACGGGATAAAACAGTGGAAGAGCCGGTAGCTCCTCGGCAAAGATCACTTGAAAATTACGGTAAAGCCGCGCGCGTTCATTCAGATCAATGGTAATGCGGGCCTCTTCAAGATACTCACTGGCAATTTTGTGATCCCATTGAGCATAGTTTTGCCCGCCGGTCGCCTGAACAGAGTCCCAGAAGGGGTAAGGGTCTGGATCAGGGGAGCGGGTAAAATTCAGATCTACCAGAGCAGCCTGATAATCCCGCGGGGTTAAATGCTGCTCAATTAAGTCGGGGTAAGGCAGATACTCCACTGTAACCTGGACATTCAATGCTGCCCAGTCCTGCTGGATCGCTTCGGCAAGAGCGCGGGAACGGGCTGTATCCGGCACCAGCATGGTGAATTGAAGCGCATCTCCCTCCTTGCCGATGCGCACATCTCCACCCTCGGCTGGTAGAGTGTAACCGGCGTCAATCAAAATCTGACGGGCTCGCTCCGGATCGTAGTTCACTCGCGGTAAACCGTCGTAATACGCCCACGTCCCCGGGAAGATTGGGCCGTCTGCCAGAATGGCCTGCCCACCCAGTATCCGGTCCACCAGATACTGACGATTAATTCCCAGATAAAGCGCTCTCCGCACTTCAGGTTTTTGCAAAAAGCCAACTTCAGGATTTTTTAGGTTGAAAAGAATCAGACCGAGTTCCGGTTTTCGACCGGTGTAAATGGCTAAATCCCGTTCGGCCAGCGCTGTGGAAAGCACATCCTCACTGATCGAGCTGATTCCCATTACCCGGTCACCTTGATAGGCCTGCAAAGCCGATGCCGCATCTGGAAAATAGCGGAAGATGACCTGCGGAATGAACGGCTTTTTGCCGTAATAATCCTCGAAGGCCAGCAGAGAAACCCCCGCTATTTGACCGTCCTCAACAATCAACTGATCAAAACGGTAAGGTCCGGAACCAACCGGCTCAATGTTAAATTGTAAATCTCTGATCTGGTCAATCGTTCGGTTTCCTAACAAATGCTGAGGAACAACCCCAAACGTCAGATAGTCCAGAAAGGGAGCAAACGGTTCCGGGAGTTTGAACTGGATCAGCGTATCGCTCAATTGGACAACTTCCACATCACGCCAGAAGCGCTGTAGGTCTTCCGGCACAATTTCCCCTCCGTTGCGTAACATTTCAATGGTAAACACAATGTCCGCTGCAGTCAGTGGCTGGCCATCATGCCACTTGACATCGGGACGTATTTCAAAGTTGTAGATAGTACCGTCCTGAGAAATTCCCCAGGAAGCGGCCAAATCCGGCACCGGAATACCCCGTTCATCAAAGGAAAGCAGTCGGCTGTAGAGGAGGCGGTCAATGTCACGGTCAGCCGGATTGTAAAAATCAAGTAACGGGTTTAAGCGTTGCAGAGACCCAATCAACGCTTCGGTATAAAATCCACCCGTGACCGGTTCTGGCACAATCTGGGTTACCCCTTCGGGCTGCTCACTGAGCAGCAAAATGCCAACCACCAGGCCGGTCAGAAGAATGATGAGAATTTGCCAGCGAAATTTTTTCATTTTCAGGTAAACCTAAAAGGGCGATCTCCCCAGAAAGGTGCCAATCGCCCTTAACTGTATGGACTATATCCTGATCGTGAATCCCTGCTGTTTAATTCAGGAACCAATGGCTACCGAAAGGAGGGTGAGGATGACAAACAGAATCGCCAGCCCGATGGTGATCAGGAAAACGGTTTTTTCCAAACCGCGCCGAGCCGTGAACACCTGACTGCTGTCTGCACCGGTCAAGCCACCGAGACCAACACCTTTGTTTTGAAAGATCACGCTCGCAATCAACGCGATTGAGATTATAATCAAAGCAATGTCAATGTAATTTACCACGCTCGTTCCTCCTTAATCTTGAACGACCCGATTATACCGTTTCAGGGTGGAAATCGTCAACCATCATGCACGAACTGGTCACCAATCTACACATGCACACGCGTTATTCGGATGGCAGCGGTCTTCACGCGGATATTGCCCGGGCTGCCCTCGAAACGGGTTTAGATGTGGTCATCGTAACCGATCACAACGTACTGGTCAATGGCTTTGAAGGCTATCACCGAAAGAACGGGAAAACCCTGTTGATGCTGATTGGCGAAGAAGTTCACGATCAAGCCCGCCTGCCGCAAAAATCGCACCTGATGGTGCTGGGCTGCAACCGCGAAATGGCCCGTTTCGCAGACGACCCCCAGCGCCTGATTGACCGCATCCGTGAAAACGGCGGGCTTTCCTTCATCGCTCACCCCCGCGACCCGGCGCTAACACTCTTCCACGAGGATGACATCTCCTGGGAGGACTGGCAGGTAACCGGTTATACCGGTCTTGAACTATGGAATGGGTTGAGTGAACTCAAAACTCATATCAAAAATTGGGCGGATGCTATTTTTTATGGCTTTTTCCCCCAATACCTCGCACACGGACCTCACCCGGAGGTATTGGCGCGCTGGGATGATCTGCTGGCACAGGGCCAAAAGGTTGTTGCAATTGGCGGCTCGGATGCGCACGCGCTGAATATTCGGGTTGGGCCAATTCGCAAAACGATTTACCCATATGAATTTCACTTCCGCGCCATCAACACTCACCTCCTCACACCCCATCCACTCAGCGGTGATTTGACCGCCGACCGCAAAATGATTTATCAAGCATTTCAACAAGGGCATTGTTTTATAGGATACGACCTGCCGGCTTCGACGCGGGGTTTCCGATTTACCGCTCAGGGAAAAAATGGCAGGGCGATCATGGGTGATGAATTGATGATGGACAGCGCTATCACGCTCCAAATCAAATTACCGCTGAAGAGTGAGTGCAACTTGTTGAAAGACGGAAAAGTCATCAAGACCTGGACAACCCACGAGGTTTGCACCCATATCACACGTGAGCCGGGGGTTTACCGGGTGGAGTGCTACCTCAACTATCTGGGTAAGCGGCGCGGATGGATTTTCAGCAACCCGATTTACCTGCGCCCGCCACGTTGGCGTACCGTCCCATTCAAGGGGTCACAATGGTCACAAACAACGTTACCCGCCTTCTAACCGCTAAAAAAATCCCCTTTGAAGCCTTTGAATTACCCAATCAAAAAATCAGCGGGATGGAGACCGCCCGATTATTAGGCGTTGACCCGCAATGGATTTACAAAACGATTGTCGTCACCCGAGAAAAAGGCGGCAAGCCTATCCTGGCAGTCATTCCCGCCCCCCATCAAGTTGACTTAAAGGCACTGGCAGCCTTCATCGGGGAGAAAAAATTAAAACTCCCTACTCAGCGCGAAGCCGAGCAGCTGACCGGCTTACAGGCTGGTGGCATTTCACCACTGGCTTTACTGCAGCGTGGTTTTCTGGTAGTCCTGGATGAGGCCGCCCTGCAGCATGAGAAAATTCACATTTCCGGCGGACAGCGCGGGTTGAATATCCGTCTGCCGGTAAAAGCCCTGATTGAATTGACCCGTGCCCGAACCGCCCCCATCAGCACACCCGTCTCGGAAGGCACCGATCAGGATTAGCCCTTGATGACAATTACCGGACGCAGCCGGGCAACTTTTCGGGCAATCCCTGCCCCGCTGACGGTTTCGACCACCTCATCCACATCCTTGTAGGCCATTGGGGCTTCTTCTGCCAGACCGGACATCGAGCCAGCCCGCACGTGAATACCGGACTGTTCTAATTCATTCCGCAACCGCTCGCCACGAAAATCTTTTTTCGCCTTATTGCGGCTGAGCACTCTCCCTGCCCCATGACAGGTTGAGCCCCACGAACGCGCCATGCTGTCTTCCGTTCCAATGAGCACCCAGGAAGCCGTACCCATGCTGCCCGGTACCAATACCGGCTGGCCGATGGGTTTGTAGGCATCCGGCAGTTCCGGGTGACCCGGCCCAAATGCGCGGGTAGCCCCTTTGCGATGCACACAAACTTTCAATTTCCGGCCATTCACTTCATGAGTCTCCACCTTGCCCATGTTGTGGGCAATGTCGTACACCTGATGTAACTGCCAGCGCAGACCGCTTCCGGCAAACACCTCCTCAAAGGCACGCCGGGCGTGGTAAGCCAGTATCTGACGGTTGCAAAATGCGTAATTTGCCGCCGAGCGCATGGCAGCCAGATAATTTTGACCCTCCGGGCTATCTAACGGCGCGCAAACCAGTTCGCGGTCGGGTAGCTGAATGCCATACCGCCTCACGGCCGATTGCAAGTCCTGCACATAATCCGTACAGATTTGATGGCCAAACCCGCGCGAACCGCAGTGAATCATCAGGGCCAACATACCTTCCTGCAAACCCATTGCCGCGGCAGCCTCTCCGTCAAAAATTTGATCAACCACATCCACCTCGATGAAGTGATTGCCCGCTCCAAGCGTTCCCAGCTGAGCCATGCCGCGCTGTTTTGCACGCTGACTGACCTTAGCCGGATCAGCCCCTTCCAGGCAGCCGTTTTCCTCGGTACGGCGTAAGTCTTCCTCACTGGCCATGCCCTTTTTCAACGCCCAGCGCGCTCCCTGACGGCAGACCGCATCCAGTTCGGCAGTGGTCAGATGGATGGATCCCTCACTGCCCACACCACTGGGACAATAATGATTGAGCGCATTGGCCAGATCATCCAAACGTTCTTCGGCTGCTTCTAAAGGAATAGTCGAAGCCAGCAAACGCACGCCGCAGTTGATGTCATAACCAATTGCCCCCGGTGAAATGACTCCGTTTGGGTAACGGGTTGCCGCAACTCCCCCAATTGGAAACCCATACCCCTGATGCATGTCCGGCATGACCACCACCGGTTCAACTACTCCCGGCAGGGTTGCTGCATTAATCGCCTGTTCAATGGATAAATCTTGCAATGCGGCTTCCAGCAGCCGCCGGGTAACAAACAACCGCACGGCTACGCGCATATCTTGCCGATACGACTTTGGAATCTCCCACTCATAATCGCTGATTTTGTTCAGGTCTTGTATTCGAATCATGGCGCACCTCGCTACACATCAAACACCAATCGGGCTTCCAATCCCTCTGCGCTATGTTGCACGACGAGATTGTGAAAGGTGACTGCCTTGATCGGTTTTTCGATGCTGCGGATTGGTTTGCCCCACAATTCGGCATCCAACCTGTTGCCATTTAATTTTAAGGGAAAATCCTCGAACCCGATTCGGTCAATTTCCAGATAGAACAGGATTTCATTCAAAAAAGCAACCAGCAAACTTTCATCGTCCTCGGCGGTCAGTTGAAGATCAACCCGCCGAATGGGTTGGCCTTCTAACTTCAATCCCATCAGGGTGTTCATCCCCATCGCAGCCTGCCGGAACAGCTCGGCCCGGTCGGGCGCCCAAACCCTCAATGCCCAATCTGCAGTATGTTGAAGTTCCTCAAATCCCGCTTTATTCATCTTCTTCCCTCGACTGGTCTTATAATTATAAAGTATGAAATCACGCCTTGATGAAATCGAATCCCGTCTGAAAGATCTGATCGAAAACCGGCTTGCGGCATTGACCTGGCGCAGGGAGCACCCCAATCTTGCGGTTCAAATCGTCGAAGCTTTGCGTGAACAACTGCTGGTAGAAAATCAGGATAACCAGCCCTTGCCAAATGTACTGGTATTTGCCATGCACCCACAAGAAGCAGCCACATGGCAAAACAACCCCGACTGGCTGAACTGGTTGAACCAGGCCTTGCTCGAAACCGTGCGTGAAGCAGGCGCATCCTTTGCTGCACCGCCCGTGATTCAGGTGGTCGGCGACCCACGCCAACCACCCGGCAAACCCCGCATCACCGCTGCCTATCAGGATACCCTGCCGGGTTCCACGGCTGTCTTGCACCTCCCAGTCGAAAGCGAAGCCGATCCTTCCACATTCGCCAGCCGGGCTTACTTGATTCTGCATGGCAGCCGGTTTTTCCCCTTGGATCAACCGGTCATCAACATCGGCAGGCGCAGTGATAACCAGCTGGTCATCGAAGACCTGCGGGTTTCTCGCACACATGCTCAAATTCGCCGCACGAAAAATCAGACCCTCCTTTTCGATCTCAACTCATCCGGAGGGACTTTTGTCAATGGTAAGCGCATCACCCAGACCACTCTTTTCCCGGGTGATGTCATCTCTTTGGCCGGTTTCACTCTGATTTATGGCGAAGATGGCGGAGAATCCACCTCCGTTGGCGGTACATCCCCTGCCCAACCTCCAGTATAATGCCAGCATGAGCGGTATTCTGGTTCTCATCCTTCGCATCCTTTTTACCCTTGCGTTATATGCTTTCTTGTACTGGGCGTTCAGCGTGATCTGGCGCGACTTGCGCGGAAGAACGCAGGAACTTACCCACGAAAGCATCCCCGCCTTATTGATCACCCCGCTTGATGGGCCAGCCGAGGAAGTAACCCGTTTTCAGACCAGTGAGGTCATTCTGGGACGCGATCCGCTTTGCCACCTGAGTGTGCCAGATGAAACAGTTTCTGCCCGTCATGCCCGTTTTACCTATCAACAAAACCAGTGGTGGGTTGAGGATTTGAATTCGACCAACGGGAGTTACCTGAACGGCGAGCGCTTGACTGCCCGGGCAGTGCTCGTTCCCGGTGACGAACTGCGCTGCGGTCAGCTCACTTTCCGAATTGAAATGGAACCAAAAAAATCCAATTGAAGCAAAGGGAGATTAGCATGAGTCAACAAGCCATTTTGGGAATCATCGGCGGCTCCGGCCTGTATCATTTTGAAGGGCTGGAAGATGTTCAATCGGTTGAAGTCACCACGCCTTTTGGCAAACCCAGCGCACCGATCCTGCTTGGCAGTCTGGAAGGCACACGGGTTGCGTTTCTCGCCCGCCACGGGATTGGCCATCACATTCTCCCATCAGAAGTGAATTACCGCGCCAACATCTACGCCCTGAAACAGATGGGGGTGCGTTTTGTGGTCGGCGTCAGCGCCTGCGGATCACTGCGCCACGATTACAAACCCGGCAATTTCGTTATTCCCGATCAGGTGATTGACTTCACCCGTGACCGTAAACGTTCATTTTTCGGAGAGGGATTGGTCGCTCACATCAGCACAGCAGACCCGTATTGTGCCAGTCTCTCCCGTCAGCTGTATGAAGCTGCTCTCAGCACCGGCGTTGAAACTCATCAGGGCGGGACGTTCATCACCATTGAAGGCCCGCGGTTTTCAACCCGCGCCGAATCGCATCTCTTCCGGGCGTGGGGCATTTCGATCATCGGCATGACCACCTGTCCGGAGATCTTTCTGGCACGCGAAGCGGAAATGTGCTACGCCAGCCTGGCGCACATTACGGATTATGATGTCTGGCATCTGGCTGAAGAACCGGTCAATGTCGAAATGGTCATCCGCACTCTCTCCCAAAATACTGCAGCAGCCCAACAGGCCATTCGCACGCTGGCAGCCCGATTGGATGAAAATACCGATTGCGAATGTAGCCGCGCACTGGAAAAAGCGCTGATCACCGATCCCGCTCGCATCCCGCCGGAAACCCGCCAAAAACTGGCCTTGCTGGTGGATAAATACCTCAAACCGTGAACTTTCTCTTCCCTCCGGCTGCCACTTTGCAAAATTCACTGGAGCGCCGGCTGATGGGGATTTCTGCGCTGGCGGTAACTCTCTCCAGCCTGATTCTGACCCTCTCCCCCGCCGTCAGATTGCACACTTTTCAGGTAGGGTACCGCTGGCTGCACTGGATTGGCTGGGCAGGCTGGCTGGTGCTGTTCAGTCTGGCTTACCGCCTTCTCAATCGCCAGTTTGAAGAACACGATCCGTATCTTTTGCCCCTCACCAGCTTGTTGAGTGGTTGGGGATTGGTCACCATTTACCGGTTGGATGAATCTCTGGGCTATCGCCAAACCCTCTGGCTGAGTGTTGGAATCATCTTGCTGATTCTGATCAGTCGCTACCCGCGAGTATTCATCTGGCTGCGGCGTTACAAATATCTCTGGTTGACAATTGGCCTGCTGCTGACCGGTTTAACTTTTTTACTGGGTACATACCCGGCAGGCGAAGGTCCGCGCTTGTGGCTGGGATGTTGCGGGTTGTATTTCCAGCCTTCCGAGCCATTAAAACTGCTGCTGGTGGTTTATCTGGCTGCCTATCTGGCTGAGCGGATTCCTTTTCACTTTCGGCTGCCCGAACTCCTCGCCCCCACCTTAATCATGACCGCCTCGGCAGCCCTGATGCTGGTCCTTCAGCGTGATCTGGGTGCTGCAACCCTGATTTTAGGGATTTATACTTTTGTGATCTTTCTGGCTTCCGGACGGAGAAGGATTTTGATCATCAGCGGTTTGTTCTTGCTGGCAGCCGCACTTGCCGGAACGCTGGTCTTTGACGTTATCCGCCTGCGCATCGAAACCTGGCTGAACCCCTGGGCAGACCCGGTCAACCGCTCTTTTCAGGTTGTGCAATCATTGATCTCGGTTGCTGCCGGCCGATTGCTGGGTACGGGAATCGGGCTTGGCAGTCCCGGGCTGGTACCGGTCGCTCACTCCGATTTCATTGCCGCGGCAATCGCCGAAGAAACTGGTTTGGCGGGGATTCTGGGATTAATCGCACTGTTTGCCCTTCTGACCTACCGCTGTATTGGTATTTCACTTGCGGCGCGCACCACCTTCCAGCGCTTCTTGTCGGCAGGCATCGGGATTTACTTCGCCATTCAGGCTATTTTGATTATGGGAGGCAACCTGCGCCTTCTACCCCTCACCGGGGTTACCCTGCCATTCGTTTCCTACGGCGGCTCATCGCTGGTTACCAGTTTCATTGCCGTGGGAATGCTGCTTTGGGCCAGCCAGCCGCACACCCAGCCGCCGTTGCCGATCCAACAGCCGCGCGCTTACACCTGGGTTACTGCTCTCTTCCTGGCAGGTTTTGCCGCACTTGCCGCCATCGCTGGCTGGTGGAGTATCGTCCGTGCGGATAACTTACTGGCCCGCCCCGATAACAACCGCTGGATGGTCAATTTACGCTTTGTCCCGCGGGGTGATCTGCTCGACCGGCGCAGCGAGAGGATTGCCACCACAACCGGTGAACGCGGTAGTCTTGACCGTGTGCTGCTCTACCCGCCTTTGGGAAACACGATTGGCTACATCAATCCTCGCTTCGGAAAGGCCGGGCTGGAAGCCTCCCTCGATGGTTACCTGAGCGGACTGCAGGGCAACCCCGCTTCGCGCATCTGGCTGGCAGAACTGATGTACTCCCAGCCACCCGACGGACTGGACGTGCGCCTCAGTCTCGATTTGGAATTACAGCGGGTTGCGGACGGTCTGATGGAAAATCACCGCGGCGCAGTTGTTTTACTAAACGCCCGCAGCGGCGAGATCCTGACAATTGCCTCTCACCCTTCCTACGACCCCAATCAGCTCGATGACCGCTACCTTGAATGGCTCAACAATCCGGCTGCACCTTTTGTCAACCGCGCTACGCAGGGTCAGTATCCCACGGCAACGATTGTGGGACCGTTCCTGTATGCCTACTTAAGCGAAAAAGGCAGTCTCCCGGTCTTGCCGCTCAACCTTTCTTATATTCACGACAATCAGATGCTGACATGCGCCCGTCCGCCGCGGACACCGCTCAGCCTGGAAACGGCTATTGAAGTCGGCTGTCCGGCGGCCCTGGTAGAAATGAGCCGCTCGATAAGCACTGCCCAAATGCGTGAACTTTTCACCGCTCTGGGTTTCTTTAGCGCGCCGGAAATCCGGCTGGATGTTGCCCCCCCTTCTCAGGCAGATCAATTGACCAGCAGCCGATTGGCAAGTATTGGGAAAAGCGCGGTCAAAGTAACTCCTTTACAAATGGCACAGGCCGCCGCCGCATTGACCAACAACGGTTCCCGTCCCAGTCCACGCCTTGCCGTATCGGTGGAAACTCCTCATCAGGGGCGGGTCATTTTACCCTCCGGCAGCCCGGTGGTAGTTTTTGGGAATGAACAGTCCGTCTCGGCTGCAGTCAATCGCCTTGCTTCTCAGGATTTTCCTATCTGGCAGGCTGTTTCGGCCCAGCAATACGACTCGACCACCTACACATGGTTTATCGGCGGAACACTCCCCCAATGGGGCGGGACACCCCTGGCGGTTGCCATCGTATTGGAAGAAAACAACCCTCAACTGGCGCAAACCATCGGCGAAACCCTGCTGCAAAATGCTCTTCAGCCGCTCAAACCTTGACCAGTAAATCCCGCAGTGCAGCTTCATGCTCCGAAAATCGAAAAGGATAACCCGCCTCAATCAGCCGTTTGGGGATGGCTCGTTGACCTTCCAGCACCAGTTTACTCATCTCGCCCAGGAGCAGTTTCAACGCAAAGGCAGGCACCGGCAGCCAGTAAGGCCGGCGTAAAATACGCGCCAGAGTTTTCCCAAAGGTGGCATTTTGAACCGGTTGGGGGGCACTCAAGTTGAAAACCCCGGCAAGATTTGGATTTTCAACCAGAAAATCCACCGCTCCGACCACATCCGCCATGTGAATCCACGGCAGCCATTGCTTACCACTGCCCAATGGCCCTCCAACAAACAGGCGGAATGGCAAAAGCAAACGGTTCAACACCTCCGCTCCCTCAGCCAGCACCACACCGGTGCGCAGAACAATCCGACGCACACCCATGAACTCGGCCTCGCGGGTTGAATCTTCCCAATCCACACACAAACCCGCCAGAAAATCCTTACCCGGCGGACTGGATTCATCCAGCACCTGCTCACCGCCATCCCCGTAATAACCAACCGCCGATGACTGCACCAGCACACCGGGTTTTCGCACAGCCTGACGCATGGCTTCAATTAACGCCTTACCGGATTGGATGCGGCTGGTGTAAAAACGTTGTTTGCGCTGCTCTGTCCAGCGCCCCGCTCCAAGGTTCTCTCCGGTCAGGTTGATGACCACATCCATTTCATTCATCAGGTCGCCCCACCCCTTGGCTGATTGGGCATCCCACTCTACTCCTTTAGCACCCGCCGGTAAGACCGCTGCCGATCCGCGCCGACTGAGGATGTAAACTTCCTGCCCCTTTTCCAAATAATGACGGGCCAAAGCAGAGCCAATCAGACCGGAACCGCCCGCAATCAGGATTTTCACCGTTCACCTCCGAAAACGTATCTTTGTACAATATTAACACTTCTTAACCCATTTCTCATAGCGATTGTAGAAAGGTAGTGCTATAATTTTGCAGGTGAGGTCGCAATGGCGGATAATGTGCTGGTACTCAACGCCAATTTCGAGCCAATCAATGTCTGCGACTTACGCCGTGCGGTTGGTTTGATTTTGACACATAAAGCATCCATGGTGATGAATGGACGGGGGGAGATTCACACCGCTGGATCGTCCTTCCCACGCCCCTCGATCATCCGCCTGCAACACATGGTGCATCGTCCGCGCCCCAAGGTAAAGCTGACCCGCCGCGAGGTGTTCCGCCGTGATAATTACACCTGCCAGTATTGCGGTAAGCGTGCAGGTGACCTGACCATTGACCATGTCATCCCGCGCCATTTAGGCGGTCAGCACATCTGGACGAATGTCGTTACCGCCTGTCCGCAATGCAATCACCGCAAAGGCGGCCGCACGCTGGCCGAAGCCGGCATGCAGTTACTCCGTCCGCCTGCTGAACCGCCTGCTTCTGCCCTGTATATTTTCGGTCGCCACCTGACGGAATATACCGAATGGGAGCCTTTCCTGCTCGGCTGGTGATTTAATCACCCTTTGTCAGGTCAATTCCCATAAAGTCTTCACAAACAAAAACGGAACCCCCAAAGACGCTCCGCGCTTCACGGATGAGTTCCTCTTTGGTCACATTGGCAGGATAGTGAATCAGGTACAGACTTTTCACGCCGGCTTTTTGGGCAACTTCCCCCGCCTGGCGCGCCGAAGAATGGCCAATCGAATGCCCGGCCGATTCGTGAATCAACACATCCGCTTTCTTCGCCAGCCTGACAACTGCCTCATAAGGTTCGGTATCGCTCGAATAGACGACTGTCTTATGGATATCCGTGAAGGTAATCCGTATACCAATGGTGGGCAGCAGATGCTTAACCGGCGAGGAGATAATTTCCAGACCATTCATTTCGAGAAGGGCCGCACCTTCTACCTCCGGTATAATGCGGTATTCGAGCGGGAAAAATCCCGGCCAGCTGCGCCAGTCATATAAGTCCATCATGGCTTGCAGGCGAGTAAGGGTGTGTTCCAGGCCGTAAATATACAGCGGTTTTGTACGCCCCAAAAGCCATAAATCCATCAAGAACAGCGGGGCACCTGAAACATGATCGGGATGGAAATGAGTCAAAATCAAATGATGGATCTGTTCCAGATTGACCCCTCCGCGCTGCAGGTGCACAATTGGATTGGCAGCGCAGTCCACCAGAATTGCTTCGTGTTCATGGCGGATGAGCAGATGGGTATTCTCCCGACCGATAGCGGGAATGGCGTTTGCGGTACCCAGAAAAACAATTTGATCCATGCGTTTGCCCTTCCAGAAAGAATGATTCGCAGGTAAATCAGCCAAATAAGCGTAAGATCATCAGCGGCGTAATCCAGGATTCGATCACGGCTGCCAAAAGCAGCAAAGGCACAACCAATCCAACCATCACCTGCATCCAACCGGCAATCGCCATCAAAAATACTTCACCCACCGTCTTGTCCTTCATCGGGGTGGCCAGTAAAAAGCCAATTCTCAACACCGCCGCCGTTGAAAGCAGGATTGCCGGTACCTCGACAATTCCGTGAGGCACCACTCCCGAAAGGATGATTTGAGCGGCAGGCAATTGATTAATTTCCATAATCCGGGTGAAATACCCCAACAAACCAAGGGTTGCAAACAGAGGTAGTGTGCCCAATACCCCGAAAGAAAACAAGCCCAACAACAGTCCAATCACCAACGCGCGCACATTCTGGAAAAAGATTTGCTGAACGCTCCCAATTCCACCTACCGGCAGGTTGAAGCCCAATTCGCGAACGCGTTGCTGAAAATCTCCCTCCGGCAAGATCAAAAGAAAACGGTCGGCTTGCTGGGCGCCCAGAATAATCACAATCACGGCCAGCAAGACGGCAGCCAGTAAGCTACCGCGCAGATCAAGGAGAGTCTTACCCAGCACATTCCGGTACCAATCCAAGACATTGCGAGCCCCACCGTGAAAACTACCCCACAAGATCCGCCAGATCCAACGGATATTGAGCACATCAATCTCTCTACCCAGCAGTTCTTCGCGCTGAAAATGCGCCAGCCCAATCCGAATGAGAAGCACCGCCAAAACCAGCAGCCCAAACACAATCCACCACAACGAAAGCGTATCCCGTCCCCAGAACATCACCACCGCTTCGGCTTGAATCAGCAGCGCCATGGGGATGATGATAAAACTGGCAAGCAGGTTGGCAGCCCGCACCGAAGTCGCCTGGGTGGAAACCACCACCGCCCCACTGACCATCACCACCGCCTGGGTAATCGTCAGGACGATGATTTGGAGCAGGGTTTCTGCATCCGGCAACGGGATGCGGTTGATGAGCAACCCACTAATGTAGACCGACATACCCAGAAAACTGCCCACCAGCGGCGGCACCGTTGAAGAGAGTAATTTACCCAGATATAGCTGCCAGTCAGCCAGCGGAGAAGTTAAGAGGGGTTCAATGCTGCCACGTTCTTTTTCTCCGACAAAACTTTCCAACGCAATCACCAGCGAAACACTGATCGGGAAAAAGCCCGTAATCAGCAACAGAAATGGGATCAAGCGTTCACCAACCAGTCCTGCTCCATATTGATTGACAAAATTAAGCAGCTGACGCGCCGTGAAATTCATCAAGAACGGGAAGAACAGGGTCAGAAACACAATCGGGAAGATGATCCGCCAGTCGCGGAATTGATCGCGTACCTCTCGCTGAGCAATAATCAATGCTGGGCGAATGTCAATTGCTTCCATTGCCGTTTTCCTCATGCAGGCTGACAGCCCTCAAATACGCCTCTTCCAGGCTGCGTGGCACAGGCGCGCAGGAAAGTACCGGTAATTGTTGGTCCAGCAACCGTTTCAGCAGCAGCGGAATTTTTTCTTCCGGCTGATCAATCCGAAAAACATAACGGCCGTTTTCCTGCCTGCTCACCACAACCCCCAACGGCAGGACTTCAGGAGGAACGCCCGCCCCATTCCGCAGGGTGATTTCGTACTCTTCCGGTCCGAGAAGCAACTGCTTAAGCCGCTCCGGCACATCATTCAAGATAATCCGGCCGCGGCGGATAATGGCAATCTGATCGGCGAGCATTTCAGCCTCGGCCAGATTGTGGGTGCAAAGAATCACCGCCCGCTGGTCCGAACGCAGAGCACGGATGGCATCCCGCACAATTCTGGCACTCTCCGGATCCATGGCCGAGGTTGGCTCATCCAGCAGGAGCACTGGCGGGTTGTGCAGTAAGGCGCGCACCAGAGCCAGCTTTTGGCGCATTCCTTTGGAGTATTCCCCCAGTTTCTTTTTACGCGCCTCCCCCAATCCAAATTGCTCCAACAATTCCCTCTTGCGGCGCTCGATCAACGAATCCGGCATTCGGTAAAGGCGTCCATAAAAAGTCAGGTATTCATCGGCATTCATACGGCTGTAAAGACCGTGATGTTCCGTCAAAACGCCCACCGATGAGCGCACCTTTTCGGCTTCTTCAACCACATCATAACCGGCAATTCTGGCAATTCCGCTGGTAGGGCGCAGCACCGAGGTTAACATGCGCACGGTCGTCGTTTTACCGGCGCCATTTGGCCCCAATAAGGCCAAAACTTGCCCGGCCTGCACATCCAGATTGATCCCCTGCACAGCCACAAAATCGGCAAAGTGCTTGGTCAAATTTTCTGCGTAAATCATCTTCATCCCCTCAAACCCGCTCAATCCACAAAAAAAACCGCTATCCGCTGACAGTTTGGGGAGAGTTACTGCCTTTACGATGCCGCCAAAACAGCCCCACTGCCGAACTGATCGCAATCACTGCCATTAATGTTTGATTGACATTCAAACCTGCCAACGGAGAAGGGTCCAAGCGTAAAAATTCGAGGAAAAATCGCCCAACCGGGTAAATAATCAGGTAAAGTAAAAAGATGTCACCCTTCTTCAGGCGGTCGCTGAATTTTCGCCCTGCCCACAGCAGGAACGCCATATTGAGCAGGTTATAAATTGACTCATACAAAAACAAGGGGTGGTAGTAGGCTACATCCTTGAACTCAGGCAGGCGGTGAATCGGGTCAATGAAAATTGCCCAGGGGAGATTGGTCGGTGCGCCGTACAATTCCTGATTGACAAAGTTACCCCACCGCCCAATTGCCTGCGCCAGCGCTAAACCGGGGGCAATGATATCCGTCCACTCAGCAAAACTCAATCCCTTTTTACGGCAGTAGAGGTACAATGCCAATGCGCCGCCCATCACAGCGCCGGGAATGCCAAGCCCGCCGTTCCAGATTGCAATCGCATCCAGAGGGTGGGTCAGATAGTACCAGGTTGTAATACCGCGTTCAACCATCGAAGCCGGCGGTGTTAAGATGTGCCAGAGACGCGCACCAACTACGCCGGCGATTAACAACCACGGCAGCATATCCCATACCAAATCGGGGTTCAAATTTCGCTGCTTGACCTGGCGGGCGGACAACCATGCCGCCATGATCGCCCCGAACATAATAATGACACCGTACAAATGGATGGTTATCGGGCCTATACTAAAACTATTCGGCATCCTCTTTACACCTCATTAAGAAATCATACCTTTGGCAAATCTTCTTCTTTGCGGCTTTGCTGATATACCAGCCATAACCGCTGTAAAGCAGTAAAGTTTCCCAATACTGCCAGAATCCACAACGCCAGTAACGGCTGACCGAGAATGAGCAACGGGATGAGAACCAGAAACCGCTCCACACGGGTCAATAACCCGCCTTTGACAACAAACCGGGCTGCCTCAGCGCGCGCTTTGACATAGGAAACCATCAATGATCCGCCAGCCGCTGCATAACCCAAAAAAACCGGCAGCCATTCATTTTGCTGCAGATAATAAAACACCAGACCGCCAATTAAGATAATCTCTGCAAAGCGGTCAACCACCGAGTCAAGTACACCCCCAAATCGGGTAGGGTTTCCGATGAGACGCGCCATCGTGCCATCTAACGCATCCAACGGCGCCATGATCAGCACCACCACCCCGCCCCAAAAAAATTGTCCGCGCGCCAGGAAAACTGCCGAAACACCTATTCCCACCAGCCCCAGGAGGGTAACCCAATTCGGAGTCAACCCCAACCGTATGAGAAAAGCCCCAATGGGGTCAAGCACTCCCTTGAAACGAGCGCGCAAGAAGTCGGTAAAAGTTCCTTTTTGGGGTTGTTTTTCTGTCCGAACCACACTTCACCATGATAAAAGTGGTTGCTGTTGCGGAATTGTTCCGCAACCATTCTGGTTTGTATCCTATCTTACCTGATGCAAACTGTCAAGCAATCCCCCGCCCAAAGATTAATCATCATCCTCAGCAGGATCATCATCCAACGGGTCAATTAACACCTCGCGGTCTTTTCCGCCCCCTTGTGCCGGTCCAACAATTCCTCTTTCCTCCAATTCATCCAGCAGACGGGCAGCACGTGGAAATCCAATCCTCAAGCGGCGCTGCAACAAACTGGCACTGGCTCGTTGAGTACGGCGTACCAGTTCAATGGCTTTTTCAATTAAATCATCCCCGTCGTCATCTTGATTGACCAGATCCTCCCACGGGGCTGTCTGCTCGACCTGATCGGTTAATCTTTCCTGCCAGAAAGCAATCACCCGTTCGATTTCTTGATCCTGCAGCAAAACGCCCTGCGCCCGCAAGGGTGTGCCGGCTTCCGGATTGAGAAAAAGCATGTCCCCCCTGCCAAGCAGCGACTCAGCCCCATTGACGTCCAGAATGACCCGCGAGTCGATGGACGAGGCTACACTGAATGCCACTCTTGCTGGAAAATTGGCTTTAATCAAGCCGGTGACCACGTCCGTGCTCGGGCGCTGGGTAGCAATAACCAGATGAATGCCCGTTGCCCGTGCCATTTGGGCGAGCCTGACCAGACTGTGCTCGGTCTGATCAGGGGCTGACATCATTAAATCAGCCAATTCGTCAATCAGCACTACGATACGCGGAAGGGGCATCATTCCGCGTCGCTCGGCCTTACGGTTGTAGGCGGTTAAATCACGGGCTGCACTGGCTTCAAACAAGCGGTAACGCTGTTCCATCTCAACCAGTGTCCAGCGCAGCACCGCCAGCATCCGCTCGATTTCGGTTTCCACCTTGCCCAATAGGTGTGGCAAGCCGGAGAATCGAGCCAGTTCGACCATTTTTGGATCCAGCACCACCAGCCGCAGGGTAGCCGGTGAATTATTCATCACCAGGCAGGTGATGATCGAAGCCAGACAAACCGACTTGCCCGAACCGGTCGTACCCGCCACCAGCAAATGCGGCATCCGCGCCAGATCCGCTACCACCGGCTGACCGGAAACATCTCTCCCCAGTGCGATTGCCAGAGGGGATTGCAATTTTAAAAACTCGGGGGATTCAAGAATCGGACGCAGCCTCACCAGCGTCGTACTGCTGTTGGGCACTTCGACGCCCACGTAAGAATGCCCCGGCACGGGGGCTTCGATGCGCAAACGCTCTGCAGCCAGTGCCAGCGCTAGATCCCGCGAAAGAGCGGAAATCTGGGCAACCCGCACCTTCTGGCGAATCATCTTCCCGTCCGCAGCCGGTTTTTCGACATAACCGGGCTCCACCGCAAACTGAGTCACGGTCGGGCCCTTGCGGTAACCGACGACCCGGCTGGGCACCCCAAATTCTGCCAAGGTTTTTTCGATCTGGCGGGCAATCGCCAGGATACGTTCCTCGTCCAGACCGTTACTTTCCTCGTTAGCCAACAACGAAAGCGGCGGCAGGTTTTCCTCGCGCCGATAGGCAACCACCGGAACAGGAACGCCTTCCTCACGGGGAATATCGGGGTTGCTCTGGCTTCGATCGGTTGGCCTCAGGGGTGGTTCAGGAAGTTGCTCCACCGGCAGGGATTCGATCCACGCCTGAATACGCCGGCCAACCCAACGGTGAAATCCGGTTGCGCTCGATAAAAACCAGATTCCCAGCAAAACCAGCACAAGACTGCTCCACGGGAGTGGTAAAAATTGGGTGATCAGATAAGCCAACCCCCAGCCGATCACCCCCCCATCCAAACCGGCTTCGGCCCGCTCCACCGAGACCCCGCCCAGCAATGCCAAAAACGCCATGCCGGTAAAAATCAGCCCTTCCAGCGCAAGGATACGGCCCAACGGAAAACGGCGGTTTTCGGCTGGATTGCTTCGCAGTAAAGATACCCCGATCAAGGCGGTTAAAATTGCCAGAGGAAAACTGGCAATCCCCAGCCAGCGCCTCAGCCAATCTCCATAAGGGGAAATAAAGGAACCACTCGTCCATCCCACCAGCACCATCAAGGTGAGCAAACCGAGGGCAATCAACAAAACACCCGTAATATCGCGTCCGTAGCGTTCCAGACGCACCATAACCCGCCCCACCCCTTCTAACAAGGAGGAAGCCCTCAGTTGATTTTCGGAATAAGTCTTTTGGACGGATTTGCCCGCCTTTTTTCGGGAGGAACTCATTCGGTTTGCACTAATCCCAGACCCAGACGGCGGCGCTCCGCATCCAGATGCAGGATGCGGACATTCACTTCCTGCCCAACAGTGAGGTAATGATGGATATTTTTACAATGAGGGGGTAGCCGAATCGAGGAGACGTGAATCAACCCCTCCACCCCTTCCTCCAATCGGGCAAAAGCCCCGAATCTGGTCAATGAAGTGATCCAACCCCGAACGACATCGCCGGGCTTGTACCGCACCGCCAGCGTTTCCCACGGGTTGGGCTGCAGCCTCTTGAGGCTGAGAGCAATCCGTGAGGTATCTTCATTTACCTGCAAAACCAGCACCTGAACTTCCTGATTGATGCTCAAGAGATCGGCCGGGTCCTGCACCCGCCCCCAGGAAATCTCGGAAACGTGAATCAGCCCCTCCACCCCGCCGAGATCCACAAACACACCAAAATCGGTGATGTTGGTAATCCGCCCATTGACCACCGCACCCTCTTTCAAGGTGGAAAACAAAGCTCGACGTTGGCCCTCACCAGCCAGGGCAGCTCGTTCGGAGAGGACAACCCGTTCACAGCGTGGCTCGCACTCGATCACCTTCAGGCGAATGAGGCGGTTAACATAACCCGCCAGGATGTTGCGCCGTTCCTCTTCGCTTGCATCGGTCGGCATCTCCACCAGATGGGAAATCGGTACAAATCCCTGGATGCCTTTACCCTGAACCAGCACTCCCCCGCGGTTGAAGCCATGCACCTTCAGAGAAATGATTTCATCCTGTTCAAAAATCCGCTGGACATACCCCCAATCGGTCGGAGTAACCACTCCCTGGTTTACTCCGCCTGAATTTGCTCCTTTTTTGGAGGGTGCATACATCTCCTCCTCCGCAAGGACCGCCGCCCACCACCCCTCATCAATCGGATCTGCCTGCTGTTCCCCCAGATCCACTTCTGTTTTTTTGGCAACCATCCTGTTTACCTCCCTGCAATAAATACAAATAAGGTTGATTTATTGTATATCAATCACTCCGATTTTGGCAATTCGTTCGTGTGCCCATTTTGGGATTCCATTTCCAGAATTGCCCTGGCAACTGCCTCAATGGCTACGCGTTGTTTGCGGTACAAATCTGCTTCGGACATCGCCAGCCGCATAGCAATTTCTCGTACCTTTTTGCCCTCCAAAAATTTCATCTCTAAAATATTATACAATACCCATTCCCCTGTGAAGCGTCGTTCTCCCTCCGGTCGGACGCGTTCAATCGCTTCTCGTAAAATTGCTCGCAGCGCATTGGAAGTATTGCCATCATAGCGATTCAGCATGGCCTGCACAATTTTCAATTTCGTTAACGGGCTCTCGGTTAATTTTGGGCCACCCCAATAATGGGTAAGGGCATCCTTCACCCATTGGGAAAAATCGGCTGCTGCCAGCGGAATTTCATCCCTTAACAGACCGGATTGATCATAACGCCCGGCGGCCTGCAATTGCTGAATGTAAGCCGTTTTAGTAGTCAATTCACTGATCGAACGGAAAACCCCTTCCTGTAAGCGGCGATCCTTGAGAGCCAGCAAGACCCTTTCTCTAAAACTGTTAATCACCTGAATCTGGTCCTCATCCAGGCTCGTGCCGGCTGCACCGCTGATTCCAAGTAAACCGATCAAATCAGGAGCGCCCTCCTCGTTTTGATCCACCAGCGGTATGAGAAGATCGTCGCCCCAGTTGAACATTTCCAATGAAAGATGATTGGCACGAATCACACTTTCCAGTTCAGCAGGATTTTGATCTTCATCGAAAAAGGTCTTCCCAACCCGCACGACAATCTCAAGACCTTCGGATTTGAGCGCAACCACATAAGCACCCTTTACCTGCAGCCGATCGCACACCGCCGCAAGGATCATCTCTAAAAACTGGCGTAAATCGTTGCGGGTGATCAACCGTTGTTCCAGATTGCGCAGAATTTCGATCTCGTCCTTATCATTCCCATAAAATAGCCAGCGTTCCAGCATTGGGAAGGTCAACGTGACCAGATATTGCCCTGTCAATATGGAGGCAACCATGACAATGGGCACCAGCGCATTGTAGGGAAGGCCATATAATTCGCCCGCCCGGCGGACAATCGTCGTCAAAGCCAACGTGATCGAAGCCGTCACCGGTCCGCGTAAAATCCACTTGAAAAGCCGGCTTTTCACAGTTCGGTCGGGCAATGCAACCCCGAAAAATGCCACCGAGTAAGCCATCATCACCACCAGCCCGCCCACCAGA
This sequence comes from Bellilinea caldifistulae, assembly GCF_001306055.1. GTDB lineage: Bacteria > Chloroflexota > Anaerolineae > Anaerolineales > Anaerolineaceae > Bellilinea > Bellilinea caldifistulae. The sequence continues at coordinate 96,308 of NZ_LGHJ01000010.1, read as the reverse complement.
AAATTGGTCAGCACAGAAATCACCCAAAAGATCAGGCGGTGCTGAGCGGCGAAATTGGATGAAAAGAGCAAAAACGGGAAAGACCCCAGTACAGGAGCAATCGAGCCGACCAGCAAGTATCCAATCCGGCGTTTACTGGTACTGGTAGTGGAACGGCGAAAGGCCCGAACAAAGTTGTACCACGCCATCCCAATCGAAACAAAATACACCAGCATGAATAAATCGGTACCCAGGGTCGGTTTGAGGTAAGGGGCAGGCTGAGAGTCGGCTGCCAGACCTCCCACCAGCAAGCCCAAAGGCAGCATTATTAAAAATAAAACCGCTAAAGCATACGAAAGCCGGATCGCCCAACGCCGTTTTCCCCGGCTGGGTTTTCCGGTGGTTGCCAGTAACGCATCCGAAAAATGCAGGTAAGCCGAAGGCAGGAAAACAACGCCTACCCATTGCAACCGCAGCCATAATTCCAATTCATCCGGGCGGGGCGCAACACTGGCAAGTGACTCGGCCGAGTAAATGATTACCAGGCAAAACAAAAGCATCGCAAACGAGCGTGCCACCCGTTCCCGCAGGTTGAAGGTCAACGAATACAGCAGCAGTGAAAAGGCTGTAATCGCTACCCCCGCCATGAGAATCTGGTTGATGGTAATCAAGACTCCCATTAAGACACCACCGCTCTCATCATCTCAACATATTGCTAAAAAACAGCGCAATATCCTGATTGGCGTAATATTGATCATTGTAACCGCTAAACTCAAAGCCCAGTTTAAGTGCCATGCGGATCGCCGGCGCATTTTTAGAATGGGTTTCCAGAATCATCCGCCGCAATCCCCGCCGGCTTGCCCATCCCTGCGCTGCCAGAAGTAAAGCACTGGCTATCCCTTCGCGCCGGCAGCGTGCCGCCACTGCCAGATGAGCCACCCAGGCAGTTCGCGTTCCAATTCGTTCCTCTACACCAATATATCCTACCACTTCACCACTTAAGACCGCTGCCAGTAAAATGGTTTGCTGACGTAAGCGTTCCGGCAGACTTTCCATGCTGTACGGATATTCCACCTTCACCGAACGCGGTAAACGCACCTCGCGGAAAGTAACCGAGAGTTGAGTTTCCTCAACCATTCGCTCCATTTGCCAGACGTAATCACTCTTGCCATAATGTTCAAGGGAAATTAAGAGCGGTATTTCAGTGAGCTGTGCGGGTCTTACTTCAATTTCAGGCATAATCCTCCAATCAAGGTGCAGCTATTCTCACGGGAATAACACAGGCCGGAAAAACATTATTGACGTTGTCGGTTACAACCAATCGCAGGCGGTAATCACCGGGGGTCAGTGTCGAGGTATCCCACTGTCCGCTGCCCTCTCCGCCCAGCGGTTGATCCACGATCACCCGATCTCCTGCGGCGATAGTTACCCACAGGTTGGATGCCTGCTCACTGTATTCATATTTATAAAACCCCAGGTTGGGAACGCTGACCGTTCCCCGCAGCGTGACCACTCCCTTCAGCGTTTCGCCTGCCTTCGGGAAAGTCCACTCAATGACACCCGGTATACAGCCATCCTGATCGGTTACACTCAGAGTTGGAATGCCAATTTCTTCAAGTTGAGGCGTTTCTACCGGGATCGGCGGCAGGGTAGCCGTGGGGGTCGAAAGCAGATCCGCCGTGGGGGTTGCCATCGCCTGAACATTGGGAAAATCAGGGAAGACAATCGCAGTCAACACAAATTCCGACACCCCCAACAGCAAGACAAATATGAACACCGATAGTGATGAGCGAAAACGACGCTGCGCGCTTTCTTTTTCCAACCCAAACACCGCCGTTCGCAATTCCTGCAAGGCTGCCAGCATTCGACGCACAGCGAACAGGCCTGTCCCTGCCAGAAGCAGATAAATCCAGGGTTCGTATGTTTTTAAAAAGCGGAGAACTTCCTCCATATTCCGACTTTATCTAGCCGCAGGATTCAAGACTTCATCCGTGGAATCACGCCTTCATCTGCCGCAAAACACCCCGAATCAGGGCAGACAGTTTGGGAACCAGAATTTTACCGGCTTCTAAAACCTCTTCGTGGGTGGTAACGGTGCTACCGTCTAAATTGGCCTTATTTGAGATGCCCGAAATGCCAAGAACGCGCATTTTTCCGTGGCGGGCAACAATCACCTCAGGAACCGTGGACATGCCGACTGCATCCGCTCCGATGGTGCGCAAAAAGCGTAATTCGGCCGGTGACTCGAACGAGGGACCAGCCAGCCAGACGTAAACACCTTCACGGAGGAGAATACCGGCCTGGCTGGCTGCCTGCCGGCAAAAGTCCATTAAGTTGCGATCATACGGCTGGCTCATATCCGGAAAACGTTCGCCAAATTCATCCAGATTTGGCCCCCGCAGAGGATTCATGCCTGCCATGCCAACCAGATTGATGTGATCTACAATCAACATCACATCCCCCGGCAAATAATCTGGATGAATGGCTCCGGCTGCATTGGTCACGATCAGCCCATCCACACCCAGGCGCTGCATGACCCGAATAGGAAAACCAATCCTGCTGATTGGATAGCCTTCATAAAAATGAGCGCGGCCCTGCATTACCATCACCGGTTGGTTTTCGAGCCGTCCCACGATCAATCGTCCGGCATGACCATGGATGGTTGAAACCGGCCAATGCGGAATTTCGGCGTAAGGAATAACTGCCGCATCTTCAATCTGTTCAGCCAGTTCTCCTAATCCTGATCCTAATATGATCCCGGTTTTGGGCTGAACATGGATGTGTTTTGCGATGAAGCCAGAGGCTTCGTCAATTTCAGCCAGTGTGATCCATTCAGACAATTTCGCACCTCCGTTGAAGCTGGATTGGTTCCCTCCTGTATTATAACCGCAGTTTGCGCTGGCATGCTTTCACTTTAATCACCACAGCCTCAGGTTTTGAGCAGCCGAGCCCCTGGGTTTTCAAAAACACTCGTTTATCGAACCCTGAAACGCCTGTGTATAAACTGTAAACAAATTGTATAGCGAGTTTCCTCAAGAAATTTTTATAATAGGCGAAAATACAACATATAGCGATGAGAACTCTGCTTTCGATTCCCGCCAGACAAAAACAGGCGCTGGTTTTTCCGGCCGTCCTGACTGCCTTCATTCTAAATCTTTTATTACTGGTGTATTCTCCGATTGCGGGACTCAATTTCATCGAGAATCAAGTCAGCCTGGCAACCGCTTTGCTGAAAATAGCCTATCTAACTATTTTTTATCTCCACCTCATCCCCTTACTCGATCAGTACCCCAAGCGCGATTGGGTGATTCTGGTCTTCAACACAATCGTAGCCGTTTTTATCGAATTTATCGGTCACCTTTTACCCTTAGGGTATTCATTCATCTGTATCATTCTGATGACCGCTGTTTCTGCCCTCATCTTCAATCGCTGGTATACCTATGCGTTTCTTGCCTGCGCCTCGTTTGCCCACATCGTTACCCTAGGACTCAACAGCCAAAATGTCACCGATTCGGTTTTCCTGGATCTGTTCTTCTTACCTTTGTTGGGAATTGCCACTACTGAGACTCTGCTCAAATTGCAAAGTTCTCTCCAGTGGGAGATCAACCGCCAGCAAATCATTAATAAAGTCTCGCGTAGCCTGTCTTCCTCGCTGGAAATTCATCAGGTCATCACGATGGTGACCACTGCCGTCCAAAGTGCGCTGGATGCGGATACCTACTACTTCGGTTTAATTGAGGAGGACACCGTCCATTTAGAATTGTTCTACGACGATGGGGAATTTTTTCCATCCATGAATGTACCGATTGAGGGCACGCTGGCAGGGCGGGTCATTCAGACCCGTCAACCTTTGCTCATTGTCGACCTGCCCGAAGAACGCAAAAAACTAAACATTGACTTCAAACTGGTCGGCAAAAATAAGGTCAGCCTTTCTTGGTTGGGAGTACCGCTCATCTCCGGCAAGGAAGTTTTGGGAATTATCGCGGTTGCCTCTTATCAAAAAGCGGCATTCGATCAGCGCGATCAGGAATTACTTGAAAATATTGGCCAACGGGCGGCAATGGCGCTGGACAACGCTTACCATCACCTTGAAGTCGAGACTCGTTCCCAGATGGACAGTCTCACAGGTGTACTCAATCACAACACGTTTCTCGCCCGTCTGGAGCAAATGGTTCAAACTACGCAGGTTTGCGGTCAGCCTGTCTCTCTGATTATGCTGGATATTGACCACTTCAAGCAATACAACGACACCTATGGTCACCTGACGGGTGATAGGGTGCTGATCGAGCTGACCCAAACGATCCGTCATCACATAAAAAAGGATGATCTGGTGGGGCGCTGGGGCGGTGAAGAGTTTATCATTGCTTTACCAGACACCCAACCCGAACAGGCTTATCTGGTGGCAGAACGCATCCGTGCCGCCTGTCAAAAAATTATCATTTTAGACCGGGACAAGAAAGTTATCCCGGCTCCCACCATCAGTCAGGGAATTGCCTGCCTTCCCAGGGATACTACCGTGCTGGAAAAATTGATTGACATTGCCGATCAGCGTCTTTATGTTGCGAAAGAACGGGGCCGCAATCAGATTCAAGCCCACACAACGGTCAACGATTCTTTAGTTTCAAAAAATTAACTCAACACTGCCCGAAACGCTGCAATGGTCTCTTCAACATCCTCATCGCTGATCCAGTAGTGTAAAACCAGCCGAAAAGTTTTGGAAGCAGTCACTCCAACCCGGATTCCCCGTTGGGATAGTTCTTCAGCAACCTCTTTTGCGGTTTTGGCAATCTCCTCCCGCAGGGAAACAAACACCATGTTGGTTTGGGGCATCCCAAAAGCGGGCTGTAAGCCCGGTATTTGGAACAATCCTTCGGCCAGTCGGCGCGCTCGGCGGTGATCCTCCTCCAAGCGCGCGGTCATCTGTTCGAGCGCTACAATGCCGGCAGCCGCCAGCACACCCGCTTGTCTCATGCCGCCGCCCAGCATCTTCCGAACCCGGCGCGCTCTGGCAATAAAGTCCCTCGAACCGCACAATACCGACCCAACCGGGGCGCAAAGCCCTTTGCTCAGGCAAAAGGTGACTGAGTCGGCCGCATCGCTCAACTCGCTGGGCGGCACATGCAGAGCCGCCGCTGCATTGAAAATGCGTGCCCCGTCCAGGTGGAGTTTCAACCCATGGCGGTGGGCTAATTCCCCCACCCGACGGGTATATTCCCCATCCAGCACCGTCCCCCCGCAACGATTATGGGTGTTCTCCAGAATGATTAACCGGCTGATCGGTTGATGAATATCGGCACCACGGATGGCGTTTTCCAGATCGCTCAGGGCAATGCTGCCATCCGGTTGGTTAGGCAGGGTATTCACAAAAACTCCCCCCAATGCCGAAACCCCACCTGCCTCAAAAAGGAAGGTATGTCCCAAATGCCCCATAATGGCTTCTTCACCGCGCTGACAGTGTACCAGTACTGCAATCAAATTTCCCATCGTACCCGAAGCAACAAACAAGCCGGTTTCCTTGCCCATTCGTTCGGCTGCCATTTCTTCCAGCCGGTTGACCGTCGGATCTTCACCATACACATCGTCGCCCACTTCCGCGCGTGCCATTGCCTCGCGCATTGCCGGGGTTGGGTGAGTGACAGTGTCGGAGCGCAAATCAATGATTTTTTCCATGCGGTTCACCTTTTTACAAATTTCAAGATTTACGCAATTGCTGCAGAATTTGTTCCAGTTCGGGAGGCAGAGGGGATTCAAATGTGCGCGGCTGTTTTTCACCGGGAAGCCGGATGGTCAGCTGCGCCGCATGTAAAAAATGGCGATTCAACGGCAGGCTGACCTTCCGTCTGCCATAGACCGTATCACCAGCAATGGGACAGCCGATGAACGCCAGATGCAAACGGATTTGATGAGTTCTGCCGGTCAAAGGATGGGCTTCGATAAGCGTATGCTCGGAAAACGATTCGCGAGTGAAGTATTCCGTGACAGATTCCCGCCCTTTGACGTCCGGCACGATTGCCATTTTTTTTCGATGCGCCGGATCGCGCCCAATGGACGCTTCAATTCGGCCATTGGGTGTAGGCGGTTTACCGTCCACCAGCGCCAGATAAACCTTTTTAACCTGCCGTAGACGGAATTGATCCTGCAAAAACCGGTGAGCGCGTTCGTTCTTGGCAATCAAGATCAAACCCGAAGTATCTTTATCCAAACGATGAACGATCCCCGGGCGAAGTTCTCCTCCAATCCCCTGGAGGTCGGGCACCAATCCCATCACCGCATTAACCAGCGTGCCGCTTTCATGTCCGGCAGCCGGGTGAACTACCAGCCCGGCCGGTTTATCAATCACAATCACGTCGGGATGATCGAAAATCACCTTCAAAGGGATCGCCTCGGCTTCCACCTCAATCGGTTGGACAGCCGGTAAATGCACCTCAATCGTCATACCGCTTTCGACCGTGAAACCGGTTTTGCTGACCACCTTTTGATTGACCTGTACAAAACCATCCCGAATCAACCCCTGCAACCGTGAGCGGGAATGTTCGGGAAATCGTGCTACCAGGACTTTGTCAAGGCGCTCGTTGCTCTCCCCATCAAATACAAAGCGAACAATCTGTTCACTCATTGGCTTTGCTAAAATTCACCTGTTCGCCGGGATGATCTTCGGCAGTACTTTGCTGCCCTCTGGTTCGTTTTTCGCGGCGTTCCTGCAGCCACACACCCAAGATCAAGACCAAAACTCCAATTGTAATGCTCGAATCGGCAATATTGAAGACCGGAAAAGTACCCACCGAGATAAAGTCGGTCACATGCCCCACCGTCAACCGATCAATCAGATTACCCACTGCCCCGCCCAATTGCAGTCCCATGGCTGCGCGCAGCGTCCAATCCTCCGCCGGGACACGGGGGTAATAATAGATGATTCCCAGGGCAATGACAATCGCCAGAATTGCAAACCACTCACCGCCGTTTTGAAACAAGCCAAACGCCACCCCACGGTTGTACCAGTGAACGATGCGAGCATACGGCGCCAGCCATTCCAACGGCATCCACGATTCGCCCAAAGCCAGATTCTGGCGGATGATTGACTTGGTCCACTGGTCCAGGGCGATAATAGTCCCCGAAACCAGAGCAAGAATCAGATAATCTCGAAAAAACTTTTTCAAATGTGAACCTCCCGGCAATCAACCTGCCCCCATTTTACCTTATTTCTGGCTAATTCAACTTGACATGCTTAAACCCTCTCGGTATACTGACCGGTGAATGATGTTAATCCGTGCTTTTATTGCCGTCGAGTTACCCCCCCACATCCAGAAAGAACTGGAAATCATCCTGATCAACCTGCAAGAAAGCGGTGTGCGCAGCGTAAAGTGGGTAAACCCCCATGCCATTCACCTCACCCTGAAATTTCTGGGCGAATCATCTCCGCAAGAACTCAGCCAAATCGCGGATGAAATCCGCAAAATAGCAGCCACTACCGCTCCGCTGGAAGTACAGGTGCAGGGAATTGGGGCTTTTCCCAACCTCAAACGCCCACGGGTAGTTTGGGTGGGGTTAAAATCCCCACCGGGGTTGTTCCGTTTGCAGAAGGCACTGGAGGATGCGGCTGAACAGATAGGCTACCCCCGCGAAGAGCGCGAGTTTTCACCACACCTGACTCTGGGGCGTGTCAAGCGGGAAGCCTCCCCCACTGAATTGACCCTCTTAGGGCAAACCATTGCCCAAAAATCGGTTGGTACGCTGGGGACTATGATGATTAATCAGCTGGTCTTATTCCGCAGCGATCTCAAACCCGAAGGTGCCATTTATACGCCACTGGCACACTTTCCATTGAATGGATAAAATAAACACAAAATTAACTGGAGAGGTGAAATCTGAAACCAATTGAACTTGCCCGCAGTATTATCAACACCCTTGAGGATAAAAAGGGTGAGAACATCCTGTTGATGGATATCCAGGACATTGCCACATTTACCGATTATTTTATCCTTTGCTCAGGCAGCAGTGAGCGAATGATTGAAAGCCTGGCCGATGCCGTGCTGGAAAACGCCAAAAAAGAATTTCAAATGATCGGCAAAAAAGAAGGCTATGCACAGGGCGGTTGGGTGCTGGTGGATTTAGGGGATGTGATCGTTCACCTGTTCTCGCCTGAACAACGTGATTATTACCGCCTGGAAGAACTTTGGAGTCAGGGTAAAATTTTACTTCGCCTGCAATAATCTCTTTCCACGACTCCGGGGGGAGGCGGGTAAGAGGTCTGAGAAAGTCCACCTTTGGGGAGGATAGATGAGAGCCAATTCTACACGATTGCTGGTTTTTGCCGCTCTGCTCGCGCTCGGACTGCTGGCAGGTTGCACAGATTCTACACCATCCAGACCTGCACCTACCGTTCCGGTTGTTGGGGTGGAGACCGGTCAACTTCCCCGTCTGCGCGGGGATTTTTTCTCGGCTTCTGGCGAATGCGGGTTTTGTCACACGGCTTTGAAGGACAATGCTGGAAAGGATGTTTCCATTGAAACCGCCTGGCGCGCTTCCATCATGGCCAACGCTTCCCGTGATCCGTATTACCGGGCTTCGGTGCGGTCTGAGGTGCTCCAGAAACCGGAATATGGCGAGGCAATTCAGGAAAAGTGTGCGGTCTGCCATCTACCAATGGCCTTTCAGACCGCCATTCTCAAGGGCGAATCACCTGCCTTCCTTCCCGATACGGGATACTTCAATCCCGCTCACCCGCTTTACCCGCTGGCGCTGGATGGTGTTTCCTGCACCCTCTGTCACCAGATCAAGGGGGAGAATTTTGGGACAATGGAAAGTTACAGCGGTGGCTATCGGTTTGAGACAGAGCCGCTGCCCGGTCAACGACCGGCATACGGACGTTTTGCGGTGGATGAAAACATGGCGGCCGTCATGCGCAACGCTACCGGATACCAGCCGGTTCAATCCGAACATGTCACCCAATCCGAATTGTGCGCCGTTTGCCACAATCTTTACACACCCTATTTCACCAACCAGGGCAAACTCAGCACGGACCTGTTCCCGGAACAAACGCCCCATCTCGAATGGCTGGCTTCTGAATTTTCCAACACCGCTTCGTGTCAAACGTGTCACATGCCGGCTGCCGAAGGTGAAGCAGCCATAGCCAACACCGGCAGTCCCAAACGCAGCCCGCTGATGCAGCACACCTTCATCGGCGGAAACCGCTACATGCTTGAATTACTGGCCGCCAATCCGGATGCTTTGAACACCTCAGCCACACCGGAGCAGTTGGGACAGGCTCGCCTGTTCACCCTGCAGCAGCTACAGCAAAATACTGCCCGTCTGAGCGGAAACGCCCGTCAAGAGGGCGACGAGTTGATCGTCGAGGTTCAGGTTGAAGTTTTAACCGGCCACAAGTTTCCCACCAGTTTCCCTTCACGCCGGGCCTGGCTGCACCTGACGGTAAAAGATGCTAACGGAAAGACCGTGTTTGAGTCGGGCGGTTGGCGGGCTGATGGCTCGATTGTGGGCAATGAAAATGACCTCGACGAGCACCTTTTTGAACCGCATTATCAGACCATTACCCAAGTGGATCAGGTGCAGATTTACGAACCCATCATCGGTGACCCGGATGGAAAAGTCACCACTACCCTGCTGCGGGCTCAACACTATTTGAAAGATAACCGCTTACTGCCGCGCGGTTTTGACAAAACTCAGGTCAGCCCGGATATTGCTGTGTATGGCGAAGCCGCCAGCGACGAAGATTTTATTGGCGGGGGAGATTCCGTTCAGTACCGCGTGACAACCGCGGGTTTCACCGCCCCCTTCAAAGTGGAAATCGAGTTACTCTATCAATCCTTTGGTTATCGTTGGGCAGAAAAATTCCGCAGCCAAACCGATAACCCGGAAGCGCTGGAATTCTACCGTTACACCGATAAACTTCCGAATGCGCCTTCCATAATCAGCTCACTCTTGTTGACGGCTAGCGAGCCCTGAGCAGGTCTGTCTTTTGGAAAGCTTTTTCAATAAGGTGCACCGATAACAAAGTCAGCGAAGCCGTACCCAGTACAATGATTCCATCTACAAAACCATAGGTGGGTATAGATTTCGTTCGCAGAAGAATTACCACAACCTCTCCCGCCAAAATTGAGAGAATGGGCGCTATTTTATGGATTTGAGGAAAGTACAAGGCTGCTAGTGTGGCAGGGGTAAGGGCGATCAAACCCGCAAAAGTGGTTTGGGTTAACAAGGTGAAAATTGGAATTTGCGGGTTCAAGCCGCTCAACAAAAAAAGCGCAATCAAAACACATAAACCAAGCGCTAACCACCGTCCTGCCTGAATTGAATTTCGAGCAATCCCCAAATCATGCGAGAACATGGTTGCCAAGGCCAGCAACTGCGAATCGGCAGTGGACATTAGAGCCGCCATCGCCCCCACCATTACAAATACATACACCCAATCCGGTGCATAATTCAAAACCATCGCCGGCAAGATCATATCCGGGTTGGATATGGTCAGCGATGTTCCGCGTGCCCACACGCCTATGGTAACTGGTGCCAGAAACAGAAAACTGACCAGTAAAGGATACAACCAGGTAACTTTCTTGAGAGAATCGGGTGTTTTTGCCGTGTAAAAACGCGAAAACACCTGAGGAAACAACGGATTGACAAATGTCCACAGGAGCAAGTAAGAAAACCAGGTCGTCACCTGAAAAAAATTTTCCGGTCCAGGCCGGGAAAAATGTTCCGGCGAAGCCCGAAAGGCTGCTTCGCCGGCACTTTGCCAACCTCCCAACCCCATACTCACAAAGATCACTGCCAGTACCATTGCCAGGATCATCAAAAAACCCTGCAGAACATCTGTCCAGGCCGATGCTTTCATGCCCCCGAATACAACGGTTATACCGACGGCCATAATGGTGACCGCTCCGCCCATTCTTAACAAATCCATGTTGAATAAAGAGGAAAGCAGGATACCCGCGCCGACAGCCTGAGTAAGCAGGTATGGAAGAGTGAAAATCACCATTACAATCATCACCAACCCGCGCAGAAAGCGGCTCTTAAACTCACCGCCAATCAATTCGGGCGCGGTGAGATAACCTTTTTGTCTCCCGAGTTTCCAAACCGGCCATCCAATCACAAAAAACGCCAAGGGAACCAGCGCCGTACCTACACCCATAATCCCATACTGCCCAAAGCCGGTTTTCCACGCTGCTCCGGCAAAACCGAGAAAAAAGAATGCCGAGAAATTAGTGGCAACCACACTGAAAAACAAGACCACCAAACCTAAAGAACGGTTAGCAAGGAAGTATCCCTCCGGCGTTTGAGGAATTTTGCGCCTTGCTAAAACTGAAAGGGCAATTAACCCAATTAGATAAGAGAAGAGAATAATCACCTTGACGGTCATTTATCCTCCCATTGATGCCGACTGAGAAAACCAAATATCAAACTGGTCAGGAGGATTAATCCAACCTCAAACCAGACCCAATCCGGCATTCCCAAAATCAGGCGTGGAACTTTTCCCCAATTATAAAAATCAACCCCAAGAAGAATTATGGCAAGCCATCCGGTCAGCCACAACTGAATTTTTGGCTTTGTGTTTTTATGGTCCATAATGTTGGAAAATTATAGCAGCACATCCACCACCAATGCCAGAAAGATGAACGCCAGATACATGGAGGAATAACGATACATGCGCCAGGCCACTTTATTGCCCGGCTTACGCAACACATTCCAGGCGGTATGAATCAACCACAAACCCAAAACCACTGCCGAAATTAAGAAGATACTTCCTCCCACTTTGAAAACCGGCATAAGCAAAGTAAGGGCAACCAGTTCGAGGGTGTAAATAAATATCTGATTACGGGTCTCTTTCTCGCCGCGCACCACTGGCAGCATCGGTACACCGGCACGGGCATAGTCTTTGGCTCGCACCAGCGCCAACGCCCAAAAGTGAGGAGGTGTCCACATGAACACGAGCGCAAACAGGAACAGTGAGGGAATATTCAAACTGCCGGTTGCGGCTGCCCACCCAACCAGCGGGGGTATCGCCCCTGCACCCCCGCCGATCACAATGTTCTGCACTGTTAAGTGTTTGAGCCAGATGCTGTAAATCAAAACATAATAAATCATTCCGGCAACCGAAAGCAGCGCTGCCAACAGATTGACCGTTCCTGCCAGAATAAAAAACGCAGCCAGACAGGCACTTAACCCGTAAGCCAGCCCTTCGGCGGGGGTTAAAACGCCGGACGGGATCGGGCGTTTAGCCGTTCGCTGCATTGCCCCATCAATCTGGCGGTCAATGTACTGGTTGATGGCGCTGGATCCGCCTGCCGCCAGAGCTCCCCCCAGCAACGTCCAGAGAGTCAACTCCACCGATGGAATGGACTTACCGCCAACAACCATGCCCGCGTAGGTAGTCACCAAAAGCAGCGCGACGATGATGGGTTTATTCAGCATGAGATAGGCTTTCAGACGCTGTTTTCCACCCACTCGCATGGTGAGAGCCGCCAGACGCTCATCCGCCTCACTTTTACCCAAACGGAGAGCGGCAACAAACAAAATCACTGCCGCAACCCACACAGCAGCCGTGATTGCTGCATGAACCACCACCAGATCCGGCGGAAAGTTTTGCTGGACTTTCATGGCGCCAATAAATGCCTGACCGACAAACAGCACCATCAGCGCGCTAGCGGAACTTAACACCAATGGCTGGTCGAAGTAGGAACGGTTCACCCGGAAGAATGTCCCCATCACAGCCAGCCCGGCCAGTAAAGTCAACAAGCGGTGACCCATGGCCAGCCAACCCAAGGTGGTTGAAGGCAGCTCGCCGTTGCACAATGGAAAACCGGCACAGGCACTCCCCGCGTCCAGCCGGGCAACCAGCACACCGGAAATCATTAATCCGAACACCAAAAGCAGGGTTGCCGTTGAAAAACGCCTTAAAGATGAGCGAAAAAATGGCGAATTTTGTTGCGGGAAGGGGCCTGAAAGAAATGACTGCGTCACAGCCCCGCTGAGCAAAGCCATGCTGGAGAGCGCCGCCGCTAAATGGGCCGTGGAAAGCCAGACCGCCCCCACGCCTCCTGCCAATCCGGCTCCCAGACCGGCCTGAACAAGAAACAAGACCGAAGTGATGGTCAGGCTAAATTTCAACCCTCCACCCTGCCGTTTTAGCCACATCCAGCCGGTCAAAGACAGGGTGATCAATCCGCTGATTGCTGCGATTAAACGATGGGCAATTTCCAGACGAGCCGCTGATTCGGCCGGAATCGTCCATTGACCGAAACAGGTCGGAAAATCCGGGCATCCCTGTCCGTCCGGGTTGAAACGCATCCCATACCCAATCATCAGCGAGAGAAAGGTGAGAATAGCCACCGCCAGCAGCCAGTAACGCGGTCGTTGTTCAATGCTCATAAATTTCCTCCCCGGTATGCAAGGTATCTTCATCGGATTTTCTACGGTTAGTTTCAGTTTTGAGTTCCAATTGTTTACGCACAAAGAAGGGATAGCCAAGCGCCAGAATCGCCGCAAAGGAAAACCATTGCAGGGCATACCCGAAGTGCGGCCCTTCGGTGATTTCAATTTCCGGCAAGGAGGGGTACGGCAGTCGTGAGGGCGTCCCCTGGGGAGCCTCCTGAACCCACATCGGCAGCAAATTGAGACCGGTTTCGGTACGCCAGCGCTCCAGATCAATCCAATTCCAGGCGTCCGGGACGGGTTGATTCGAAGCAGGCAGCGGGTCTGCCACACCGCCGATCGCCGGCTTGGGAATCGGCCGGCGGAGCATCCCGCTCAGTGTGACCGTTCCATCCCGGCGGTATTGCAGCCGGCTTTCGGCATCTGCTGCTCCCAGCGGGATCCAACCCCGGTTGACATAAATGACCCAATCGCTCCCCTCGATACGCAAGGGGGTGAACAGATGATACCCCGGTTGATTCTCCCAGACCTGATTGCGCCAGAGAAATTCGTGTTCATAATCGTAAATACCGCTGACCTGGATCATCCGATATTCCATTTCGAACAACTCCGTCACCGGTACGTCCTTGTTCAAATCCAGGGGTGGGGCATTCAGCTGGCTCAAAATGCGCTGATTGAGATCCCGCCGCCACTCCAACCGATCCAATTGCCAGAACCCCAGCCGAATCATGACTGCCACGGCCATCATCACCAGCAAGGTGGTTAAAATCCAGCGCGGAGTTAACAACTTGGCGGTCATCAAAATTTAGCCAGCCTCGCTCAACATCTTTTCATTTTCACTGCCCGACAGCGGTTTTGCCACCAGCCAATAAAGCCAGAGTAAAATCCAGGTCGGGAACCCAACCGAGATGATTCCAAAAATTCTATCGGAGGTTTTGGCACGGGGCAGCACATCAATCCCTAATGAACGGGACTGCTGGAAACTGCATTCCATGGTGTACTGACTGGGACGGTCAAGCGTCAGCCGGCTGGAAGAACCCGGCAATACCCATAACGGCCCCAACTGATGAGAAACCTCATCCAGATTGCGGACAAGCAGAGTGTCACCCTCCACAAACCGCATCTCCGGGAGGGTGGGGCCTTCATCACCATTGGCGATCTTTGCCGCAGTGCCGGCCGGGATGAGAATTTCAACCGTTTGCGGCGGACGCTCACTGCGATCTTTGACCAGTTGATAGGAAACTTCACTGACCACGAAGGCAAAAATCGAACTGATCAGCAAACTCCACCACAAACGCCGCAAAGCTGCCTGAACCGCCGGGGACATCCTACTTCTCCTTTAGCACCTGACGAATATCTGCGGCGATATCCTCTGGGGATGTTCCATAGGCAAAAGTCAGACGCAGATTACCAGCCGGGTCAATCAAATAGACACGGGTTGAATGATCTACCAGATAACCCAAAGCCGTTTGACCCTCTTGAATCTTGCGGTAGACCCCATAAGCCTTCCAGATCGGCGAAAGTTCCTCTTCACTGCCGGAGAGACCGATGAATTGCGGATCAAAACCGGCCGCATAGGATTGAATCCGCTGCGGATTATCCCGCTGAGGATCCACCGTGATAAAGACCACATCCAAACGATCCGCATAGGCGGACAAATCGGCTTTGACCCGCTTTATTTCGGCCATTGTGGCCGGACAAAAATCGGGGCAGGTAGTGTAGCCAAAAAAAAGCAGCGTAACTTTTCCGCGTTGATCACTCAATCGGTAGAGTGATCCATCGGCACGGGTAAGTTCAATCGGCGGGGCAGCCATCGGCGGTTCAATCAACGACCCATGATAGGAATACGGCTGAGCAAAGGCCAGCAGCCACACGGCGATTAAACCAGCCAGAACAGCCATCCCAATCAGCCAGATTGTCCGCTGCATTATTCCTGCTCCTTTTCTTTCAAAGTGAACCAATCAGGTACAGGGCCGGGTAGAAGAAAATCCAAACCACGTCCACAAAGTGCCAGTAGTTAGCAGCGGCTTCAACCGCCCAGTGTTTTTCGGGGCTGTAATGTCCCTTCAAGCCATTGCGAAAGACGATCAACAAGAAGATGACACCCGTCAGTACATGGAAGGCGTGCATGCCGGTCATCATGAAGAAGACAGCGCCTTCCACGCCATCGGCCGGGCCAAACGGCGCCAGCCGCCACTCAAACCCGACCACACCGACCAGAAAGGCGATTCCCAAAAGCATGGTGATCAGGATGCTGGTCAGAAAGCCTTTGCGGTTGCCTTTGGAAATTTGTACTTCTGCCCGGTTGGCAAAAAACGAACTGATCAGGAGTACAGAGGTGACAATCAAGCCCAATTCCTGCTCCAGATGCGGGCGTTTGTCACCCAGCAGATAAAAGCGGGTTACCAGCAACGCCGCAAACACAAAGGAGTCGGACAGGATAAACAACCAGAGACCCAGCCGATTGTTGGCTAGCTTTTGTCGGTAAGTCGTCAGGGCTGCTTCAGGCGCGGTCATTTAGTGTTCTCCTTCCGAGCGAAAAACCCGCCCAATGTGCATGAAGTAAACCAGCACCAGTCCGGCTTTTAAAAGCGCTACAACCCAAAGGAAAATTGGAGCGGCTTCATGGGTACCAAGGTAGTATTCCACTACCGTCAGAACCGCCAATCCCAAAAAGACCAGTACACCGCGTTTGAGTTCATCAATTTTTGTGGATTGCATCATTCTCCTCCTCAATCACCCGCCTGCTGAGGCAAGACTTCAACATAGCGGGCACCTTTCAAGCCGTAATCATACGGATCACCCACCACCCGGATCGGCTGCGGATAATTGTGCATCGGTGCCGGCGTGGGCAGCACGGTCCATTCCGGTGAACGAGACTGCCAGACATTCTCCGTGACCACCTCACCGCGTTTGGCGCTGACAAACATGTTGATCAGGAAAATCAACACCGATAGGGCTACCATGAAACCCGCGATAGTAATAATGAGATGAGCTGTCTCAAAACCCTGAGCCGGGTCATAATCCGCAATACGGCGGCGCATTCCCAACAGTCCAACCTGCATCTGCCCAAAGGACATGATCAGGAACCCCGGAGTAAGTAGATAGAAATGAATTTTTCCCAGCAGGTCATTCATCTTCCGTCCAGTCACTTTGGGATACCAGTAATAGACGGCAGCAAACAAGGGAAAGATGAAACCGCCAAACATGGTCGCGTGGAAGTGACCGACCACAAAGTAACTGTCGTGCATGTGGAGATTGGTCGAAACGGTTCCAAGCGGGGGACCGCTCAAACCGCCTATTAAGAACACGATGATCGCACCGATAAGGAAAAGCATGGGGACTTGAAAACGAATGCGTCCCATCCACATGGTCGCCACCCACGAGAAGAACTTGATGCCGGTGGGGACAGCTACCAGAAGGGTTGAGTACATGAACGGGACGCGCAGATATTCCTCCATACCGGAAGTAAACATGTGGTGCGCCCACACCAGAAAACCCACCAGTGCAATCCCAAGCGAGGACATGGCGACCCATTTATAGCCAAACAGGGGTTTACGCACGAATACCGGCAGCAATTCGCTGATGATTCCCAAACCGGGCAGGACGAAAATATAGACTGCAGGATGAGAATAAAACCAGAACAGGTGCTGGAACAGAATGGGATTGCCGCCTTTGGTAGCATCGAAAAATCCCATCCCGAACAAACGCTCAAAACTGACCATTTGGAAGGAAGTACCGATCAATTGAGTGGCCGTTAAAGCGATGATGGAGGTTGCCAAAGTCGCCCATGCAAAAATCGGCATACGGAACATATTCATACCGGGCGCACGCATCCGCAAAATGGTCACAATCAGATTCAACGCCCCTAAAATGGAGGACCATCCTGCGAAGAACACGGCCACAAAGAACATCTGCATTCCCATTGGGGCGCGAAGGCTGAGCGGCGGGTAACCGGTCCAGCCCGTATCAAAACCGCCGGTGAAAATTGCCGACACCAACACCAGCGAAGCCGGCACCGCCAGCCAGAAAGAAAAAGCGTTCAGGCGCGGGAAGGCCATGTCTCTGGCACCGATCAAAAGCGGCACGGCGTAGTTTGACATCGCCGAAATGCCCATCAGGATCGAAACGATCAGCGTCATGCCGTGCATTCCGATCAGGGTATTAAAGAAATTCAGTGAAACCCATTGCATGCCGGTCTGCACCAGCTCGACACGGAAGATGAGCGCAAATGAGCCTCCAACCACCAGCAGAAAGAGGGAAAGAAATGCATATTGAACACCAATGACTTTGTGATCCAGACTGAACCCAAAGTAGCGTTTAACTCCCGGCTCTTCCTGAATTTCCTCCGGATCAGGGGTCTCTTCGCCCTTTGCCCAGGCAAACCAGTCTCGGAATGCCCCAATCCCGATCAAGAATCCAATGACCCCGAAGGCCGCCCCCACTACCCAGGCCGGCTCAGCCTTGTAGGCAAGCCCCATCAGGGCACGGATTCCGGTGACCAGACCAATGCCGGCTGCCCAGCCCACGATCTGACCAATCAGCCCCCTCACAATTCCGTAAGAAAAAATACCTTTCATAAGTCTGCCTCTCCTCATTGATTATTTGAGCGACTTGATGTATTCGATGATCTCCAGGATTTGCTGCTCCGGAATGGTGTCCTTGTAGATCTGCGGCATCACTCCCGGTGCAAAACCCTTCGGCACCTGAGCATTCGGGTTGACGATCGCCGTCAGCAAGTATTCATCATCCACGGTGACTACCGAGCCATCCGTGAGTTCGTGGGTAAGCCCGTACAGGCCTTTCCAGGTTGGGCCGACATTCGGGGAGCCGTCCACAGAATGACAGGAAAGGCAACCATTATTCCGCGCCCAAACCTCGCCACGTGCCACCGGGTCGGTGCCGATGGCAGCCAGTTGATCCTGCACCCACTGATCAAATTCGGCTTGCGTAACCACCCTGACCGGCGACTCCATATAAGCGTGGGAGGTACCGCACATTTCGGCACAACGCACCTTGAATTCTCCCAACTCCGTGGGGGTTAACCGTAATTCACGCACCAGATTTTCTCCCGGCAAGGTGTCCTGCTTGACCCGAAATTCCGGCACCCAGAAAGAATGAATGACATCCAGCGAGGTCAGTTTCAACAGAGCCTGCTTGTTAACCGGCATTACCATTGTGTTGGAGACAATCCCGTAATCAGGATACTCAAACCGCCAGAACCACTGCCCGGCCACTACTTTAATTTCAAGAGCTTGCGGATCAGCCCGGCGTGTTTCAGCCAGTGAGACCGAACCCAAATAGGCAAAATAAATTACGATTCCCAACGGTATGACCGTCCAGATGATCTCAAGTGGATTGTTGCCCTTGATATAGGCACCATCCTCTTCTTCTCCCGGTTTATGGCGGAAAACAACCAGACTGTAACCGAGAAAGACGACAATCAAAGAGAACAACAACGAGATCATGAAGAAGTGCAGGTTGAACAACTGGTCAATAGGCTGCGCCTGCGCACTGGCCGCAATCGGCAACAAGGGGATATTGCTCAAAAGAAAGTAAATCAAGGCAGTAAAGGCAGCGATGAGAACACCAACAATCACAAAATGCTTCATAGATGATCTCCTCTGTTTGGGGGGATACTCGCTGGTGGTTTGCGAAAACTTTGGTAAATTCAACCAATCTTCGGCCTGGGCAGGCGTCAGGGTGCGCCGGTCATATACCACCACCGCCCCGCTGGATTTCAAAGACACCAGCATAACCTGCATGGGTTGATCGCCGGCTACAAATTCCTGTAAAAATTCAGCGCGGGAAATGGCTTTGTCGTCATAGTCCAGAATGATCAGATCCGGCAACCAGTTTTGCATCTCACTGAGGACGGCTTCGTTGGAAGCCACCCGCCGGATTTCCAGTTGTGGATTTTTCCACTGGCGCTGAATCATTTTTTCCAATCCCTGTCCGAAGAGTGGATTGGCTGAAGCAATTAAGACTCGCTGATAAGGCGCATTCGTTTCCGGATTCATATAAATTCCCGAAAATTCAACTCCCAAAAATACCCACGTATAATTTACACAAAAATTGTCCGATTTTCTACACTCGGACAATTTTTTACAGGTTAAAATCAATTTTCTGTTAGGGTGATTTTCAGCTCACCCGCTCATCCGTCTTTTTTATGAATTAACCCCAATTGCAATCCCTTACTGACGGCTTCGGTGCGGTTGGAGGCTTCTAATTTTTCGAGAATGTGGCGCACATGAGTTTTAACCGTGTTTTCTGAGATAAATAAATGAGCCGCAATTTGACTGGTGGTTTGACCGGCAGCCAGACAATCCAGAACTTCCAGTTCGCGGTCGCTCAACAACGGTTGAGATTTGATTTCCCCCTGCTGCGCTAACGCGCGCAGGACAATCCCGGTAACTTCCGGGGAAAGCGCCCCATCCCCTTCGGCAACCCGCAAAATGGCTTTACGCAAATCCTCCGGCTCAATATTTTTGAGCAGATATCCATCCGCCCCCAAGCGGATAGCCGAAAGTAAATCGTCTTGCTCTTCCGAGATGGTCAGCATCAATACGCGCACCGGCAGATTCATCCGGCGAATTTGATCCACCGTCTGAATGCCGTCCATCTCCGGCATATTCACATCCAGCAGGACCACATCCGGTTTTTCCTGCTGAATGACTTGCAACGCTTCTCGTCCGTTGCCGGCTTCGCCGACTACCTGAAAACCGGGCAAATCATTAATCAGGCCGATCAGCCCGCGTCGAAAGAGCGCATGATCATCTACGACAACCAATCGTACGGGAAAAACAGTCATACCGGGGCTTCCTCTTGCTTTAAGGGTAAGTGAACTCGGATGGTCGTCCCTGCCTGAGGTTTACTGATTACCTGAAAGTCTGCGCCGATTAATTCAGCCCTTTCGCGCATGCCGCGCAAACCATGCCGCGAGAATTCGGGTACATCCTCGGCGCTGAATCCCACCCCATTATCGCTGATTTCCAATATCAGCACGCCTTTCCAGTTACGCACTTCAATGCGAACCTGACTTGCCTGCGAATGCTTACGCACATTACTGAGGGCTTCTTGCACAATTCTTAATAACTGCGCCTGAACCTCAGGCTCAATTTTCGGCAGTCCGGCCTGGAAGAGACGTTCGACCCGCATACCACTATTTTTTTCAAATTCGCGGGAAAGTGGTTCCAGCCAGAGAATCATATCTTCACCCGGACTCAATCTCAAACTGTCTATGACCTGACGGGTTTCCAGATAAGCATCTGCCAGAGCCTGATGGGACTGATGGATCATCTGTTCAAGGCGCTGTAACTCTCCATGTGCCAGTTGCGTTTGCATTTGAGCCACGGTCAATTTAAGGTAAGCCAGTGTTTGGGCCAGACTATCATGAATCTCTCGCGCCAGCCGAATGCGTTCCTGTAACACAACCCGATATTCCCGCTCCTGCTGAAGCCGTTCGCTTTCAACCAGCATTGCCAGTTGCGTAGCAATGATCCTCAGTAATTCACGCGTTTCGTCCGAGACGGGTTGAGCCGAGCGGCTGATGAACAGCGCCACCCCAATCACCACGTCCCCCGGCAGACAGCAAGGCAGAGCCACTACAACTCTCTCATCAGCGACAGAAACGTCTCGAAGGACACAGTCTGCCGCTCGAACGGTATTCAGCATTTCTCGCATCCAATCGTCTGCCGCTTGGGATTGTATCCACGCATCTTTACCCGTCATCAGTTGCATTCCCCGAAAATGCGGCAGGGATGGTTTGACTTCCAGACGGGCTGCGCTAAAACCCAAAACCGCACATAGACGATCCAGTAAGTTTTGAGCGTAGTTTTCAATGGAGGAATGCGTGACCTGAGGAAAGTGAAGCTGGCGTAAGGCGGCCTGCTCCTGCGTTTTCAAGCGAATGACTTCCAATGCCGAAAGCATCTCGCGCAGCAAAGTCGTGAGAAATTCATGCATCTCGCTGTCTAATCGCTGGCTGGGTGGCAGGTAGATATTTAACATAGCCAGGGTTTGAGTTTCCCGTTGCAAAGGCAGGCAGTAAATCCGTACCGATTGATCGAAAGGCGCTTCCAGCAGCGGACAGGATTCGCCGACAGTTGTCTCTAACTTCTGGCAGACGCGGCAACGGTTACGCACACGCGGCTCGCTTAAGTGTTCTGCCCAGGCCTTCAACACCGGCGCAGGGTAAGCCCCGTGCGTCAGGGCATTCAGCGGTTGTCCCCATTCGTCAAACGGCATGAAGGAAACCCCAACTGCGCCGGTCATTTCGCTGATGATAGAGAGGGAACGTTCAATCAATTCCTTCTCGGTTTGCGCCTCTAACCACACTTGATTTAACCGCAGCATGCCGTGCAGGCGGCGTTCTAAAGCGCTACCCACTTGACGGGTATCCTGCAAGCGTGATTCCAGCATCTCCTTCTGTTTCCGCCCCATCCACCAATCCGCCAAAAGCCAGGAAATTGCTGCCGCAAGCAGCACTGCCGGTATCCAAAAACCCCAGTCCGCCGGCTGATTTTTGAGTATTAATTCCAACCCCAGCATACCGATGAAACCAGCCAGGAGAATGATTACAACAGCGCGGTCCACTGATTTGAGACGCTTATTCATCAAAACAAATTTTACCCCGAAAATACCAATGTATCATATTTCGTATAACTTTATTGGATAATCTGCACCTCTTAAGAGGGTTGGTTAACAAAAAAGAGATGGGCAATTTTTGGAATTGCCCATCTCTCGTGATTAGAAAGGATGGTTTATTTGAAGGTTTTGATGTAGGTAACCACCTGCCAGATTTGCTCGTCGGTGAGGATGCCCTTCTGAGCTGGCATGGAAGAGTTGAACGGCGCCATTGAGCCACCTTCAGCAATCCGCCAGAAGAGATAATCATCTCCGGCCGTGCCCACCACCTCATTGAGGTGAGCCGGTTTGGGGTCTAAACCGGCCGCTGCCGGGCCATCTCCCGCACCGCTGGGGCCGTGGCAGGATGCACAGCGTTCTTCATAAATGGTCTTTCCGGCCGCAGCAGCATCGCTGCCGAGTGGGTTGGTCTTACCGGCATATTCAGCCGGCACAGCAGGCTTCTCAGAAGTGGATTGTCCGCCACCTCCGCCGCAGGCTGCCAGAACGAGTGCACTCAGCACAAATACGATCAGAATCATTGGAAAAACTTTTTTCATATAATCCTCCTTTGGTGTAGTGAACCTCTTCACAATCCTTATTATAATATGCAAGAGTGGAAAATAAAGCCCCTGTACAGGTTACCAACGGGTGATTTAGCGAGTGATAATTGATTGAAATTTTTTTACAATTTTCTTGTTTTTGAGAAACCAAAATTCCTCTCGTTGATCGTGCCTGAGGATTGATATAAGTTTCTTTATGTCTCTCCATCAATAATCCACTTTTCATGGGCTCCAATATCAAAGACCTTGAGCCTTCATGATAATCGTCACCTGTACATTTGACTAAGTAGCATCTTACCCATCGTACTGATGTCAATCACGAAAGTCTCCTTTATCCTTATGATCAGGGAATAATGAGGAGACGAACATGAGCTTTAATGATACCTTGGTCATTGAAACAAAAGGTTTGGAAAAGTCTTTCGGTAATGTAAAGGTCTTACAGGGCGTTGATCTAAGTGTAAAACAAAACTCCATTTTTGGTTTTCTCGGCCCCAATGGCGCAGGAAAAACCACAACCATGAAAATCCTGCTAGGGTTGATCCGTCCAACCGGTGGGAGCGGAAGCATTTTTGGGCGGGATATTGTTCAGGAAAGTGTAGCCATCCGCGAGCGGATTGGCTACCTGCCTCAGCAGCCACGTTTTATTGAGTATATGAGCGCCCGGGAAAACCTTGAATTTACTGCCGCGTTTTTCTACACAGGACCAAAATCAAAAATTCGGATGCGATGTGATGAAATGCTCGAGCTGGTGGGCTTGACCGATAAAGCAGAACGCCCCATCCGTACCTTTTCAGGTGGAGAGAAGCAGCGTCTTGGCATTGCGTTGGCACAGGTCAATTACCCCGACCTGCTTATTTTGGACGAACCCGCCTCAGCCCTGGATCCACTTGGGCGCCAGGAAGTGCTTGAAATCATGCAGCGCCTGCGTAAGCATACATCCATTTTCTACTCCACCCATATTCTGGATGATGTCCAGCGAGTCAGCGATTCGGTAGCCATTTTGAACCATGGGAAGGTGGTAGCCAGTGGACCCATTGAATTGATCCTCAATGGCCAGGGGAGTATTATCTACTGTATGACCATCAAGGGTGAACCGGAAGGATTGGGAGAAAAGTTAGCCAATCTGCCATGGGTAACGCATACCTCCGTATCGCAGCACAACGGCTCAAGCCTGTGGCAAATAAGCGTAAATGACGAAGTCGAGGCCGAAACAAACCTCTTACGTTATGTACTCGCTGATGAAATGATTACTGTTACGGAATTCAATCGAAAAAAATACGAGCTGGAGGAAGTGTTCATGGAAGTTATCAAAGGAGATGGAAATGGCCGATAGTATCCAACTGAATCATGTCAAAGAATGGAGCGTTCTGCGAGGTTTTACCAATTTGCTTCATAAGGAGAGCCGCGCCTGGTGGGGCACCCGTCGCTGGTGGATTAATGCCATTTTGTGGCCGATCCTTTTATGCGGTTTGATGGCAAACATGCTGTTTGTTCCAGCCATAGCAAATTTGGCCAGCGAAGCTGAAATTTCTCAAGCTGGCAGCCTGACCGCTTATGTCATTCAGATGGGTTTAAGTGTTTTCTTTGAGTTTGGAATGATCGCTTTGGGAATCGGAGCGATCATCTTACTCCAGGATTCAATCATTGGTGAAAAACAAAGCGGCACGGCAGAATGGTTGCTATCCAAACCGGTTGTTGCTCGCGCTTATGTATTAGCCAAATTTGTTGGCAACACCCTGGCCATCCTTAGCCTCATGTTAGGCGGACCGATCATCATTGCCTACAGTATGTTATCCATTCGTTTAGGGGAACTCTTTCCAGCCCGACCTTTTCTCCTCGCGGCCGGTATCATGACAGTTCACACCCTGTTTTACCTTGCGCTTACCTTGATGCTTGGAACCATTTTTAACACTCGCGGCCCGGTTTTGGGAATCGGGCTGGCCTCAATTTTAGGCGGCAATCTGCTGGGCGGATTGTTTAAACCATTGTTCTATGTCACGCCTTGGATACTGCCAAAAACGGCTTCTCTGTCTGCATCTGGATTATCTCTGCCACCTGAAATGGGGATCATCCCATTAACAACAACTTTTATTTGGATCCCCATTTTTATCCTGCTCGCGATTATAAAATTTGAAAATACAGAATTATGACTCGATATTACCCTTTCCCATCCTGATAACCCATTTTCAAATATTCTGGTGCTCTATATACATTTTGCGAGAATCATAATGAAAATTTCATTGCTCCAACCGCATATCGAACGTGGTGACATTATCAACAACGCCAAACACATTCAAGCCCTGATCAATCAGGCAGAGGGCGATTTGCTCGTCCTTCCGGAATACAGATTGACCGGATCTTTGACGCTTGCAAACTCCCCTGACCCCTTTGTATGGGCAGAAAAGTGCGCGAGAGAAAAAGCAGAGTTCAAAATTCCGGCAGGAAAATTTCTCATGATCAATTCACTGGTGATGTTCGCTGATGGCTTACGCAATTGTTGTGAATTAATCCCAACATCAGATCACTACTGCAAGCTTTTCCCTGATGAAACGGAACAAAAAGCGGGGATTCTTCCCGGCGTAGAGTATAAGGTCTTTTCACTGGGAGGAAAACGTTTTTCGGTGTTGATCTGTTTCGATTTAGCGAATATTTCGAATATTCCAATCCCAAAACTGGATTTTCTTCTTTTCATTTTCCACTTTACGCCCCAAAACATTGTACATGTTATGGAGGAGGTACAAGCGGCATCCCGTTCTCTAAACTTGCCAATACTCGTCAGTAGTTTGGTCAGTGATTACAATCATGGTCACAGTGCCTATGTGGATCAAAATTTGGTGATTGCTTTGGGTGGACAGGCAGGAATTTTAGAAGTCAATCTCGAATGAAATATTTTTACACCGAACAGGTTCTACTTTTCTGAATGCAGTCTTTTTCTCCAAAATATCAGCCGAATTTTCATCCCCCTCAAATCCGTAATTTTCCCTTTATAATTACCCTATGCCATCCCACAAGCTCACGGTGATCTTTCTGCTGACCATTTTTCTGGCAGGGTTGCTGCCATTTATGCCTGTTCAGGCTGCTAGCTTGTCAGAAAATCTGCACGATGGCGAAGTAACCGCATACGACCTTATCCTCGCGATGAATACTCTGCGAGTTTCAAACGGTCTTCCCCCCCTCGTCGAAGACCCGATTATCAACGCAGTAGCCCAGTCCACCGCTGAAATCATGGCGGCCAATCAAATGTCCTGGCACATTGGGAATGTATCCGGTCGTCTGCAGGCGGCTGGTTATGGGGGCGGAGCCAAGGTGTGGGCAACCGAAAATTTTGCCGTTGGCACCAGCTTTAGCATTGACCAGATCATGTTAGTCTGGGCCGATCCGGATCACATGATCCCGGCAGTAAACCCGGCTTACTGTCATGTGGGAGCCGGTGTTGCCAAAGCCGCCAATGGAATGACTTACTATGTACTCCAAGCCGCGTATATTTCGGGCAAAGCCTGCGGTGATTATAGTCCTCCAGCCAACTTTACACCGCAACCCGGCAGTAGTAACCCCAACCCCATCGTCCCGCAAATTATCGTGCCGGTTAAGGTGGCTACTCCCGATGAAGAAGGCAAAGTTTTTCATGTTGTTCAAACCGGACAATCGCTTTGGGCAATTGCTGTTGCTTATCAGGTGACCATCCGGGATTTGGAAGTTTGGAACAATATTTCTCGTTTAAAACCTCTTCAAGTTGGCCAGAAATTATTTATCCCCTCCAGCAACACGGAAGGTTATGCCACGCCTACGCCAGTGGGGATGGTCAAGGTCGCCACCCCTGACGCGGACGGAAAAATTATTCATGTGGTAGAACCCTATAACACCCTCATCACGATTGCCAGTGCCTACGGCGTAACCGTTGATACGATTTTGAAATTAAACGGCATTCAGGCTGACTGGCCTCTCCAAATCGGGCAGAAACTGATCATCTACCCCGGTAACATCACCCCCAGCCCCACACCCCGCCCGCTCACCCCGATAGAGAAGCTCACACCAGCCGGTGATGGCCGTTATTATCACATCGTCCAGAGTGGGGAAACGCTGGTGTGGATCGCCAAACTGTATGAGGTCAGCCTCAACGACCTGATGGCGTGGAATGGCCTCACCGGCAATTCGATTATCCACCCGGGAGATCAAATCCTTTTACAAGTAACCCCGCCCATGCCTCCAACAATCACACCCAGCCCCACCCTTCCGCCGACCAACACCCCCACACTTCCCCCAGCGACACCCACACCCACAGCAACCATCGTATCTGCGACGGCTACCCCACCCGTAAGTGAAACAACGCAGGGCACTCCTGCTCTCCTGTTTCTCTTTGTTGGGCTGGCCTCCACGGGCACAGTGGTGGCGGTGTTCTTTTTGAAAAAGAAGCGGTAAGCAGCATTGCCTTCGGACAGGCTTTGCTTACCTTAGCCGTTCTCTCACATCACCTGCGCAAGTGATATCTATCTCAACCAGCCATCAACCAAATTACAAAAAGCATCGCACTGGCAAAAAGGATATAGGGGTTTGTCAACCCATGGGTTGGCTTAACCAAACAGGATTGAAGAGCGGGAAACTTTCTTCTTCATGTTCTACTTCATAATAAGATTCACCGGCACAGGCTCGGCAAAGGGTTAAATTGCCCAGAAATACTTCGCGTTCATTCATGATCTCCTCCCCACAGCGATCACAAACTGCCCGCTTACCCGGCTGGCTGATTAACGCCTGAATCATTGATATTTTTGACCAGACCCTGAATCACAACAGGCGCTGGTTCGGTCTAAGGAGGCTTTTTTGGACACTGGTAGGCACTTCCACAGTGCGAGCGGCACTTTTTACACATCGGATTACTCGTTTAAGATATTCAATTATTTGAATATTATTTTATCCTTTTCTTGTCATGATGAATAGTGATGATTATCACTTTTGTTTTTCGAATATTTGGCGTATTATGATATTCAAATTATTGAATATTAAATCGCGCTTACTGGTGGCTCAGCCTACCCCCCGCGGGCAAATCCACGCCCCTATATGCTCCATTCTCTATGCCACAGGCGCTTCAAACATTTGTTGGTGAGGAATTCAATGACCCAACCATTCTTTGTTGTTGAAGATGTTTGCTTGAAAAAAGACAATCGCCCCATTTTGAACCACATCAACCTGTCCCTATCAGAAGGACAAATCCATGTTCTGTTGGGAGTCAATGGATCGGGCAAATCGTCGCTGGCCTACACCCTGATGGGATGTGAAGGTTATACTTCCGAGAGTGGGCGTATTTTACTGGACGGCAAGGATATTACCCATACCCGAATCACCGAACGCGCCAGAATGGGTATTTCTCTCGCATGGCAGGAACCTGTCCGCTTTGAAGGATTGCCGATTGGCAAATACATCGAATTAGGCGCAAGCGAATCCAAGCGCGAAAAAGTTATCGCTGCCCTGGAAGCCGTTTCGCTGTCACCAAAGAAGTATGCCTACCGTGCTGCCGACCAAACCCTTTCTGGTGGAGAGAGAAAACGAGTGGAACTGGCTGCTATTTATGCAATGCAGCCGCGGCTGGCAATTTTAGATGAACCAGATTCCGGGATAGATGCCCTCTCCATTACCGATATTGCCCGGTTGATCTGCGAAATGGCAAAGCATAACAGCGCCGTTTTGCTGATTACCCACCGCCCAGAGCTGGTTGAGATGGCCGATAGCGCTTCGCTGATGTGTTTTGGCAGCATTATTTTCAGCGGCAGTCCCCGCGAAACCAGCCAGTACTATCAAAACCGCTGTGAGCCACATTTAAATATTCTGGGATCACAGCCGTGGCAAATTTCGTTGAATAATTCGTGACTGAACGGAGAAACGGTCTCATGGGCAATCCAATCAAATCACATGCTTTTGAACAGACCTCACCCGCTTGGGCCGGTGAATTGCAATCACTGATGGAAGCTTACCAGCAAGCGGGAGGCGATCCGGCTTCCTTCCAGATGCCGGAGGTGGCCACATTAGCAGTTAGCGGAGATCAGGTACTGGTTTCCCATGATATTCCCGGTGTTCACCTGTATTCTCAGCCTTTAGAACATGGGGTTCGTGTATCGGTCGTGGTGGATGATGGCACTTTGGTGAAGCACCCCGTGCATTTATGTTTTGGGGTGTTACCTATGGAAGGTATCCAACGCATTGAAGCCGACTACCAGATCGGAAATGGCGCTCAGGTACAATTTTTAGCTCATTGTTCCTTCCCAAACGCAGTCCGGGTTGAACATCGTATGAATGCTCGCATTCACATCGGACGGAATTCCAGCATGAGTTATAAAGAAGAACATTACCACGGCCTGGAGGGCGGAGTTGAAGTTTATCCCTATTCCGAAGTGACTATTGAGGAAGGCGGGCAGTTCACCAGCAACTTTGCGATCACGCGCGGGCGAGTGGGTACATTGATGATGAATTACCACATTGAGGCTCAAAAGGACGCCCTGGCCGAACTGGTGACCAAAGTATTTGGTAGTGGAGATGACCATATCCGGGTGGAGGAGACCATTCACTTGAATGGTGAAAATGCCCACAGTATGACGAAAACGCGAATCGCCGTGAAAGACAAAGCCATCAGCGAGGTAACTACGATTACAGAGGGTAATGCGCCGCGAGCACGTGGACACATGGATTGTACCGAGATTGTTCGGGATCAGGCTTTGGCAGCCAATAACCCGATTGTCAAGGTTTCCAACGCCCAGGCACAGGTGACCCACGAAGCAGCCATTGGCACAGTAAACCGCCGCGAGTTGGAGACTTTGATGGCGCGCGGTTTGGATGAGGAGGAGGCAGTAGATCTCATCATCCGCGCCATGATTCGCAGCTAATTTATCGAGAGGATCAGTCCGGTCGTCAAATCACCTCAAATGGAAAAAAAGCCCGATTGTTGATCGAGCCATCCTGATTTTAGAAAATGGAGATACAAACTCATGGAATTCTATAACGAATTGGAATTGGCACCCGCCTCAGTGGTGCTTGAATCGGCCCGGCAGTATGCAGAAGCCTTCACCAACACACCCCAATACCAGAATTTTGTAAAAGCCTATAACGCTTTTCTTGAGGATGATTTGGCTCAGGGAATTCTTAATCAACTGCGCCAAAAGCAGGAACAAATGCATAATCAGCGTCTTTCCGCTCCAATTAGTGAGGAAGATCAAGCCGAGGTGAAGCGGCTTAATCAGGCTCTGTATGAGCAAGCAACTGTCAAAGTGTATCTGGCTGCCCAGAACGAATTGGTGACTTTGGCTCAGGAACAGGGAGATGCCCTTTCTGAAGCACTGGGATTGGATTTTGCTGCTATTTGCCGGACAGGAGGATGCTGTGGATAATCCGATTTTGCAAAATGACACGCCTCAAACAAATGTCAATTTCCTTTCAGAGGCTCTTCAAAACCTGATTGATCACCTAACCCATTCCGAAGCATTTATTCGGTTTCGCAACGCAGAGCAAGCCTTGATGAACGATTCGACTGCCCTGGATTTATTGAATCAACTGGCTCGTCTTCAACAAACACTCAAAACTCAACAGCGAAACAATCAACCAACAGAGGAAACTCTCGGACATCTCCGTCAATTACAACTACAGGTTGCCGAACATCCCTTAATTCAAGATTACGAATATAGTCGTGAAACTTACATCGCTCTGATCCGACAGGTCAATCAGCAAATCAGTCAGCTGATTAGATTGGATTTTGCGGCGCTCACTCGTCGTTGAGAGTAAACAAACCTCCATTCGAAAAAGCCTCACACCGCATACTCTCACTTCTTCTGTAAAAAAAAACAACCCCACCCCAGGTTAGAAGACCTCTTTTTCAGGGCCAAAAAACAATCCGCGGCGCCATTTGGATCACTTACCAACCCAAAAAGAGGCTTTTCTGGGCAGTTTTTGACCGTTCTACGTCTAACAAAATTGATATACGGCTAGTTGGTGCAGCATCCAAAGGGTAACAAAACCCCCCTGCGGCAGGTAAGCAGGGGGGCTGTTCGGCTTGCTGAGCATCCGACCAGAAGATAGAAGACTAAGTGCCGGTAAGAGATTACCGGAAAGGTAGCCAAACATCACCCTCTTACAGGTAATCTCATTCCAAGAAAAAGTGAGCGTGCAGGGGCTCGAACCCTGAACCAATGGCTTAAAAGGCCACTGCTCTACCATTGAGCTACACGCCCGCGCTCAACATTTTATCACGCCCTTGCGGGTACGTCAACAAATTTTTTGCCAAAAATCATACCCTTTCAGGAATTCTTTCCTCCTCCTTCATGGTAAAATACCTTATCTCACACCTCTCCCACCTGGGACTTTTCTTGAAATCCCTGGAGAAAAATATGACACCTGTACTGGAACTTCGCGGGATTACCAAACGCTTCCCCGGTGTACTGGCCAACGATCATATTGACCTCACGCTCGAACAGGGGACAATTCATGCACTTTTGGGGGAAAACGGCGCCGGCAAAACCACCCTGATGAATATTCTTTACGGGCTTTACAAACCCGATGAGGGGGAAATCTTTGTCAACGGCGAACCGTTCCAGGTTCGTTCGCCCTCAGATGCGATTGCCCGCGGCATCGGCATGGTTCACCAGCACTTCATGCTCATTCCCGTTTTTACCGTCACCGAAAACGTAATGCTGGGGGAAGAAAGCCTCAAACCCGGGGGCTTTCTTGACCGGGAAACCGCTGCTAAACGCATTCGCGAAATCTCAATCCAATATGGCCTGGAAGTCAACCCAGATAGTTACATCAAGGACCTGCCGGTTGGCGTCCAGCAGCGTGTCGAAATCATCAAATTGCTTTACCGCAATGCCAATATCCTCATTTTCGATGAACCCACCGCGGTGCTGACCCCCCAGGAAGCAGATGAATTGTTCGAGATCATGCGCTCCCTGACGGCCCAGGGCAAATCCATCATCTTTATCACCCACAAGTTGCGAGAAGTGCTGGAAGTGGCCGATATCATCACCGTCATCCGCCGCGGAAAGGTCATTGGTTCGGTGCTGCCCTCCGAAGCAGACCAGAGCAAACTGGCCTCCATGATGGTTGGGCGAGAAGTGAAGCTGGAGCTGGAAAAGGAACCTGCCAGGCCCAAAGAAACTATCCTCAAAGTGGAGAACCTGATCGTAACCGATGAAACCCATCAAGTTGCTGTGGATGGGGTATCGTTTGAAGTCCGCGAAGGGGAAATTCTGGGTATTGCCGGGGTACAGGGCAACGGGCAAACCGAACTGGTGGAAGCCGTCACCGGCATGCGGGATGTAGAAGACGGTAAGGTGTTTCTGATCGGGAAAGAGGTTACCCACGCTGTTCCACGCAAATTTACCGAAGCCGGCACGGCTCACATTCCAGAAGATCGCCAGCGGGATGGTCTGGTGTTGCCCTTCCCCGTCATGGAAAACCTGATGTTGTGCACGTACTACCAGCCTCCGTTTGCCAAAGGTGCGATTATTCAATGGGAATACGTGATGCAGAACGCAACCCGCCTGGTGCAGGAATACGACATCCGCACGCCATCCATTTTCACGGCGGCTGGTTCTCTTTCCGGGGGAAATCAGCAAAAAGTGATCGTTGCTCGCGAACTTTCCCGTCCTATCCACCTGCTGGTGGCTGCCCAGCCCACACGCGGGCTGGATGTCGGTTCAATTGAATATATCCACTCTCAAATCCTGAAACGGCGCGACGAAGGGGTAGCCGTGCTGCTGGTTTCCACGGAACTGGATGAGATCATGCAATTATCCGATCGGATTGCGGTAATGTATCGGGGCAAAATTACAGCCACGGTCTCGGCTGAGGAAGCCACCAAAGAATTGATTGGTCTTCTGATGGCGGGCGTACCGCTGGAAGAAGCCCGTCTGCAAATTCACAAACAGACCACACAATCTGAAACGATCGGGGGTGCGAATTGACCAGCAATTCCGAAGAACCCAAAAAACCCGGCGTTGGACAAATTTTTCTCGAAGAATTAAATAATCAATTTAAGCCGCCCAAAAAGGACGATAAGAAAAAAGGCGTTGCCAGTCAAACCCTTTTGATCCCCCTCCTGGCGGTGATCACCGGTTTGATTATTGGCGGTATTTTTATCATCCTCACGACTGAACAGGTCTATGCCGCCTTTGGACAATCCTTCGGCGCGGGTCTGGCAGCCGCCTGGGATGCGGTTTCAAAAGCCTATTCCGGTTTATTTACCGGGGCTTTTGGCGATCCTGCCCGCATGATTGCCGCCCTCCAATCCGGCGATTCTCTGCAAATCCGCCGCGCTTTCAACCCGATTTTGGAAAGTCTGGTGACATCAACCCCTTACATATTTGCCGGACTGGCTGTCGCGCTGGGATTCCGTGCTGGCGTTTTCAACATAGGCGCCGAGGGCCAAATTTTCATTGGTGCGATAACCGCAACCTTCGTTGGCTACTCGGTCACCGGCTTGCCGGGCATCATTCATGTTCCGCTGGCACTGTTAGCCGGGGCGGCCGGCGGGGCGATGTGGGGGTTCATTCCCGGCTGGCTGAAAGCCAAAACCGGCGGGCATGAGGTGATTAACACCATCATGATGAATTACATCGCCTTCCG
The DNA here is from genome assembly GCF_001306055.1 of Bellilinea caldifistulae. GTDB lineage: Bacteria > Chloroflexota > Anaerolineae > Anaerolineales > Anaerolineaceae > Bellilinea > Bellilinea caldifistulae. Next base: position 63,153 of record NZ_LGHJ01000010.1, on the reverse strand, counting down.
CTTGAGCGACTTTTTGCTGACGGGACCGATGAAACGCCCCGGTTCTTTCAACCCGGTCAGCCCCGAAATTTTGCCCAGCGCATGGCTGCCGCGCTTCTTCCCCGACCCGATCCGTTTTCATCTCGGATTCTTCATTGCCTTGGGAATTGCCTATCTGGTGTACTGGTATCTGTTCAAAACAACCTGGGGCTTCGAACTGCGCACAGTGGGAACCAACCCTAACGCTGCTAAATACGCCGGGATGAATGTGACCAAAAACATTGTTCTGGCGATGAGTCTTTCGGGTGCACTGGCCGGCCTGGCAGGCGCCAATGAAGTACTGGGCGTCAACCGCAATCTGGCAATGGCATTCTCATCCGGTTACGGCTTTGACAGTATTGCCCTGGCTCTGCTGGGTAACAATCATCCGCTTGGAGTGGTACTTGCTTCGCTCTTGTTTGGCACCTTACGCAGCGGGGCAACACGGATGCAGTTGACCGCCGGTATTCCCAATGACATCATTTCCATCCTGCAAGCCGTCATTTTGGCTTTTATTGCGGCTCCGGCGATTATTCGTACCATCTACCGCCTGCGCAAGCCAACCGTTGAAGAAGCAGGTGTAACTATTCGTGGGTGGGGAGGTTAAACAATCATGGCATCTACCACCAACAGTCAAATGTTCCATAAAACGTTTGTACGCGAATCTCCCGTCCGCCAGCGGGTCATGGGAGCTTTCTTCCTTTTACTCGCCCTTGCCATCTGGTTCTTTTTCGCCCGCTCAGTGGATGGCGGCGCCATCTCCAGTTTTGGTTTGAGCACCTTTCAGGCAAAGACCCAGCTGGATCCGTGGGAGCTGCCCACCCTCAACACGCTGTATGTTTTAGCGATTGTCTGTGCCGTATTCGGTGGCATCCAGTTATCGCGCGGGTTCAAGAAATACACCAACGCGGTTTTGGCGGTGGTCGTTGCCATATTTGTCTTCGGTTTTCTCGTTTGGGCCACCGCTGGTAAATCCCTCAATCTGGTCGGGTTGTTTAACACTACTTTGAGTAAAGCCGTACCGATCACCCTCGGAGCTCTCTCCGGTATCCTTTGTGAGCGCTCTGGGGTGGTCAACATCGCCATTGAAGGGATGATGTTGAGCGGTGCAATGGTTTCGGCGCTGGTCGGCAGCCTTACTCAAAATGCGTGGGTCGGCTTGCTTTGCGCCGTACTCACCGGCGCTTTACTGGCATGGGTACATGGTGTTTTCTCGATTAAGTACAAAACCAACCAGATTATCTCAGGTACGGTCATCAACATATTTGCCACCGGTTTAACCTCCTACATCTCGGCAAAATTTATGCAGGTTTATCCGGCCTTGAACAATCCCCCCACATTCGGGGCAATTGCCATTCCGCTGCTGGCAGATATTCCCGTCATCGGCGAAATCTTTTTCGTCAACAATCTGTTCGTCTTTGCCATGTTCATCTTTATCATCATTTTGCAAATTGCCCTCTTTCAAACCCGTTGGGGATTACGGGTTCGGGCAGTTGGTGAACATCCCAAAGCCGCAGATACACTCGGTATTGATGTCTTCAAAACCCGTTACACCTCCGTTATTTTGGGCGGCATGATGGCTGGCTTCGCCGGTGCTTACTTTACGCTGGGTTCCGCCGGCCGCTTTGATGAGGTAATGACCGCCGGCCGCGGCTTTATCGGTCTGGCAGCCATGATCTTTGGCAACTGGATTCCCACAGGCGGATTTGCTGCCGGCCTGCTGTTCGGCTTCGCCGATGGGCTTGCTTCCCGCATGGCCATTCTTGGCATCACCATCCCCTCTCAATTTCTTTTGATGCTGCCCTACATTGCCACAATGATTGTGCTGGCTGGCGTCATCGGCAAGGGTCATGTGCCGGCTGCCGACGGCATCCCGTACGAAAAGGAATAAAATCCACTCGGTGGAGCTCGGTTTAAAAAAGGCAAAACACCGCTCACAGGTGGTTTGCCTTTTTTGATTTGTTATAATTTATTCCGCTTCACCTTGTTTTGGCGCAACTGCGCTTCAATTTTTTACGTAAATAAATTGTGCACGAATTCCAATAAGGCGGAAATCTTATGTCTTCAATCAAAGTAAATCAAATCAGCAAACGCTTTGGAAATCAACAGGCAGTTGATCGGGTTTCTTTTGAAGTCGAACCCGGTGAAATTTTTGGTCTGCTGGGTCCAAACGGCGCTGGTAAGACTACCAGCATTCGCATTATTCTGGATATTTTCAAACCGGATAGTGGCGAGGTTGAAATCCTCGGTGGGAAGATGACCGATGAAAAGAAAAACCAGATCGGTTACTTACCCGAAGAACGAGGATTGTATCAGGACATCACTTTGGAAGTTTGCCTGAATTATCTGGCCCGTTTGAAGGGGTTAAAACCGGCTGAGGCTGCTGCACGCGTCGAACAAATGATGAAACGCTTTGACCTGTATGATCACCGCAAAAAGAAGGTCAAAGAGCTGAGCAAAGGGATGCAGCAAAAAGCCCAATTGATTATCACCCTCGTCCATGATCCTCAATTGGTCATTATTGATGAGCCCTTCAGCGCACTTGACCCGGTCAACACCCAAATGGTCAAGGACTTGCTCCGCGAAGAACGGGATAAAGGTAAAACGATTGTGATGTGTACGCATCAGATGCATCAGGTCGAGGAATTGTGCGACCGATTGGTGTTGATTAACCACGGGAAGGTGATGCTGTATGGAAAACTGAGCGACATTCGCCGCCAGTACTCCGGTCAGGAAGTTATTGTTCATCCTTTGAACGAATTACCAGCCCAGATTCCCGGCGTTAGCCGGATTGATCGCGATAACTCCGGTTACATCCTGCATCTGGCGGATCAAACGACCCCTCAGGCGATCCTGAAAAATCTGGTGGAACAGGGTATCCCCCTCGAACGATTTGAGGTGGCTTTGCCTACACTGGATGAAATCTTCATTCAGGTGGTTACATCCCGCGGAGAGGTCTCATGAACAAATTCTGGATTGTGTTCAGCCACGAGTACTTGCGGCACGTCAAGCGGAAAAGGTTTATCCTCGGTTTGATTTCCATCCCGCTTTTTATGGCGGTTATCATGGGAGTCAGTATACTGGCAGCCGCTTTGAGTGAAGATAACCGCCCGGTGGGGTTTATTGATCAGTCCGGCTTATTTAAGGATGCCCAACCCCAACCTGCCAAACGTTCCGGTCTCTTCGTGACGCATGTTAAGATCGTGCCTTTTGCAAACGAGACAGAAGCACGTAATGCCCTGGATGATGGGGAAATTCAGGCTTTCTATATCATCCAGCCAGATTATTATGCGACCGGCAACGTCAAGATGATCGCCCAAGATTCAGTTGATTCAGATATTCACCGAGACTTTTCAGAATATTTACTGGCACATCTGTTGAAAAACGAAAACCCCACCATCCGTACCCGCATTCTGGAAGGTCCTGAACTGGTCCTGCGAACCTTTGACAGCGACCAGCAATTCAACAGCCGCAATCCGTTCGGTTTTCTGATTGCAATTTTCTCGGGTGTGATCTTCATGCTGGCAGTCAACACCAGCGGTGGTTATTTGCTTCAGGCCGTGGTGGAGGAAAAGGAAAACCGCACCATGGAAGTCGTTTTGACTTCGCTTTCCACCGACCAATTCATGGCCGGAAAAATTTTCGGAAATTTGAGCGTCGGTCTGACCCAATTGTTGTTTTGGCTGCTCATGGCCGGTGTTGCGGCGCTCTTTGCCTTGCGCGCATTTCCCGACCTGAGGGACGTGGGTATCGGGTTTTCCTTTTTCAGTTTGATGGCGTTGACTTTCCTGCCTGCATTCGTGATGATTGCCGCTTTGATGACGATGGTTGGCTCAACCGCCACCGAATCGCGCGAGGCTCAGCAGATTGCCGGCCTGTTCAGTTTACCGATTGCCATCCCCTTCTGGTTTATTGCTGCCATCATGGAAAACCCCAACGGCCCTCTGGCAATCGGCTTCAGTTTTTTCCCTTTCACCGCCCCCATGACCCTGCCACTGCGCTCGATGTTAACCAATTTGCCTGCCTGGCAAGTTGGACTTTCAATTGGCATATTGATCCTTGCTGCGGCAGCATCAATCTGGCTGGCAAGCCGGGCATTCCGTCTGGGAATGCTCCGCTACGGCAAAAAGCTCACCCTGGCAGAAATCCTGCGTCCGCGCTAACCTGTTGAGGTATTATCAATGAATAAAACCTGGCTTGTCCTGTCACACGAAGTCGAAACAATTGTCCGCAGTCGTTCATTCATCATAACGCTGATTGTAGTGCCGCTGGTCGGTTTTATCATCCTGTTTGTGGTGGGCATTCTTCAGCGGAATAACCCCAGCCCGGATGTAACCAGCCTGCTGATTCCCGAAAGGCCATCTCTTAAGGGTTTTATAGATCACAGCGGTATCATTCAGGATGTACCCGAACAATTAGGAGATATCGTTCAAGCCTATCCCGATCAGGAATCTGGACTGCAAGCTCTAAGAGAGGGTGAAATTTCGGTTTTCTATGTCATCTCCCCGGATTACCTTCAGACCGGCAAAATTGAAATGTACGCCCAACAAATCAACCTGCTGGAAGACACTGGCAGCGCCTATCCGGTGGACTGGTTGATCGAGTACAACCTGCTCAAGGATCAGCCCCAACTGCTCGATCGGGTTGTTCAGCCGCTCAACCTGAGCGTAGAATTCATTGCCGCTGAAAAACCGCCCAGCAATCAGAACGAGATGCTTACCTTTTTCGTCCCTTACGGGATCACTCTCTTCTTTTACATTTTCATCCTCGGTTCCGCCTCGCTCCTGCTGAGCAACATCACCACCGAAAAGCAGAACCGCGTCATGGAAATCCTCCTGACCTCAGTAACCCCCACGCAGATGATGACCGGCAAAATCATCGGCCTGGGACTGGTTGGTTTGCTCCAGATGGTAGTCTGGCTGGTTTCGGCACTATTCCTGCTTCAATTCAGCGGAAGAACGTTTACAGCCCTCCAGGGCGTCGAAATTCCACCCACCATCGTGGTATGGGGCGTCCTCTACTTCATTCTGGGTTACACCATTTTCGCCGCGCTCATGGCAGGCATTGGCGCATTGGTACCCAATTTACGTGAGGCATCTCAGGCCACTTTTCTGGTCATCCTGCCTTTGATTATCCCGCTCATGTTTATCTCGCTGCTGATTAACCGTCCTGATTCGACCATCGCGCTGATCATGAGCCTGTTCCCGCTCACCTCACCGGTTGCCATGATGACCCGCCTTGCCGCAACGCCGGTACCCTTCTGGCAGCTGGGACTGGCTGCCCTCCTGCAAGCCCTGACAGCGATTTTAATCGTCCGGCTGGTTTCGGGCATGTTCCGCGCTCAAAACCTGCTTTCCGGTCAGCCCTTCAGTCTCAAGGTTTTTCTACGGGCGCTGGCTGGCCGTGCTTGAGAGGAAGTTGTCTGATCCAGTGATAATGGATGGCTTGCATCGTGTATTAGGGAATGTTATAATTTGTGCAAGCCAGATACAGGGCTTGTGGGTTTTCGTTCAATTCGCCGGAAAGATTTTCTTCCCTTTTTTTCAAAAAATTTTTCCCCAACTTTGAAATCAGGACAGCGCTCCTGTTGGTCTGGCTTGACCCCATCCCAAACGACCACGGAAGAGAATACATGGAAATTCTCGAACTCGAAAAAGCCCCTCTGGCGACTCTGCGCGAAATTGCCAGAGAGTTGGAAGTACCGAATGCCTCGCGTCTGAAAAAAGAAAACCTGATTCTGCGCATCCGCCAGATGCAAGCCGAAAAAGAAGGCCTGGAAGTGCGCGGCGGTGTGCTGGAAATTTTACAGGAAGGCATCGGTTTTTTACGCGCCAATTATCAAATTGGGCCGGAGGATGTGTATGTCTCTCAGGCTCAATTACGCCGCTATGAACTGCGCAGCGGCGACCTGGTGATCGGTGTCGTGCGGCCGCCCCGCGAAGGCGAGCGTCATTATGGCCTGTTGAAAGTTGAAACAATCAACGGCATGACGCCGGAAGAAGCCCGCGATCGGCGGGTTTTTGAACGCCTGACCCCGATTTTTCCCGACAAACGCTTTGATTTGGAAACCGACCGAAACATCCTCTCCACCCGCCTGATCAACCTGATTGCACCCATTGGACGAGGACAACGCGGGATGATCGTATCCCCCCCAAAGGCCGGTAAGACAACCATTCTCAAGCAAATCGCTAACGCCATTTCGGTTAAGAACCCGGATGTGCATTTGATTATTGCCTTGATCGGCGAACGCCCGGAAGAAGTGACCGATATGGATCGTTCGGTGGATGCCGAAGTGGTGGCTTCCACCTTTGATGAACCGGTCACCGCTCATATCCGCGCTGCCGAAATCACGCTGGAACGCGCTAAAAGATTGGTAGAAATCGGACGAGATGTGGTAATATTGATGGACTCATTAACCCGGTTGGCACGAGCTTATAATCTCGTGGTAAATCCCTCCGGGAGGACCTTATCAGGCGGTATGGACCCATCGGCCTTGTACCCACCCAAGCGCTTCTTTGGCGCGGCCCGCAATCTGGAAGAAGGCGGTTCGTTGACCATCATTGCCACCGCTCTGGTGGATACCGGCTCACGCCTGGATGATGTTGTGTATGAGGAATTTAAAGGTACCGGCAACATGGAACTCCATCTTTCACGCCGTCTGCAGGAACGCCGAGTTTACCCGGCTATTGACATCGAACGCTCCTCAACCCGCCGGGAGGAATTGCTGCTCGGCCCGGATATCCTGCAGCGAGTGTGGCTGATGCGGCGGATGTACCTGCAGATGATCTCTCCGCCCCCGCAGGGAGCGGGCATGGACCCTGCAGTCGCCACCGAAGCGATTCTGCAGCGCATGGCAAGAACCAAGAACAATGCGGAGTTCCTCGAAAGCCTGACGGAGGATATGTGAATCGAACCCAACCAGAAACCCCAGCCGGCGGGGCATCCTCCGCTGCTGGATCTGGATTTACCTCAATCCTTCTCTGGTTCTTAGCGGTGGTCATGGTCGGTTTTGCCGTTTTCATGGCTTACCAGCGCTTGTTTGACCGCCGCAGCAGTGCTGGCGTTGCGGTTGCCAACGCTCCACTGGAATTGCCCGCTGTCCCCCAGCAGGTCAGTCTGCCTGTATTTCAACCAGAATCTCAGCCCGTCACTTTGCATCGGCGGGCAAACCTGCGTACCATCCTCCCCACCCGCCCGCGCGAACAGGAAATCGTTTACCGCGTTCAGGCCGGCGACTCGGTATTTGGGATTGCCCAGTCGTTCAACCTGAAGCCCGAAACGGTGTTGTGGGCAAATTACGATATCCTCAACGATGACCCACACATGATCTCGATTGGCCAGGAATTACTCATTCCGCCAACCGATGGTGTGCTGTATAAGTGGAAAGAGGGTGATACCATTGAGAAAGTCGCTGCCACTTTCAAGGCAGATCCCCAGGAAATTCTGCTCTATCCCGGCAATAAGTTAGATTTAGCCAACCCCGTTATTGAACCCGGTACCTTCATTATGATTCCGGGTGGTTCACGGGAATTTCGCACATGGGTTGTGCCGACCATCCCGCGCGGCCCGGCGGGTGTGAATAAATCCATCTACGGCCCAGGTGCTTGCGACACCAGCGCCGGCGGCGCATTTGGCACCGGCACCTTTGTCTGGCCAACTCGCAACCGGGTGCTTTCCGGTAATGATTATTGGCCCGGGCATCTGGCAATTGACATTGCCGCCTACACCGGTGACCCGATCTACGCTGCCGATAGCGGTGTGGTGGTCTACGCCGGCCCGGTTGGTGGCGGCTATGGCAACATGGTCATGATTGACCACGGAAACGGCTACCAGACCCTTTACGCTCATCTTTCCGCGTGGAACGTTCGCTGTGGCGCAAGTGTTTCGCAAGGCCAGGTGATCGGTCAGGCTGGCAGCACCGGACGCTCAACCGGCCCGCATCTGCACTTCGAGGTGCGCTATCTGGGTGGATTTGTCAATCCGTGGTACGTCCTGCCGTAGCGCTTACAGCAAGGAATACGGGTCCACTTCAACCCGCCAGTCGCCCCAATCCTTTCCACGCAAAACACTGGCAGGATCCATCCCACGCAGGATGATCTGCCAGCGGTATTGCCCGCCTTCTTTGGCAAAGAAGCACGGCACAGGTCCGATAATTTCGGTTTGCGGGTAAGAACTGAGCATAATCCAGTCCGCTACCCGTTGAGCCATTTCTTGAGCGGTGGTTTCGGCTACTTTGGCATTCGAGTGACGGTATTCCATACGCACCAGACGGGCAAAGGGTGGGTAACCCATTTTTCGGCGTTGTTCAATCTCATATTGGTAAAAACCGGCATAATCATGGCGCGAAGCCGCCTGAATGGCATAATGCTCCGGCTGAAAGGTCTGAAGGATCACCCGGCCGCCCAGTGGACTGCGCCCCGCCCGCCCGGCAACCTGCATGAGCAGTTGAAAAGTTCTCTCGGCCGCACGAAAATCGTCCAGATTCAGACCGGCATCTGCCAGCACCGCTCCTACCAGAGTGACCCGTGGTAAATCCAGCCCTTTTGCCAGAATTTGAGTTCCAACCAGAATGTTGGCTTTTCCCTCTGCAAAGGTTTCCAGAATCGCTTCATGAGCGCCTTTCCTACGGGTGGTTTGCGAATCCCAACGAAGCACCTTTGCCTGCGGAAAGTGCTGATGAACTTCCTGCTCCACCTTTTCCGTGCCGGCACCAAACTGACGGATGTGGGAACTGCCGCATTGAGGACAGGTACGCGGCATCTGCCGCCGGTAATTGCAGGTGTGGCAAATCAGCAAATGACTCGATTCATGGTAAGTCAGTGAACGATCACAGCGTGGACAACGCACCGAAGCGCCGCAATCCCTGCAAAAGACATAGGTTGCGCTCCCCAGACGGTTAAGGTACAGGATAGCCTGCTGATTGCGTTCCAGTACCTCGCCCAGGGCTCGTTGTAAGGCGCGTGAGAACATCGAACGATTACCGGCCTTTAATTCCTGCCGCATATCCACCACTTCAACCGGTGGAAGTGGCAGGAAAGCCGTCTCACCCTCTCCTTCCACAGGCAACAGCGAAGAATGACCGCCGGTCATGAACGGTTGAACCGCCTGACGATGGGCCATGATGCGCTGCGGCATCTCTAAAACCCGCCAGCCAGCCCGCCGGGCTTGGTACATCAAACCGATCTCCGGTGTTGCCGATCCCAGGATGACACCCGCGCCGAGGATTTCGGCATACCGAATGGCTGCTCGAACAGCGTGATACACCGGTGTCGGCTCGGACTGGTAATATGAAGGATCGTGAAACTCGTCCACAACCAGCAACCCGATATTTGGCAAAGGAGCAAATAAAGCGCTGCGCGGCCCAACAATGACCCGCAGCAAACCCGCCCTTGCCCGCTGCCAAGTGTCGTATCGTTCCCCCGCCGAAAGCCGCGAATGAATCACCCCAACCCGACCGGGGAAACGGCCCTGGAAGCGCTGAATGGTTTGTGGTGTCAGGGCAATTTCCGGCACCAGCACAATCGCCTGCTTGCCCTGTTCAAGAATGTGCTGCACCGTCTGCAAGTAAATTTCGGTCTTGCCCGAACCGGTAATACCGTGGAGGAGGATCGGTTTTCGGTTTGAGTTGTTTGGGCTGCTCAGATCAGACAGGATGGTTTGCAGAACCCGCTGCTGATCATTCGTCAACAGTGGTGGCGGTAACGCTTCAATGTTCAATTCTGCCAGCGGATCGCGCCAGGTTTGGACGGACTGGAACGCAATCAGCCCCAGCGTCTCCAGTTTTTTCAAATCCTCCAGGGATGCACCGCTGGCTGCTGTAATCCAGTGAACAGCCACCGGCTGCTGTTCATTGGCCAGAAATTGGAGCGCCTTCTTGCGCCGCTCACGCGCCGGGCTGCCGGCCCTCCCCAGCAATTCTTCCGCCTGCGCAATTTCTTCGACCGCGATCGCCAGCCGTGCCATGCGTTCGATGCGCGGGCGCACACCCGTCTGCGCCAGATAAGGCTGGCTCACCACCCAACCGCGCCGGATCAAGCCCTGCAAAGCGGGCTTCCAGTTGACCCGGCGAAAAGCTGCCTCGATTTGCCGGCCACGCAGCTCACCGCGTTCACTCAACAATTGAACCAACCGCTTTTGCAATGGGCTTAATCGCTCCTGCTCGGCGGAACGGGCCGGATTCAGGCGCACCAGTACATCCGCAGTTTGAGCCAGTCCGGGTGGGAGCATTAAATCCAGACAAACCCCCAGCGGTGAAAGGGTCTCATGGCTTAACCAACGCGCCAGTTCGATTTGCGCACCTGTCAGCACCGGCGAATCATCCACCAGTGATTCTACCGGCCGTGTTTCGGGAACGCTGGACTGATTCAGGCAGCGCAGAACTACCCCCTGCACCCGTTGTCCGCCCAACGGCACCACCACAAGGCTACCTGCCTGAACTTTTCCCTCCAAAACAGCCGGCAGGTGATAGTCCAGCGGATTCAAACGCCCCGGAATCAGTGCGGCTACTTCAACAAATTGCGTCAATCTCTAATCCCGTTTCAGCACAACTGCCGCGCCGTAGCCAACCACGGAGGAAGGATCCATTGTTTCATCGGCGGAGGTGCTGTAATGGAGTATTTTCACCTTGTTCCCGCCCAATTCACGCGCCGCAACCAGTACTGCCGCAACAGCACCGGCGCCACAGGCAAAACCAGTACCCGCTTCTTCTGCCTGCAGTACACCCTGCGGTGAAAACGCCTCAATCAGGCTCAACATCTCTGTGTCAAATTGATTGGCAACCGGTAAGGGGTAAAAATGGGAAAGATCAGTACTGGCGATCAGCAGCGCATTACGGTGCTTCAACACCCTGGCAAGCGCAGTTCCCAGAATTTGCGCCATCCGCCAGTCCTTGCGGCGCACCATCACCGGTAAAAGGTTGAAAGGCTGACTCAACGCTCGCTGCAGAAACGGGAGCTGGATTTCCAGCGAGTGTTCATCATCGTTAGCAATCGGCGTCAGACCGATGGTTTCTTCCGCTAATAGTTCTGCCAGTTGATCGGTTGACTCCTGGTCAATCGGCACTTCTCCCAGCGGCGTGTAGTAACTGGCATGGGCGCTGGTCAGCACGGGTGCCGGATAATAAGCGTGCAGGGGCGACACAATCGCCACGAGATCAAATGCCCGACCGAGTACGGTCTTATAGGCGTGTGCGGCGGTACGCCCGGAATAGCGATGGCCGGCGTGGGGGGCAACTAACGCAACAACTTTACCTTGCAACGGCGGAATTTGAGCCTCTGCAAGATACTGGTCAATTTGCTGCGCCAGTTGTTGTGGATCAGCACTGTACCACAAGCCGGCAATCGGTGAAGGTCGTATCGCAGAAATCTTCCCCATTCCGATCACTCCTTTCCCTGAATCTCATTATACAACCAACCCGCCGATTAAAAAATTCCCCCCGCCAGCAAATTGCTATTGAGTATAATACAAATGGTTTGACATATTTCAAGGAGACCATGATGAATATCGCCAATTTATTTCAGGGATTTGCCACACTTGCGTGGTTGTTGTTCTTTGGTGTGCTGGTATTGGTACTGGTGCGCGCCAGCCGCAATCGGCCGATCAAGAACGCCTCGGTAACATTAATCAGTGTGCTGGTTTTAGCCGTTCTTCTCACTGTCGTTTCGGCCGGCCTGGTGTTCATCGAGCCGCAGGAGCGCGGGGTGGTTATCTCCGCGCTTTCCCCCACAGGCTATCGCGAACAAGCCCTTGAACCCGGTCTGCGCTGGATCATTCCCTTTGCCGAAAGGGTCGTGCGTTATCCCATCTCCCGCCAGACCTACACCATGTCCATCGCTGCGCAGGAAGGCCAAATCTACGGCGATGACTCCATCACCGCCCGCACCGCCGACGGTCAGGAAGTCTTTATTGATGCCTCGGTCATCTTTGAAATTGACCCTGCCAAGGTCGTCGAAGTACACATCCGCTGGCAGGACCGTTACGCTAGCGAACTGGTACGCGCATTGAGCCGCGGCATTATCCGTGATGCAGTCTCCCAGTACGGCGTTGAAGAAGTGTACAGCACCAAACGCGGTGAAATGACCCAGCAGGTATTCGATGCCCTTTCCATCAAACTTTCCGAAAACGGCTTAAGATTGGTGGATTTCGTGCTGCGCAACATTACCTTCTCGCCAGAATATGCCGCCTCAATTGAACAAAAACAGATTGCCGAACAGCAAGCTCAGCAGGCCCGTTTTGTGGTGGAACAAAAACGGCAGGAAGCCGAGCAAGCCCGGCAGGTAGCGCAAGGCCGTGCCGATGCGGCTGTCATTCAGGCCAAAGGCGAAGCCGAAGCCCGTCTGATTGAGGCCGAAGCCGAAGCCAAAGCCTTGCAAGTAATCTCCGAAGCCCTCAAGGACAAGCCGGAGTTACTCACCTATCAGTACATCACCAAACTTTCACCCAACATTCAGGCGTTACTGCTGCCCAGCAACGCTCCCTTCCTTTTCCCCTTGCCGGAATTGAATAACCCCGGGGCAACTCCAACCCCTACCCCACAAGGGATTGAACCAACCCCAACTCCCTGAGAGAGGAGAAACCATCATACTCAGATGACCTCGCAACCCGCTAATCCGCCTTCTGGCAAACAAATCCGTCTGACGAGCCTGTCTTCCTGCGCTGGTTGAGCGTCGAAACTGCGCGCTGAGGCGCTGGCGCAGGTTCTGCGCCCGGTTCAGGATATTTTTCAGCCGGCGGATTTTCCCAATCTGCTGGTGGGTTTAGATTCACCCGATGATGCGGCGGTTTGGCGGGTTGATGATCAGCGCAGTCTGGTGCTGACCACCGATTTCTTCACACCGGTCGTAGATGACCCCTATGATTACGGGGCGATTGCCGCCGCCAATTCGCTTTCGGATATCTATGCCATGGGAGGTACACCCTTCCTTGCCCTCAACATCGCCGCTCTACCGCCCGACTTGCCGGCAGAAATTTCCAGTGAAATCATCCGCGGCGGGGCGGAAAAGGCTCGCGAGGCCGGCGTGGTGATTGCCGGCGGCCATACCATTCAGGATAAAGAACCGAAGTACGGACTGGCTGTTTTGGGTTGGGTTGACCACGCCCATCTGCTCACCAAAGGCGCCGTTCAACCGGGCGACAGGTTGGTGTTAACCAAACCACTCGGTTTTGGGGTGACCACCACCGCCCTCAAACGGCAGATTGCGGAAGCGGAAGATGTAGAGGAAGTGGTTAACTGGATGAAGAGACTGAATTCCGGCGCAGCTCAACTGGCGCACGAGTATGGCCTGCGCGCCGCAACCGATATTACCGGTTTCAGCCTGTTGGGGCATGGCCTGGAAATGGCACGCACCAGCGGCTGCGGATTACGTCTTCATTTTGAGGAGATTCCGTTCGTTTCCTGTGCGCGCAAGTATGGCGAAAAATGGACCTTCCCCGGTGGAGCAGCCGATAACCGCCTCTATTTCAGCGAGTGGGTGCGCTTCTCCCCGGCGCTGGATGAGGTCAGTCAAATGCTGTTGTTCGACCCGCAAACTTCCGGCGGTTTGCTGATGGCCGTACCGCCTGAAAAACTTAAGGATCTGCTGGAAAGTGCCGAACGGCTTCACCAACCGCTTTGGGTGATTGGAGAGGCCGTTGAAGGAACGGGCATTGAAGTTGTTTGAATTCACCGGTCTCAACGAATTAACCTTCAAATCCCGCCGCTCACCCGTCGTGGGTCGGCAGGGGATGTGTGCTTCTTCACAGCCGCTGGCGACCGCCGCCGGACTGGAAATCCTCAGACGAGGCGGCAATGCGGTGGATGCCGCGATTGCCATGGCAGCGGCCTTGAACGTAACCGAACCGGGTTCTACCGGTTTGGGCGGCGATTGTTTTGCATTGGTTTACGAAAGTCGCAGCCGTTCGGTGGTGGCCCTGAACGGCTCCGGCCGTGCTCCAGCCGCCCTGAACCTGGAGCGTTTACAGCGCGAGGGGTTGGGAGAGCATCTCCCGCCACTGCACCCCTACACCATCACCGTCCCGGGCGCCTGTGCCGGCTGGTGCGACCTGAACGAACGGTTCGGACGTCTGCCGCTTGCCATTCTTTTTGAACCGGCTGTCCGGCTGGCTGAAGAGGGCTTTCCTGTAGCGCCATTGACCGCTTATTACTGGCAGCGCGGCGCAGAAAAATGTCTCAATCTAGCCCTGAATGGCAAGGAATTGACGATTAACGGACGGGCACCCCGAGCCGGGGAGATTTTCCGCAACCCCGGCCTGGCTCGCACGCTTAAAGCTATTGCCGAAAATGGAAAAAAGGTTTTCTATGAGGGTGAAATTGGACGGGCAATCGTTGCCGCCGTGCAGCAGGCTGGCGGTTGCCTGAACGAAACCGATTTAGCCACCCATTACAGTACGTGGGAAAATCCGATTTCCATTGAATACCGTGGAATGCGGATTTGGGAATGTCCGCCCAACGGACAGGGACTGGCTGCCCTGCTGGCGTTGAACCTCCTTGCGGGTTTCGATCTCGCTTCCCTGCCGCCGCTCAGCGCTGACCGCCTTCACATACAAATTGAAGCCATGCGGCTTGCCTTTGCGGATGCCTTCCGCACCATAGCCGACCCCGCTTTTACCAGCATTCCCTTGGAAACCCTGCTCAGTGATGCATACGCCGACCAGCGTCGTAAACTCATCCATCCGCAGCGGGCTGCCGATAGTGTGCGGCACGGGTATCCACTTTCGACCAGCGACACCGTATATCTATGCGCAATTGATGGCGAAGGAAATGGCTGTTCTTTCATCAACAGTAATTACATGGGATTTGGCACCGGCATCGTCCCACACGGCTGGGGTTTTTCGCTTCAAAATCGCGGTCATAATTTCAGCTTAGACCCCACCCACCCAAATGCACTGGCGCCCGGCAAACGGCCCTACCACACCATCATTCCGGCGCTGGCTACCGATCCCAATGGTGAGCTTTTCGGAGTCTTTGGCGTGATGGGCGGTTTTATGCAGCCTCAGGGACATCTTCAGGTAGTTTCTGCCCTGCTGGATGACCATCTCGATCCGCAAGCTGCGCTCGATCGGCCGCGTTTTTGCATTCAAGCCGACCGCAGCCTGGCCGATGTGGCTTTGGAAGACGGCATACCGCCGCAAGTGCTTCAAGAACTGCAAAGCAGGGGGCATCGGGTTGAACAGGTTGGCGGGCTGGGGCGCGCTCTGTTTGGCAGAGGCCAGATCATTTTGCGGGATGGCGATTCGGGGGTTTTATGGGGCGGCAGCGACCCGCGTGCGGATGGTTGCGCAATGCCGCTTGGCTGAAGTAAAATATAGAACAAATGGTTGAATTGAACGCCCACCTTCAGGGAGTTTTAGACACCCTGCCGACCAAGCCCGGCTGCTACCTGATGAAGGATGCCGAGGGACAGGTGATTTATGTCGGCAAGGCAATCAATCTGCGCAACCGCGTGCGCTCTTACTTCCACAGCGGACAGGATCAGGATCTCAAAACCCGCCAGCTGGTTCAGCGCATCCGCGATATTGAGTGGATTGTGGTTGGCTCCGAACTGGAAGCCCTGATCCTTGAGATGAATCTGATCAAAAAATATCGGCCGCGCTACAACATCCGCCTTAAAGATGATAAGCGTTACCCCTACATCAAGGTACACTGGGCCGATCCTTTTCCAAAAGTAACCGTCACCCGTCAAATGGTGCGGGATGGATCCCGCTATTTTGGACCCTACACCAGTGTCTGGGCTGTGCATCAAACCCTGGATGTGCTGCGGCGAATTTTCCCTTACCTGACCTGCGACCGGGTCATTACCGGTAAGGACGAGCGCCCCTGCCTGTACTATGACATCAAACTGTGCAGCGGGCCGTGCATCGGTGCGATCAGTCAGACATCCTACCGTCAAATGATCAGCGACCTGTGTGAATTTCTGGAAGGTCGCACTGCCCCAATTGTCGAGCGTCTGCGCAGCGAGATGGAACAGGCCGCCGAAGAACTCCATTTCGAACGGGCGGCTGCCCTGCGAGATCAGATTTTTGCCATTGAACGCGTGGTGGAAAAACAGAAAGTCATCAACAACGAGCAAATCGACTCGGATGTGATTGCAATTGCCCGCGATAATGGGGAAGCCTGCGTTCAGGTGTTCTTCATTCGTCAAGGAAAGTTGATCGGCCGCGAGTATTTCATCCTCGAAGGGGCGATGGGCGAGCCTGACAAAGAGGTCATCGAGGAATTCATCAAACAGTTTTATTCCGAAGCTGCCAGCATTCCCCAGCAAGTTTTACTGCCTCAAGAAGTAGAAGAAGCCCAAATTATCAGCCAGTGGCTTCATAACCGGCGCGGCGGTGAAAAGGTTGAATTGATTGTTCCGCGCAACGGGCCGCCCCAGGAATTGCTGCAAATGGCCACCGAAAATGCCGTGGAGACCTTGCGGGCACTAAAAGCTCAGTGGGAAGCCGATACCAACCGCCAATCCCAAGCGCTGGCCGAATTGCAGGAAGCCCTCGGACTACCAGAGCCGCCCAATCGCATCGAATGTTACGACATCTCCAACACACAGGGAACGGCAGCCGTGGGCAGCATGGTGGTCTTTGAACAGGGCATTCCTCGTAAGTCGCTTTACCGCCGCTTCAACATTCAAACAGTCAGCGGGCCGGATGATTTTGCCAGCATGGAGGAGGTGCTCACCCGCCGTTTCCGGCGCTATCTATCTGCTCAACAGGAACGTGAAGCCCCCGGTAGTAAACTGGACCCGGCTTTTGCCTTCCTGCCGGATTTGTTGATAGTAGATGGCGGCAAAGGGCAGCTTTCCCGGGCGGTAGCCGTCCTGCAATCTTTTGAATTGGAAGATAGAGTTACGGTCGTTGGTCTGGCTAAACAGCAGGAGGAAATCTTTCGACCCGGCCAAAAAGAATCGCTCTTACTGCCGCGTCACTCGCAGGCTTTGTTTCTGATTCAACGTATTCGGGATGAAGCCCACCGCTTTGCGATTACCGCCCATCGCAACCGACGCGGTAAAGCCGGGCTGGCTTCGCGGCTGGATGCCGTTCCCGGCATCGGTCCGGCGCGGCGAAAAGCCCTTCTGCAAAAATTCGGCAGCATCGAAGCCATTCAGCAGGCTAGCCTGGAAGAATTGATGAGCGTCAAGGGCATTAATGAAGAAACCGCCCTGGCATTGAAAACCATGCTGGATTGAAATCAAAGCGGATTACTCCACCTCTGCAACCCGATTGGCGGGCAAGGCTGGTTCTTCCTGTAAATTGAGCAGACGGGTGGAAAATGCCCAGGTAATCAGGCCAAGAGTCACCCCAAACCACAGCGTGGCCAGACGGATGATCACCGTTGCGGCTGAGGCGATAGCCGGTGCCGCTCCACCGACCAGAACCAGCATACCGGCTATCGAGGCTTCCGAAGCGCCCAAACCGCCCGGCAATGCGGATACTGCCCCAACCACCGTTGAAAAAGCCAGTATGAAAACCGCATTCGAAAAAGTGTCCAGATTGGCGGGCATCCCTAATCCGGTCAGGATGAAATAAAAACCAATTCCCTCGCCAAACCACGAAATCGTTCCCAATCCCACCCCCATCAGGGCTGCTTGTGGACGAAAGAGGACGAAACTGCCCTCATAAAACTCGCGCAGTGCCGGTACGGCCTTGCCGATCAGCGGCAAACGCTCGGCGAAAGCTAAAATTCCCAATGCCAGCGGTCGAATTTGAGAAATGATAATCCCTGCCAGCAGAATACCAAAAATCACGCCAAATGCCGGCCAGTATTGAGGATGCGCGATTACCCCCAGAACTGAGAGCATTAACACCGCCAGACCGTCACTGACCCGCTCCGCAACAATCAGCGAAACGCCGCGCGCCACCGGCAGGCCGGTCTGCTGCTCCAGCCAGATGCCTTTGAAAATCTCTCCAACCTTGCCGGGAGTTACCGCCAGCGGAAATCCCGCCACAAAAATTTGCAGACTACGCCGCCAGTTGAACTCCCGCACCCCAACCTGATGCAGATAATACTGCCATTTCAGAAAACGCAGGGTGTAATTAAAGAGCGTAAACAACAACGCCAGCGGAAAAATCCGCCAGTCGAAGGCCTGTAAAAGCGCACCGACCTCCCGCACATCTCCCAGCAGCGTCAGGACAACCATGACCACAATCCCCAACAACAAACCGGGTACCATTTTCCGGACGACCGAGGATTTACTGGTTGAAAGGTTTGGACTCGTTTTACCGGACATGCCCCCGATTATACCTGAACAATTCATCAATCAGCAGGGGCAGCAGAGCCAAATCAGGGGCATGGTATAATAAAAAAGTAATTGATGGCGATTGTGTGAGTCAAAAACACGCTCAAGCCAAGATCCCCACATCAACAATTTGCAGGAGGAGAAACGTGAAACGCTCAGTTTATTTGATTCTGTCCGCATTGTTTCTGGCTGCTCTGGTGCTAGGCGCCTGCCAGCCATCACCCACCCCCACCCCTGCTCCGCAGGAAGGGTATCCGGTCGAGCAGCCACCCCAGCCAACTGCCCCGCCGCAACAGGAAGCCTATCCCGCCCCATCCACGGCAACGATCCGGGTAGCGACCGACGCTACTTTCCCACCCTTTGAGATTGTGGATGAGGCTACCAAGGAATTGACCGGCTTTGATGTAGAGTTGATGAAGGCTATTGCCGAAAAAGCCGGCTTCCAACTCGAATGGAGCAACCTGCCGTTTGATTCGGTGCTGGCCGGGCTGGCGCAGTGCCAGTTTGATCTGGCAATTGCTGCCATTACCATCACCGATGATCGCAAGCAGCAAATGCTCTTTTCCGATCCCTACATCAACGCCGGTCAGATTGTGGTCATCCGTAAAGGGGATGAAACCATCAAATCCAAAGACGATTTGGCAGGCAAGACCGTCGCCGCTCAACTGGGAACAACCGGCGAAATTGAAGCCCGCAAGATTGCCAATGTCAACTACAAACCGTATGACACCTATGATCTGGCCTTCCTCGATCTGGCGAACGGTCAGGTGGATGCCGTGATAGCGGACTACCCCACTGCCCTCGGATTCATTGGTCAAAATCCGGAAAAATTGACCACCGTCGGCGAAGTCTTCACCGATGAATCCTACGGAATCGCGATCTGCAAGAACCGTGAAGACCTGATTGCGCCAATCAACGCAGCCCTGGCTCAGCTCAAAAACGAAGGGGTTATTTCCGAACTTGAAATGAAGTGGCTGGTGGGTGAATAGCCCCCATCTATGGTGAAATTGATCGGCACGGGCAGATGGCAGGATTTTTCACAACCGCCGCTGCCCGTGCTTTGTTGAACTCCCCCATGAAATTGGATTCGTTTTTCGAGGAGATACCCCAGCATGCAAACGGCTAACCCCTCCCAGGCAAGCCCAAACGCACGCAAAACCAGCATAGACCAGTGGTGGCTGCTGGTATTTGCCGTCATCGCTTTAATTGTGATTCTGGTCATCGCTCAACCCAATCCGTATCAGCGTATTCTCATTTTTGTTCAAGATGGGGTGTGGGTCACCCTGCGAACAACGATGATTTCTTTCGTGCTGGTGCTAATTCTGGGACTGGTGGTCGCACTGGCGCGCTTATCGAAATTATGGTTATTGCGCGGCATTTTCACCATTTATGTGGAAATCATTCGCGGCATTCCGGTGCTGGTACAGCTGCTCTTCTGGTATTTCGCCTTCCCTCCCATTATTCAAAATTTGGGAACTTCCCTGAACAGTCCGGCGTTAATCAACTACAAAGCCGACCCAAATTTTATGGCAATCCTCGGTTTGACCATCTGTTATGCTGCCTACATGAGCGAAGTGTACCGGGCCGGCATTCAGAGCATTCCCAAAGGTCAGATGGAAGCCGCCCGCAGTTTGGGAATGACCTACTTTCAAGCCATGCGTTACGTCATACTTCCGCAAGCCATCCGCGTCATCCTGCCGCCGGTTGGAAATGAATTCATCACCCTGCTGAAGGACACCTCCCTGATCAGCGTGGTTGCCGTCTCCGACCTCACCCGCCGTGGACGTGAATTCATGGCATCCAATTTCATCCCGATTCAGCCGTGGATCATGGTATCTTTACTTTATCTGGTGATGACCCTTATTTCGGCGCGGGTTGTTCACTACATTGAACAAAAAACCAAAATCGAGAGGTAAGCCTGATGACCTCTGAACCCATCATCCACATTGAAAATGTTCACAAACGCTTTGGGAATGTCCACGCCTTGCGCGGCGTCAATCTGGATGTGTACAAAGGCGAAGTGATCGTGATCATCGGCCCTTCGGGGTCGGGGAAATCCACCTTGCTGCGCTGCATTAACCGGCTGGAAGAATTCGACGAAGGCAGGATTGTGGTGGACGGCATTCCTCTGGATACAGCCGCCAACATCAACGCCGTCCGCACAGAGGTGGGCATGGTTTTCCAGCAGTTCAACCTCTTTCCGCATCTGACGGTGTTGGAAAATATCCTGCTGGCTCAGCGGATTGTGCGCAAGCGCAGCAAAGAGGAAGCCACCCGCATTGCGCTGGACTTGTTGCACAAAGTCGGCATCCCCGATAAAGCCCACAACTACCCGATTCAGTTATCGGGCGGACAGCAGCAACGGGTGGCAATTGCCCGTGCGCTGGCGATGAACCCGAAAATCATGCTGTTTGATGAACCCACCAGCGCGCTTGATCCGGAGATGATTCAAGAAGTACTGGATGTCATGCTTGCCCTGGCGCGTGAGGGCATGACCATGGTGGTCGTCTCCCATGAGATGGGCTTTGCGCGTGCTGCCGCTCACCGCGCCATCTTGATGGATGATGGCCAGATTGTCGAGGAAGCCCCGCCGGATGTTTTGTTCTCCAATCCCAAACAAGAACGCACCAAAGCCTTTTTGAGTAAAGTCCTTCACTGAGGCCGCAGAGGTAATTTCCAAAAATACCTCCATGAAAAATCTCACGTTGATGGTTTGATTTTTGTACAATGGGAACGGTATAATCAAAACAATTCAACCCCGCCCAGCCGATTATCCTTTTTTTCAAGGCATTTGATGAACATCTTTTTCAACCCCGACTCGCCCTTCCAGCAGACCCATCCGCGTGGTTTCGTCGTGCGCTACCTGCTGGTTGCAGTCGCCTTTTTGTTCATCGTCAGCCTGCCGCAATCAACCCGCGCCCAATCCATTCAATCCACCAGTTTAACTCTGCAAGCACCGGCCGCCTGTCCGCCGGCTGGTTGTGCCGCCGGGCAGACCCTCAATGTGCGCGCTTCCTTTGACCTGACCGCCTACCTGCCTCCACCAGATACCAACGTACAAGTCTGCCTTTATACGCCGATTAACTGGTCGGCTGCAGACTTACGCATCGGGTTGACCGGTGGTGTCACCGGCAGCCCCTATCAGAGCAGTATCACCAACTGTACCATTGCCCCGGCAGGTTACACGCTGCTGGGGGGAGCCCAGGCGACCTTAGATGCCGGCGCATTTGGCGACTGGCTGGATTTTTCCTTTCGGATTGGCAGCACGGCAACTACCAGCGGCTCTGTGTTGGTGCGGGCATTGGAGCGGACGACGGGGGGCTGGCAGCAAACCAGTCAGGCGTTTTTGGGCATCAGTGTCACCGCCACCGCCGATGTGATTTATGTAGCCAACGATGCGGCTGCTTGCGGGGCCAGCTCACCCTGTTACATTAATTCCGGGGAAGATTTGCCCACCGGACTTGGCACCGGATTGAAGGACGCTATTGACTCCCACCCATTGCCGGCCCAGCCTGCAACCATTTTGATAACCGGCAATTACCTGATCAAGAACAATGCGGTGCTGGTGGACAAGCCCCACACGATTCAAGGGGTGAATGACGCTCAAATCACCTATCTCGGAGCAACCTGCACCCAGCCAATGCTTCGGATCAGCGCCGGAGCTACCTTGCGGGACTTGAACATCAACGATGGCACTTGTACCAGTACCAGCCGTACCCTTGTCCAGGTTGAAAGCCCCCAAACCGTCTCTTTGATTTCCAATGATCTGACCGGTGGTCAGGATGCGGTCAGAATTCTGGACAACAACGGCGATGTGATTCTTCAATTCAACCACATCACTGCCAATGCCGGTTACGCCGTTTGGCGGCAGGCCGGCACCGGCAGCGGCACCGTTCAAGCGGGTGCCAACAACTTTTACGCCAATCGCAGCGGATTTCAAGTAGAGTGCAGTACCAAAGGCCAGGTGGATCATAATTTCTGGGGCTTTGGGGTTGACCCGCTCACGGCCATTTCCCAATGTACGTTTACCGCCGGTAAACAACTGGGTGCGCCGGCCTTGCCACGCAGCAATGCCCCGGGTGTAAGCGCGGAAAAAGTGACCGTCACTTCTGCAAAAACATACACCAGCAATGGCAAAGTTGCATTTCAACACGCCCCAAGCGACAGTGATTTTGCCCTCTTCGTGGTCAATCACGGTTCTGGAAGCCCGGACAATGTGCCCTTCACTGGCGGTATGCCGGGCAGCCTGACCGCCTGCTCGAATTATTACGACATTTTTCTTTCCAGCGATGTGATCACGCCACCCACTTTGGTGGATTTGTTCTTCCGCTATGATTCCACCAGCGGCTGTACGGCTACCGTGGAAAGCACTGCTTATTGCGGCAGCGGCAACCCGGCTTTGATTCCGCTGTGGTGGTACGATCCAATCGGCAATGTGACGGATGGTTGGGATACCACCGGTCAAAACCCGGCTGGCAGCGGTGCGGGCGGAGCAACAGGTCAAACGACTCTTTGTGACCCCATCCTCAAAGAAATTCAAGTTTCAATTGACGGCAGCGGCCGGCCGAACAGCAGTAATGATTTGAACTTCACCCCGTTTGTGGTTGGTTTACTGCCGCTGCCTTCCAGCGTCATTTTCAGCCAGTTCACGGCGATAGCCGGAGATACTCAGGCGGCCATCCAGTGGACAACCGTCAGCGAAGTGAACACCACCGGTTTTTACCTGCTGCGCAGTCAGAGTGAAAGCGGTGGCTTCAGCCGGGTCAGTCCCTTTATTGCGCGGCGCGGCTCCGGCATTGGTGGAGCATTTTATGAAGTTGTGGATAGTGGTTTGACCAACGGTACCACCTATTATTACCGGTTGGAAATTATCAGCACTACCCAGGAATCCTCCTTCAGCGGTGTGATCAGTGTAATACCGCAGCAAGTCACCCCTACCCCGACAGCCACATCCACTCCCACCGCCACATCCACTTCTACCCCTACCCCGACAGCCACGTCCACTCCCACCGCCACATCATCCCCCACACCCACCGGGACGGGTACTCAATTCACTGCCAGCCCAACACTTTCGCCAACCGCAACCCTGACCTTTACTCCCACCATCACCCTGACCGGCACCATCACCCCCACCCGCACGATAACCTTTACCCTCATTCCCACCCGCACGCGCACCCGTACACCGGTCATCTACCCGACGGTGGTGTACCGCTCCCCCACCTTGCCGCCTACCCGCACCCGCTTCCCAACCCGCACCTTCACTCCTTTTGGCGGCACGCCGGGCACCACCACCCCCACCCTGGAAGGCTACCCCGCACCGTTAGGCACCGGCAGCATAACCCCCAACCGAAGCCTGACCCCACAATCCACTCCACCCCCACAAGATGGTTACCCGATCGGTGAAGGCACGCCCACCCTTCCAGCCGGGGAAGGTTACCCGCCTCCCGAACCCAACCCGACCCAGTCCACCGCCATAGGGGAAACACTCACACCTCAAACTACATCCTCCCCTGTGACCGCCACTGCCACCGGTTCCACCACCTTACCGCCATCCGAAGGCACCAGACCACCCTTCGCGTCATCCTGGGCACGAAAGTACTGGCCATATTTTGCAGGGGCTTTGCTCGCCGAGATTTTGATTCTTGTGGCGGCAGGTATTTACCTTTACCGCAAAGGACTGTTGCGCTTCCCATTGATCCACAAGAAGAATCAGGGTGAGCAGTAAACCTTCATTCCATTGCCGCGGGAATTTTGACATTTGATCTTTTTTATGCTATTCTTTGCACCTGTAACACCCATCCAATTCAACACTTGGAGCAGGTATGCAGCGCGAGCGCATCTCCGAAAATGTTTACTGGTTTCAAAGTGAAATCTACGCTCAGGTCACAGCGGGGGCAATAACCGGACCTCAATGGGCTGTGGTGATTGACACATTGGCAATTCCCGAGGAAACACTTGCCATGCGTTCGTTTATTGAAGAAACCCTCGGTGTACCGGTGCGTTACATCATCAACACCCACCATCATGCCGATCACACCTGGGGCAATTGTTTCTTCCCGGGCGCAACCGTAATTTCTCACACCCTCTGCCGCGAATTGATGGAATTGCGCGGCCCGGCATCCCTGGAATCTGCCCGGCGACAAAACCCTGCCTTCAAACAGGTTAAACTGGTTTATCCGCACCTCACATTCGAAGGCGGTGACCTTTCTTTGCGGATTGGTAAAAAGAATCTGATCCTTACCCACACCCCCGGTCACAGCCGCGACGGCATCTCAGTGCTGGTGGAGGAAGACCGTGTTTTGTTCGCCGGTGATGCCTTCCTGCCTTTGCCCTATGTGGTGGATGGTGATCCGGATGTACTCAGTGAAACGATTCGCCGGATCGGAAAAATGGGGTTGGAAAACATCATTCAGGGCCACGGCGACATCATCCTGCGCGGAGAAATTGACGACGCCGTCCAGGAAAACCTCAATTATCTCAATAACGTGCGAAAAGCCGTCCGCGCCGCCGTCCGGCGAAAAAATCCACTGGAAGTACTTGCAACGATTGATATTGAATCCTGTGGCAAGAGCCGCGTCTATCTCGGCGGCCTCGCCGAGGAATTGCACAAACGCAATGTGCGCTTTCTTTTCAAGCAAATCGCCGCAGAGGAAGGGGTTGTCATCACCCCGGCCGATTAAGGTCTAAAGTCCTTTTCGGGCGTGTTCCTGTTTTGGACGGTTCGCTTTGAGCGAGCCGTTTTCATTATTTTCGCTTTGCTGAGCTTTGCGTTTTTGCAAATAAGCCCGCAGACCAACCGCCCGTTCTGTGCCGTTGCGTAACCGCTCAATATTGGGACGTAGTGACCAGATCACCGCCGCCAATGCGCCCACCCCAAAGGCAACATATTCCCACGGGGAAAGACCTTGCAATGCCCGCACCAGAAAGATGATCGTTGCAAAGAAGGCAATGCTCATTGTTGTGACGGAAGCATAGCCAATTCCCACATACACCAGTACGCCTAACGGGAAGATGATCAAGGCTGCCGGCGGGAAAAGTGCCAGCGTAGCCCCAAAAGCCGGCGCGCCGCCTGCCCCACCGCGCAATCGAATACCGCCCTTCGCGCGCGATTCGATCAGAAATACGGAATAATTGTGACCGAGAATCGCCAGTAAGCCGGCCGCTGCCCGCACCCAAATCTGCTCCGGAAACACATACGCTGCCAGCCAAACCGCCGCCGAACCTTTAAGGACATCGAAAATGGCCGTAAAAAGCCCCGCCAGAAAACCAGCGGCTCGCATGGCGTTGGTACCGCCTGTCCGGCCGCTTTCAATCTGACGCAAGTCTTTACCGCGGGCAATCCAGACAATCACCAGTCCAAACGGCACCGAGCCGATGATATACGCCCCCAACAATACCAGTCCTGTGGTCAACCATCCTTCCATCACTCTTCCTCCAGCGTTTATAACCCGCAACCCTTTATCAGGTTACGATTCTAACAAGATTAAGCCAATTTCGCGATACCCGGCAGCCTCAATCATGAATCCTCGGACGCCCCAGCGCTGTTCATCCACTGGTGACCAGATCAGCACGGCAGTGCCGGGGTAGGCAAACTCCTGAACATCGCTTTCCGATGGATGTAACGGCCCCATCGGATGAGAGTGAAATGTGGCAATCATTTCCATTTGATTTTCTTCCAGCCAATCAAAAGCTCTTAACATTTCAACCGGGTTCATGTAGAAACGAACCGGACTGTGAGCCTGATTGGTGATGGGAATGACCACCTCTACCTGATCGCCCCTCCCGCCCAGCATTCCGCAGGCTTCTTCGGGCAGGTTCTGAAAAATGTGGTCTTGCATTTGTTGGAAATGGTGAGCGCGCAATTTTAAATTTTTCAATTAAACCCTCACAAGCAGGGAAACCCCAACCAGTAAAACCGCCATAACCAGCGGTTCAACCCACACAAAACGTAATCCCCGGCCTTCTTCTAAACCGGCTGCCAGACTGGTGAGCCCATAAGCGGCTGCCAGTAAAAGCAAACCAAACCGCAACGGCGTAAGTGGCAGGTAATGCAACCCAACCGCCAGCTGGCTGACCACCAGCGTGATCCCTGCTGCCCATGCCGGATACCACCTTCCACCGCTACGCAAATAAAGAGAACGCAGACTGATCAGGAAAAGGGTTGGTGCAAGCGTCAAAATCAGCGTGTAAAGCCGTAAACCGGCTGCATGTACACTCACCGCCAGCACCAGATATAAGGCAAATGAAACAGCCGTCAGGCCGATCGAAGCCGGTGCGTGGCGAATATCCTGCGTATCCACCACAATGTATTCGGCCAGCACAACCATGAGGAAAAGCACACCGCCCAGCGTAAAAACCACCCACCACTCCACTCCAACTTGCAGGGTGGTCAGTGGCACACCAATCGCCCATGCCGTCAGAGCCGGCAGCAACCAGTGCGGTAAACGGACTTTGCCCTCCAGATGAGGATGAGTTTGAATCAACCAGTCGGTGCCAGCTGCGGCAATGAGGGAAACCAGAATGGCCACCAGGGTGGAAAAATTCAGGCGCATCTCGAAGAAAAACCCGGGCAGTTGCAAACTAACCAGGCGTTCCGGCAGAGAAACAAAGGGAGTCAGGGCATACCCCAGCAGAATGACGGCTGCCACCACGCTCAGCCGGTCGGCATCGGGTAAGTGACGGTGGGATTGCATAATTTGATTTTACCGCCGACGGGCAATCCCTGCCAGAGAGGATGAGTATGGTAAAATAAACCTTGTATGGCATCAGAAGCAGATATGAATTTAATCACCCCGCCTCGCCTGATACCAGCCCTCAGCGCGGGGTTCAATACCGTTGCCGGCAAAGTTTATTTGATAATTTTACCGGTGTTGCTGGATGTGTTTTTGTGGCTCGGTCCGCAATTCCGCATTGACCGGTTGTTCACTCCTTTGTTGACCGAATACGCCAATACCATCAGCCGTTTTGCATCGGCGGAAATTGCCCAACAGGTCAACGACCTCACCGCGCTCTGGATTGAAAGCCTGAAGACTTATAATCTTGCCAGCGCATTACAGACTTTTCCAATCGGTCTGCCGAGCCTGATGGCAAACCGCATGAGCGACTTAACGCCGTTTGGTCAGCCCGCCGTGTTAGAGATCAACTCCTTCTCTTCCGCATTTGGCTGGTGGGTTCTCTTTCTCGTCATCGGTTTCCTGATGGGCTGTCTCTTCCTGAATACACTGGCGCGTTCCTCCGGCGAAACCCCCATTAAGTTTGAATTCAAAGCTTTCCTGGTGCAATCGGGATTATGCGCTGTTTTTATTCTGACAATCCTTTTCGCGGTCTTTCTGATCAGTCTGCCCGCTTCGGCGATCGTCTCCCTGCTGGCAATGATCAATGCCAGTTTAGGCAGTATTGCTCTGTTGGCGGTTCTGTTCTTACTGATCTGGCTCTTTATTCCATTGATTTTCACGCCGCATAGCATTTTTCTCGGTCAGCGCAACCTGCTGGTTTCCGCATTGACCAGCGTCCGTCTGGTGCGCAATCATCTGACCGGCAGCAGTCTTTTTCTGGTTGCTGCAATTTTGATTGCTCAGGGCATGGATATTCTATGGAAAATCCCGCCCACCAGTTCGTGGTTGACCCTGGTCGGTATTTTGGGACATGCGTTTATTTACACCAGTTTGCTAACCGCCAGTTTTATCTATTTTCGGAGCGGTTTGCGCTGGTTGATGGAATTAATCAAACAGCAAAGTGCAAGAATGGTGCAGGCATAACCACTCAAATCCTTCCCTCCGCAGATTCAGGGGGAAGGTCAAGGTGTTAAGTTCTTTGGAGGATTATCCGTGGCTCAATCAAAAGACCTCTCATCCTATGGCGCAAAAGACATTCAGGTGCTGGAAGGCCTTGAAGCCGTCCGCCGCCGTCCGGGTATGTACGTTGGCGGTACCGACCTCAAAGCCCTTCATCATCTGGTTTATGAAGTAGTAGACAACTCAATTGACGAAGCCCTGGCTGGATTCTGCAATCGGATCATTGTGACCATTCACCCCGATAGTTCGGTGACCGTCGAGGACAATGGCCGGGGTATCCCGGTAGATATTCACCCCGAAAAGAAAAAATCGGCGCTGGAAGTGGTCATGACCACTCTCCACGCCGGCGGCAAGTTCAGCCATTCCAGTTATAAAGTTTCCGGCGGTCTGCACGGTGTGGGTGTTTCGGCAGTCAACGCTCTCTCGGAATGGTGCGAGGTGGTCGTTTGTCGGGATGGGCAAAAGTATTTCCAACGCTACGAGCGCGGCATCCCCCAGGAGGCAGTCAAGGTAATTGGCAAATGTGAGCCAAACCGCACCGGAACAATAACCACTTTCAAATTTGATCGCGAAATTTTCAAAGACGATGTGGATTATAAATTCGAGACCCTCAGCCAGCGTTTCCGCGAGATGGCTTTCGTCACCCGCAAGGTCTTGATACGATTGGTGGATGAGCGCAGCAACCGCGAGACAACCTTTTTCTTCGAGGGCGGCATCATTTCTTTCGTGCGATACCTCAACCGCAACCGCACCACGCTCCACCCGGTCTTTTTTGTCGAAAAAGAAGTGGATAATATCGGCATTGAAGTTGCTGTCCAGTATACCGATGCCTACGCCGAGTCGGTTTATTCATTTGCCAATACCATAAACACCATAGATGGCGGTACGCACATGACCGGTTTACGCACTGCCATCACCCGCGTGATCAACGACTACGCCCGCCGCAACAGCCTGCTGAAAGACGCCGACCCCAACTTCACCGGTGATGACACGCGCGAGGGCATGACCGCCATCGTCAGCATCAAGCACCCGGACCCGCAGTTTGAAAGCCAGACCAAGGTCAAGCTGATGAATCCGGAAGTCCAGACTTATGTCCAGCAAGTCGTTGGGGAGGCATTTTACGCCTTTCTGGAAGAAAATCCCTCCGCGGCGCGCGCCATCGTTCAAAAATGTCTCACCTCGGCTCGCGCCCGGGATGCAGCCCGCAAAGCGCGCGATCTGGTCATCCGCAAATCAGCCCTGGAAAGCCTGACCCTGCCCGGCAAACTGGCCGACTGCTCCGAGCGCGACCCCAACAAGACCGAGCTGTACATCGTTGAGGGTGAAAGCGCAGGTGGTTCAGCCAAGCAGGGACGCGACCGTCACTTTCAGGCCATTTTGCCGCTGCGCGGTAAAATCCTCAACACCGAACGCGCCCGTCTGGATAAAATCCTTTCCAATAATGAAGTCAAAGCCCTCATCTCCGCCTTGGGCACCGGCATTGGGGAAAACTTCGATTTATCCGGGCTGCGCTACGGCCGGGTCATTATCATGACCGACGCCGATGTAGACGGCAGCCACATCCGCACCCTGCTGTTAACCTTCTTCTTCCGCTATATGCAGCCGCTCATCGAAGCTGGCCACCTCTACATTGCCCAACCGCCGCTTTACCGCATCGCCTATAAAAATCAGGTCAGGTACGTCTATACCGAAGCCGAAAAAGACAAGGTACTAAAGGAATTGGGGGTTTCGGCGGATAAGGTTTCCATCCAGCGTTACAAGGGTTTGGGCGAAATGAACCCTCAACAATTGTGGGAAACCACCATGAACCCCGCCAACCGCACCCTCCTCTCCGTCAGCATTGAAGATGCCGCGGCTGCTGACCGTACCTTTGACATGCTGATGGGCGAAGCCGTCCCTCCCCGCACCCGCTTCATCACCACGCATGCCCGTAATGTCCGTAATCTGGACGTGTGATTGCAAATCAAATTTCGCCAAATTGGAGGAGTCCGATCATGCCGCTTGCTCAATTATTCCGTGTTGAAGACCTGAGAAACTACATCATCCGCTTCTTCACCCGTTTGAATGTCACCGAAGAACACGCCCGCATCGCAGCAGACGTGTTGATTTCAGCCGATTTACGCGGGGTCAGTTCTCACGGCATCATCCGCCTGCACAGTTATTACGGCAGCCGCATCCTCAAAGGGCTGATTGATCCGGCTTCCCCCTACCAGATCGTCCGCGAAACCCCCACCACCCTCCTGGTGGATGGTGGCAACGGTTTGGGCATGGTGGTCGGTTACCACACCATGCAGCGCGTCATCCAAAAAGCCGGGGAAAACGGTGTTGCGCTGGCTTCGGTACGCAACAGCAATCATTACGGAATTGCCGGCTATTACGCCATGATGGCCTTGCCGCATGACATGATCGGGATTTCCTTCACCAACGCCCAGCCGCTGGTGGCTCCCACTTATGGACGCACCCGTATCCTCGGCACCAACCCAATTGCAGTGGCAGCCCCCGCCTTGCACGAACGACCTTACGTACTGGACATGGCAACCAGCATTGTCCCCATCGGCAAGATCACGGTGTACGACAAAGCCGGCGAAAAAATCCCCGAAGGCTGGGGAATTGACCAAAACGGCCAGGTGACCACCGATCCGAAAGCCGTGCTGCAAGGCGGTGCCTTACTGCCGTTAGGCGGTACCGACATCATGCGCGGTTATAAAGGTTACGGTTTAGCCTTGTGGGTGGATATCTTCTCCGGGGTACTTTCCGGTGCAGCCACCGGGCCATTTGTGGGCTCGGTCGGTAAAGATCAACCCGCCAATGTCGGGCATTTCTTTGCCGCCATCCGCATTGACGCCTTCCGCGACCCGCAGGAATTCAAAGCCGACCTGGATCGCCTGATTCAAACCCTAAAAAATGCCCCCAAAGCCGAAGGGCAGGAACGCATCTACATTCACGGCGAAAAAGAGTTTGAGCTGGAGGCTTTGAACCGTCAGAGAGGCATTCCCCTGCTGGTTGAAGTGGTAAAAGGCTTACGCGAAGCCGGCGAGCAGGTCGGTGTGCCGTTCGATCTAGAAGTGTTGGGAGAAACCACAGGCGAAGAAGAATAAAGCCAATCAGGCTTCTTGCAGCAGAATCAAGACTTCGTGGCCTTCCAGCGGAAGCAACAAACCGTCCTTCAACGGCGGCAAATGGTCGCGTCGGTTGGACAAAAGCAATTTCCAACTTGCGCGCCGCACCATGCCGCCCAACGCCAGGCGTACCGGGCGTTTACCAAAATTGAGCGCAACCAGAATGGTTTGGTCGGCATTTTGACGCAGGTAAGCCAGTAACCGCTGGGGTTCAAACGTCAGAGGCTGGAAGAAACCATTTCTCAACACCGGGTATTCCTTGCGCAGCTGAATCAACTTGCGGTAAAAGTGGTACAGGGAATCCGGTTGATTTTGCTGAGCTGAGACATTGCGTTGCCGGTAATTGGCGTGGACGGGCAACCACGGTTTTCCGGTGCTAAAACCGGCATTGGGGCTGTCATTCCACTGCATCGGCGAACGACACCCATCGCGCCCTTTATAAAGCGGCCAAAAACGCTTACCCACTGGATCTTGTACCATTTCACGAGTGATGGGAATGTCACGCATCCCAATTTCCTCACCGTAGTAAAGAAAAGGCGTCCCATGTTGGGTCAGGAGCAGGGCGGCTGCCACTTGCAGGCGGTTGTCATCCTCACCCTGGCCGTAACGAGTAGCTGATCGCGGGTTGTCGTGATTATTCAGCACGTAGGTTGGCCAGCCCTCCTGCTGCAAGGCCTGCTCCCAATCCTGAATCGCCTTCAAAAAGCGTGCCGGCTTCCATGGGGAATGCAGGAAGGTAAAATCGAAGGTGGTGTGCAGCAAGCCAGCAGCGCAGTAAGATGCTGCTTTCTGGGGGGTAGAAAGGAAGGTTTCCCCGACGGCAAACCGCTCCGGATATGAATCGAGGATGGCGCGAATCTCCCGTAGCAGGGGAAACATCTCCGGCTGATCACAATCGTAAATGTGCTTTTGGCGGTCAAAACCGCGTAAACCCACCGCCGGCGGATTATCCGGAAAATCAGGATGCTTGAAATACATATTGAAAACATCCAGCCGGTAGCCATCCACCCCGCGGTCGCACCAAAAACGGAATACATCCAGCAGCGCCTTGCGCACTGGCGGGTTTCGCCAGTTGACATCCGGTTGTTCTTTGTAAAACATGTGATAGTAGTACTGGCCGGTTTGAGCATCCCATTCCCATGCACTTCCGCCAAAAATGGATTGCCAGTTATTGGGAGGGCCGCCATCCGCAGCCGGATCACGCCACAGGTAATAATCCCGAAAGGGATTATCCCGGCTGCTGCGCGACTGAATAAACCAGGGATGCTGATCCGAGGTGTGATTCAGCACCAAATCCAAAACAATCCGAATGCCGCGCCGATGCGCCTCATCAACCAGCGCATCAAAATCAGCCAGCGTCCCGAATTTCGGATCAATATCGAGATAATTACTGACGTCATAGCCAAAGTCCACATCCGGCGATGGATTAATCGGCGAAAGCCAGATAGCATCCACCCCCAATTCCGCCAGATAATCCAGACGGCTGCGGATGCCGTTCAAATCACCAATTCCATCACCATTGCTATCCGCAAAGGAACGCGGATAAATCTGATAAATGACCCCATCTCGCCACCAAAGATACTGATTGTCCATTTTATTATCCTGTTCTTTTTTGGAATGGTCGGATTGATCAGGAAGTTTGCAGAAAATCCAGCAAAATCCGATTAAACTCATCCGGTTTTTCGCGCTGCGGCCAGTGCCCGCAAGCCGGTATGACCTCCAGCCGCGAACCGGGGAGCCTGGCGTGGGCTTCTCGAGCACACTCCACCGGCACCAAACGGTCATTTTCCCCATGTATGAATAACGTTTCAGCCTGAATTTCCTTCAAGCGATCCAGATAACAGGTACGCACACCGTCGCGAAGAACTTCATGACGCTGAAAAGAACGAAAGGCCATGCCTGCCCGGGGACGTCGGATCTCTTCATACACCTCGTTGATCAGATCATCGGACAGGGCATTTGGGTCATACATGATTTGCTGTAAGGACGCACGGGTTAAAGCCCGGTTGCGTCCCAGCAACCACCACGAAAAGCGGTTCAGCCACTCCATCCGTACCAGGTAATATCCCCATAATCCGCCCGGGTATTTGCGCTGGATACCGTAACTATCCACCGGCACCAGCCGGTTGACTCGCTGGGGGTGTGCCAATGCAAAACCGATAGCAATTCCGCCACCCATCGAAATTCCTGCCAGCGTTGGCCGCTCCACATCCAATTGATCCAGCAGCCGTCTTACGAAGTCAATGTAGTAATCCAGTGTGTAATCAATTTGTGGAGTATCACTCTTACCGTAACCGGGCAGGTCGGGAGCAATCACCCGAAAGCGAGTGGAAAGCGCCAGAATGACCGGCTGCCAGGAAAGCCAGGCCGAATCAAGACCACCGCCATGCAATAATACAATTGTTTCACCCTCCTCACCGGCAGTATAGAGGTGAATGTTCAAATGATCAACTTTGACCCAGGTATCTTCGATGATTGTCATGGATCCCTCCCGTGTGTAATTTAAGGATACCCGAGAGAATGGTAATTTGTCAAAAGTTTTAATCGAATCATTAAGTAAAATTTCTTGCCTGTTAACAAAACCTGTGATAAAATCAAAGTCGCAAGGCAAAAGAAAGAGGACCGCATCGAAAAGTGGGCAACCCCCACTTTTCTGCTTAGTAACCGCAACTATCTGGAGAAAGTTGAAGCATGAAGAACGAATTTACCCTGGCGTTCAATGAAGTCCTGGAAGAAAAACAACTTCCAAAAGAAGTGATTCTCAAAGCGCTCGAATCGGCGATGGTTTCGGCATACCGCCGTGCGGTGAATGCTTCCAACGCCCAACATGTCGAAGCCAAAATAGACATTGAAACCGGTAAAGTAACCATCTTTGCCGAAAAAGAAATCGTCGAGGAAGTGGAAGACCCGCGCACCGAGGTAAGCCTTGAAGAAGCCCGTAAAATTGACCCAAATGCGCAGCTGGGCGGCATGATTGTTGTCGAGACCACCCCGCGCGATTTTGGGCGTGTGGCTGCACAAACCGCCCGGCAGGTGATTCAGCAGCGTATCCGCGACGCCGAACGTCAGGCACAGTTGAATTATTACCAGAAACAACTGGGCGAAATTGTCAGTGGCGTGGTGCAGGCCGTCAGCGCGCAAGGGCTGACCATTGGTCTGGAAATGAAAGCCGAAGGCACCATGCCTCGCAAAGAAATGATCCCCGGCGAGCGTTTCCGCATTCACGACCGCGTGCGCGCCCTGGTGGCCGAAGTCAAGGACAACAACCGCGGCCCACAGATCATCCTTTCGCGCACTCACCGCAATTTTCTGCGCCGACTGCTGGAAAACGAAGTCCCCGAAATTTACCACGGCGTCGTTGAGATTCGCTCGATTGCCCGTGAACCGGGTGAACGCGCTAAAGTTGCTGTTTCGGCTACCCAAAGCGGCATTGACCCCGTGGGAGCCTGTGTCGGCATCCGCGGTGTGCGTATCCAGGCCATCGTCCGTGAACTGCACGATGAAAAAATTGACGTCATTGAATGGAATCCCGACCCGGCCGTTTTCATCGCCAAAGCCATCAGCCCGGCCCGCGTCAGCGGGGTTTACCTCAACGAGCAGCAATCCAGCGGCAAAACGGCTACCGTCGTCGTGCCCGAAGACCAGTTAAGTCTGGCAATTGGGCGAGATGGACAAAATGCCCGGCTGGCTGCCAAATTGACCGGCTGGCGCATTGATATCAAAAGCCTGCCCGAAGCCGCTGCCGATGCTCTCTACAAACTGCAAAAAGACGAAAGCCTTGCCGAACTGGCCGCTCAGGAAGCCGAGACGATGCGCAAGGTGGAAGATATGCTTGCCCGCAAAGCAGAAGGACGTCCCTTGCAGCCGGAAGAATACGATTTGATGGCGCGCTTTGTTGACCGGGTAGAACGCCGCATGACCCGCCGTCCCGAGGCCGAAAAGGTCAGCGAAGACCTGTTTTCACAGGCCAAAGCGCAGGTGCCCGCCGACTCCTTCAACATCAACATTCTGGACAGCGGTTTACCGGAGCATGTTGCCTACATCCTGCAGGAAGCCGGCTACAGCACGGTTGGGGAAATGGCTGTTCAGATGAAGATTGCGCCGGATGAGATCCTGCGTTTGAACGGCATTGGCCCGCGTGCCATGCAAGAAATCCACAAACTCATGGAAAAACTGGACGCCCAAATGGAAGCCGAGAAGGCCGCACAGGCAACCGTTGAAGAAGCGCCGCAGCCGTTGCCGGAAACCATCGAACCTGCCGAAGAGATCGTAACCATCGCAGAAAGTGCCCCGCAACCTCTTGCGGAGGTGGAGCCGTTCATCGAGGCAATTGAACCAGAATTGGAAGTCGAGGCTGCCAGGGCAGAAACCGAAACTGAATCCAGGTTTGAAGAAACCACCGAGGAAGAAGAACCGTCCTTTGAACAGATCTTCGACCTGAAATTGACACCCGTGGATG
Organism: Bellilinea caldifistulae; assembly: GCF_001306055.1. Taxonomy (GTDB): domain Bacteria; phylum Chloroflexota; class Anaerolineae; order Anaerolineales; family Anaerolineaceae; genus Bellilinea; species Bellilinea caldifistulae. The sequence continues at coordinate 27,536 of NZ_LGHJ01000010.1, read as the reverse complement.
AAGCCCTCTTTGAGGATGAGGAAGAAAGCGAAGGAATTTCCACCCGCAAAGAGAAGAAAAAGGGTAAAAAGAAAAAGAAACACACCCAGATTGAGTATGACCCCGACCGCGATACAATCATCATCCGTAAAAAGCACCGCCGCGGAGATGGTGGTTGGGATTGGGATGAATAAAACGGTGCAGATTAAATTAGAGTAGGAAAGGTGGCCAGGAAACCAGTCCAACGAACGAAACACATTCCCCAGCGCACTTGTGTGGGCTGCCGTCAGGTGATGGCAAAAAGAGCGCTTATTCGGATCGTCCGTACCCCGCAAGGCGTGCAGATTGACCCTACGGGGAAACTTGCCGGTCGAGGCGCGTACGTCCACGAGGATCGCCAATGTTGGGAGCGCGCTCTGAAAGGAGCTCTTGCCCACGCCTTAAAAACCGAGTTGACCGAACAGGAACGGGTCTTTCTTACCGAATACATGCAATCCCTGCCGGAAGAATACCATGTAGCCTGATCCCGTATCCTGTTTTAGAGGAAAGAGCAAAACAGAAGGCTGATGTAAGGCGACCCTTCTACCGCTCAAAAACCCAGGCCCTTTCCCCGGTCAACACACTCACCCAACAGAGGCAACGGTCCACAGGGGAAGCAGGGAGAAACTACATGAAAGAGGTGCACTATGAGCGATAATGGGTCCAAAACAATCGAACTGCCAGCCAGTATCACGGTTCGTGACCTTGCGCAACGAATGCAGGCCAGCCCCATTCAGGTCATCAAAATCTTGATGTCCAACGGGGTGATGGCCAACATTAACCAGCAAATTGATTTCGACACCGCTGCAGTGGTGGCTTCCGAATTGGGTTATGAGGCTCAGCCGGAAGTTTATGAAGAGGTTGAAGAAAAAGAAGTCGGCGAAATTCCGCTATGGCGGCAATTGATTGCCAAAGAGAAACCGGAAGCCCTGCAGGATCGCCCGCCGGTTGTGACGATTTTGGGTCATGTAGACCACGGCAAGACCACCCTGCTGGATGCCATCCGGGATACCAACGTTGCCGGCGGTGAAGCAGGTGGTATCACCCAACACATTGGTGCCTATCAGGTTGAACACAAAAACCGCCTGATCACCTTTTTGGATACCCCCGGCCATGCGGCCTTCACGGCCATGCGTTCGCGGGGTGCTCAGGGAGCCGATATTGTAGTCCTGGTGGTAGCCGCCAACGACGGTGTAATGCCGCAAACCCGCGAAGCCATTGCTCATGCCCGCGCCGCCCGTGTGCCAATTATCGTTGCCATGAATAAGATTGACCGCCCGGATGCCAACCCGGATTTTACAAAAAAACAATTAGCCGAAGTAGGATTGGTGCCGGATGATTGGGATGGCGATACGATGGTAGTGCCGGTATCGGCCAAGTTGCGTAAAGGAATTGATGATTTGCTGGAGGCCATCCTCCTCGTGGCAGATACCCTCGATATCAAAGCCAATCCCGAAGGACGTGTGTTCGGTACGGTGATTGAAGCCAAAGTGGATCGTGCCAAAGGCGTGGTGGCAACCTTACTGGTCTATAACGGCACACTGGAAACCGGCGACATCGTCGTTGCCGGAAAGGCATACGGACGCATCCGCGCCATGTTCGACTTCCGCGGGCGGAAATTGCGCAAAGCCGGCCCTTCCACCCCGGTTCAAATTATGGGATTGAACGATGTGCCGGATGCCGGTGAGCTTTTCCTTGTTTACGAGAATGAACGGGAAGCCCGCACAGTAGTGGAAGAACGCCTTCAACAGCAGCAGAAACGCCTGGCTTCTGCCCCCAAAATCAGCCTTGAGGAACTTTTCAACAAGGTACAATCCGGTGAAGATCACGAATTGCGGCTGATCATCAAAGCCGATGTGCAGGGCTCTCTGGAGCCGATTATCTCCTCCTTGAATGAGTTGGGCAAAGGTGGGGAAATCCGCATCAACATTTTACACGCTGAAACGGGGAATATCAGCGAGAATGATGTGATGCTGGCGGCTGCTTCGAACGCCATTGTCGTTGGCTTCAACGTGCAGGCCGATGCCGCTGCGCGTCGGTTAGCCGAAAGCGAAGGTGTTTCCATCCGGCTGTATGACATCATCTACCGCCTTACCGAAGACATTGAAAAAGCCATGAAAGGCTTGCTGGAACCCGAAGTAAAAGAGGTGATCATCGGCCACGGTAAGGTGCTGGCTACTTTTCGTATTTCCAAAGTCGGCGTGGTGGCTGGCTGCCGGGTGTTGAGCGGTGAGTTTCGGCGTAACGCCAAAGTCCGCCTTCGCCGCGAAGGAACGATCATTTATGAAGGTGAATTCGCCTCTCTTAAGCACGAGAAAGAGGATGTTCGTGAAGTCCGCGCCGGTTTTGAGTGCGGTGCCGCTTTCAAAAACTTCAACGACATCGCTGTCGGTGATGAAATTGAATGTTACATTTTTGAAAAAGGGAGTTGATTTTAGAATCAACAGCCCGACGAGGTAAGTAAACAATGCCCTCCAATCTTCGACTCCAACGAATTGCTGACCGAATTCGGCAAGACCTCTCGGAGATGCTGGTCATGGGTCAAATCCGTGACCCGCGCCTGAGCGGTATTACTGTTACGGATGTAAAAGTCGACCGCGAACTGGCATACGCCGATATTTACGTTTCAGCCGTGGAAGGCAGCCAGCGCGCGCAGGAAATCCTCGACGGATTACAGAGCGCGTCCGGTTTCATCCGCCGCACGCTGGCGGATCAAATCGAATTACGGGTCTTTCCGCGCCTGCGTTTTCATTGGGATCCCACCCCGGAACGCGCCGACCGCATCGAACGCCTGTTAGCTTCGTTGCGCAACGAAAACCCAACTGCCAGTGAATCCTCCCAAGAGGAAGAAGAAAATGATCATGAATGACCCGCAAACCCTGATCGCCATGCGCGAGACACTCCAGTCCGCCCAGCGGATTTTGATCACATCCCACATCCGTCCGGATGGAGACGCAATCGGCTCGATGCTGGGGTTTGGGCTGGCTCTTCGTCAGGCCGGGAAAGATGTGGTTATGGCGTTGAGTGATTCCGTGCCACCGAACATGCTCCATTTACCGGGCAGCCGGGACATCGTCCGCGCACCGCAGGGAAAATTCGACACCTTCATCGTCGTGGATGCTGCTGACATCAAACGAATTGGGGCGGCATTCAACTCCCACCAACCGGATATACAGGTGGATCATCACATCACCAACCCCGGTTATGCCCGACTCAACTGGGTAGATCCCGAAGCGGTTGCAACGGCCGCCATTCTGGCGGAGATTCTTCCGCAATTAGGGCTAGAAATCAGCCTGCCGGTTGCGGAAGCGCTGCTGACGGCCATCATCACCGACACCATCGGCTTCCGCACTTCCAACATGAACCCGAAAGCCCTGCGCATTGCCGCCGATTTGATGGAAAAAGGCGCCAACCTGCCCGAATTATATTACCGCGGACTGGTGCAGCGCTCGTTCGAAGAAGCCCGCTACTGGGGAGTAGGTCTTTCGACCCTGCAAAAAAAGGGACGCATCATCTGGTCAACCTTAACTCAGGCAGACCGGCGCACAGTCGGGTATAATGGCAATGATGACGCTGATCTGGCTAATCTGCTTTCCAGCATCAGTGAATGTGACATCGCCATTCTGTTCAACGAACAAAAACACGATCATGTGAAGGTTTCGTGGCGCGCCCAACCGGGTTGGGATGTTTCCAAACTGGCGGCACAATTTGGCGGTGGCGGTCATCCGGCTGCAGCTGGCGCAGAAATCAACAGCAGTCTGGAGGAGGTTCAGGCGAAAGTGCTGGCTGCCACAGAGGACTTCATGAGCGGTAATTCAAACTCCTGACGAACAAGGGGAAAGATTTTTCGCAAGGATTTGCAAAAGATGAACGATACCATAAACCCGAATAACACCATCTCAGGCGTCCTGGTCGTGGATAAACCGGTTGGTTACACCTCACACGACATTGTTCAGATCATCCGGCGGGGAACGGGCATTCGGCGGGCAGGTCACACCGGTACGTTGGATCCGCGAGCCTCCGGCGTGCTGGTCGTCCTGTTAGGCCCGGCCGTCCGGCTTTCTGAATACGTTTCTGCCTCAGATAAGCGCTATCAAGCGGTCATCCAACTGGGTACCACCACCGATACTTACGATGCAGATGGACAGGTTTTAACCAATAATCCGGTCAATATCACCGAAGAACAGTTTGTAGCAGCTTTGCAGTCGTTCATCGGAGAAATTGAACAGGTACCGCCACCCTACTCCGCCGTAAAAGTAAAGGGACGAAAAGCCTACGAAGCGGCCCGCGAGGGTGAAGAGTTAGATCTTCAACCCCGCAAGATCAGGGTGTACAGTCTGGAACTACTGGAATGGGCGCCGCCCGAGGCTGTGATTGATGTGTACTGCTCCAGCGGCACATACATCCGCTCGCTGGCAAACGATTTGGGCAAGATGTTGGGATGTGGAGCCCATCTGGTCGGCCTGCGGCGCACAAAAAGCGGGCGCTTTACCCTGCGGGATGCCGTCCCGCTGCGGAAGCTCAAAGAAGCCTTTGAACAAGGCAACTGGTATCAATATGTCATTCCGGCTGCCGAAGCCCTTTCTGACTGGCCATCGGTGGAACTGACCAGCGAACAGGTGGACGCTGTGCGTCATGGTCACCGCATCCCCGGCAAAGCCGGCATCGGGAAGATGGCCCGCGGCATCAGCGAGCAGGGAGAACTGATCGCTTTGCTGGAATTTGACCCGGCAACCAGCGAATGGCAGCCCAAAAAAGTGTTCTACCAATAAGCCGGAAGATTGGTGATTTCAGCCTGTCTGCCCGACTACGGCTTTATTCAGCCTTCTACAGGTGAACATGCAGCATCTTTCCTCCATTGAAGAAGCCCCTTCAACGCCGGTCTGGTTGACGATTGGGGTGTTTGACGGCGTCCACCTTGGACATCAAACCATCCTGCGCCGACTCGTTGAAGGTGCCAAAAGGGATTCGGCCAGCAGTCTGGTGATTACTTTTCACCCCCACCCGGCCGTCGTCCTTGGTAAAATTGACCAACCCCGCTACCTGACCTCACCGCAGGAACGCGCCCGCTTGCTGGGAGAATCCGGTGTAGATCTGGTGATTACGCTGCCCTTCACCCTCCAAATGGCCTCCCTCAGCGCTGAGGAATTCATGCAGTGGCTTTCCTCCCGTTTTAAAATTCGGCAGCTGCTCGCCGGGGCCGATTTCGCCCTCGGTCGAGGCAGAGAAGGCAATCTCTCACGCCTACGTGAGATCGGCCAACAAGTGGGTTTCGGCTTACAGGTGATTGATCCGGTTACCCTGGAAGGTGAGCGGATTTCCTCCAGCCTGATTCGCGATCACTTACAAAAGGGCGAAGTACGCCAGGCAAGCCGTCTGTTGGGACGCTATTACCGCATCACCGGCAAGGTGATTCATGGGGACGGGCGCGGTAAACAACTGGGTTTTCCAACCGCCAACCTGAAATTCTGGGAGGAACAGCTGCTGCCAGCCGGCGGTGTGTACGCCACCTGGGCATGGGTCGCCCATCGGCGTTACCCCTCGGTTACCAATCTCGGATTCCGGCCGACCTTTGACCAGCACAGCCTGCAGCCCCATCTGGAGACACATTTACTCAACTTCCAGCAAAATCTTTATGATCAAACCATTGAATTGGAATTTGTTCAGCATTTACGTTCAGAAATTCGCTTTGCTTCCGTAGATGCGTTGATTGAACAGGTCAACAAAGATAAAAAAACGGCGGAGGAGGTGCTTGCCCATGCCCCCTAAACGACAGGTGTATCTGCTCGACCCTAAAAATCTACCCCCCGAAACCATCGCCGTTACTTTTGCCAAAACTTCCCGCTCACCCCAACGTTTTATCGAAATCGCCGCCGAGTTGACCGATGAAAAAAGCGCCGAGTTCCATGAGAAGTGGGTAGTCGGCTATGGTCATGCCTCCGTTGCCGAACATGCCGTATTGCACATTGCCGTTGAAAACATCTCCCGTCTGGCGGTTGAAAGCCTCGAATCGTGCCGGCTGGCATCCTACACTGAAAAATCAACCCGTTATCAGAAATGGACGAAAGAGGATTATCATTTACCGGCTGAGCTGGAAAACCATCCCTTGCAGTCGCTGTATCAGGAAACGGTATTGGGATTGTTTGAGGCTTACGAAGAGGCTTTACCCAAAGTCCGCGCCCTGATTCAACAACAATACCCCGCCCGCGAGGGAGAAAGCGAAACTGCCTGGGAACGGCGCATCCGTTCAAAATACGTGGATATTGCCCGCTTTTACCTGCCGGCAGCCGCCCTTGCCAACGTCGGAGTTACAATAAACGCTCGCGCCCTTGAACATACCCTCTCCAAAATGCTCAGTCACCCGCTCAGCGAAGTGCGACAGGCTGGTGAGGAGATCAAAAGTGTGGCTCAGGCCTGCGTGCCGACGCTGGTCAAATACGCCAACCCCCTCCCCTACTTGCAAAATACCTCCCGGCAATTGCAAAGACTGGCCGAACAAATCCTCCCAACTTCACAACCAACCGACTGGTGCAGCCTGATTTTCTGGGACACAGAAGCCGAGGATCACATCCTCGCAGCGGCACTTTACCGCTTTGCTTCCCTTGACTATGCGCAGTGCTTGCGGACAGTCAAGACGGCGGATTCCAACCTTCGCCGCCAGATTGCCGAAACCCTGTTGGGCGGCTTGGAAAAGCACACCATCCCCCTGCGCGAACTGGAATTTTCAACGTTTATCTTTGACCTGTACCTCGATCAGGGGGCTTATTTTGAGTTGAAACGCCATCGTATGATGACCCAAACCGCCCAGCCCCTCTCCACCCATCTGGGTTATGCACTTCCGCGCGGGATTGTCCTCGCCGGCATGGAAGACCACTTCCGGCAGGCCATGCAAATGGCACACCGGGCTTACCGGCGGCTGGCAAATTTCAACCACGAAGTGGCTGCCTACGTCGTGCCGAATGCCTACAACCGCCGTGTTTTACTGCAAATGAATCTGCGCTCCGCCGATCACTTGATTTCCCTGCGTAGTGCGGAAAACGCTCATTTTTCACTACGGCGGGCTGTCCAGCGCATGGCTGATCAAATCAAAGCCGTCACGCCTTTATTTGCGCCCCTGCTGCGCAATAACCCTGCCGAAACATGGCAGAGCATTGAGCAAGACTATTTTCACGATACCTGTGTGAGGCTGGAGGAATAAATCAGATTCCGCTACCGACCGACTCCAACCCCAACAGTTCCAAAATCTCCCGCACGGTTTCGGACTGCAATTCTTCAGCGTACCACTCTTCCATCTCGACCAGCAATTGGTCGAGCACCTCTTTAAGCAGTTGCCGTTTTTCTTCCGAAGAAAGATCTGCCCGCCGGCGGATTTGTTCTACCTCCGGGTGCGCCAGTTTCCACTCCGCCAGCCGATGATGCGCCGCTCGCGGCCGTTCGATCCAGGTGACCAACGGCTGAAACTGATCGTCCAGAAATGTGGCAACGGGAATACTGGGGATATCCTGACTTTGATAAAAAGACCGCAAAGCCGGCCATTCCCGCCGGATAAACACCTTCACTTCAATTTTTCCGGATGCCTGCGCCAGTTTGACCAGAATGGGCAGCACCATCAGGCAGTCGGAACACCAATCCTCCGTCATCACCGCCAGATAAAGGCGTCTGTCGAGTTTCTGAATTTGGGCAATTTCCTGCGGTTGAAGCCTCACCTGCTCTAATCGTCGCCGCATCGGTTCTTGATGTTGGGTCATGCTCTCCACAAATTCCTCAACAGTTAGACCCTTCTGCCAGGTTTCGCGGTCAATTGGAAAGTTGGACACAAACTGCCTCCGTCATGAATCTCTCTGTGATTTTAACCGATAATCAATGCTATACTGGAAAATACTTGAAAATCCCATAAGGAATGATTGCATGAATATTCAACGCATTGATCCACAGGACTTAATTCGTTCACTCAAAGAAAGCCATCAAGCCATGCTCAATTTTGTGGAAGGGCTTACTCCGCAGCAGCGTTTACAGGCCGGTGCGTGTGGTTACTGGTCAGTCAAGGATGTTTTGGCGCATCTTTTATTATGGGAGTCGGAAACCATTAAGTTACTGTTTCAGGCCCGCCAGGGAGTCAAACCGTCCACCGTCCATTTCAAAAAGATCAGTGCCGATGAACAAAACGCACTCTGGTACGCCCAATTCAAAGATCGCCCTTTTGAACGTGTATGGAGTGATTACCGAATCATCCGCGATCAAACCATTCGGAGGATCAACGAATACTCCTCCGACGAATTGAACAATCCCACCTTGTTCTCGTGGCTCAAAGGAAAAAATACGCTGGTGATGATCCTCACCAGCGACATCCTTGATCACGAACAGGAACACCTGCGCGGATTAATCGAGTGGCAAAAAGCCCTTTCCTGAATGGTCAACTGCCGTAGGCTTCATCATAATCGGCAATCGCGGCCTCAATAACTTTCATGGCGTGTTCGGCGTTATAGACCGAATGAATGAAGGTCTGGCTCTCTTTGCCGGGCACCAGTTTGTAAGTGCTGAAATAGTGACGCAGCCGTTCCACCAGCACATCCGGCAGGTCAGTCACATCCTGAGCATTTTCCCAAAACTTATCATTGTGAAGTACGGCGATGATCTTGTCGTCCGCTTCGTTGTTGTCAATCATCAACAACCCCCCCACCACCCGCACGGTCAGGATGACTTCGGATTTTGTGATCGGCCGTTCGCTGATCACGCAAATATCCAGCGGATCGCCATCGCCACGGGCAGCCATGGGTGTCAGATCACCGACTCGTTTTCCGCAGTATGTGCGCGGGACAAAACCATACAGCGTGGGCGGCTGGGACGAACTGCGCTGCGGCCTGTCCACTTTCAGATAACCGGTCGTTTTCTCAACCTCGTACTTTACCAGATCGAAGGGGGTAATTTCGATGTAGGCATGAACCAGTTGGGGAGGATTTGGACCAATCTCCAACCCATGCCAGGGATGCGGACGCCAGCGGTAAAAAGGATTTGGGAATGTCAAGGGATAACTCCTGCGATAAAAAATTCTATTTTCTTCTTTCTTCCAAATTATAACCCCCAAATTCATGCTTGACAAACTCCATAAAATCATTATAATCTTCCAAAACACATCCAAAAAGACGATGAAGAGGACGAGTAATCGCCGAAATGGCGGTACAGAGAGCAGGAACAGGTGAGAGCCTGCCCGTACAGCGGCGATGAATGGACCTCGGAGTTGCAGGGCGAACGGGTTAATCCCCAAGTAGTCTGAGCCGGAGTTGCCACCGTTATCAGGGCAAAGGGTATCGCCAAATTGGCCGTACCCGCAACGAGTGAGGCTGGCTTCTTTCCCCTGTGTGCATCACCGGGGAATTTTTTTACCGGCAGCCTAACCGGGGTGGCACCACGGACCTGTTGTTCGTCCCCACGAACACAGGTTCGTTTGTTTTAAGTCGAGAAGTAAGGAGGTTGAAAAGATGACCGTTAAAACCCAGCGGATTCTTACCGGACACCGTCCCACCGGCCCGCGTCACCTTGGGCATCTGGTTGGCACCCTTCGGAATTGGGTGCGCTTACAAGACAGCCATGAATGCTTCTTCCTCGTGGCCGATTTGCATGTCCTGACCACCGATTACCAGAATCCCGAACGAATTCGCGCCAACACCCTCGAAGTTGTAGCCGACTGGCTGGCCGCCGGCATTGACCCCGAACGCAGTACGCTTGTGCTGCAATCGGCCGTGCCGGAGCACAGTCAGTTAGCTCTGCTGTTGAGCATGCTGGTCAGTGAATCTCGCCTGCACCGTGTTCCAACGTACAAAGAGCAGGTCAAACAACTTGGCATTCAACCCTCACTTGGCCTGCTGACCTACCCCGTTTTACAGGCAGCTGACATTCTGCTCTACAAAGCCTCGGTCGTACCGGTTGGCGAGGATCAACTGCCGCACATCGAACTGACTCGTGAGATTGCCCACCGTTTCAACAGCCTGTATGGGGATTTATTCCCCGAACCCCAAGCCCTTCTTTCCACCATGCCGCGCCTGCCGGGCCTGGATAATCGCACCATGCACACCTCATACGGGAACGCCATCTTCTTGCGTGATTCCGAAGAAGAAACCACCCGCAAAGTGATGAACCTGTTCACAGACCCCCATCGGATTCACCCAACCGATCCGGGTCGGGTCGAGGGCAACCCCCTGTTCATCTATCTGGAACAGTTTGACCCCGACCGCGAACAAATCGAGGAGTATAAAAACCGCTACCGCCAGGGTAAAGTTGGCGATGTCGAAATCAAGCAATATCTGGCAAAGAAACTCAATCAGAGCCTGCAACCCCTGCGCGAACAGCGCGCCCGCTTCATCTCCCAACCAGCCTATCTGCGTGAGATTCTATATCACGGCAGCAACCGCGCCCGGCAAATTGCCCGCCAAACTCTCGAAGAGGTGTTGACCGCCATGGGGCTGACCCTTGGGCTGGCGTTGCAGCCCGAAAACGGGCAAAGTAGCCCGTCTGCCGGGGCTTTTTGCTAATTTCCACCTAATCTAACCACACAAGGAGGTTTAACCATGTCTGAATCAACCCGTTACCTGCTCAATGAAAGTGACCTGCCGCGCTACTGGTACAACGTGCTGGCCGACAGCCCGGTGAGTCTGCCGCCGGTGCTGCACCCGGTAACCAAAGAACCGGTCACACCCGATTTTCTCAGCGCGTTGTTCCCGATGGACTTAATCCTGCAAGAAGTCAGCACCGAGCGGTATATCGAAATTCCCGAAGAAGTGCGGGAAGCCTACAAACTTTACCGCCCCACTCCCCTGATCCGCGCCCGCCGGCTGGAAAAAGCGCTTGGCACACCCGCCCACATTTACTACAAATACGAAGGCGCCTCCCCATCCGGCAGCCACAAGTCCAACACCGCTCTGGCTCAGGCGTTTTACAACAAAGCAGCCGGCACCAAAGCCCTCACCACCGAAACAGGGGCCGGGCAGTGGGGGTCAGCCCTTTCAATGGCATGTGCCTTTTTTGATATGGAACTGGAAGTGTACATGGTCAAGGTTTCCTACAATCAAAAACCTTACCGCCGCTTTCTGATGGAAACCTTTGGCGCCAAAGTTTTCGCCTCCCCCACCAATCTGACCCAGGCCGGCCGCGCCATACTGGCACAAGACCCTGACAGCCCCGGTTCACTCGGCATCGCCATTTCCGAGGCAGTCGAAGTGGCGGCAACCTCCAACGGGACAAAGAAGTACTCGCTCGGTTCAGTACTTAATCATGTTTTGCTCCACCAGACCGTCATCGGTGAAGAAGCCCTCAAACAGATGGATATGGCCGGAGAATACCCAGATGTGGTAATCGGCTGTGTGGGCGGCGGGTCGAACTTTGGCGGGATCGCCTACCCCTTCCTGCGCGAAAACCTGCGCAACGGGCAGCGCACCCGCCTGCTGGCAGTCGAACCCACTGCGGCACCTTCCCTGACCCGCGGCATCTACGCCTTTGACTTCGGTGATACGGCTCAAATGGCCCCAATTGTCAAAATGTACACGCTGGGTCACTCGTTCATTCCGCCTTCCATTCATGCCGGCGGTTTACGCTATCACGGCATGGCGCCTTCCATCTGCGCCCTCTACGATGCCGGTTTGATTGAGGCGGTGGCTGTTCCGCAACGGGCGACTTTTGAAGCCGCGGTGTTGTTTGCCCGCCATGAAGGGATTGTACCTGCCCCCGAATCGGCCCACGCCATCCGCGCCGCCATTGATGAAGCGCTGCTTGCCAGGCAGCAGGGTGAAAAGCGGGTAATTCTGTTCAATTTATCCGGCCACGGTAATTTTGATCTGACTGCTTATGACGCCTTCAATCACGGGCGACTGGAAGACTATCAGCTGCCGGAAGAAGCCATCCAATCCATCCGCGAACGCCTGCCACAGGTGCCGGAACAAATTGGGGCATAGACTGGACGGTTTTCTCGTTCCTTCTCCTCCCTGAAAAGTCAGAGGTGCGCCTTTCTCGCGCACCTCTGACAGTTTTACTCCTTTGAACCACCCTCTTTTTGATCCAGTTCATTCAACAGGGCTTCATCCTGCTTCAAATTGCGCCAGCGGATGATCAAGCTGGCGAGGTAAACAATCATCACCCCAAAGATGACACCATAACCGGCGATAAAATAAGACAATGTGTTGGCGGGTTGTTCCATTGCTCACCTTCCTTAGGCTTGTAACTTAAGCCGCAGGCTTTCCACACGCTCGGCTAATTTTCCCAGCCGAATGCGGTGCCACAGCAGGTCAAAATAGACAATTGTAAAGGCTAACAGACTGAAGAGGAAAACCTGAGTCATGCGCGGGGTCATGTCGAAGGCACCCATGGCACCTGGATCGTTGCTGCCGATCACCACCGGATGGATGGTGCGGAACAGGCGGATCGAGAAGAAGGTCAACGGCACGCTCAGGAACCCGATAATCGCATACACTGCCCCAAAACGGGCGCGCCGTTCGGGCTCTTCAATGCCGGAACGCAGCATCAGATAGGCAAAGTAAACCAGTTCCATGATGGTCGCCGTTGTCAGACGCGGATCCCACGTCCACCATGTATTCCAGATTGGACGAGCCCAGATTGCCCCGGTGACGACATTGATCAAAGTAAAAGCAATGCCAATTTCAACCGCCGCAACCCCCACCGAGTCCCACTTGAGGTCTTTGCGTATCAGATAGATTACGCCGACAACCGCCGCCACCGCAAAACTGAGCATCCCCACCCAACCGGAGGCAACATGAAAATAAAACACTTTTTGGACGGCGCCCATCACCCGTTCAAGCGGGGCATAAAAGAATACCAATCCCGTCGCTGCCAGAAACGAAGCAATCGCAGCCACATCCAGTACCGTTAATAATTTGGGTTTTTGAAGCATACTCCACCTCCAAAACAGTTATTTAAAATTACTCCTCAACCACCGAATCGAACACCATAAACGCCACCGAAGTGAAGATGACGTCATACACAACCAGCAGTGTAAACCACGGCTGGATTTCTTCCCAGCCCAACCCGGCGAGATAGCCACCGGTAGCCTTAACCGCCGAAACGACCACCGGCACCGCCACCGGAAAGAGCAAAATCGGCAGAAGAATATCGCGGGTGCGCGCCTGAACCGCCATGCTCGAAAGCAGTGTACCGACGGCGACATACCCCTCACTGCCCAGCAAAATCACCACCAGCAAACCGGGGATGAGCAGGTTGGTATTGTACAAAATGCCATAAACCGGCAGGACGATCAACGCCACCAACAGCATGAAAAGCAGGTTGGCAAAAGCTTTGCCCAGATAAATCGCCGCCCGGTCCACCGGCGCGAGCAGCAGCCCATCCAGACAGCCACGGTCTTTTTCAACCGCCATCGAACGATTCAAACCCAATGTTCCAGCAAACGCCAGCGTAACCCATAAAACGCCAGAAGAGATGCCCGCCCGCACATTCGGCTGTAAATCCAGTGCAAAGTTAAAGATCAGAATCACCAGCAGTGCAAACACCAGCATGGCAGAAATGACCTCGCGGCTGCGCCATTCAGCGCGTAAATCCTTCCAGATGACCGCGCTCATCGCGCTGATAAACGGGGTTAATCCGCTCATCGGGTTGCTCCCTGCAGGCTGCGCTGGCTTTCGAGTGCCTGCCGGTAAAAAGCCAGCAGGCCGTCGCGCGGCAGCCCGTCCGCCGGCTGGCTGGCCGTGATCCGCCCACCGGTCAGCACATCAAAGCGCGAAGCAAGGTCTTCTACCCGCGCCAGGTCGTGACTGGTCATCACCACCGTGCGACCCTGACCGGCAATCTGGCGTAACACCCCATCCAGCATGTCGCAGGCATCCTGATCCAGACCAGTATGCGGCTCATCCAGCAGTAACACATCCGGATCGTGTAAAATTGCCCGCCCGATTGCCAGGCGCTGCTGCATCCCCCGCGAAAAGGTGCGCACCAGATCCCGTCGGCGCGCCACCAGACCGACCAGTTCCAGCACCTCGTGGATGCGGGCTTCAAGGTCCTTAACCGCGTACATGCGCCCGTAGAACCGCAGGTTCTCTTCGGCGCTCAAATCCCCATACAACAAGGGCTGATGACTGACAACTCCCAAACGGCGGCGGACGTGGGCAGCCTGCTGGGGAAGCCGGAAACCAGCCACCCACACCTCTCCAAGCGAGGGGCGCGCCAGTGATGCGAGAATGCGCAAAAAGGTAGTCTTTCCGGCCCCGTTCGGCCCAAGCAGGGCAACAAATTCACCGGTTTCCACGTGAAAATTCAACTGGCGCAGGACAATTTTTGCCCCAAACCGCTTGACCAGCGAACGCACTTCGATCAAAGAACTCATCCCGTTTCAATCCATCAAAGCACGCAGGCGCTCTTTCAGCTCGCTGCGCCGCTGCTGGTACGATTCTTCGCTCAACTGACCGGCTTTATACAGGTCATCCAGCGCGATGATGGCATCCATCAAAGCTTCACGGCTTTCGCCCTCAACCGGCGGCTGTTCTTCGGACGGAGAGGCCGATTTCTGTTGACGCAGGTACCAGTAGGCTCCCCCGCCTGCCACCAAAACCAGCGCCAGCGCACCGGCGATCAAAGCCCCGGTCTGTCCGGTTTGCAGATTGATCGGGCTGCTCATGCGCCCGCTGAGGGTCATTTCCAGGGTACTGCCGGCCTGTAAATCGGTCGTACTATACAGGTCCAGTGTGACCCCTTGAATCTGACGCTGCCCCATCGGCTGTAATTGACTGCTTTGCAGAGTCATACTGCCCTGTGGAATCATGACGATAGCCGCATCCACCGGTAGATTGATCGGGATTCGCACGGTTGTCCGGCGAGAGAGCGGCAGATCGTAGGCAAACAAAATCTGGCTGCCGGAACCCGGCGGAATCGGCTGAGTATCGGCAAAACCCTTTTCGGTCATCACAAATCGTCCGCCAACCGCCCCGCTCTGGAATTGCAGATTGGACGCACCTTCCGGCAATTCAAACTCAATCACCGGTTGTCCGGGGGCCTGACCGCTGATGACCTTGCTGCCGGTATTGTTCAATAAGAACAACTCCGCCACCTGAATCGCATCGGGATTGGTGAAATCAAAGAAAACATGCAGGCGATCTACCCGCAATGCGGAACTATCCGTCGTGGTGTCATAGACCGTTACCGGCAATTCGATCGGATTGCTCAGCGGTTCGCCAAGATTATGAAACACATCCGAATTGAAGGTAAAACCCTGATAATTGACCGATACGATAAAGGCGCGGCCGGGAACAATTTCCACATCTGGGAATGTGTATGTGCCGTCTGCCGCCACCTCAGCTTCTGCCCCGTATACCTGAACCATGCCGTCATAACCGGCCAGCTCGGCGGTCAGACCGGGCGGCAGTGTGCCGCCTGAACCGTTGATCACCTTCCCTTGAATGGCAAGCCGCAACTCAGCCCCCGCTTGAGACGGTTCGCTTTGATTTTGGTCAGCCGTCCCAGGGGCGATCTGGTCAAGGGCAGGGCTTTGAACGGAGAGGGAACTTTCAAAACTCAGCGTGCGGGAGAAGGCTGCCAGCGCCAGAATCTGGGAGTCGGTAAATTCGCCTCCATAAGCGGGCATGTTGCCTTTTCCACCCCGGATGACACTGCTCATTTCAGCCAGCGAAAGGGAAGCCAGCCGGGAAGTATCTTCCTGCCAGCCGGGCGCCTGCGCACTGCCCTGCCCTTTCGCACCGTGACAATTCTGGCACTTTTGCTGGTACAGCTCAGCCCCTTGCGTCAGTAAATCATCACTGAGGGAAAGACTCAACGCGTAGGCAACCACATCCCAGCGCTGCCGTTCATCCAGTGAACGGAAGGGCGGCATGAACCGCTCAATGTTACCGTTGGTCACAATCTGGTACCATTCCACCGGTCTGGCGCCCTGTGCCAGCGATAAATCTCCCAGCGGCGGAACCGGTACGGTCAATTGAGAGGCCTGCGGACCGTCCCCCATACCGCGTTCACCGTGACAGGCGGCGCATTTCTCGGCGTAAATTTGAGCGCCACGCTGGGGATCAGGCGGAATTGTGGGATACAGCACCTCACTGGTGGCTGATGGTTGTTGAGCCACAAAGGACTGGGCGTTGGGCGGCGGGGTAACATCGGCTGCCAGTGAAACGGAACAACCGCTTAAAACCGCCCAAACTACCCAAACAAGTGTAGTCCGCAAGTAGTTAAAATGCCGATTTCGAAACATGCTCTTCCATTCTTCTATGATTTTTCAACAGGATTTCCGCACCGCGAGCAAAAGCGGTCTAGTTCGGTCACCGGATTGCCGCATTTCGGACAAAAGCCCGCCGGACGAGCCTGCTGCTGCCGCTTGCGTTCCAGAATGGCCAGTTCAACTTCGTCCAGATTGGCAGCCACAACCGGGCGACCGCCGGCAGCATCCGCCCGCCGCGCAGCCACCGCCGCTTCAATCCGTTCCTCCGCCGTTTTTTGCCTGCCGTTGGTCGGCTGCAAGGCATCCAGTTGACGGAGGATATCCGCGCCGTGCTTTAGCAAAGCCGCCCGTTCGTGGGGGTAATCTTCAGCAGGAATTTTCCCCAACGTGTAATCAAATTCCAATTCCTGCAAAGCAGAAAGAACCCGTTCCTGCTCGGCAAGCAGTGCAGAACGGAGATGATCTTTTTCCTGAGAAGTTTTACGCTCCTGAATCAATTTTTCGGTTTCCTTGATTCGCATAAAAGGCTGTGTCAAAATCATTCCTACCAGCAACGCCAGCGCAAGGATTAGCAGAACAGAGCCTACATCCATGAAATTGTTTCTCCTCGCATCAAAGTTTATGGCAGCAGCGGGTCAACTGCGCCGCGAATTTCGGTCACGGACAGGAATGGCCCTTTTTTGACGAACGCCAACCGGCCTTCACGGTCAATGATGTAGGTTTCAGGCACGCCCTGAATCCGGAACATCTGCGAAATGCGTGTGCGTAAATCTGGGCCATTGGGGTAAGTCAGCCCAAATTGCTGAATGAAGGCTTTGGCTTCGGGTTCGGTATCTACGTAATCCACACCTAAAAAAACCACATCACCGCGCGGTTTGTAGAATTGCCAGGCTTCTTCCAGCTCAAAGGCTTCCTGCTCGCAGGGTTTACACCACGAAGCCCAAAAATTAACCACAATCACTTTACCCTGCATTTGCTGAGTGTGATAGACTTCTCCATCAAAGGTCTTCAATTCAAAATAAGGCACTTTCTGACCAATGACGATGGGGCCTTCCTGAGTACGGCGTAAACCCAAGCCGATCAGCACCAGAAAGCCGATCAAAACTGCGAACACCAGACCAACGACCCAGCGCGGCAAGGTCTGGCGATTCGTTTTCTCTGCGTTGTTGATACGCTCCTCAACCATTCAAGCTTCTCCTCATCTCATCCCTCGAAGGGAAATGCTCATCCGCCTTCGCGCTCGCGCCGGCGCAGCTCTTCTTCAATTTTTGCCACATACGGGTCTTCAGCAACGCTCGGTGTGGGTGTGGTTTCGAGGGAAGCCCCCGCATTTTCTGCCGACGGTTTGACCATTGAACGGAAAACCCGTGCCACAATCCACACCCCGCCTGCGATGAACAAAGGTGGCAGCACATACACCAGCCAGTTCAAGCCCCGCGCCGGGGGAACATCCAGCACGCGGTCGCCGTATTGTTCGGCAAAGTACTGGCGAATCTCTTCATCCGTCAACCCTTCGGAAAGCTTCAGGCGGATCAGCTCACGCCATTGAGCGCAGGCCTGGGTCGGGCAAACATCCAGCGGAATATTTTCACAAACCGGGCAGTACATTTGCTTTGCAACCCGGTTAACATCGTCATCCGAGGGGGTGGGCTGCTGAGCCGAAACCGGCTCAACTGCAACCGCTATCAGAATGCCCGTCAGTACCACCAGCCATGCCAAACGCCGCAATAAACCTGTTTTTCCTATCATAAACATCAATCTCCGCTCGAACGGCTGGGTATGGCCTGACCACGCCGCACCGCAACCGGTACCGGCTGTGGATCCTTATCCGGCCAGGCAGCCACCAGCATGCCGAGGATAAACACGAAGCCGCCTATCCACAACCAGTTGATCAGAGGATTGTGGAAAACCTTAAAGGTTACCCCTGTGGAGGAGATTGGCTGCCAGTCCACCAGCAGCACATACAGGTCGTCCTCAATCGTGCTTCTGACGCCAGGAATGGTCATCGGCTGCATCGAGTCAAAGTACAGGTCGCGGCGGGGATGCAGCTCACCCACCATCCGCCCGTCCTTGCTGACCAGCACGGTTGCACGGGCTACATTGCGCCCATCGTTGGCATCGAAAATGTCCAGGCGGGTGAAAGTGACCTCATAACGCCCCAAACGCAGAGACCCACCCGGCGGAATGGTCCCCTGAGTTTCGGTCTGGAACATTTCAATGCCGATTATCCCAAGCGCCATTAAAACCACACCAAGATGAATGATGTACCCGCCATAACGCCTCCGGTTGCGCGCCATCAGGTTGAAAAGGGCAGCCAGCCAGCCTTCGCCCGTCCGCCGGCGACGGGCGGTTACACCGCGGAAGTACTCGAACAGCGTGATAAAGATTACCAGCGAAACCAGCAGAAAACCAAACAGCGCCCAGCCATTACGGATTCCACCGGCGAAGGCAGCAATCACAACTGCCAGAGCCGCAAGTGCCGGTTTCCAGAGCGCTTTACCCAGCGTTTTTACGGTCGAGTGTCCCCACGCCGAAAGCGGGGCAATCCCCATCAACAGCAAAAGCGCGGCAAACAAGGGGCCAGTCGAGCGTTCGTAGAAGGCCGGTCCAACCGTCACTTTTTGCCCGGTGAACAATTCGGAAATCAGCGGAAAGACCGTTCCCCAAAAAACCACCACAAGAATGCCCATAAACAGGAGATTGTTCAACAGGAACAACGCTTCACGGGAAAGCAACGAGTGCATATTGCCTTCGGCGTGTAAAATCTGCCAGCGCCAGATCAGAAGCCAGACCGAGAAAATCATCGAAAGCGCGATGAAACCGAAGAACATTGGACCAATGGCGCTTTGGGCAAAAGAATGAACACTGGAAAGCACCCCCGATCGCGTCAGGAAAGTGCCAAAAATGACCAGCGCATACGTCAGAATGATCAGGATCATGTTCCAGCGTTTGAACAAACCGCGTTTTTCCTGAATCATCACCGAATGCAGGAAGGCCGTCCCGGTCAGCCAGGGCATAAAGGCTGCATTTTCAACCGGATCCCAGGCCCAGTAGCCACCCCAACCCAGCACATCATACGCCCAGCGGCTGCCCAGCACCAGCCCGAGTGAAAGGAAGAGCCAGGCCACCAGCGTCCATCGGCGGGTGATGCGGATCCAGCGGTCATCCGTCCGACCGGTGACCAGTGCCGCTACCGCAAAGGCGTAGGGGATTACAAATGAAACAAATCCAAGGTAAAGCATCGGCGGGTGGATGATCATGCCGGGATGGCGCAGCAGGGGATTTAACCCGCGCCCATCAGCCGGAATCAGCGGGGCTGCGCCAGCCGGTGGGAACATCGAAATGACCTGATTTCCCGCTGCGGTCACCCAAAAGCGCACAAAGGGATTTTCAAAGAAAAGGATCAAAGACAGGAAAAAGGTGAGTGTGACCAGTCCAACCAGAATCACCCATGGCAGAAATTCGCGGTCACGTTCCCACTTGCGCAGGGTCACCGCGGTTGTAAACGCCGACATCAGCCACGCCCAAAACACCAGCGAGCCGGACTGGCCGCCCCACAGGGCTGTGATCTTGAGGTAGAGCGGCATGGTACTGCTGGTGACGTTATACACATACTGCACCTGATACTGCCCGGTTACCAGCAGCAGAATGATTGCCAGCGCCACAATTGTGATTAAGGGAAAAGTGATCTGCATGGCTTTACGGGCACTTTCCACCCACGCCAGTGAATTTTTACGCACACCGATGATCGAGGCGATGATCCCGTAAAGTGAGGTGATGAAACTCACAACCAGTACACCAAAACCGATATTTGCGAGCATATTCTCTCCTCGTAATGTCCTAAGCGTAAACAGCAAAGAGCCGGGGAGAAGCTAACCCGGCAGAAAAATCATAATTCCTTCGAGCCGCTTCCGACTCAGCCATCCATCGCCTGATCGGGAACGGCTTCCTCATAACGGGTGGGACATTTGAGCAATAATTCCTCGGCATAAAAAACACCATCCTGCCCCATTCTGCCCGTCACAATTGCCTGGGCTTCATTGCGCATCAGGTCGGGCATTACGCCGGTGTAAACCACCTTCAAGCGCGGTTGGGAAGGGTCGTTGACCGCCGTATGAAGCACGGCCGCCAGGCCACCCTGGGCCGTAATCTCTTTCTGGTCACCGGGAATATGAGCAATCACAAATTCCAGCCGCAGGGTACTGGGATCATATTGAATTGAATCACCGATGACGGCTCCCGAAATGCGCAATTCGCGGTCGCCAATTTCAGCCACTTTTTCTTCCAATTCTGCCACCGTCATAAAGTACTGAGCACTGGCCTGCATGGATGAGGCAATTAAATAAACTACTGCCGCAACGATCAGCAGCCCACCGATTAAAAATTTGACTCGGCTTCCTGAGGACGTGCGTGCAGTGGATTGAGAATCGTTCATCTTACCTCCTGTAAAGATCACTCACAATGGATGAAACATGCTCCGTTTTCAATTTTCCATGAAAACATTAATCGAAAATGAGAAATACCGAAAACAGGGATGAGAATGTAAAACCTCAGGTGAAAATTGGCACAATCTGATTGTAGGGTATTATAACCGGTTTTGTCGGATTTCAGTTTGCGCC
This sequence comes from Bellilinea caldifistulae, assembly GCF_001306055.1. Classification (GTDB taxonomy): domain Bacteria; phylum Chloroflexota; class Anaerolineae; order Anaerolineales; family Anaerolineaceae; genus Bellilinea; species Bellilinea caldifistulae. The sequence continues at coordinate 6,719 of NZ_LGHJ01000010.1, read as the reverse complement.
AGCACAAACTTGACTTTTTTCTGGTTGATTCATGACAATTGACAGCACAACAGCCATGCCGGTAAATGCTGCCACAGGTTGTTCATTACGTTGCGGGTTGCCTGAGCGAAGACATCCCAGCGTCCGTACGCTTCTCCATCGCAGTCATCCACCAAATCGGTGACGCCGCGTAAAATCAGACAGGGCGTGTGGTTACGCTGAGCCACCCAGGCAATCGCCCCGCTTTCCCAATCCCCGGCAATCCCATTAAATTTTTCCGTCAATAGCGGTATCTCTGCCGGATTAAGATCACGGTCTGCCGAGAGCAAAGCCGCCCGGCGTACGGGTTGGGGATAGGGTTGAACCAGCCAGTCAAGATTCAGGCGAACGTGGTAGGCTTCCAGCGCCTCCCAGCTATCCGCCATCCGCTCTTCGATGTCGTACATCCACGTTTCTTCAACCAGAATGATCTCACCGCGCCTTACTCTGCCTTGAAATCCGCCACAAGTACCTAAGTTAATGACCACTTTCGGCTGCCAGCGTTGAATGGCGTACTGCGCCGAAGCTGCCCCTGCCGTTTTACCCCACCCGCCGTGGAGAATCACCAGCGGTTTATTTTGTATCTGGCAGAAAAGATACTCCCCAAAGGGGGAATTATGCCGGGCAATCCCTTCAAAATGAAGGCTGAGCGCTTTCCATTCTTCATTTGCAGACAGGATGACCACTCCCCAAACATCTGAATCCATGCTCAATCCTCGGTGAGGGGTTCGTCTTCTCTTGGGAAAATCTGATTACTGGTCAACAAATCCAACAGCGATTTTCGGCGGGGGGTTTCCAGCCGGCGAATGCCGGTTTGGGCCGCCTGCCAGATCCACTCAGCCGCTTCATAAGCGGCTCTCGGCTTGCCAAGCCGGCGCGCCTGAGCAGCCCGCTTTTTCAGCAGTGCCTGCTGGTTGATCCACAGGTGAGAAAGGGCTTCTAACATTTCAATGGGCGTTTCTACCCGCTCGCCAGCGCCGTTATTGACCACATACTCCATATTGCCGGTTTCCTGCCCGGGCAGTACGTCCACCAGAATCATCGGCAGACCGCACGCCAGGGATTCGGTCACAATCAGCCCGCCCGCCTTGCAAACGATCAGGTCTGAGGCGCGCATGAACGAAGGCATCTCACTGGTATATTCGTACAAATGCACTGGCACATGCCAGATCACCTCGTGAAGTTCGCGGAAAGTATCGTGGTCTTTACCGCACACCACCACCAGTTGGAGCGGTGCACCAAAGTGGTTAATCACATGCAGGGCATCCATTAATCCGCTCACCCGCCGGCTGCCCACCGCCAGAATGGTGAAAAGATCCGGCTGCCACCCTAGTTGAGTTCTCAATTCCAGCGGTGAGCGTTTTTCTTCCGCAATTTGCGGATGCACGGGTATGCCGGTAATGTGAATCTTCTCCGGCGCCACGCCAGCTTCAATCGCCAGTTCGCGCACTTCCTGGGTCGGTACCAGCAGCATATCCACATTTGCGTGAAACCAGAGCCGGTGCACCGAAACCAGATCCGTAATCACAGTAATCAGCGGCACGGAGGTGCGGAAAATTGTAAATACGGCCGAAAGCGGCGCCTGATAGAGCGGATAAGTGGTCACAATCACATCCGGTTTGTGTTTGCGGAGCAATTCCCGCAGGACTTCAAAGAGCATGACGGTCAGCGCACTTTCCAGCAGCAGGCTGGTAATGGTGGTGTCGGAAGCATCATAGCCCAACTTGTACAATTCAGGCGCTTTGCGCACCAGCAGATCGTAATCCGATTGGCTTTCGCGCAGTAAGATGGGAGTCTTCCTGTCATCCAGCGGATTAATAATCTCCACCTGCACCCGGTCACCGTACTGACGCTGCAAAGCGGCTGCCACGGCATTGGCCGCACTGCGATGCCCAAACCCGGCGTCAGCGGTTAAAATCAAAACTTTTTTCTGGCTTCCCTCACTCATTTTTCACCTTGCTTTTCCACAAACAGAGTCCCTTCAAGATAAGCCTTTAAGGCTTGCATGGCACAACGGGCTGAAAAGGCTTTATTTTCCTCCCGGCTGCCCCGCCCATAAAAATCGGCTGCCCAACCGCCCTCGGCAGCGCTCAGCCCAATCCACACCAGGCCGACAGGTTTACCCGGCTGAGCGCCCCCCGGCCCGGCAATCCCGCTGATGGCAACTCCCACCAAACTTTCTTCCGCCACCTGAGCGGCAAAAGCCCGCCGCACACCTTGCGCCATTTCCAGCACCGTATTGCGGCTGACCGCGCCGTACCGCGTCAGTGTTTCCGGCTGCACCCCCAGCAGCAACTGCTTGGCTTCATACGAGTAGGCGGTAATGCCGCCTAAAAAATACTCCGAACAGCCGGGTACGTTGGTGATGAGGTGACCCAGCAACCCGCCGGTGCACGATTCAGCCACCACCAGTTTCAGGCGGCGTGCCAACAACAGCTTACCAATCTGGCTTTCAAGGGGTTCTTCCATCACTCAGATTATAACCGAGTATAATTGGGAGCAGCCGTATCCGTGAATTCGTGGAGGGAAATCCATCATGCCGCAAGCCACCTATCACTTTCCCAACGGATTTTTGTGGGGAACTGCCACTTCTTCTCATCAGGTAGAAGGCCAAAACACCAACAACAACTGGGCAGCCTGGGAGGCTGAAGAAGGGCGCATCAAATTCGGGCATAAAGCCGGCCTGGCCTGTGACTGGTGGGGTGGGCGATGGAAGGAAGACTTTGACCGGGCAGCAAATACCGGGCAGAACGCCCACCGCCTTTCCATCGAATGGAGCCGCATTCAGCCCAAACCGGACATGTGGGACGAAGAAGCGTTGAATTATTACCGCGAGATGATTCGCGGTCTGGAACAACGCAATATGACTCCGCTGGTCACTCTCCATCATTTCAGCGATCCGCTCTGGCTGGTAGAAATTGGCGGTTGGGAAAACCCGGATGTGCCGGCCTTGTTTGAGAAGTACGTGGCCAAAGTTGTTGAGGCGCTCAAAGACTACGTCACGCTGTGGGTAACCATCAACGAACCCAATGTTTATGCTTACGGCGGTTATCTGGGCGGCGGTTTTCCACCCGGTAAAAATGACTTAAAGGCAGCCTTTGCCGTTTTGAACAACATGGTACGCGCTCATGCCCTGGCTTACCGCACCATTCACCGCATTCAAAAACAAGCCCGCGTCGGAATCGCCCTCAATTACCGCAGTTTTGCTCCAGCACGTCCTGCCTCACCCTTTGACCGCTGGATGGCTGCCTTTTTACACCGCAACTTCAATCTCTCCTTCATCCGCGCCATCAGCGATGGCACCTTCCGCTTTGCCCTTCAAAAAACAACCATCCCCGAAGCCGCCAAAACGCAGGATTATGTGGGAATCAATTACTACTCGCGCGATCTGGTCACTTTCAAACCGCTGGGTTTCAATTCGCTCTTCCATAAACTTTCTTACCCCCACAACGCCGACCTGAGCGATACCGGCTTTATCGCCAACATCCCCGAGGGGATGTTCGAAGCGCTCCAATGGGCTAACGGGTTCAAACTGCCCATCCTCGTCACCGAAAACGGCGTCGAGGATGCCGACGATCACCTGCGCCCGCGCTACACCATTCAGCACATTCATCAGGTCTGGCGGGCGGTCAATTTCAATTACCCGATCAAGGGCTATTTCCACTGGTCCCTGGTGGATAACTTCGAGTGGGAACGCGGCTGGACGCAGCGCTTTGGCCTGTGGGGACTGGACCCCCAGACGCAGGTACGCACCCGCCGCACCAGCGTGGATGTGTATGCCGAAATCTGCCAGCGCAACGGAATTGCCTCCGAAATGGTGGAAAAATACGCCCCGGAGGTGTTTGCCACACTTTTCCCGGGTTAATTGATGAAACATTTTCCCGTTAAAAGTCGCTTCCCGATCCGCCAGGAACCTATTTTGTTTGCCCTCGCTGCGGTTGGTGTCGGCCTTGCAGCTGGTGGTGGTATCTGGCTCTTTAAAGCGCTGATCGAAGGAGTTCATCATCTGTTCTTTGTGGAAATGAGGCAGAGCCTCGAAAACCTATTGCCGTTTGCAGTCGTCATTCTGCCGGCGATTGGCGGTTTAGTAGTCGGCTTAATCATGCACTGGCTGGTTGGAGAGGAGCGGCACCAAGGTGTCTCCGGTATCATCGAAGCAGTTGCCCTTGCGGGCGGACGATTGCGGTATAAACGCATCCCCCTGAAGGTGTTGGCTGCTGCGCTCTCAATCGGCAGCGGTGCATCCGTCGGACCGGAAGATCCCTCGGTTCAACTCGGTGCCAATATCGGCTCAATGGTAGGGCAAAAATTCAATCTTTCGGAGGAGCGCATCCGAACTCTGGTAGCAGCCGGGGCTGCTGCCGGTATCGCAGCAGCTTTCAATGCCCCCATTGCGGGAATCTTCTTTGCACTTGAAATCATCATTGGGGAAATTGGGCATTCTTCGCTGGGGATCATTGTAGTTGCTGCGGTTTCATCCTCCATATTGACCCAATCCATAGCCGGAAATCAACCGGCTTTTCGTGTCCCGCCATTCGGTTTTCATAAAATCGCCGAACTGCCTTTTTACTTTCTGTTAGGGATATTGGCTGGGCCAGTCTCCGCCTTGTATGTGCGTTTGTTAGGCTCGATGAAGGAAATTTTCCGGAGGATTGCTCTCCCTCGCTGGGCTAAACCATCTCTTGCCGGGTTGGCGGTGGGCATCACAGGCCTGTTTCTACCCCAAGTGTTTGGGGTCGGCTATGAAACCATTGAAAGCGTCCTGAATAATCAGCTGATCTCTTTCTCATTCCTCATGGTTTTGCTGACTGCTAAATTGATCTTAACTCCGCTAAGCATCGGCGGTGGATTTGCTGGCGGGGTTTTTGCACCCTCATTGTTCATTGGTGCAATGTTGGGGGGGAGTGTGGGCAGTGTAGTTCAATCCCTGTTTCCGAGCCTCAACGTTGTGCCAGCCACCTACGCCATGGTTGGCATGGCGGCCGTCCTGGCCGGGTCAGTACATGCACCTTTGACGGCTATTCTCTTGCTATTTGAAATGACGAATGATTATCACATCATTCTTCCGTTAATGTTCGCCGTTGCCGTGAGCCTGGTGATTTCCCGCACTTTGAACCCGGATTCGGTCTACAACGCCGAGCTGGCCCGCAAAGGCATCCGCCTGGAACGCGGACGAATCCTGGACGTGCTGGAGTCCATCCGCGTAGCGGAAGTCATGCAAACCAACCCGCCCATGATTGATTCCCGAAAGACGGTTGAAGAAGCCGTTCCCCTACTTTTGCAGAAAAACACAAATTTTTCATTGGTTATGGAGGAAGGCAATCGTCTGATGGGAATTGTAACCCGTGAAGATATCCGAAAAATTGATCCACAGCGGTGGAAAGAAACCACCCTGGGTGAAGCCTGCTCCAAGAAGATTCTCTCGGCCTACCCCGATGAGAAAATCAGTGACGCCCTCCGACGGATGAGCCTCCAGGACATCGGTCAACTCCCGGTGGTAGATCGAGATAATCCCAACCGGCTTTTGGGGGTATTGAGACGAACCGACATTCTTCAGGCATATGATGCGGCTCTCACCCGGCGGGCTTTGTACAAAGACCAGATCACGGAAAATCAACTGGATGCGTTGACGGAAGAGAACGTAAAGGTTTTTGAATTATCTCTTCAACCTGGCAATCCGAACATCGGAAAGCGAATCATGGACATCCCCCTCCCCCAAGGCACATTAATTGTCCGCGTCAGGAGAGGAAAAAAGTTTTGGATCCCCAAAGGAGATACCATCCTCAAAGAAGGGGATCGTATCCTGGTGATTTGCAATTTCGAGAATCAGGAACAAGTCAGGGAAACCTTGAGTGGAAATTATTGAACGGTGGTTATCGAGGCTTAGGGTTTCCGCTCAGTAAACATGATCAATGGCAGCCTTTGCCGTTGTAAACAAGATAGATGCGCTCTTTCTCTGACTTGATGCCCACTCAGCGCATTCAAAAACAGACCCGCCTCCGGAATCACGCTCGACAACTATTGTTTTGCTGCGACACGTCTCCTCTCAACCTTCGACCATTGGGGGGTGCAATCTGACTTCCAAAGATTTTTGATCTATAACCTGGAAGTCGGAATGTTTTTTATGCAATGACTGCAAGATTTTTTCTAGATTGAGAGAGTTGAAAAATCAAGCGTAATACGCCGAGCAGGCTGTTTGAGGGGTGGAAAAGCCGCACCCGATGGGGTATCCACCCTAAAATAAAGGGGCTGTGTATCTTGATTTGACCTCTTCACTTCCATTTTTTCTGGATTTTTGACCACCAGCGACACTTCACCCTCCGCATGGGAGTTCACCCTTGGATGGCGGCCCCAGCCGGGGTTTTGAACCCGACGCCAAACAGGAGCTTGACCATTCGTTTCAAGTTGAGCGCTATCGCCGTCAAAAAGGCTTGCACCGCAAAGCCCATTTTTCCCAAATACCGGCAGCGTCCCAACCCATGCCACTGTTTGGCTTCCCCAAATTTGCGTTCGATTTTGTAGCGCTGTTTCAAGCCTTGACGGTACGGTTGGGTCTGCTCCAAGGCCAGCCAGCTGTCTTTGTTGGCGTCTTTCTTCTGCGTGCGCGTCTTTTTCAAGCGAATTGCCGAGTGTAAGCCGTGCAGTTCTAAATAGAAGTGATTGTTGCCGTCATCATAGCCTTTATCCGCCGCATAGGTCTC
>NZ_LGHJ01000013.1 GCF_001306055.1 Bellilinea caldifistulae | reverse complement strand
ATGATCCTTTGCCGGTTTCTTCGAAACGCTGCTTTTCCATCCCGCTGATCTCCAAAGTGGTTTGGTTCGATTGTATTAAGGTTTTCCCCTTTTCGTCAATCCCAGTTGTTTGTTTTTCAACAATCTCAGCCCTCAAATAGTTGCAATTTTTGAGGGCTGCCGCCATAATATTAATCTCCGATTAATGGTTGTGCATAAACATGCATTTTTCCCCATTTTTTACATCAATTCAACAGAGGACTGCTGGCAGCCCTCTTGAGGAGGTAATGAATAAATGAAACCGGCACCTTTTGAGTATTATGCACCGACCAGCGTGGAAGAGGCGCTCGCTACCCTGCAATCTCTTGGGTATGACGGGAAGGTGCTGGCCGGCGGTCAAAGTTTGATTCCGGCGATGAACTTTCGCATGGCTCGTCCGGCAGCGCTGGTTGACCTGAACAAGGTAAAAGAATTGTTTTATATCAAACCCACCAGTGACGGCGGGCTGGCAATTGGGACGATGACCCGCGACAGTGTGGTGGAAAAAGACCCGCTGGTGTCCGAGCGTTTTCCAATTGTCCCTTATGTGGTTAAACATATTGCCCATCCGCAGATCCGCAATCGGGGCACGTTCGGCGGGGCAATTGCTCACGCCGACCCGGCCGCTCAGATCCCGGCTTTATCGGTAGCCTTACAGGCTCGTTTTCTGGTTCGCAAACAGGGCGGTGAACGTTGGGTCAATGCCGAGGATTTCTTCATGGGTCCGTTTATGACCGTGCTGGAACCGGAAGAAATGCTGGCGGAGGTTGTCCTGCCGCCCATGGCCAAAGGCAGCGGGGCGTCTTACCAGCAGGTCTCCCGCCAGAAAGGCGGTTACGCACAGGCAGCCGTGATCAGTGTGGTGGTGGTGGACGAGAACAAACGCTGCAAGGATGTGCGGGTCGTTCTGTTCAGTGTCGGGGAAACCCCCATTCTTTCCCAGACCGCTCGCAAGATTCTGGTGGGAAATGTGCCAACGGCCGAGGCGATTGCCGAAGTGGCGGAGAAAATCTCCAAAGATGAAGTTGACCCCGGCACGGATATACACGGCACGGCAGAATACCGGCGGCATCTGGTCAAAGTGCTGGTGAGACGCGGCCTGACCGAAGCCTTCGAGCGAGCAAAGTAAAAGGAGGATGACATGGCTCAAACAGTCAAAATTAATGTTACCGTCAATGGCAAGCAGTATGAACGCGAGGTTGAGCCCCGTCTTCTGCTGAGCGATTTTATCCGCCATGACCTTGGTTTGACCGGTACGCATGTCGGCTGCGAACATGGGTTGTGTGGGGCTTGTACCGTTTTGATGGACGGCGAGGCGGTGCGTTCCTGCACCATCTTTGCCGTTCAGGCAGATGGACACGAAATTCAAACGGTTGAATCGCTGGGAACCCCGGACAACCTGCACCCGATCCAACAAGCCTTCATCGAAAAACATGCTTTGCAGTGCGGTTTTTGCACACCCGGTTTTCTGATGACGCTGGTGGATTATCTGGGGGATAACCCCAATCCAACCGAAGAAGAAATCCGTGAGGCGATTGATGGCAACTTCTGCCGCTGTACCGGCTATTTCAACATCATCGAGGCGGTGAAGCTGGCTGCCCAGAAGATGGCGTCTCATTAGTGGATGAAAGGAGAAGCAACCGTGGCAGGTAAATACGTTCATCAATCCATTTTACGGCTCGAAGACCCGGAATTGATCACCGGCAATGTTCAATTTCTGGATGATATCGAACTTCCGGGTATGCTTCACGCCGCTTTCAAACGCTCGGATTACGCTCATGCCCGTATCAAAAGTATTGATGTGAGCGAAGCCCGCAAACTGCCGGGGGTCATCGGTGTTTATACTGCCGAAGATTTCGGCGATTACATCAAACCCGGGCCGCTGCAAGTACCGCCCCCCACGGCAATCAAAGGCGCAACCTACGTGGCACGCACAACCATGCCGATAGCCAAAGATAAAGTTCGTTTCGCCGGTGAACCGGTTGCCATTGTCATCGCCGAATCGCGTTACATTGCCGAAGATGCCTGCGACCTGATCTACGTGGATTACGAGCCGTTAGAAGCTGTGGTGGATCTGGAAAAGGCGCTTCAGCCCGGCTCGCCGCTGGTGCATGAAGACCTGCCTTCCAACGAAGCCGGCCATGTGCGTCAGGAGCGTGGTTCGTGGGAGGAGGCAGTCAAAGAAGCCGACCTGGTGATCAAACGAAAGTTCTTCATCAATCGCAACGCCGGCGCGGCAATGGAAAACCGTGGCATCATCGTCCAGTGGGATAAACACGCCAAACAAATGACCATCTGGTGCGGCACCCAATCGGTGATTGCATTGCGCAATCAGACTGCCGCCCGGCTGGGATTGTTCGAAAGTCAGGTGAGGGTGATCACCCCCAACACCGGCGGCGGTTTTGGCCCGAAAATTAACACCTCACTGCCGGATGATGTCCTGATTACCTATCTGGCGATGAAATTGGATCGGCCTATCAAGTGGGTTGAAGACCGGCGCGAAAACTTTTTAGCCACCACCTCGGAACGCGATCAGGTGCATTATTGCGAACTTGCGGTCAAGCGGGATGGTACGATTGTTGGCCTGAAGGACTTTTTCTACCACAACACTGGGGCGTACAATCCCTATATGATGACCGTGCCGCTCAATTCCCAAACCCATACAGTCACCAATTACCGCGTTCCGAATTTCCTGACCGAGTTCTATGTGGTATTCACCAACCAGATGATCGTAACGCCGGTACGGGGCGCCGGCCGCCAATACGGCGTGTTTGTGATGGAACGCATGCTGGACGCAGCTGCCAGAGAACTGGGGATGAGCCCGGTAGAAATCCGCCGCAAGAATCTGCTGCCGGCGAATGCTTATCCTTACTACACCAGCATCATTGGGCAGGACTTTGTAGAGGGCGTGCTGGATAGTGGAGATTACCCGACCTCGTTTCAAAAGACCCTTGAATTGATCGAGTACGACAAATTTGTCAATGAAGTGCAGCCCAAACTGCGCGCCCAGGGCAAGAAGGTGGGTATTGGCGTGGCCTGCTTCAGCGAAGGCACGGGCGTTGGACCCTACGAAGGTGCCCGTGTGACGGTTGGCGGCAACGGCAAGGTGGTGGTTACCACGGGTTACACCTCCCAGGGACAGGCGCATTACACGACCTTTGCCCAAATTGTTGCCGATCAACTGGGGGTGGATGTGAAAGATGTCAAAGTGATCACCGGGGATACCGGTTACTTTGGCTGGGGAGCCGGCACGTTTGCCAGTCGCGGCATTACGGTGGCCGGTACGGCTACCCATCTGGCCGCTCAAAAAGTGCGCCAGAAAGCCCTCAAACTGGCGAGCAAGATTCTGGAAGCGCCGGAGGAAGAGCTGGAACTGGCTGATGGCGTGGTGCGAGTTGCCGATATTCCTTCTAAATTTATCTCGCTGGGTGATCTGGCGAACCTGGCCAACCCGATGCGCGGTACGATGGAGCCCGGCGCCGAACCCGGTCTGGAAGCGGTGGCTTACTACGGCCCGCCCTATGGTGCAACCGGCGCTGGTGCAGTGGGATTGATTATCGAAGTGGACCCGGAGACGATGCAGGTCAGTCTGGAAAAAATGGCTTTCGTCCATGACTGTGGTACGCCGGTCAACCCCATGGTGGTAGATGGTCAGATTCACGGCGGTATCCAGATGGGCATCGGCGATGCCTTCTACGAAGAGCTGATTTACGACGAGAACGGCCAGCTCGTAACTGCCTCGTTCATGGATTACCTCTTCCCGCAGGCAACCGATATGCCCAAGAAACTGGTGTTGGGTCATATGGAAACACCCTCGCCGCTCAATCCGTTAGGCATCAAGGGTGTTGGTGAAGCCGGCGCGATTCCGATTCCCTCCGTGTTTGTGCAGGCTGTTGAAAATGCGCTGCAAGAAACCGGGGTGGAGTTTGATCGTGATACGCTTTCACCCAGCCGCATTTTCACCTATGTTCAGCAGGCGAAGGGCGCTTGACGCCCTTCGCCATGAATGGATTTCGCATCCAAAATCCAACTTTACCTTATCATTGATGGAGGAAAACTTATAATGAAACTGGAAGGCGAGCACGTTTTTAACGGTCCCCGTGAAGCAGTCTGGGAAATGTTCTACGATCCCGAAGTGTTAGCCAGTGCCTTGCCGGGCACCCAAAAGCTGGAGATGGTCGCCGAAAATGAATACGAAGGCGCAATGAACGTGCGGATCGGCCCGGTTTCCGGTTCTTTTACCGGAAAACTGGTGATTTCCGATGTGGTCGAACCCGAGTCCTGCACGCTGACCGTGGATGGGCGCGGCACGCCCGGTTTTGCCAAAGGTGTCGGGAGAGTGCAGTTCATTGATCAAGGGGATGGTACAACCCTGATGAAATATGAAGGAGAGATGAACATCGGCGGCGCGCTGGCAAGCGTTGGCCAGCGGATGATCGACTCGGTTGCCAAAACCATGATCCGCCAGGCGTTCGAAGTGCTGGATAAAGCATTGGAAGCCCGCCTTGCTGCCAAAGCCAGCGGCAGCGAGGTTGTTGACTTCAAACCCCCGTCCGAAACAGAATTTGCCGCTGCCGTAGCCAAAGACATGGCGGGGGGTTTAACTAAAATACCAGAGGTTCGCCTGCTCATGTACATCATCCCTCTGGTGGCTGTGTTGGTTCTTCTGGCTGTTTTGTTCCGAGGTTGCAGCGGTTGATCCGCTGAATATAAGAAAGGAGGTGTCTATCGAGGACAGGATTGGTTTTTACACCCAAAGCGCGGTTCGGATGTCCACTTAAATCCGCAAGGAGGAGAGGATTGTACCTGAACGAATACGGACAGTTGTTCCGGACCCAATTCCCAACCCACAGTTTTCAATTTATTCTATCCATTCTTTCTTCAAGGGAGGAAGACTTCAATGGCAACTGATGTTCAAAAACCAGCCGTTCTGGGTTACCTGCCACAGGATACCCCGCCGATTGGGCGTATGATCCTGCTGGGTTTCCAGCACGTGATCACCATGTTCCCGGCCACGGTCTTGTGCGCGCTGCTGATGGGCTTCCCGGTCAGCACGGTGTTGACGGTAACCGGTTTTGGTACGGTGGTTGCGCTGATTGCCTCCAAACTGGCCATCGGCAATTACATCCCGCTGTACTACGGTTCGTCCTTCAGCTACATTGCGGCCGTCACTGCCATCACCAAACCGACTTTTGGCGTACCGGCCGACCCGGCTTTGCTGTCCATTGTTCAAACCGGTTTCATCGCAACCGGTACGATCAACGTCATTGTCGGCTTGATCATCCGGCTTTCCGGCGGTAAAGAAGCCCTCGATAAAGTGCTGCCCCCCGTGGTGACCGGTTCGGTAGCCTGCACCATCGGTATCGGCCTCGGTAAAGCAGCGCTGGACATGTCCTCCGGTGTGGCCGGCGGTATTCTGACCGGCGACATGACCTGGTGGACGGTTTCCCTGATCACCCTGCTTTCGGCCTTCATTTTCTCGGTTTATCTGCAGGGGAAGGGCTTCATCGGCATGCTGCCGATTTTGCTGGCGGCGATTGTCGGCTACATTGTGGCCATTCCGTTTGATCTGGTCAATTTCTCGCTGCTCGGTCAATCGGCGCTGTTCCGCGCCCCGCAATTCACTTTCCCCAATTTCGCCAGTGACCTGACCCTGACGGTGATCTTCGGTGTGGGCGTGATGGCGATTGCCACCATTCCCGAATCCACGGCGCACCTGTACCAGATCAGCCTGTATGTGGATCACCTTGCAGAGGAACAGGGCCGCGAAAAACTGCGCCTGAACCGCTATATCGGCATCAACCTGATGATTGACGGTTTGAACGATCTCGTCAACGGTATCTTCGGTTCGACCGCAGGTACCAACTACGGTGAAAATAACTCGCTGATGGTGATCACCCGCAACTACTCCGGCCCGGTACTGATCACAGCAGGTTTGATCTCGGTGCTGCTGGGCTTCATCGGCCCGCTGGCGGATCTGGTGTCCACCATCCCAACCGCCGTATCCGGTGGTTTGTCCATCTACCTGTTCGGCGTCATCGGCATGCAGGGTATTGCGCTGATGCTGGCGGAGAAGGTCAACCTGTTCGATCCCAAGCAACTGGCGATCGGCGCGACCATCCTGATCATCGGTATTGGTGGTAACATCGGTTACGAAGGCGGTTTCCTGCCGATCCCGATCCTCAAGGGTCTGTTCCCCTTCGGCTGGCCTTCCATTGCGACCGGCGCGGTGGTTGGTATCATTTTGAACCTGATCACCAACGTCTGGAAACCCCCGGTTGAACGGCTCAATCCCAACGTCTGATTGGGGATGCTGACGAGATAAACGGGCTGAACAAGGGTTATAACGGCGTTCAACCCAATTAACCTGGCTCCCGATGTCGTCACCCGGACATCGGGAGCCTTTTTGGAATATAATACGCGATGATGAGTGAAACCGACAAAATTCTTATAACCGGCGCTGGCGGTAAAACCGGCCTGGCGGTGTGTGCAGCGCTGATCGAGAAGGGCGCAGCACTTCGGGCGTGGGTGCGTCGGGATGCTAACACGGCGCCCCTCCGCCAGATGGGCGTAGATGACTTCATCGTAGGTGATCTGCTGGATTTTTCGCTGGCGGAGCGAGCCATGCGGGGAATCCGGGTGGTTTATCACATTCCGCCGAACATGCACCCGGATGAACTGCGCATAGCCGAAAACCTGATCCGGGCCGCCCGTTCCAATGAAGTGCTGCGGTTTGTTTATCATTCGGTGCTGCACCCCCAGGCGGAGGAAATGCCGCATCACTGGCAGAAACTGCGGGTTGAAGAGCGCTTGTTCACCAGTGGGGTGGATTTTACCATTCTTCAACCGGCTGTTTACATGCAGAATCTTCTGGGCTACTGGCAGTCCATTGAGCGGGATGGGGTTTACGGCATTCCTTATTCGATTGATGCGCCGCTCAGTCAGGTGGATTTAGCGGATGTGGCCGAGGCCGCGGCGAGCGTGCTGCTGGAAGAATCCCATTCCTGTGCCATTTACGAATTATGCGGCCCGGAAGCTCTCTCGGCCCGAGAAGCGGCTCAAAGGCTTTCTCAGTATCTTGGGAAACCCGTTGAAGCAGTAGAGATAGACCGTGATGCCTGGCAGCGTAAAATGCTGGCGGGGGGCATGTCGGAATATGCGGTCAATACCCTGTTGAAAATGTTTCTTTACTACGAAAATTACGGCATGCGCGGCAACCCGAATGTCTTGAGGATGCTTTTAGGGAGAAACCCCACCACGTTCGATGAATTTCTGAGTGCAGAAATTCAAAAACTTGATTGAGGAGCGGAATATGGATAAAAACAAGAGCCAGCACTATAACTTTTGCCACGAAGCCCTGCCGACTCTGTTTCATTCTCAAACCAAAGGTTTTTTGGAATATCTTGAACGGGATGGGTTGAAGTTCCTCAAATTCTGGTGGGATCATGTGGGGGAGCGCCTGGATGATTCCAAATGCTCTTCATTTGCCGGCGCTCAATATGAACTCCGCGAGGTGCCGGAAAAAAAGTCACGGGTAGTATTGGTGCGCTTGCCTACTCCAACGGTCAATTATGAATTTTACATGATGGCGCTGGTGCAGACGCCCGAAAAGCGCCTGCCGATGGTGCGCCTGCCGAATACCCGTGTATTCGCACTAGAAAAAGTGCCAACCGAAATGAGTGAAAGCGGGACGATGTTTGTAGAAATCACGCCGCGCTGCAGAATGCTGCGGATAAAGGAAGGCCCAAAACCTTCCCTGCAGACTTTTTACAATACGGTTCTCAAATACGTCTGGAAGAAGGACTTTGGAGGATTGGAATGAAATTTGATTTTGGACTGGTGATCACGGCAGTGGCCATGTTATTCTTTTATCTGCGGCTGGCCATGCTGCGCGGTAGAAAACGACGGCTGGAGCGCGAACAGGCTCTTAAAGCCAAAAAGGCCGGAAAAGGCGCCAAAGTTGCTCTGCCAGACCCGAACAAGCCAAGATATGAAATTCGCAGCTGGGTGCTGGTTGGAATTGCGGTTGCTCTGATGCTGGTGGGGTTGGCCGCCCGCCAGGCAACTTCATTTCCCCAGGTGATGCAGGATTACTGGTGGGTGGGAACTTCTCTGGGGGCTGTTTTGTTCTCTTTCTGTTTTAAGTAATGATGAACGCCAGCCTTCCAAATACCATTCGGATTACGATTGAATTCACCAATCTGGCAAAATATATCGCCGGTACACCGGCGATTGAAGTGGAATTTCCACGCGGGATTACTTACGGACAAATCGTTGAATGGCTGGCCGAGCGATACCCGGATATGGTTGGGATCATCATTCAGGATGATAAAAAGTCCTTATTGAATTCCAACCTGTTCATCATCAACGGGGAGATGGCTCAGCCAGCCTTTCGGATGGACGATACGCCCAAAGATGGTGACCGCCTGACACTGGTCGCGGTTGCAACCGGCGGTTGAGTTACGGGGTACCTTTGGCTGTCCGGTCAACCTAACGCAAAAAGAAAGACAAAACTATCAGGAGCGCGATAAAAGAACCGGCCAGAACACCGATTCGTTTTAAGTCCTTGATGATTGGGGTGTAATCCGGGTTGAACTCGGCGCTGGCTGAGTAGCGCCCGGTAGGAGCCTGGCTGCTTTTGGCAGGACTTTCGCGACTGATGGATTCGCTGGATGAAACGCGGCGTTTTTGTTTCTTGCTCATTCAAAACTCCTCATTAAAATTTTTTATCTTTGTTCGACAAAATTAGCGGTCACTACAATCCGCTGGGTATCTACCATGTATGGGTAACAGGAAATCAACGTGACCACTGCCTCGCGAGTAGGAGCAAGTACCTCAACACGGGTTGGTTCCACAATTTGAGATTGCTGGACTACATAGACGAATGCCCGCTGGCTGGTGTAAATGATGATTTCGTCGCCTTTTTTGAGTTTGTCTAAATCCCGAAAGATTTCACCGAAGACATCGTTATGGGCTGAAAGCACCAGATTGCCCTTCTGCCCCGGATTGGGTGAGCCAATCATTGTGCCAACCCCTTTTTTGAGTTGTTCCCAGCCGTCTCCCTGTACGACTGGTGCATCCACGCCAATGGCAGGGATCTGGATGCGGACGGCTTGTTCCGGGCTGGGAGTGGGGACCGGCAGGCTGGCAAAGGTCTGTACCAGCGGACGCAGGTGTTCGGGGATTTCGGCGTCGTTGGGGCGTACCCCGCCCGGCGAGTTGGGCGGGGTATGACCGGAGGGCAGCACCACTGCCTGAATGAGCGGAGTGGGGGTGAAGGTCGGCTGCTGCAAAGCGGCTGCCACTTCTTGATTGAGACTACGAATCAGATTCATGCCGTTGAGCAGCACAAATGCCAGTCCCAGTACCGCTGCAATTTCTACGAAAAGCAATAGACGATCCAACCAGCGGTTGGATTTACGGCGGGGAGATGCCTGCTCAAAGTCGCTTTCCACCTCGTCAAACGGCTGGATGGACTGGAATGCCGAAACATTCGGTTGAGGTTCAACCCGCACCACCCTGCCAGTACGGCGGAAGCGCTCCAGCCGTTGTTCGCGTTCGGCCCGGCGCTTTTCCACCAGTATTTGCCTCAACTCTTCGACACTGAGTTCTTCGACCGTTCGTCTTCGGCGCAAGGGTCTTGCTTCCTTTCCTGTCCAGTCCTCAAAATTATACTCGATTTTGAGGTGCTGCGATTTCAAAAAAAGAACAGATTATGGTAAGATAACCCATATTTCAAAGAAGGAACGGCTTTGATGTCGGTTTTTCGGAAGGGTATTCTCCTCATCGCTTTATTGGGGTTGTGGATCACTCAACCCGTACAGGCTCAGAGTAACACACCCCTGGATAGTGTGGTGATTCAAATTCTACCGGAGTTTGACCGGCCGGATGTGCTGGTGATTTACCGGCTCACTCTGGCAGCCAGTGTCAGTCTGCCGGCTCAGATCAGCCTGCGCCTTCCCCGCGCGGCCGGCGCACCGTATAATGTGGCATGGGAGGATGTGGACGGCTTGCTGTATAACCTGACCTACACGACCGAAGTCCGCGGTGACTGGCTGCAGATCAACTTTACAACCCCCTCGGCGAATTTGCAGGTCGAGTACTACGATCCTCGTTTGGAACGCGAAGGCCAGCTGAGAAAATTTACCTATGAGTGGAATGGCGATTTCAGCGTTCAAAATCTGGTTGTTTCGGTTCAGCAGCCGGCTAATGCCGAAAAAATGCAGGCTTACCCCGGTTTCGATGGCGGACAGCGGCTTAGTGATGGCTTTATCTACTTTACCAATCCGGTGGGCAAAGTGGATGCCGGCACTACCTTTAAAGTCAATGTGCGCTATGAAAAAGCCGACGATTCGCTTTCGGTGGGGATGTTGCCGGTTCAGCCGGCCCAGCCGCTGGATGAAACCACGCCTGGACGAACTTCGGCCTCCGGGCTTCTACCGGTATTTATTCTGGTGGTTGGCGGGGTTTTACTGGTCGTGCTGGTTTCTTGGTTTTTTATCCGGCGTGACCGGGAAGCCAGTCCGTCCACTCGGCGTTACCGCCACAAACGCTCGCCAGCGGTAAGCGTGATGGAAGAAACCAGCAGTGTGGTATATTGTCATCAATGCGGGCGGCGGGCTGAAAGCGGTGATATTTTCTGCCGAGCCTGTGGGGTTCGCTTGCGTAGGGATTAATCCTTGCCGCTTTTGGATGGCAGGCATATAATCAACAAAGATCATGATAAGAAGTTTTCCAATCAAGTTATCGGTGTGGAGCGAGATCGGTGCAATCTTCAATTCCTGAACCGCGTGAAGGAATAGCGCCCGAAACTGGCGAAAAAAAGACCTCTTCCTGGTTGAAGTCATTGGGGGAGATTTTCCAAACGCTGCTATTGGCGTTTGTGTTGTATTTTGCGATTGACGCAGTAGTGGCGCGCGTGCGAGTCGAAAATATCAGCATGCAGCCGACTCTCAAACCGGGTGAATTTGTGCTGGTGCATAAACTGGCCTACCGTTTCGGTGAAATCAAACGGGGGGATATAGTTGTCTTTCATTACAGCCCGCAGGAGGACTACATCAAACGGGTGATTGGTTTGCCCGGTGATGTTGTGGAGATCGCCGACGGATTGGTGAAAGTCAATGGATATCCTCTGAAGGAACCCTATATCAACGCTCCGCCCATGTACACCGGTTCCTGGCAGGTGCCAGAAGGAAAGGTTTTTGTGCTGGGTGACAACCGCAATCAGTCCTCGGATTCGCATACCTGGGGATTTGTTCCGGTTGAAAATATCGTTGGCAAGGCATTCGTGGTATACTGGCCATTGGAAGAGATGAAGGTATTGACCACCCAAATTACCGTGATTGCGAAGAATCAGCCATGAAGTTTGACCGCAATAGAATGCTCCCCTCTGAATTTTTCATCCCCTGCAGCGAATGTCAGGCAGGCCAGATGCACCGCACGCGGGTGGTATATTACACCTGGCTGGGTGAGGATTTGATCACCGTGCCGGATTTTCCGGCGTGGGTATGTGATGTGTGTGGCCGGCGGGAATATGACCTGAATGCCCTCAATCAATTGTCTCTGATCCTGAGCCCCAATGCCGGCAAGACGACCGTGCGTCAGCGGCGGATTAACCCCAAGACCGCCCCGCGCCAGAAAGGCCGGCGCGTAAGTCGCGCGGAGTAATCTTGTGGAATAAAAAAATCGGGGCTGGCTTTCATAAGCCAGCCCTTCTTTGTTATGGGGTATGGTGATGAGAATTAGGGGGTTGTCTTGATCTTGCCGGCGATGATATCGGCCTTGACCTGTTCAAGTTCGGCCTTCAGGTCGTCGGAGATGCGGCCGGCCAGGAATTCGGGGATGCCCACGCCGTCATTCGCCAGCGTGCCGACATACAGACCGCCTTTGAAGGTGCCTTCCACAACTTCTTTGGCAGCTTCAAACACGGCATTGTCCATTCGCTTCAACACCGAGGTGAAGATCACATCGGTGAACTGCGAAGCGCTGATCGTCCAGTCGGTATCCACACCGATGATCCAGGCGTTACCGCGTTCCTGGACGGCAGCGGCAGTACCCAACCCAACCGGGCCGGCTACCGGCATGATGATGTCGGCACCTTCGTCCATCAGGGTTTGACCCAGCTGGCGGCCGTCATCAGTGCTTTCGAAGTTGCCGGTGAAGAGGCCAGTCTGATTGGCGACGTCCCAACCGAGGACTTCCACGTTGGTACCGTGTTTTTCGTTGTAGTATTTGACGCCCAGGGCGAAGCCGTCCATGAAGACGGTTACCGGCGGGATCTGGATACCACCGAAAGTACCCACTTTACCGGTCTTGGTAGCGCCGGCAGCGGCGTAACCCGCCAGGAAAGCAGCCTGATCGGTTGCAAAGGTCAAGCCGAGCACGTTGGGGATCGTCGGATCGTAGGCGAAGTCCACAATGGCGAATTTCTGATTGGGGTTGGCTTCGGCGGCAGCTTTGGTGGCATCACCCAGCAGGAAGCCGACCGTGACGATCAGATCGCAGCCATCTTCGATGAAGGCATTGATGTTCTTTTCATAGTCGGTCTGTTGCTGGGATTCCAGATATTTACCTTCGACGCCCAATTCCTTCATGGCGTCTTCAACACCCTTCCAGGCGGTGGCATTGAAGGATTTGTCATCAATACCGCCGGTGTCGGTGACCTGGCAGACCTTGATTTTCGGTGCAGCCGGTTCCTGGGGGGCGGGTGTTGCTGCTTGCTGGCAGGCGGAAAGCGCCATGCTGGCAATGATCAACACTGCTACAACAAGGTAGAGCTTTTTGAACATGTGTTTTTCTCCTCCAAAAAATTAGGATTGGAATTTGGGGACGACTCGGTTGCGATGGGTGGGTTTCAGAAAACCCCCGCAACTTGCTTCAAGTATACAACGCTTTGGAAAAGATGACAAGTTGACACTTGACACCTGTTTTCCGTTCAAGAAGTCCGGGTTTTGGCTTCACCGCGCCGAACACCCAGCATCATGATCAAGGCCAGCAACATGAAAAGCGGACCGAAAAGCATGACCAGTGCATAATTCGAACCGCTCAACTGGATGATGATGCCGTTGAGATTCGGACCAAGGATGGCCGCCATGGTTGAAAAGAGATAATACAAGCCCGTGTAGGTGCCGATGTGCAAGTCATCGGTCATGTCCACTACCATCGGCAGCGAGTTGATGTTGATCAATGCCCACGAAACGCCGGCCAGCATGAGAATGGTGCCAACCACGGGGACATTACCCAGGACGGGCAGCCGGGCAAGTGAGATGGTCAGAACATCCGCAGGGACGAAAAACATTGCCAGCATGCAGGAAGCCAGCAGCACAATCCCGGTCATAATCGTACGCCGCCGCCCGATTCGCCCGCCGATCAGACCGGCCGGCAGGGCCATGATGACAAAGAAGAGCGAAAGCTGCCCCAGCAATCGAGCGCCATCCGATTCGGACAGCCCAAGATGATTGACCGAGTAGAGGGTGAAAAAGGCTTCAATGGCGTTGTAGGCCACAAACCAGAAGAAAATTGCCAGCAGGATGCGCAGGGGGGATTTTTCCTCCTCCCGGATGACCTTTTGCAGGCTGACCAGCAAATTGGGTTCGGTTTTATCGGTGACTTCGTACTCTTTTGGCTCCCGGATGAAGATGAACACCATCAGTGTCGCCAGAATGACCAGTGCCGAGCCCAGCCAGAACGGGTAAGCCGGATTCATCTCGTACAGCGTTGCCCCGAATAAAAAGGCGATGATGGCGCCGACCCCGCCCATGAAATTGATGATGCCGTTTGCCTGCGAGCGGTACTGGGATGGGGTGATGTCTGGCATGAGCGCCACCACCGGTGTGCGCCACAATGCCATGCTGAGCAGCAAAGTGCTGGTACAGGCAACAAACAACGGCAGAAGGGTCTGCAACGGAATCAAACCGAAAGCCACCGCGCCAATCGGCGCGCCGACCAGAATGAAGGGCATGCGCCGTCCAATGGGAGTGCGCAGACGGTCTGACCACGCTCCAATGGGCGGCTGAATCAACAGGGCGGCAATGTTATCCAGCGTCATGAAAAAGCCGATCAGAGCGGGTGCCAGATTGAAACGGTTGGCCAGAAAAATGGGGACGTAAGCGTTATACACACTCCAAATCACGCTGACGCCAAAAAAACCAAATCCCAGCAGAAAGGTTTTACCGAAACTGAAACGGGGAGTCATGAAAGCACCTCTTGAATGAAAGATGGATTTGTACCTCAGGTTGAGGGGGATTGGTCGGTTTTTTCGTCTGTAAGGGATGCCAGAAACCGGCGGTCGCTATCCGATAAATCGGCTTTTTCCAGCAGGTCGGGGCGGCGTTTCCACGTACGCAATAGGGCTTGCTGACGCCGCCAGCGGGCAATCTCGGCGTGGTTGCCGGAAAGCAGCACCTCCGGCACGCGCCAGCCGCGAAATTCTGCCGGGCGGGTGTAATGCGGATATTCCAGCAGACCGCTGGCAAAGGAATCATCCTGTGCGCCGTCCGGGTCGCCCAACGCGCCGGGAATCAGGCGGGTGATCGAGTCGATCAGAATCAGGGCGGGCAGTTCACCACCGGTCAGCACATAATCGCCGATGGAAATTTCATCGGTGACCAGATGTTCGCGGACTCGTTCGTCAATCCCCTCATATCGTCCGCACAACAGGGCAAGGTGAGGATAGGCAGCCAGTTCGGCAGCCACTTGCTGGGTGTAGGTTCTGCCCTGAGGGGTCAGCAAAATCACCGGACAGGCCGGTGGGCTGCCCAGCACGCTTTCCACGGCGGTAAAAATCGGTTCCGGTTTCATGACCATCCCGCCACCGCCGCCAAAAGGGGCATCATCGGTGATGTGGTGTCGGTCCGTCGTAAACGAGCGGATGTCATGGAGATGGACTTCCAGCAGTCCTTTTTCAATGGCGCGCTGGAGGATGCTGATTTCGAGGTAGGGGCGGATCACCGCGGGGAAAAGGCTGAAAACATCAAAACGCATGCTTCCATTTTAGCCGTTGGTGAGAAAGCAGGCAAGCCAAAACCGGAAAGATTAACCAGGCCTTAAAGCTTCAACGCCAGCGCTTGACGTTTCTTAAAATCTGATGGTAATATCCCTGATATGTATTTACGAGGTAGTAGATTAAGAATGAACCGCCGTCGGCGGACTTCCAACCCGCTGACCGTGATCATTTTATTGTTGCTGATTGGCGGAGGAATTTATATCAATCAGGTAGTGGTGCCGCAAACCCCCCCGTTGTTTGTGCCTACGCCGACCCCTACCCGCTCGCCGGAGTCCTATCTGGCTGAGGCGGAACAATTTGTGCGCGAGGGTAAGTTCAAGCAAGCCATACAGGTGTATCAGACGGCTTTGCTGGTCAACTCGGATAATCCGACCATTTACCTGAATATTGCACGCTTGCAGGTGTACACCAACCAGTATCAAGCGGCGGTGGATAACGCCGGTAATGCGCTGGTGATCAACCCGAACAACGCTGCTGCACTGGCGTTACGCGGATACGCACAGGGCTTGAGCGGTAATTATCTGGATGCCGAAGCGTCCCTCAATCAGGCGATTGAACTCGACCCGAACAACCCCGTGCCATACGCCTATCTGGCTGAGGTTTTGGCGTTGAAATCCCAGTCCTCTGCCGGGGATCCCGATGCCCTGAACCGCGCCATTGAGCTTTCACGCAAGGCGCAGTCCATGGCGCCAAATGCACTGGAAACTCACCGCGCCCGGGGGCTGGTGCTGGAATTTACCACCAACTACGAAGAAGCAGTAGCCGAGTTTGAAGCGGCCATTGCGCAAAACCCCTACATCTCCGATTTGTATATCTACCTTGGCAGGAACTACCGGGCATTGGGGGATTACCCCAAAGCCATCCGCGCCTTTACCAGTGCCAGCACCCTCAACCCGACCGACCCGCTGCCGTTGACTTATCTTTCCCGTACTTATTTCATCCAGGGCGAGTTTGCCAGCGCAATTCAATATGCAGAAAAAGCCATTGAGAATAACCCCACTGACCCGTATCTCTACGGTAACTTGGGGGTGATGCATTACCGGCGCGGTGACTACCCGCGCGCCATTCAAGCCCTCCGTTTGGCGGTACAAGGAGGTACAACCGAAGATGGAAAAGTGGTTGAGGGATTGCCGCTTTCGTACTGGCCGATCTCTGAATATTATTATATTTACGGATTGGCGTTAGCTCGTCAGGCTCAATGCGGAGAGGCGTTGTTGATCGCCCGAGCCGTGATGGAAACGGTGGCCATCGAGCAGGTCTCGGTCGCCAATGCGCAGGAAATCATCAATATTTGCCAGCAAGTTGCCGAAGGCAGCCTGCCAACCCCCAGCCCGACACCCGAGCCGTAAAAACGGCAGGGATGGAAAGATGATTGATTTAAACAACCACCGCCCCATATTTAGAAACCGAAATGGCCACAGCAACCCCTATCGGATTGTCCTCTTACTGGCGTTGCTGATGGCGGGCCTATTTGTTTTACGGGGCTACCAGAGCGGTCAGGTGGAAGCCCTGTTTCTACCCACACCAACCCCAACACGGATTCCGCGTTCATACGCGCTGGAGGGGGAAACCCAGTTTGTCGCTGGGAATTTGCCGGCTGCCATTGCAGCCTATCAACGGGCGATGGAGTTAGAACCCACCAACGCGCGGTTGATTGCCGAACTGGCCCGTATTCAAACCTATTATTCCAGTCTTTCCACCACCGATGCGATTCGTGTTGAACGGCTGAGGGCTGCTCGCGAAAACATTGACAAAGCCACCGAGCTGGCTCCGGAGGATTCTTTTGTGCTGGCCATCCGCGCCTTTGTTTATGACTGGAACTCGGTGTATGCCGGAGAAGATGCCCAACGCTATCTCAACGAAGCCGAGCAGTCGGTCATCCGTGCGCTGCAATTTGACAGCAATAACGCGCTGGCCCATGCCTATTACGCCGAAATCTTGATTGATCAGCAGAAATACGTGCAGGCCGACGAGAGCATGCGCCAGGCTTTGGAACGCGGAGCGGATTTGATGGATGTTCACCGCGTGAGCGGGTATGTACAGGAATCGCTGGGGGATTATCGGGCAGCCATTGAAGAATATCTGAAAGCGGCTGAAATTACCCCCAACTTTACCCCGCTTTACATTCGGATTGGGGCAAATTACCGCACGCTTGGTTTGAAAAGGGCAGAAGTGGTTGGCAGTGATCACCCTGAGGTAAAGGAGTACTACGAACAGGCTCTTTCGTATTATGCCAAAGCGGTAGCCATCAATAAACAAATTGGCGTACAGGATCCCATCCCCTATCTGGCGATTGGGCGCACCTATTCTCAGATGGGAGAATTCTTTGCGGCATCGTTGAATGTGCGGACGGCATTGGGCATGCTGCCGGCAGACCCGGATATTTACGGCCAGTTAGGCCTGGTTTACTTCCGCGCTCGAAACTATGAAAGCGCCATTCCGGCTTTGCAATGCGCCGTGCGTGGCTGTGATGCTGCGATTTCCTGCGAAGTTCGCCAGTGCAACCCGGATGTTGACCCGCCGATTGAGATTCAGGGGTTGGAATTATCGCCGGCTTCTTTGATCTACTACTATACCTACGGTTCGGTGCTGGCGGGTATGCACCGACCCGGTCTGGATTACTGTCAGGAGGCGGTCAAGGTGCTGGCGGAAGTACGTGCTCGCTACGGAAGTGATCCGACCATCCGCGCCATTATTGACCCCAGTGAGCAAATCTGCGCCTCTTACGGTATTCAAGCGCCATAAACCGCTAAAAAATATCAGAATTTTGTAAGAGATTCGCGAAACCCCTTGACTTTCCTTCCAAAGGTGGGTATGATACGCACTGGTTTAGCACTCAGGATAAGAGAGTGCTAAAATGTTCACAATCCAATCGAATTTCAGTAGTGGGAGGTTTGTATGAGTGTCAATCTTAAACCGTTAGGCAGCCGTGTCGTGGTTGAACCGATTGAACAGGAAGAAGTTACTGCGGGTGGTATCGTTCTTCCCGAAACGGCAAAAGAAAAACCCCAGAAGGGTGTCATTCTTTCGGTCGGCCCTGGTGATCGGGATGAAGACGGTAAACGCATTCCGATGGATGTGAAAGAGGGCGATACAGTTTTGTTTGCCAAGTACGCAGGCACCGAAATCAAGGTTGAGGGCAAGAAATTGCTCATCCTGCGCGAGAGCGACCTGCTCGCCATTGTCGAAACCAAGTAATTTTTCAAATCATCAAATAATCAAAGGAGAACACCTATGGCAGCCAAACAACTGGTATTTTCGGAAGAGGCTCGCCGTCGTCTGAAGAACGGCATTGATATCGTTGCTACTGCTGTGGCAACCACCCTGGGCCCCAAAGGCCGCAATGTAGCACTGGACCGCAAGTTCGGTTCACCCACCATCACCCACGACGGTGTGACCGTTGCCAAAGAAATCGAACTGGAAGACCCGTTCGAAAACATGGGCGCGCAGCTGCTCAAAGAAGCAGCCACCAAAACCAATGACATTGCCGGTGACGGCACCACCACCTCTACCGTGCTGGCGCATGCCATCGTTACCGAGGGTCTAAAAACATTAGCCGCCGGCGCCAACCCCATGCTGCTCAAACGCGGTATCGAAGCCGCTGCAAAACTGGTCTCGGAAGAAATCCGCAAACAGGCGATTGACATCACCACCAAAGAGGACATTGCCAATGTTGCGACCATTTCCGCTCAGGACCGCACCATTGGTAACCTGATTGCCGAGGTGATGGATAAAGTCGGTAAAGATGGCGTGATCACCGTCGAAGAATCCAAAGGTCTGGAATTCGAGACCGAATATGTCGAAGGTATGCAGTTCGACCGCGGTTACATCTCCCCCTACTTCATCACCGATCCTGAACACATGGAAGCCGTCATTCAGGATCCTTACATCCTCATCCACGACAAGAAAATCTCTGCTGCACAGGATATTGTCCCCATTCTCGAAAAACTGGTGCAGGTTGGCAAACGCGACCTGGTGATCATTGCCGAGGATGTGGATGGTGAAGCCTTGGCGACCCTTGTGTTGAACAAACTGCGCGGAATGCTCAACGTGCTGGCGGTTAAAGCCCCCGGCTTTGGTGATCGCCGCAAGGCAATGCTGCAGGATATTGCCATCCTGACCGGTGCCAGCGTGATTTCTGAGGAAACCGGCCGCAAGCTGGAAACCACGACGATTGCGGACCTTGGCCGCGCTGAAAAAGTGGTGGCGGACAAAGACAATACCACGATTGTGGGCGGTAAAGGCAATGAAGCCGAAATCCGCGGACGCATTGAGCAGATTCGGGTTGAGATTGAAAAGACCACCAGCGATTACGACCGCGAAAAACTGCAAGAACGTCTGGCGAAACTGGCTGGCGGTGTGGCGATCATCCGCGTCGGTGCTGCTACCGAAACCGAACTGAAAGAGAAGAAACACCGCGTTGAAGATGCCCTCTCGGCTACCCGGGCAGCGGTGGAAGAAGGAATTGTCCCCGGCGGTGGTGTGGCACTGCTCAACGCCATCCCCGTGCTGGACACGTTGAAGATGGAATATGAGGACGAGCAAATCGGGGTCAACATCGTCCGCAAAGCACTGGAAGTTCCGATGCGCAAGATCGTCGAAAACGCTGGCAAAGAGGGTTCCGTGATCATTGAAAACGTACGCCAGGCTCAGAAACGCGAGAACGACCCCAAGATCGGTTACGATGTGCTGCGCGATGAGTACCTGAACATGGTTAAAGGCGGCGTGATTGATCCTGCCAAGGTGACCCGCGGTGCATTGGAAAATGCTGCTTCGATCGCAGCCATGATCCTGACCACTGAAGCGTTGATCACCGAAGTTCCCGAAAAGGAAAAACCGGCAACTCCGCCGATGCCGGAATACTAAACCGTCAACCTTTCCAATTCTGAAAGGTACACCTCCCGCAGACAACCTGCGGGAGGTGCTTTATCCTGAAATCGGTTATAATTTTTTTCATGAATCTAGCCCATTGGAGAAACTGGAAAAAATTTTTGGCAGTGGGGGTGTTATTACTGGTGGTTATGGCGGGTTGTAATACCGGTAGCAGACCGACTGTTACCGACATTCCTGCGCAGGCAGAGCGGACTCCCCAGCCGCCAGTTGAACCCAGCCCTACGGCAACCATCACAGCAACCCCTGAACCGGCAGCCCTAATCATCAACGGGGAAAGGGTGGCGTTGCGGGAGTTTGAGGCTTCGCTGATTCAATTGGAAGCCGCCGACCGTGACCTTGCCATTCAGCGCAGTGACGAAGAGCGAATTCGCCTCGTGGCAAACGACCTGATTGAGCAAACTTTACTGGCGCAGGCTGCCCGTGAGAATGGCTTTAGCGTGGATGATGAACAGTTGAATAACCGCATCCAGCAACTGATTGAGGACGCAGGAGGACGGCAGGCTTTCGAAGACTGGCTGAGTCAAATGGGGTATGCTGAAGAAGGCGTTTTTCGGTCTGCGCTGCGCCGGGCAATGGAAGCCGCCCGCCAGCGCGATCAAGTGGTGGCCAGTTTACCCCCCCAAATTGAACAGGTAAAAGCTCGTCAAATCGTGGTACGCTTGCGCTCCACCGCCGATTCGCTCTACCGCCAATTACAGGCTGGCGCAGATTTTGCAACCCTTGCTTTTCAGTATGATCCGCTCACCGGCGGCGATTTGGGCTGGTTTCCGCGGGGTTTTTTGACCGTTCCGGCGGTAGAAGAGGCGGCATTCGGTTTACAACCGGGTGAATACAGCGGTGTGATCGAATCCGATTTTGGATACCATATCGTTCAAGTCGAACAGCGGGATGAAAGTCACCCTTTGAGCGGAGAAGCCCGCTTGACCTTGCAACAAAAAATCCTCCAGGAATGGCTCGAAGCACGGCGTGCTGCGGCCCAAATTGAGATGCTCTACCCGTGAAAGATGATTAATTCACCGACCCAACTCCCTGAGGAGGTAGTGCGTGAATAGACCCCAACCCCGAAAATCCAATCGAGACCTGCCGTGGAATCTGGCCACGGTGTTTGTCATTGCCCTGATTCCCCTGACAGCTTCGTTTTTCCTGATGGTTTTTCTCAATCCTCAGTCTTCCTTGAACCCTTTTCCGCCACCAACCTTGCCGGCTTTGGCCCAGGCGCCTACTGCAACATCAACTCTGCTGGCGCTTCCTCCCACATGGACGCCGACACCGTCCCCCACACCGGATTATTCCCCCACTCCTCCCCCGACGGCAACACCGACAGAGCCGATCATTGTGATTATTGGCACGCCAATTGAAAAGCTGGAGACGCCCGAACCGACCGAAACCAATGTGGCGGGAGGGTTTACTTTCATGCGTCAGAGTGATCCACAGGCCATTTCGATCAATCTTTATGATGCCAGCCGTGGCTGTGGCTGGATGGGTGTGGCCGGTCGGGTAGTAGATGAGCAGAACCGCCCTGTGACCGGCATTCGGGTCTGGCTGCGGGGTACGCTGGACGGCAAGCGGGTGGATATGACCAGTCTGACCGGAACGGCTGCCCAGTACGGCCCGTCGGGTTATGAATTTACCATTGCCAATCAGCCAATTGCTTCGCGGGGCTTGCTTTCGGTGCGGTTGTTGGATCAGGCCAATTTGCCTCTTTCCGAGCGGGTTGTGTTTGATACCTTTGCCGACTGCGATAAAAACCTGATTTTGATTGACTTCAAGAAAGTACGCTGATTCGAAATGAATCAGCGCGGATGAATATCCACTACCCGGCTGGCAGCCAGCAGACCCTTCAGCTCACCGGAATCGAGCGCCATTACGCTGCCGCTGCTGAAGAATTCAAAATCAAAGTTGATCGGCTCACCTGCCTGTTTACCCGGCATGGGCATCAAACGGGCGGTGAGGGGTTTTTCCAACCGTAGTGATAGGGCAGCCAGGTCCAGCAATAAAGCAGAGATGCTTTGCTCCGAACAATTGCCCGGCAGTGGAACCGTATCCAACCCGGTTCCGCAGACCGTAGAGTAGAGCAGCAAGTCCTTGATTTTCAGAGTGCCTTGGGAACCGCGGAGAGCCAGCCGCGAATCTTCCAGCACGGGGAGCATCAAACCGTTGAAGCCAGTCCGCTTCCACTTTCCCCGGTCAAGGGAATCCGCCAGAAACGCCGCAGCAGCCAATGAGCCATGCCCGCCGAGGGCGGAAATGCCTAACTGCTCCAAAGCCGCACCGGCAGAGCACCAATCCTGTGGGTATGGCGCAGTCGAAAAATCGAAGCCATAAAACTGGATCCCGAAACGTTCCTCCAACGAAGCAAGAAGTTCGCGGATACGTGAGGCGCTCGTTTCCAGTTCGATGATCAAATTCTGGCGGGCTGTTGTAAGGTTTTCAGATTGTTGAAATATACGCAAAATGGCATCGGCACATTCGAAACCCAATGCGTAGGCTGGCGGCTGGCCGGGGTTATGATAAGCCGCCGGTAAAAAGGGACAGCCGGCAGGCACGTTGGCCAGTGCAGCAAAGCGCAGATTGGCAAAGCCATTCGCTTCGATGGGGGCATTGAGCAAAATTGCGTGGGCACTCCGCTTCACGGCTTCCAAATCTACTTCTCCTTGGGAGGTAGTGAGTAAACCGGTTACAAAAACATTGCGCGTAGCCGAAAGCAGCGGCGAAATCCAATCGTAGGTTTCCGGTTGAGTTGGAATGGCGCACCCGAGCGAAAGATAGGCAAATCCGGATGTTTCAGCCCGATTCTCCCATTCTTTTACGAGGGAAATTGCCTCTGCAAAATTTTTCGAACCCAGCCAAAGGGGAAAGGGAGTAGTTGCCAGCCGACGGGTTTGCAAATCGAAACCGGCTTGTTGCAAGCGTTGAGCAGCCTGGTTGGTAAACGCTGCCAGATGGGGGAGCATTTCGGGAAAAGGATTTTGATGGGGATCAAAGAAGCAGGTTAAGGTGCGAATTTTCATGAGAACCTCTGGCGGACGACTTCAAACAGCAAAATACCGGCCGCAACGGCGGCATTGAGCGATTCGATTTGACCGGGCATGGGGATCATCAAGCGTTGGTCGGCAGCCTGTCGGGCATCTTTGGAAACTCCTTCGGCTTCACTGCCAATCACCAGCGCCAGCGGCTGACGAAGGTCAACCTGCCAGCAGGGCGTGCCACTTTCGACCTCGCTGACCAGGATTTGGGCAGGTTTTGCAGCACGGCTACGGCAAAGATGGATGATTTCTTCCCATTTTTTTTGCAAAATGGATAGTTTGAAATGAGCGCCCATCGCTGCCCGGACAACTTTGGGGGAGTATACATCAACGCATTCAGGGGTGAGGATGAGCCCGTCCGCTGCCGCCGCAGCGCTGGTGCGCAGCAATGTGCCGAGGTTGCCCGGATCGCGTAAATTGTCCGCCACCACGAGAAAATCCCAATCTGGTGGTAGGTCTCGCGGCTGCTGGCGAACGATTGCCAGAATGCCTTGCGGATTTTCGGTATCCGCTATGCGCTTGAACAATTCTGCCGATACTTCCTCGATTGGGATACGCTTTGCGGCAAGATCATCAGCCAGTTGTGCGGCGCGCGGGGATGGCTGGCTACTGATCAACACCAGATCGAGGGCAACACCGCTCAAGCGGGCTTCCTGAATCAGCCGCGCACCTTCAATGACAAAGGCTTGCTCTTCCTCCCGCCGTGAACGCTGCTGCATCAATCCGCGTACTCGTTGAATTTTGGGGTTATGGATGGAAGTAATCATGATGATGGGGTTTGCCGACTCATTTCTTCGTCCCAGATTCTGGTAAATTCATTCAAGGTTTCCTGGTCCAACAAGGTCAGGCGGACGAGCCCCAGTTGAGATTGTGGGTTTTGCTTGAAATATTCCGCAATGGTGTGAAAGATGATCCGGGCTGCCCGATCTTTGGGAAAGCCGAAGATACCGGTTGAAATAGCCGGCAGGGCGATGGAATGAATGCCCAAACTTTCTGCCAACCGCAGACTGGAGAATACAGCCGTGGCGAGTCGTTCATCGGCATTGTTGACTCCCCAGACCGGGCCGACAGCATGAATCACATATTTACAGGGCAACTTTCCGGCTGTGGTGTAGGCCGGGGCAGCATGGGAAACCGGCCCCTGTTGCTCAACCCAACGATCACTTTCTTCCTGAATGACCCAGCCGCCCCTGCGAACGATGGCGCCGGCCACTCCGCCGCCATGGTGAAGAAATTCATTGGCAGCATTGACAATCGCATCCACCTTTTGAAGGGTGAGATCCCCATGAACCAGCTCAAAGCACTGTCCGTTTGGAAAGGTATGAGCGCGCTTGACCTCCGACATTTTCTTTGCCTCTCTGGACAAGTATACCGCATTAAGAAAACGGGATGGAAGTTGTCCATCCCGTTGGGGTTAGCGTTGTGCAGAACCGTTGGAGTCCGGATCAGGACGCCTGAGCCTGTGTAACCACTGCGGCGAAAGCCTGAGGATCACGCACAGCCAGATCAGCCAGCATTTTGCGATTGAGGTTGATGTTGGCTTTGCGCAGGGCATAGATCAAACGGCTGTAAGAAATCCCGTTCAGGCGGGCAGCTGCATTGATGCGGGTGATCCATAACTTGCGCAGATCGCGTTTGCGGGTGCGCCGATCCCGATAGGCGTACCACATGCTTTTGAGCATGGCTTCGTTGGCCCGGCGGAAAAGAAAATGTTTCGTGCCGCGCTGGCCTTTGGTGAATTTCAAAACTTTCTTATGTCGTTGATGACCTTGCGGTCCACCTTTTACACGCATTGCTTACTCCTTTGCGAACCCCTGGGCGCCGGTGAATTCACCTGTTGTAAACACCCAACAGCCGCACCAAAAAGATGAATGAACGAACCGGCCTTAATCCTTCTTATCCAGATAAGGCGCCAAACGACGAACCCGTTTGATGATGTTTTCCCCTTGAACGGGGAGCATCTCGGTGAAGAGGGCTTTGGTGCGCTTGGAAGTGCGGCGACGGAGGTGGCTCTTGCCGCCTTTGGTGCGCACAAGCACGCCCGACCCGGTCAGGCGAAACCGTTTTGAGGTTGCCTTATGGGTTTTTAGTTTGATTTTTCCTGCTTTTGCTTTGCGAGGCACGGTGACTCTCCTCTCGTAAAAATGGATATAACGGTCTGCTTCCGCGACCGCTCATTATACCAGATTTTTGGATTCAAACAAGACGCCGGGCTTGAAATTAGCAGAAATTACTCTTCGCTGGCAACTTTTTCGCTGGTTTCGACGGCTTTTTTCTTGCCGCCTTTAACTGGGGCAAGCACCATGGTCATTGTTTTGCCTTCCAGGGAAGGCATCTGTTCAACGGTGGAAACATCTGCCAGTTCCTGAGCAATTTCTTTCAGGTCTTCCAGTGCCAGTTCGGGATAGGTGATTTCTCGTCCGCGGAAACGAACCGTAACCCGCACTTTCATTCCATCCTGCAACCAGCGGCGGGCATCGCGGGT
The DNA here is from genome assembly GCF_001306055.1 of Bellilinea caldifistulae. Lineage (GTDB taxonomy): Bacteria > Chloroflexota > Anaerolineae > Anaerolineales > Anaerolineaceae > Bellilinea > Bellilinea caldifistulae. The sequence goes on along the minus strand of NZ_LGHJ01000013.1, from coordinate 192,838 downwards.
TTTGAACCCGCGGTGGTGTTCATTGGTTTTTGGGCGAAGGCGAATCTCTTTGACTTCGATTTTGGTTTGCGATTTGCGGGCTTCGCGTTCTTTTTTGGTACGTTCGTATAGGAATTTACCAAAATCCATGATCCGGCAGACGGGCGGGGTTGCTCCCGGCGCAACCTCTACCAGATCCAATTCTGCTTCCCGCGCGGCACGCAGAGCCTTTTCAATTGGCAGGACCCCCAGATTTTCGCCATTAGGGCCAATAACGCGTACTTCTGGCACCCGAATGGATTCGTTTACCCGATAATTTGTTGTGCTAATGGGCTTTCTCCTTTCTTATCTTCTCAAATGGGATTATTTAGGCAAAACCGTCCGCTTATCTTTCATGCAGCCGGTTCGTAAATGATATTACCACATCTCTGAAGAGTGCGTCAACAATTTTCAGGCACTATTTTTCCAGCCAGATGGTGACCGGCCCGTCGTTTTCAATTTCAACCAGCATGTGGGCTCCAAATTCACCGCATTGAACGGGAATGCCGAGTTCCCGTAAAAAGCCGGCAAACCGCTCCACTAGAGGGGCAGCAATTTCGGGCGGGGCAGAATCGGTAAAGGATGGGCGATTGCCTTTTCGGGCATCTGCATACAGGGTGAACTGAGAAACTACCAGCGCCTCCCCGCCGATATCCAGCAAGGAAAGGTTCATTTTGCCTTGATCATCTTCAAAAATGCGCAATTGGGCGATTTTGCGCGCCAGTGCTTGAGCCGTTTCGGGTGTATCCGTTGGCCCCACACCAATCAGGATGACCAGCCCTTTGCCAATTTCGGCAATGCGCCGGCCATCCACGCTGACCGCCCCGCGTCTGACGCGTTGAATGACCGTGCGCATCAGGGCAACCCGATTGCCTGCCGAACTTCCACCATGGTTGCTTCGGCAATTTGACTTGCGCGTTTGGCGCCGTCCTTCAATACATCCCACACAAAATCCGGGTTTTGGGAGATTTCTTCGCGGCGCTGGCGGAAGGGCTGCAGGTGATGATTGAGGTTTTCGGCAAACAGTTTCTTGCAGTCCACGCAGCCAATCCCGGCACGGCGGCATTCGGTATTGACCATTTCCACCTGTTCGGGGCTGGAAAAGATTTTGTGCATGCTGAACACATTGCACACATCCGGGTTGCCGGGATCGCTGCGGCGGATGCGTTGTGGATCGGTGACCATTTGCATGACCCGCTGGCGGGTTTCTTCCGGGGTTGCGGCCAGTTCGATGTGGTTATTCAGGCTTTTGCTCATCTTTTGCTGACCGTCAATGCCGATGACTTTGGGTACCTGAGTCACCTTCATTTGGGGTTCAATCAATACCTGCGTGTTGTATCGGTGATTGAACGAGCGGACTGTCTCGCGGGCAAATTCCAGATGCGGGGCCTGATCCACGCCAACCGGTACAAGATCGGCTTTATAGAGGACGATATCCGCCGTCATCAAAACCGGGTAGCCCACCAGACCGTAATTCACATTGTGGGGCTGCTCGCGGGCTTTTTCCTTGAAGGTGGGTAAATCGGTCAATTTGCCCAATGGGGTGACCATCGAAAGATAAGTATGCAGTTCCATCACCTGCGGTACGTGGGATTGGACAAAAACAATCGATTCTTCCGGGCGGATACCGACGGCCAGCCAGTCCAGTGCCATCTCGTAGGTATTCTGGCGCAGGTCGAGGGTGGTCTCCAGCGTGGTAAGTGCGTGGACATCCACGATGCAGTAGATGCAGTCATAATCCTCTTGCAGGGCCACATAATTGAGCATGGCACCGAGGTAATTGCCAAGGTGTTGCCGGCCGGTTGGTCGGGCGCCGGAAAAAACTCTCCCTTTTTTCGCCATAAAATTAACCACCTTCCTTGATATAAGATAAGAGTAAATTTTGAATTTCGCCGGGTTCGGCATGACGATGGGTTTGCAGTTTGGAGTAAATCCGTTTGCCGTTGACGGTTACTTCAAAACAGCCTCCATCGGAGGGAATCAACGTAATTTGTTGAATGCGTGATTCATGTTGTTTCAGCAGACTTGCCATCAAACTGATGGCTCGTTCGGTATAGTGTCATACGGCACAATATTCAATGGTGATGACCAACTTCATCGTTACTGCTCCCGCTGTGGAATTGGCTGAATTATAATTCATCTGGCGATCTATGAAGAGTATACCATTGGAAAAACGAATTTTCGATCTGGTGCTTACCACAGTCGGTATGGTCATCGCTTTGCCGTTGATGGGGATCATCACCTTGTTGATTTACTTCAGGGAAGGCAGACCGGTGTTGTTCAGGCAGCCTCGTCCCGGTCTGGGGGGTAAGATTTTTACCCTCTATAAATTTCGTACGATGCGCAACGCAGTGGACAAAAACGGGAATCCCTTGCCCGACGGTGAACGATTGACTCCACTGGGGCGTTTTCTACGCTCGACCAGTCTGGATGAATTACCGGAGCTGTTTAATGTTCTACGGGGTGAAATGAGTCTGGTGGGACCGCGGCCCCTGCTGGTGGAGTATTTACCACGTTACACACCCGAACAGGCCCGTCGTCATGAGGTGCTACCGGGGATTACCGGCTGGGCACAAATCAACGGACGCAATGCGCTGACCTGGGAAGAAAAGTTTCGCCTGGATGTTTGGTATGTGGATCACTGGTCATTGTGGCTGGATGTGAAAATCCTTGCCCTGACTTTGTGGAAGGTGCTGCGGCGGGAGGGCATTAATGCCCCCGGCTCGGAAACTGCCGAGCCCTTCATGGGCAGCCCGGAGCAATCCAGTTAGGGAATGCTGAGGGGGTAAATCCAGCCGTTCTCAAGGTCGTTGAGAGTCTTCAATGCAAGATTTAATTTTCCCTCTGTCAAGCGGTCGGGATTGAACTCGGCAATGCGGATGCCTGCCTGCCAGACTTTTCCCGGTTCGGCGTTTTGCCAGCTTTCCCAGGCATTTTCTAAGGCAGTCAAGCGGTCAACTTGCAGCGTGGCTATCCACTGGCTGCGCCAATCCTCGGCTGGGGTTTGAGTCGTGAGAAAAGCAACATTCTGGCGGCTTATGGCTTCCAGTAGTTGGGGTTCGAGTAAGAACGGGTCAGCAAGATAAAGGGTCTCCAGCCGGTTTTGGTGAAGGCTGTCAAAAGCGGCAATCCAGTCCTGCACCTCTCCGGCGGGGTTGAAAGTGCTGGTTTGGGGAAAAAACACAATGGGAGCGTAAACCGGGGCGCAGCGGCCACATAGATATCGCCCCCCATTGATAAAACCATCCTGTAATTGACTTAATAATGGGTCGTTTTGATTGAATAAAGCACCCGAACGGAAATCAGGCGCAATCAGGGTGGTGATAAAACCTGCGATGAAGGCTTGCAAGATGGGTGTTGAGCGGATCACACTTACATTTTGTGAGGCTTCGGTTGAATCATCGTTTAAGATGATCAGGCCAGTTTGAGGAAAACGGTCTTCCCAGGCGGATGTTTGGGCGTCCGGTCCCGAAAAAATAACCAGCCGGAGATTGGCAGGGAGATTTTCCAGATCGGAAGGGGGGTGTACTTCAAAAATAAAATTTTGAGAGACGGCTTTGTCTTCCAGCCAAGTTTTTATCTCATTGGCAGTTGTCTCGCTGCCGTTGGGAATCACCAGCCAGACTTGAGCCGGTGGGGGGGTGGGGGAGGGCTGTTCTGCTGGAGGTTGAACATTAGATGTTGCGATTTCCGTTTGAGCCGGAGCGGGTGTCAGCGCTGTTGGCGGATTACCGTTACAGCCGGCAATCAGAATAACCAGCAGGAAAAAGGCGACAAGAGAACGGATCGAAAAAGTCGGATTGAGGAACATGGGCTAATTTTACCCGGAAATGCTTTTTTAAGTCTGTATTATAATTATTTTATGATTGAGATTAATATCCCCGGTCGCGGTGAATTAAGGCTCAACCATCTGGTCTGTGATGTCAACGGAACGCTGGCTTTAGACGGCAAGCTGATAGACGGGGTGGGACGCAGCCTTTCGGTTTTAAAAGACCGTCTGACGATTCACTTGATTACGGCGGATACGCATGGCAGACAGGAAATGATTGACCATCAGTTGAATTTGACTGCCCATCGCCTTAAATCCGGCAATCAGGCTGAGCAAAAGGCCGAATTTGTCCGCTCGCTGGGTGCCAGTCAGGTGATTGCGATTGGACAGGGCGCCAACGATGCCGGTATGCTGGCGGAAGCGGCTTTGGGGATTTGTGTCTTTTCGCGTGAAGGCGTTTCTACTGCCGCCTTAATGGCTGCTGATATTGTGGTACCGGATATCTTAAGCGCACTGGAATTGCTGGAAAAACCATTACGGCTGATTGCCACCTTACGCCAATGAGTATTCCGACCAGTGAACCTTTGCTCCCTGAGGATGAAAATCGCCTGCCGCCTGCCCGCCGTCGGCGGGTGCGGCGTTCCCTGTTGCCTGCCGGGGGAGATGAGCGGGCGGCTTTTTTAGAACAGCTGGCGCATCAGGTTACGCCCGGTTACGAATTTTTTCTGTTCACATTCTTTGCTGGGGTTGTTTTAGGGGTTGCCGTGTGGCTGGATTCGCCGGCTTTGTATCTTTTGGCGGCTTTGATTGCCCCATTTCTTGGACCAGCATTGGGACTTTCACTGGCGGTTGTGGTGGGATCGGGCAGGTTTTTCCTGAAAGCCCTGAGCAGCCTGGCGATTGCCTGCTTGATCATTTTTGGGCTGGGCGTACTCGCCGGTGGAATTGGAAAAGCGATTTTACCGGGCAACTCCCTTTCAATGCCGGTTAACTTTTCTCTCTTTTCAATACCCAATTTCATTGTGCTGGGAATTGGGGTGGGTCTGGCCAATTACATGCTGGTACGTTCCCCGCGCCAGAAGCCGCTGGTTGCCAGTGTGGCGATTGCCTATGAACTGTTGTTGCCATTAGGGGTGGCCGGGTTTTCGCTAAGTTATGGTTTGCCCGGCTCATGGATGGACGGTGTGATTGTTTTCATCATTCATCTGGCATGGTCGGCTCTGGTCGGCTCGATTGTTTTATTCGCAATGGGTTTGAAGCCCGCCAATGTATTCGGCTATACACTCGGTTCATCCATCATCCTCATTGGTTTGATTGCAGCCGTGCTGATTATCGGCCTGATGATGGCCCAACCGGTTGTGGTGGCTACTTTACCGACTGGTACGCCAACCCCAACGCTGACTTCGACTTTGCCTTCCCAAGCCACTCTCCCTCCATCGCCATCCCCCTCATCCCTGCCGCCGACGTTCACACCCACAGCAACCATTCAACCCACCTTCACGCCTACGGTGACAGTGACTCCTCAGCCGACACCGGTTTGGGCGCGGGTCAATGCCCCGCAGAGCGATGGCGCCATTGTTCGCGAGGAACCGGGTGGAAGAGCATTAACTTCCTTGCTCAATGGCAGTCTGGTGCAGGTGATTTCTGAGCCGGTGAGAGGAGAGGGAAGTACCATTTGGGTGCAGGTGCGAACCGAAAATGGATTGGTGGGGTGGATGGTGCAGGCTTTGCTGGCAACCGCAACGCCAGCGCCGGCATGGTAAATCTAGAAATATGCCGTTAAAATGCAGGGTGAATAACCCTGATAATTTTTTCACAGGAGATTGGTATGACAATACATTTTGGCACGGATGGATGGCGTGCGGTTATCTCGGATACTTTCACTTTCAATAACTTACGGCTGGTTACACAGGCAATTGCCGATGCCGTGGCAACCGATGGCTGGCTGAACGGAACAGGTAATGGTTTGGTCGCGAATCCGCGGCTGATGGTGGTGGGGTTTGACACCCGCTTCCTTTCGGATCGCTATGCGGCTGAAGCCGCTCGGGTGCTGGCGGCCAATGGCTTTACTGTGTATCTGGCGCAGGCAGATGCACCCACACCGGCCATTTCGTATGCGGTGCGTCATCTTAATGCGATTGGCGGAATTATGATTACTGCCTCCCACAATGCACCGCGTTACAATGGTGTAAAACTCAAAGCCGCGTTTGGCGGTTCGGCATCCCCTGAACAATGCCGGAAGGTGGAGGTTTACCTTAATGACAATGAGGCTCAGGCGCGCGGCCCCAACCTGATGGAATTCGAGCAGGCTCGCCAGTTGAGCCTGATTCAACGCTTTAACCCGATACCGGCTTACGCCGATCATCTGCGCCGGTTGATTGATTTTGACCTGATCGCAGAAAATCCCCAACGGATTGTGGTGGATTCGATGTACGGCTCTGGACGCGGCGTGATTCGTTCCATTCTTCAGGGAACCGGCTGTGAGGTTTTTGAGATTCGCGGGGAGATGAATCCCGGATTTGGCGGTGTTCATCCGGAACCGATCAGCCGCTATTTGGGGGCGCTGGCCGGGGCTATTTCAACAGGGGCGGGTAGTTTTGGTCTGGCTACCGATGGCGATGCTGATCGAATTGGGGCAATGGATGAGCGGGGCAATTTTGTTGATCCGCACAAAATCATGGCATTGGCTTTGCGGTATCTGGTGAAAAAACGCGGCTGGAAAGGGTCGGTGGTGCGGACGGTTTCTACCACTCGGATGATTGACCGGCTTGCCCGCAAGTACGGTATGACTTTGCACGAAACCCCGGTCGGTTTCAATCACATTGCCGATTACATGCTCAAAGAAGATGTTCTGATTGGTGGAGAAGAGTCCGGGGGAATTTCTTTCAAGGGTCACATTCCCGAAGGGGATGGCATTTTGATGGGTTTGTTGATCGTGGAAATGGTTGCCGATTCGGGGGGAAGTCTGGTGGATCTGGTTGATGATTTACTGGCTGAAGTCGGACCGGCTTTCTACGAACGACGGGATTTGCGTCTGAAACATCCGGTAGCAAAGGATAAGATGACATCCCGCCTGCAAAACGAAGCCCTGGCTCAAATTGGCGGAGAGACCATTGTCGAGGTCAGCACCCGCGATGGAGTCAAATACATTTTAGCGGATGATTCGTGGTTGTTGATTCGTCCCTCCGGCACGGAACCGGTTTTGAGGGTGTATGCAGAGGGGCGTTCAATGGAGATGGTCAAGGAATTGTTGAAGTACGGCGAGGTAGTGGCTGCCAGTGTCGCCTGAAAGAAGGTGACTGTCCGATTAGAATGGCAATCCCCGACGGTTTTCGCCGGGGATTGATGTTTTTCAAGGAGTAAGGGCACCCGCGTGTCGGTTGACAGCCGGTAAATGGGTCCTGATGAGAGCCGATGACAACTAACTGCTGGTCGAGAGGCGCAACCGCCGCACGATCAGCACAACCAAAATGAGGGCAAGCGCTACGCCAAACATGCCGGGCAAACCGACTTCATCCATAAAACCGGTGTTGGGTAAGGCAGTTGAGGTGGGGGCGATCGTGCCGGCCCCAAGGGTGGGTGGGACGGTTGGGCTGCCCTGCGCAACAGAGGTGAGGAAGGCTGCGACCGTTGCCGTGCGGGCTGCCGAATCGCCTTCTGCAAGGACACCCGAAGTGGCTGTCGGTTGAGGTGTGCTGGTAGCAATTACCACAACGACGGTCGGCGTCCAGGTGGGCGGCAGGACGGCTTTTTCTGTCATGCGGCGAATTTCCTGAACGTAGATATCGGTAGCTTGTTGGGCGATTGCCGTGTTTTGGGCGTTGATTTGGGCGGCCTGCTGGGTGTACTCCCCGGCGCGGTTGCGGTTGGCAATGACGAAGATGATGATGACGACTACCGCCAACACAAAGACGCTGGCAATTACACCGACCACAAGCCAGAAAGTCTTGTTGCTTTTTGGTTCGCCCTCTTCTTCCAGCGGCTGTTCTTCTGGGTAATCGGGTTTGAACTCTTCAAAAGGGTTTTCTTCAGGATTATTATTGTCTATGTTCATGGGTGCTTCTCCTAGAGGTTATTCTAGCACATCCAGGTTTGTGAGTGGTAACGAAATCTGCTGGTTATTTTCCAGACGAATTTCCGCTACCTGAACCCGCAAACCTCCCGGCAAGGTAACCCGCCCCGGCCGGATTGCGACGAGTGTGCCAATTTCGCCGCTATGGGGCGCACTGAGAATGCGCACGGTTTGCCCAACCGTAAACTCCACCACATCCATCGGGGTTTGGCCCTGGGAGGGTAACGAAACCACAATCTCCGGCCTTTCCCCAAATTCCGGATTCCAGCTGGTGTTAATGGAGGTTTCGCGTTTTTCATGGGTCTTCAAGAGACGAAAAGCAGCCCGATTCATGGGGATTTGCCCAAAACCCTCGGTGACCATAATCGGAACGCTGCATTTTTGAGCCGCACTGATTAATGCGGCCGAAATACTGCCAAGTACCAGCCCGCGCAGTGGTAATTCCTCGGCGGCGTCCAGCGCATCGGCTTTGTGGATAAATCCACCGACAACAATTGAGCCGCGTAAACTCATATCCAGATTGCCTCGATGAATCTCTTCATCCGGCTGCGAAACGGCAAATTGCAGCAGTCCGCCGTTGATTTGACCGTTTCCCCACACCCCCTGGATCAGCGCCCCATGCGTTTCAACGACGACACCTCGCTCGGACAGGACTTCGCTGACCACTCCATTTAACCCGGCTTTGAGTTCGAAGTGTTCGCCCGGTTTTTCGAGGAGAATTTGACCGCGCTGGATGGCCACAATGGTCGAATCGGCGGGGGCGCGAATCACCTTGGGAAGCAAACCGCCGGTTTGGGCAAGGATGTCTCCCTTTTCTACTCTTTCACCTACTTTTCGCTCAATCAGGCGATGAGCCTGTTCGACCCGCTTTAATCCCAGTATTCGGCGCACGTCCACCAGAATATGACTGCCGGGCAGATCGGCCTCAGCAACTACATAAGCGGCGTTGACCTCTTGTCCAACCCGTGCCAGAATACGCCCCTTGCCCGGTAACATGCGAGCCCGGCGGATGTGTGCCAGAGGGAGAATATGGGTGACTGGAGCGATCATTTTCCTTGTGACCTCAAGTGGAAGAGTGCAACTTCTGTACCAGATTTATGCGCCAAAGCCGGCTGCCCATTTTTTGAGCATGTCCCTTCGCCGGGCGGCATCCGTTGGTAAGGATAAAGGACGGCCGCGGGCATCTACAATGACTCCGCATACACCGCCAATCACCTTGAAAGAGCGGGTAGTATCTTTGCCAATCGGGTCAATGGTGATGGGGCGTAAGGGTTGCAGATGAACCCTGGCGGTTTGTCCGGTTTGGATGGGTAAAGCCGTAACGCTGCCCTGCCGAACTTCCAAACTGATCTGGTTGCCGGCCTCGTACTCTACTTTCACTTTGAGGATGCTGGTACCGTAGCGGGCATTGCTCAGCGGGACGATGACCGTTCCCAGATTCACAAAGGCGTTCGATTCGATGACCTGAACCGGAAGTATGGCGTTATTGGTGGAAATAATACCCAGGGCTGCGGTTAATCCATGAGCATCCTGTACAAAAGTGGTAATCCCGAAAGGCTGAAGGCCGTCCACCAGCAACATCAGGCTGGTTTGGGGTGACCATTGGGTGAGGGGCATGCCGGCAGCCAGGATGGGTTCGGCTAACAACGGCGTGTTTGGATAGCGAGTGCGATGCTGATTTAATCCATTCCACAAAACCTGGCGAATGGCAGCCTGTTCAACCGCGGCGGTTTCGGTGGTCACAGGGAGCAAAGTGGGGTGGAGGGTTTTATGCCAGAGGTAATCTTCCACCACGCTTTCGGGGATGTGAATGGGAAGCCAGCGGCTGATTTCCGAAATGGGGATGGTACGCAGCGCCTGTGCCATGCCCGGGCCGGTACCCATTGGCAAAACACTGACCGCTGAATTTCCCTGAAAAGCGCTGGCAATAATCAGGTTACCTGCCCCTAAATCCACTCCAATGACTCCCTTACCGGGATTGTTGATGCGGCTCAAAAAGCGGATCATTCGGGCAAAGGCAAACGGCGCAGAAAGCGGTTCTACGGCCAGTATCGAGCGATACGATTGGAGTCCGCCAATTTGACGCGAACGGATGTGAAATTCAGCATCTGCGAGGATATCCTGTGCCGGGGAGAGGTTTTCTACATCAATCTCAGGGCGGAGATTGGGGGCAACATGCACCTGGGTATATGTGCTCAGCACATCTTTGACGGGGGTGACCAGGGCATGATTGCCCGCATAGATCACTTCGGGTCTTTTTTCACGCGGGATGATTTGTAGCGCAAATGTGAGCAGGTCAACATTTTTAGCAATGGAGCGGCTCGCTCCTTGATCGGTGCCGCCAGAAAGAATGATCAAATCCGGCCTGGCGCGCAGCAACGCATCAATTTGCGCTTCAGGGGGACGGCGGTCGTTCAATCCGATGGCTTCGGTAATGATGGTGTGGGCCGAAGCAGCCAGACGTCGGGCGCTTTCCACAGAAACATCCTCCAACAAACCCATGACCACCACTCGCAACGGTTGACCGGCGGTATATGTCAACACAACCTGATCTACCCCGCTACCATCTGCTTTCCCCGGTAGAATCAGGCGTGATTCTTCCAAGAGGATGCGCGATGTAATCTCCTGCAAATGGGAAATCGCCAGATGGATACCCTCCGAAATATCAAAGAACGGCGCATGGATGGTTGTCGGAGCGCGACCGGCGCCAATGAAACGGTACTGCCCGTCCACCACGTCAAATAGCAGGGCGCGGGTATGAATACTGCCAATTTCAATGGCGAGAACGGATTCGGCGTCAACTAGTGAAGTGGTCATAGGCACTTTTCATGGAAGGAAGGTTTGGATTGCCGTGCGCAGGAAGTCGAATCGCTCAATCAGCGCCGTGAGGGCAGCCGCCAGGACACCAGCATACAAAGCGCCGAGGGTAATCGCGATGAAAATCTGTCCGCCAAAGGCTGCCACCTGAATAACCGCGGGCCGCCTGGTTTGTTGATTGGCTTTTCGGCGGGCGCTGAATTGAAAGTAAACCAATGTAGAGATTGTACCGATTAACAGGATGAGTCCACCGAATAACTGACCGCCTGTCTGCAAACCGCTGCCGCTTTGGGAGAGCGCAAATGGCTGAATTGCGCCGCGGATTTGTCCAAAAAGGGTGCCGCTGACCGCTCCGCCGACGATGACCGCCGCACCGCTGCCGACCAGAAACGCCATTGAGGGATTGCCCAGCGTGGTCAGCCGGGGAGATAATTTGAAAAGCAGCAACAGGCTCAACACGGCCGGTACCAGTGCGAGCATTTTTTCCGCAGGGCTGCCAAATATGAGCGGCGAAACCAGACGGGGAACGATGACCTCGAATAACAGGATGACGGCCACGTATCCGGCAGAGACACCTACAAATAAATAGGCAGCCAAACGGAAGAGGGGATTATCCCCAAGAATATAACTGAGGGTTAACAGGGTGAGAATGAAAGCAACCGCGGTCCAGGCAAAATCAACATCCATGATGCTTATTTCCCCTTTATTTCGGGCTTCTTGAATAATTGCATCACCAGATAATACAGGCTAAAAAGGAGGACCAGCACGACAATGACCATCAACCCGGCCTGGTAGGCATCCAGATAGCCGGCAGAAAGCCCGACGGTTCGTCCGTTCAATTGCTGATAGGCAGCCAGTCCGGGCAACCCGGCCAGCATACCCGCTGACTGCCCGTTTTGGACGTAAGGTTGAATCATCGGTGCGGCTTGATTGCTGGCGATGACCAACAGGGGGGTTTTGTCCAATAACGGCGTGAGTTGTTCAATCCACAAACGACTGGTGTCGGTGTTGTCGGTAACCAGCAGTATCGCCGCAAAGTCTGTAATGTGTTGGACGGTCTGGAAGGGTTGGCGATCCCAGGCGTAGGTTCCAAACCGGTCGCGCGAAGCAGCCAGTGCGGGCTGGCTTGCCAGAGCCGCAATGGAAGAAACTCCCCCGGGCAGATATCCCAAATTGAGTACTTGTCCATCGGAAGCGTTGTTCAGCAAAAGTTCTTCTGCCAGCACAGCACCGGTGGGATTGATCGAGACAACCACCATGCTTTTTCCGGATTGGATCAAATCGTCCATCACCGGTGAGGCAACCGTGGAAATCTCGCCTGCCAGGGCTGGTTCGAAATCCACGGCGAGAAGTATCGGGGCGTTCGATTCTGCGGAAGAAGTTAGGGAACGAATTTGAGAAAAGAAGGCCACATTTTCTGGGGCAAACAAAGCCGGCGGTGAGGCAAGGCTAACTCCGCCTACCAGGACGAATAAAATCGTTACTGCCAGCAAAATTCCGATCAACATGCGAGCAAGGATCTGCGGTCCTGCGCTTTTCACCCCGCTGGAAGGATGGCCTTGTTTTTCCTGTTGAAGTATCGATTCCAGAAGATTGGCGTAGTTGCGCTGTTTCTCGTTGACCTGTAAACGAGCGGAATAAATGGAAGGTTTGCTGTATTGGGTGATCAATGCTTCAGCCGGAAGCACACCCTGAAAACCGGAAAGGGGACCGCTGGTTTCAATGCGCTGATCTTCATCGGTACCGACCCGCCCCGGTGCAACCGCTTCGATGGGGCGCATGGCTTCCAGCCAGCCGGGTAATTCGGCCGGTTCGAGGCTCTCTTCACCTTCGGGAGCAGCGCCGGTAGGTTCAACGGAAGATTCGAGGACCTGTTCATCGAACCATTCGGGCAGCTCCTCGCTGATAAAGGGAGAGACCTCAAATTCTTGTTCAACCGCAGGTTGGTCAGATGGTGTTTCCAAAATGAAAGCAGATGAAGCGCCTTCGCCTAGCGAGGGAATTTCCTCCAGGAAGGATCTGAAATCTTCTGGCTCTACCGGTTGTTCCCCGGCTGAAACGCCGTGAAGTTCATCGGAAAGCGCCGCAAGACCCTCTTCAAAAGGTGGGAGAGATGTCAGCTGGTCTTCTGCGGCGGAAAATTCTTCAGGAATGGTTTCCGCCAAATTTTCCAATTCCTGAACGCCGGCTTCCTGAAATGCGGATTCGGCGGGGAGTTCTTCGGCGGTTTGCAGCCACGCTTCGTCTGGGAGGGTGCCCGGCGGTTCGCTTTCAATCGAGGTGGGTTCGGAAGTTCCTTCAAAGGACTCAAAAGCCTTCAGCCAGTCCTCGTCCGCTTCGGCGGGGGATGGTTGTTCCTCTGTAAAGGCGGCTGGGGTTGTCTCAAATGTTTCAAAAGATTGCAGCCAGTCCGGTTCTTCCTCCGCCGGGGCGGGGAAGGGGGGTTGCTCGGTAACTTCCTCATCTTCTTTGAACAGGCTCAAACCCGTCAGCCAGTCGGCGGTTTCTTGCGGGGCAATGGGGCTTTCCTCGGCGGTTTCTTCGGGTTGTTCAATACCCTTCAACCAGTCCGGTAACTGCTCCTGGCTGATATCCAGTTCTTCCTCACCGGCTGGGGCGGGCGGCGAGGGTGGTGTCTCGCTTTCTTCCTCTGAACTGACCAGTGAAAGCCAATCCGGCAGGGGGAGTTCTTCCTCGTCACTGCTTTCAACGGAGGCTGGCCCAGAATGACCCGCACTGATTTCCACATCCTTCAACCAGTCGGGTAGTTCTTCTTCCTGGGCTGCTTCATCCGGCTGTCCCTCTTCACTCCCAAGCTCTTCTTGTGAACGCTGGCGGATGCGTGCCAGCCAGTCCGGAACTTCTTCGGAGAAAGGAGGCGTTTCGGTTGATTTTGCTTCATCGCTTTCGGATTCGGGTAGAGGTTCGGTGTCTTCCCTCAGGTTTTTCAACCAGTCATCATCATCCCCGGAAAACGGAAAAGCGCTGGAAGAGGGGGTTTCGAAAAGAAAGCGATGACATTTTTTACATTCAATCGCATCGGTTGGGTTTGAAGCCCCGCAATGTGGACAAATGATCTCGCTCATATGACTATCCACTGTAAGGCCGGTCTGCACCAATGAGGATACGCAAACCGGTTGTGATGCTACCCAGGGCAATGCCCAGCAAAATACCCCTTGCCCCGGCAATCGGCAGGGTGTTGAGTGCGGCCAAAAAATCCTTTACAAAGGGGATATTTTCGGAGATATTCAAAAAGCCGCTCAACAAAATCAGGAACAGGATGGTGCTAGCCGTGAATAAGACCGCCAACCATCCACGTTTTCGTTGAAAAAGACGAATGCTGGCATAAGTCAGAGTAACGGTTAGCACACCCATTAAGCTGGCTTCTACGGGAAACTGGATGTGGGTGACAATCTTTTGAAAGTCGGGGTCGGTTGGGCCGAGGATCAGGCCGGCTGCAAAAGTTGCCGCAAAAGCCAGTAAAAGGAAGATGCTGTAATAATCGCGTTCGCGGGCGGAGTTTAATTTACGCCAGTGAACGCTCAGAAGGTTGAGGATGGCGATCAAGCCAGCTGTGGCTGCTACCGGGATTGTCCAGGACAGCAGGATTTGACGGATGGGAAGCAACACGGGTATGGGCAGAAAAGCCCCCAATAAAATCAGAAGCCCGGTAGCAATTGCAATCGCAGTGGAGATTGGCGCTCTCATACAATCCCTAACAATTTCAAAATGGAACCTGCGATGATGGTTACAATCACCCCCCAGCGAAGAATATCCTGGACTTGCAGGCTGGCGGTATAAACCGGCCCACTGTTGAGATAAGCTGGGATGGCAAATAATTCTTCACCAATCAGGGTTTCCTGGCTGCTGGTGAATAGTGCAGCCTGTGCGCTAAGCGAGTCGGTGGCGGCCAGTGTAAAGGATTCTTGCTGTTCTCCGGCTTCCATCAACAAAGCAATTTCAGGACCAAAATTGCCAATTGCCAGATGAGTGGAAACGTTTTCGCTGTCAGCAACCGGCAAGGCTCCGGCAATGTAAGAAAATGAGGTGGGGCCGGTCAATCGGCCGCGACTGGGGTCATACAATTCCAGCTGATTGATTTGACGGTAAGCCGCCCGCAGTGTATCCTGACTGAGCAGCGCCAGCGTGCCATCTCCGCTGGTAGCCAGTGGAGGACGGTCGCTGATACTGCTTACCCGGGCAATCCGCTCCAGGGTAGTGAGACCGGTCAATCCGGCAGCGCTGGTCGAAGCAGGCAGACCGGCTTTGCCGAGGGTGATGTGAATGCGGGTGCCGTTTTCCACTGCCAGTCCAATTGCCTGTCGAAGGCGTTCAAAGGCCAGCAGTTGACGCAGTTCACTGCGTAGGATATTGCGCTGGATGGTCAACAACAGGATTAATCCGGCAGTGACCGCAATCAACGTCAGTGCGATGATCGCATCAACCATTATTCATCAACCTCCCCGCGCAGGTACGCGATGAAACTCTGGCTGCGCTGATTGTCTTCCAACAGGTTAGCCAGTTCGAACCAGACTCTTTTAGAGGGAGAAAAAGTTTCAAGAAGCGGCATTCCGGCATAAACAAACTGGGCGGCAAGGACTTTCAGCGGACCGGCGGCTTCCAGTAAGGTGATTGTAATTTCCTCAAGGTTTCTTTCCTTAAGGAAATTTGCCCATTTTTGCCAGCAGGATTGTACCTCTTGCATGGTATCAGTATAGCATAATTTTTTAAATGCAATTTTTTAGAGGTGATATCCTCTATGAGGAAGCAATTTCAGGATGATGACGCTTCCCAGAGGGTGCTTCCTCCGCCTTTTTGCCAGTAATGAGAGATGGCTTTTCTCATTTCCTCGGTGCCTGACCAGAAAGTACTGATTTGGGATTGGTAGCAGGCAATTGCATCCTGCCACGCCCGACAGCCGCATAAAGATATGGCAATTTCATGGTTTCGCCATGCGGGGGATAAATATTCGTGCAGTTTTCCGGATTCTTGCAGTAAATAGGGGTAGTCGGCATAATACCAAAGCGGTCTGCCAAGTTGTTCAGCAGCGGTGCGGGTCAGGTGGTGATCCACATGTCCGCCGAGGGTCAACGGGCAAACGATCCGACTGGCAGTGGGAATGTGACCGGCTAACTGCTGTGCCAGTTGAGCCGCAAGGGGATACTCCACCGCCGGCAAGGGTTGGAAGAGAGCCTCGTTGGCGGTGATGAGGGGCTCACCGGTGTTCGGATTTCGGCGGTAAATACAATCGGGGATATCCAGATGAAATGGCGTTGCACCGAGCACCTGACAGGCGGCCAGGTCTTCGTTCCGGCGAGTGGCCTGAGATTGAGCGGCAGTGACCCCCCATCGTTGATGTAACATCTCGGCCAGGGGAGAAAGTTCTCCCGGAGGGGGATCTCCCGCGCAAATTGTGCAAATTTCCACCTTCTCCCCGTTTTGGATGAGTTCGTAAATCAACCCGCCGCACGAAAGTACGGCATCATCCAGATGGGGGGAGAGAAACACCCAATTCATGACATTCTATTGTACCATTAGCCGCCGGGCATGATACAATCAAAGCGGAGGTGCACTGTGGGCTGGTTTGATTTTCTGTTTGAAAAGAAACCGTATCCGACAAACATGCAGGCTGAAATTGACCGATTGATTGATGAACTTGTCCGCATTGGTCAAAAAGAAGATTTTCTATCCGAACGCTCTGGTGGATCCTTCAATGCCCAGTGCCGGCATGTTCGTGCGCGTGAAATCGGCATTCAATTGGATCGGGTTGGTGGTGTTGCTCTGATGGAGTATGTTTTGAAAAAAGTGCGCCGGCGTTTGGGTGAGACACTGGCCAACCATCTTGCTTATGCCTGGTCGGAAATCGGTAAATGGGTTCCGTGAAAAAGTGCTTGACAGCCTGAATGGGTTGCGGTAGGATAAATCCGTAATGGGGAGTAGCCTCCTTTCGAAGGACGGGCTGTCGTCAAAACGAAGCGAGATGCTTCCGGCAACCCGGACGCTGAAAACGGCGTTTGGCAAGACCATCACAATTTGGTGATGGTCTTTTTTTATAATCCTTAACCGGGAGCAATGATGCAATGAAAAACTGGTACTCGAAATCTCTCGACGAAATTGAGTCGGAACTCTCAACCGACCTGAAGCATGGTCTGACCACTGCAGAAGTCGAAAAAAGGCGGGCAAAATACGGCCCAAATGAATTGATTGAACGGGGCTTGAAAAGCCCGTGGAAAATACTGCTGGAACAATTAACCGAGATCATGGTGGTCATCCTGATTATCTCGGCGGTCATTTCGATTCTGCTTCACGAAGTAACCGATGCGATTGTGATCCTGATCATCGTGGTGCTGAATGCGTTGTTGGGGTTCACGCAGGAATACCGTGCAGAAAGGGCGATGGCGGCTTTGAAAAAGATGGCGGCGCCAAAGGTCAAAGTTCACCGGGATGGGCATTTGATTGAAATTTCTTCCCGTGAATTGGTGCCGGGAGATGTCATTCAGCTGGATGCGGGAGATGCGGTTCCGGCTGATTGCCGACTGATTGAAGCCGTTAACCTGCGGGTTCAGGAAGCAGTTCTCACCGGTGAATCGGAGCCGGTAGAAAAAAATACTGAAGTGATCAAGGGAGAGAACATCCCGGTGGCCGACCAGCACAACATGGTTTTCATGGGAACGGTGACCACCTACGGACGTGGTTCGGCAGTGGTGGTGCAAACCGGCATGCAAACCGAACTGGGACGGATTGCCGATATGATTCAGGGGGTGGGGCAGGAAGCCACGCCGCTCCAGAAACGTCTGGAACAACTGGGTAAAGGGCTGGCTGTGGCCGCCCTCGTCATCGTTGGGATTGTCTTTGCACTGGGAGTCCTGCGCGGTGAGCCGATCCGAATCATGTTCCAGACGGCCATCAGCATGGCGGTTGCTGCCGTACCGGAAGGATTGCCGGCAGTGGTGACCATTGCGCTGGCGCTTGGCGCTCAGCGTATGCTCCAGCGCCGGGCGTTGATTCGCAAATTACCGGCTGTGGAAACCCTCGGTTCGGTAACCACGATTTGTTCCGACAAAACCGGCACCCTCACCGAAAACCGCATGACGGTTACCGTGGTGGATGTGGCTGGAAATCGGATTGACTTTCTGGAGGAGGTTCAAAATTATTCACCGACAATACCCGAGCGGCGGAAAGTTGAACCGGTGCTGGTAGAACACCCAGCCGTGGCTTTGTTACTGGTTGGGGGTACATTGTGCAACGATGCGGTCATCGAAGTCAACGAAAGTGCGCGCGGCGGTTTTGTTTCGGTCGGCGACCCGACCGAAGGTGCCCTGGTAATCGCCGGTGCACGGGCGGGTTTGTGGAAGGATGAACTGGAAAAAGCCCTGCCACGCGTGGCTGAATTGCCTTTCGACTCGGAACGCAAGCGGATGACCACTGTTCACCGCCTGAATCAAGACGAGTTACCGCAGATATTAAAAACGGCTGAGCGAGTGCTTTCCAGCGAAATCTGGCAGCCATATATTTCCATCACCAAGGGAGCGGTGGACAGCCTGTTGGAAGTATGTAACCGTGTGTGGGTTGAAGATCGGAGTGTGCCTCTCGATGCAGAATGGCGCCGGCGGATCGAAAAAGCCAATGAAGAAATGGCGATGAAGGGAATGCGGGTGCTGGGAGTGGCTTTCCGGCTTTGTCCGCCGGAGCAGGTGGAAGGATGTGAAAAACCTCAAGAAGAAAATTTAATTTTCATCGGGATGGTGGGGATGATTGACCCGGCCCGTCCAGAGGTTAAGGATGCCGTGGCAACCGCCAAATCGGCAGGTGTCCGTCCAATCATGATTACCGGAGATCATCCCTTGACCGCACTCCACATTGCGCGCGAGCTGGGCATCACCACCCCTGACGGCGAAGCGATTACCGGTCAGCAACTGGCCAATATGAGCCTCGAAGAGTTGAAAAAAGCGCTGGATCATGTTTCGGTATTTGCGCGCGTTTCTCCAGAACATAAGTTGAAAATCGTGCAGGCACTGCAAGAAAAAGGTGAAATTGTTGCAATGACCGGAGATGGGGTCAACGATGCGCCGGCGCTAAAGAAAGCCGATATTGGGGTTGCCATGGGAATCACCGGTACCGATGTTTCCAAAGAAGCGGCGGATATGGTCTTGCTGGACGATAACTTTGCAACCATCGTAGCCGCCATCGAGGAAGGTCGGCGGATTTACGACAATATCCGTAAATTTATCAAGTACACATTGACCTCCAATGCCGGTGAAATCTGGGTGATGCTGGCCGGGCCGTTTTTGGGAATGCCCCTCCCGCTGACCCCGATTCAGATTTTATGGGTCAACCTTGTGACCGACGGTTTACCGGGGCTGGCGCTAACGGTGGAACCGGCTGAGCGGGATGCAATGAAGCGCAAGCCTTTCCCCCCGAAGGAGAATGTCTTTGCGAGAGGGATGGCGCGGGATATTTTATGGATTGGACTGTGGATGGGGTTGGTTTCACTGGCGGCAGGCTTGTGGGCTTTGAATACCGGCAGGACGGAAACCTGGCAGACGATGGTATTCACTACCCTCACTCTGGCGCAAATGGGGAACGTCCTGGCGACCCGGTCCAATCGCTATTCGCTGTTTCAAATCGGCTTGTTCTCAAACAAGTCTCTTCTGGGAGCGGTCTTGTTGACATTCGCCTTGCAAATGGCGGTGGTGTACGTTCCATTTTTGCAGAATGTGTTCAATACCCGTGCGCTGCCGGCAGAGGATTTGCTGGTAAGCTTTGGGTTGAGTACGCTCGTTTTTATTGCGGTGGAAATTTTCAAGGGGGTGCAGCGCAGAAAAGAATCAATTTAAACACGAGGGTGATCTGAACCAAACGGTGTGCCTCTGCCAGCAGAGACACACCGTTTTTGTTAAAGAAATGCGAAAATTAGAAGATGTACAACTATTGATTTAATTAGCATTGCGGTATAGAATTTGAGCAACTAAAAAATATACCTTTGAACTGTGTAAAAATTATAAAATTTTGGTGTGATTAATCCCCCCTATTGGGGGATGAAACTTTCCGTAGATATCTGTGTTCAGGAGAATATATGCCCATATCAGGTGGTGGCAGTAAAGTCGGTATTTATGTGGATGTAGCCTATATCTATAATAACGGGGGATCGAAAATGCAGTACGATGTACTGCGAGAATTTGCCTGTCGTGATTTTGCCGAGCCTGTGCGTATGAATGCCTATGTAAGTTATGATCGCGAGCGGGCGGAATGGGATGAAGTGTACCGCAAAGGCACTCAAAATTTTCATTCAGCCTTGCGGGATATGGGCTATAAGGTGATTGTCAAGGAAATCCAATGGTTTGAGGATGAAAGCGGCAACCGTTATGGTAAAGCCAACGCAGATTTAGATCTGGCTGTGGACGCGCTTCTGCAATCTGCCAAACTTGATCGGGTACTGCTTGCCAGCGGTGATGGCGATTTTGTTCAGGTGGTGCGCGCCTTGCAGGATAAGGGCTGCAGGGTAGAAGTCATGGCGCTGGACAATGTTTCCAGCAAACTGCGCCATGAAGCAGATTTTTTCATCTCCGGTTACCTGATTCCAAATTTGATCCCGGTCAACAATTACAAAACCGATCAACCGGAGTGGGGCGAGGTTGGGTCACGGGTACGAGGATGGTGTTACTGGCACAGCGAACAGGGTTATGGGTTTATGCGTTACCTGAAATCCATAGCTCCCGGCTTATGGCTCACCGATACACGCCACCCGGATTCACCCTACGCAACCGCCTTTTTTCATGACTCGAATTTACCCGAAGCGGTGCGTCCAACGGTGCTGCCCAGCCGAAGTTATATATTCGAAATGGAACTGGCGCGCTCTGAACGTGGTGGAGGCATTCAGGCGATTAACATTGAATTGATCAGCAAGATCTAATTACTCGGCTGCTTTGGATAATTGACATTTGTTCAGGTGCCACAGGCTGGTATAATAATATGCTTGCAAATTGAATGACTGGAAGTCAACTGTATGCTGGAAAAAATTACCAAGATCGAAGAACGATACGAAGAATTGAATCGGCTGTTGGAAGAAGCGGGTGATGATTATCAGCGGGCAGCTGAACTGGCTAAGGAGCGCGCTGATTTGGAGGAAATTGTCGAAAAAGGGCGTGAATACCGGCAGGTATTAAAACGCATTGAGGAAGCCCGTCAACTGGTGGATGGTGAGGATGAAGAACTCAGTCTGCTTGCCCGGCAGGATTTAGAAGAACTGGAGCCGCGTCAGGAAGCACTTGAACGGGAAATCAAAGCGCTTTTGCTGCCCAAAGATAAACGCGACGAACGCAATGTGATTATGGAAATCCGCGCCGGAACCGGCGGTGAAGAAGCCGCTCTGTTTGCAGCCGATCTGTTTCGCATGTACAGCCGTTATGCCGAACGGCGCAACTGGACGGTGGAAATTCTTTCTCAAAACGAAACCGGCATCGGCGGCTTCAAAGAGATTATCTTTATGGTCAAAGGAAAAGGCGCGTACTCCCGCCTGAAATACGAGTCCGGCGTTCACCGCGTCCAGCGGGTGCCGGCAACCGAAGCTTCCGGCCGGATTCACACGTCCACCGTCACCGTGGCCGTACTGGCGGAGGTGGAAGAAGTGGACATTGATATTCCGGAATCAGATATCCGGATTGATATTTATCGCTCGGCGGGTGCTGGTGGACAAAATGTTCAGAAAAACTCGACAGCCGTACGCATCACCCACATCCCCACCGGGATTGTGGTGGCGTGTCAAGATGAGCGCTCTCAATTACAAAACCGCCTGCGGGCGATGAGTATTTTACGAGCCAAATTATACGAAATTGAAGAAAATCGCCGTCAGCAGGAACTGGATGAAACGCGCCGGTCGCAAGTTGGCACGGGTGAGCGTTCGGAAAAAATACGCACCTACAATTACCCGCAAAACCGCGTTACGGATCACCGTATCAATCTTTCATCCTTCAATCTGCCAGCGGTGATGGATGGCGAATTGGACGAATTCATTGAAGAGCTGGCTTTGCGGGATGAAACCGAGCGGCTGACTGCCCATGAAACTGCCCAGCTGTGATGCCGGTGATTGGCTGAAGTCTGCGCGGCGGAGGTTGAAAAATATAGAAGATGGGGGGCTAGCAGCCCAGGTGATCCTGGCTCACGTGCTTGGGAAAAGCCGCGAATTTGTACTGGCCCACCCCGAATACAGGCTGGAAAATGAACAGCAAGAACAACTGGCAAGTCTGCTGACCCGCTTTGAGCAGGGTGAGCCGCTGGCTTACCTGACCGGTCACCGTGAATTTTTTGGGCTGACTTTCAACGTTTCACCGGAAGTCTTAATTCCGCGTCCTGAAACCGAAATACTGGTCGAAAAAGCGCTGGACTGGTTGAAATCACACCCAAATCGTCGTATGGCAGCCGATGTGGGGACAGGCTCGGGTTGTATTGCCGCTTCGCTGGCTTATCATGTGCCGGATTTGAAATGCGTCGCGGTGGAGCGTTCGTGGCAGGCGATGCTGATTGCCCGTCGTAATTTTGAGGGTTTGGGCGTTTCACCGCGCATCTTTCCTGTTATCGGTAACTTGCTGGATGCCTTGGGGGGGCTGTTTGATCTGGTTTGTGCGAATTTGCCGTATATTCCCACGGGCGAACTGGCGCATTTGCCGGTCGGCCGGTTTGAACCGCAACTTGCCCTGGATGGCGGTTCGGAAGGCTTGGATTGGATTGCTGCTTTGCTCCGGGATTCAGAGCGGTGGCTCGCAAAAGGCGGATTGCTGCTGTTGGAGATTGAAGCGAGTCAGGCTGAAGCGGTGACCCAGCTTGCCACCAGATGGTTGCCGACCGCTCAAGTTCAAATCATCCACGATTTACAGGGATTGCCCCGCGTGGTTTGGGCGGAGACACGGCTTTCGTCATAAGTCACATTTTTCAATCGCTTATCCGGGTGTTTTTCAGCGTGTTTTTCATGCTACAATAATTGCATGGGATTGGAAAGTAAAACTCCTCCTTCACCTTCTTTCCAAAAACATCGCCGCGAGGTTATCTGGCAGATCTTCATGCCGGTAATATTGGCGGGACTGATGTTTTTGGGTTTGGGACTGCTTATGGTACTCACCCCCACGCTGGGGACTTCGCGTACCGGTCATTGGGCAGCCATTTCCATTATCTGGCTGATCAGTCCGCTGATTCTCTTCGCTGTCCTGTTTCTGGCGTTGAATATCGGTCTGATTTATCTAATGAATAAGCTCCTGAAGGTGCTTCCTCCTTACTTGCGGGTTGGTCAGGTGTATTCACAGGTGATGGTGTTGCAGGTGCGAGCCTTCTGTGATCGGCTTGCCCGGCCTTTCATCCGCTGGGGTGGATGGGTAGCTGGTTTCCGTTACCTGCGTTCCAGAGTCATCCGCCGTTGAGTTTCAGCCTTAATCTCACTTCATTCCAAGAGGATTTCTGATGGATAACTGGAAAACCAAAATAATCGTGATTGGGGGCTTACTTGGGGCAGCTGCCGGGATCATTGCCGCGCTTCTCCTCATTCAACGGGCAGAAGAGACCCAACAGATGCCTCGTTTAACTGCCGGAGATGGGGTGAAAGTCGGTGTAGGCGTATTGGGATTACTGCGGTTGATTGCCGATATAGCCGGTTCGAAAAAGTAATTCAATAAACGATTGCGCCGGGCGGGGGTCTTTTGGAAAGCGCTCCTTTTATTCGCTATTTGATTGCCGGAAAGTTAAGGCGGGATTTTATCCTTCCTTTGAACGGTAAACCAGCGCTGGATATTCCCGGCGGCAGTCTGATTTATACGGCAGTCGGTGTCAGGTTGTGGGATCAGGGAATCGGGTTGATTGGACGGGTAGGTGAAGATTATCCGCACGATTGGCTCGATCAGTTTACCGCACGGGGTTTTGATTGTCGGGGAATTAAAATCCTGCCCTCAGCGCTGGAAACGCGTTATTTTGCAGCCTATCCGAATGGCGATGAAGAGGTATCGGATGCCCCTCTGGCGCACTTTTCAAGACTGGGGCTTCCTTTTCCGAAAGCGCTGCTGGGTTATTCTCTGCCGGCCAGTCAGGTTGACAGCCGGGTGCAACCAACCGATTGGACAATTCGCGCCGGCGATTTTCCGCCGGATTTTCTGGATGCCACGGCTGCCCATATAGCCCCGATTGATTATCTGACGCAGGCTTTGCTACCTTCCCTCTTTCGGCGAGGACAAATTACTACTTTGACCATGGATCCTTCCGAGGGCAGCATGAATCCGACTTTTCGGGACGACATCCCGGCGATGTTGAGAGGGGTTAGCGCCATTGTATGTTCAGAAAGGAAATTACGCCGTTTGTACGAAGGTTTAACGGATGACCTGTGGGAAATGGCCGAGCGGCTAAGCTCATTTGACTGTGAAATTGTGGTGATTAAGCGCGGAAGTCAGGGTCAATGGGTTTACTCGCGGTCGGGTCATCAACGCTGGGTGATTCCTGCTTATCCTGCCCGCGTGGTTGATCCAACCGGAGCGGGGGATGCCTTTTGCGGAGGTTTTCTGGCCGGTCTGCGTCAGACTTACGACCCGCTGGAAGCTGCTTTGTGGGGTAACATCTCAGCGTCTATTGTGGTGGAAGGCAGCGGCCCCTTTTATGCGCTGGATGTGTTGCCCGGTTTACCCAAAATGCGATTGGAAAAACTGCGCGAGATGGTGAGTAAAATTTGATGATCGCATTACCCGCCGAACTGCTGGATTATATTGTTGAGCAGACTGCTCGAATTCAACAGATTCCGGCGCCGACTTTTCAGGAAGGCCGCCGGGCGATCTACCTGCGCGATGAATTTTTGCGAATGGGGATAGATGAGGTTTTCCTGGATGAGCAAAATAATGTGTTTGCCAGATGGAAAGGGGGCAAGGCGCCGCCTTTGATTCTCTCGGCTCATCTTGATTCGGTTCATCCCGCCGATTTACCTTTACCGCTGGAAGTCACCACCGGAAAAATCACCGGCCCCGGTGCAGCCGATAATGCGCTGGGACTGGCAGCTTTGTTGACGATTGGCAAGTGTCTGGTGCAACAGGGTGCACGGTTTGAAGGGGATATCTGGTTGGTAGCGGATGTGTGTGAGGAAGGTCTTGGCAACCTGGCCGGCATGAGGGCAGTGGTGGAGCGGTTTGGTGGGGCTGTGCAGGCTTACGTGGTTTTGGAGGGTTTGGGTCTGGGACAGGTTTGCCATCGGGGATTGGGTGTTGCGCGCTACCGGATCACGGCTCAATGTCAGGGCGGCCATGCGTGGGTTAATCAGGGTGAACCTTCTGCCATTCACGAACTGGCGGCGGTCATTCATACCATGGCAGAAATCATCTTGCCCCAAAAACCGCGCTCCAGCCTGAATGTAGGCATTGTGCAGGGAGGCACTTCCATTAATACGCTTGCTGCCAGTGCATTTTGTGAAGTTGACCTGCGTTCGGAGGATCAAAACGGCTTGAACCGCCTTGTCCAACGGGTCAAACGGATTGTTGCGGGCAGAGAACGCAAAGGGGTACACTTTGAAATGGAATTAATTGGCGTCCGCCCGGCAGGGAGTATCCGTCCATCTCATCCACTGGTCAAACTGGCGCTGGAATGTCTGGCGGAATTGCATGTACCGGCGGTGCTGGAGATTGGCTCAACCGATGCGAATATTCCCCTCAGTCAGGGCATACCTGCGGTATGTTTGGGTCTGACGCGCGGAGGCGCTCCCCACACCTTCAGCGAATACCTTGAAATTCCCCCAATCCGTCTGGGTCTTCAGCAAGTGTTAATGGTGATTGAGCGGATCTGGCAAAAGAATGGGGGCGGTGGGGGTTAAACCAGGAAGTTGATCTCGTAAACCTGAACCGGTTCACGTTTGCCTTTTGCCCGAATGGCTTCCACCGGTTGATAGGCCGCATAACCAGCCAGACGATCAATCACTTCCTGCGTGACCAGGATTTGATTGGGGCGTGCATTTTCCTGAATCCGTTTGGCGGTGTTGATACAATCTCCAATGGCGGTATATTCAAGGCGTTTTTCGCTGCCGATAAGTCCCAAAACTGCTTCGCCGGTGTGGATCCCAATTCCAAAGGAAAGCCGCTGTTCGGGTGGTAATTCCTGATGAAGGGATTTAAGAGAATCGCGGATGTGCAGGGCAGCCCGTACAGCCCGGAGAGCGTGATCGGGCTGGCGCACAGGTGCATTGAACCAGGCCATGACGGCATCTCCGAGGAATTTATCAATCGTGCCCTCTTCCTGCAGGATGGCCTCGGCAGCGGCGGCCAGGTGGCGGTTGAGAATGGAGACGAGCTCTTCGGGAGATAACTTCTCACTGATGCCTGTAAATCCGCGAATATCCGCAAATAAAACGGTAATTTCTTTGCGCTGACCTCCTAAAATCAGGCTATCCGGGTTTAACTGACGGATGACGGCCGGCGAAACCATTTTTTCAAACAATCGGCGTTGGGCTTCCAATAATTTTTTCTCGGTCATATCATCCAGTACAAGAGCAACTCCCTGTGTCTGTTGCTGACCATCCTTGACCGGAGTGATGCTGATTCGCAAATCAATCCGTCCACGCCCGGCAATGGCCGGTGAAATTTCCAGACCCAATACCGGCTGATCGGTTTGAAGGACTTGTTGCAATTCTGGAATCAGGGCAGGGGAAAGCGAGGTGAGAATTTGCTGCAGCTTTTGACTGCCGAGTCCCGTGGCACTCTGATTGAGGATTTGTTCGGCTGCCCGGTTACACAACAAGATGTTCCCGTCAATATCCGCGGTGATGACTCCACTGGCAATGGAGGCAAACACCTTGTCCATCAAACTTTTCAATTCGGTTACTTCGGCAAGGCTGCGTTGTACCGAGGCAAACAGGCGGGCATTTTCAATGGCAACTGCTGCCTGATTGGCGAAAGCGGCCAGTAAATCCAGCTGTTTTGCAGTGAACAAGCCGCTGCGGATGCGATTATCCACATAAATGACACCGGTCACCTCACTTTTGACTCTCAACGGCACACACATGATCGAGCGCAGGTTGTGGGCAATGACCGAGTCCTGTTTTCCAAAACGCGGGTCTTCCTGAGCGTTGGTGGTCAGCACGGGTAAGCCTTCGCTGGCTACGCGGTCAATCACCGTAAAACTGATGTGCAATTCGGTGGTGTTCAGCGATTCCTGAACCCAGTTGCGAGCAATCCGGGTGACCAGATTGCCCGTGTCATCCTTCAACATCAGAAATCCGCGTTCTGCGCCGGTTAACCGAATGATGGTATCCATAACAATTTGGAGGACGGTGTTCAATTCCAGTGAGGTGTTGATCACCTGCCCCATGCCGGCCAGCGCGGTCAGACTACGGCGTTCTTCCTCCAGCTCTTCAAACTGTGCCGTAATTTTCTTGACCAGGGCGGTAATCCCAAATACGGTTTCAAAAAATGACGGTGGAAGGGCGGCAGGACGATTGACCTGGAGGTAGTTGTAAATGGCGTAACAGGCTGACCGCAGATTTTCTAAATTTGCTGCCAGTTGATCGCCCCGCACAGCAGATTTGATTTCACTCAATTTCTACTTCCTGAACAGAAATTTAAGCGCTGCTTTCGAGTGGCCTCCCTCTCAGCTTTGCCAGAATGATTTTACCGCGTTTTTGGAATGCAAGTTTCCAAATCAGGCGGGCAGATTGTTGGGCGGTGCCCGCATCCGCCGGGTAAGGGCTGTAGGCAATTTTCTGGTACTCTTGCAGCAACTGAAGAGCAGCCGGCTCACATTCCGGTAAGTAGTGCATCAGGGTTTGGACTTGTTCTGCTGGCGTTTGAGCGGGGGAAATGGGAATTTTCAACAATCGGCAGAGCCAATGGATGCTGTAAAAGGAGCGTTGGATGGGGGATAACTGGCTGTAATAAGACCATTGTTGTAACCAGCGAGGAATGCGCCAGCCTCGTTTACGCAGGTTGGTTTCCAAAAATAGCGGCAAACTCTGTTGAGGAAACCAGCGCCGGCGACGGCCATTGGCTGCTAGCAAGAAAATGATTATTCCTGCGATGAGAAGACCCAAGATGATCAGTGTGGCGCTGACCAGGGGGGTGGTCTGCAAATTGATCGGGGAAGAAGCCTGATTTTCTTCCGGTTGGGTGGCTTCTTCGAAATCATCCAGTAGTTGCGGTTGATTAGGATTGGGCTGAGGCAAGGGAGTGCGGTCCTCGGCATTTGAACCGCTGGGGCGTTCAATCGCGGCCTGAAAAGCGGTTGGTTCAAACTCCACCCACCCAATTCCCGGAAAGAAAACCTCCGGCCAGGCGTGGCGGTCCAGGTCCCGAACCCAATAAAGGTCTTCCTCTTCATCCAAAAAACCTTGCGCGTAGCCGATGACCCAACGGGCTGGAATACCCAATGAACGCAGCATCAGCACCTCGGCCGATGCGTAGTAATTACAAAAAGCCTGTTTATGCTCGAACAACACCCATTCCACCGGGTCTCTTCCGGCTGGGGGATTGGGGATGGTTGCCGAATAGGCGATATTTTCTCTCAACCAGAGAGTGATGGCGGCGGCTTTATCGTAGGGTGTTTCCAGCCCAGCGGTGATTTCCGCAGCAAGGTCGCGGATACTTTGGGGTAAATCCGGAGGTAATTGCAGATAGCGGTCGGTTACCCATTGAGGGTATTCCTCGCCGGCTTCGCGCATGGCAGCAATGGTTGGAGAAGCAATCGAAGAGGTTACCTGATACGTGCTGCCGGGTGGGATATCGGGGTCAGCCAGGACGGTCACTACATCTTCAATCTTTCCGAGCTCTGAGCCGTCATAAATCAGTTCAACATTGTGGTTAATCCCAACGGGCAAACCCGGCACGTAGACCATGCTCAGGTTGCGTACCGGACGGAAGTCGAAACGTACGTTAAGTCGCCGACTATATTGGGGATAATCCAGCGGGGGTGAGCCGACCCGCAACGGCTGTCGGTTCGTTACGGTGCTTTCCCAACGTCCATTCTCATAGGTATCATAACTGCGAATTCGCCAGTAGTAAGGCACTCCAATTCTTTGAGTGATACTGGCTTGAACGGTAAAGACGGTTGCGTCGGTCAACTGGCTGCCGGTTCCAAGGGCATACTCATCCGCATAAAATTCATCCGGCACGGCAACCGAACCTCTCAACGGGTTAGTCACGTTTTGAAAACGTTCCCGCAGGGATTGCAGGGATTGAATCATTCGCTGCCGTTCGGGGGTGTTGGGTACCACGGCGCGCACGATCCGGGGAGCGTTCCAGGCGAAAAACACCACCACGATCAGAATGATCAAACTGCTGCGAATCAGATTGAATCCGGTGTCGGTGTCCACGCCAATTTGTTCATCTTCCCATTGGCGGGCGTTTTTGAGGTAATTCAGGCGGCTGAACAGGAGCAACGCCAAAACCGCAAATACGCCGGTCGCCACACCGCTCTGTGCCAGCGGAGGATGATAGAGATCAATGACTACCAGCGCAATTCCTAAAACAATCAATCCCTGCCATGGCTTTCCATAGCGGGTGAGCTGGTAACCAGTGGATATGCCGACCAGCCAAAAAAGCAGCGCCATGTTGGCAAGGAAGAGGATGGAGTCGTTGAGCGGCTGGTTTCGTAAAAAGAGAACCAGATTTTGCCACATCCGGTCACCCAGCAGCCACAAACGCTCTAACCAGATGTAGTTGCTGGGAGTCAGTTCCCCCAATTGCCAGGTGACAAAAAAGAGGGTGAATATCAGGCCGAAAACCCCGACTGTTTGAGGGCTGAACCGGCTGTACCCCAGAGCCAGACCCAATAACGCACCGATAAAAGCCAGTCCAATCACAATTTCAAGATGATCGGTCCAGCGGGTATCCGCTAATCGGTAGGTAACGGTAATTAACGCTGCCAGGAAAAGGGATACCGATAAAAGATCCCACCAGCGTTTTGAGTTGTTGAGCATGATTTTAGTGTACAATACTTTTGCTTTATCCGTCAATGGCGGGGTTTAAGGTTGCATGTTTGGATAAGTCAATCACTTCATTGCAGGAATTAAGACAATGGACCCATTTCTCTTGAGTGAACTTGATTTTATACAAAGCCTTCAAGGCGGGTTAGGCGGATTGGTCTCACTTTTTAAGGGTATCACTTTTTTGGGCAATGAAGAATTTTACCTTTTGATCATTCCCCTTCTGTACTGGTGTGTGGACGCCGGGTTGGGGCTGCGAATTGGGGTAATGCTGATTTTCAGTAATGTCTTCAATTCCGCTTTGAAACTGGCGTTTCATTCGCCGCGGCCTTACTGGATAGATTCAACCGTGCGAGCCTTCAGCAGTGAAACCTCCTTTGGGATGCCTTCCGGTCATGCTCAAAATGCCGCCAGTTTGTGGGGGTTGGCAGCGGTTAAGATCCGCAAAACGTGGTTCCGCTGGCTGGCGGTTCTTCTCATCCTGTTGATTGGACTTTCGCGAATGGTGTTAGGGGTGCATTTCCCCAGTGATGTTTTGGTCGGCTGGGGGGTGGGTGGTTTGTTGTTGACGGCTTATCTTCAACTGGAAAAGCCGGTTATTCGCTGGTTCAATGGTCTTAACCCCAGCCGTCAATTCACGGTGGCGCTGGCCAGTTCCCTGGTGATTTTGCTGAGCGGCTTTCTGGTCTTATTGGGGGTAAGCCGTTGGTCGTTGCCGCCAGAATGGGGTCAGACTGCTCTGCTGGCCGCCCCGCAGGATCCAATTAATCCTCTCACGCTGGCGCCCTTTTTTACGGTAGGCGGTACCTGGCTGGGTTTTCTCACCGGCCTGATTTTGATGCTGCGTAGCGGCGGATTGATGAATGTCACCGGCAGTCCACTTCAGCTCAGTGGGCGTTTTTTGATCGGGATTGCGGGCGTGCTGGTTTTGTACGCCGGCCTGGGTGCGCTGTTTCCGCGTGAGCCGGAGATGGTCGGCTATGGTTTCCGTTTCTTGCGATATAGCCTGATTGGATTTTGGATTTCAGCGGCTGCTCCCTTTTTGTTTTTACGGCTGAATCTGGCAAGGCGAATTTGAAAAGATCACAGTTCCAGTTATAATCGAAGAAGATTGAGGAATTAAGTAAAAAAGGAGGAAACGATGCGTCGTCTGGTCAGTTTTTTGGTTGGTGTGTTGATCGGCGGTTTGGTCGGGGGTACACTGGCTTTGCTCTTTGCGCCGGCATCCGGCAGGCAATTTCAGCAGCAACTCAGTGAAACGATTGACCGGCTGAGCGGTGAGGTGCGTACAGCAGCGGAACAACGCCGCAAAGAATTGGAGGAAGAGTTGAACCGCCTGCGACAGGGAAGGATTCAACTGGAGTAGAGTAAAGGGCATTAAACGATAAAGGACTGCCGCGGTTTCCGGCAGTCCTTTTTGTTTTTACCGTTGAGCGCTGAAGGTGTAGGAGGCTGGTTGGCGGGTAAAGCGGGTTGTCCCGCTGACCACCAGAACCACCGGTTCAGTTGGGGTTTCCAGATCAACCGTGTGACGCAAGGACTGACTGGGAGCGACCGTCAGGTACTCCACTCGCGGGTTTGAACCGAGGTAAATCAGCGAAAGGCGGAAGGTCTGCGGTAGACGGTTTTGAATGCGCACAAAGCCGTTGGCCTGCCAGCCGCCTTCATCGGTCTCAAAATCGGTGAAGTAGTTGATTGCCGGAATGGACACATCGTCCAGCAGCAATCCCTCGCCGTTCACGGCTGCATCGGTTACGTATTCAAAGCGCAGTAAAACTTTCTGACCAGCAAAACGGGAAAGATCAACTATCTCCTGGATGTAGCCGTTGGTTTTACCGTTGTAGCCGCAGCCATAACTGTTTCCGGAGGGGTTTTCGGTGGTGCAGGAAGGCGTGGTCAGGATTTGCCAGGTCTGGCCGTTATCCTCAGAGGCGACCAGGTACAGGTAGTCGTAATCCTCCTCAAGATCATACCAGGTTCGGTAGGAAAGTTGAATGGGTGCGCTGACCCCGGTAAAATCAAACTCACGGGTCAGGGTCATGTTTGATTCATCGCCTTTATTTGACCAGAAAGCGTAATCACCCGAATAGGCATCGGTTGGAAGAACTCCGACCTCGCTGCTGCCCTGAAATTCGAGTGTGAAACTGCCCTGACAGTTGAAGCGGATGTAATCCGCTCCATATTGACGGACTGTGCGGCTCTGGCTGCGTCCGTCGCAGGCGGTGAATACTTCGGTATCGTTGACGGTTGGAGCGCTGCGGTATTGGGTGTAGGCAAAGCGGCCGTCGCCAATTTGGGGGTCATTCAGGTAATTGGTCAGTGTCCAATCCACAAAGACATCGTCGGCCTGAATGAGTTGACCGGTCAGCGGGTCAATCTCATTCAAATTGGCCAGCACGGTATCTATGCTGTCCAGCCCGTTATCGGGATGGGCAACCAACGATTTGGTGGCTTCTTCGCCAAATCTTTCAAGGAAGTAATTGACGAACAGGAAGGATGCGCCATAATAAGGGGTGGTGGCGCTTGAGTCGGTTGGCCAGTCGTTGAGCTGGTGATCGGGATTCGTCGAGAAGATGAAATCAAAACCACCGGGGTCGTATCCGTTGAGAAAAGCAGCCAGTTCGGAGAAACCTTCGTTCAGCCAGGTTTCTTCGTTGCGGTCGCGGTACCAGTGAATCATGTGCTGAAATTCATGCGCCAACACACCGTAGGTGAATTCCTCCTCCAGTCCGGCGTTATCGGCGCTGAGGATGAACATTTCGTGGGCATTGGAGTACTGGTGCGCCAGGGGATGCACAGAATCGGCCGAGGAAAAGTAACCGGCAATGTTCCGGCCGGCGCCGCGCGTGTAGAGTACGAATAAACGTGGGTCGTTATCTACGCCCGGGTTCCACTCCATCCCGAAAAATTCGCGATTGGTCGGCACAATTTGATCATTGAAGGTTTCGGCAAGACGGCGCAGGGCAGATTGGTTGTAGGATACACCGTCCTCGATCCAGAAATAGGCGCTATCCGTTACATAGCGCAGCACGGCTTCGACCTGAAAGTTCTCGGTGGTATCCACATTGGTGACCCAGAACTTCTTGCGATCGCCAACCTGAAAGGGACCGCCATAGGGGACGGTTTCGGGAATTTCGCCTTTGCCGCCCAGCCGCTGGGCCAGTTCTCGCGGGTCATTGACCGGGACCAAAGCCTGTTGGAGGCTGCGCAGGGTCTCATAAGCGCCGTCGCCGGCCGGTTGACCGGACGGGGTAGCAACCAGCGGGGGAGGATCAATATCCGGCAGGGTGGGGATGATCTCGCGCCAGTCCTCGAAAGGGGGTGTGAATTCAAAGACAGGTGAATTATCTGGGCTGTTCGATTCGGAATTGAAAATCAGAAAGCCCACAGCGCCGGTCAGCACGGCTGCGCCGCACAGGCATATACACAGGACAATGATAACCAGAAGGACGATCAGTAAGGTACGGGAGGAGGTGTTCATGAGGATCTCACTTTTTAGTGCAAAAATTTATCTAAAAGATTAAACATATCCAATCATAACAAAAGGTCTTATTTCTAGACAATCCTAAAAGTCTTGTTGTCTAATGGATTATCTTGTGTGCTGGAATTGCTCCGGAATATATTTAGGCATCATTAACCACAGAATTAACATTATGATGAGCATCAGGGTACGGATTGGGACTAAAACCCATAGGGATGCTGGTACGTTTCTTCCCAGCAAGAAAGGAAACTCAATCAAATTGATTGTGACGAGAAGCAATGAAAGTAATACCCCTGTGCTTAGCGGGAGCGTCAACAGCAACAAAGGTAAAATATACAAAACCCACTGCGAACTCCAGCCCGGCGACCAGAGCAAAAAGAGTATCCATACGACCCCAATATTCATAAGATAATTGAAATCACTGGTTTGAGATTGTTGGGCTAAAAGAATAATCCCAATGCCGCAGAAAATCGGGAGGGTAAGCAAAGGGGGTACGACTGGCGGGTTTCGAGTCGGGATAGTGCTTTGGACGGGGTCCAAGCGTTGTTCGGTTGTCAGGTAAGCGCCGGTAGTCAGGTTTCTATCCATCAGTGCCCAAATGGTTTGCCACGAGGATCTTGCCGGTTGTGCCATCAACGAAGCCGTGGTCATTTCCGGGGAAACCACGTAGAGAATGGCGAATACTATGAGAACGACTACCAAAGCAATGCTCGTCAACTGAAATATATTCTTGAGTGAGCGCTGGCGGATTAGCGCTGGTAACAAAAATACGGGAAACCACTTTGCCAGCATTCCCAATCCAATCCATAAGCCAGCGAATTTGTCCTTTTTTTCTAGAATTGACCAGATACCGGCCATCATCAATGCTAAAGTAATTAAGTCAGCATACC
The DNA here is from genome assembly GCF_001306055.1 of Bellilinea caldifistulae. Lineage (GTDB taxonomy): Bacteria > Chloroflexota > Anaerolineae > Anaerolineales > Anaerolineaceae > Bellilinea > Bellilinea caldifistulae. The sequence goes on along the minus strand of NZ_LGHJ01000013.1, from coordinate 158,866 downwards.
ACCATGTATAGGGAAGAACGACCAGAATTCCGAATAAAATAAGGCTGCGAATCTGGCTCACCCTATCATCGTAAAGCCGTGAGGCGATTTTTTGAAACAGGAACAGGGTAACAGCACCGGCAAATGCCAACACCAGTGCCATGAGGAAATCATATAAAAAACTCTGTTCCCCAACTACACGGAAAAGGATTTCACTGAGGAAAGGAAACAAAGGCGGATATTCTACCCAGTAATCCAGGTACGGCCAACCCGGAAGAGCAGTCCATTCCCGGTATACGTCTAAGTCGCCGATTCCATAATACCCATAAGGGACGAGTGTAAGGAACAGAATAATTCGCGAAAAAAAGAAAAGAAAAGGTAAAAGGTAATGCTTGTTCTCCTTAATCCATTCCTGATCGGAGGCCATCTTCAATTCAAATACGGATTATTGTCGGCTTCTTCTTGAACGGTGGTTTCCGGGCCGTGGCCGGGCAGCAAGCGGGTTTCGGGCGGAAGGCTCAAGACCTGCTGGTAAATAGACTTTAGTAATTGGGTGCTGCTGCCACCGGGTAAGTCGGTTCGCCCGACTGCGTTTTGAAAAATCAGGTCGCCGACGATGGCTGCATTAGCCTGGGCAGCATAAAAAATGACATGTCCGCGGCTGTGACCGGGGGTGTGGCGCACTTCGATTTCCTCTTCTCCCACCTGCAGGATTTGTCCATGTTCAAAAAACAGGCTGGGCTGAGGCATTTCCGGCATTTGAATGCCAAACAAGCCGGCTCCGCCGCCGGAGCGGTAAAGTTCCAGATCGTCCGGGTGAATGCCAATCGGCAAAGGCGGTTCGCGGAATTGCGAAAACAGTTTCGCGCCGGCGATATGATCAAAATGGGCGTGGGTCAACCAGATCTGGGTCAGGTCTATCCGACGATCCAGGATGATTTCGGCGATTCGATGGCTGTCAAAAGTCGGGTCAACAATGACGGCCTGGTTTGTGGCTGTATCCACCAGTAAATACGTGTTGTTGTCCAGAGGGCCTAATGAAAAAGTGAGGATTTCGAGTGTCAAGGGGCTGCTCCTTTGATTTTATTCGGAAGGGGTATGGGATTGAATGAACCGGCATACCCGTTCAAACACCATCTGACGGTCTGGCTCGCGTACCACCACATGTCCGCTGTTTTCCACCCACAGGATTTCTTTTTGCGGGCTGCCCAGCGCATTAAGGATTTTAATGGCATTTTCCGGCGATACACCCTGGTCGGCGCGGGAATGGACGATCAGCGCCGGAAGGTTGACATGAGGCAAGATTTGCCGGAGCTCGGCCAGCAAATCGCGTAGTTCGGCGATGGAGGCGGTGGGGTAATCGGGGTATTCAAGATGATCGGCGGCGGCCTGAGGATTGTGCCAGTCCGGTGGGCCTTTGGGGACGCGCGGCTGAAGATGCTTGATGAGATGAATGAAGTTCAAACGCCAGTCCGGCGGGAGTTGATAAGGTGCGGAGATGGAAATGACCCCCTGTGCCGGTAAATAGGAAGCTGCATAAAGGCTCAGCGCCCCGCCCAGCGATAAACCTGCCAGAAAAATTTGCTCACATGCACCGCTTAGCAGATGAAATCCATCCTCCACGCTGGCCAGCCAGTCCCGCCAGCGGGTGCGCGGCAGGTCGGCTGGGTCAGTGGCATGACCAGCCAGACGAATGCCCATGACACTGATGCCGCGCTGATGCAGGTATTCTCCCATCCAGCGCATCTCTTTGGGTGTGCCGGTCAGGCCATGCACCAGCAGGCAACCCACCTTACCAGATGGAAAAAAGAATGGTTCTGCGCCGGTCATCGTGATGGTTGATTTCTGCATGGCTTAATCCAGAAGGATTAATTCACGGGGAAGGGTGGTCAAGGATTGGCAGCCATCGGAGGTGATGACCACGTCATCTTCGATCCGCACCCCACCCTTGCCGGGCAGGTAAATACCCGGTTCCACGGTATAGACCATTCCGCTTTCTAGCGAGAGCGGGTTTTCGGCATAGAGGTAGGGTGGTTCGTGGCTTTCCATTCCTAAACCGTGGCCGGTACGGTGGATGAAAAACTCGCCGTAGCCGGCTTGCTCAATCACCTGCCGGGCAGCCCGGTCAATTGCACCTGCCGGTACGCCCGGTTTCCCGGTGGCTCGTCCCTGCTGATTGGCCTGCAGTACCACCTGATAAATCCGGCGAAGTTCCTCGCCGGGGTCGCCCAGTGCCAGGGTGCGGGTAATATCCGAAAAGTAATCCTGATACGAAGCGCCCCAATCAAACAGAACCAGCTCACCGGGTTTCAGCGGCGTATCGCCCGGAACAGCGTGGGGGTTTGCGCTGTTGGCGCCAAATGCGACGATGGGTGCAAAAGGCAATTCGGGCGCGGAACCACAACGCAGCAGCGCAACGGTTAACTCGGCTGCCAGTTCGCGCTCGGTAATACCTGGCTTAATCAGCGGCAGGGTTTGTTCAAAAGCCTGCTCGGCAATCTGCACGGCACGGCGCATGGCAGCCAGTTCCTGTTCATCTTTACGTAGACGAAGCACGCTTAAAGCCGGTTCAGCCGATACCACACGCACCTCGCGGGCTGCGTTGCTGATGAACTGCCATTCCAGAAAACGGAAGCGAGCTGGTTCTACGCCGACCACTTTGCCGTCCAACCGGCAGGTCTCGGCAGCCTGCTGAAAAGCCTTTTCCCATTCAGCGGGGTTCTCTCCAAAGGGAATGAGCTGAAGGGGCAGTCTGGATTGCCGTCCCTTTTCGAACTCTAATTCAGGCACAATCAGCAACGGGGGATAGGGCGGTGCAATGATCAGCGTGGTTGGGCGTTCACTCAAATGGAAATGCAGGCCGGTCAGGTAAACCAGCGAGGGGCTGGGGTTTAGCGCAATTGCATCCAGACTGGCGGCGTTCATCAAAGCAATCAGGCGGGCAAGGCGATCATTGGTCACGGGTTACCTCCTGAGCAAATTATAATCCAACCCCTGCTGAATGGTTTTTCAGCAGGGGCGGCTAAATCCTGTGTTCAATGCTCAGGCTAACTGGTCTTCGCGCACCTGTAAATCGGCCCGCCCAATTTTGCCGGTTGGGGTCATGGGCATTTGAGGGATGATCTCAATCACTCGTATGGTGTTCTCTTCACCCAATACGGCATTGCAGTGTTCCATCAATTCTTCCGGCGTGGCGCTGGCATCAGGGTACAGTTCAACGATTGCTTTCGGCACCTGGCCGGCCTGCGGATCTTTTTTGGCAATGACACAGGCATAGCGGACGGCAGGGTGGCGCAGGAGGGCCTCTTCCAGGGGGCGGGGGAAGATGACTTTGCCGTGCATCAAAATCCGCTCACTCCAGCGTCCCACCAGACGGATATAGCCGTCCTCGTCCATCACCCCCATATCGCCGGTGTGCAGCCAGCCGTTTCGCAGGGCTTCGGCGGTTTTTTCGGGCAGGTTGTGGTAGCCGATCATCACACCCCCGCGGATGAGAATCTCGCCGGGTGTTCCGATGGGGACTTCATTATCCTGCTCGTCAGCGATGCGAACCTCGCGATCGGGCAGCTCCGGCCCGATGGCGGCGAATTTCGATCCCTGTTCGGGACGCGGGTAGCCCAGGGCAACAAACCCACCCAGCTCGGATTGACCGTAGGACTCGACCAGCGGGGCACCCAATTCTTCTTGATAGGCCTTTTTCAACTCGGGAGGAACCGGCGCACCGCCTGAAACCACAAAACGCAAAGCAGCCGGTTTGCGTCCCACCTTTCTACAATGCAACAGAAGGTCGTTCAAAAGCAGGGGATTTGCCACCATAAACGTAACCCCGCGCTGCTCCATTTCATTCCAGGCTGTTTCGACATTCCAACGGGTGCGCACACCGATATACACGCCGCGGTGAATGCCGGGTAGCAAATTGCCCACCAGATGATACGAACTGGCCAACGAAGTCGGCCCGAAGGACACATCTTCCTTGCTCAGTTGCAACCGCTCGGCGATGCAGTGAGTGGCGCGGGCAGTGTAACCATGGGCAAGTATGGCGCCTTTGGGTTTACCGGATGAGCCGGAGGTGTAAGAAAGATGAGCAGCATCCTCTCCATCCACCCGAACTGCGGGTGGTTTGAGCTCGGCTGCCACCAGCGCATTCCAATCCAACGAGCCGGGGTGTTCGCCATCCAGACAAATATAATGGTGCACCGAGGGCATCTGCGAGCGGTTACGTTCGACTACTTCGTGCAAGTCGCCGGTGTAAATCAAAACACTGGGAGTAGAATCCTGAACAAACCAGGCCAGATTTTCGGCCTGCAAAACATTGATGTGATCTGAAATGGCGCCCAGTTTCCACGCCCCAAACATAGCCATGACATAGTCTAAACCGTTGTGAGCAAAAATGCCAACCCGGTCGCCTTTCTGCACGCCCAGGTCGGCCAATGCCCCGGCCACAGCATCGCTGATCAATTCGCCTTCGGCGTATGTGATGGAGCGGTTGCGGTCACTCCAGTAAACGAACGGGTGTTCCGGAAGCCGCCATGCCATACGACGCAACATATCGTTAAAAGTTAAAAAATTCATCTTGTTCTCCTGGATATAGATTGAATGATGGGGGACTGGCCAAGGGGAGGACGAGGCGTGAAAGATATGTTTAGTTTAACGAATTTGGGGGGGCAATTTCAAGGATTAAAAATTATTTAATCGAGCAGAGGTTGATTGGAATGCCGGGTGCTTTAACCGCTGGTTTGATGGTGGAGCAAAAATTTTTGTTGACAAAAGAAAAACTTCATAGTAAACTTTCGTGCGCTGGCAAGGTAGCTCAGTGGTAGAGCAGGGGACTCATAAGCCCTTGGTCGTGGGTTCGACCCCCACCCTTGCCACCTTTTTTATTTTTTTTCCAAAATTGAAGTAAAATTGCCTCAAACATTCCCTTTGCCGTGCATCTTTTCCAGCAGGGGCAGTCCATTTTCGTTGGCGGAGGTTTCCTGTACTATGCAAAGCCCCAATTCCCAACTGGCTGAAGCAATTACCAAAGTTCTACTGACGGTTATTTTCCTGGGCGGAATTTTCTGGTTTGTTACGGTTGGAGCAAACCTGGGTGGTGGGGGGATCGAAAACTTTCGGATAGACTGGCTCGACTGGGCCTTGCTTTCCTTTGCGACTTTTCGGCTGGGACGCCTGATTGCTTATGACCGGGTTGCCGAACCTTTCCGAGCACCATTTACCCGAACGGTCAGGGATATAACCGGTGCCGGAAATACCGTTGTTCCAAAAGGCCGGGGAGTGCAACGTGCCTTTGGTCAGCTCATCTCCTGCCCGATTTGTGCCGGTACCTGGGTGGCAGCGGGGCTGGTTGTACTGATGTATTACTTTCCCGGTCCTACGCATGCTTTTCTGGTCATGACAGCAGCCATTGGCGGGGCAGAATTAATTCACAATGCAACCGAAGCCTTCTGCTGGACTGGCACGCTCAACCGCGCTCGCGCGGGGCGCATCTTTAACGACCGTTCAGAGGAGGATCAAACCGACTGATATTCCAGTTCCTTTGGGGGGAACTATTTCATTATCTCCTTCGTCCTGATGATGCATAATAAATGCAGCATTTTTTGGATGTAGGAGTAAAAAACCATGTTTAAGAAAGTGTTTCCTTTGATGATGGCTTTGAGCCTGCTGGCAGTTCTGCTGTCTGCCTGCGGATTGCTGCTGGGACCGCAAGATGGCGGGAAAGACGCTCAAAGCGTACAGCAGACGGCCGTCATGCAGACGGTTGCGGCTGTGATGACCCAACAAGCGTTTGAAACGCTGATTGCGCAGGCGACTCAAATCGCCAGCCAGCAGAATACACCCACGCCCCAGCAACCCACAGCGGTTGCCACGGAGGCGCAGAATACACCTGTTCAGCCTACGCCCACGGTTGTGCTGCCTACCGCCACACCCACACCGAAACCGATACCCTGTAATGCGGCTTCCTTCGTGAAGGATGTAACCATTCCGGATGGCAGCGAATTGATCGGCGGTCAGAAGTTTACCAAGACCTGGCGTTTGAAAAACGAGGGCACCTGTACCTGGACAAAAGATTACGCACTGGTGTTTGTGGATGGTGCCTCGATGAGTGCACCGGCATCGGTCTCATTGAAGGGTGATGTACGGCCGGGTGAAACGGTGGATCTCTCGGTGGAACTGGTTGCCCCGACCAAAGCCGGCTCTTACAAGGCTAACTGGATGCTACGCGATGCTTCTGGCCGCACCTTTGGATTGGGCCCGAATCAGGATAAACCCTTCTGGGTGAGCATTAAGGTTTCCGGTTACAAAAGCGATGACGTTCCATCCGCTATCTATCCGTTGGACTTTGTCGCCAGCATTTGTCAGGCCGATTGGTCAAGCAATGCCGGTAAGGTAGCCCGCCCGTGTGCCAATGTCAGCCAGAGCGAGGCTCAATGGGCAGCCGTATTGCTCAACCCGAAGATTGAAGGTGGACGTCAGGAAAATGAACGGGCGCTTTGGATCCACCTTGCCAACCCGAACGATTGGATGCAGGGGTTCTACCCGGCGCGCAATATTCAGAGTGGTGACCGTTTCAAAGCGTGGGTTGCCTGTCTGGATGGTAACACCACCTGCGAGGTGCAGTTCAGTCTCGATTACCGGATTGACAACGGTAACATTGAAAATCTGGGCAAGTGGAGCGAAACCCTCGATGGTAAATGGACACAGATTGACCTTGACCTGAGCGCGTTTGTTGGTAAGAATGTCCAGTTCATCCTGGGAGTTACCAACAAGAACAGTAAGGGGCCGGTAGATGCGGTGTGGTTTGTCCCTTCAATACAGACAGTTACGCCGTAAAGTAGCCCTGAGATTGCAGGTATAAAAAAACAATCCCCGCCGGTTTTCTGCCGTGCGGGGATTGTGTTTATCAGGCCGCTGCCAGTTGTTCCGGTTGAGAGAAGGGATCGAGATCCTGCTCCATTTGATGACGGAACTGCTTGGTGTAGAGTGAGTAGTACTTTCCGCGCTTGCGGAGTAATTCAGCATGAGAGCCCATCTCGGCGATTTTTCCCTGCTCAATGACCAGAATGCGGTCAGCGCGTTTGATGGTGGAAAGACGGTGGGCAATGACGAAGCTGGTCCGCCCTTTCATCATCATCTCCATGCCGCGTTGAATCAGGGCTTCGGTGAGGGTGTCCACCGAGCTGGTGGCTTCGTCCATGATGAACACCTCTGGTTTGGCCAGGACGGCCCGCGCCAGGCTGATCAACTGCTTTTGGCCGACCGAGAGGAGATTACCGCCCTCGCCTACCTCTTCATCATAACCTTTTTTCAACTTGATGATGAAATCGTGAGCGCCAGCCAGTTTAGCCGCTTCCACAATTTCTTCATCGGTGGCGTCCAGCCGGCCATAACGGATATTCTCGCGAATGGTACCGGAAAAGAGATGCGGGGTTTGCAGCACCATGCCAATGCGGGATTGAATGGCGTGTAAAGAATATTCGCGGTAATCTTTCCCACCAATCCGAATACTACCCGATTTAGGTTCGTAAAAACGGCAGATCAGGTTGACAATGGTGGTCTTTCCCCCGCCAGTTTCGCCGACCAGCGCAATGGTTTCGCCACGTTTGACATGCAGCGAGAAGTTTTCCAAAACAGGCTTTTTGTCACCTTCATCGTAGTAGAACGTGACGTTGTCAAACTCGATATCGCCCTGAATGGTGCCGGGGTCGTAAGCCCCCGGTAAATCTTTGACATCCGGCACGGCATCAATCATGGAGAAGATGCGTTCGCCGGAGGCAATTGCATGCTGCATCTCGGCAAATACCCGCGCCAAATCCTGAATTGGCCACATCATGAAGGTGACGTAAGAAACGAATGCCTGAATACCGCCTACGGTCATGCCGCCAACCTGCACCTGCCAGCCGCCATACCAGACAATTGCAGCCAACGCAATGGCTGAAACCAGCTGAACGCTGGGAAGGAAGAGCGCACTGAGCCATGCTGCACGGTAGGAAGAACGGTACATATCCGCCGTAAGCGCTTTAAATTCCTCCAGATTGGCATCCTCGCGGCAAAGGGCTTTAACCACCCGGACGCCGGTGATATTTTCGTTGAACGCCCCAGTGATTTTTGAGTTGACTTTGCGCACGTTGCGGAATTCTCCCAAAATCCGTTTGCGAAACTCATAGGCAACGTAAAATAATATTGGCAGAATTCCCAAAACGATCAGCGCCAGTTTCCAATTGATGAACAGCATGAAACCCATGGCGGTGATGATATTCATCATCCCCCAGGTTACATCCAGTAATCCCCACGTGACCAGATCGGCAACTCTTTCGCTGTCCGAAGTGACGCGTGACATGATCCAGCCAACCGGCGTGCGACTGAAGTAGGAAAGCGAAAGTCCCTGCAGGTGGTTGAACATCTTCTGGCGCAGATCGTAGCGAACCCGCTCACCCAATACGCCGGCAAGGTAGATAAAACCAAACACACCGCTTGCCTGAACGAAACCCAGCGAACCGTAGATAATTAACAAGCGGTACAATTCACTGCGGTTTTGAGCGAGAATACCGTTGTCAATAATCAGTTTGCTGAGGTACGTGAAAATTGAATCCAACGAGCTCACCAGCGCAATTGTGACCAGAAAGCCGACCACCCAGCGCCAGTGTGGACGGGTCAACGCAAGAATGCGCCGTAAAGTTTGACCGTTGAATTGGGTCTTAAATTCTTCTTCTTCAAAGTATTCAACTGACACTGGCGATCTCCTTTTCCAGTTCGTCATCAATACGGGTCTGAATTTCGTAAATCTGGCGGTAAATACCGTCCTGTCGTACCAGGTCGGCATGTCGTCCGCGCTGGACGATGCGGCCCTTGTCCAATACAAGAATCAAGTCGGCATCCATGATGCTTTGAATGCGATGCGCTATGATGAAGGTGGTTCGTCCCTTCATCAAGTTTTGTAAAGCTTCGCGAATCTCGGCCTCGGTTTCGGTATCCACCGCCGAGGTGGAGTCATCCAGAATCAAAATTCGTGGATTTTTCAACAAGGTTCGGGCAATCGCCACCCGTTGCTTTTGACCGCCAGAGAGGGTAACCCCTTTTTCACCGACAAGGGTGTTGTAACCCTTTTCAAAGGTGAGGATAATATCGTGAATGGCAGCAGCTTTGGCGGCGGCTTCCACTTCAGATTGCGGCACTTCCCTGCCGACCCCATAGGTGATATTTTCGCGAATGGTACGCGAGAAGAGAAAAGGCTCTTGTTCGACAATTCCGATTTGCTGGCGCAAGAACAGGCGGGGATAGCGCTTGAGTTCAATGTCATCCAGCAAAATCCGGCCTGAGGTATATTCGTAAAATCGAGGCAGCAAGTTAACCAGGGTGGTTTTGCCTGAACCGGTGGAGCCCAATAAAGCCACGACCTGACCGGGCTCACACTTAAAGGTGATGTCTTCCAGAGCAACGTTGCCGTCATCGTATGCAAAACCTACCTGTTCAAATTCGATCTTCCCGAGAATGTCGCTTTTAGGACGGTGTTTTCCGGTTTCTAACGACTCGCGATCCTGCTTGATGATTTCCATGACCCGATTGTATGAAACCATACCGGTGGAAGTCTGGACGATCAGGCGTCCCAGGTTGCGCATGGGGAAGATGATCCACACAATCAGTCCAGCATAGGCCAGGAAAGTACCGACGGTGATTTCGCCATTGATGGCCATCAACGCGCCAACCAGATAACCTACCAGAATTTGCAGGTTGCAAATTGTGTCGGAAATTGGCCAAAAGAGGGAGTGCATTTTGAGCAATTTTTTGCCGCGCAGGAATTTTTCCCAATTGTCCCGTTCGAATTTTCCGATCTCGTATTCCTGACGGGCGAAGGCTTTGACCACGCGGATACCCGTCAGGTTTTCCTGCAGGGTGGTCGAAAGCACCGCATCCTGAGTTTGATACTCCTCGTAGGCTTTGGAAATTTTGCGGAAAAAGATCAGGGAAATCCCCACAATCACCGGCACGACGATCACCGAGATCAAAGCCAGTTTTACATTCAGTTGAAGCAGGGCGATGAAGTTGATCACGAAGAGTAAAATAATCCGCCCAATACCGATGGCCTGATCGGCGAAGAACCGCCGCAGAGCATCCACATCGGAGGTTGACCGTTGAATCAGCTCTCCCGTTTCCATCCGAGAATGGTAAGTAAAGGTCAATCGCTGGATGTGGTCGAAGAGGTAATTGCGCAGGCGGCGGGTGATACCCTCGGCGGTTTGGGCAGCCAGTTTTCCGCTGAGAAATGAAAAACCACCCTCCAGGCCGGCCAGCAAAATAAAGCCCAGGGCAATCGCCGGCAGGGTCAGGGCTGCGCTTCCGGCAACCAGATAGTCATCAACAAAATAACGCAGCAACAGGTAGGTGAGCGTTTTGGCAACCGCCGAGATTCCCAGACTCAGAGTTGCTGCGATGTAGAGTTTGCGGAAGCCGCGCATCAATCGCCAAAGACCCTTCAGACGATTGGTGTGGACAGCGCGCTTCAGGTCATAATTCAAAACTGCTTCGGATACTGTCAATTTATCCTGCCTCCGGTGAGGTTTAACAAAAAACAATCACATGGAAAAATGTGAGTTCGTCCAGTATAACGCATGCCGGTGAATTTGCAATCAGTCCATCGGTCATCAAAACCTGACCAAACGGGTGGGAAATTCTGCTAATGGAAGGTATCAAAACAGGGGCTGACAAACCGGGCAGATAAAACTGCTGGTGCTGCCGGTCCTGATCTTCTGAATCGGTGTCTGGCATTGAGGGCAGGGTTTACCCTCCTTGTAACCGATCAAGATATCGTCCATTGTAAAAGAGCCGCTCCAACCATGCAAATCCACTTCGTAGAACGCACCATTTTTTTCAAGGCTGGTGCGCAGCCCGGTTTGAATGGCGTTGGACAGCTTTTCAATTTCGTAATCGGTTAGCGACTTGATGGAGCGCAGTGGATGCAATTGAGCGAGAAAAAGAATATCGTGAATATAGGCATTACCAATACCGGCGATCCGGCTTTGATCCAGCAAAAAGGACTTTAACTGGCCAGTTCGTCCGTGGAGTAATCTCTTTAAGTCACTTGCATTCAGATCGAGGGCATTCGGACCCAATTTTCGGATCATTGGATGATGTTCCAAACCATTTTCGGGAACATAATGGGCGTAGCCAAACCACCAGAAGTTGATCGAGAGACAACTACCATCCGGGAAATCCAGAATAAGGCGGTATTTTTCGGGCAGAGAAGAACGGGTCACCAGGAGGATCTCGCCGCCCATGCCCAGATTCAAGAGCAGCCAGCCCTGATGGAGATGCACGAATAACCATTTGCCGTGATAGGTGACTTCTCGGATGAAACAACCGCACAATGCGGATTGAAACTCCTCAATGGGCAGATTCAGGCATTTGGGTTGGATAACTTCGACGCTGCTGATTACTTTACCGTGAAGCTCGGTGTTCATCTGCCGGGCGCGCGAGGCAATTTCGGGTAATTCAGGCATGGGGCAGTACTCCGGTTGGGATTAGAGATTACTTATTTTAGCACTTAAGTTCTAATTTTGGTTAATTGGAATACCACCCGGCAAAGGCGATGATTTACTCGCCTTTCATTGCCAACCAGCCATGTAACGTAGCCCGGTAGAGCGCCCGTTCAAAGTACGAGCCTTTCAGGGAGAGGTTTTCATAGCCTTTTTCGAGCAGCACTTCCATGAGTGGCTGGATTTGTTGAGCATAATGGCGCATACAGGCTTCCGGATGAATGCCCGGCCAGGAGTAGCAGGTTACCGTCGTCCGGCGGTGGGTGGTTGGAATTCCTTCAGGGATGGTTTTTGTCCAGTTTGGATCATCTGGATGGAAAATATACTGGTCTAAATTACCCATTGGGATACCTTCAATTCCCCTTACCACCGGCGGCGTCACATTCATGGTATAGGGATCAACCGCCAGGTCTGCGATGACGGCGTGGTCGGGCAGCCAGGCAATCCATTGATTAGGCACAACCGGTTTGCTGGTATCCCAGCGCTGAGTGGCGTCAACCAGAATATCCGAAATTTGAAAGAGAGATTGCATCAGATGAGCCTGACAGGTCACGTTGCGGCCGACAACCTGAGCAATCACCCCCGGCCCGCCTGCCCGGATATGATCATTGTTACGTTCGATATTGCCCAGTTTTGTGGCAGCTTCTACACCGTGCTTGCCAACCATGCCAACCCCAAGAATTAAAGCACGGATGGGTTGACCATCCGGTCTGATTAACCCCGGCCAACGTTTTTCCAGCACATCATAGGCTGCTTCCAGGCCATTCCAGGCAACCGCCTTCATGTTTTCAATCAATCGAATGTTGTTGTCGTCCACGACACTGTCCATTGAAATGGCGCGAATTCCCAGTTCGCGTAATGCCTGAACCCGTAGGGGGCGGGTGGGATAGTGCAACATGGAAAACAAAATTGCACCCGGCTTTAATAATTGGAATTCTTCCAAAGTGGGCGATCGTAAGACAATTACCATTTCCTGTGCAAAGGTTTCCTCGCGGCTGGCTCTGCGGATACGAGGATTGCCCTGTTGATAATCATCAAAGGTAAAACCGGATCGCGATCCGTAACCATCTTCCAAAACGATGTTGACGCCGTGATTCGCCAGAAACTGGATGAATTCGGGCAGAAAAACCCGCTTCTCTCCCGGTTCTTTTTTCATCCGCGGGAATCCGATACTTTTGATGACAGGCATGATTTCTTTCCTCCTTGTAATATTAAGCAGACTTAATGTACCCAGCGGGAAAGCATTGCGCGGCTGAGCGCCCGATGAAAATACGTACCCTGAGGATTGATTTGTTGAACTCCACCCGCGCTTAGGATGGTTCTCAACAAGGGGGCAATTTGAATACCGTAGATTTCCATGCACTTACGGGGGGTAATGCCAGGCCAGGAGTAGCAGGAAACTGCAAAGCGCCGGTTGCGGGTAGGAATACACGCTGGAATTTTCTCATAAGCCGGGTCGTTGGGTGGAAAGACGTATTGGTCGAGATTGCCATGCGGGATGCCTTCGATCCCTTTGACGGTGAAAGGCGGCTGCTCGCACTCATACGGATCAACCGAGAGGTCGAGCAGGACGGCGTGGGGTGCCATGAAAGCGATCCAATCATTCGGAATAACCGGGCGTGAAGGGTCTGGACGTTGAGTGGCATCAATCAAAAGGTCGGTCTGGCGTAAAAGGTTTTGCATGAAGGCGTAATGGCGGGTGAGGTCATAATCCACAGCGGTAACCTGAACACCCGGCACCCCTTTTTCGACCATTTTGCGCCAGAGTCCCTCATTGCCGTAACGAATGGCAGCTGGCATCACATGCATACCCACCGCCCCGCTTCCCAACAAGGTGACATGGATGGGAGGACGATGGGGGCTTTCAAACCCGGGCGCGGGATAGATTTCCCGCAATACCCGGAAGGCTACCTCAACACCGTTCCACGCCACCATTCGTAGGTTTTCTACCAGACGGCGGCCGGTGTCATCTTTAATCGAGTCGAGCGAAATGGCTTCGATTTGCAGCGACCTGAGGAATTCAATCCGCTGCGGACGGGTCGGAAAGTGGATCATGGAGATCAGGCAGGCGCCTTTGCGCATTGTTTTGAGGATGTTTTCGTCCGGGTAGCGCAGCACCAGCACGAGATCCTGTTGATAGACTTCTTCGTGAGAGGCAAAGCGCACAGAGGGACAGGCATCGTGATAATCCTTCTCGCTCAGGCCCATACCGGAGCCATAGCCATGCTCCAGAACCACCTCACCACCCCAGTTGGCGATGTGGGTCATTAAGGAGGGTAAAAAGTCTCGCACTTCACCCGCCTCAACGTGCATTCTGGCGAGACCAAAACGAAGGTTTTCTGGCATAAGAATTTCCTGATTTTTGAACGGTATAGGATAAGTTTACCAGAAATCGGATCCCCCAAGTGAATATGAAATATCATGCCGCCTGTCAATTGTATTTTTTGTCTAGAGGGGCTATAATCAAATCACGATATTCTTTCCGGAAGGAGGTTGGTTTTTCATGGCTAGTGTTACGTACGATCATGTCTGGAAAAAGTTTGGTGATTTTGTCGCACTCAATGACCTGAACATCCACATCGAAGACAAAGAGTTTTTGGTGCTGGTTGGGCCATCCGGTTGCGGCAAAACCACCGCACTGCGCTGTCTGGCGGGGCTGGAAGAGGTCACCGACGGACAGGTCAAGATTGGCGATCGAGTGGTCAACGATGTGCCGCCCAAAGATCGCGACATTGCCATGGTGTTTCAGTCGTATGCGCTTTACCCGCACATGACGGTGTTCGACAACATGGCGTTTGGTCTGAAGCTCCGCAAAGTTCCCAAGCAAGAGATTCAACGGAGAGTAGAAGAAGCAGCGGCAATTTTGGGAATTGAGCATCTGCTCAAACGGAAGCCGCGCGAATTGTCCGGCGGTCAGCGCCAGCGTGTGGCGGTGGGGCGTGCCATCGTGCGTGAACCCAAGGTATTCCTGTTCGATGAGCCGCTTTCCAACCTGGACGCCAAATTGCGCGTTCAGACACGGGCGGAGATTAGCAAGCTTCATCAACGGCTGCAAACTACCTTTATCTACGTGACCCATGATCAGGTCGAGGCCATGACGATGGCAACTCGCATCGCGGTGATGAACAAAGGGATTTTGCAGCAATTGGACACCCCCCAAAATCTGTATGATAAACCCGCTAATCTGTTCGTTGCTGGATTTATTGGATCACCATCCATGAATTTCTTCCCGGCCCACCTCCGGAAAGATGGAAACGATTTGTTTGTGGATACTGGCGATTTTGCGGTCAAGATCCCGGAAGACCGGGTGAAGACCTATGCTCCCTTCGCCGGGCGTGAGGTGATCTTCGGGATTCGACCGGAGGATATCCACAATCCTCAATTCGCTCCGCCGGGCATCCATGCAGCATCGGTTGAGTGCAAAGTGGATGTTACCGAACTGATGGGAAATGAAATCTTCCTCTACATGGTCAGCGGTAAACACAATTTTGTGGCTCGCGTTGACCCGCGCACTCGCTTCCACATTGGGGATAAGGTGCAGCTGGTCTTCAACATGGATAATTTCCACCTGTTCGATCCGGCATCCGACCGTGAAAATCCGGTAGCAATCCGCTGAGAGTTTTTCCAGCAAAGAGATGAGCACAAACCTGTTGCTCATCTCTTTTTTTA
Source organism: Bellilinea caldifistulae (assembly GCF_001306055.1). Taxonomy (GTDB): domain Bacteria; phylum Chloroflexota; class Anaerolineae; order Anaerolineales; family Anaerolineaceae; genus Bellilinea; species Bellilinea caldifistulae. Next base: position 143,687 of record NZ_LGHJ01000013.1, on the reverse strand, counting down.
CTTCGCTGTGATTAAGAAAATTTAAATGCGGGTTTTGCTAATCCTTTACCAATCCTTAACATCGCTTAATGGATTATGGGGAAGTACTTTTGATAAGATTAACCTTGTTTGATTCCAAAATGATCAGGAGGAGAAATATGTCTAATCGCGCGTCTCGTTTTCGAATAATGGTCGTATTGGCAGTAGTGTTAGTGATGGTTATGACAGCCTGCCAACCTGCTGCGCCTGCCGGCGAACAGGGTGAAACCGATCCGCTGGTGAAAGCAGCCAAGGAAGAAGGTATGTTGACCGTCATCGCCCTACCCCATGATTGGTGCAATTATGGGGAGGCAATTGAAACCTTCAAGGCCAAATACGGCCTTCAGGTTAATGAGCTGAACCCGGATGCCGGTTCTGCGGATGAAATTGAAGCCATCAAAGCCAATAAAGATAACAAAGGCCCTCAAGCGCCGGATGTGATTGATGTGGGCTTTGGTTACGGCCCGCAACTGGTTGAAGAAAAATTAACCATGCCCTATAAGGTTTCTACCTGGGATACCATTCCCGACGAGGTCAAGCACCCCGATGGGTACTGGTATGGTGACTACTACGGCGTGCTGGCTTTTGAAGTTAACAAAGACGTCGTTCAAAATGTCCCGCAGGATTGGGCAGACCTATTGAAGCCCGAATACAAAGGGCAGGTTGCGCTGGCGGGTGATCCGCGTGCTTCGGCTCAGGCCCAAATGAGCATTATGGCTGCGGCACTGGCCAACGGCGGTACGCTGGATGATGTAACCCCCGGTTTGGAATTCTTCAAGAAATTGAATGATGCCGGTAATTTTGTGCCAGTGATTGCAAAGCAGGCGACCATTGCCAAAGGTGAAACTCCGGTGGTGATGCGCTGGGACTACAACGCTCTGGCGGATAAAAATGCCCTGGCGGGTAATCCCGAAATTGAGGTCGTCATTCCGCAGAGCGGTGTGATTGCGGGTGTCTATCTGCAGGCTATCAGTGCCTATGCTCCCCACCCCAATGCTGCCAAATTGTGGATGGAATTCCTCTATTCGGATGAAGGTCAGCTGATCTGGCTGAAAGGCGGCTGCCACCCGATTCGTTACAATGATATGGTGCAACGTGGCGTCATTCCGCAGGAATTGAACGATGCCCTGCCGCCGGCTGAACTGTACGCCAAAGCTGTATTCCCGACTGTTGAGCAAATCAACAATGCCAAACAACTGATTGCCGAAAAATGGATGGAAGTTGTTGGCGCGGATGTTAAGTAAATTCAGGCAAAATTCAACCACACAACGGGACGCGCGTCACGCGCGTCCCGTTCCCTCGTCCCTGCTGAACTGGCTGGGCGTTTTGCCATTTTTTCTGTTTATCTTCCTGTTTGTGTTTTTACCTTCATTTTCTCTGGTGAGCGGCAGTTTTCAGGATAGGCAGGGGAATTTTACATTTCAAAATTATTTGGATCTGTTCAGCCCATCTATCCTCAGTGCCTACTGGGTGACCATCCGCATCAGTCTGGCATCGGCGATAGGCGGCGGGATATTGGGCTTTTTTATGGCTTACGCAGTTACCCTTGGCGGATTGCCAAAAGGGCTACGCAACGCCCTGTTGACCTTTTCCGGGGTTGCCTCAAACTTTGCCGGTGTTCCGCTGGCGTTTGCATTCATCGCAACGCTTGGCCGAACCGGCATGGTGACCGTCTTGCTGAAAATGGCGGGCATTGATTTATATGACCGCGGTTTCAGCCTGTATAGTTTCTGGGGACTGACCCTCACCTATCTGTATTTTCAATTCCCATTGATGATCTTGATTATTACGCCGGCACTAGATGGCTTGAAGCGAGAGTGGCGTGAAGCCGCCGAGAATTTGGGGGCTTCTTCCTGGACTTACTGGCGGCGGGTTGCGTTGCCGGTGCTGACCCCCTCCATTCTGGGCGCCATGATTTTGCTGTTTGGTAATGCCTTTGGCGCCTATGCCACGGCGCTCTCTTTGACCGGCGGTTTTATTAATTTGATTACCATTTTGATTGGTTCCCAAATCAAGGGCGATGTGTTGCAAAATACCGGCTTGGGTTATGCGCTGGCAATCGGTATGGTGATTGTCATGGCAGGAGCCATCCTGCTTTACTACTTACTGCGCCGGCGCAGTGAGAGGTGGCTGAGACTATGAGCAAACGCAACACTTTATGGTCGTGGTTTTGGATGATCCTTGGCGGGTTGTATTTCTTTTTACCGCTGCTGGCGACCTTCGAGTTTTCCCTGAAAGCCAGAAAAGGCGTGTATAGCTTCCTCGCTTATGAGCGCGTCTTTGCTGACCCGTTGTTTTTGAGAACTTTCATTTTTTCTCTGGAAATGGCCGTGTTTACTGCGCTGGCCGGCATTTTACTGATTTTTCCAACCGTTTACTGGATCCGCCTGAAATTGCCCCAATTGAGAGGGTTGATCGAGTTTGTGAGTATGTTACCATTCGTCGTTCCGGCGATTGTGCTGGTATTTGGGTTGATACGGGTTTTTAGCGGTGCACCATTTTTCCTGACCAATACCTTTACGGGGACGAATGTCCTGCTGGTAGCAGCCTATGTGGTGTTGACCATGCCTTATTTGTACCGCTCAATTGATACTGGCCTGCAAGCCATTGATGTGCGTACCCTGACTGAAGCAGCCCAAAGCCTTGGAGCCGGCTGGGGTACCATTCTCTTCCGGGTCATTCTCCCCAATGTGCGGGTTTCTATTTTGAGCGGTTCGTTTTTAGCAGTAGCAACCGTGATGGGGGAGTTCACCATAGCCAGTTTTCTGGTTGGAATCCGGGCGTTTGGCCCGTACATGTCTCTGGTCGGGCAGAACAAGACTTATGAGTCCTCCTCGCTGGCGATTATCAGTTTCGCCCTGACCTGGGCATTCATTGGTTTGATTCAATTGTTGAATCGCGGCAGAGTCCAAACCCAAATTGCAGGAGCCCACTGAGGTTGACAACCGATATGACCTATCTTCTGCTTTCGAATTTATCCAAATTCTACGGGAATACCCTTGCGGTAGAAAATTTCAACCTTGAGGTTGAGCGTGGTGAGTTTGTTTCCTTTCTCGGTCCGAGCGGGTGTGGCAAGACAACAACCCTGCGAATGGTAGCAGGATTTGAGGTGCCTGATCAGGGCCAGATTGTGCTGGAAGGGGAGGACATTACCCAGTTGCCGCCAAATCAACGCATGGTAGGGATGGTATTCCAATCCTATGCGTTGTTTCCCAATATGAATGTGGCGGACAATGTCGGTTTCGGTCTTTCGGTACGCAAAATGCCCGCTGAACAGATCCGCCAGCGGGTTTCGGAAATTTTGAAAATTGTCCAACTGGAAGACCTTCAAAAACGCTATCCTTATCAGTTATCGGGCGGGCAGCAGCAGCGGGTTGCTCTTGCCAGGGCGTTGGCGATTCGCCCGCGCGTGTTGCTGCTTGACGAACCTCTTTCAGCCCTGGATGCCAAGATCCGGGTCGAATTGCGTGCAGAAATCCGTCGCATTCAACAAGAATTGAAAATTACTACAATCTACGTTACCCACGATCAGGAAGAGGCGCTGTCGCTTTCGGATCGGATTGTGGTGATGAATAAGGGCAAGATTGAACAAATTGGCACACCCTTTGAAATTTACAATTATCCCCAAACGGAGTTTGTGGCTTCCTTCATCGGACAATTGAACCTGATACCGGTTCAGGTGGTTGACCGTGAAGGCGGGCTTTACCGGATTGGCACACACACCATTCAAGTTGAGCAAAACCATCGCACGCCGCTTAGCAGTCAGCCCAAGCTGGCAATTCGTCCCGAAGAAGTCAAGCTAGGATCTGTGGAGGGTTGGAATCAACTGACTGCGCTGGTTCGGCAAATTTCCTTTTTGGGAGCGATTGTCCGCATCTGGCTGGATGTTGAGGGTGTCTCGCTTTTGCTGGATGTGTTCAACGAGCGAAAACTGGAATTGCCCAAAGTCAACGAAAAGGTGGTAATTAGTTTCCCGCACCACGCCTGCTGGGTTTTGTGAGAATTCAATTCCTCGGGCGGCTGCCAGCGGCTTTCTGGTACCAGCGCTTACCCAGCCATATTAGAGCAACTCCGCCCAAAGCGGAGAGAATGCCCATAATGATAAAGGCATCCTGCCAGAATCGCAGCGGGAACAGACGGATGAGTGTGTCCGAATAGTAGAAAAGCCAGGTGTCTCCCTCAAAGAAGATCAGGTGAAAGCCGGTGAATAGCGCGGAGAAGCCAATCATAACCCCTACCAGAATCAAGCCGATGACAATCAGCACCCCCCAGCCGGCTCGCGAGAGGGTCAGCCAGTAATCGGCCAGCCAGTTGCCGCGCCAGGCCCACACACCGGTCAGGAAAATAAACATTCCTAAAATGATCCATGCTCGAATCATCTGCTGCACCAGAATTTTTACATCCAGCATATGGCGCAATTCGCGTTCATTGAAGACTGCAGACCCATTTTCAAACTTTAAATCTCCGAGGAATGAGATGTCTGCATCGTTCAAAAGATATTTGAGGGAGAGATTGGCCCAGTGGAGACGATCATCTTTGGTAAAGCCAAACGCATCTGGCGGGAAGCCGGGCAGGTTGTATTCAATGGTCAGGAAAAGCGGATTCATCAAAAGCCGTATCGAAGTCATCATGACAAATAAAACAACGGCCGGCAGCAAAATAGAGAGGACAAGTGAGCGAATGGTTTTCATTGCAGGGTCTCCACTTCCCCGGAAAATAAAAAGTCCAAAATCATTTCGTTGGTGATCCACTCAATGGGTGAGCGGTCATCGGTGAACACCACTCCCGGTGGCGGGGCGGGCTGCAGATTTTGAAGGGTCACCGCCATGGATTGGAGCAACAGGTAGGGGGTTTCGGCAGATTGACTCAATTGCTGAAAATTTGCAGCGAGGTTTTCTGCCACCGTTGGCTGCACGGTCGCAAACAGGATGGAGTTAAAGGAATCCGGTAAATCCATGATGTGGACGCTGGGAAAGACCTGTGCGATGGTTGTGTAGAGGGTATTGATCAACCGACGATCCGTGGGGCTGCGTCCAACGTTGATTACCATGACACCATCATCTGTCAGACGATCTCGCACCAGTTGAAAGAATTCCAGGGTGGTCATGTGCCATGGGATATAGGGCGGGCGGTAGGCATCTACACTGATGACCTGATACTTTTGGTTGCTGCGTGCCAGCCCCCAGCGCCCATCTTGAACGATGACATTCAGGTAGGGCAAATCCATCCCAAAGTAACGGCGTCCAACCTCAACGATCTCCGGGTCAATTTCAATGCCGTCAATGATCAGGTTGGGAAATACCAAACCAGCCTGTCGGGCGGTTGTGCCGGCAGCCAGACCGACAATCGCCATGCGGCGGATGTCGCCGGGTTGCACCGGGGGTGGGTTAAAAAATGGAGCAACCAGCACCTGTTCCCATGGACCGTTGTAAAAATACTCGGTGGGATGATAGACCGAATGCACCCCCTGTCCGTCGTTGAGCCGCAGGTAGCGGGTTTGACCGAACTCCAGAACCTGGATGTAGTTGTAAGCCGAATCAGTTTCGAAAATCAACCCCGCGCTGGACTTGTCCGTTCCGCGTGTTCCAAATACCGCCAGCAGAATCAGAATGACCGGCATCCAGGTATAACCCAGGGTGCGCCGCCAGCCGCTGGTAACACCCAGTCCGAGTAGTGCAATCAATAGCAGGAAAGCCGAAATGGTCAGGAAAGTACGGTAAGTTCCGACCAGCGGGATGAGAATCAATACCGGAAGAAATGTGCCAAGGAATGAACCGAGGGTGGAAATGGCGTAAATGCGCCCGGCCACACTGCCGGCCGTTCGCGAATCCAAAAGCGCCAGGCGGATTGCAAACGGAGAGGCCGTGCCCAGTAGCGTGATGGGAATGAAGAACAGAATCATCACCACGCTGAAAGAGCCGAACAAGACCCCTAAATCGAGGTTGTCGAAGGCATTGGCGGCCAACCGCAAAATCGGACGTGAAGCCAGCGGTATCAAGCCAATCGAAAAGGCTGCCCAGATCAAGATTTGAAAAAAGGTCGAGTAATGCGGAGAACGATCCGCCCAGCGTCCGCCAATGAAATAACCGGCGGTCAGGTAAATCAGGATCAAACCGATGATGCTTGCCCAGGTCAGGTTGCTGGTGCCAAAATAATTGCCCAGCAAGCGCGAGGCGGACATTTCGGCTGCCAGAGTAGTCATGCCGGAGACAAACACAGCCAGATAGAGCCATTTGCGCATGTGGTAGATTATACCGTGAGGTAGCGGATTACTCCCGGATTTAACCATGGGGAAGTTGACTATAATTGATTGGCAGGAGGCGATGAAAATGAGACCGATTCCACTGGTAACCGTTAATCAGATGCGGGCGATTGAACGCGAGGGGGATGCACGGGGTGTTTCTTACGCCGAAATGATGGAGCGTGCCGGACGCGGTGTGGCTCAGGTGGTTATGCGTTTACCGCACACTTTCCCGCGCCTCAGTGTGCTGGGTTTAATCGGTTCAGGGAATAATGGCGGAGATGGATTGGTGGCGCTGGAAGCACTGGCGCAGGCCGGCTGGAAGGCAAGGGCTTATCTGGTGCGTCCGCGCCCGGCTGAGGATGCTCTCTTGCAGCGAGTCAGAAAGGCCGGCGTGGAGATAGGGGAATTTGCCCATGATCCGGGTTTTGTCAGGCTGGATGAGTGGCTTTCAGCCAGTGATGTTTTGCTGGACAGCGTGCTGGGAACCGGCATTCAGTTGCCCCTCAAAGCAGAGGTGGAACGTGTTTTGGCGCATATCCGCGATCTGGTTGGCTTGCCGTTCGTTGTGGCGGTGGATTGCCCTTCCGGCGTGGATTGCGACAGCGGAGAGGCTTCTCCGGCGGTCATCCCCGCCCACCTGACAGTTTGCATGGATGCTGTCAAAGCCGGTTTGTTACGGTTCCCGGCAGCGGAGTTGACCGGTCAGTTGGCGGTGGTGCCCCTCGGGCTGCCGACCGATCTGACGGCCTTGCAAGAAGTACGCGATTTCGTCGCCTGCGGGGCCGGGGTGCGTGAATGGCTGCCGGCAAGACCTGCAAGCGCCCACAAAGGAACGTTTGGCACGGTGCTGGGGGTAGCCGGTTGTGAAGACTACATTGGCGCAGCCGGACTGGCAGCCGAGGCGGCCTATCGCAGCGGGGCTGGTCTGGTAAGGATGGCGGTCATTCCGACGGTGCGCAATGCGCTGGTAAGCCGATTGAGCGAGGTTACCTGGCTGAGTCTTCCGGAAGAACAGGGGAGTATCGCGCCGCAGGCGGCTCAAATCATCCTTGCCCATCTTGAGCGGGTGACGGCTCTGTTTATCGGGCCAGGTTTTGGCACTGCCCCTGCCGTGGGCGGGTTTGTACAGGAGTTTTTCAACCTGGCAATTGACCTGCCTCCCATGGTGGTGGATGCGGATGGGCTGCGGCTGTTGACGAAGATTGAGAAATGGCATAAAAAATTGCCATCGCCGTCGGTTTTAACCCCCCATCCCGGTGAGATGAGTGCTCTAACCGGCCTCTCGACTTCTGAAATTCAGGCTGACCGGCCCGGTACGGCGCGCCGTTTTGCTGCTCAATGGGGGCATGTTGTCGTGTTGAAGGGGGCATTTACGGTTGTTGCCTCACCCGATGGAACGGTTTATCACATTCCGGTGGCTTCTGCGGCACTGGCACGGGCAGGCAGCGGCGATGTGTTGACCGGTCTGATTGCAGGCCTTCTTGCTCAAGGGATTGCCCCATTCCCGGCGGCCATTACTGCCGCGTGGGTTCATGCAACCGCCGGTTTAATCGCTGAGCAACTGATCGGACAATCGGCTTCGGTGCTGGCGGGCGATATTCTGCGAGCTGTGCCTCAAGCGTTGACCCGTCTTTACCAGCGGAAATACATACATGACCCGATGTGGATAGTGGGTTGAATCAAAAGCAGCCGGAAGATTTTGTCCGGCTGCTTTGAAAAATCTGGTTGATTTAAGAGAGGGTTTCGCCGATTTCTTCGGCTGCATCGCCAGCCTTGGAGGCGGCTTTGCTCAGTTTGGATTTTTGTTCTTCAAGTAAGGTTGAGCCTTTTTGCTGCAGTTCCTCAGCAGATTTTTTGGCTTTTTCCAGCAGTTCTTCAGCGCGGCGCAAGGCCTCGTTGGCTGCTTTTTCGGCTTCGGCATAGGTGGTATTGACCGTTTCTGAGGCTTTGTCGCGCAATTCAATGGCGCGCTCTTTGATCACCTCACGGGTCTCTTCGCCGGATTGGGGGGCAAGTAATAAAGCCGTAATGGCGCCGGTCAAACCTCCAATCACAAAACCGATCAGGAAGGCTCCAAAATCATCTCGTTCAGACATCTCAATCTCCTTTCTTTGGCATTTTTTAAATAGATGGGTTTTCGCATCAACCCGGTTCACCGCCGGTCCGGGCGGATGAAGTCAAAAAGTTTACGCAAGCCGGCAAGATACTCATTCAGTTTCAAGACGGGTTCAACCAGATTGTTGCTGAGGAATTGGGTCGTGCCGCGCAGGTGATTAACTGTCTCATTGGTTGAATCCAGAATTGGCTTGATTTCATTTTGCAGCAAGTTGATCAACGTGGCGACTTGAATGATCAGCACGATCACCGCCACTCCTAATACCAGTGATTCCAGCGCCATGATGATGATAAAAATATCCCGAACCTTGGCGGTGGTACTTTCGGGTGAAAGTGCCAGCAGGACGATCCCGCCGATCATCAGCAAGACAATTACAACGACGGCTGCAATGATACCAGCCGCCCGTCGGTTCTCTCTGGATCTTTCTGATGGGGCTGATTCGGGAACGGCAGTTGACGGTTGACTGGTTGGTTCAGCGGATGCGGGTTGAGGTTCCTCGCTCATGCAATCATTATAACATACCTGAAATGCTACCGAAGATCGAGATTAATCAAATCATAACCTTCCAAAAATCCCCAGAAGGAATCACCCAACAGCCAAGAAGGGGAATCTCAGAATCAATCGGCTTTGTTTATAATTGAAATGAGGGTTGCACGATGAGTATTGAACCGGTTTACCGTCGGCTTCTGGAAAGCGGTGAGGCTCATCAGCGGATTGAACAAGCCTATGCTCACCTGCAAGCCTGCGATGTGTGCCCGTTAAGATGCGGGGTCAATCGTCTGGCAGGTGAGAGGGGAATGTGTAAGACCGGTGCCCGCGCTCAGGTGAGCAGTTTCGGCGCTCATTTGGGAGAAGAACAGCCGCTGAGGGGCTGGGCTGGTTCAGGCACCATTTTCTTTGCCCGCTGTAATTTAAGGTGTGTCTTCTGCCAGAATTTTGAAATCAGTCAGGTGGGAAATGGACGTGAGGTTGAGCCAGAGGAGCTGGCGGAAATCATGCTCAGGTTACAAGCCGCCGGCTGCCACAACATCAATCTGGTTTCTCCGACGCATGTTGTGCCGCAGATCATTGCAGCCGTGCTGATCGCGGCACAGGCCGGTTTGCGCCTACCGCTGGTTTACAACAGCGGCGGTTATGATTCGCTGGATATGCTGGCATTACTCGATGGGATAGTGGATATTTATATGCCGGATATGAAATACGGGGATAGTGAAATCGCCCGCCGCTTCTCGAGGGTGCCGCGTTATGTTGAAGTTAACCGTGCGGCGGTGCGTGAGATGCAGCGTCAGGTGGGAGATTTACAAATGGATGAACAGGGTATTGCCCGGCGTGGGCTGCTGGTACGCCATCTGGTGTTGCCCAATCAACTGGCCGGTACCGAAAAAGTGCTGCGATTTCTGGCGGATGAAATTTCCAAAAATGTCTATCTCAACCTGATGGATCAGTATTACCCGGCTTATCAGGCGCATAACTACCCCGGTCTAAACCGGCCGATTACCTCACAAGAATACCAGGAGGCAGTTGCAATTGCCCGGCAACTTGGCTTGAACAGGCTGGATCAACGCCAACGCCGCGGCCTGTGGGAATGACTTGGGTGGCTTCCGGATTTTCCACTCAAACCCAAGCAACCCGCTAAGCTCCTGGCCCTCGGCTAGCGCTGGATAGGGGATCGAAGTCAATGAATTAGCAGGATAAATTCGGCTTTGCGATCCTGCACCATGCGGCGGATTTCGCTCACCGTGCCGCGCAGAACCTGCTCGCCCGGCAGGGTCAGGTTCAAACCAAGTGTCACCCGCCGATTTTTACCGGCAGTCTTTTCGATATCTTCCAGCAGACTGGACAGGCGGTAGGGCGTATCCATCAAGACAAGGGGAAGATTCAGGCGCAGCAAGCGCTGCAATTCCTGACGGCGTTCCTGCGGAGAACGCGATAAGAATCCAGCATAGACAAACCGTTCGACCTTTGTATCCAGCAGGCTGAGTAGGGCCATCAGCGAGGAAGCACCCGGTACTGCAGTTACGGGAATGCCCATTTTAACCGCCTGGCGGATCAGTTCTGCACCGGGGTCAGCAAATACGGGGGTGCCAGCATCGCTGATCAGCGCCATCTTTTCGCCCAGTGCCATCCGCTGTACGAGAGTGGCTGCTTGTTCGGCTTCGTTGTGTTCATTGAGGGAAATCAGTTGTTTGGGGGTGATGCCCAGTTTCTTAAGCAGGGTACTGCCCTGGCGGCGTTCTTCGCAAATGACCACATCAACTTCTCCCAGAATGCGAATAGCCCGCAGGCTGATGTCTTCCGGGTTTCCAATCGGGGTTGCAACCATGTATAATTGACCCATATTCATGTTGGAGATTATAAAGCATTCTGATTACGAATGGCTGACATCCACAAAGTGTAGAAGAAGCATCGTTCGAGAGGTTGTAAATGATTACCGCATTGGAGAATTTCAATCCTGTTGTTCAAGCATTGTTTGCGACGCTCTTCACCTGGGGGGTCACCGCTCTGGGGGCAGCCGGTGTGTTCTTAACCCGAGAAGTCAACCGGCGGTTGCTGGATACCTTACTGGGATTTGCCAGCGGGGTGATGATTGCTGCCAGTTTCTGGTCACTGCTGGCGCCGGCAATTGAGATGTCCACCGGTTTAGGGATCCCCGGCTGGATCCCGGCCGTAATTGGATTTCTATTTGGTGGCGCTTTTCTTTATCTGGTTGACCGATTGTTGCCACATCTTCACGTTCGCGAGCCGCTCAGCGCGGCAGAGGGAATCAAGACCTCATGGCAGCGCAGCGTTCTGCTGGTGCTGGCAATCACGTTGCACAATTTTCCAGAAGGTCTGGCAGTGGGGGTCGCCTTTGGGGCGGCAGCCAGCGGCATCCCCGAGGCAACGATTGCCGGAGCAGTTGCACTGGCGATTGGAATTGGGCTGCAGAATTTTCCCGAAGGTCTGGCAGTATCTGCGCCTTTGCGGCGCGAGGGTGTTTCTCGCTGGAAAAGTTTCTTAATGGGGCAGGCTTCCGGCCTGGTTGAGCCGATAGCCGGTGTATTGGGAGCGGCGGCGGTGTTTTTCATCCAGCCGATTCTGCCCTACGCGCTGGCCTTTGCTGCCGGGGCAATGATTTATGTATGCGTCGAGGAGTTGATACCGGAGGCTCAGCGCGGTGAACATTCGGACATGGCTACCATCGGGCTGATGCTTGGTTTCGCTGTGATGATGGCGCTGGATGTAGCCCTTGGATAAGCCCACCCGGTTTTCGCGGGTCAGCCGCATCACCTTTTTATTGGTGGTCTTTTTTGCGCTGGATAAAGCAGTAGCCTTCATCCGGCAGGTGATTATTGCCCGCCAGTTCGGACTTTCAGCGGAATTGGATTCGTTCAATGTCGCGAATAACCTGCCGGATTTGCTGTTTGCGTTGATTTCCGGCGGAGCGCTGGCAATGGCTTTCATCCCGGTGCTGGCGGAAGAAATCACTAAGGGGGGCAGGCAGGCAGCCTGGAATCTCTTCTCCAAAATTGCCAATCTGGCGTTTCTGGTCACTGCCGGATTGGCGGTGCTGGTCGCTCTCTTCGCGGATCCGATGGTGCGCTGGGAATTGGGGATTGCGCCGGGCTTTGAAAGCGGCCAGCAAGACCTGGTGGTCAACCTGATGCGCCTGAATCTGATTGCCACTCTCATCTTCTCCATCAGCGGCCTGGTGATGGCGGGCTTGCAAGCCAATCAACATTTTCTGTTGCCGGCAATGGCACCGCTGTTGTATAACTTCGGTCAAATTTTTGGCGCACTGGTGCTTTCGCCTCAGGAAGGTTATCGGCTGGGGGGAATTACCTTACCGGCTTTTGGGCTGGGGGTGCACGGACTGGTGTATGGCGTGATCCTCGGCGCGCTGCTGCACCTGGGGATACAGCTTCCCGGTTTAATTCGCTACCAGTTCCGCTGGAACAGCGGGCTGGGGTTGCGAACCGAGCCGGTCCGTAAAGTGCTGCGCCTGATGGGGCCCCGCCTGATCACCATGATGTTCATCCAGTTGATTTTTATCGTGCGCGATAATCTGGCTTCGCGATTGGAAGAAGGGGCGGTTACCGCACTCACCTACGGGTGGATGATCTTTCAAGTGCCGGAAACGTTAATTGGTACGACGATTGGGACGGCACTGCTGCCCACCCTTTCAGAACAGGTGGCACGTCAGGAACGCGAGGAGTTCTTCGCCAGTGTTCAGCGAGCGGTTCGGGTGTTGATTGCGATTACCCTGCCGGTGGCTGTGATTTTATCTTTCGGACTACGTCCCCTGCTGTTACTGGCGTTTGATTTTGATTCTGCCGGAACGGATTTGCTGACCTGGGTCACGCGGGCTTATCTGGCGGGGCTGGTGGGGCAAAGTCTGGTGGAAGTGGCGGTGCGGTCGTTTTATGCCCGTCAAAATGCGCTGATTCCTTTATTGGGGGCCGGCTTTACCTTTGCCGTGTATGTGCTGGTAGGCAGTCAATTGTACCGGTTGGTGGGGGCGGCCGGCATCAGCCTGACCGACTCGATTGCATTCACCGCCGAGGCAGTTCTCCTTTTGCTGATCCTCAACCGGCGGCTGGTGCGTTCGCTTCAGGTGGGGGGCAGCCTGCTGCGCGGTTTACTGGCAGCGACAGCCGGCGGGGCAGTGGTCTGGTTGGGAATGACCCTCATGGCGGACTGGAATCCCTTACTTCAAAGCCTGATTTCCCTGGCCGGCGGAGGGCTGGCAGCCATCCCCATCCTTCTACCTGAATTGCGTTTGATCCTTAAATTATGAGGTTGAGGTAGGGTATAATTGCCCTCATGACGGACAAGGCTACCATCAATGACAAAATCCATTCGCCGGCCGATAGTCGGGCAGAAGTAGAAGAACAAGCCGAAACCAATCCGCGTAAGAGAATACCCTTCTGGGTCTTTCTGGTGGGAGTTGTTTTTCTGTTGGCTGGGGCGGCAATCGGTGTGTTTTTGGGATATCGCGCCGGTATCGAGTTGCGGAAACAGGCTCAACAAAGTCAGGTGATCATGGAAGCGACCTACCAGTTTCAACTGGGACTGGTTGATTTAGAATCCGGACGCTATGAAACCGCCCGCAAACGCTTTGAATATGTCATCTCGCTTCAGCCGGATTTTCCGGCAGCGGCGGAGAAATTGGTAGAAGCCAATATGCTGTATTCTCTGGCTCTGACACCTACCGCAGCGCCTACCCCAACGTTGGAACCCACCCCTGATTTGCGTGGTGAGGAAGAAATTTTCAATCAAATTGCCCAGCACCTGGCAAACAAGGAATGGGGGCAGGCGATTGAGGCCATACAACGGTTGCGGGATAAGAACGTGAACTACCGTTCGGTGGATGTGGACGGGATGTACTACATTGCCTTGCGTTTTTTGGGGATTGAGAACGTCAGCCGCGGGGAGTTGGAAGTGGGGATTTACAACCTGACGCTGGCGGAAAGATTTGCTCCGCTGGATGTGGAAGCCCAGAATTATCGAAATTGGGCGCGCATGTACCTCTCAGCAGCCAGTTTCTGGGGGGCGGATTGGGCGAGAGTTGTGCGATATTTTGCCGATATTTACCCATCACTGCCGAATTTAAGGGATGCTTCGGGAATGACCGCGGTGGAGCGCTATCGAGTGGCTTCCATTCGTTATGGCGATCAGTTGATGACGCAAGGTTTGTACTGCGATGCCGAGCTTCAATACCGCAATGCGTTGACCATCCGCCCGGATCCAACTGCCGAAAGTGCGGCGGCTCAGGCAGCAGAATACTGTGCCAATCCGCCGAATCAAGAAGAACCGGAAGAAACCTTACCGCCGGAAGACCTAACTCCAACCCCCCCTGATGGGGGCGAACCCCCGCTGGAAACCCCCACGGAAACGCCCTCAGGAGGATAGCAGGTTCTATGGAGAATCTACCCGATTGGGGATTGGCACTGGCATACTGGCTGCACATGCTGGCAACGGTGACATGGCTGGGCGGTTTGGCAGCGCTGGGGATTCTGGTGATTCCCAATGCCAGAAGGATGCTGAATGCCAGTGATTACACCCTCTTTCTGGAAAAAGTGCAGAACCGTCTTCAACAGATTGGCTGGTTCAGTCTGGTGGTGTTGACCGGGACGGGGATGTTTCAGATGAGCGCTCATCCGGCCTATGAGGGATTTTTAGCGATTGAAAACAGCTGGTCGGTGGCGATCCTTGCCAAACACGGAGTGGTGGCTTTGATGGTTGCGGTCAGTGCTTATAACACCTGGGGATTGACACCGGCTTTACGCCGGCTGGCCTTGATGCGCGCTGCAGGTAAGGAGTTGCCTTCGGATAAATTGATGGGCTTACAAAAACAGGAAGACCGCCTGTTGCTTCTGAATGGGGTTTTATCGGTGGTGGTATTGCTGTTGACCGCCGTGGCGCGGGCTTCTTCCTGACTCGATTGCTTACGGGCGCGGGGCGGTGTAGAAGCGGTACGGTTCATCCGGGTAATAATGCCAGATTTTGCGTCCCGGGAAGGCACGCATGACTTGTTGATTTTCTTCCTCGCTCCGGCTGAAAACGAACACAAAGGGTGTGTCCAGATAGGGAGAACTGAGTTCCAGTAAGGTGGCATATTCCCGCCAGTTATTCTGGCGATGAACAAAGATCAGTGCGGGGGTCAATTGGGTGGCGTTTTGACTCTGGAAGGGCAATAGCTGCTCACGGCTTGCACCGTAAAGGTGAATCATCCCGCCTAAGCGGGCCGGCAGATAGAAACACAAGTTACATGCCAGCAAAGCCGTGGAAACAGCGGCAACCAGCCCAAACCGCAGGCGGGAAGCCCACCAACCAACCGTGAATGGCGGATCGGCAGTTAATTTACCCGCCAGCCATGCAATGCCGGCTGCTGTTAGCAAAGTGACGCTGATCAGTCCTTCAAAGTAATAACGCGGCCCGTAGAGTTGCGCACCAATCCAGTAAAGCATGTAAAACAGCATCAGAGAAGGTGCAATTGCAAGAGTTGACCAGGCCGTTTTCTGACGGCGGAGGGCAAATAAACCGAAAGGTAAGAACAGCCATGAGACTCGCCCCCAGCCAAACAGGTCACTTACACCGCTGTGCAAACTGTGTTTCAGGTTCAACCTTGCCCAGTAGAGATTATGCCCGCCTTCTTGAACGCCGATGCCGGGGCCAAAACCGATTTTGTCATACTCCCACCACAGGGTGTAGGGGTTGAGCAGGAAGTTGCCGGTCACAGCATACTGCCAGACAAAAAGCAAACCCGCCAGCAGGCCTGCCAGTATTCCTGTACGGATCATCGCCATGCGGACGGCGGGAGAAGATTTAAACAGGCGGATGATGCCCTCTATCAAAAAGGGAAAGGCCACCCCTACCGCCGTGAGCGGACGGGTGAGCGCCAGCAATCCAAGCGAAAAACCACCCAGTAGCACACTCATCCAGCGGGGTATGGAGGGGTGAAGGATTGTCATTTCCAGCCACGCCATCAGGAAGGCCAGAGTCAGAAAGAACGACCAGATATGGGAAAGTAATGTTCCGGCATTTAACAGAAAGAATGGCGAAGTGAGGGTTAACAGGGCCGCCAGAATACCGATGATCGGGCGGGTCAGACGGCTGACCAGTCGGTAGGTCAACCAGATGCACAGGGCGGCAAGTAAGGGGTTGACCCAGTCGCGTAGATCCAACCGTACACCCAGAGAAAGCACAGCCGGCCAACCGGGAGGGTACTTGGAAAAGCGTAATCCGTTGTAATCCACCACAAAGGGCGTCAGAAAACAACGCGGGCAGGGTGGAGATTGGATGGCGAGTTGATTGCGGGTGTAAAGGGAAGCCTGCCACGAATAAGCCACTTCATCTTCAATATGCGGCACCCCTTCGTAGATTCTGGTTGTAACCTGATAAACCACCACAAGGGTGAGCAGCGCCAGAAGCAGGGCAGTCAGGTCAGGCAGGCGTTTCATGGAAGTGGTATGGGATCAGTCTCCTATGGGAATGGCGGTCAAATCATGCGGCAAAGCCCCGCTGATCTGCACTGGAACGATGCTACCTGCAGGGACTTTCCCTTCAATAAATACCAGCCCGTCAATTTCAGGAGCATCACGGTAAGACCGGCCAATGGACAAATTGCGGTCAACTCCTTCGACCAAAACCTCCAGGCGTTTACCAATCAAGGTCTGATTTCGTTGCAGGGAAATTTTTTCCTGCAATTTCATCAACCGTTCCAACCGTTCCTGTTTTACCTCGGCCGGGACAGGATCGCCCAGCGGTTCACTGGCGGTGCCGGGTTCAAAGGAGAAGGTGAAAGCCCCAACCCGGTCTAACCGAACATCTTGTAAGAAATCCAATAAAGTCTGAAATTCCTCTTCTGTTTCACCGGGATAGCCGACAATGAATGTGCTTCGGATGGCCAGATCCGGCATGGCAGAGCGCATTTTCTCCAGGGTTCGATAAACCCAATCCATGTTGGCCGGGCGGCGCATCCGTTTGAGGGTGGCAGGATGGGCATGCTGGAGAGGCATATCCAGATAGTGTAACAAACGCGGGTTGGATGCCATGATCTCGATTAAGCGATCGGTCACATAACCGGGAAAAGCGTAAAGGATGCGAATCCACGGGATTGAGGTGGATTTCAAGAGGTCTTCCAGCAAAGCTGGCAGGCCGTCCCGGATGCCGAGGTCATGCCCGTAATCGGTGGTGTCTTGAGCAATCAGGATCAGTTCCTGAACACCTTGCCGTTCCAATCGTTGGGCTTCCTGAATAATCGTCTCCGCCGGGCGGCTGACGAGCGTGCCTTTGATCAGTGGAATGGCGCAAAAAGCACAGGGGCGGCGACAGCCATCCGCAATCTTCAGATATGCGCTGCTGCCCTGAACCGCAGCGCGCAAGACCCCTTTTTCATCCCGCCCAATAACCCCATCTTCCGGAATGTGATAAACCGGCTGAGGCGGGAATTGGCGGATTTTCTCTATTACCTCCAGAATATCCATCCAGCGGCGCGTCCCCATTATGCCGTCAATACCGGGCACCTGCTCTAAAACCCATTCTCGATACCGCTGGGTCAGGCAGCCGGCGGCAATCAGTACCTGTCCACGGCGTTTGCGGCGGGCTAAAGCGCGCAGCTCGCGGATGGATTCATCACGGGCGGGTTGGATAAACCCGCAGGTATTCACAATCAGAACTGAGGCTTGGGCCGGTTTTTCGGTTGGCTGATAGCCGGCGCGTTGGAGCAATTCAGCCATGGAAGTCGAGTCGACTGTGTTTTTGGAACAACCTAAAGAAAGCAGATAAAAACTTTTGGAATTCATTCAACCTCTAAGGAACAAATGGTGTTACGGTTGGGGTGGGTAATTGCTGGGTAGGCTGAGGGGTAAATGTGGGGGGCAGGGTTGGCGCTGGAGTGCTGGTGAACAGCGGGGTTGGGACAACCGTACCTTCAGCGGTAAAGATCAAGCGGAGCACTTCGCCAGATGCCCCTAAATTCCCTAAATTGTTCTGGTTATACACAATTTGAAGTCCGGCTGCGTTTCCGCTGGTTAATTCGATGGCTTGTTTTCCGGTGAACGGATAGGCACTTCCGGGGATGGTGCGCCCTTCAAACGCAACCCGATTATCAACCACAACCCGCAGCCAGACGCGTTGATTGGCAATTACGTAAACCTGCACGGGGTCGGTGCTGGAGGGCAGCTGACCGGTGGCCTGGGTTTCTTCACCTTCTGCCGTTGCCGGGGGAAGTGCGCTGCCGTTATTTTGGGCAGCGGCTGGCGGGGGTGATGGCGTGGAGGTCGGTTCGCTCAAACCGTTTACGTCGGCTGTGTTTAATAACAATTCGGAAATAGAGGGGGGTGTTGCCTGTACCTCCTGATCCTGTAAGCCGGAAACGCGTGCCGTCCCCCAAACGACGAACACCAGAAGGATTGCAAACAATAAACCACCCACCAGCAAATCGGGTGTCATCCATCTCCGCAAAAAAAGCGAGAGAGGGTTGGGTGTGCGTACGGGTGTCGCGGAGGGAGTGGAGCGGGCAGGCGTGGTAGTAGTCAGGTGTTCCAGCCTTCGGCGTTGTAAACCATCCGCAAATTGCATCAGGATGGCTTCACTATCGAGGTTGAGAAATTCGGCGTAGTTGCGCAGCATCCCTCGGCCTTGAACAAGGGATGGTAGCTGATCGAAATGTCCTTCCTCGATGGCCTGTAAATAACGGGCTTTAAGGCGGGTAAACCGTTCAGCATCTTCCAGCGAAATTCCCAATGCTTCGCGTTGAGTGCGAAATTGCTGCCCAATTTGGGAAAAAATGAAAGAGGAACTTCCTTCAACCGGTGCCGGCGTAATGAGGGTTCCTTCTGGAATGGGAACAGAAGTTTCCGGGACGGTTTCGGAGCTGACTTCTTCTGTTTCTGGTAAGGTTATTTCCTCGTCCTCCAGTCGTTCTTGTGTTTGGATTGCATTATCCTCATCGGGAAGCGGAGTGGCCGTAACCGGCTCGGAAGTCTCCGATGGACTCGCTTCCTCCGCTATTGTGGGTAGGAGAATTTCCTTGTCTGGATATGCGTCCAGCAATGGTTGCGGATCAATGTTATAGGTGCCGGCAATCAGGCGCAGGTAACCCCGTGCCTGAACGGTTGAAGGCAGCAAAGACATTTCGTCGTTTTCCAACGCGCGGAGGTATGTGGGGTTGATGCGAGTTGTCTGAGCCAATTGCTCGAGGCTGATGCCGCGTTCCTCACGCAGTTGACGCAGGTATTGCCCGATGGTGAGTTTCATTGCCGTATTATACCCTCAATCAAAGACCGGCCTGCCGTGGAATCGCTGGCATTGGCCGGTCTTGAGAGGTTCCTCTTTCGGGTAATTTTTTCAGGCTTCGGCGGTTTCCTCAGCCGGGGTTTCGGTTTCGGCAGAGGGAACCTGCACCACTTCACCTTCGCGGTGAACAAGGATGCGGATTTCAGGCACCAGGTCAACCGTCAAACGGACGTGGGCAACATGTTCGCCCAAAGTACGAATCGGCTCACATTCGATCTGATGGCGGTCAACCTCAATCCCCAAATTTTGCTTAATTGCATCGGCAATCATCTGGGTGGTGATCGAGCCGTACAGTTTACCGGTTTCACCGGCTTTGGAGGCAAAAGTGAAGTACTTGCCGTTCAATTTATCGGCGACACTGCTCATTTCGCTGTTCAATTCCTGGCGGCGAGAAGCAGCTTTAGCGCGGATTTGATCCACCTGCTTAAGTGTGCCGGGTGTAGCCAGGACGGCCAATCCTTGCGGAATCAGATAGTTTCGTCCAAAGCCATCGGCCACTTTCTTCACATCTCCAGCGCGGCCCAGTTTGTAAACGTCCTTAATCAACAATACTTTCATGGTTCAAGCCCTTTCATTCCAAAAAAATTGAGTTTCGGCTGAGAGCGAAGGGTACAACGCTCAAAGCCCGATGATTCTACCAGACCCTTCTACTTCCGTCAAATCAAACCGGCTTATGTTCCATTGACATCCGGAATACGGTTCAGACCATAACTGCGAACCACCGGTAATACCGAGAGGATGCCGGTATTGGGCAGATTGAGATCGCCGGTTACCCGTTGAGTTGCTGCCACTACTTTATCTACCATGGCATCGTTTTCTACGATGGTGATCAGGGTGCGGTTGAGATTTTGGAGATGTTCTTGAAAATCCTCCAGACTGGGAAAGAGCGGCAAATCATCGCGCCACGCTCCTTTGGCGCGGATGCGAGCCAAACCGGTGCTGGGAAGAATGGTTACCCCACCAACACCGGCCTCCTCCCAGGCGTTCAACACCTGTTCGAGAAGTTCCGGATTGTGTAAAACAAAGAAAATCATGTACATATGGTCCTCCCGTAATCAATCGGGATTACTTATTCTTGAACAGGGGCTGGCGAAGAAACGGTTACTTTTCTAAAGGACGCACGCAACAAGGGCGGGGTGAGGAGGGTGGTAATCAGAACCATGCCAACGATGGCGGAAAATACGGTTTCGTTGATATAACCCTCCGCCAGACCAATGCTGGCAACAATCAAGCCCACCTCTCCACGTGAAATCATGCCAATGCCAAGTTGTAGCGATTCCAGCCAGTTGAATCCGCCCAGTTTTGCTCCCAAACCGCAGCCAATCACTTTCCCCAGTATAGCAAAAGTGCTGATGACCAGCATCAACCATAGGGCATTCAAATTGAGCGTGTGAGTATCTACACTCAAGCCAATGTTGACGAAGAATATTGGCACAAAGAAACTGTAAGCCAGCGAGCGTAATCCCGGCTCTATTTGACTTTTTTCGGGCGTTCGGGCAAACATCAAACCGGCCAGAAAAGTGCCGGTGATGGCTGCCATGCCGCCAATCAATTCGGCGGCCAGCCCATACACCATCATGATAATCAGACTGAAGGTTAAAATGCCTTGACTGATGGGCATGTTACTGATCCGACGGGAAAGTTTGGGGAGAACCCACAAACCAAAGGCTGCCGAAAGACTGAGAAATCCAATCATCTTTAGCAATACCAATAAGATGTCCAGCGCCGAACCCCCGCCCGAAAGTGCAAGAAAGGTGGAAAGCAAAAGGATGACCAGAATATCATCGAACACGGCTGCGCCGAGTAATCCCAATCCAACCCGGCTGCGCAATACTTTTAATTCCATCAAGGTTTGGGCAGAAATGCTGACACTGGTTGCGCCTAGCGTCAGTCCAATAAAGGCAGCGTTGTCGAAAGAGTAACCAAACATTTCACCTGCCAGAATTCCCAGCCCAACCGGTGTCAACACCCCCAGAATTCCACTGAAAGCCGCCACGCGGGTATTGCGGGTGAGCTCTGAAAAATGGAGTTCCAAACCCGCCAGAAACATCAGCACCAGAACGCCGATTTCGCCGAACTCTGCCACAACCTCGCTCAGGTGGCGGTCGGTGATGAAAACGAGGTGTGTCAGGTCAATCAATGACGGGCCAAGCAACAGCCCGACCAGCAATTCACCCAGTACTGCCGGCTGCCCCAACCGGGTGGTCAGATAACCGGCCAATTTTGATGCAAAGAGAATAATGGTGAGTACAAAGATTAATTGCAGGAATGGAGTCATCAAAATCCTTCCGGGCAGCGTTCAAAAAAAATGCCCCCCGCAGGGAAATTTTGCGCAGGTCAGGAAATTTGTTTGTAGTTTACCATAAATTCTTCCAGTCCGAATTGAGAGAGCCTACGGTATACTAAAATCAGGTTCACCTTTTTTAGAAAGAGGAAAAAATGTCGCTTGAATCCGAACGAAAACGTTGGGAAGAAGAAGTCCTCAAACCTCTAATTTCCAAATATCCGGAACGTCGGCCTGAATTTTTCACACCCTCTCAAATTCCCTTACCACGGCTGGGATTGCCATTTAAGTGTGACTATCTCAAAGAATTGGGTTTTCCGGGGGAGTATCCATTCACTCGTGGCGTCCAACCCACCATGTACCGTGGCCGTTTTTGGACGATGCGCCAGTATGCTGGTTACGCAACGGCAGAAGAATCCAATCGCCGTTATCGCTATTTGCTTCAGCAGGGGCAGACCGGGCTTTCGGTTGCGTTTGATTTGCCCACTCAAATCGGATACGATGCTGATGACCCGATTGCCAGCGGTGAGGTCGGCAAGGTGGGGGTTTCGATATCCTCTCTGAGGGACATGGAAATTCTCTTCAATGAAATTCCGCTTGACAAAGTCTCTACCAGCATGACCATTAACGCCCCAGCCGCGATTTTGCTGGCAATGTATATTGCAGTTGCCCGCCGCCAGGGTGTTGAGGAAAAATGGTTGCGAGGCACCATTCAAAACGATATTCTCAAGGAGTATGTGGCACGCGGCACCTATATTTTCCCGCCGGCGCCATCCATGCGGCTGATTACGGATGTGTTTCAGTATTGCGGAAAGAACGTCCCGCGCTGGAATACGATCAGCATTTCGGGGTATCACATCCGTGAAGCCGGGTCAACGGCTGTGCAGGAAGTCGCCTTCACCCTGGCGGATGCGATTGCGTATGTTCAGGCTGCCATTCAAGCCGGCCTGGAGGTTGACCGCTTTGCCGACCAATTGTCCTTTTTCTTTGCAGCCCACAACAACTTTCTGGAAGAAATTGCCAAGTTCCGGGCGGCACGCCGGATGTGGGCCAGAATCATGCGGGAGCGGTTTCACGCTCAGGATCCCAAATCGTGGATGTTGCGTTTTCACACTCAGACGGGCGGTTCAACGCTGACAGCTCAGCAGCCGGAGAACAACATCGTACGCGTCGCCATACAGGCTCTTGCTGCCGTGCTGGGTGGTACGCAGTCCCTGCATACGAACAGCATGGACGAAGCCTTGTGGCTGCCGACTGAAAAATCGGTGCGGGTTGCCCTGCGTACACAACAGATCATCGCCTACGAATCGGGCGTAGCCGATACGATTGACCCGCTGGCGGGTTCTTACGTCATCGAGTACTTGACCAATGAGATAGAACAACGCGCCTGCGAATACATCCAGAAAATAGATGCAATGGGCGGGGCGCTGGCTGCCATTGAAAGCGGTTATATCCAAAACGAGATTCAGGATGCCGCCTACCGCTATCAGAAAGCGGTTGAAAGTAAAGAACAGATTGTGGTCGGGGTGAATGCATTCCAGGTGGAAGAAAAGATCGAGCTGGAAGCTTTGCGGGTGGACCCATCCATCGAGCAGCAGCAACGCCAGCGACTGGCAGAATTGCGAGCCGGGCGAGATTCGGCAAAGGTCTCTGAGCTGCTGGGACAGCTGGAAATTGCCGCTAAAGGCAATGAAAATCTGATGCCCCTGTTCATTACCATGGTGGAAAATGATATAACCTTGGGGGAGATTTGCGGTGTTTTACGCAAGGTGTGGGGAGAATATGTGCCTCCCGCATGGATTTAGTTCAAGGAGTGAAAAATGGCAAAGATCAAGAAAATCAACCATGTGGCAATTGCCGTACCGGATGTGGATGCTTCTCTGACCTTCTGGCGGGATGCGTTGGGGCTTGCGGTGGATCATATTGAAGATGTTCCCAGCCAAAAAGCGACGGTTGTGTTCATTCCGGTTGGCGAAAGTGAAGTGGAACTGGTGCGCCCCACCAGTGAAGATACGGGGGTGGCCAAATTCCTTGCTGAGCGCGGCGGTGGAATGCACCACCTGTGTTTTGAGGTGGATGACATTCAGGGGATGCTGGAAGACTTGAAGGCCAAGGGTGTGCGCCTGATCAACGAGACACCTCTGGAACTGCCGGGACGAAAGATGGCCTTTATTCATCCCAAGAGCAGCGGCGGTGTGCTGATTGAACTGTATGAGTTAACCGCCCCGTAACCGCTGTCATCGTTCGTTCAAGGCTTGTACAACAACGCCCTGCGGGTTAAAAAATCTCGCAGGGCGTATGTTATGATATTGAAAATGAAACGGGCGATGACCATGAATAATAGACTTAAGCGTATCCTCCAAGGTATTTTCTGGATTCTGGTTTATTTGTTTCTGACCCTTTTACCGGTTATGGTCATGTTTTTACCTCCCAGACCGCCTGGGCGTGAGTTTATCCGCGAATTGTCGGTGGCGCTGGGGTTTGTGGGGCTGGCGATGATGGCCCTGCAATTTGCACTGACAGCCCGTTTCAAAACCATCAAAGCTCCTTATGGGGCGGACGTGGTTTATCAATTTCACCGCCAGATTTCGATTCTGGCTTTTGTTTTAATCCTGATCCACCCAATTCTTCTCTTTGTTCCTCAAATTCACCCAATCAGCATTTTGAATATTTTTTCACCAGAAACGCCCTGGCGGGCTCGGTTTGCGGTCACATCCCTGCTGGCTCTCTGCGGATTGATTGTGATGGCCTTGTGGCGCAAGCCGTTGAAGATTGAATATACCCGTTGGCGGATCTGGCACGGTGTGCTGGCTACGGCGGCGGTCGCTTTTGCAATGTTGCATGTATTAGGGGTCAACTGGTACATCAATGTACCCTGGAAGCGGCTGTTGTGGGCGGGTTACTCGATTTTCTTTGTGGGTTTGCTGCTTTACACCAGGGTGTGGAAGCCCTGGCAACTCTTGCGAACCCCTTACCGCGTGCAAGAAGTCAAACCAGAGCGCGGTGGCTGCTGGTCGCTGGTTTTGCAGCCGGACAACCATGCCGGATTTGATTTTCAACCAGGGCAGTTTGCATGGATCACCGCCTTCAGCTCACCTTTCAAGGATGCCGAGCATCCCTTTTCTTTCTCAAACGCCCCGGCTGGCGATGGCCGTTTGCGCTTTACCATCAAAGAATTGGGGGACTTTACCCGCCGGATAAAAGAGTTGAAACCCGGCGACGTGGTGTATGTGGATGGTCCATACGGTGCATTCAGCATTGACCGCCACCCTCACGCCAAAGAATTTGTTTTCATCGCCGGCGGGGTTGGCATTACACCAGTAGTGAGTATGCTGCACGCGCTGGCCCAACGAAACGATCCACGGCCGCTGTTGTTGATTTACGGGGGTAGGGATCTGGAAAGCCTGACCCTGCGCGATGAAATCGAGGAGTTACAAGGGCGATTGAATCTGAAAGTGGTGTATGTTCTGGAAAACCCTCCAGAAGGATGGCAGGGTGAAAAGGGCTATATCACCCGCGAGGTTCTGGATCGCTGGTTATTGCCAGAGCGCCGGAAAAATCAGACGGAGATTTTCATTTGCGGCCCGATTCCGATGATGAACGCTGTTGAAGATGCGCTTGCCAGGATGGGTTTCTTTGCCGGTGATGTTCATTCGGAGCGGTTTGATCTGGTATAGGAGGAGGATTGGATGCGAAGCCGATTAATGACCGCCCTCACCGTTGCGATCGGGTTAATGATCCTGCTGATTTCGTTGTTGTTTGCAGCCGTCCAGAGCGGTTTGCTCGGTTGATGGTCAGGCTGGTTGATTGAGGACATCCTGATCAATCAGGGTTTGTTCTTCCAATTCAGCCACTTTCATACCGCGTTCGATATTGACACGGCTGAGGAGGTACATACCGATCCCAAAAAAGAAAATCAGGGAAACGATGCTCAAACGGCTTGCACCAGTCAGCGTTGAAACAACGCCGAACAGGAACGGGCCGGCGATGTTGGCAAACTTTTCAAACACGCTAAAAAAGCCAAAAAACTCCGCAGATTTGCTTTTGGGGATCATGCGTCCCATCACCGAACGACTGAGCGCCTGACTACCACCTTGAACGGTAGCAACCAACGCACCCAATGCCCAGAATTGCCATTCAAATTGCAGAAAATAGCCCATAATCGAAATCAGCGTATAAACGGACAGGCTGAGGTAAATGGCTTTTTTCGGCCCAATCCGCTTTGCCAGCCGCCCGAAGAGTATTGCGAACGGTGCAGCCAGAAATTGCACCATCAATAAAGTGCCGATCAGGGTTGTTTGTCCAATGCCGATTTCGTTGCCGTAAGCGGTGGCCATGGTGATAATGGTGCCGATTCCATTGGCATAAACCCAGAACGCCAGCAGGAAAATCGAAAGATCGCGGTAGTTGCGAATTTCCTTGAAAGTAGTACTGAGGCGGCTGAAACTGGCTTGAACAGGGTTAAATTTTTCTTCCCCCGGTAAAATCCGCCGTTTCGGTTCAGAGACGTAATTCAGAAGCGGGAGAGTGAAGATAAACCACCACACCGCAACGGTCAAAAAGGCCATGCGGGTCATCAACTGTGTGATTTCGGCTTCCTGTTCGGGTGGAAAAAATCCCGGCACAAACAGGATCATAGCTAAGTTGATGGCCAGCAGCACACCTCCGCCGATGTAGCCCATTGCATAACCGCGTGAGGAAACCTGATCCAGTTCATCGGGCCTGGCAACGTGAGGCAGTAAAGCATCGTAGTAGACCAGGCTGCCGGCAAAGCCGATGTTTCCTAAAATGAAAAAGAGTGAACCAAGCAGCCAGTCGCCGGTGCGCACAAAGTACAGGAGTGCCGTGCCGGTCACACCCAGAATCATGAAAATGGTCAGATAGCGTTTTTTCGCGCCGCTGAAATCGGCCATTGCTCCAAGGATGGGACTGATGATGGCCGCCAGCAGGGCAGAAATGGAAGTGGTGAATCCCCAGTAGGCGGTAGCAATGTTTGGCGGGAGGTTTGCAGCGGCAACCGAGGTGTAATAAACCGGCAGCACGGCTGCCATAATGGTAGTGGCAAAGGCGGAGTTGGCCCAATCGTACATTGTCCATGCCCAAATGGCGCGTTTGCGTTTCTGTTCGTCCATGTTCACTCTCCAAAGTGATCTCGTGGAATAGAAAGATTATACATAGCCAATGTAATCCATGGGCGAAAAAGAGGTTAAGAGTTATTAACAATCACGAGGCATTTATGATTTGCGGTACAATTATGGATTGCCTGATTCAAAATTGCTTTCATGCCCGAAAGGCATGTTATAATAGAATAAAGTTTCTAAAAAAAAGGTTATAGATATGACCCAAAATGTCATTCGGGTAGTCGGCGCTCGCGAACACAACTTGAAAAATATCACCGTTGAAATTCCACGCGATCAACTGGTGGTGATTACCGGCCTTTCGGGGTCGGGTAAAAGTTCACTGGCGTTCGATACGATCTTTGCCGAAGGGCAGCGTCGTTATGTGGAATCGCTCTCGGCTTATGCGCGGCAGTTCCTGGGCCAGATGGAAAAACCGGATGTTGATTCGATTGAGGGGTTGTCACCAGCGGTTTCGATTGACCAGAAAGCCACCTCTCGCAATCCGCGTTCAACAGTTGGGACGGTTACCGAAGTGTATGATTACCTGCGGCTTTTGTTTGCACGGGTGGGTATCCCTCACTGCCCGGTTTGCGGTCGCGAGGTGGTTCGGCAGTCTGCTCAGGAGATTGTGGATGCGATAGAAAAAATGCCGGAAGGGACACGTATCCTCATCCTTGCCCCGATTGTGCGCGGTAGAAAAGGCACCTATCAGGCGGTCTTTGATGAGATCCGCAAAGCCGGTTTTGTGCGGGTGCGCGTAGATGGTGTGGTTTATTCATTGGATGATGAGATCACACTTGACCGCTATAAGATCCACAACATTGAAGCCGTGGTGGATCGTCTGGTTTTAAGTAAACCAGAGACCGCTGAAGAAGAACAGGCTGCCCGCTCACGATTGACTGATTCGGTAGAAACCGCCCTGAAAGTGGGTGAGGGGTATTTAATTATTCAAAATCTTTCTACTGACCCGCCTCAGGATTTGTTTTACTCTGAACACCTCGCCTGTCCGGAACACGGCGTTTCGTTGCCGGAAATTGAACCACGTACATTTTCGTTTAACACCCCGCATGGCGCCTGCCCCGATTGTCAGGGTTTGGGCAGCAAACTGGAAATTGATCCCGATTTGCTGATACCTGACAAGGAACGTTCTTTGAATGACGGGGCGATTATTGCATTGGAATGGAATGGCCCGCGCGACCAGGGAGGTTATTACTGGCAAATGGTTGAAGCGGTTGCGGCACGGTATCATATTGACCTGGATGCCCCGGTTCACACCATCCCCAAAGAGAAATTGGATAAAATCCTGTACGGTACTGGTGGCGAGGAAGTCCGCGTTCATTTTCACGGTCGAAATGACCGGCAGTCATCCTACCAGACTGCCTTTGAAGGGGTCATTCCCAATCTGGAACGGCGCTACCGGGAGACTTCTTCGGAGTATATCCGCAACAAGATCACCGAATTTATGAGCGACCGTCCTTGCCCCACCTGTCACGGCAGCCGTTTGCGGCCCGAAGCGCTGGCAGTCACGGTGGATAACTACAACATCGTTGAGGTGACTTCCTGGCCGGTTAATCGAACACTCGAATGGGTCAAACGTTTGAATGGCCCGCAATCCCCACTTTCGGCACGCGATCAGGCGATCGCCGGCAGGGTTTTGAAGGAGATTGAAGCCCGGCTGGGTTTTCTGGTGGATGTAGGGCTGGATTACCTGACCCTGAACCGGTCCGCCAGTACGCTTTCCGGTGGTGAAGCGCAGCGTATCCGTCTGGCTACTCAGATTGGTTCGCGGCTGATGGGCGTCTTGTACGTGCTGGACGAACCCTCGATTGGTCTGCACCCGCGCGACAACAACCGCCTGCTGGCAACTCTCAAAGGGTTACGCGATTTGGGAAACACCGTTCTGGTGGTGGAACATGATGAGGAAACCATTCGTGCGGCGGATTGGGTGATTGACCTTGGCCCGGGTGCGGGGGAACATGGCGGCTATATCGTCGCGGAAGGTACTCCGCAGATGATTCTGGAAAACCCCCAATCGCTGACGGGGGCTTATCTCTCCGGCCGTCAGCAGGTGCCACTGCCGCCCAAACGACGGAATGGCAACGGTAAAGCCCTGCGCATCATTGGCGCGCGCGCCAATAATCTGAAAAATCTGGATGTAACCATTCCACTTGGTAAACTGGTTTGCATTACCGGTGTTTCCGGGTCGGGAAAATCTACACTGATGGTGGATGTGCTTTACAATGCGTTAGCCCGTGATTTGAACGGGGCGCACACTCAACCGGGAGAGTACGAGCGCATTGAGGGGCTGGAACACCTCGATAAGATTATCAACATTGACCAATCTCCAATTGGAAGAACGCCGCGTTCCAACCCCGGCACTTATACCGGTTTATTCGATGAAATCCGCAAATTGTTTGCCGAATTGCCGGAGAGTAAACTGCGCGGCTACAAAGCCGGACGGTTTTCTTTCAATGTTCACGGTGGACGCTGCGAGGCGTGTCAGGGTCAGGGGCAGTTGCGGATTGAAATGCAATTTTTACCGGATGTATATGTTCCCTGCGATGTCTGCCATGGGGCGCGATTCAACCGTGAGACATTGCAGGTGCGTTTCAAAGGGAAAAATATCGCCGAAGTGCTGGATATGACCGTCAGTGAAGCGCTGGATTTCTTTTCTGCCTTTCCGGCAATCGTCAACAAATTGCGCACGCTGGAAGATGTGGGGCTGGGTTATATCCGAATCGGGCAGCCAGCCACCACACTCTCCGGCGGCGAGGCTCAGCGGGTCAAATTATCCCGTGAACTCTCACGACGAGCGACGGGGCGCACCCTGTATGTGCTGGATGAGCCTTCGGTTGGCTTGCACGCGGCGGACGTCCATAAATTGATTGAAGTGTTACAGCGATTGGTGGATGCCGGAAATTCGGTTTTGATCATCGAACACAACATGGACATCATCAAAGTGGCGGATTACATCATTGACCTTGGGCCGGAAGGCGGTGACCGGGGCGGTATGCTGGTTGCTGAAGGCACCCCGGAACAAATTTGCGGTTTTCCCGGTTCTTATACCGGTCAATACTTAAGTGAATATCTTTCCCTGCATCACCTGCACAATTGCAAGGACAACGGACGCTGAAAGTTTACTCGATTGTGGTCAAGAATTCGGCAGCGATGGCAGGCACATCCTGATCGGTGCGGATGCCCTGCCAATCGTCTCCGGGTTTGACCAGATTGACCACCACGATGTTGGCGCCGTTGAAGATGGCGCTGCGCGCCTCGCGCAAGTCCACCCCGCCGGCAGCCGAAATGACCACATCAAATTTACTGCGCAAGCGGTTGACGTGCCGGTATTGAATCACCTTGCCGCGGGTGCTTTCCTCATCCCGCCCGCGGTGGAGAATGACGACATCGGGCGGGTGGCGCATTTTCATGACCCTTTCAAGCGGATCGTCTACCCCAAGCATGTCCAGCATGGAAATCATGCTCAATTCGGCACACCGGCTTACGAAATGATTGAGCGTTTCAACCGGTGAACTGCCCAGTGCCGTAACCGCGGTTGCCCCAGCCTGATGTGCCATTTCGACTTCCTGACGTCCTCCATCGCTGACCTTCAAGTCTGCAACAATGTGACCCTTCCACATACGGCGCATTTCGCGGAGACCACGCATCCCCTCGTACTTGAGATAGGGAGTGCCTGCTTCAATAAAGATCCGCTCATTTTTCGGCAGAGAGGGAATAATCTGTCTGGCAAGCGAGAGGTCGTAATTGAAAGCAAGTTGCAGGTAGCGAGTTTTGGTGTCGAGAAGGTTGCGGCTCATTCTTTCTTGCTCATGATGGTGCTGAGGGTGTTGTTGATGTCCGATGGAACGAATAAGACAATCTTTTCAGAAGGATCAGCGGCAATGTCGCGGATGGTCTGTAAGGTGCGCAGGTGCAATGCCCCGGCGGATTGAGCAAGGGTTTCGGCGGCCTGGCGCAGGTTTTCTGCGGCTGAAAGTTCACCCTGCGAAGCAATGATCATGGCGCGTCGTTCCCGCTCGGCTTCGGCCTGTTTAGCCATGGCGCGTTTCATCTCGGCAGGGAGTTCAATTTCCTGAATCTTGATGCTTTCCACATCCACACCCCACCCGCTGGTTTCAGCATCTACAATCTCCTTGATGCTATTGGCAATTTTTTCGCGCTCGCTCAGCACAAAATCCAATTCGTGGTTGCCGATCACATCCCTCAAAGCAGCCTGAGTGTACTGGCGGATGGCATACACATGGTCTTCGATTTTGATGACGACATCTTCGGGGCGGACGACTTTGAAATAAACCACTGCATTGACCAGCATGGGGATGTTGTCCTTGGTCATGACTTCCTGACGCGGCACATCAGCGGTTTTGATGCGCATATCTACCTTTCGCATGGTCTGGATAACGGGAAAGATCAGGGTCAGACCGGGGTTGCGTGTGCCGCTGAATTTACCCAGCGTGAATACTACGCCACGTTCGTACTGATAGAGTTGCTTGATGGAAGAAAACAGCAAGAAAATCGCAACAAATAACAGGGGTACAAGACAGGCTGCCAGGCTGAGGATTTGCTCCATGAGATACTCCTTTACTGAAATGAATGTTCTCTTCTCGTCATCATAATATATGAAAAGGGATCCTTTGGGTTTCTCCCAAATGTTAAGAATGGGTTAAACCCTGAGTTTTTAAAAGGCAAACCCAATTCCATCAAGATTCACGGGATTGTTCGACAGACTCCCGCTTGATTTTTTCAATTCGTTTCAGGATGATCTGATAATACTGGGGGTTGATTTCAAAGGCAATGTAATTTCGCTGGTGGAGGATGCAGGCTGCTATGGTTGTCCCAGAACCAGCAAAGGGGTCGAGGACGACTCCCCCGCGCGGGCAAGAAGCTTTAACCATCCTTTCAATGATTTCGAGGGGCTTCTGAGTGGGGTGATTCTCGCGTTCATTGTGAATGCGGTGCAAGCGGCTGACCGACCAGACATCTTTGGGATTGTACCCCACTTCCAGCCACTTTTTTCCGACGAAAATCGAACGCGAGCGGGCTTTTTTGGTCTGCGGGTCATAGGGGATGCGGACAGAGTCGAGATCGAAGTAATACTGTTGAGTTTTAGCGAATAATCCAATGGTATCGTGTACCGAGGTAAAGCGGCGGGTTGTTCCGCCCATGCTGGGTACCTTGCGATCCCAGATGATTTCGTTAATCATGATCATGCGCTGCTTGAGGTAGATGAAGATTTCCGGGCTGTAGCGCCATGTGGTGAAAATATACAGGCTGCCGCTTGGTTTGAGTTTTGGCAGCACCAGATCAATCCAGCGGTATGTCCAGTTGAGCAATTCTTCGGGGTTGCGGCGGTCTGAATCGTTGCCATAATCTTTACCCAATCCATAAGGCGGGTCTGCAATCACCAGATCAATGCTTGCATCTGGCAGGTGGGGGATGCCTTCCAGCGCATCCTGATTGAGGACCTGATTCAACCAAGTGGTTGGCAACATGCGGCTAAACCTCGATTGGGATGCTCAACAGCATGCCGGGCACCCTTTTCAGGCGCCCGGCGATTGAGTGGATTGAGAGTTTTCAGGGGCAACCGCTCTGGTCGCTGCCGTTGAGCGAGGGACGCCCAATTCCATAATAGGTAAAGCCATACTGGCGCAGGCGTTCAGGATCCCATAGGTTACGCCCGTCCATGATCAATTTATTGCGCATCAGCCCGGCTATTCGTTCAAAATCAAGTTGCTTGAACTCGTTCCATTCCGTGGCGAGTACCAGAGCATCAGCGCCATCTGCAACCTCATAGGGGTTACTGCACAAATGCACTTTGGGCAGCATCGTGCGGGCAGCTTCCATTGCCTGAGGATCGTAGGCTTTGACAATTGCCCCTTCGACCTGCAACAGATGAATCACCTCAAGAGCCGGAGCTTCGCGAATATCATCGGTATTGGGTTTGAAGGAAAGCCCCAATACCCCGATGACTTTTTCGTCCAGCGAACCAAGCGCCTTACGCAGGCGTAGAACGACCCGGCGGCGCTGATTTCGGTTAATATCCATGACGGCTTGCAGCAGTTGAGGACTGGTGCCGTGGAGCACCGCCATGTGGGCAAGGGCTTTAACGTCTTTGGGGAAGCACGAGCCGCCCCAACCCAGACCTGCATCCAGAAATGCGTGACCAATCCGTTTATCCATGCCCATGCCCTGAGCAACCTGACGCACATCTGCACCCAATTCTTCGCAGATATTTGCCATTTCGTTAATAAAGGAGATTTTGGTGGCTAAAAAGGCGTTTGAGGCATACTTGATCATTTCAGCTGTGCGCAGGTCGGTGATCATGATCGGGCAGCGCAGGCTCAGGTAGAGTTGTGCCACCTTTGAGGCTGCCTCGCGGTTGACCGAACCCAGCACGATTCGGTCGGGGTACATGAAATCGTTGATGGCCGAACCCTCGCGTAAAAATTCCGGGTTGGAGACCACATCGAAATCCAGCGGTTTACCGGCGCGACGTTTGCGGATGATGTCTGCCACCCAGTCACCGGTACCAACCGGTACGGTGGATTTGTTGACGACAATAATCGGGTGGTCCACCAGATCGGCAATTTTCTCGGCAGCTGCGCGAACGTATTGTAGATCGGCTTCGCCATCCACGCCGGAGGGCGTACCCACAGCAATAAAGGCAAATTCAGCCGATTCCAGTGCCTCTTCGTAGTTGGTGGTAAAAATCAAACGCCCGGCTTTGACATTCTGACTGACCAGTTGTTCAAGGCCGGGTTCATAAATCGGCATAATGCCTTGTTTTAATTTTTCGATGCGCTGATGATCAATATCCAGACAGTGAACTTCGTTGCCAAGGTCGGCAAAGCAAGTTCCGGTTACCAGCCCGACGTAACCGGTTCCAATGACACAAATTTTACTCATGGGTTCGCGATCCTCCTGTTGATTTGAATTATAACGGAAAGTGTTGTCTCTATGCAAAACCTGTCCCTTTGATTTTAAACTCTTCGAGAAGGATGCCTTTTTCTGAAAAATCGGTATAATGGAATTATCCCAGCATTGTCAGATAACTGAACAACTCAACAGGCGGGTAAAAACGGCGCAGACTGCCGAAAAATTAGCTGAAAGAAAGGAGCGAAGAATGACGGCTGCAATAATTGACGGCAAGTTGATTGCAGAGGAAGTTCGGGCGCAGGTTAAAATGGCGGTTGAGGAGAGGATTGCCGCCGGAAAACCCAGACCGGGTTTGGCGACCGTGCTGGTGGGCGACAATCCAGCCTCGCATGTCTATGTTCGTTCCAAGCGCAAAGCCTGTGCAGAGGTTGGCATTGAGTCATTTGGATTTGAATTGCCGGCCGATGCTACCCAGGAGCAGGTGGAAAAAGTTGTTCGGGAGTGCAATGAAGATCCGCGCATTCACGGCATTCTGGTGCAGCTTCCCCTGCCTGCCGGGCTGGATGAAGAAGCGGTTTTGAATACCATCAGCCTTCATAAAGATGTGGATGGTTTTCACCCGGTCAATATCGGCCGTCTGGCTCAAAAAGGACGCGAACCGGCTTTTGTCCCCTGTACACCGGCCGGTTGTATTTACCTGTTGAAGAAGACCTTGCCTTCTTTGCGGGGAGTAAATGCGGTGGTGTTGGGTCGTTCTAACATTGTGGGGATGCCGGTTGCCTTGCTGCTGGTGCGCGAGGATGCAACGGTGACCATCTGCCATTCGCGCACCCGCGATTTGCAGGTGGTAGTGCGTCAGGCCGATGTGCTGATTGCTGCGGTTGGCAAAGCCGAGATGGTACGCGGTGATTGGGTTAAACCGGGTGCAGTGGTAATTGATGTCGGCATCAATCGGATCGAAGACCCCAATCATCCCAAAGGCTCGCGCCTGGTTGGGGATGTTGCCTTCGATGAGGTTAAGGAAGTTGCCAGTTACATTACGCCGGTACCGGGCGGGGTAGGGCCGATGACGATTGCGATGCTCCTGCAAAATACCCTGCGGGCAGCCGAACTGGCCGATAAAATGTGACGAAAATCATATTGTCTGACAATTGACAGAGAAACCGAAATCCATTAAACTGAGATTGTCTGATGTCTGATCAGAGGATTTTCCCCACCCCTGTTCAAAAAACGAGAATGGTTTTACCATGACGCAAACGCTGCTCGTCAAAAATGCTATGGTTCTGGTCACGATGGATGGCCTCCGCCGCGAGATTGCGGGTGGAGGTCTTTTCATCCGCGATGGCTTTATAGAACAGGTTGGTAAAAGCGAAGAATTGCCCCAAACCGCCGATGAGGTACTGGATCTTTCCGGTCATGTGGTGCTGCCCGGTTTGATCAATACCCATCACCATTTTTACCAGACCCTGACGCGGGCGGTACCGGCTGCTCAGGATGCTAATTTGTTCAACTGGTTGAAAACGCTGTATCCCATTTGGGCGCGGATGAATCCCGAAGATATCTTCATCTCGACCCAAACCGCGCTGGCAGAGCTGGCGCTCTCCGGCTGCACCACTGCATCGGATCACCTGTACCTTTTCCCGAATGGTTCGCGGCTGGATGATGAAATCGAAGCAGCCCGCCAGGTTGGGCTGCGTATTCATGCCTCGCGGGGTTCGATGAGTCTGGGTGAAAGCAAGGGTGGTTTGCCGCCCGACTCGGTGGTGGACAGCGAGGAGGACATTCTGCGCGATTCGCAGCGTTTGATTCAAACCTACCATGATCCCAATCCCGGTTCCATGGTGCAAATTGTGCTGGCACCGTGTTCGCCTTTCAGCGTCACGGGCGAGCTGATGCGCGAGAGCGCCCGGCTGGCGCGGGAGTACGGGGTTCATTTGCACACCCATCTGGCCGAAACGCAGGATGAAGAGGTTTTCTGCCAGCAGAAGTTTGGCTATCGGCCGGTCGGTTACATGGAATCGCTTGAATGGGTGGGTGAGGATGTCTGGTTTGCCCATGCCGTTCATGTCAACCCGGCCGAGATTCAGGTTTTTGCCCATACGGGCTGCGGGGTTGCGCATTGTCCCTCTTCGAATATGCGGTTGGCTTCGGGCATTGCACCGGTGATGAATTACCTGCAAGCCGGGGTGAAGGTGGGGCTGGGCGTGGACGGCTCCGCTTCCAACGACGGTTCGCATATGCTGGCTGAGGCGCGTCAGGCGATGTTGCTGGCACGCCTGGGGGCAGGTCTGGCGGGCGCTTCTCTCAGTCAGGAAGCCGCACCACCTTTGATGACTGCCCGGCAGGCATTGGAACTGGCTACCCGCGGCGGAGCGGCCGTGCTGGGACGCACCGACATCGGCTCGCTGGAAGTTGGAAAATGCGCGGATTTTATCGCCATCAACCTGAACCGATTGGACTACGCCGGTGCGCTGCATGACCCGGTAGCAGCGCTGGTATTTTGTCAACCGCGCCCGGTGGATTACACCGCCGTGCATGGCCGTTTCATCGTCCGCAAGGGTGAATTGCAGACGATTGACCTGATGCGTCAGATTGAACTTCACAACCAACGGGCAAGACGCTTATTATCCATTTAGCAGCGACCTGTTTCTTCTGAGAAACAGGTTGCGTTCTTACCGGAGGTAGAGAAATGGAAAAGTTAACCGCCGAGAACACTCGTAGATTGGTGGATTGCGCCATGGGGCGCATTCCGGCTGACCTGGTTATTCGCAACGGCAAATGGGTTTGCGTGCAGTCGGGTGAGATTATTCCTTCTACGGATGTAGCGGTTTTGGACGGGAGAATTGCTTTTGTGGGAGATTCGGCAGAGCATACGATTGGCGAACACACCCGCATCGTTGAGGCCGAGGGGCGCTACCTCAGCCCCGGCTTGCTGGATGCCCATATGCACGTCGAATCGGGTATGTTGACCGTGACAGAATTTGTGCGCGCCGTGGCACCCCGCGGCACAACCGGCATGTTCATTGACCCTCACGAGATTGCCAATGTATTTGGATTGAAAGGGGTGCAGCTGATGGCGGATGAGGCAGCCAATCAGCCAATTCACGTATTCGTGCAAATGCCATCGTGTGTTCCTTCGGCTCCCGGTTTGGAAACACCCGGTGCGGCGATTGGCCCCAAAGAGATTGCTGAGGCAATGCGGTGGGAGGGAATCATCGGGCTTGGCGAGATGATGAATTTTCCCGGCGTTTTCAACAGTGACCCAAACGTTCATGCAGAATTAGAGGAAACCCGCAAAGCCGGGAAGGTAATTGGTGGTCATTACGCTTCGCCGGATCTGGGTTTACCGTTTCACGGTTATGTGGCCGGCGGCCCGGAGGATGACCATGAAGGCACAACTCTGGAGGATGCGGTTCAGCGGGTGCGTCAGGGGATGAAGGTGATGATGCGTTACGGCTCAGCCTGGCATGATGTAGCGGCTCAGGTCAAAGCCGTTACAGATTTAGGTTTAGACCCGCGCCATTTCATCCTCTGCACGGATGATTCGCATTCGGCTACGCTCGTTCAGGAAGGCCACATGGATCGTGTTCTCCGCCATGCAATTGCACAGGGGTTGAAACCGATGCAGGCAATCCAGATGGCAACCCTTAACACTGCGGTTCACTTTGGCGTCAGCCGCGATCTGGGGATGATTGCTCCCGGCCGCTTTGCCGATATTGTCATTGTCGAAGATCTGGTCAATTTCCGTGCGGATTTGGTCATTGCGAAGGGGAAAGTGATTGCCAGCGGTGGAAATTTGCTGATCGAATTACCGGTTTATGCTTATCCCGACTGGGCAGTCCATTCGGTTCGGTTGAAGCGTCCGCTTACCCCGCAGGATTTTAATCTGGCTGTCCAGCACCCTGAAAATGGAAAAGTACTTGCCAATGTCATTGGTGTGATTGAAAATCAAGCGCCTACTCGCCATTTGAAGCGCGAAGTGAAAGTGGTCAATGGGCAAGTGATGTTGGCGGGGGAAACCGACCTAGCAAAAATTGCGCTGGTTGAACGCCACCATGCCAGCGGGGTTGTGCAGGTGGGATTGGTCTCGGGGTTTGGTTTTGACCAGAAATGTGCGATTGCCACTACGGTGGCTCATGACAGTCATCACATGATTGTTGTGGGGACGGATGAGGCGATGATGGCGCAGGCGGCCAATCATCTTGCAGAAGTTGGCGGCGGGCAGGTGGTGATCAAGGATGGCCAGATCATCGGAATGGTTCACCTTCCCATCGCCGGTTTGATGTCCAACAAACGCGCCGAAATGGTGGCGGCAGAAGCCGACAGCGTCTTGCAAGGCTTTAAGGCTTGCGGATGTTCATTGAATAATCCAAATATGCAACTCAGTTTACTGGCGCTGGTGGTGATCCCAGCGTTGCGTATCTCCGACCGCGGACTGGTGGATGTAAGCCGTTTCCGCTTCCTGCCGGTCGTTGAATCCTGATGAGAGAGGAAACATGGATACGATGATCCATCCTTTTCAAAGACTTCAAGTAGAACTGGCTGAAATTATTGCCCGAACTCCGCCAGGCGAGCGGCTGCCTTCCGAACCTGCGCTTGCCAAGCAACTGGGGGTTTCGCGGGCAACCCTGCGAGAGGCGATGCGCTCCTTCGAAGGGCAGGGCTTAATTCGCCGAAGACAGGGAATTGGCACTTTCGTGGTCAGTCATGTGCAGGTGATTGAAACCGGTCTGGAAGTTTTGCAAAGCATTGAGAGCCTGGCCGAAAAAATCAACCTTAAAGTGTACATGGGCGAGGTTAAGATTATCCGCCTGGAAGCAGATCCGATGCTGGCTGACAACCTGAATGTGGAAAAAGGGACACCTCTCATAAAGGTTGAGCGGGTGATCACCACGGAGCACAGGCCGGTTGCCTACCTGATTGACATTTTGCCGGAAAACATCCTTTCCCCCGCCGAGTTAGAGCAGGGTTTCACCGGCTCGGTGCTGGACTTTTTACTCAAACGGGGTGACCTTAACCTGATGAATTCTTACACGGAGATCAATGCCACTTCGGCTTCTTCGGAAATTGCAAAAGCATTGGAAATTCAACGTGGCGATCCCCTGCTGCTGTTTGAGGTATATCTTTATGATGATGGCGGGCGGGTGGTGGATTACTCCCACAGTTACTTCCTGCCCGGATATTTTCGTTTCCATCTGGTACGGAGAGTAGCCAGCCATCCGAACGTTAACCATGTGTGAAAAGAGGAGGTGATTTCAAAACCTTGTTGGCTGCAATGGCTGCAATTTCGGTTTTGACCGGATCAGAAATTTAAACGAATGACCAAGTTCACTTCGAGTTTCAATTTCAAAAATACAAACGGAGGTAATCAAAATGCGTAGTTTTGCTGGTCGTGATATTCTGTCTTTGAAGGACTTCGAACGGCAGGAATTCTTCCATGTGTTTGAAGTGGCGCGGAAAATGGAAGACATTGCCCGCGAACGAAAAAATATTGACCTGTGCAAGGATAAAACCCTGGTGACGGCTTTTTATCAACCCAGCACCCGCACCCGCCTGGCGCACGAAGCAGCCATGCACCGTTTGGGCGGGCACGTGACCGGTTTCGCGGATGCCAAGATGACCCGCGCCGGTGACTGGTATCAAGAATCGATCAAGGATACCGTTAAAATGCTGGAGTTCTACGGTGATGTGATCGTCATGCGTCACTTCCAGCAGGGAGCACCGCACGAAGCGGCCAAGTGGGCTTCGGTACCGATCATCAACGGTGGGGATGGCTGGGGTGAACATCCCACCCAGATTTTGACCGATCTATACACCGTGCTGCGCGAAAAAGGCCGCATTGACGGCTTGAAGTGGCTTGCAGTAGGCGATATGCGCATGCGCACCATGCACTCGCTCGGCTATGCTTTGACTCAATTCGACTGCCCGATCACCTTCGTTTCCCCGCCGGAAATGTCGCTGACCGAAGAATTCAAGGCAGAACTGAAATCCTACAGTTTGAACTTCCGCGAGGTGGAGCATGTCGAGCAGGCAATTGCCGAGGCGGATGTCATTCTGGTTGAGCCGGTGGTGCAGCCGGACTACACCAAAGCCCGCGATGAGCGCGCTGGCAAGGACGTCGGCATGACCCCCTCGAATTACAAGATTACCCGCGAATTGCTCACCACCAAAGCCAAATCGGATGCGATCCTGCTGCACTCGCTGCCGCGTATGGATGAAATCCCCACCGATGTGGACATTACTCGCTGGTCACGTTACTGGCAGGAAGCCTACAACGGCGTTGTGATGCGCATGGCACTGCTTGCGCTGGTTCTGGGCAAGATGGAGTAAGTTTTACTGCTGAAATTTGGAGGAAACATGCAAACCTTTCTTCACGGACGTGACTTAATCGGGGATCTCGATTTCTCGAAAGAAGAAGTCGAAACTATCCTGGATGTTGCTTTTGACCTCAAGCGCAAGCGTGCTTTGAATGAGTCTACCGCCTACCTGCGCGATAAAGTGCTGGCGATGCTGTTCTTCTTCAGCAGCACCCGCACACGCGGTTCATTTGAAGCGGGCATGGCGCACCTTGGCGGGCATGCCGCCTTTATCGAGAGCCGCACCACTCAAATTGCCCATGGCGATACCCCCAAAGAAATTGGTGAGATTTTCGGCCGCTATTTCGATGGGATTGCAATTCGGCATGTGGACTGGGGTGTCGGCAACAAGTACATCAGCGAAGTGGCTAAATACTCCCGTGTGCCTGTGTTGAATATGCAGTGCGATATCTGGCATCCCTTCCAGTGTCTGGCAGACCTGATGACCATTGTCGAAAAGAAAGGGCGCGATTTGCGCCGTAAAAAGATGGTGGTTTCCTGGGCGTATGCGGCTTCCTATCAAAAGCCGATGTCCGTGCCGCAATCTTTGATTGTGCAGATGCCGCGCTTTGGCATGGATGTGGTTTTAGCGCATCCGCCTGAATTCCGCCTGATGCCGGAAGTGATGGAGATGGCGCAGGAGCAGGCACGTAAGTACAAAGTCGGTTTTGAAGTGGTAGATGATATGGAAGAGGCTTTCAAGGATGCCGATATCATCTACGCCAAATCATGGGGCGCAATGGTGCATACGCCGGATGCCAATGAGGGCGCTGAGATTATCAAGAAATACTCTCACTGGATCACGGATGAACGCAAGATGGCGCTGGCCAAAGAAGACGCTATTTATATGCATCCCTTGCCGGCCGACCGCAACATCGAAGTCACCGACGGTGTGATGGACGGCCCTCAATCGGTTGTGTACGATGAAGCCGAAAACCGCATGCATGCCCAGATGGCGGTGATGGCGCTGACGATGGGCTAAAAAAAATTATCACTTTGAGAGAGGAGAATTGGAATTTATGGCTAAAAAACTGGCAGTTGTGGCAATCGGCGGAAATTCGCTGATCAAGGATAACTCCAAAGTATCGGTTGAAGATCAGTACCAGGCCGCCAAAGAGACCGCCTATCATATCGTGGATATGATTGAGGCGGGTTGGGATGTGGCGATTGGACATGGCAATGGCCCGCAGGTTGGGTTTATTCTGCGCCGTTCCGAAATTGCCGCAAAGGTAGAAGGAATGCACGAAGTTCCGCTGGATGTCTGCGGGGCCGACTCACAGGGTGCCATTGGCTATGCCTTGCAGCAAAACCTGCAAAATGAACTGCGCCGCCGCGGAATCGAAAAATCGGTCGCAACGGTGGTTACGCAGGTGCGGGTTGATCCGAATGACAAGGCTTTTCAGAACCCTACCAAACCCATTGGTGGTTTTATGGATGAAGCCGAGGCAAAACGCCGCGAGAAGGAAATGGGTTGGAAGGTTGTCGAGGATGCCGGCCGGGGCTGGCGGCGGGTGGTTGCTTCTCCCATTCCACAGGAAGTGGTTGAATTGCCGGCGGTTAAAACCCTGCTGGATGCCGGTGTGGTTGTCATTACGGTTGGCGGTGGTGGTATCCCCGTCGTCCGCAATGAGCAGGGTGACTTGCAGGGCGTGGCAGCGGTGATTGACAAGGATTACGCCAGCAGTCTTCTGGCGCGCGAGATCAATGCCGACCTGATGGTCATTTCCACCGCCGTGGAAAAAGTTGCCTTGAATTTCGGAAAACCCGACCAGAAGTGGATTGACCGCATGACATTAGCGGAAGCCAAGCAGTATCTGGCGGAAGGCACTCACTTTGCCAAAGGCTCGATGGCGCCCAAGATTCAGGCGATCATCTGGTTCCTGGAAGCCGGCGGCAAACAGGCATTAATCACCAATCCGGAAAATATCGGCCGCGCGTTGAAGGGCGAAACCGGTACCTGGATCGTCCCATAAACCTCAAAAAACAAGGGTCTGCCTGATATGATCGTATCAGGCAGACCCACCCCTCAAATGATTTAAGCTAATCTGGGGTTTAATTATATTGCCAGCGTTTGGAGCGAGTTTCTTCTTCTACCGGTATCTATTTCGTGTAAAATAGTAAGGTAATTCAGGGTTTGCCCCCCGACCCTTAATGTAAACCCGGAATGGGGTGGTCAAGATGGTTTCCCTATGTTTTTCAAAGATCAAGAAAGGAGGTTGGTAGAAGGAAAAGATTTGAGTTTATCCCTGATCCCACAGTCAAACGTTTCCAAATCTCTCGCTTTTAATTGAACAATGGAGGAGAAAATGAAATCCAAACGCATCTGGTTTGTCATGAGCTTTGTTTTACTGCTCACCCTTTTGGTGTCAGCCTGCCAACCGGCAGCCACTCCAACTCAGGCGCCCCAGCCGACTCAACCGCCCGCCGAACCGCAGCCGACTCAACCACCCGCCGAACCGCAGCCGACTCAACCACCCGCCGAACCGCAGCCGACTCAACCACCCGCCGAACCGGAAGAGTTCATCATCGGTATGCTTCTGGTGGGACCGTACAATGACCGCGGCTGGAGTCAGGCTCATTATGATGCCGGTCTGTATGTTGAAAAGAAAATCCCTGGCGTCAAGCTGATCTACATTGACAAAGTTAACCCGGCTGACCGACCCGGCACAACCCCCGAACAGCTGGCGGAGGATTTACTTTCGAAGGGTGCAAAGTTGATTATCTTCAACTCGGATGATATGAAGGATGGCGCCATTAACTTTGCCCGTGCCCATCCTGATGTGCCGGTCATTCACGCTTCCGGTGATACCTCCTGGAAAGAAGGCGTAAATTACATTGAATTCCCCAAATTCGGCAACACGATGGGGAGAATGGAATACGGTAAGATGATTGCCGGTTGTGCTGCTGCCCTGACCACCAAGACAGGCCAGATTGGCTATCTCGGCCCGTTGATCAATGATGAGACCCGCCGTCTGACGGCTTCGGCTTACCTGGGTGCCAAGTACTGCTATGAGAAATACGCTGGCAAGAACCCGGCCGACCTGAAGTTCAAAGTTACCTGGATCGGCTTCTGGTTCAACATCCCCGGTTTCACCGCCGACCCCACCCAGGTTGCGGATGATTTCCTGAACAGCGGTTACGATGTGGTCATCTCCGGTATTGACACCACCGAAGCATTGGTTCAGGCCAGCAAAGCCCGTGCTGCCGGAAAAGAAGTCTGGGCAATTCCGTATGACTATGAAGGTGCTTGCGCCGAAGCACCGGAAGTATGTTTGGGTGTGCCGTACTTCAACTGGGGGCCTGCTTACCTGCGGGCTGTTGAACAGGTTAAAGCCGGTACTTTCAAATCCTATTTTGAATGGCTAGGACCGGACTGGACGAACATCAACAACCACGATACCTCCGCGGTCGGCTTTGTGTTTGGCGATGCGCTCAGCGCGGATGCCAAAGCCAATGTGGAAAAATTCATCGCCGAACTGGCTGGTGGTTTGAACCTGTTCGTGGGTCCTTTGAATTACCAGGATGGCACGCCGTTCCTTGCCGAGGGTGAGGTGGCTACTGACTTGCAAGTCTGGTATCTGCCGCAATTGCTGGAAGGCATGGAAGGACAGAGCGTTCCCAGTAACTAATCATTCACATCCTATATGGATTTGGGGGCTGCCGCAGATGCGGCAGCCCC
This sequence comes from Bellilinea caldifistulae, assembly GCF_001306055.1. Taxonomy (GTDB): domain Bacteria; phylum Chloroflexota; class Anaerolineae; order Anaerolineales; family Anaerolineaceae; genus Bellilinea; species Bellilinea caldifistulae. The sequence goes on along the minus strand of NZ_LGHJ01000013.1, from coordinate 100,197 downwards.
CAAAATGGAAGCACGAGCCAGATGGAAGGACTTTTGGTGTTAGAAGGCTGAGTTCTGCATGAAGGTTGAACTGATTCACATCCACAAACATTTTGGTGCAGTTCATGCAAACAATGATATCAACCTGACGGTTGAATCCGGGAAGATTCAGGGCATTCTCGGAGAAAATGGAGCCGGCAAAAGCACTCTGATGAAAATCCTTTCCGGCTATATTCAGGCCGATTCAGGAGAAATTCGGCTGGATGGAACACCGGTTAAAATCAGTTCCCCCTCGGATGCCATCCGAATGGGGATTGGTATGCTTCATCAAGATCCGCTCGATTTTCCACCCATGCGGGTGGTGGATAACTTGCTGATTGGTCAGGATGGGGGTTTATTCCCCAACCGCCGCGAGGTGGTGCGTGCGTTCAACGAGTTACAAAGCCAGTTTGGTTTCAGCATTGATCCTTATGCGTATGTGGATACCCTGACGGTAGGAGAACGTCAGCAGTTGGAAATCCTGCGTTTGCTCTGGTTGGGTGCGCGGGTGCTGATTCTGGATGAACCCACAACGGGGATCAGTGCTTCTCAAAAAGAAAAGTTGTTCGAAACCTTACGAAAATTAGCCGCACAGGGCATGTCGGTAATTTTTGTCTCGCACAAATTGGAGGATGTCGAGTTTCTGTGCGATCGGATTGCGGTTTTCCGAAAGGGTGAACTGGTGGGAGAAGTTGACCCGCCGTATGTCACCGATGAATTGGTCAAATTGATGTTCGGCCGCGTGATTAGTTTAGAGGAAAAACGCCGATACGAAACCTGTGATGTTTCCTTTCATCTCGATCATGTTACCATTGAAGATTACCGCCTGCAAATTCGAGATATCAATCTTACGGTGAGCTGCGGAGAGGTGATTGGATTAGCCGGTATGGAAGGTTCTGGCCAGGTGCAGTTTTTACGCACCTGCGCCGGTTTGATCCGCCCGGTGGCCGGTGAGATTAATCTGGGCGGCCGCCGATTGACCGGAAAACCCTACCGGGCTTTTTTGGAGGCGGGAATCGCCTATGTGCCTGCCTCACGTATGGAAGAGGGGTTAATCCCCGGTCTGTCTTTGACCGAGCATTTTATACTGGCTGAAGAGCAAAATGGTTTCTTTATCAACTTTGACAAAGCCCTGGCGACCACCCGTCAGAGGATTGAAGATTTCAACATCAAAGGAACACCGGTCAGTACGGTTGAGTCTCTTTCCGGTGGCAATCAACAGCGCGCTTTGCTGGCGATGTTGCGCCAGCCAGTGAATTTACTGCTGCTAGAACACCCCACCCGCGGTTTGGATATTGAGTCGGCTATTTGGATTTGGGGAAAATTAAAAGAACGCTGCAAGCAGGGTACAAGTATCATTTTCACTTCTGCGGATTTGGAGGAAATTTTGCAGTACAGTGACCGAATTCTGGTGTTTTACGGCGGGAAGGTTTCTCCACCGTTGGATGCCGAATCCACTACCGTTGAACAATTGGGTCAGTTAATCGGCGGTAAAGGTTTTTAATCCCCTGGCACAAGGTGACGGTATGACGATGATGAAGACATCCTCACGCTGGAGCGGCATTGGATTTCAAGCGTTGGCCGTTTTGTTGGCGTTGGCTTTTACAACGGTTGTCATGTTGATTTCTGGGGCTGATCCTCTTCAGGTTTATCAAAACATCATTACCGGTGCCCTGGGCTCGCCGACAAAAGTTGACGATATTCTGGTAGCCTGGACCCCCCTTCTATTAGCAACGGCTGGATTGCTGCTGACCTTTACAGCGGGTTTGTGGAACATCGGTATTGAAGGTCAGATTACGCTGGGGGCAATTTTCACTACCTGGGCGCTGCGAGTATTACAGCCGACTGACCTGCCACCCACGTTAATTGTGGCGGTTGGATTTCTGGCAGGGGCGTTAGGAGGTATGTTCTGGGCAGGATTGGTGGGCCTGCTGAAGATTTTTGGGAACGTTAACGAAATTTTTGGCGGCCTTGGTTTGAACTTTGTGGCGACTGCATTGACCATCTGGCTCATCTTCGGCCCCTGGAAACGTCCGGGGGTTGGCTCGATGAGCGGTACCGAGCCATTCCCGCTGGAATTATGGCTGCCTACCCTGCCCGGTTTTCGCCTCAGCCCTCTGGCACTGGCAATGGGAATTATCGCAATTGCAATTGTGTATATTTTGTTGCGCGGGACTTATTTTGGGCTGCGATTGAAAGCGGTTGGGCGGAACGGCAGGGCGGCCTTTTTGATGGGCATTCCTACGACCCGCTACATGTTGATGGCATTTTTGTTGTGCGGTTTGATGGCTGGACTGGCGGGCGCTACTCAGGTTTTAGCTGTCTATCACCGATTGATCCCTTCGATCTCGTCCGGCTATGGATTTCTCGGCATGATGGTTGCCATGCTGGTCAATTATCAAGCCCTTTGGGCAGCTCCGGTTGCCTTGTTCTTTGCCGCCTTGAATATCGGCAGTATCCAGTTGCCGATTGTCTTGAAACTGGATTCATCCCTTTCCGGGGTGTTGCAAGGTTCGCTGGTGCTGTTCGTGTTGTTGATGGACGGCGTCCGCCGCCGTCTGACACGCTCTTGATGAGGTTATGGAAATGGATACTCAAATCATCCTGATTGGTCTGGCTGGTGTTTTAGCCTCATCGGCGCCGATTGTCTTTGCAACCATCGGTGAAACTTTTGCGGAACGCAGCGGAGTGATCAACCTTTCCCTGAACGGCACAATCTTATTGACCGCCATGGCAGGTTTTGCGGTTGCCGTTACCACCAACAGTCTGTTTTTGGGCTTTCTGGCGGGGGCATTCATCGGCGGTCTGGTGGCATTGATTGTGGCGTTTAGCAGCATCACCCTCAAGCAGTCTCAGGTTGCGGTTGGTTTCATTCTGGCGCTTACCTGCCGGGATCTGGCTTATTATCTTGGAAATCCATTCATGGGCTTGCAGGGGCCGCGGGTGCCTTCCCTGCCCATTCCTGGGCTGGCGGATATTCCGATTATCGGGGTCATCTTCTTTCAACAGGATGTACTGGTCTATGCCAGTTTCCTTTTGATCATTGTTTCGTATGTGTTTATTTTCAAAACCCGTCCGGGTCTGATGTTGCAGGGGATTGGGGAAAAACCGGCAACGGCTTTTGTGCGCGGGGCAAATGTCAATCGAATGCGGTATTTTTACACCGTATTGGGCGGTATGCTGGCAGGTCTGGCGGGACCGATGTTTTCCTTGAGCGTCAAAGCCGGCTGGAAGGGTACCATCTCCGGGCTGGATGGATTCGGGTGGATTGCTCTTGCACTGACGATTTTTGGCGGCTGGAATCCGCTTCGGGCAGCATTTGGGGCTTACCTGTTTGGTTTGTTGCAGTGGCTGGGTTTGGTGCTTCAACCCAGTTTGCCAAACATCCCTTCCCAGGTTTTACAGGTTGCGCCTTTCCCGTTGATGATCTTAACTCTCCTTCTGGTCAACATCGGTAATGCTGAGTGGGTGGATCGTACGCTGGCAGCCTTACCGGAGAAAACCCGCAAGGGACTTGCCAATGTTCTACGGGCATTGCGTACTTCGCCGCCGGCTTCACTGGGCGTACCGTTTGAGAATGAATAATCAATCTTCTACCTAAGGATGAATATCTATGAGTGAATTTATTGGCTATCGCTGTTCGTTATGCAACACCGAGTATGCGCCGGGACAGGTAACCTATACCTGTCCGAAAGATGGCGGAAATCTGGATGTTGTGCTGGATTATGCTGCTATCCGGCAGAAATACGAAATTAATGACATCATTTCTCGCTCGGATTATTCGCTGTGGCGCTATTTGCCGTTATTACCCGTCAAAGACCCGGGGGGAGAAGGTACACCGCTGCGCATGGCTGGCTGGACGCCGACCTATTACCCGACCCGCCTGGCTGAGAAGTTGGGGCTGCGACATTTGTGGATCAAAGACGAAGGGCGTAATCCAACCGCTTCGTTTAAAGACCGGGCTTCTTCGGTGGTGGTGGCGCGTGCCCGGCAAATTGGAGCCGAAGTGGTGGTGACCGCTTCAACCGGGAATGCCGGTGCGGCTCTGGCGGGAATGGCAGCCGCCGTTGGTCATAAAGCGGTCATTTTTGCACCTAAGACGGCTCCCCCGGCTAAGGTGGCCCAATTGCTGGTGTACGGGGCACAGGTCATTCTGGTGGATGGAAATTACGACTCGGCTTTTGACCTGACCATTCAGGCTGCTGAAGAGTTCGGCTGGTACTGCCGCAACACGGGGTACAATCCCTTCACGGCAGAAGGTAAGAAAACGGCTGCATTTGAGATTTGGGAACACGTTATTTTGAACCTGAAACGGGATTTGCCACCGCTGGCTGTATTTGTCTCAGTGGGGGATGGCAACATCATTTCAGGCCTGCACAAAGGCTTCAAAGATTTGCAGGCGCTCGGCTGGCTGCAAAAAATGCCGCGCATTTTTGGCATCCAGTCTGAAAAGTCGGCAGCGGTTGCCAACGCCTTCTTTAAGGGCACCGAAGAAATCGAACCCGTGCAGGCGACCACGATTGCCGACAGCATTTCGGTGGATTTGCCGCGAGATGGGGTTCGGGCTGTGCGGGCAGCCCGTCAGACGGGGGGTGAGTACATCACCGTTTCGGACGAAGAAATCATTGCCGGGATTGGAGAACTTGGACCGGTTGGTATCTTTGCCGAACCGGCCGGATCAACAGCGTATGTTGGGTTGAAGAAAGCCATTGCCTTGGGTAAGATTACGCCCGAGGATCCGGTACTGGTCATTAACACCGGCAGCGGGTTGAAGGACATCCGGGCTGCCATGCAAGCAGTGCCGGCTGCGCCGGTGATCGAGCCTACCATGAGTGCCTTAAAAAAACATCTGGGAATTTGAAAACCGATACCTTGTGAGGTGAGAAAAGATTTTACATATGACCGAAAAACCAGTTTATTCCATCGTCGTGCCGGTCTACAACGAAGCCTCATGTCTGCATGAGCTTTACCGCCGCATGGTCGAAGTTATGGAGCGCACGGCTGAACCATGGGAGTTGGTGCTGGTCAATGACGGATCGGTGGATGAATCTCCTAACATCATCCGTGAGTTGGCTAATCAAGACCCACGTGTACGGCCGGTCATGTTTGCGAGAAACTTCGGTCATCAAATTGCGGTGACAGCCGGATTGGATTATTCCCGCGGTGATGCTGTTGTGATCATTGATGCTGACTTGCAAGACCCCCCGGAAGTCATTTTGGACTTGATTGAGAAGTGGAAAGAAGGTTATGAGGTGGTTTATGCGGTGCGCGCCGAAAGGGAGGGGGAATCCTTCTTCAAAAAGTTTACGGCTTCCCTTTTCTATCGTCTGATTGCCCGAATTACAGATGTGGATATTCCAATGGATGCCGGCGACTTTCGATTGATGGATCGAAAGGTGGTCAATGTATTGAACACCATGCGCGAACATCATCGCTTTTTGCGCGGCATGTCGGCATGGGTGGGTTTTCGTCAAACCGGCGTGCTTTACCGGCGGGCACCCCGCTTTGCCGGTGAAACCAAATACCCGCTGCGTAAAATGCTGCGGCTTGCGTTGACCGCGATCACCGGTTTTTCCTATTTTCCGCTCCAACTGGCGACTTATCTGGGCTTCTTTGCGGCGGGGTTGGCTATTTTAGCCATTCCGGTGGTGATTATCTTGCGAGCCATTCAGGCGCAAGCGTTTTTTGGTCAGGCAACCACCCTCATCGCTGTGTTGTTTCTGGGGGGTGTCCAGCTGATTTGCCTGGGAATTTTGGGCGAATATATCGGGCGAATTTACGATGAAGCCAAGGGCCGGCCGCTGTATATCGTCAGCGAAAGCCCAGAAGATTTTGAAAAAAATACCAAATCTTAATGAGGAGAAAACAGATGGCAACCATTGATTTAACCGTAATTCCAGAACGCAGAGAGCGGGCATTAAAACGGGTAAAGGAACGCAATATTATCATTCCGACTTTTGCCCAAATGAAAAATCCGAACTTAATACCCGACCACATCAAGGAAGAATTGCGAAACATTGGCTTATGGGATGTACACCCCCGCAACCTTTTCCGAATCACCTGGAAAAACGAGCCGAAACCCTTTGGCGGTTTGTTCGGCGGCGTCAATTTCATCGAATTACCCTCCAGCCTGACCGGTGTGCCAGCCCGCTTGATCGGTCTGGTGGGCAAATGGTTCCCGACCGGGGCGCATAAAGTCGGCGCGGCTTTTGGCTGCCTGGTGCCGCGGCTGGTGACCGGTCAGTTCGACCCCACCACTCAAAAAGCGGTCTGGCCTTCTACCGGTAACTACTGCCGCGGCGGGGCGTACGACTCGGCCTTGTTGGGTTGTCAGTCTATTGCCATCCTGCCGGAGGGTATGAGTAAGGAACGTTTCGAGTGGCTTTCCCGGATTGCTGGAGAAGTGATTGCCACGCCCGGCTCTGAATCAAATGTCAAAGAAATTTTCGATAAGTGCTGGGAACTGCGCCGCTCCGGTGAAGATTTGATGATCTTCAATCAATTTGAAGAGTTTGGCAATTACCTGTGGCATTACGATGTGACCGGACACGCAATGGAAGAAGTTTTGCAACAGGTGATGGGGCCGAAGGACAATTACCGGGGTGTGGCATTGACAACCGGTTCAGCCGGTACGATTGCCTGCGGTGATTATATGAAGCAGATTTTCCCGCGCAGCATCATTGTCGCCAGTGAGGCGCTTCAATGCCCGACTTTGTTGGAAAATGGTTTTGGTTCACACCGCATCGAAGGTATCGGCGATAAGCATGTGCCATGGATTCACAATGTGAAGAACACCGATATGGTGGTTGCAATTGATGATAATTCGGTAGTCAATTTGTTGCGTCTCTTCAATGAACCAACTGGCCGTGAGTATCTGGTCAAGAAGGGCGTTCCGGCAGAACTGGTGCAGCAATTAGATCTGTTCGGCTTTTCCGGGATTGCCAACATGCTTTCAGCCATCAAAGCCGCCAAATACTACGAAATGGGCGAAAACGACATCATGTTGTTCGTGATGACCGACTCGATGGAGTTGTATTCCAGCCGGATTCAGGAATACCGCGAACAGTTTGGTGAATTTACAACTTACGATGCCGCCGAGACTTTTGCCCGTGATTTACACGGCGAAACCACCGATCACTTGATTGAGTTGACCTACGCAGACCGCCGCCGGATCCACAATCTCAAGTACTACACCTGGGTTGAGCAGCAGGGCAAGACCTATGAAGAGATTGTGGCGCAGTGGTACGATCCGGACTACTGGACGAACATTCAGAAACAGGTGCCGGAAATTGATGCCTTAATTACCGAATTCAACCAGCGAGCCGGGCTGCTTTAAGCAAAAACTATGCCGTTGGTGCCAGCGGGGAGGGTAAATTCTTTTACCCTCCCCATCCTCTTTTTGTGGCTGGAGGATCATCCGCTCTACGGCAAATCTCCTTGCCGGTTTTGACTTTCGGCTATAATACGAATAGCCGATGACCAGTACGTATTCTCCGTTGCGTTCAATTGTCTCGGAAGATGCCATTATTCTGGTAGCCGTTCTTCCCCACCCCCGCGACCTGGAAATTGCCCGGGTTTTGGGATGGTATCGAATTCCTCTGCGTTCGGCGCCAAAAGTATTGAGTGTGGATTTCCTGGCGTTCTATCAGACGGCAGCCTTTGGAGAAAACGGGCGTTGGGGAATTCATTACCTTGCAGCCGTGCGCGGACATGAACTGACCACGCGGGCTGAATTGCTCCGTCATGAGGCTGACCATCCCCGCGCTCATGAAGAGTATTACAAAGTTCAACTGGGCGAATTGCAAAGACTGACACCGCCCATTCATGCTCACCGCTGGCGGAGGTTAACTTTCCTGTACACTACCGGTGAGCGGCTGAACCGGGCGACAACCCTTCAGGATCTGGTGGTGCATGATGAGGAAAGGCTGATTTTGTGGCGCGGCTTGCGGGAACGCGCTTTGCATCAACAGACCTATACCGCTCAGGAATTGCCAGATCAGTTGGAAGGTTTAGATGCCCTGCTTCTGGCCATGTTGGGTGATCAAAAGACCATTCAGGAACTGAAGAAGATTGATCAGATCGGTCAAAGCTGAGTAGTAAACCGCATGAAGGAGGAAACCATGAAGATGATTCTCAAAGGCGGCACGCTGGTTACGGCTGCGGAGATGTTCCGGGCAGATATTTTGATTGAAGGCGAAAAAATTGCCATGATTGGAACCGATCTACCGATCAGCGAAGATACGCAGGTTGTGGATGTTAGCAATCGCTTGATTTTACCGGGCGGGGTTGATCCGCACACCCATTTTGATTTACCCATGTTTGGAACGGTTTCATCGGATGACCATTATACGGGTCATAAGGCGGCAGCATTTGGGGGTACCACCACCGTGATTGATTTTGTCCCACTGGAAGACGAGGGAATTGAAAAAAGTGTTGCGCTCTGGCGGGAAAAAGCCGATCCCAAAGCGGCGATTGATTTCAGTTTTCACATGAATATCAGCCGCCTGGATGCTCAGATACAAGCCGAAATTCCTTATCTGGCGGGGATGGGGATTACTTCCCTGAAAGTTTTCAGTGCTTACAACAACCGCCTGCGCCTTTCGGATGAGAACATCTTTCGGGTGATGCGGATTGCCAGAGATCTGGGCTTTCTGACCATGCTTCACGCTGAAAATGGCGATGTGATTGAATTGCTGATTGCCGAGGCATTGGCTGCCGGCCATACCACACCCGAATGGCATGCTTTGACCCGGCCGGCATGGACGGCGGTTGAGGCGGTTTTGCGCGGTGCGGCTCTGGCGGCCATGGCGGAGGCGCCCCTCTATATCGTCCACATGAATGCAGCCGGTGAGGTTGATCAACTGGCTTATGCCCGCGATCGCGGTCTGCCGGTGATGGGAGAAACCTGTCCACAGTATCTGTTTTTTACCATTGATCATCTGCGCCGGCCGGATGGGGCTAAATGGGTCTGTTCGCCTCCCATGCGCACCACGGAAGATAACGAACGGCTCTGGCAAGGTCTGGAAAAGGGAATCTTGCAGGTGGTTGGAACGGATCATTGTCCATTTTTCTTCGATGGGACGAAAGCGATCCTGTACGAGGGTCAACCGGTGGCTATTCCCGGCAAGGAGCTGGGCAAGAAGGATTTCACCAAAATTCCCAATGGTTTACCGGCAATAGGCGACCGTCTTCCGGTGTTGTGGAGCGAGGGGGTTGCCAGCGGTCGGCTGACTCCTTCTCAGTTTGTTGCTTTGACCAGCACAAATCCTGCCAAAATCTTCGGCCTGTATCCGCGCAAGGGCAGTCTGATGCCGGGAGCAGATGCAGATATTGTGGTTTGGGATGCCCGGCGGGTTGTTGAGTATGGTGTGGCAAAATCGCATCATCGCACCGACTATAACTTGTTCGAAGGCTGGACTTTAACCGGCTTTCCGGAAAAGGTGTTCCTGCGCGGGAATCTCATTGTAGATGGTGATCAATGGCTTGGTAAAGCTGGAATGGGGCGTTTCGTGCAGCGCAGTTCACATAATCCGGTTCTTTGAGGATGTTTAACTTTTTACCGGTTCTGTTCCTTTTACTCCTGGCCGTAGTCATCTTTGCTTTGCACTGGAGTGAACAGGGCAAGCGCTTTGCGTGGCTGATTTCGGTGATCGGTCTTTTCCTTGCCTGGCTGGGGGTGTTTGCCCTGCGTTGGTTCCGACCGGCTGAAGTGGTTTTTCCGGCATGGCGTCCGTTTGAGCCGCTTACGGCAGATCGGATTGTTTTTGATTGGGAAACCAATGCCTGGGTTTTGGCGATTTGTCTGGTTGGTTTGTTGCTGGCAGTCATCCTCACCGCGCCGGTGCGCTTTCAATATAATAGTAACCCGCTTTCCTGGTCGGCGGCGATGACGTTTACTGCGATTGGCTTGCTTTCGATTCTCAGTGGATCACCGCTGGCGCTGGCTATCTCATGGACTTTGCTGGACGTAGTAGAAGTGGTCTATGTGCTGCTGATCATTCGCGATTACCGTTACCGCCGCGAGGTGCTGACTTCCTTTGCGCTTCGCCTGTTCTCGGTTGGGCTTTTGCTGAGTGTGATGATCGTGGCACGCCAACCCGGTCTGGGTTACACCTTTGAATCCACCCTTGAACGAGATGCGTTGTGGTTGATTGGAGCGGTGATTTTACGACTGGGTGTATTGCCATTGAGTTTGAAGTACGAAAAACAATTACCGCTCCAAAATGGATTGACGAGTCTGATGCGGATTACCGGGCAAATCAGCGGTCTGGCTTTACTGGCAAAATTGCCGGCCGGGCTGGTGGTCAGCACTTCCTATCCCCTGGTCGTCGGGGGAATTGTCCTGCTCATGTTGTATGCGGCAGTCATGTGGATTTTGGCAGAAAATGAAATTGCCGGCAGAACATTTTTTGGCTTGTTTTTCAGCGGACTGGCTATTTTATCGGTTTTACAGGGTAATGCTCCCCTTTCGGTGGTTTGGGGGGTAGCGCTGGTTTGCTGGGGAGGGTTCATCTTCCTTTGTACGGTTCGCAGTCCGCGATTGATGATCCTGACGGGGGCTGTACTGTTCAGCTTTTGCGGTGCGCCATTCACGATTTTATCCGCCGGCTGGCAGGCTGTGGCGGTCAACCCAGGTTGGGTGATTCTGCTGGCAATCCTGTGGGTTGTGGTCATCGCCGGTTTTATCCGTCATGCACTTCAACCGCGTGAATCAAGCCGGTCGTTTGAACCGTATATTGTCACAACCTATACCCTGGGGCTGATGGTGTTGCTGATTTCGGGTTGGCTCAGTGTGTTTTTAGGGGTCGAACAGGGTCTCCGGTTAGGAACCTGGTGGGGCGGCATAATCGTGTTGGGTTTAACCGTCTTTCTGGGACAATCAGCATACCGCAGAAAACAGGTCGAGGGAGACTCATCCCCGCAAATGGTCTGGCTGCAACCGCTAATCCAAAAGGCAACCGATGCAATCAGTGCATTTTTGCGTTTGAACTGGCTTTACCTTACCTTAAGGTTTGTCTTTCACGCGGCGCAGGGTGTTACCCGATTGTTGACCGTTCTTTTTGAAGGGGAAGGCGGTGTACTCTGGTCACTCTTGTTACTGGTTCTGGTGATTTCAATTATTGGGGGCGTTCGCTGAATCATGAACATCCAGACCATCCCTCTGTTATTTCTGATTGTAAGTAGTTTTATCCTGATTTTGTTTCTGGGATGGCGGTATGCCCTGCTTGGGCTTGCCTTACAATATATTGGGGTCTTCTGGTTGATTGCCCAGACATTGCCAGTTGGGCTGGCAGCCGTTAAGCTGATTGTTGGTTGGATGGCTGGAGCTATATTGGCTTCCTCTCAAGTGAGTCTGGGGGAAGAGTTACCCGTTTCAGACCTTTCCGGGAGGATCTTTCGCGGGTTTGTAATGATTTTTGGCGTGATTGTGGCTTTTTCCATTCTTCCGGCAGCCGAAACGTGGATTCCTGTTGAACGCTCTTTGTTGACGGGTGGCTTGATTCTGCTGATTTCGGGTTTGGTTCAACTGGGGCTGACCGGTAACCCGTTTCGACTCAGCCTTGGCCTGCTCACCTTTCTGGCGGGATTCGAGATGATTTACGCCGGTCTGGTTAGCTCTGTACTGGTTGTCGGCCTGCTGGGTTTGATTAATCTTGGTATAGGTTTGGCGGGTTCGTATTTCATATTATCGGCTACTTTGGAGGAGACCGGTTGAGCGCGCCAATCCTCTGGATTGTGATTCCGTTGGTTGCAGGGATGACCCTGTGGTTGCTACGCCGCAGGCGGTGGTTGGCGGGTGGAATTGCGGCAGGACTTTCCGCCTTTTTGGCTGGTCTGGCTGCGGCTTTACCGATTGGTGAGGTCATTCGTCTTGGCGGATTACAAATTGAACTGGCTGAGAGTCTCTTTATCTTGGGGCGTAGCTTCAACCTGACAAACAATGAAAGGCCTCTGCTGGTAGTGATTTTTACTGCCTGCGCGGTGTGGTTTGGTGGCGGTCTAATCCTCCGACAGCACCGATTTTTTGCACCGTTCGGTTTGATGGTCGTCTCGGCGTTGATTGGTGCACTGGCCGTTCAACCATTTTTGTATGCCGCTTTACTGGTTGAACTGGCAGTTTTGTTAAGCATTCCCCTGCTTGTGCCCCCCGGCGAACCCGTCCAGAGTGGTGTACAGCGTTTTCTTATCTTTCAAACACTGGGAATGCCATTCATCTTGCTGGCCGGTTGGGTGTTCGGCAGCGGTGACATTGCCCAATTTGATCCGGCTATTCTGCCGAGGGCAGCGGTTATCTTAGGGCTTGGTTTTGCTCTTTGGCTGGGTGTCTTTCCGTTTTATTTCTGGGTACCCCAGTTGACCAACCAGACCCATCCTTACTCGGCCGGTTTTGTGCTGAGTCTACTGCCCGTTTCGACCCTCATGCTGGGGTTGGACTTTATCAGTCAGATTGGCTGGTTGAGGGCATCTTCCGGAATGTTTTTGATCATTCAATTAGCAGGGATGTTGATGATCATTACAGCCGGGATTTGGGCGGCTTTTCAAGATGAAATCAGCCGATTATTTGGATACGCGGTCATTTTTGAGAGTGGATATGCCTTGTTATCAATCGGGGTGAATACCCTGCCGGGCTATATGATATTTGCGGCGGGCTTACTGCCTCGCCTGCTGGGGTTGTTTGTTCTGGCAACGGCTTTATCGGTTTTGAAGAACCATGATCAACCCACCGATTTCGATCACCTTCAAGGAATATTTCAGCGTTTTCCGGTTGCGGTGATTGGGCTGGTGCTGGCTCTGTTTTCGATGAGCGGAATACCGCTGCTGGCGGGTTTTCCGGTGCGGCTGGAGGCATTGGAACTGTTTGCCTCCCAACAGCCGTTGCTGATTGGATGGGTATTACTCGGTAATTTAGGGTTTTTGATTGGCGTTGTTCGGGTTTTACTGCATGTGGTCAGGTTGGCCGATCAACCCGAACAGCGCCTGGAAAACTGGAAAGAGCGGGGTATTCTGTTGATTGGGTTGCTTTTCTTGTTTTTGTTTGGATTGATGCCCGGTGTATTTTACCAATCGGTCATTTTCATTTTGCGGGTTGCACCAGCGTTGCTGGCTGCCCGTTGAGAGGAATTCGTTATAATAAGTGCAACCACAATCATTGAAATTAGCAGAATTTCAGGCTGATTTTTGGAATGAGAGGATTGATTTTCCATGGATATTGAACAACTGGAAAAACGTTTGGAGTGGCTGGAGGACGAACGCCGGAAGGATAAATTACTGGTGGCAACTTTACAAGATCGCATTGCCCATTTGGAAGAAAAAACCCAGCCGATTGACCAGCGCTTCAAGGAATTGGAAGGCGAAGTAACCCGCATCGCGACTTCTTTGCTGCGATTCAATCAAATTGAAACAGCTATGGCGCAAATGAGACAAGAACTCACCCGCATGATTCAAGACATTGAAAAACAACGGGCTGAAAAAGAACGGGAAGTTGAAAAAATCCGTCTGGCTGATAACGAATCGGTTAATCGCTCATTGGGGGAGATCCGGAAAACCCTGGAAGTGCTGCCAGAACTCCGGAAAAGTTTACAGGCAAGAGCCGAAGGGGAAAATCGGCTTGGCAGGGAAATTGAAGAGCTGGAGCAAAAAATCCTGCTCATCCGCCGTTCAGATGATGATTACAAACGCCAGATCAAACTTTTGGAAGAAAGCCAGCGACAGGATGCCAAGCGGTTGACCGACTTGCAGGGCGAAGTGACCGCGTTGCGCAAACGGCAGGAAGAACAACGCGGCAAAATTGACCTGAATGCTGACTCGGTGCGAAAAATTGAAATGCGCATCAGTGAACTGGTTGCCGCCGAAAGTGAACGCCGGCAGAGTCAGATTACATTCATGGAAAAACAGAACATGGCAGCTCTTGAAAGAGAGCGTGTTTGGAAAGATTGGCAGGTGCGCTTTGAGCAAATTGAGGCGCAATCCAGCAACCTTGATAATCAACTGCAATCGCTGGAAGCCACTCAGCGGGCGGTTAAACGCGCCCAGGAGGCTTTTGAGGAGATCACCAATCGCTTTGAACGGCGTATCAATGAAATTACCGAAATGCAGCGCCTGGTCGAAGACCGTTTTCGGCAGGAATGGGTCTCCTTCAAGGCAGATGACCAGAAACGCTGGACGAATTACACCCTTGCCCAGGAAGAGCAGCAACGCGAATTGCTCCGCTCGGTCGGTAAACTGGAAGAACGTTTGATGCTCCTGGAGGACTTGATTCAGGAAATTCAGGATTTTTCCCATCAAATTACCGAAGAAACTACCAGCCGTTTGCAATCCTTGCTTGCGCTGGTGCGCAATTGGAATGAGGAGCAGGAAAAATCAATCAGCCGCAAGCGTTGACGGTTTTGGAGCAAACCATGTTTGTGATTGGTACAGCCGGTCATGTGGATCATGGCAAATCCACGCTCATCGAAGTGCTTACCGGAATTAACCCGGATCGTCTCAAGGAAGAAATACTTCGCGAAATGACCATTGATCTTGGCTTTGCCTGGATGGAATTGCCGGGTGGCGTAGAAGTTGGGATCGTGGATGTGCCGGGTCATCGCGATTTTATCGAAAACATGCTGGCCGGGGTTGGTGGGATAGACGCGGTGCTGTTTGTCATTGCCGCTGACGAAGGGGTTATGCCTCAAACCCGTGAACACTTATTGATCCTTGATATTCTACAAATTCAGCGCGGGGTAATCGCTCTGACCAAAATTGATTTAATCGAAGATCCTGAGTGGCTGACACTGGTGGAAAGCGAAATTCGCGATGCTGTTGAGCATACTTGTCTGGCTTCAGCGCCGATTGTGCCGGTTTCAGCCAAAACGGGAGAAGGGCTGCTTGAACTCAGACAGAGCCTGTCCGAATGTCTGCAAGAAACACCGCCAAAGGCGGACCTCGGACGTCCGCGTTTGCCGGTTGACCGTGTGTTTTCCCTGACCGGTTTTGGCACGATCGTAACAGGGACTTTACAGGATGGTTCTTTGAAGGTTGGTGATGAAATTGAAGTGCTTCCGCGCGGATTGAGGGGCCGGATTCGCGGGCTGCAGACCCATAAACGTAAAGAAGAAACCGCGAAACCGGGACGCAGAACCGCGGTCAATATCAGCGGAATCAATACCGAGCAGATCCAACGCGGCGATGTCATTTCATTGCCGGGCTTGTATTCACCTACCCAGCGGGTAGATGCGCTACTCAGGGTTGCCAGCGGGATAGAATCAGCCTTGCAGCACAATATGGAAATTAAGTTTTTCCACGCCACCAGTGAGGTAATCGGCCGGCTGCGCTTGCTGGGCAGTGATGAATTGAAGGCTGGTGAGGAGGGCTGGGTGCAAATTGAGTTCCGGCAACCAGTTGTCGTTGCCAAGGGAGACCGTTACATCCTGCGGCGTCCATCTCCCCCAGAAACGCTGGGAGGCGGGTTGATTTTGGAGGCTCATTCACCGCGTCGCTACAAACGTTTTGCTCCCGAGGTTTTGGAAAGATTGAAAGGTCTGAGTACGGGTGATCCGCTGGGGGTTATGGTTCAAATCATTCAGCAGGCTGGCTTCCTCACCGAAAAAGAAGTGTTTCAGGCGGCTCGGTTGGATGCTCAACTGGCTCAAGAAGTTCTTCAAGGGTTGCTGGAATCGAATCGGGTGGTGGTGGTTGGGGAGGAAAGCAGTCGCTCAGGTTTGAATCGTTGGTTGACCACCCGCAAAATTTTTAACCGAGAGCAGGAACGGCTGGTTGATTTGGTTCGAGACTTTCATCAGCAGTCACCTCTGAAGCGCGGGATACCCCGCGAAGCGCTTAAGAACCGCGCTGGTTTACCTCCAAAGGTTTTTCAGTCCCTTTATCAGGGCTTGCTGAATGAGCAACGATTGGTCGAGGAAAACCTGATCGTTCGACTCCCGCAGCATACCATTCGATTTTCTCCTCCCCAGGAGCGTCTGGTACACCAGCTCATGGTTCAATTTTCGGCATCCCCCTACAACCCTCCAACGGTTCGAGACTGCTGTGCGCTGGTGGGAGATGAGATTTTTCAGGCGCTGGTGGATCGGGGTGATCTGATTCAAGTTTCCGCCGAGGTGGTGTTTCGAGCAGACACCTATCAGGAAATGCTGGCTGAAGTAAAAGCCATGATCCGTCAGCATGGTTCGATCACGGTCGCACAATTTCGCGATCGTTTTTCAACCAGCCGCAAGTATGCCCTACCATTTTTGGAGCATCTGGATCAACGCCGCATCACCGTACGGGATGGAGATAGTCGAAAATTGTTCCCAACCAAATAAATAGGAGTAAAAAAGTGGTTAATCCCGGATCTATTCTTGCCATGCTGGTTTCTGCACTGATTGTTTTCACCCTGCCAACCGTTCTGGCGGTTATCTTCATCCGAAGGTACGGAGCTTCCTTGCTGGCGGTGGGTGTTGGCGTACTCGGTTTCCTTGTTCCGCAAGTTATGCTTCGAATCCCCGCTCTCCAGTGGCTTGGACAGCAGCCCTTTTATCAACAATGGGCTGCTCAACCGTGGTTTCTGGCTCTTTTCCTAAGCCTCACGGCCGGCCTGTTCGAGGAAACCGGAAGGTGGATTGGTTTTCGATACCTGCTGAAGAATCGGCTTCAATTCAAAAATGCACTGGCATATGGAGTTGGACACGGCGGCTTTGAAGCCATTTTTCTGGTGGGGTTGAGTTATGTGAACCTGATCCTGTTCAGCGTGATGATCAATAACGGCACCTTTGACTCGGTGGTAGCTCCACAACTGGGACTGGCCGCAGAGCAAATTCGCACTCAACTGATTTCGACATCATCCTATCTCTATCTTGTTGGTGGAATTGAACGGGTTTTTGCCATAGCCGTGCAGTTGGGGTTGTCTGTGGTGGTGTTTTACGCAGTTAAAAACCGACAAGCAC
Source organism: Bellilinea caldifistulae (assembly GCF_001306055.1). Taxonomy (GTDB): domain Bacteria; phylum Chloroflexota; class Anaerolineae; order Anaerolineales; family Anaerolineaceae; genus Bellilinea; species Bellilinea caldifistulae. Next base: position 83,257 of record NZ_LGHJ01000013.1, on the reverse strand, counting down.
GCTACTACTGGCTGGCGGTGTTGTTGCATACACTGGTTAATTTACCCGCAGTTTTGCTTGCATCAGCAGGGGTTGCGCTCCTCTGGATTGAATTGTGGGTGGCAGTCTGCGCTGGGGTGGCTGTGTGGTTTGTCATCCGCAGCCAGAGACAGGAACAGCAGCAGGCTGTCTCAGCAGGTTAAGTAAAAATCAGCCAAAATGGTTGACATTCGCCCCGACCAAGCGTATAATAATGCCCGCAAAAGCCCCGGCTGAAGCTGCGCTGGGGCAAAAAACTGTACCCCAACTTACCCGTCCATCGGCGCATGAAGAGATAGCGCAGGTGAGGCGGCGAAGTGAAGATTGGAGACGAAAACGATGAAGTACGCAATTGTTGAAAGTGGCGGCAAACAGTACAAAGCCGTCGAAGGCTCGGCGATTGAAGTGGATCGGCTGAGTAATCAACCCGGTGATCAGGTTACACTGGATACCGTGTTGCTTGTCGTTGAGGACGACAAGGTTCTGGTTGGTAAGCCTACCGTAAAAGGCGCTCAGGTGAAGACGACTGTGGAAGAACACATCAAGGGCAAGAAAATCGTCGTCTTCAAGTATCGTCCCAAAAAACGCATTCGCGTCAAAACGGGACATCGCCAGCAATATACCCGGTTGAAGGTTGATTCTATTCTTGTGGAGTAAGCGCAATGGCACATAAAAAAGGTGGTGGTTCCAGTCGAAATGGACGCGACAGCAATGCGCAACGCCTCGGCGTAAAGCGCTTTGCCGGTCAGGTTGTTCTCTCCGGTAATATTCTGGTGCGCCAGCGCGGTACACGCATCAAGCCCGGCCTGAATGTGGGTGTGGGTAAAGACGATACCTTGTTTGCTACGGCAGATGGGGTGGTGGTATTTGAGACCTTACCCAACGGCCGGAAGCGCGTCAGTGTAATGCCAGTTGAGGCTGAGTAACGATTTCAACGCTCTTGCATCGCTGAACAATCGGTTTCTGTCGAAGGCAAGGGTATTTTACACAGAAAGGTGAGACGAAAATGAAGAAGGGTATTCACCCGACTTATTATCCGGATGCATTGGTGATTTGTGCTTGTGGTAATACCTGGCGGACAGGCTCAACCCGGAAGGAAATCCGCACTGAGGTTTGCTCAAAGTGCCATCCATTCTTCACCGGCCAACAGCAGCGTATTCTGGACATGGAAGGGCAGGTTGACCGCTTCTACAAGCGGTTGCAGGCCCGGCAGGAATTTGTGGAAACCCAAAAAGCCCGCGAGATGGCGCGAACTTCTCCGGCCCGGCCAGTGGCGGAACTTGAATTGGGTAATCGCCCGACCGAGGCATTGATCAAAGCCGGTCTGACAACTGTTGGTCAGGTGCTTGAACGACTGGCTGAGGGTGAAGCATCTTTGCTGGCAGTGGAAGGATTTGGCCGCAAATCGCTGATTGACTTGAAAAAACGCCTGCGCCAGCTGGGCTATGAATTGCCGGCTGCCGCTGAGGATATTGTTGTCTAAGGCAATCCTTGAGTAAAATTGGACTTTCAGCCCCGAAAGGGGCTGAAATTTTTAATTTGGGAAATGGGTTACAGCCGTGAAGTTGGAGTAAAATCAGACTATCTCATCCCATCCTGTTGAGGAGCACATGAAACACCATTCAGGATCCATAGAAGTCATCACCGGTTCCATGTTCAGCGGTAAGACGGATGAAATGATCCGCCGATTACGACGGGCGACCATTGCCCGCCAGAAAGTTCAAGTATTCAAACCGGTGATTGACAACCGCTATCATAGCGAGCAGGTTACTTCTCACGCTGGAACGGCTTATGACGCCATTCCAATTCAGCGCGCTGCTGAGATCCTCAAGCTTCTGGAGGAGGATACAACCGTCGTAGCGGTGGATGAGGCTCAGTTTTTCGATGATGAAATCACTGCCATCGTTCAACACCTGGCCGACCGCGGCATTCGTGTGATTGTGGCCGGTCTGGATACCGATTTTCGTGGTGAACCGTTTGGATGTATGCCGGTGCTGATGGCTATTGCCGAGAAGGTGGATAAATTACAAGCGATTTGCATGGTATGCGGTGAGCCTGCTTCTCGAACGCAGCGGCTGGTCAATGGAAAACCGGCTCGATATGATGATCCGGTCATCATTGTTGGCGCTTCGGAAATGTATGAAGCCCGCTGCCGTCAACATCATGAAGTGCCGCGCCTGTGATCGTATCCAAAGGAGGAAATCATGCGGGATTACAAAGATTTTCTGGCCGAGGTATTGATTGAACCGGAGGCACTCCAAAAAAGGGTTGCTGAATTAGGCGCCCTCATCAGCCACGATTACCGCGATTCGGATGCGCTGGTTTTAATTTGCATCCTGCGCGGAGGCGTGCTTTTCCTCAGCGACTTGATCCGGCACATCACCGTTCCCCATGCGGTTGAGTTTATGGCGGTCTCGTCATATGGCAGTGGAAAACGAGAATCGACCGGACAGGTACGAATTACCCTCGATTTGAACATGAACATCCATGATAAGGATGTCATTCTGGTTGAGGATATTATTGACAGCGGCAGGACGCTGGCTTCGGTTTTAGATTTACTTTCTGCCCGCAAACCGCGCAGTTTATGTGTTTGCACGCTACTGGATAAAAGTGAACGACGGGAAGTATATGTGCCGCTGCGGTATGTGGGTTTTACCATTCCCAATAAGTTTGTTTTTGGGTACGGATTGGACCTGGATGAACTGTACCGCAATTTGCCATTTGTGGGAGTGGTGGACGAAGATCGCTACCGCGAAGGATAATGCTTTTACGGGATGCTAATCACACTCGAAGGTCTGTTTCCTGACCCTGCGGTACATCAGTTGGTTCGCCGTCAAGCTCGCCACAACCAGCGGATTTATCTGGTTGGTGGCTGCATTCGGGATCTGCTGCTTGGTCATTCCAGCCGAGATTTTGATTTCGTCGTCGGCGGAGATGCCATTCAAGTTGCACGTCAGATTGCCAGGGAATTGGATGCCGCCTTTTACATTCTGGATGATGAACGAAATACAGGCCGGGTCATTTTGCAAAATTCAACTGGCCAGCGTTATTATCTCGATTTTGCCCGGATGCGTGGTTTTCAGATCGAGCAGGATTTGAAATCCCGTGATTTTACTGTCAATGCCATGGCGATTGACCTCATGGAAGAGGGTCGTATTCTCGATCCTCTCAACGGCAGCCTGGACTTGCGGAAAAAGATCTTACGGGCTTGCAGCGAACATTCCTTCGAGCAGGATGCAGTGCGGGTTCTACGGGCAATTCGTCTATCCATGCAACTGGAATTTCAAATTGAAAAACAAACCATTCAAAGGCTGCGATCGGCGGTTGGGCTACTGCCTGAATTTTCTATCGAGAGACAGCGGGACGAATTCTTCAAAATGCTGGATGGCAGACAAATTCACACTGCCATTGATCTGATGGATCGCCTTGGTGTGCTGGAAGTTCTCATTCCGGAACTCAATCAAACCAGGGGCGTGCAGCAAACCGCTCCGCATACTCTGCCAGTGTGGGAACACACCCTCGAAACCCTGCGCTGGCTGGAAGAACTGTATCAATTACTGGTTTACGGCCCTGAATTTATCAATGGAGAAAACCTGCTTGTGGGTATGGCTTCACTCGCATTGGGCCGTTATCGTGCGGAGTTACAGACCCACTTTTCAACCTCCATACATGCGGAACGCAGTTTACGCGGATTGCTCTTTTTTACTGGTCTGCTGCATGACATTGGAAAACCGCTGGCTCAGGAAGTACAAGACGATGGCCGAATTCGTTTTCTGAATCATGATCGGTATGGGGCGGAAATGGTGGAAAAAATTGCCCGCCGGTTTGCCCTGTCCAATCCCGAAGTGGAGCGGATCACGCTGCTGGTCAGAGAACACATGCGCGTTCATCATTTGGCGTCAACCAGCAATCAGGTCAGTCGGCGAAGTATCTACCGGTACTTTCGAGAATTGGGCGAAAGCGGGGTGGATCTTTGCCTGCTCTCGCTGGCGGATACGCTGGCAACCTACGGTATCACCATTCCGCCAGCCCGATGGGAACGAGAACTGGTAATATGTCGGCAATTGCTGGAAAGCTGGTTTGAGAAACGTGCCGAGACCATTGCTCCACCCCGTCTGGTTAGCGGGGATGATTTAATGAATCGGTTTGGTTTAAAACCCGGGCCTCAACTCGGCCGATTACTGGAAAATGTCCGGGAAGCGCAGGCGGCCGGGCAGATTCACACCGTTGACGAGGCGTTTAATCTGGTAGAATCGCTCTTGAGCGATTATTCGATGGGAGAAGGAACGGAAAATCATGGAACTAAAGACGGTTGATTTAGCCGTAGAGGAGCATGGTGAAGGAACTCCATTGGTGTTGATCCATGGTTTTCCTTTGAATCGGCAGATCTGGCAGCCAATCGTCCCTCTGCTCAAGTCAAAAGCCCGCCTGATTTTGCCTGACCTGCGTGGTTTTGGGGAGTCTCCTCGCGAAGTTGAAGGTTACTCAATGCGTCTGGTGGCAGCCGATATTTTACAGTTACTCGACCGGCTCAACATTGAAAAGGCAATTATTGCAGGGCATTCAATGGGAGGTTATGTTGCCCTGGAATTTGCCCATGCTTATCCTCACCGGCTCAAAGGGCTGGCGCTGGTCGCATCTCAGGCCGATGCGGACAGCCCGGAGCGCCGTCAGGCGCGGTTGATTACCGCACGCGAAGTCCGCAGTCGGGGTATTCGTTACATTGCTGATGGCATGCCGTCCAAATTGAGTGAAAATGTTGAAATTCAACATCAATTGAACCAGATGATCTTGACCTGTGATGTGGCTGTGGTGGTGGCCGCTTTGAGGGCCATGGCGGACCGACGGGATGCAAATCTCTGGTTGCCCGAAATTCAGGTGCCTGTACTTGTCATTACCGGCGCAAAAGACCAGCTGATTCCGCCTGAACGAGCCCACTCGTTTATAAAGTTGGTCAACAAGGGCTGGATGGTCGAGATTCCAGAGGCAGGACACATGCCGATGATGGAAAGCCCGCAAAGAACAGCGGAAGCATTGTTCCAATTGATTTGTGCTGCCAATGGTTGTTGATCAGATTTAGGGGAAAATTTCGGTCAGCATGGGTTCATAAAAACAGCGGCAGCCGTTTGGGCTGGAGCAGCCTTCAATTGGTAAAGGCGGCACTTGATCTTTGGGGTAAGTAGCCGCCATGGATTGACAGACCGGGCAGGCGTCATCATCCACCACCAATCGAATATCACGAACGCGGGGATTTTGCTGTAATTTTTTAAGTGCAACGGCACTCACCGAAAACTGGCGTAAATCAGCACCGCAGTTTTGACATTCCAGGGCTGTATCGGGTGACTGTGTGTAGCAAAGTGAACAGGTTTGCACGAGAATCGCTCCTTATTTTGAGGATTTCCCTTGAAAGCAAAACAAGGATATTCCATTGAACATCCCGCTCAAAATCGGACGGGTGAATTTTACTACAAAAAGGGTTTATTCGGCGTCAGGTGGTGCTGGCAGCGGCTATGTTGGATGGGATGGGTTTGCTACGCCGGAGCAATGTGTTAATGCGGGTAATTAGCATGCTGCTGGAAACAGGTTTGATCAAATAATCGTCAGCTCCGGCATCCAGGGCTGTGGCAACCATACCGGGGTGATCCAATGCAGAGAGAATGAGAATTGGAATGCTGCTGAATTCACGGATGCGTTTACAAACCTGCCATCCGTCCATTTCCGGCATCATCAGGTCAAGAATGACAATATCGGGTTTTTCTTTTTCGGTTTGATCAACCCCCTCCATTCCCGAATTCGCAACAATGACATGCGCAGGGATGGTCCGCAACAAGGTGGAGAGTAACTCTGTCATGGCAGGGTCGTCATCAATGACCAGTATCTTCATTCGCATCTCCTTTGCATTGACTACACCCCTATTATCAGCGAACTTATGGGTTTTTATCCTTTCAACTTCTTTACAAATGAAAAATTATTTGACCAGTCAAGTGGGGGTGATCTCGCCGAAAAAACGCAAAATTTGTGGTAGAATTTCCCGATTAAGGGCTCAGGACGAATTATCCCCTTCGAGGGGTTAACTATTTTCTGGAGGTTAAAGAAAACATGAAGAAATGGGTATACTTATTCCATGAATTAGATGCTGCCGAAAAGTATGTGGGCGGCGATTGGGATGCAGTGCGGGGGCTTTTGGGGGGCAAAGGCGCCAACCTGGCTGACATGACCCGATTGGGTGTTCCGGTTCCGCCGGGTTTCACCGTCACCACCGAAGCATGCAACGCTTATCTGGCGGCGGGTGGAAAATTCCCGGAAGGAATGTGGGAGCAAATGCTGGATGCCCTCAAAGAGGTTGAGCGGCTTTCTGGTAAGAAATTTGGCGGTACCGATAATCCTTTGTTAGTTTCCTGCCGATCCGGCGCTAAATTCTCCATGCCGGGCATGATGGATACCGTCCTCAACATCGGCTTGAACGATGAAACCGCCCAGGCGATGATTCGTTTGACCAATAACGAACGCTTCGTGTACGATTCATACCGCCGCCTGATTCAGATGTTCGGTGCGGTGGTTCTGGGCATGCCGGATGAAGCCTTCGAGGATGTACTGGAAGAGTTCAAGCGCCAACGCGGTGCCAAACTGGATACCGATCTGAGCGCTGAGGACTTGAAGGAATTGACTGCTATTTTCAAGGGTGTTGTTCGCAAAGAACTGGGCTTCGACTTTCCGATGGACCCGTTCGAGCAATTGAAACTGGCAACCGAGGCGGTCTTCAAATCGTGGAATGGTAAACGAGCAGTGGACTATCGCCGTGCGACTAACATCCCCGATGATTTAGGCACAGCGGTCAATATCGTTACCATGGTTTTCGGTAACATGGGTAATGACTCCGGTACTGGTGTGGCATTTACCCGCAACCCGGCCACCGGCGAAAAGAAACTATATGGCGATTACCTGCTCAATGCGCAGGGTGAAGATGTGGTTGCTGGTATCCGTAACACCGAAAAGATCGAGAATCTGGAACGGGATATGCCGGAATGCTACCGCGAATTCCTCCAGATTTGTGACAAGTTGGAACGCCACTACCGCGATATGCAGGACATGGAATTTACCATTGAACGCGGTAAATTGTGGATGCTTCAAACCCGCAACGGCAAGCGCACCGCCAAAGCAGCAGTTAAGATTGCAGTTGATATGGCCAACGAGGGGATTATCACCCGTGAAGAGGCCGTCAAACGGGTTACACCTGAAAATGTGGATACCCTGCTGCACCCCCAATTTGATCCCGAAACCATCAAAAAAGCCAAAGCCGACGGTCGCTTCTTCGCCAGTGGCGTGAACGCCTCACCCGGTGCGGCGGTGGGTCAGGTTTACTTCGATGCCGACACTGCCGAAAAAATGAACAAGGAATATCATCAGGATGTCATCATGGTGCGTCCGTTCACCAAGCCAGATGATGTTCATGGTATGCTGGCTGCCAAAGGCATTCTCACCAGTGAAGGTGGGGCAACCTCCCATGCTGCGGTGGTTGCTCGTCAGTTTGGGGTGCCGTGTGTTGTGGGCGCGGCCAGTGTGCGCATTGATCTGGATAAACGCCAGATGGAAGTGGATGGTAAGGTTGTCAAAGAAGGCGAGTGGATTTCTCTGGACGGCGGTACCGGTGAGGTTTTCCTTGGTAAATTGCCCATGACTTCCCCATCGCTGGAGGAACAAACCGATCTTTTGACCCTTCTGGATTGGGCGGATGAAATTTGTGCCCGCCCTGGTATTCGTAAGAGTGTCAATGGCTCTCCAACTACCGGTTTGCAGGTATGGGCAAATGCCGACTATCCCAAAGACGCTCAGCGCGCTCGCTCCTACGGCGCCCGAGGAATTGGTCTGTGCCGGACTGAGCACATGTTCTTTGAACAGGAACGCCTGCCGATTGTTCAGCGAATGATTCTGGCGAAAACCTCCGAAGAACGCAAAGCCGCTCTGGATGAACTGCTGCCTTTCCAGCGGGCCGACTTTGAAGGCTTGTTTACCGCCATGGATGGGTATCCGGTCATTATCCGCCTGATTGACCCGCCGCTGCATGAGTTCCTGCCGGCTGCCAAAGACCTTGAAGAACAGATCATCACCAAGCGCATTGAAGCGCTGGCCGGTTACGTGCTGGGCAAAGGCGAACCCAAAGAGGTGGTGGAACTGGAACACATGCTCCAGGCCGTAGAGGCCATGCACGAAAGCAACCCGATGATGGGCCTGCGTGGCGTGCGTTTGAGCATCGTCATGCCCGAAATTGTCGAAATGCAGGTGCGCGCCATTTTTGAAGCAGCCGCCAACGTGACCCTTAAAGGGGTCCATGCCAAGCCAGAAGTGATGATCCCGCTCACCGGCCATGTCAACGAGTTGAAGGTCATTCAACCGCGGCTGGAGGAGATTGCCCGCGAGGTGATGAAGGAGAAAGGCGTATCCTTCCCCTATAAGTTTGGGACGATGATCGAAATCCCGCGCGCAGCAGTCACCGCTGCGGAAATTGCTGAGATCGCCGAATTTTTCTCCTTCGGCACCAACGATCTTACCCAGATGACTTTTGGCTACAGCCGGGATGATGCTGAGCGCAGTTTTCTGGTTACCTACGTGGAAAAAGGCATCCTGCCCAAGAATCCCTTCCAGACATTGGATCGGGATGGTGTCGGACGCCTGATGCAAATTGCCGTGGCGGACGGCCGCTCGACTCGCCCCGATCTGGAAGTAGGCATCTGCGGTGAACACGGCGGTGATCCGAACTCGATTGAGTTTTGCCATCTGGTTGGGAACAACTATGTTTCCTGCTCACCCTTCCGGGTGCCAGTTGCCCGCCTGGCGGCTGCCCATGCCGCTTTGAAGCACGCTGCCTAGTCCGCCTAAGGAAGGTAAAAAAACTTTCGGAGAGGTATTCAGTACTTTGCAAGACCTGTTGGCTAGCAGTTTTTGCCAGCAGGTCTTGTTTTTTTGACGGAATTTTTCGCTCAATTTGCAACCATTTCCCCGTAATTCTCCGGCTTTGCGGAATTGAAAGGTTGTTTTTCAACAGGGTTGGTATAATTTTTTTTGTAGGCATCCTTCTTGCACAATGGGCTTTTGTGCCATTCCCCCTCAAGGAGGAAAGAATTGAGCGAATTAACCGAGTTGATTGTCCCCCAGGCAGAATCAAGACCGGCCAGTAAAGCAGGTTCGTTGACGAACTGGATCGGTTTCTGGACAGTGATTGTTCTGGCGCTGGCAGGAGTTGGCTTGATTCAGGCAACCTGGCTGCCAATCAGCGTCTTGCCCGGCATGTATCCGGGGATTAATATCACGAATGTCATGCTGATTGGTCTTGGAAGCATGCTGATTGTATTATTGACAATCTGGACGATGGGCAGGCTTGCCGGGCGAGAAGCGCCGGATTATCTCTTTGGTACGCGGGTGATTCATCCCCTGTTTGGTTTTGCGTTCAGCTGGACGTTTCTGATCGGCGGTGGTTTGTTTATTGGCTTTCTGGCAAGCACTTTTGCCCGAATCATCCTGCCTGATCTGGCTAATATGTTGGGAAATGTTCTGGACATTTTTGATCTGCAGGTCTTTGCAGCCTCTCTGCATAACCCACAAGTGATGGTTTACCTTGCAAGCGGCTTGATCTTTACGGCATTTATCCTTTCCATTCTCTCGCCGCAGGCAATCCGCAGGATTCTTGGGTGGGGATCAGCTCTTTCCATTTTAGGATGGCTGGTAATTCTTGGACAGTTTACCGCCGTTTCTCAAAACCAGTTCAGCGCTTTTTTTGACCGGATTTTTAGAGAAGGTTCACATGCCCTGCATCTTAATCTCGCTTTTCAACTGGGGATGAAGGCACAGGGTGAAACGCTGCCGGAGATGATCGCCATTGGCCTGATCATCGGATTATTCGGATTTTTTGCTCTGGGTCTGCCGGTCTGGATGGCGGGTGAACTGCGAACCCATCGAAGCAATCTCGTACCGGCCGGTTTGCTGGCACTGATCATTGCTGGATTTTTGTTGATTGCGGCGATTGCCCTGGTGGAAAGGACGATTTCGTGGCAATTTCTGGCAGCGGAGAGTTTTCTGCGGCTTAAGGGCATAACCGGTGAAGGCGGGGTGGTTTTACCCATGCCGGTTTCGACACCGGGCGGCAGTTCTACGGGTGTCCTGCGGGGAATTGTCCTGCCATGGCTGCCGTTTTACGCAGCGGTGGTGCAATCCAATCCATTGCTTTTGTCCTTTTTATCCGTCATCTGGATTGTGATGTTTGTTCTGGTCGTGCAGGTATATATGCTGGCTTTGAGCCGGGTTCTCAAAGCCTGGGCAGAGGATCGGGTGGTTCCGGAGTGGATTGGACTGGTACATGCCCGCCAGCACAGCCCACTATTTGCGCTTTTGATGGTGACGGTGATCGCTTTGCTGGTGGTGATTGATGCGGCTCAGGCAAACTGGATTGGGAATCATTTCAATTTCGGATTGTTTGTATCTTTTGCACTTTTGCTGCCGGTTCTTGCGCTGATTAAAAACCCCTATTACTTCCTTGCTGATGGAGACGACAGACCTTCGAAAGGCTGGGTGCGCTTTTTGGGGGTAATAACCGTTGTCATCTTACTGGCAACAATCCTTCTGCCTTATGTTTTTGGGGTGAAGATCTTGCCGGTGGACTGGCAGTCAGCTGCCCTGTTGGCGGGAGTTTTTGTGAGCGGCATGATGTGGTTCGGCGGCAGGTGGTTGTACCTGAAACAACGCGGCATAGACTTGATTACGTTTTTCAAAAAAATCGAGGAAAATAGACAGTAACTCCAATCATCCTTCTGGATCATCGGAAATCCATCCTTTGAGGTGTTACAATCCCCTGTGAGGGGATTTTGATTCTGGTATAATCGCTGTGACATTGTCCAGTTAACCGGCAATGGTGACCCGCAGCGGGGTCAGGGGAAGGAAGTACACATCGAACAAAGGAGGATCTCCATCCGATGGAGAAGCGAGATTATCTGGATCTCTATCATCAAATGGTCGTGATTCGCCGGCTGGAAGAACGTTCGGCTGAATTGTATCAACAAGGAAAAATTGGTGGCTTTCTCCACCTCTATATTGGTCAGGAGGCGGTGAGTACTGGCTTGATTTCGGTGCGCCGCCCTGAAGACCGAATTATCACCGCTTATCGCGATCACGGTGTGGCGATCAACTGCGGTCTTTCGGCACGAGAGGTAATGGCCGAGCTGCTTGGTAAAGCTACCGGATGTTCGCGCGGCAAGGGAGGTTCAATGCACCTTGCTGATGTGAAAAAGAATTTCTGGGGGGGGCACGCTATCGTAGGGGCGCATTTGCCCATTGCAGCCGGATTGGCGTTGGGGGATGTTTATCAGAACAACCAGGCTGTGACCGTGTGTATGTTTGGAGATGGCGCCACCAATATTGGATATTTTCACGAGGCGCTCAATCTCTCGAAAGTTTGGAACCTGCCGGTTTTGTGGGTGTGTGAAAATAATCAATACGGCATGGGAACAGCGGTTGAACGGGCATCGGCTGTGTCAGAAATCCGGCGCAAGGCGGACGGTTATGGGATGAAAAGTGAAGCGGTGGACGGCATGGATGTCATGAAAGTCCGCGAGGTTTCGGCCCGTTTATATGAGGAAATTCGCAACGGCAGCGGCCCGCAATTTTTGGAAGTAATCACCTATCGTTTCCGCGGGCATTCGATGGGTGACCCGGAGCGGTATCGTTCCTCCGAAGAAGTCAAAACCTGGCTGGAAAATGACCCCATTGGCATTTATCATCGTTATTTGCTGGAAAATGACATTGCCAGTGAAGAGGAACTTCAGCAACAGATTCAAATGGCAGAAGAAGAAGTCAACGATGCAGTTGCGTTCGCCGAAGCCAGCCCGGAACCGCCGGCTGAAGAATTATTCAAGCACATTTACGTTGAAGGATGACGGGGTGACACAATGGCACGAATAACCATGCGAGAAGCCATCTCTCAGGCATTATGGGAAGAAATGGAACGAGACCCCAGGGTGTTCATTTTGGGAGAAGAAGTGGGTGTATGGGGCGGCACCTATGCGGTAACCAAAGGATTTTATGATCACTTTGGTCCGGAACGGGTAAGGGACACACCGATTGCAGAAGCCGCAATTATCGGCGCGGCAATCGGGGCAGCCTTGACCGGTCTGAGACCGGTTGCCGAATTGATGACAATCAATTTTGCCTTTTCGGCGATGGATCACATCGTCAATCAGGCTGCCAAACTACATTACATGTTTGGCGGACAAATGATCCTGCCGCTGGTCATCCGCGCAGTGGGCGGCGGGGGGCGTCAACTGGGCGCTACTCACTCTCAAACTCCCGATGCCATTTTTGCGCATTTTCCCGGTTTGAAAGTGGTTGCCCCCGGTACCCCTGCGGATGCCAAGGGAATGTTGAAGGCTGCCATCCGCAGTCAAGATCCGGTATTGTTCATCGAACATGCTACCTTGTATCAGACCCGCGGGGAGGTGCCGGAAGGTGATTACATTGTCCCGCTGGGAAAATCCACCATCCAGCGCGAGGGCCGGCATGTGACCATTGTAACTTACTCCAAAATGCTGGAAATTTCCACCAAGGCTGCCGATCAACTGGCAAAAGAGGGCATCGAAGCTGAGATTGTCGACCTGCGTTCGTTACGCCCGCTGGATATGGGTCCTGTACTGGAATCGTTCAAAAAAACCAACCGGGCGGTCATCGTGGAAGAAGGTTGGAAATCCTATGGGGTTGGGGCAGAAGTTGCCAGCCGGATTTACGAAGAAGCCTTTGATTATGTGGACGCTCCCATCAAGCGGGTTGCCCAGGCTGAAGTGCCGTTACCTTACAACCGCACACTGGAACAGATGGCCCTGCCTCAGGTGGAGGACGTAATTAAGGCAGTCAAGGAGGTGTTGTAATGGCTGAAATAATTGCCATGCCCAAACTGGGTTTTGATATGGCGGAAGGCACACTGGTGCGTTGGGTGGTCGGTGAAGGTGAAGCGATTGAAAAAGGCCAGGTATTAGCTGAGATCGAAACCGATAAAGCCACCGTTGAGGTGGAATCCAGTGCAGCGGGGGTTGTGTATCGCCATTTGGTCAAGGCGGGGGATATTGTACCGGTGGGGACGCCCATTGCAGTCATTGCAGCGCCGGGGGAGAAAGTTGAGGATATTCCGGCGGTTGCTGGCGGCGGAGAAGCACAGCCGTCCGCCGCTCAGACGGAACAGCCAGCAGAGCAGCCGATACCTGCCAGCCAGGAGACTGCCGCCATTCTGGAAGATGACGGACGCACCAAAGCCTCGCCACTTGCCCGTCGGATGGCACAGGAATACGGCATCAATCTAAAGCAGGTACAGGGCAGCGGCCCGGGCGGACGGGTGGTCAAGCGGGACATTGAAAAAGCGTTGAAAACCGCTCCGGTTGCGGCTGCGCCGGAGATTGAAACGCCTCCAGCCCCGATTGCTGCGCCAACGACATTACCGCTTCCTGCGGTTGTACCGGCGGCGGCTGCCGAAGATCAACGAGTGGCAGTGGATAAATTGCGCGCCATCATCGGTCGCCGCATGGTTGAATCCAAGACCCAGATACCGCACTTTTACCTGACCAGCGAAGTAGACATGGCGGCTGTGATGGAACTGCGTAAACAGTTCAACAGCCAGTTGCCAGAAGAACAGAAGTTATCCGTCAACGATTTCATCATCAAAGCCGCTGCGCTTGCTTTGAGGCAATATCCCAACCTGAACGCCTCTTTGCAGGAAAATGAAATCATCCGCCATGCTCACCGCAACATCGGTGTTGCGGTTGCCCTCGAAAACGGGCTGATGACCATTGTTTGCAAAGACGCAGATTATAAATCTTTGGGCTTGATCTCCCAGGAGGTCAAGGAAATGGTTGCACGGGCGCGGGCTGGCAAAGTCCGCCCGGAGGACATTGAAGGCTCCACCTTCTCCATCAGCAATTTGGGCATGTTTGAGGTGGAGCATTTTGTGGCGATTATCAATCCGCCGGAAGCGGCCATATTGGCGGTTGGGTCGGTTAAGGAAGTGCCGGTTGTTGAAAACGGCGTGGTCAAAGCGGGGTTGCGAATGAAGATGACTCTGTCGGCCGATCATCGGATTACCGATGGGGCTGAGGCGGCCAGGTTTATGCAAGCCCTGAAGAATTACCTGGAAAAACCAGCTTTGATTTTGTTGTAGAGAGGATTGGGACAGGCCACAGCCTGTCCCAATTCATATTTCCATTTGATGGGCTTTACTTATTTCCTTTCATATATCAGTCGGTAAATGTTCATGATTTCAGCGATGGAACGGATATACCGCTGCGTCTCTTCAAAGCGGATGACTTCGAGGAAAAGATCGGGGTCGCCTTCGGCAAGTTGCGCCCAGGCATACGCATTACCCGGCCCGCCGTTGTAGGCTGCCAGAGCCAGATACAAATCTCCACCGAAGTAATCACGCTGATTGGCAAGGTATTTTGCTCCCAACCGGATGTTAATCAGTGGGTTGTGCAGGTCTTCAACCTGAAAATCGGGGTAGCCGTAGCGTTCGGCCAGTTCCTGTCCGGTGGCCGGCATGATCTGCATCAAGCCGCGCGCTCCGGCACTGGAAATCACAAAGGTCTCAAAAAAAGATTCCTGGCGGATGATGCTGAACAGTAATAAAGGATGCAGGCCGGTTTCGTTAGCCTCCTGCATTACGGCATCCTTGTAGTACGTGCCGAAGCGAACCAGGTTGAAAAAGCGGGGAGCGTTCAAGGTCTGAAGGTTGTCCATTCCGGCCAGGTTGAGAATCTGGCGACTTGCAAAAATAGCCGGGCGGTAAGCTCCAATTTGCAGCATGATGTTCAGGAAACGGTAGAGCACCACCGGGTCTGAGGAAATTTCTTCGCGCAGGCTTTCAAATTCACCGCGAGCAGTCTGATACAAACCGAGTTCCCACAAGGCCATCCCGCGGATGAAACGCGGGTTTTGGGCTAAATCTCCTATGCCTTTCAAATCCGTTTCAGGCGGTATCGCAAAGGTGTCACGCAGCCAGTCTTCTGCACGCTGCTGTTCGGTTGACCAGTCTATCCCCAGATCATACACAGCGGGCGAGTGAAAGGGAGGCTGATTGTTGAGCAATTCGTCTGCCCGTTCACTGTAATAACCGGTGGGGTCGAGGGAGGCGGCTTGCTGCCATGCCTCCCGGGCAGCATCGGGATTGCCGGCTCGTTGCTGGATTTTCCCAATCCACAACAGGGCAGCTGCCTGGTCGTTAGGCGAGGTCGAGAGAACAACCTGCCGTTGCAGCGCGTTCAAGGCGCGCTCGTCCGCGCCGAGACGGTAATAAGTAATCCCCGCCAGAAACTGGGCTCTGGGGCTGATGGAGGCGGCCGGGTATTCCTGGAGCAGGCGCTCCCAGGTTTCAGCGGCGCGGGTCAGGCGGTTACTGCGTTCCAAAATGCGGGCGGCGCTGAATAAGGCATTGGGGGCTTCATTCGATGAAGGGTTTTGAGAAACAAACGCCAGAAGGGTGTTGGCAGCCCCTTCAAAATCTTCTAAGAATGCCCATTGCGTGTAGGCGATTTCCTGCCAGGCGGTTGAATAAAACGAATCACCGGGATGGTCGCGAATCAAAGTCCGCCATTCTTCTAATGCACCTTCCAGATTGTTGATTTGTCGTAACGCCAGGGCGCGGTAGTGATGAGCCGTTCCCTCATGATCCGGATTGTTGTTAATGTACCCCAGCAGCACTTCTGCCGATAGTGCGTACTGCCCGGCAAAGTAGTTCACCAGGCCGCGGTTAAGCTGATTCACCGGCTGACCGGCGTTGACCAGCTCAATCAAACCCGAGTAGGTATCATAGTAACGCGGGAAGTTATTGACCGAGTCCTGAAAACGGGCATAAGCCTGTTCTGGAAATCCCAATCTCAGATAGGCTTGACCCGCCAGAAAATTAGCCTGAGCCTTGTAGTAGTCGTTGCTTGTGCTTTGGTAAGCTTCCAGATACTGGCGAATTGCTGCTTCCAGATCGTTCAATTGCTGATAGGCCTGACCGATGCGGATTGTAAGGCGGGCGGTATCCTGCATTCCGGAGGCTTGAATGGCTTTCTGGTAGGCTTGAATGGCCTTTTCATATTGACCGGCAGCCATCCAGGCTTCCGCGGCTTTTTCTGCAATCAGGTCGTCCAGAATACCCGGTTTCAGTTGCAGGAACATTTCGTAGGCTTCGGCAGCCTTTTGATTTTCTCCCAGGGCAAGGTAGGCTTCCGCCAGAAAGTAATATCCATTGGCCAGCGAATGATTCGCCGGATGTTCGTTGATCAAGGCCAGCAATGTTTCAATGGCCTGCTGGTAATTCCTTTCCTCGTAATAGGCGCGGGCAATCCCCACAAGCGCTGCTGCCTGAATTTCTGGATCATCGCTTGCCATTGCAGCGGATTGGTATTCCTGACGAGCGCGTTGGGTATCCCCCAGCAATAAGGCGTTATCACCCTGAGTCAAACGAACGGCAGGAAGGGGGGTCGGCGTGGATGTTGGTGTTGGAAATGTGGGTGTGATGAGATTTGGGGTTTCCGGTGCAGACTGTCCATGCGGGGGAGTATTTGAGCGGCTCAGTGAAGTGGGCAGGTTACAGCCCATCATCACCAACAATAAGATGATCGAAACGATGCGAATATGTTTCATGTGCGGCATAATTTCTTATACCGAAATGTGGGAAATGTGTCAATGTATGAACTTCGTCAGCCCGCTTTTTTCAATGGTATAATCAACTCGCTCCCCCGCGGGAGCAATTTTGATGAACCCCGATTGGTTTAAGGGGAAAATTTGAAATTTTCGATGAGAAGGACACGAATTCAAGGATGAGCATTGTTCTGACCGGCTCAATTGCCTATGACTACTTGATGACCTTTCCCGGTTATTTTAAAGATCACATCATGCCGGAGCGGCTGGACTCGATCAGCCTTTCTTTTCTGGTGGATCAGATGGTACGCCAGCGAGGGGGAATTGCGCCCAATATCGCCTATACGATGGCTCTGTTGGGTGATAAACCGCTGATTTTTGGGACTGCCGGGGAGGATTTTGAGGATTATCGCCAGTGGCTGGAAAGCCATCATATTGATACAACCTACATCCGGGTTGTGCCGGGAGTTTTCACAGCCAGTTTTTTTGCCAACACCGACCTCGCCAATAATCAGATTTGCAGCTTTTACACCGGGGCAATGGCATACGCCCGCGAATTGTCCCTGGAAACGCTGCAATCCCGGCCAGAGATGGTGGTGATTTCACCCAATGACCCGGTGGCGATGGATCGCTATGTCGAGGAATGCAAACAAATGCAGATTCCGTATGTGTATGACCCCAGCCAGCAAATTGCCCGATCAGACCCGGATGAATTGCGCCGAGGGGTGGATGGAGCATACAGTCTCTTTGTCAACGAATACGAATGGGAATTGTTGCAAAAACACACCGGCTTCAGCGCGGAATTTATCCTGCACCGCGTTCCCTTAGTGGTAATTACCCGCGGGGCTAAGGGGGCTTCCATCTACTGGCAGGCCAGTGAGGTGGACGTTCCAGCAGTACCGGTTGAAAAAATTGTGGATCCCACCGGGGTTGGCGATGCCTTCCGGGCAGGATTTTTAAGGGGCTGGCGGTTGGGCTTTAACTTCGAAATTTGTGGCAAGATGGGCTCGCTGGCAGCAGCCTATTGTCTGGAGCAGCGCGGCACCCAGTCGCATTATTTTACCGTTGAAGAGTTTATTACACGCTTCCGCACCCATTTCGATGACGCTGGTGCGCTTGAAGTAATGAAACAACCCACAGTTTAATTTTTTTGATGGAGGACACGAATGACCAATTTTGATGTGAAGGACTTAAAACTGGCAGAGGGCGGCCGCCGGCGGATTGAATGGGCGGCCCGCGAAATGCCCGTTCTGCGTCAAATTCGCGAGCGGTTTGAGAAGGAACGACCGTTGGCGGGAATTCGCATTTCTGCCTGTTTGCATGTGACCACTGAAACCGCTAATCTAATGCAGACTTTACAAGCCGGCGGAGCAGAAGTCGTACTGACTGCCTCAAACCCGCTCTCCACGCAAGATGATGTGGCAGCTGCTCTGGTTTCTTATTCTGAAATTCCAGTTTTTGCCATCAAGGGTGAAAATAACACGGTGTATTACAAACACATCCATGCTGCACTGGATCATAAACCGCATTTGACGATGGACGACGGCGCCGACCTGGTCAGCGTTTTACACAAGGAACGCCGCGAGTTGCTGCCCAATGTGATTGGCGGCACCGAAGAAACCACCACTGGTGTGATCCGCCTGCGGGCTATGGCGGCGGACGGGGCGCTGGCTTTTCCAATCATTGCGGTCAACGATGCCATGACCAAGCATTTCTTCGATAACCGTTATGGTACCGGGCAGTCCACCATTGATGGCATTATCCGCGCCACCAACATCCTGCTGGCGGGCAAGAATTTTGTGGTAGCCGGCTATGGCTGGTGCGGGCGCGGTCTGGCGATGCGGGCGCGCGGCATGGGCGCCAATGTCATCGTCACTGAAGTTGACCCGCTCAAGGCTTTAGAGGCGGTGATGGATGGTTATCGGGTGATGCCGATGAAAGAAGCTGCCCGGATTGGCGATGTGTTCTGCACCCTGACCGGTGATATTAATGTGATTGACCGTCCCCATTTTGAGGTGATGAAAGATGGCGCAATCATCTCCAATTCCGGCCACTTCAATGTCGAAATCAACATCCCGGCACTCGAAGAAATGTCCTCATCCAAACGCTTGGTGCGTCCCTTCGTGGAAGAGTATGAGTTGAAAGACGGCCGCCACATCTACCTTTTGGGTGAAGGCCGCTTGATTAATCTGGCAGCTGCCGAAGGTCACCCGGCCAGTGTGATGGATATGTCGTTTGCCAATCAGGCATTGAGTGTGGAGTACATGGTCAAACACGCAGCCGAGCTGAAAAAGCAAGTTTACAGCGTGCCGGCCGAAATTGATAGCGAAATTGCCCGTCTGAAACTGGCCGCCATGGGAGTTGAAATTGATGTACTGACCGATGAACAGGTACATTACCTGAATTCCTGGGAAGAGGGTACCTGAACCAATCGAAAAAACGGTGAGCGTTTTCCGAGCTTGCCGGGGTGAAGTCTTATTATCAGGACCCTGCCTGCAGATCCGCATGGGAAGAACGGGCAGGGCTTTTCTTTTGCTCGAATAATTCCCACTCAATTCGTCAGAATACGCTACGGCGAACCTTCAAATGGGCGGCTTCGTAGTACAATTTTCTCATCCTGAAAGCGAAGGGACGAAATCCATGACTGGAAAAGGCGAACTGACCCAAGAAGAAATTCTGCGCTACTCGCGCCATTTGTTGATCCCTGAGGTTGGGCTGGAAGGCCAGCGCAAGTTGAAGGCCGCCTCCGTGCTGCTGGTCGGCAGCGGTGGTTTGGGTTCACCGATTGCTCTGTACCTGGCGGCTGCCGGCGTCGGTCGCATTGGGATTGTGGATTATGATGTGGTGGATGCTTCCAACCTGCAACGCCAGATTATCCATGACACTCAGCGGATTGGGATGTTGAAGGTCGAATCGGCTCGCAATCGGTTGCTGGCATTGAACCCCTTTGTGCAGGTGGATGTGTACAACGAGGTATTCACCTCGCAAAATGCTGAACGAATCGCTGCGGATTACGATATTCTGGTTGACGGTAGCGATAACTTCCCCACCCGTTACTTGCTGAACGATCTGGCAGTATTGAGCGGCAAACCGTTTGTCTATGGCTCAATTTTTCGTTTCGAGGGTCAGGTGAGTGTTTTTGATGCGCGGCGCGGCCCGTGTTACCGTTGTCTTTTCCCCGAACCTCCCCCGCCGGATACCGTGCCATCCTGTGCGGATGCGGGTGTATTTGGGGTGCTGCCCGGCACCATCGGCTCCATTCAGGCAACCGAGGTGATCAAGATTATCCTCGGAATTGGAGAACCGCTTACCGGCAAACTGTTGCTGTATGACGCGCTGGACATGAGTATGCAGGTGATTCACCTGCGGAAAAACTTGCAGTGTAAGGTGTGCGGCGAAATACCCGAAATTACCCATTTGATAGATTACGAGGCTTTTTGCGGTGTGCCTGCGAGAGCCGTGCAGGAAAATGGACTGGAGGCCGATCGTATCATTGAGCCGGCCGACTTGAAACAACGTTTGGAAACAGGAAATGAAGTGGTGTTGATTGATGTGCGCGATCCGGTTGAGCAGCAGGTTGCTGCATTACCGGGGGCGCTGCTCATCCCTCTGGAGCGGCTTGGTCAGCGGATGAAGGAACTTGATCCGCAACGGGAGTATGTCCTCTTCTGCCGTACGGGTGTGCGTTCGGCACGGGGCGTGCGTCAAATGGCAGCAGCAGGGTTTACCAAAGTCAAAAATTTACGGGGTGGCCTGAATGCCTGGGCTGATCAGGTTGACCCGACCATGTTGAAATACTGAGCGAGGTTTGTAGAACGATGACGGATGATCACAAAGCAAAACCGGTTTTACTGGCTGTTCTGGCCCATCCAGATGATGAAACCTTTGGGATGGGCGGAACGCTGGCTTATTATGCCCGCCGTAATGTAGCAACCCATTTGATTTGCGCCACGCGGGGTGAGGCGGGGGATGTGGATGAGGAATACCTGAAGGGCTACCGTTCAATTGCCGAACGTCGGGAGGCTGAATTACGCTGTGCAGCCGGAAAGTTGGGCCTGGCTGGGGTTTACTTTCTCGGCTGGCGTGATTCGGGAATGCCCGGTTCGGCTGACAATCAACATCCACAGGCCTTGATTCAGCAGCCGCTGGAGCAAGTTGCCGCCCAGATTGCAACCTATATCCGCCGTTTGAAACCGGATGTGCTGATTACGTTTGACCCGATTGGGGGTTACCGGCATCCTGATCATATTTTTATCCATCAGGCGACGGTGGAGGCTTTTCGAATGGCGGCCGATGAGAACTGGCAGGACACCGAGCATCTGCCGCCCCACCGTCCGGCTAAATTTTACTTCCAGACCATCCCGCGAGGCTTCCTGCGCTTTATTGTCCGCCTGCTGCGTTTGTTTGGAAAAGACCCGCATAAGTACGGGCGCAATCGTGATATTGATCTGGTGGCGATCAGCGAGGTAGATTTTCCGACTCACGCTGTGATTGACTACCGTCCGGTGGCTGATATTCGCGATGAGGCTTCGCGGTGTCACGCCAGCCAGGGGGGTGGATCGCTGACCGGAGGGTTGTTTGCTCCGTTAAGGCGCATTTTTGCGTCCAAGGAGATGTACATGCAGTACTACCCCGAACCCAAAAATGGGCGGGTTGAACGAGACCTTTTTGAAGGCATCGTTCAACTGCCGCCCTTTAAACGAGAGCCGAAATTCTGATCCGGCTTTGTCAATCAGGCTTCAACCGGTTCGCCCACTACAAGGGACTGGAAGACCAGCCCATCGGGAGCAGCATCTACCAGAATGGTGTCGCCTTCTTTGAATTCACCGGAGAGGACTTTGAGCGCCAACACATCCTGCACTTCGCGTTGAATGGTGCGTTTGAGCGGGCGTGCACCAAAATCGGGGTCGTAGCCGGCCTGAGCCAGATATTCTTTGGCAGCCGGGGTGACTTCCAGTTTCAGGCCGCGTTGTGCCAGCAGATTTGCCAGACGGCCCAACTGGATATCCACGATTTTGACCAGATCCTCGCGGGTGAGCGGGTCAAAGATCACAATTTCATCAATGCGGTTCAAGAACTCCGGCCGGAAGTGGGCTTGCAGGATGCGGTTGAGGGTTTCCCGGCCGGGTTTTCCAGCCGCATGGTTCAACCACAATTCGCTGCCCAGGTTGGAGGTCATGATGACCACGGTGTTGCGAAAATCCACCGTGCGCCCCTGACCGTCGGTCAAGCGCCCGTCATCCAGCAACTGCAGCAAGACGTTGAAGACCTCCGGATGGGCTTTTTCGATTTCATCGAATAGCACCACACTGTACGGCTTGCGGCGGACGGCTTCGGTCAACTGACCGCCTTCCTCATAACCGACATAGCCCGGCGGAGCGCCCACCAGCCGCGATACGGTGTGTTTTTCCTGATACTCGCTCATGTCAATCCGGATCATGGCTTTTTCGTCGTCAAAGAGAAATTCCGCCAGAGCGCGGGCGAGCTCGGTTTTACCCACGCCGGTCGGGCCAAGGAAGATAAACGAGCCGATAGGCCGGTTTGGATCTTGTAAGCCGGCCCGGGCGCGGCGTACTGCATTGGAAACTACCCGGATGGCTTCATCCTGACCTACCACACGCTGATGCAGGCGTTCTTCCATGTGCAGCAACTTCTGCATCTCGCCTTCCATCAGGCGTGAAACGGGAATACCCGTCCAGCGTGAGACAATCTCGGCAATCTCTTCGGCGTCTACTTCTTCCTTCAACAGGGCGCCTTCTGCCTGAATTTCTTTCAGACGATTTTCGGCTTCATGCAATTGCTGCTCCAATTCCCGCAACAGACCGTAGCGCAGGCGGGCGGCTTTTTCCAGATCGTTGCGCCGTTCGGCATCTTCCATTTCGATGCGCGCCTGCTCGATTTTTTCCTTTACTTCCCGCAGGGCAGCAATGGCTTGTTTTTCTGTCTCCCAACGAGTATACAGTTCGGCAGCACGTTCGCGCAGATCGGCCAGTTCCTGTTCGAGCTTTTCCAGCCGTTCTTTGGAGGCTTTATCCTTTTCTTTCTGCAAGGCCTGGCGTTCGATTTCCAATTGCATAATTTGACGGTCCACTTCGTCCAGCGCCTGCGGTTTGGAGTCGATTTCCGTACGCAGGCGGGCCGCGGCTTCGTCAATCAGGTCAATTGCCTTATCCGGCAGGTGGCGGTCGGTAATGTAGCGGTGCGAAAGGGTAGCCGCCGCAATGACGGCTGCATCGGTTATCCGAACGCCGTGATGGACTTCGTAGCGCTGTTTGAGACCGCGCAGAATGCTGATGGTATCTTCTACTGAGGGTTCTTCAACCAGCACGGGTTGGAAGCGACGTTCGAGAGCCGGGTCTTTTTCCACATGTTTGCGGTATTCGTCAATTGTGGTAGCGCCGATCATGTGCAGCTCACCACGTGCCAGCATTGGTTTGAGCATGTTGCCGGCATCCATGGCGCCTTCAGCTGCCCCAGCCCCAACGACCGTGTGCATCTCGTCCACGAACAAGATGACTTCCCCAGCCGCGCTGGTGATCTCGTGCAAGACAGCTTTGAGCCGTTCTTCAAATTCGCCGCGGTACTTTGCCCCGGCAACCAGGGCGCCCATGTCCAATTGGACGATGCGTTTATGCTTCAGACCCTCCGGCACATCACCATTGACAATGCGCTGTGCCAATCCTTCCACAATCGCGGTTTTACCCACACCGGGATCTCCAATGAGAGCCGGGTTGTTTTTGGTGCGGCGTGAAAGGATTTGAATGACACGGCGAATCTCTTCATCCCGTCCGATGACCGGGTCAAGTTTGCCCTGACGTGCCATGGCGGTCAGGTCGCGCCCGTATTTTTCCAAAGCCTGATAGGTGGCTTCCGGGTTTTGGGAAGTGACCCGCTGGGTGCCTCGCACGGAAGCCAGGGCTTTGAGGATTGATTCCTTGGTTACGCCGTACTGGCTGAGCCGTCGGCCTTCGATACTCTCCGTTAAGCCCAACAGGATATGTTCGGTGGAAACGTAATCATCCTGCATGCCTTTGGCGTAACGTTCAGCCGTGCTGAGTACATCCGCTGCTGCGCGGGAAAGACCAACTTCCCCGCCGGCTCCGTACACTTTGGGGCGCTTTTCCAAATCCTGGGTCAGTTCCTGGCGGATGGCCAGCACACTGCCGGCAATACGGGTGATCACGGCGGGTACAACGCCGTC
Source organism: Bellilinea caldifistulae (assembly GCF_001306055.1). Classification (GTDB taxonomy): domain Bacteria; phylum Chloroflexota; class Anaerolineae; order Anaerolineales; family Anaerolineaceae; genus Bellilinea; species Bellilinea caldifistulae. The sequence goes on along the minus strand of NZ_LGHJ01000013.1, from coordinate 59,385 downwards.
TTCCTGTTGAATTAATGCCAGCAGCAAGTGGGCTGGTTCAATTGCCTGGTGGTTCAAGTCCTGCGCCAAACGCTGGGCTTGAAAGATGGCTTCCTGAGCTTTTTGGGTGTATTTATCTAAGTTCATTTTTTACCTCCTGATTATTGCAATTTACACCAATAAATCCATCAAGGGTCTATAATGGCTGTTCTCATGCTATTCGGATAATATTAGATTTGTGTCGGTGAAATATTAGAGAATGTTAAGAAATCTTTGAACGAAACCGGCCAATGCGGGTATACTTATGGCGAGAATTATTGCAGATAGACTTAAGAAAAAATTTTATGGAAAAATCAAATTCTTGTCAGGTTTACTGGTTGGGGGAGGTCGAGTATCAACGCGCCTGGGACCTGCAAAACCGCCTCGCCGGGCAGATTGCAGAAGGACGCCAGCCGCCAACGGTCTTGATGCTGGAACATCCCCACACTTATACCATTGGACGGCGCGGCGGGCGTGAGCATATCCTCTGGCCGGCCGAGGAAATTCAACGACGTGGAATTGCCATTTTTGAGGTTGACCGCGGGGGTGATATTACCTATCACGGGCCGGGGCAACTGGTGGGTTACCCGTTGCTGCCGCTGGCAGCCCCCGGCTGGCAGGGTGAGCGCCTGCCTCAGGCCGATTTTGTGGGGTATGTACGCAAACTGGAAGAGGTCTTAATCAGCGTGCTGGATTTTTATGGAATCGAAGCCTTCCGAAGGGAAGGTTTAACCGGCGTTTGGGTGAACAAAACCGCCGGTGAATATCACCTGCCCACCAAAATTGCCTCGATTGGGGTCAAAGTGGATGCCCGCGGTGTCTCTCGGCATGGTTTTGCCTTGAATGTGCAGCCGGATATGCTCTACTGGCAGGGAATTATTCCCTGTGGGCTGGAGGGGGTACAAATGGCTGCGATGAGTGACTGGCTTTCGCCCTGTCCATCGGTGCGAGAAGTGGCCGAACAGGTGAGCCGGGTTTTTGAAACTGTTTTCGGTTTTAAGATCGAGTGGCAGGCTGCCGATCCGGAAATTCTAAACCGATGACTTGGCAATCACCCGCACAACCAGAGGACGGTTGAAGGTCTTCTCGAAGGCTTCGAGGTGGTTTTCCACGCCCCATTGTTCCAGCTGGCAATCCTGATCCGAAAACATTTCGAGGATGACCTCTCTTTTATCGCCGGAGACAAAACGCGCCCGATGAACAGCACCCATGTGGCTGCGATCCAGACTTTCGGAGAGGCGCAGAATGATCCCCAACACCTTGACGGCGGTTTGGGAGTCTTTATCCAGGGCGGCAAATTCGGGTTCTTTTTTGCTGGGTAACGCTTTGCGGTGGTGAAGACTGGCTAACGCCATGATGGTGATTTCTTTCTGGTCAAAACCCAGTAAATCGGCGTTGCGGATCAGGTAGTAGGTGTGCATTTGATGATTTTGATAGGAAAGAAACGCGCCAATATCGTGCAGCAAGGCGGCATACTCCAGCAATTCTCTTTCCCAGCGTCCCAGGCGGTGTAAGCCGATCTGGTAGCCCGAATCGTACAATTGCAGTGCAAGGCGGGCAACATGACGGGCATGTGGCTCATCAAAGTTGACTGTGCGGGCTAGATGCAGCACAGAACGTTCCCGCACGGTCATTTGACCGAGCATGAGGGATTGATCCGTCCGCGAGAGATAATCAATCAACAGTCCATCCCGCAGGCCGCGTTCACTGGGGCGGAAGGAGGGCAGTTTGAGCTCTTCCATGATGGTATCAATGATTGCTGCTCCAGCGATGATGATATCGGCTCGTTCCGGGTTGATGCCGGGGATCTGCCGGCGTTCTTCCAGATTGGCCTCGCAGAGCACTTGAATCACTTCCTTGAGCTGGGCGTGGGTGATTTCATCCTCGCGTTCCAGTTTACGCTTGAAAAAGCGATGGGCTGCTATATCTGCGAGATTGAGAATGGTTCCGGAAGAGCCGTAAACCACATCAATCTTGTAGGGTTGAACACGTTGAATCGTCCGCACGATGATATTGCGAACATAATTTTGAATCAACGCATAACGGATAGGGGAGATGGGTTCCTTTTCATCTGGTAGGAAAAACATGGTTGTCAGGCGGATCGCACCTAATTTGAGCGAATCCAGCAGGTGATACTGCTGCTGGTCACCGACAATGATTTCGGTGCTGCCGCCGCCAATATCCACGAATAAGGCCTGTCGGTCAGCGAGGTGGACGCCGGAGGCAACCCCCAGATAAATCAGGCGGGCTTCTTCCAGGCCCGATATGGCACGCACATCCAGCCCGGCTTCGTCTTTCAAACGCTGGATGAATTCGGCTTTGTTGCTGGCTTCGCGAGTCGCCGAGGTGGCTACCGCAATGATTTCTTCCGCCTGCCGTTGACGGGCAAGTTCGGCAAATTTTCGGCAAACGGTGATGGCGCGCTCCATGGCTTCGGGCTGAAGGGTTTGCTCAATGAATTCGCCCTCGCCGAGCCGTACCACTTCTTTTTGGGCGGTCAGCACTTGATAAGTCTTGTTGGGATTGATGCGCACCAACAAGAGACGAATGGAGTTTGTACCAATGTCAATAAAACCCACCACCCGGCTTTTTGAAGGGAGTTCAGGATTCTCCATCATTCTTCTCCTCCGGCTGAGTTGTCTGGGCAGAAACGGCAGTCGCCTGTGAATCCGGCTCAGAATCGGGTAAGTGGAAGGCAACTCTGCGGCGCAGGTTTTCCCACAAATTTTCGGCCTGCCATTCCTGCCACGAATTGACGAATTGCTGGTAAAGATTCTGGCGTTCTTCTTCGCGCAGTTTTTGGTAATAAAACAGCCCCGGTAGCAGACGCTTGAAAGGACGGGCGTGACCGAAATATTCGATGGTGCGCTGGCGTTCTTCTTCAATGAATTGTGGCAGGTAGGCAATCCACACATCGGCATCGTGAATTGCCCCCAACAAGTCCTGACACTGACGCAGGGATTTGATAAAGGGTTTCAATTCATCCTCAAAAAGCGGAGCAAAAAATTCCAGGGTGTAGCGCAGGTGTTTTCCGGCAATTCGCATGGCGTGCAATTCGCTGACGCATTCCGGGCGGTTCACATACGGTTCAAACGCAAGAAACTCATCCAGTCTGGCCTGGATTTGTTCATCGGCCAGTTTACGCAAAGGCGGATCGCTTAAGTCCAGTTGATTCTTGTAAATTTCAAACGGGGCCAGTTTCTGGGTAATTTCGGCTACCAGATCGTCTTTTTCCAGCCGGCGCAGGGCTTTGAGGACGTCCTTCTGCATCTCGCGCCGGCGCTGGCGAAGGCGCAGCAGCAATCGGCGCACGCCGGCGCGTTCGGGCGGTGTAAGCCGGCTGACCAGTTCGGTTAAGTGTTCAATTTGGACATCTGTATCGCGTGCGGCGCCTAAGGCGCGGGTTATGGCGCGGATTCGTTTACGCCAGTTTTCATGCCGGCGGGGGGCGAGAAATGGCCCGAAAATGGGCAAAGCACTCCGCAGGCGGCGGGAGGCAACCCGCATGCGGTGGACGGCTTCAATATCTTCGGCTTTTTTTACGCCCTCCATTTCATCCACCATCGCGCTCAATTGTCGCAGGATGATGGCTGCTCCGAATATTTGAACATTGGGATTGGGGGAAGACTTTGGCTTTGGCATGAGGGCACCTCCTCGTGCTGATTGGTTTTCATTATAGCATTGTCTGGCCTGCTTTTTTAACCGCAAAGAAAAATCCCCCGCCACAGGTCAGGTGGGGGATGGTTTTGGCGAGGAAATACCCGAATGCAGCTCAGACGTTGGCGTCGTCTTCGTCCATTCCATCAATCTCAAACAGTTCGCCGGTAGCGCTGAAGACGGTTCGTTCGCAGATGTTGGTCACCCGGTCGGCCAATCGTTCCAGGTTGTGAATGACCCACAACATGAGATTGGTGTGATCAATCAGGTTGGGATTGGCGATCATCGCCTCGATGATCTTTCGGTAAGCCTGGTTGAACAATTCATCTACCTGATCGTCTTCCTTTGGAATGGCAAGAGCCTGAACGTGGTTTTCCGAAACAAACGCTCCTAAAGCCCGGTGCAACATGCTGACAGCAATTTCTGCCATCTTTTCAATTTCTTGAATGGGAATGATCACATCGCCTTCGCCAAGACGGGTGACTACTTTGGCAATACCTTTGGCGTAGTCTCCCATGCGTTCCAGTTCGGTGTTGACCTCGAGCATGGCGGTCATTTCGCGCAGATCGCGGGCCATGGGCTGCTGAGTTGCCATGAGGGTGATGATGGCATTTTCAATGGCAAAACGTTTTTCATTGATATTTTGATCGGCTTCGAAAATCTCGCGCGCCAGATGGGTATCGCGGTTCTTTAATGCCTGAATGGCAGATAGGGTAGCCTGTTCTACCATACTGCCGAGAATGAGGATTTCATCCCGTATCTGGTTAATTTGGCGGATTAGGGTCTCGCGTGGCATTGGAAAGCCTTTCCTGTTTGAAATTTAGCCGAAACGGCCGGTGATGTAGTCTTCGGTGCGTTTATCTTTGGGGCGGGTAAAGATAATGTTGGTACGGTCGAATTCAATCACCGTTCCGGAACGTTCTCCCTCACCGGTTAACATCATCATCGCAGTATAATCTGAAACTCGAGCCGCTTCCTGCATGTTATGAGTTACTATGACAATTGTATAGTTTTCCTTCAATTCACGCATTAAATCTTCAATTTTTAAAGTTGCAATTGGATCAAGCGCTGACGCAGGTTCGTCCATCAAAATCACTTCGGGTTTGATGGCGATTGCTCGTGCAATGCAAAGACGTTGCTGCTGGCCGCCGGAGAGTGATAGTCCGCTTTGATCCAATTTGTCCTTAACTTCATCCCATAACGCTGCGCCGCGCAAGGCCTGTTCGACCAGATCGTCCATTTCGGATTTTGAACCGCGGAATCCGTTAATTTTCAACCCCCAGGCGATATTTTCATAAATGGACTTGGGAAAGGGATTAGGTTTTTGGAAAACCATGCCAATTTTGCGGCGGACCTCAACCGGATCAATTGTGGGATCGTAAATGTCCTCGCCATTAAAAAGAATTTTTCCCTCCGAACGGGCTGAGGGTACCAATTCATTCATCCGGTTAAACGATCTTAAGAGGGTGGATTTACCACAGCCTGAGGGTCCAATGATGGCCGTGATTTGATTGCGAAAAACCTGAAAATTGACGTCTTTAATGGCTAAAAAATTGCCGTAAAAGACATTGAGATTTTTAGTTTCTAAAACGACGTGGTTGTTGTCCATGATCAAGTTAAAGCTCCCAGTCATTTCACCAACGGATTTGCAGCCGATTACGCAGCCAGATGGCCAGGGCGTTCATGGAAAGCAAAACCGCCAGCAATATTATAATCCCTGCCGCGGCTAAACCATGAAAATCAGGGTTGGGCAAAGATACCCAGTTGAAAATCTGAATCGGAAGCACCGTAAAAATATCAAAAGGACCTTTCGGATCAAAGGCAATATAGGTCAAAGCGCCTATGGTGATCAATGGAGCGGTTTCTCCAATCGCACGGGACATTGCCAGGATGATACCGGTCATTATCGCAGGGGCAGAATAGACCAGCACATGATCGCGGGATACTTCCCAATCCGTGGCACCCAGGGCGAGCGCCGCCTGACGGATGGATTGAGGCACGGCACGAATGGCTTCGCGGGTGGTGACAATAATGATGGGAAGCACCAGCAGAGCCATGGTCATTGCACCGGCGATGAGGGTTCTTCCCAGACCTAACTGGCGAACGAACAAACCCAATCCCAACAATCCATAGATGATCGAAGGCACGCCTGCTAAATTTGCCACATTAATTTCGATAAAACGTGTGATCCGATTCTGTGGGGCGAACTCTTCCAGATAAATTCCTGCTCCAACACCAATCGGGATCGCCATCACAGCCGTCAGAACCATCAACCACACTGAACCTTGAAGCGCTGAACGCAGTCCGGCTTTATCTGGAAAACGCGAGGGAAACTCGGTGATCAGTTTGGTGCTTATCCAGGGTAATCCATCCAAAAACACATCAATGAGCAGGGTAAGCAGCATGGCAATGCCCAAAAGGATCGCAAAAAAGGCGATGATCTCAAATAATTTGCCTTTCAGCTTACGCAGGGAAAGATTGCGTTCAAAAGTGACATCTCTCAAAGCGGTCAAAGTGCTCATTCGTATTTCTCCCTAAAACGTTTGGTGACAAAGTAGCTGATGATGTTCATGACCAAAGTCATAACGAACAACAACATTCCCACCGCAAAGATCGTTTTATAAGCAATGCTTTGGTGTGGGGTATCTCCCAAACTAACCTGAACGATGTATGCGGTCATGGTTTCAACGGATTGGAGCGGATTAAGGGTCAGTTTAGGTTGTTGACCGGCAGCGATTGCAACAATCATCGTCTCACCAATGGCACGTGAAACCGCTAAAATAAAGGCGGCAGCCACACCGGATAGGGCTGCGGGTAACACGACCTGAGTTGCAGTCTCAAACTTGGTGGCACCCATTGCATAGGCCGCTTCCCTGAGCGAACGGGGTACCGCCGATAGGGCATCTTCCGAAACTGAAGCCATCAGCGGTAAAATCATGAATCCCATGGCGATTGAAGCACTGGCCGCGTTGAAAATTTGGGTTTCGGGGAACAGGTCTCGTAAGATGGGCGTAATAAATAGCAGGGCAAAATAACCGTAGACCACGGTTGGAATACCTGCCAGAATTTCCAAAATCGGTTTCAGGATTCGGCGCAACCTTTCCGAAGCGTACTCGCTCAGAAAGATTGCAGCCAATAAACCGAGCGGTACTGCGACCAGCATTGCGCCAGCGGCAACCAGTAAGGTGCCATTTACCAGCGGCAGAACGCCGAATCGCTTGGAAGCAAACAGAGGAGTCCAACGGGTATCGGTGAAAAATTCGATTATGGAAACTTCCCGAAAGAACAGGATGGTTTCGTTAAGAAGTTCATAAATGATCCCCGCTGTGGTACCCACTGAAAGAAGGGCGAAGACAAAAGTTAACGCTCGAACAATTTTCTTTTCGCGATCGCGCTTCAGGTGATTTTGTGATTTCAGGGATTGGATTGTGGTAGTCATAATATGGCTTTCCTTCCATGACACAGACAGAGGGAATGGGACGAGGGTATTCGTCCCATTCCTGTCTGAGTCAGATGAACGAGAATTTACTCTTTAGCGAGCAAATCGGCCAGCGAAACACCAATGGTTGAGCCCTGGCCTTCGAAGATTGAACCGGTCACGCGGTTGTCATAGCGTTTTTGCGCCAGCTGATAGATTTCATCGGTCAAGGGAATGTAACCCACTTCTTTAGAAAGCTGTCCGGCGTTTTTGAGGTAGAAGTCAATGAACAGACTGATTTCATCCTTCTGGTCTACCCGGGCGCGGTTGACGTAAATGAACAGCGGCCGAGACAAGGGTTGATAGGTGCCTTGTGAAACGGTGGTGAGATCAGGCAACACACAGTTACCATCGCCATTATCAATGGCAACCAGCTTAAGTTTGTCCTGATTTTCTTCATAATAAGCCAAGCCAAAGAAACCGAGGGCGTTGGGATCGCCAGCGATACCCTGCACCAGCACATTGTCATCTTCGCTGGGCAGGAAGTCGCCACGGCTCGAACCTTCCTCACCGACGATTGCGGCAGTGAAGTAGTCGTACGTACCAGAATCGGTGCCAGCCCCGTAGAGGGTCAAAGGTTGATTGGGGAAGCCTTCCCGTACTTGACTCCAATTGGTGATCACACCTTCGGCTTCGGGTGCCCAGATTTTCTTCAACTCTTCAACGGTGAGGCATGCAGCAAAGTTATTGGAAGGATTAACCATGACGGCCAGCCCATCAAATGCCACCGGCAGCTCGATATATTCGATTCCATTTTTCTGGCAGAGTTCTACCTCGGAGGGTTTGATCGGCCGGGATGCGTCTGAGATGTCGGTTTCACCGTTGCAGAATTTCTTAAAGCCACCCCCTGTACCGGAAATGCCGACCGGAACGCGAACTTCGGGATAGACTTTTTGAAATTCTTCAGCAACTGCTTGAGTGATTGGTGCAACCGTGCTGGATCCATCAACCAGAATGGTGCCTTCTACTGGTCCAGCGGTGGGGGTGATGATTTTTTCTACCTCAACCACCTGTGTTTGAATAACTGTTTTCTCAACGATTTTTTCGGTTTGGGTTGTCTCAGTCGGAGTAGTAGCAGGTGCACAGGCTGACAAGATCAGACCGAGTACAACCAACACAAAGAACAGTGGGCGAACTTTATTCAACATACATTTCTCTCCTGATATAAAAGTGTTTGGAAATCACTACAACATCATAACAAGTCATGTTTAATGCCTTTCGATGATTGTGTTAAGGGGTGGTTAAAATAAATTTAACTCTTTGCTTATGGACAAACGGATGGAAGGTAGTTAATTTTTTGTTTTTCCTATAAAGCAAGTAGCTGCCTAAAGGATATAATAGAGACAATATCTTATGAGAAACTCCGTGAAACACTGGCTGGCTGTCATCCAAAAAGCCTTTCCGGCGCTCTCCGAGCGTGAGTTGATGGAAATCATCTCAGCGGGCAGGATTCGCGCCTATCCGAAAGGCAGTAAACTGACCACGGAAGGGGCTTACGAAACAACTTTCTATATCTTGTTAGATGGAGAGGTTGAGGTCACCAAAAAGTTTAATGAAAATGAAGAGCGGATCTTAAAACATTTATCTGCCGGTGACTTTTTCGGCGAAATGGCAATCATCCATGATGCTCCCCGGGCGGCGACGATTACCGCATTAACGGATGTAGAAGTTCTGGAAATGGAACGGGAGGCCTTTGTAAATTTACTGCATACCAACAGCCAGCTTTCTCTGGCGATGGTCAGGGAAGTCAGCCGCCGGTTGAGGGAGAACGACGAGATTGCCATTGCCGAGCTGCGGAAAAAAGCCGAGGAATTGAGCGAAGCCTACCGCCGGCTTTCTCAACAGGAAGCAGCCCGCAGCCAGTTTTTGACCACAATTGCCCACGAGCTACGTACTCCCTTGATGGTCGCCAACGGCTTTTTGCAGATGATTCGCTCCGGTAGGTTGCAGGGAGAAACTCTGCAAGGCGCCCTGGATACCGTGGCGCGAAATTTGCAGGAAATTACGGCGTTAATCAACGATATTTTGTTTTTACAAGAGATGGAATTGATCCTGCCGGAATTTCAGCCAACCGACTTGGGTCAGGTTGTTTTGGATGTAGTCGAAACTTATCGTCCGGCTGCGCAAAAGCAAGGGGTTGATCTGCAAGTCAACCTGCCGGTGAACACAGTGCAGGTGCATGGTGACCCGAAAAGTCTCAGCCGGGCGCTGGCAGCGGTGGTGGATAATGCGGTTAAGTTCAGCCCCAACGGCGGAAAGGTGGAAATCTCTTTATTCCCTCGTGAAAGTTGGGCGGAAATTGAGGTTCGTGACAGCGGGGTGGGGATACCACCGGAAGCCCTGCCCTACATCTTTGACCGTTTTTACCATCTGGATGAGGTGCATGGTCACCTTTTTCGCGGGGCAGGGCTGGGGTTGTCCATCGCGCGACAGGTGCTTGAACAGCACGGCGGGGAAATTGGCGTGCAAAGTGAAGTAGGGCGGGGCAGCACCTTTTGGCTGCGGCTGAAACGGAGTTAACTTCCCCGGCGACGCTTGACCTTGGGTCCCTGGGGAGTGTCCATCACTTCGTAGCCGGCCGCGGCGATCTGATTGCGCAGCGTGTCGGCGTCCTGCCAGCGCTTTTCGGCGCGAGCCTGCTGGCGCAGCTCGACCAGCCGTAAAATTTCATCGGGGATGACCTCTTCGGGCGGCTGCCAGTTAGCCAGATCCAACCCCAGTACCCGGTCAAAATCGAGCAGGGTGGCTTTCTTGACCTCATTGGGAAGATCCGAGCGCACCAGATCCCATGTCAGCGCCATGGCGCGCGGCATGTTCAGGTCATCATTGATGACTTCAAGGAATTTTTGCAAGTAGGCGGGGTCGGGTTCACCCGGTGCGCCCCATTCATAAAAGGCATTACGCAAGCGATCAAGCGATTTGGCAGCCCCATCCAGTCCATCCCAGGTAAAGTTTAATTTCTGGCGGTAAATGGCGTTGAGGCAGAACATGCGGTAGGCCAACGGATCGTAGCCTTCTTCGATCAGCGATTCCACCCGCAGGAATTTTCCGCTGGATTTGGACATTTTAACCCCTTCGTCCAGTTGCAAAAAGTAACCGTGCAGCCAAAAATTTGCCAGACGGGTGCCGTAGCAGGCTTCGGTTTGGGCAATTTCGTTGGTGTGATGGACGGTGATATGATCCTCGCCACCGCAGTGGATATCGAAGAAGGGGCCAAGGTATTTTGCTGACATGGCGGAACATTCGATGTGCCAGCCGGGAAAACCAACTCCCCACGGGCTGTCCCACTCCATCTGGCGTTTCTGGTCTTTGGGGCTGAATTTCCACAAGGCAAAGTCGGTCGGGTGGCGTTTTTCACCCATGTCAATCCGCGCCCCGGCTTGCAGTCCTTCAATGTCCAGTCTTCCCAGGTAGCCGTAAGAGGGCAGTTTGCTGGTGTCAAAATAAATCCCATCCGAGGTGCGGTAGGTGTATCCCATCTCCTCGATGCAGCGGATGAAGTCAATCTGCTCCTGGATGTGATCGGTTGCGCGGCACCATATGGTGGGTTCCAGGATGTTGAGGCGTTTCAGGTCTTTGCGGAATTCTTCCGTGTAGTACTCGGCAATTTCCCAGGCGGTTTTTCCGGCGCGGCGGGCGCCGGCTTCCATTTTGTCTTCGCCGGTGTCCGCATCCGAGGTCAAGTGACCCACGTCGGTGATGTTCATAACGTGCTTGACCGAAAAGCCGTTGTATAACAAAACCCGTTTGAGAATATCTTCGAATATGTAGGTGCGGAGGTTGCCAATATGGGCATAATCATAAACCGTTGGCCCGCAGGTGTACATGCCCACTTCCGGCGGGTTGAGCGGTTGAAATTCGCGTAAAGTACGGGTGTAGGTGTCGTACAAAACCAGAGGTGTCATAAAATTCTTTTCTCTTATGGCTGGGATTTTCTTTTCTATATTTTACTCGATGGTCAGTAAAATAATCCCGCCAATTGTCAACGACATTCCCAAAATGGTTTTAAGGGTGAGCGGTTCTCCGCCAACGATCAAGCCCATCAATGCACCGAACAAGGGAGAAGTAAAGGCGATTGGCATGACCCGGCCGAGCGGAGCGCCTTTGATGGCGGTGTAAAAACACAACATCCCGGCTGCCCCGGCAACCACACCGCCGCCGATCACCATATAGAGCAGTGCTTTGCTGCCGGCCAGCGGCACGGTTTTCCACTGAGGAAATGAGGCAACTGCCAGCAAAATAAAGGCAATCAGAGTGCGGATGGTGATTCCCATGGTGGGCGAAAGGTTACCCAGATGCAAACCTTTCTTTTCAAAATAGCCACCGACTCCCCAGCAGATGGCTGCTAACAGGGCAAAAACCTGTGGTTTCACCATAGCCTCCTTTACTGCGGTTGAAAGGTAAAAAACTGTTTGTAATCCGTTTGCCAGCCGAACGGTAAAAATTCGCCGGTTGCCTGATTTTGCAGGTATTGACCGGTGTAATCACCCGCACGAATTGCCTGTAAGGCGTCAATCAGACGATCAACATCGGCGGTGGAGTTATACAAACCGAAAGAAATGCGCACCATGCCGGGAGCATTGCGCCGGTCACCGCTGATCATCTGCTGGCGGATTTGTTCGGCTTCACCTTCGCTAAATCCAAGCAAGTGGAGCAGGTAGGGGTGGGCGCAAAAACAACCATTGCGCACCCCAATGCCGAACTCGTAACCTAAAACCGCTGCTACGAGGAAGTGGGAAATCTCCGGTAGATTGATGGGAATGACTCCCAAACGTTGATCAGCGGTCTCCGGGCGGGTATCCCCGTAGATTTTAATGCCGGTTATGGTTTGAAGGCGTTGGAGCGCGTAAGCGGTCAGTTCGGCTTCGTGTGCGGCAACGGTTTCCATGCCAATTTTTTCCAGCTGAGCGGCGGCAGCCGCCATGGCAATTGCCCCGATGGTGTTGGGGCTGCCGGCCTCTTCGCGCTCCGGCGGCGCGGACCAGACCACTTGCCGGGTGGTGACAATTTCAACCTGACCACCACCGCGCAGGTCGGGGTCGCCTTGCTCAAAGATGTCGCGCCGTCCGATTAATGCTCCACTGCCAAATGGGGCATACATTTTATGTGCCGAAAGCGCGATGTAATCCAGATGCGCAGGATCATCCAAAGGCAGTATGCGGATTTGGCGATGAGGCGCAAGCTGGGCGCAGTCCACCATCATCTGGGCGCCGACGGCGTGAGCCTTTTCTGCCAGACGGTGAATTGGGTTGATGTAACCGGTCACATTGCTGGCTCCGCTGATGGCCACCAGTGCCACCCTGCTGCCGTATTTTTGCAGCAATTCGTCAAAGTGGGTTTCATCCAGCCTTCCATCCGGCAGCAGGCGCACGTGAATCACCGTTGCCACGGCCCGCCACGGTAGATCGTTGGAGTGATGTTCCATCTGGCTGATCAGGACGATATTTCGTTCGGGTGAGAACGGAAACCGGCGGGCAAGTTTGTTAATGGCCTCGGTAGTATTTTTACCAAAAATGCACAGATGGTTTTGGGGGTCTGCGCCCACAAATTTCAACATTTGGGTGCGGGATTCTTCGTAGGCATGGGTGGAAAGCTGGCTCTTAAAACCGGTGCCGCGATGCACACTGGAATAGAAGGTCAAGAAACGGTTGACACTCTCCTGAACATGGCGCAGGGCGGGGGTGGATGCGGCATTATCGAGATTCACATAAGGTACGGTGTTACCGCTCAGGGTAGGGACGGGCGTATCCATGCCGCAAAACAGGTTGCGAAAATCGTGGGTAGTTGTGTTCATAGCCTCCTCGGTGGAATGGAAAGTTAACAGTTTTGTCAAACTACTTGCAAAATGGAACAAAAACCGCTATACTAGTGGTAGATTTTGGAAAATAGTGGGTTAAGGTGGTAGAAAGCGCCGGACAACCGGCGTTGCGCTGTTAAAAGGAGAAATCGAACAAATGTTCTTAGGCCAGTTTGAGCATTCCATAGATGAAAAGGGTCGGATGGTGATACCCAGCCGTTACCGGGATTTGCTTGAACTGGGTGGTGCATATGTGACGCTTGGTTTTGATCAAAACTTGATGGTGATGACGGCTTCCTCCTTTAAGGAAATTGCAGAAAATACTCGCAAAGTCAGCCTGACCGATGAAGACGCCCGTGACCTCAAACGCTGGATTTTTTCCAATGCCGTTTGGGTCGAAGTGGACCGGATTGGGCGTGTCCTGATTCCGCAGCATCTGCGCGAAAAAGCCCGCTTGAACACTGCCGTTGTGGTGGTGGGGGCGGGAGACTACTTTGAAATCTGGGCGGCGGAACTGTGGAATCAAAGAGTGAAACAAATTGAAGACTCTGAGCAGGCGGCAAAACGGTTTTCATCCTTCGATATCCGCCTGTGACCGGTGGCAAAGGAATGACCAAAGCGGAGGAATTCCCACACCACCAACCTGTACTTTACCATGAAATTATACACGCTTTAAGGCCGCAAAGCCCGGGGAGATACGTTGACGCGACCGTTGGTGCCGGGGGGCATGCCTGGGGGATACTGGAAGCAAGCGCGCCGGATGGGCAGCTTTTGGCGCTGGACAAAGACCCGCAGGCGCTGGCAATCGCGAGCCAGCGCCTGTCTGTGTATCATCGGCGCGTGATCCTCGTCCATGCTTCCTACATTCAATTGCGGGAGGAACTGCGTCGACTCGGATGGGAGCAGGTCAACGGGATTGTGTTTGATCTGGGGGTCTCGTCCATGCAATTGGATCAGGCCGAACGGGGATTTTCCTTTCTTGCCAACGGGCTGCTGGATATGCGTTTTGACCCAACAACCGGCCGGAGTGCTGCAGATCTGGTCAATACTTTGTCCGAAGACGAGTTGACCGATTTGATCTGGCGGTACGGAGAAGAACGCCACGCCCGCCGGATTGCCCGCGAGATTTGTCGTTCGCGTCCGCTGGCGACAACCCTGGCATTGGCTCAGGCAGTCGAACGGGCGGTTGGTGGGAAGCGAGAACGCATCCACCCGGCCACCCGCACTTTTCAGGCTTTGCGGATTGCTGTCAACGACGAACTGCGCGGTCTGGAGCAAGTCCTTCCGGACGCAGTCGAAGTCCTGGCGAGCGGCGGCAGACTGGCGGTGATTTCGTTTCATTCCCTGGAAGACCGCATCATCAAACAATTCTTCCGCCGCGAAAGCCGCGACTGCATCTGCCCCCCGGAGCAGCCGGTTTGTACCTGTCATCACCGCGCCACCTTGCGGGAACTTACCCGCAAGCCCATCCTTCCCTCAGCCGAGGAAATCGCAACCAACCCCAGATCCCGGAGCGCAAAATTGCGCGTTGCCGAAAAACTCTAAACTGGCACGACAATTGCATTCATTCCACCGAGAGAATTCAACCAACTCAGAACGGAGTAACATCCAAGATGAATCAGCGAATAATTCAAGCCTATCGCCAAGCTCCATGGCGCGTACAGCTCCAGTGGATTGGTTTGTTTTTGCTGATACTGGTGGCGGGGATGCTGATTGCCGGTGTGTATTTGTATGTAAGCGGACGGGCTGCAGAAACGGGGGCGCGCATAAAAGCGCTTGAGGTGGAACGCGAGGGATTGGCAATTCGAATTGCGGATATGCGCACCCAGCTGGCTTTACTGAATTCCTCCCAGGTGATGCTGGAGCGGGCCGAGAAACTGGGCTTTCGGCCAGTGGAACGTGAAGATCTGGTTTATCTACCGGCGGCGGGGGTGTCCGGTCGTGAGGTGGTCTTTTTGGCGCCGCCCCCCACCTCGGTGATGCGTGAAAACAAACTGCTGCGTCCGGCATATACCCAGTCGCTTTGGGATTTGTTCTACCAGACGGCTTATCAGTATTTGAACACGAGAGGGGGGCAGGGCCAATGAACGATGGCGCTGGGCGGATGCGGTTGATCGGTGCAGTATTTGTTTTGCTTAGTGCGGCGATTGTTTATCAGATGATCCGCATTCAAAACAGCGAGCATTCCCGTCAACTGGTGGAGATGTTTGCCAGAACCTACAATCAGCAGGTGCGGATCATTTTGCCCGAACGGGGCAATATTTATGACCGATGGGGAAATTTGCTGGCCGGGAACAAAGAGGTTTACGAGGTAGGTATTGCTCCGCCGCAAGTGGCCAATCCCGAAACCGTGGCGAGAGACCTGGCGGCTGTGCTTGATGTGGATTATTATGATACCCTTCGCAAAGCCGAGTCGTTTCGAAAAGAAGGAAACGAACGTTACGAATTGATCAAGGATTTTGTGCCGGCCGATAAGATACGCCAACTGGAACAAAAACTGGCAGAATACGAGAATGCAGAAAAACCCAAAAAAGGCGCTCCCCCGTCACTGGCGGGTGTCTATTGGAAGGCGCATCTCATCCGCAGTTATCCTGAAAATGAACTGGCTGCAAATGTGCTTGGCTTTTACAATTTTCTGGATCGCTGGAATGGCAGGGGTATGCTGGGGCTGGAAGAGCAGTATAATAACCTGCTTGCAGGGAACAAACAGCAGGTCGTCCTGCCGCTAAATCCCACCGAAATTCAGGAAATACCTGAAATTCCACCCGGCGCCAGCCTGATTACCTCGCTGGATCGGGATATTCAGGCAGCCATGGAGCGAATTATTGATCAAGCCGTCAAAGAAAACGGCGCAGAATCGGGCACATTAGTGGTAATGGACCCAAAGACGGGTGAAATTCTGGCGATGGCAACAACGCCACACTTCAATCCTAACGAATACTGGCGCTACGACGAGATTTTCCCGGTTGGCAGCTACTTTAACCGTGCTATCAGCCAGTTATACGAACCCGGTTCAGTCTTCAAAGTGTTGACGATGGCAGCTGCAATTGATGCCGGTGCCGTTCAGCCAGAAACGCCATTCGTGGACGTCGGCGCAATTGAAGTGGGCGGTATCTGGATCTACAACTGGGACCGCGGGGCGTGGGGCCCTCAGGACATGGTAGGCTGTATGCAGCACTCTTTAAATGTATGCCTGGCGTGGGTGGCTCAAGAATTAGGACCAACCCAGTTCTACAAATATCTACAAGACTTTGGAATTGGGCGTTATACCGGCATTGACCTGGCGGGTGAGCAGGTTTATCCGCTGAGTTTGCCCGGCGACTCGAACTGGTATCCGGTCAATCTGGGCACCAACTCATTTGGTCAGGGTGTCGCAACGACTCCCATTCAGATGATCACAGCAATTGCAGCTATGGCGAACGAGGGTAAAATGATGGCTCCGCATGTCGTCAAGGCCTATATTCAAGATGGGGTTCAATACACAGTGAACCCCCGCGTGATTCGTCAGGTTGTCAAGCCGGAGACAGCCCGGACGATTACCGAAATGCTGGCGGTTTCACTTGAAAACGAAGCTTCCAATGCGCTGGTTGAAGGGTACCGGGTCGCCGGAAAAACGGGAACTGCCGAAATTCCTGGCCCTGGCGGATACACCAATATGACCAACGCTTCTTTTGTGGGATGGGGTCCGGTGGATGATCCCCGCTTTATTGTGTATGTCTGGCTGGAAAAACCAACCAGTTCACCATGGGGCTCGGTAGTGGCGGCCCCGGTGTTCAGTCAGGCGGTGGAGGAACTGGTGGTTTTGATGAAAATTCCACCTGATGAAGTCAGGCAGCAACTGGCAAGTCCATGAGGTGATGAAGATATGCTAACGCTGGCGGATGTATTCGAAGCCCTGAGTGGTGTCAGACCCCAAGCTGCCTCGCTGGTAATCAGTGAGGCTGCAGTCGATTCACGCCAGTTGATTCCGGGTTCGTTGTTCGTTGCGTTAAAGGGTGAGCGCAGCGATGGCCACGAGTTTGTTCGGGCGGCTTTTGAGCGGGGAGCGCATCTGGCTTTGGTTCAGCGTGAGGTGGAGGTTGACCGCCCAATCGTGGATTTACGCACTTTTGACCCCAAGAATGGTTTGGAAGTGCCGCCCCCGCCGTTCTGCATTCGGGTGGAGGATACCCTGCTAAGTTTACAAAAATTGGCGGCTTACTGGCGCCGCAAACATGACCTGCGTGTGATTGGGATTACCGGTTCGGTGGGAAAAACCACTACCAAAGAACTGATTGCCGAGGTTCTGGCGCAGCGTTACCGGGTTTTGAAAACACAGGGAAATTTAAATAATGAAATTGGGTTACCGCTCACCCTGTTGCGCCTAACTGCAGCGCATCAGGCGGCTGTACTGGAAATGGGTTTTTATGTACCCGGCGAAATTGCCTTTTTGTGCGAAATTGCCCAACCCCAGGTGGGCGTAATCACCAGCATCGGTACCGTCCACGTTGAGAGGGCCGGCTCGCAGGAGGCGATTGCCACCGGTAAGTCAGAGCTGGTGCAGGCACTGCCCCCCGCACCCGCAGGAGTAGCCATTCTGAATTGGGATGACCCGTGGGTGCGCTGGATGGCAGACAAAACCCGTGCTCAGTTATTCACCTATGGTCTGGATGCCGATGCTGACCTGAGGGCTGACCAGATTGAAGGACTGGGATTGAAGGGCATTCGTTTCCGCTTGCATTTTCGCAACGACGTGATTCATCTGCGCGTTCCGATCATCGGTCGTCACTCGGTTCACACGATTTTACGAGCGGTGGCGGTTGGGCTGGTCATGGGAGTCAGCTGGCAGGAGATCATTTATGCCTTGCAGCACAGCCAGTCTCAATTACGAATGGTTACGGTCAATTTGAGCAACGGAGCGATGATCCTGGACGATTCCTACAACGCCGCCCCTGAATCTACCCTGGCAGCTTTGAATCTTTTGTCGGAAATCAACGGCAGGAAGATTGCAGTACTGGGAGATATGCTGGAACTGGGAATTTACGAGAAACAAGGTCATGAAAAAGTGGGAATGCGTGCCGCAGAAGTGGCCGATACCTTAATTACTGTTGGAAATCTGGCGCGAATGATTGCCGAGTCGGCTCGCAAAGCCGGCCTGCCTGCCGAAAAAATTCACATCACCGATGGGGTGGATCAGGCAACCGACTTGCTGCGTGGAATGTTGCGCGAAGGGGATGTGGCATTGGTCAAAGGTTCGCATGGTTTACGAATGGATCGCATCGCAGCCGCATTGGAGGTCGAATCATGAGAGAGACATCCCTGGCGCTAGCACTGAGTGGTTTTAGTTTTATGCTGGCAATCATCTGGGGGCCGCCGTTGCTGCGGGTTCTGCGTCATTTTCGGATTGGCAAAATCATCCGGGTTGAAGAGCCGGATCGCCATTTCACCAAGATGGGAACCCCCACCATGGGCGGGGTGATGATCTTGCTGCCGGTGATGTTGCTGACCATCCTGCTGAATGCGGCCTCGTTGATCGGCGTAACCGTTTTAGGACGTTCGGTGCTGCTGCCTCTGTTGGTCTTGCTGTCGTATTCGATTTTGGGCGCCCTGGATGATTGGGAAGGAATCCGTGGCCCGCGGCGCGGTTTAGGCATGCGGGCACGTACCAAGTTTATTTTCCAGTTGATTTTAGCCCTTGGTATTGCCTTTGGTTTGAAGTACGTTCTGCAGGTTCCAGAAATGTTCTGGCCGGGTTTTGATGAGCCGATTTCTCTGGGCATTTTTTACATCCCGATTGCAGCATTCATCATCGTTGGAATGTCGAATGCCGTCAACTTCACAGATGGACTGGATGGATTGGCAGGCCTGATTGCCGCGACAGCCTTTGCGGCATATGGCGGAATCGCTCTGCTGCAAGATCAGGTCTTTCTGGCGCGCTTCTGCTTTACGCTGGTGGGAGCGATTTTCGGATTTTTGTGGTTCAACGTTCATCCGGCAGAATTGTTCATGGGAGATACCGGCTCGCTCTCGATTGGGGCCACGCTGGCTGTCGTGGCGTTGATGACCGGTCAATGGCTGTTGTTGCCGGTGATTGCCATCATCCCGGTGAGCGAGGCATTGAGCGTGGTTATCCAAATCCTGTACTTCAAAGCCACCAAAGGGAAACGATTCTTCCGCATGGCCCCATTGCACTATCACTTTGAATTGGGGGGTTGGAGCGAAACCCAGGTGGTGCAGCGTTTCTGGCTGGTGAGTCTACTGTTTGCCATGTTGGGTGTGGCACTGGCGGTGGTGTGAAGATGAAGAACTGGCAGGAAAAGCGTGTACTGGTTATCGGAGCCGCCCGGCAGGGGTTGGCGCTCAGCCGCTTTCTGGCCAGTAAAGGCGCGCAGGTTATTGTGAATGATCAGCGTCCTGATGATCAATTGCAGGATGAAAAAGCTGCGCTGCGGGGGTTTAAGGTCGAATGGCACGCAGGCGGTCATCCGCTGCATCTGCTGGAAGGTGTGGATGTGGTCTTTGTGTCGGGGGGTGTGCCTTTGGATTTGCCGTTGCTGGTGGAGGCTGTCCGACGGGGTATCCCTCTCTCCAACGATTCACAATTATTCATGGAACAGGTTTCTGCCCCGGTGATCGGGATTACCGGCTCGGCTGGTAAGACCACCACCACAGCCCTGGTTGGGCGGATGGCGCAGGCGGATGTTCAACCGCCACAGCAAGCCTGGGTGGGCGGCAATATTGGCAATCCGCTGATCGAGGATCTGGAAAAAATCCAGCCACACGACCGGGTGGTGCTGGAACTTTCCAGTTTTCAACTGGAATTGATGAGCAACTCTCCACAAGTAGCAGCGGTTTTGAATATCACCCCCAATCACCTTGACCGGCATAAAACAATGGAAGCCTATACGGCTGCTAAAGCTCATATTATTGATTTTCAACGGAGCGGCGATGTGGCCATCCTAAACCGCGAGGACAGTGGTTCGTGGGGATTACGCCACCGGATAAAGGGAAAACTGGTCACCTTTGGCTTTGAACGGCCATCGCCTGAATTAGACGGTACGTATCTGGAAGAGGGGCTCATCTGGTGGCAGCATAACGGTGAACGGTCTGCCCTGTTCCCCGCCAGCGAGATTTTGTTGCGGGGTGAGCACAATCGCTTGAACGTGCTGGCAGCCTGTGCGATCGCTCTGGCGGCTGGCTTTTCGGTGGAGTCCATCCGGGCGGGTGTGAGCGGCTTTAGGGGCGTGGCGCATCGGCTTGAGTATGTGCGCACATGGCGGGGAGTACAGTGGTACAACGACTCAATTGCAACTGCACCAGAGCGGGTTCGAGCCGCTCTGCGGGCTTTCAGCGAGCCGCTTGTTTTACTGTTGGGCGGACGAGATAAGCACCTGCCGTGGGAAGAACTGGCTGCCGATATTCGTCAGCGGGTAGATCATGTGGTCTTGTTTGGTGAAGCCGCTGGCAAGATTCAGCAGGCAATTGGAAGACCAGCCCCTGGAGAAAGGCCTATTACGATTACCCGCTGTGAGCGCCTGGAAGAGGCCGTTCTGGCGGCTGCCCAGGTGGCTGAGGCCGGAGATGTGGTGTTGCTTTCTCCGGGCTGTACCAGTTTTGACGCATTCAAAGATTTCGAGGAAAGAGGGGAGGCCTATCGCTTATGGGTGAACCAACTGTCATAAATTCTCGAATTGCCGCAACGCGGGGTGAACCTTCCATTCGCCCAATTCGTTTGGGGATTGATGTGCCGTTTGTCCTGGTTGTCATGTTCCTGCTTGGTTTTGGCATTTTGATGGTTTATTCTGCTTCATGGCAGCCTTCCATCTTGGCTGAAAAGCCAATCAGCTATTTCTTTCTCAATCAGCTGCGATGGGTGTTTGTAGGAGTCGGTGTAGCCGTTTTCTTAATGTATGTAGATTACCGGCGATGGAAGAAGTGGCTCATTCCGATGGTTTTGATCATGATCGCCTTGTTGCTGGCAGTTGCATTGGTGGGGGAAATGCGCTTTGGTGCTCGCCGCACCTTGTTTAACGGCTCAATCCAGCCCTCCGAACTGGCAAAACTGGTGGTCATCATTTACCTTGCCTTCTGGCTGCACTCAAAACAGGAAGTCTTGAACAACATCCATTTTGGGCTGATTCCCATGGTCACCATACTCAGCCTTACTGCTGCCCTTATCATGTTGCAGCCGGACCTGAGCGCAACCCTGACCATTCTTGTGCTGGGCGGAATGATGTTCTTCCTGGCCGGGGTGGACTGGCGGCAAATCATCTTGATTTTACTGGTGGTGGGTGGAATCAGTGCGTTATTCTTGCTGGTATCGGATACCGGCCGTTTTCGGTTCGAACAATACCTGGTGGCTTTACAAGATCCGGCTAATGCGCATGATCACATTAAGCGGGTAATCGAATCGATTGTGCGGGGTGGCGTGTTTGGTGTAGGGATTGGGAAAGGGTCTTCCAAGTTTGCCCTGCCGGTTTCCCACACCGATTCAATTTTTGCGGTCATTATCGAAGAAACCGGTCTGATTGGGGCAGGTGCGGTGGTGATCGCTTTCATGATTTTGATGTGGCGAGGGATGAGCATCGCTCGAAAAGCATTGGATATCCAGGGACGTTTGCTGGCAGCGGGTTTAACGTTTTGGATTACCTTCGAAGCCATCCTGAACATGGGCGTGATGGTGAGTGTTTTTCCAATCACCGGAAATGCCCTTCCATTAATCAGCGCCGGCGGTTCCAACCTGACTATGACCATGGCGGCAATTGGGTTAATCCTCTCGGTTGGCAGGGTTGCCAATCACAAGAAGAATGAAGAAGAAGGGAGAGCATTCAGTGCGGTTGTTAATTTGCGCCGGGGGAACGGGCGGCGGGGTGTATCCCGCGCTCACCGTTCTTCAAACACTCGCCGATGAGGCCAACCCCGTTTTGTGGGTAGGAGGGGAAGACGGCATGGAAAAGGACCTGGTTTCCCGCCTGCAAATCCCCTTCCGCGGCATTCCTGCTGCCGGCGTGCACGGCGTGGGACTGCGGGTTTTGCCCGGCAACCTCATGCGGCTGGCAAAAGGCACGATTGCCTCCCGTCAAATTCTGCGTGAATTTCAACCGGATGTGCTTTTCTTCACGGGTGGTTATGTGGCTGTACCAATGGCCCTGATGAGTATTCCGCGAAACAGTCTGCTGTATGTACCCGACATCGAGCCGGGTCTGGCATTGAAGACGCTGGCTCGATTTGCAGATTGCATTGCGGTCACGGCAGAGGAATCCCGCAAATTTTTCTCTTCCGGGAAGCGGGTTGTGGTGTCGGGTTACCCCGTCCGACCAGAAATCATGAAGTGGGATCGTCGGGCGGGGCGGGCCCGGTTTGGGATTGAAGAACAGGAAAAGGTACTGCTTGTCTTTGGTGGCAGCAAGGGAGCCCGTAGCATTAATCAGGCATTGTGGTCTGTATTGCCGGAATTACTGGGGAGAATGCAGGTGATTCATGTGACCGGACAGGGCGACTGGCCATTGGTGGACGAGCAACGGGCTCAATTATCAGCCGAGCAGCTTTCCCGTTATCATGTGTTTGCCTACCTGCATGAGGAGATGGGTGCAGCCCTGGCAGCAGCGGATCTGGTTGTTTGCCGGGCGGGTGCTTCGACCCTGGGAGAATTGCCGTATTTTGGTTTACCCGCGGTGCTGGTGCCATATCCCTATGCCTGGCGTTATCAAAAGGTTAATGCAGAGTATCTTGCCTCACGTGGGGCGGCTGTGGTTGTTGAAAATAATGACCTTGCCCAACAGTTGCTGCCTGTGGTTACTCGATTGATCACTGAAGAGTCTCGTCTTGCGGCAATGCGCTCGGCAATGCTGGGTCTTGCTCAACCGCGGGCAGCGGAGAAAATTGCGGACTTGCTGCGGGAACTGGCACATTCTCCCGCGCAGAAAGGCAGGATGACGACATGGTGAGCCTGAATGTCGTATTTTGGCTACTGGTCATTTTATTTGCGCTGGTAGGCGGTGTGCGCGGCTGGGCGCGAGAAATTCTGGTGACATTTGCAGTGGTGCTGGCGATGTTCATCGTCACCGTGCTGGAGCGGTTTGTGCCTTTCATCCGAATTTTGCGGGAGAATGCTCCCGAAACTCTTTTCTGGATGCGAGCCATTGTGCTGCTTTCGCTGGTCTTCTTTGGTTATCAAACTCCCAATCTCCCTCGCATTGCTCAAACCGGTAAATTTGCTCGCGAACGATTGCAGGACATCCTTCTGGGTTTCTTTTTGGGCGCTGTCAACGGTTTTATGGTATGGGGAACGTTATGGTGGTTCCTCCACAATGCCAATTATCCTTTTCCAATCATTACAGCCCCCGATCCGAATACGGTCATGGGGCAGGAAGCTTTGCGATTAATCAATCTTCTGCCACCTGAATGGTTGATGGCAGAAACCGGTACACCGATTATCTACTTTGCCGTAGCGATTGCTTTCGTATTTGTTCTGGTGGTGTTTATCTGATGAAACACGTGCATCTGATTGGAATTGGTGGAAGCGGCCTTTCGGCAATTGCCCTCTTCTTAAAGGAGAAGGGCTATCGCGTGACGGGTTCTGACCGTGTGCTTTCTCCTCTGGCGGCTCAACTGGTCGGCGAGGGGATCACGGTTTATGCCGGACATGATCCCGCCAATGTACGCGGCGCAGATGTCGTGATCCGTTCTTCGGCAGTCCCGCCGGAAAACCCGGAGGTCCAGGCAGCACTTGCGGCCGGCATTCCAGTGCTGAAACGCCAGGAATTTTTGGAACAATTGAGCGGCGATCAAAAGGTACTGGCAATTGCCGGTACACATGGCAAGACCACCACTACCGCCATGTTGGCGTGGGTTCTAACCCGGCTGAATCATGATCCCTCTTATTTGATCGGTGGTGTTTCTAAAAACCTTAAACGGAATGCGCATGCCGGGCGTGGACAATGGTTTGTGATTGAAGCGGATGAATATGACCACATGTTCCTTGGATTAAAGCCGGATCTGGTCATCCTGACCACAGTGGAACATGATCATCCAGATTATTTTCCCACACCGGAAAGTTATTTCAAGGCGTTTGGTCAGCTCATTGAGCGGCTGCAACCCGGCGGGGTAGTAATTGCCAATGCTGATAACAGCATGGCTGCCCGCCTGGCTAATGAATTTCGTCAACGAGGCGGGAGTTGCCTGTCCTATGCGCAGGAAACAAAAGCGGATGTGCATGCAGTAATTTTAGGCGTCAATGAAATGGGCGGCCTCGATTTTGAAGTTACTTTTGTCCAACAGGTACAGTCCATCGGATCCGTACGGGTTGGGTTACAGGTACCCGGTACTCATAATGTGATGAATGCCACAGCGGTGCTGGCGGCTTGCAACTGGCTGGGATTGCCAATGGATGAGGTTGCGCAAGCCCTGGCTGAGTTCAGCGGAACCGGGCGGCGCTTTGATGTTTTGGGCGAAGCCAGCGGGGTAATCGTGGTTGATGATTACGCTCATCACCCCACTGAGGTGAGCGCCACCCTTTCGGCTGCGAAAATGCGCTATCCCCAACGGCGGATTTGGGCGGTATGGCAGCCACACACCTATTCAAGGACGCTGGCTTTGATGGATGGCTTCACCCGCGCTTTCCAATTGGCGGATGAGGTCGTGGTCACGGAGGTTTACGCAGCCCGTGAAAGGAATGAGGGCTTTTCGGCAGCGCAGGTCGTTTCGCAAATGGTTCATCCTTCGGTCAGGTTCATTCCGTCCCTCCATGAGGCTACGGTTTACTTGCTGGAAAAATTGCAAAAAGGCGATGTCCTGCTGGTGCTTTCAGCAGGTGATGCTGACCAAATCAGCGCACAGGTTTTTTCGGCTTTGAAAGAAAAGGAGTTGGCAGATGTCTGAGACAAAGAAACGAACGTATTCCTCCACTGTGTCCGTGGCGACCCCTCTGCGTTTGGAAAGCGCGGAATTTCAATCACGGAGAGAGGCACACCCCCAACGGGAATGCCTCACTTCCCGGCCGCCTGTGTTGGATGGAAATCGGGAAGATCTGCTCAACCGCTTGATCGAGGCGATTAAGGCGCTATAGGAGATTCTGGCGTGAAATCACCACTTTCTAACCTTCCGATCAACGAACTGCGCGAGCAGTTTGGGGAACGGCTGCAAGAAAACGTGCGGCTGGCCAATTATACGGCTGCACGAGTTGGCGGCCCGGCGGATGCGTTGCTGGTGGTGAATAGTGCGGATGAGCTGGAAAAAGCGGTTAAAACGCTGTGGGAATGGAATGTCCCCTTCCTGATTTTGGGCGGCGGAGCAAATGTGCTGGTGAGTGATCGGGGTTATCACGGCGTTGTTTTGCTCAATCGGGCGCATACCATCAAGATTCATTCCCAAACCGAACCGCCGACGGTGTGGGCAGAATCGGGGGCAAACCTTGGCATGATTGCCCGCCAGGCCGCTCTGCGTGGCTTTAGTGGACTGGAATGGGCGAATACCGTGCCGGGAACCCTGGGTGGGGCAATTTACGGCAACGCCGGGGCTTTTGGCGGGGATATGCAGGGAAACCTGCTGATGGCAGAAATCTTGCACCCGCAAGAAGGCAAGCAGACCTGGCCAGCCGAAAAGTTGGGTTATGAATATCGCAGCAGTGTGTTGAAACGGAGCGGGACAAAAGCGGTCATTCTTTCGGCCACCTTAAAACTGGAAAGAAGCACACCTCAAGCCGTAAAGGAAAAAATGGACGAATTTTCAATTCGCAGAAAACAAACTCAACCGCCGGGTGCCAGTTTGGGTTCTATGTTCAAAAACCCACCCGGCGACTATGCCGGACGGCTGATTGAGGCGGCTGGATTGAAAGGGATGCGGGTTGGTGGCGTGCAGGTGAGTCCAGTACATGCCAACTTCTTTATCAACACCGAATCGGCAACTGCCAGTGATTATCGTCAATTAATTGAAAAGGTGCGCAAAACGGTTGAGGAGAAATTTGGGGTGCAGTTGGAACTGGAAGTGGAACTGGTTGGTGAATGGCAGGATGATGATACCAATTTAAAGGGCGAATGATGACAAACCAGATTACTGTCGGAGTTTTCTTTGGTGGGCGTTCCGGGGAGCATGAAGTTTCTTTGCTCTCGGCTCACTCCATTATCTCCAATCTCAACCCGGCAAAATACCGTCTGATTGAAGTCGGAATCACCAAAGATGGAAAATGGCTGAGCGGAGAAGGGGTGCTGGAATCATTCCAGAAAGGCAAAACTGCCCATCTTCAACCGGTTGCAATGTTCCCTCAGGCCGGTGATCACAATCTCTATCGTTTGAATGACAGCGGGTATCAACCTTACGCACATCTGGACGTGGTCTTTCCGGTCTTACACGGCACTTTTGGCGAAGATGGCACCTTGCAGGGTTTTCTGGAATTAATTGGGATTGCTTATGTGGGTGCCGGAGTGCTGGCTTCGGCGGTGGGCATGGACAAAGCGTTATTCAAGACCGTGCTGCGTTCTTTCGATTTACCGGTACTGGATTATCAATTGTTTACTCGTCGGCAGGTGGAAGAGAATCTGGCGCAGGTTATTCAAACCATCGAATCCACTCTGCCATACCCAATCTTTGTTAAACCGGCAAATCTGGGCTCATCCGTGGGGATCACAAAATGCCGGAACCGCTCGGATCTCGGGGAAGGTTTAAACGAAGCGGCCCGCTATGACCGGCGAATTATCGTTGAGCAGGGTTTGGAAAAACCGCGCGAGATTGAAGTCAGTGTTTTGGGAAACGATCAACCGGTTGCTTCGCTACCCGGAGAGGTTGTTCCGGGGGAAGATTTCTACACCTATTCCGCAAAATACCTTTCGGATAATTCCGAGCTGCTCATCCCGGCGCCATTATCGGATGGGCAGACGCAGGAAATTCAGCGAATTGCCGTGCAAACCTACAAGGCGATTGACTGTGCCGGTATGGCAAGGGTTGATTTCCTGCTCGACCGCCAAACAGAGCGAATTTACGTCAGTGAAGTCAATACCATTCCGGGTTTTACCCGTATCAGCATGTATCCCAAACTCTGGGAAGCCAGCGGACTGCCTTACGGAGAGTTGCTGGACCGATTGATCGAATTGGCTTTCGAGCGCAAAGCAGACCGTGACCGGACCGAGTTTGGTTTTCGGAGGAAAGAATGAGCGTAAATTCCACTTCCACACTCAACCGAGCCGAGCAGTTGCGCCAAAGGCGGGCGCAAAAAACCGCCAGCCGGGCTTCGGCTGCCCGCAAATCAGCCCCGCTGAAATCACCGGTCGGCACTAAAACAGGCCCTTCGTTCTTTTCGAGAGGTTATCAAGCCAGCACCAGTGTTCCCTTGCGGAAAATACCGCCAATGCGGGTGAGAAGACAGTATTATTATCCGCTTGGATCGAGTGGGGCGGAGATCCGTTTGCCAGCCATTCCGCTGGTGAAGCCCGGTACGCGGCTGATTTCGGCAATTCTGCTGGTTTTGTGTGCAATGGTTTTATACACGCTGGCTTTCAGCGACCAGTTCGAGGTTCAAAGTTTTCAGGTGACCGGATTGCAGCGGCTCTCCTATGCGGATGTGGAGGCGGTTTTACGGTTGGAGGGCTCACAAATCATCGAATTTGATCCCGGACATGCACGGGAAGCGTTAAGAGCCGCATTCCCCGAACTGGCGTCCATTGATATCCAGGTTGGTATTCCGGCTGAAGTGACCCTTCAGGTGACCGAGCGGCAACCGGTTTTCATGTGGGATAAAGGCGATCAAGTTTACTGGCTGGATGCGGAGGGGGTGATTCTTCCGCCGCGAGGGGATGCTGAAGGGTTGATAAGAATCGAATCCAACATTACACCGCCTTTGACCTTCATTGATCTGCCTGCCAAAAGCGGGGCAGAAAACTCTTCAAGTGACTCACCAACAGCGTTGTGGGGACAACAAGTAGATGCGCTGCTTTTGAAAGCGATAAATGATCTCGTTTTTCGCTTGTCCCCTGAATCCAACCTGGTCTATAATTCTATTTATGGATTAGGGTGGCAGGATCCACGCGGTTGGGAAGTCTATATCGGCAAAAATCTGGAGAATTTTGAACAAAAACTGACAGTATATGAATCCATCGTTGAATACTTTGAAAAAATGGGCATCCACCCTCAAGAACTGGTCAGTATTGAGTTCATTAATGCTCCCTTCTATAAGTAATGGAGAATGCCATGGATGAACCAATCGTAGTCGGAATTGATATCGGAACGACCAAAGTCTGTACGCTGGTGGCGCGCGTGGAAGGCGAGCGAACCATGCGCATTCTGGGCGTGGGGATCGAACCCTCGCAAGGTATTCGCAAAGGGAATATTGTAGACCTTGCGGCTGCTTCAACTTCGATTGCGCGTTCGATTGAGAAGGCCCAGCGGACTTCGGGCTTTGAAATCACCTCGGCACTGGTCAGTCTGGCGGGGTCGCACGTGGCCTCGGTCAATAGCCGCGGGGTGGTAGGCATTTCCGGTGGTGTGATTGACGAGATGGATGTGGCGCGGGCTTTGGAGGCGGCTCAGGCTGTGGCAATTCCTCATAACCGTCAGATCATCCATGTCATTCAACGCAGTTTCATTGTGGACGGCCAGGACGGCATTCGCACGCCGATTGGGATGCATGGCTACCGCATGGAAGTAGAGGCGCACATCATCACGGCTGCCGAATCGACTGTGGAAAATCTGCGTCAGTGTGTGCAGGCAGCCGGAGTCCAGGTCACTCAATTTGTCCTTAACCCGCTGGCTTCGGCGGAGGTTGTCCTCTCCGAAACCGAACGTCAGATGGGCGTGGTGGTGTGTGATATTGGCGGGGGAACAACCGATCTGGCCATTTACATTGATGGAGATCTGTGGCACACCATGGTGCTGGCGGTAGGTGGCAATCACATCACCTCTGACATTGCCCATGGCCTGCGGCTGTCCATTGATCAGGCTGAAGAAGTCAAAAAACGCTATGGACATGCGATTGAGTCCGAAATTGCCGAAAATGATGTGATCAGCGTCCGTTCCTTTGGCCAGGAGGCTCCCGTACAGGTCAACCGGCGGGATTTAGCCCACATCATCGAGGCTCGCGTTGAGGAGATTTTCATGCTGGTGCTCCAGGAGATCAAACGCTCCGGTTATGACGGCTTGCTGCCGGCAGGAATGGTTCTCACCGGCGGAGCAAGTTTGTTGCCCGGCATGAAGAATCTGGCCAGTTCGGTGCTGGGTTTACCGGTTCGGGTAGCCAAACCCGAAAATCTGGTGGGTTTAACCGATCAATTGAACTCACCGGCCTATTCGACCAGCGTGGGATTGCTGCATTGGGCGTTGCTGCTCAGCGAGGCCGAACCACTCCACCCGCGCCGGTCGTTTCTCCCGAAAGGGATTAACTTGGATGGAGACAGGATCAAGAACTTCTTGAAACGCCTGTTGCCCTAACTTTTTCTGGAGGTCAAGTACCTGAAATTCAAATCCAATCAAGACAGGTTAAGCGGAGGAACACAAAATGGATCTTTACAGTAATCAAGCAGAATCTTTTGCCCGCATCAAAGTAATTGGTGTGGGCGGCGGTGGCTGCAACGCAGTCAACCGCATGATCGAAGAAGGGCTGAGCGGCATCGAATTCATCACGGTCAATACCGATGCGCAGGCTTTGCTGCTCTCCAAAGCACCCACCCGTGTGCGGATTGGTGATAAATCCACCCGTGGGTTGGGGGCTGGCGGTAACCCCGAAGTGGGACGGAAAGCGGCTGAAGAATCCGCTGAAGAGCTATACGAGGTGCTCAAAGGCTCCGACATGGTCTTTGTCACTGCCGGGCTTGGCGGAGGTACAGGCACTGGCGCAGCGCCGATTGTGGCACAAATAGCCAAAGAGGTTGGGGCTTTGACCATCGGTGTGGTAACTCGTCCCTTTACCTTTGAAGGCATGCGCCGTCAGCAGGCAGCGGAAGCCGGCATCGCCAAGCTCAAAGAACACGCCGATACCCTGATTGTCATCCCCAATGACCGCTTGCTGCAAATTGTGGACAAACGTGTCACCTTGCAGGAGGCATTCCGGACGGCCGATGATGTTCTGCGGCAAGGCATTCAGGGCATTTCCGAACTGATCACGGTACCGGGGTTGATCAATCTTGACTTTGCCGATGTACGGGCGATCATGTCCGAAGGCGGCGCAGCGTTGATGGCGGTTGGGCATGCCAGTGGTGAAGACCGGGCACGGATTGCGGCTGAGATGGCGATTTCGAGCCAGCTGCTGGACATCACCATTGACGGTGCGCGCGGTATCCTCTTCAATGTGACCGGTGGAAACAGCCTGACCCTCTTCGAGGTCAATCAAGCGGCGGCGATCATCAAGGAAACCGCTCACCCAGATGTGAACCTGATCTTTGGTGCAGTGGTTGATCCGA
This sequence comes from Bellilinea caldifistulae, assembly GCF_001306055.1. GTDB lineage: Bacteria > Chloroflexota > Anaerolineae > Anaerolineales > Anaerolineaceae > Bellilinea > Bellilinea caldifistulae. The sequence continues at coordinate 29,072 of NZ_LGHJ01000013.1, read as the reverse complement.
ACATGGGTGATGAAATCCGCATTACCGTAATTGCAACCGGCTTTGACCGGCCCAGTGTTCGTTCCCCTTTAGTGGAACCGCGCCCCGCCCAGAAGAAGGAAGAAACCGCTTCCTTCCAGGCGAGCAGCCCCGCACCCAAGGCTGAGCGGCAAGCGCCACCCACCTCGCCAACCGAATTCCAGCCGCACGTAATCAACACCAACGATCTGGATATTCCGGCATTTTTACGGAATCGCAACACGCAACGCTGAGCCGTTCACCTCGATGATCGGAGAGCCGATGCTCTTCGCTGGTTACGACCGGTAGAACAACAGGAACGACCCAAGTCCCTGTAATTGAGGGTGCCTGTTTTCGGGAAACATCAGCACGGCGGAAGCCATCCTCCCTTCTGCCTGACGAGCGTGGTGTGTTAGCGGTGTGTTTCAACCTGTCTTGAGGAGCCCCCCTGAATACATTTCAGCGGGGGTTTCCGTTTTAAGGCTACAGGAAGATAAAATGAGCGAAACAATATTTCGAATTGGTTAATGGATCGTTAACATAAAAAATTCTAAATTTTTGACGGGTAAATAGACCCGCCCGTATATGGAAAATCAGGCGGAAATTTGCCTGATAACACCAGATATTGGGAATTTGATAAAGTCCTGATCAAGTATTCAAAGTAAGGAATAATTTTTTTGCAATTTGTCGAACGTAATTTCTACAAAGATAATTTTAAGATTAGAAAAGTCCTTTTTCTATTGCATCTTAATATCAGATATGCTAAAATAATCCCGTACATATACTATACATCAAAATAAATACCCCCATATATGGGGGTGTGTTTTCCGAAAAAAGAGTGTGAGGAAGATCAGGCTCGGAGGTTTAAGGGGGATTGGTGTGTGAGTCTTTTTCCAAAAATCAGCATAAGATGGAGGAGTTCATTGCGTTGCCCATATTGTCATTATGAACAATCGAGGGTTCTGGATACTACTCACGACCAGCGGGGTGGAATCCGTCGCCGCCGGGAGTGCGAAAAGTGTGGCCAGCGGTTTTCGACCTATGAAAGAGCGATTCTCGCCACGCCGTTGGTTGTCAAGCGAGATGGAACCCGCGAAGAATTCGATCGTGAAAAGTTGATGCGCGGTATTCGAATTGCCTGTGCCAAACGGCCCGTTTCTGCGGCGGAGATCGAACGATTGGTTGGCGAAATCGAATCGTCCCTGCAACAAATGGGGCGGGCGGAGGTCTCTTCCCGTGTGGTGGGAGACATGGTAATTGCCGGTCTGAAGGAACTGGATCAACTGGCTTATATTCGCTATGCGATTGTCTACTTGAACTTGAACGATTTGCACGCCATTCGCAAAGAAATTGACCGTCTTTTAGAAGGTTCATAATTTACAGGAGGATATCATGCAAACTCAACAACAAATCACTAAAAATGGCTTGCTGCCAACACCCCCTCGTCCCAAAGATCTTCCCAAAGTCGAATTAACCGAAAATGCCCGACAGGTGCTGATCCGCCGTTATGTACGGCGAGGCGATGACGGAAAACCGTGCGAGAGCGTTGAGGACATGTTCTGGCGGGTGGCTTATCATGTAGCCAGGGTTGAGGAACAGTGGGATAGTGATGTGATGAGCCGGGCGCGTGAATTTTACATCCTCCTCACCAGCAAAAAGTTCTTCCCAAACTCGCCCACTTTCACCGGAGCTGGCACTCCGCTTGGGCAGCTGGCAGCGTGCTTTGTGCTGCCGATTAATGATGATATGGGGCGGGATGCTTCCGGCATTTTCCAAACCTTACGGGATGCTGCCTTGATTCAGCAAACCGGAGGCGGCAATGGCTTTTCCTTCTCGCGGTTACGCCCAAAAGGCTCGATGGTCAAGTCCTCTGCTGGGCAGGCAACCGGTCCGGTAGGGTTTTTACGAGTTTATGACCACGCATTTGGTGAAATTGCCCAGGGCGGTACCCGCCGCGGCGCCAACATGGCTGTTTTGCGTGTGGATCATCCGGATGTTGAGGAATTTATTACCTGTAAAACCGATGAGAATGCCATTACCAATTTCAATATTTCCGTTGGAATAACAGATGACTTCATGCGCGCGGTTGAAAACGATGAAGAATGGGAGTTGCGTTTCCCGGATGTCCATTCTCCTCTTTATCGGCAGGTGAAAGGGACGCTGGAACAATTGGTGGAAGCCGGTGTTCCGCTGGTGACTTATAAAAAGGTGCGCGCAAGAGACCTATTTGATAAGATTGTGCGGCAGGCTCATCACAATGGGGAACCGGGGGTGCTGTTTTTGGATGCAGCCAACCGGAGCAATCCTGTACCTCACTTATATCCGCTGGAAGCCACCAATCCGTGCGGTGAACAATGGCTGGGCCCTTACGAAAATTGCTGTTTGGGTTCGGTCAATCTGGCTCAGCATTTTGCGCCGGATGGAAAGGTGGACTGGGAAGCCTTGCGGCAATCGGTGGTTACCGCAACCCGCTTTCTGGATGATGTGGTAGAAGCCAATCAGTATGTGCCAGCAGTCCCCCAGCTCAAAGAGGCAGCGCACCGCGCCCGACGAATTGGGCTGGGCATTATGGGGCTGGCAGATTTGATGTACCACTGCGGGGTGCGTTATGGATCGCCGGAGGGGCAGGAATTTGCTGCCCAGGTGATGGAGTTTGTCCGTTACCATGCCATGATTACTTCGGTGGAGATGGCAAAAGAACGCGGCCCGTTTCCGGCGATCAAAGGTTCTATTTACGATTCCGAAAATATGCGCTGGTCACCTCCCAGGCCGCTTTTCCCCTATGAACGGGATTGGGGACGCCCAGCAGTGGATTGGGACTGGCTGGTGGATCAGATCCGCATCCATGGCATCCGCAACGCAGCCCAAACGACTATCGCTCCCACCGGTACCATTGCAACCGTGGCAGGCTGTGAGGGGTACGGTTGTGAACCGGCATTTGCGCTGGCTTACATCCGCCATGTCAACGATAACGGCAAAGATTTACAGCTGACCTATGCCAGCCCGCAATTTGAGCAGGCGTTAATCAAAGCCGGCATCGAGCCGGAAAAACGCCAGGAGATTATTGAGCAAGTCATGCTGGAAGGCTCCTGTCAGCGGGTTGAATCTGTACCTGAAGAAATAAAACGGGTCTTTGTTGTTTCGGGCGATATTACCGCAGAAGAACATGTACGAATGCAGGCTGCCATGCAGGCCTTTGTGGATAATTCCCTCTCGAAGACGATCAACTTCCCCGAAGGAGCCACAGTGGAAGATGTGGCAATTGCCTATCATCTTGCCTGGAAGTTGGGCTGCAAGGGGATTACGGTGTATGTGACCGGTTCCCGGGAAAAAGTCGTTTTGGAAACTCTCTCCACCGCAAAGAAAAAACAGGCGGGAAGCGAGGAGGAAAAACCCCAGCCTGCCCTGGCAGAAAAAGTTGAGGATCAATTAACCATCTGGCATGAAACCAAAAAGCCGCGTCCACGTTACCTGACCGGATTCACATATTCGATAGATACACCGTTGGGTAAAGCCTTCATTACCGTCAATGAAAACGGCGGCAGTCAACCGTTTGAGGTGTTCATCAACACGGCCAAGGCTGGTTCAGATACGGCGGCTGTGTCGGAGGCGATTGGAAGATTGCTTTCCTACATCTTACGCCTTGCCTCTCCGATTGAACCGGCACGGCGGCTGCGTGAGGCTGCAAATCAACTGCTCGGAATTGGCGGGGGACGTTCATTGGGATTTGGGCCGAACCGGGTACGTTCCTTACCGGACGGGGTTGGGCAGATTCTGGACGAATATTTACAAATTCGCGCCGAGCGGTTGGTTTCGCAACAGGATAAAGCGAACAAAGAACCGGCTGCACCGGGCAACGGTCACCGCAGCGCCGCAGAAAAGGGTGACACCCCGCCGGTTGGTCAGAAACTGCTGCGTTTTGGGGATTTATGCCCGGAGTGCGGTGAAGCAGCTGTCATTAACGAGGAGGGCTGCCGCAAGTGCTACGCTTGTGGTTACAGCGAGTGCTAGCCTTACCCGCTAATTCAAGGCAATCAAGTCCGAGAGCGCTCAGGCCTGAGCGCTCTCGGATTGGCTTTTTGGGTTGTGTTCTCGTCCTGGTTTTGGCTGCCTGTACCACCACGCCATTACCACCTGCTCCAGTGAACCCCGCCACTCCGTCAGTGGCTGAACAGAGTATGGTGTTGCAGGTTTCCCCAGCAACTCCCTTACTCTCAGCCACTGTCCAGCCTTCAAAAACCTTCACCATAACGATTTCACCTTCATTTTCACCAACTTTCACCTTGACAGTCACACCAAGCTTTACCACCACTTTTACTGTTACGCCCCTGCCTACCTATGTTAAGTTAAGGGGAAAAGTGACCATCGCGCAGGCGGTCTGTCATTACGGGCCAGGTGCGCCGTACCTTTACAAATACGGGGTTTATGCCGGCAGTAATTTGGAAATTTTAAGGCGAGTGGAAGGCGGGAATTATATTGAAGTGCAGGCAATTGGCGGTAATAACCCGTGTTGGGTGAGGATGGATTACATGGACATACGGGGTGATGTGAATGCTCTCCAACCGGTGCATCCTTTTGAGGTCAAATTGCCAATCTCACCTTATTATGCTCCACCGACATGGGTTCGCGCTGAGCGAAACGGGGATGAGGTTAGGGTAGAATGGGCTGCCCTCAACCTGCGAGCAGGGGACGATTCAGAACAGACGCCCTACATTGTTGAAGCGTGGGTTTGTCAAAGCGGTCAAATGGTTTTTCAACCGGCCGGCACTTACCTGACTCAGGTGACTATTCGGGATGAGGCAGGTTGTGCGGAGCCTTCCCGCGCCCGGCTGATTGCGGCTGAAAAACATGGTTACACCCGCCCGCTGGTAATCGAATGGCCACAGCCGGTGTTGGCGACTACGCTGCCTTGAGGGTTAGTGTTTTCCCTCGGAATATACCAGCCAGCTGGATTGGTCAGGCTGTTCGCGTTGCTGGAGTATCTCAATCTGCCCTTGTTCCAACCACAAGACGGTTGGGCGGGCAGCGTAGTTATAATTGGAAGCCATACTTAATTGATAAGCCCCAGAAGCGGGAATGGCCAGATGATCTCCGCGTTGGAGGGGGGGTAAATTGACCTGTGGAATGAGCACATCACCGGATTCGCAGAATTTTCCAACAATTCGTACGGTTTGAGTGGCTGGTTCAGCCGCCCGTTCCACTACTTTTGCGATGTAGCGGGCCTGATAAAGAGCAACCCGGGGATTATCCGCCAATCCTCCGTCAATCGCAACCAGATGAGTTTGGGCAGGTGTGGTCTTTTGATTTCCCACCCGATAAATGGCTATCCCAGCGCGAGCAATCAGCCAGCGCCCGGGTTCCAGTACCAGACGAGGATACGGCCAGTCATGGCGGATGGCGGCTTCTTGCATGGCGCCGGAAACGGTTCTTACCCATTGCTCGGGGTCATCATCGGGGTCTTCGGGTGTATAACGGACACCCCACCCTCCGCCGGGACTAATTTCTGCGGGTATGTAATTATTTTTGGCGGCGAATTCGCACAAACGTTCAATGGCCAGCCGATATGGCTCAGTATCGAAAATTTGTGAACCCAAATGAGCATGAATCCCGCTCAGTTCCAACCACGGACTGGATAAACTCCGCTGTAGAGCTTCATCTGCCTCGCCGTTTTCTAAATGCAGTCCAAATTTGCTATCCAGATGGGCAGTTTGAATGTGTGGGTGTGTGTCCACACTCAGGTCTGGGGTGATACGCAGCCAGATGCGTACTCGCTTTTGGCTGTGAGAGGCCATCTGTTCCAGTAATTCCAATTCTTCCAGATTGTCCACGACAATTGCCTGAATTGCCCAGTCCAATGCGGCTTGCAATTCAGCTTCGCTTTTGTTGTTCCCATGAAGGTGAACCACCGACGGCTGAAAACCAGCTGTTTGAGCGATGTGGATTTCTCCCAAACTGACCACATCTAACCCAACGCCGTACTTCGCCAGTTTTTTTGCGAATTGAAAAGAGAGATAGGCTTTACTGGCATACGCCAGAAGGGCTTCGCCGGGATAATAACGCTTGAAGAGGCGGTGCAGGCGGTCAATTTGCGCGCGGACAGTGGCTGCATCATAGAGGTACAATGGTGTGCCGTACTGATTGGCAAGATCCACCAAATCATGCCCTGCAATTGCCAGGTGACCATTTTGGTTGATTGAGGTGCTGTTGGGAAAAATTGATAAATCATCCATGGATCAGAAGATTAATCCTCTTTGAAAAGGTTTTTTATCGGTACGCATCAGTCGCGCTGATGAATAAAATTTCTCCGTAAAAAATGCGATGATAATCTTTATTTGGGTAATGAGATTGGATACTCTCATCCAGAAAATTATCAGGATTAAAATCTGCCCAGTAGATTTTCCGACACTCAATGGCCAGAGAGGCTTCGGCAAAGACTGGAGCAGCAACTACCTGAGCTGGTTGCGGGGATAAGCCAGCCTGGGCAATTTTATCGGCATCCTTACCGGATCGTGAGCCGATTAAAGAAAGGGCTTTGCGGTATTGGGCGGGGAAGGCGCACAGGGTGAAGGTATCATACTCATTGCAGAATTTGTAGGTATAACGGGTCGGTCGGATAAACACTTGCGCGTAAGGTTTACCCCAAAGCGAACCAAGACTGCCCCACGAGACGGTCATCGCATTGAATTTACCGGATGAATAATCCCCGGCAGTGAGGAGTAGCCAATCATTTTCCCACAAGTCGTAAATTCGAACCCGCAATGTTTCGGGAGAGAGAGGTGTACGCTGCATGTTATCTCCTAATCTTCAGGCTAACACAGCCTCCGGCAATTATAACAGGTTGACGAAAACTGAATCTAAGCGGTTGGGCGGTTCAATCTGGTTCATGGGAGAATTCTGGAGAACGACTGGGTGATAGCCTGCCCCAACCCTGATAAGCCCTTGAGAATGGGAGTGAAAGGATCCCAGCCGGCACTTTTCCCAAAACTGAATCCGCTGCCAAAATCAGAGCCGAAATAGAGCAGCAGCGCAAAGGCAATTCCAATTATCAAAAGGAAAAAAATTTCCCCCTTGCGATTTGATCCACTACCCATGGAAAAACTCCTTTCCTTGACCGGCTACCCAAGGTCAGGTTTTCCAACCATGACCGTCTACCTGCATTATACATATGGTTAGTCCAAAAGAGCCTGATTCGAAGAAAATATGCAAGTATTCAATTGATGATACAATAAAAATCCATCTCACAAACAAGAGGTTAATTATGCAGGATCATGATGGACTTCAATATCATGTGAAGGTAAAACGCGGGGATGTGGGTCGTTATGTTCTCCTACCGGGTGATCCGGGCAGGGTTGAAAAAATCGCCCGCTTTCTGGATGAACCCTGTTTTATTTCCTCAAATCGGGAGCACACGGTTTATACGGGAAAACTCAACGGCGAACTGGTTTCGGTGGTTTCCACCGGCATGGGCTGCCCTTCGACAGCCATCGCCGTAGAGGAGCTGATTGCGGTGGGTGCAGATACGTTCATTCGGGTTGGCACATCCGGTGCAATGCAACCGGGCATGCAACTGGGCGACCTTGCGATCGTCACCGGCGCAATTCGGGATGAAGGTACCACCCGCCAGTATTTACCGATTGAATTTCCAGCGGTTGCAGATGTGACGGTTGTCAACGCCCTGGTTGAGGCAGCCTCGCGCCTTGGCGCTCGATACTTTGTGGGTATTTCCCATACCAAGGATTCATTTTACGGCGAGGTAGAGCCGGATCGGATGCCGATTGCAGCGGAGTTGAAGGCACGCTGGAATGCGTGGGTAGCCGGCGGCGCCATTTGTTCGGAGATGGAGGCGGCTGCGATTTTTGTCCTTTCATCTATTTACCGCAAGCGGGCGGGCGGAGTAATGACGGTGATCGGCAGCGACACGGCCACCCTGATCAACCAGAAGACCTCTCCCGACCTGATGATTCAGGTGGCGGTAGAGGCCATCCGAATTTTGATCGAATCAGACCGGCGTTCCAATTAATTGAGCAAATTGCGGTGGCGGTATTGAAGCGCTTCTGCCAGATGGGCAGTTTGAATGTTGGGGCTGCCGGCTAGGTCGGCAATGGTGCGTGCCAGCTTTAAAATCCGGTGATAAGCCCGGGCTGAAAGCTGAAATTGCTGCATGGCGGTACGCATCAGGTTGGTGCCGGTTTCATCCAGAATGCAGTATTTCCGAATCTCTGCCGGGCGCATGTCGGCATTGCAGGAAAGACCATCCTCTTTGAAGCGTTCGCGTTGAATTTGACGAGCGGCTTCGACTCGGTTGCGCACCACCTCAGAGGGTTCTCCTTGCCGTTTATCGCTCAATTTTTCGTAATCAATACGCGGCACTTCGATGAAAATGTCAATGCGGTCGAGGAGCGGTCCGGAAATGCGCTTCTGGTATTTGGTAATCGTAGAGGGGGAGCAGGTGCATGCTTTGACCGGGTCACCGTAATTCCCGCAAGGGCAGGGATTCATTGCAGCCACCAGCTGGAAATTAGCCGGAAAGGTGAGCGAACCCTGGGCACGGCTGATGGTGACGATTTTGTCTTCTAAAGGCTGGCGTAAAACCTCCAGTACCCGCATACCAAATTCGGGGAGCTCGTCCAGAAACAGCACACCCCGATGGGCAAGGGAGATCTCACCGGGGTGAGGGGTATTGCCCCCGCCAACCAGGCCGGCATGAGAAATGGTGTGATGGGGAGCGCGGAAGGGGCGACTGCGGACGAGCGGAACATCACGGGGTAATTTGTCGGCTATCGAATAAATCCGGGTAACATCCAGGGCTTCGTCAATGGTCATGCGCGGCAAAATGGCGGGTAAAGCCCGGGCAAGCAAAGTTTTGCCGGTGCCCGGCGGCCCGGACATTAGAACATTATGACCGCCAGCTGCTGCAATTTCCAAAGCTCGTTTGGCATGTTCCTGCCCTTTGATCTCTTGAAAATCGGTTTGAACTTCAACCTGAATTTCGCTGATTTCAACCTGTGGATAGGGGGAAATGGGGTTTTCTCCCTTAACATGGCTGATCAGGTCGAGAATAGTGCGGACAGGGATGATTTCCAGGTCGGGAATCAAAGCGGCTTCGGCTGCGTCCGCTTCCGGCACGAACATGCGGGTAAACCCCAACTGCCGGGCTGCGGCTGCCATTGGTAAAATGCCGCGGACATGGCGGACACCACCATCCAGTGAAAGCTCACCCACGACCAGTGAATTGGAGAAGGCTGCCTGAGGAATTTGCTCGGTAGCGACCAGCACCGCCAGGGCAATCGGTAAATCATAAGCCGGCCCTTCTTTTTTCACTGAAGCTGGGGCAAGGTTTACCGTGATGCGCTTACGCGGGTAAATCATCCCCGCGTTTTTAATTGCCATTTGCACCCGCTCGCGCGATTCCTGAACGGCGGTGTCGGGTAATCCAACGATGATCATCGCCGGCAGACCCTGACCCGTATCTACTTCAACTTCAACGATGGCGGTTTCTAAACCGATGATGGAGCAGGAATAAATTCTGGCAAGCATGAGGACTCAATTAGCGGATATATCGCCCGCTGATATATTTTTCTAATTCTTCCAGCAATAAAGCTTGATCGGAAATGATCGTCTTGACGACATCGCCGATGGTGATGATCCCAACCAGACTTTCATTTTCAATGACCGGCAAATGGCGGATCCTTCGAGCGGTCATCAAAATCATGCAATCTTTTACGGTTTGTGTCGGGGTAACGGTGATCACATCGGTGGTCATAAAAGTCGAGACAGGCAAAAGGTTGAGCGTTTCGCGCTGACGGACGGCCTGACGGGCATAATCCCGCTCCGAAAAAATACCGACCAGTTTGCCATCTTTGACGACCGGAACTGCCCCAATGTCTTTTTCCGCCATCAGTTCGAGTGCCTCCATGACGGTTGCATCAGGCGAAACAGACCAGACTTGGGTACCCTTGTTTTGCAGAATCTGCCGGACTGTGCTTTCCATAATACCCCTCCCTTTCATATTTTGGTTGAGACAAGCACCTGTATTTATTATAGAGTAAAAATGCCCTGCAAGGTAATTGGGATTTGAGCGAAAAACCGGTAAAATGGAAAGACCACCGTTTTTGCTACTTAACGGGTGAGAGATTTGACGTCCTGGCAGTTTGGTGTTTTGCTGGTTGCGCTCAGGTTCGGCAATGCTTGCAGCGCAGCAGAGGTTTGAAAATCTGTCAGGGTAATCCAACAACCCCTCTGTCTTTTCAAAAAAGGAGCGTTTTATATGTTCATGATCTTGTTTGTGCTGGATGACCCCGGCCGTTTGGACGAATTGCTGGAGGGATGGTCGGAAATTGGAATTAAGGGTGTTACGATCATCGAAAGCAGCGGTTTTTACCGACGGCAAATCAAACGCACGAAACTGCATTTGACGTTTCTGGTAGAGCCGGTTTCAAGCATCCTTGAGGAAGGCAATATCACCCTGTTTACGGCGGTTGAGGATGAGGCGTTGGTCGAGCAGTGTCTGCAAAAAACCGAACAAATTGTGGGCAATCTGGAAAAACCCCATAGCGGTGTGTTCCTGTCCTGGCCGTTGAGCAGTGCAAAGGGTCTGCACAAATCGTTGGAAGAAGGGAAAAAGACCCTATGATCTGGATTGAATTTATTATTAGTGCGGCTCTGGTGGTGCTCGCAGCGGTGAAACTGGCCGAATACGGCGACATTATTGCAATCCGCACTGGCTTGGGAAGAGCATTCATCGGTGTGATCTTGATGGCTTCGGCTACTTCACTGCCCGAGTTCCTGACCGCCATCAATTCGATCCGTTTAGGCATCCCCGACCTTTCGGGAGGAAATATCTTTGGCGCCAATATGTACAATATGCTCTTGCTGGCATTTATCAGCATTTTGGGGTGGAGAGAACGAGCCTTGCGGGTAGTGGTGCGCCGGCATGGTTTGACCGGCGGCGGGGCAATTTTGATGATTTTGCTGGCTACTTTTTTTGTCTATGTAAATCTGGATATCAAAATTGGCTGGGTGGGGGTTGATAGTTTGCTGTTGATTGCCTCTTATCTGATCCTGGTTCGGCTATTGCGTACCTCGACCACGATCAGCGAAGAAGAGCGCAATGAGGACGACGAAGGATTACCCCCATTGAAAACGGCCTTATTATGGTTTGGTGGCGCGGCGCTGGTACTGGTACTGGTGATGCCCTGGCTTGTTCGCGTAGCCAACGACATTGCCAACCTGACCGGCTTGGGTGAGGGTTTTGTGGGGGTGGCTTTGCTGGCGTTCGTATCCACCATGCCCGAACTGGTAGCCACCATTGCGGCTGTACGCATGAAAGTCTACGATCTGGCGATTGGAAATTTGTTTGGCAGCAATATGTTCAATATGTTTGCGCTGGGATTGGTGGATTTTCTGTTCACCAAAGGGCGGTTTATTGGTAGTATTTCGCCGGAATTTGTACTGGTGGGCTTTTTGGGGTTGATTATGAATACAATGGCGTTAATTGGCAACCAATCCATCATTCGCCGGCGGGCGTTGGCTTTTCTGGAACTGGATGCGGCGGTCTTGATTTTGACCTTTATCCTTGGGATGATGCTGATTTATCAACGTGGGCTGGGAATTTAATCCAAACGGATCTTCCCTGCTTTTGGGAAGATCCGTTTTTTCGCCTATCAACCGATTAGAACGAAGTAGCTTTTGAGGTAAAGGTTCTTTGAACCATGCTGTCATCAAAGAAACCGCCGGTGTGGCCGGTTTCAGCGTACTGGTAAACAGCAGCGGCATAAATTCCGCTTAAGGTGGAATTGATCAACCCGATCAGGATGAGAGCAATGACTATCAAAACAAAGATTGCAATAGCCAGAGGCGCGGATTCCAGGACGATGAAAGCCACACCGGAAAAGATCATCCCGAAAATCACAATTCCGAAGGAAATCAGCCCGAAAACCGTCCCAATACCGACATTTCCGGCTATTTGTTCCCCCCACGTTTTGCGCAATAAAGAAACACTGCGTTTGATAGCCTCAATGGGGCCAACCCCTTCAACCGCAAGCACCGGTACCACCAGAAAAGTGGCGATATTCCATGCAAAGCCAATTAAAGAGATAACCATTCTGCCCAAACCGCGGCTGCGTTCGGAAACAGCCCTTAGTAGCATACCTACCGTGGCTGCGATGATGGCGTAACCGATGATGTTCACAATCCGGCTGAAAGCAATTTGAAAACCCTGTGCAACTGTGGGGTCACCGCCTCTCAAACGGATGATGGCTGCACCGACCAGGGCGGTGTTGGCAAAGAAGATGACAGTATATTGCACGATGTAAAAAAGGAAAATGACCACGAACCCGGCAACCTGGATCCTTTCGGAAAACAGGCTGTCTACCAGTCCACTCAAAAACAGGGGCAGTGCAAAAGTGAGTGTAACAATTAAGGTGCCGATAGCCGATACGATTGGAAAAACGACCAGTTCTTTATCGGCTGAAAGGACTCGAAAACTCGCTTTGACCAACTCCCAACTATTGCCCAACTTGTCCATTGTGATTTCCTCCACAGGTATCTACGATCAGCAGCCCAAAAAAGTTGCGTAACCGGCTAGTCCGAGTTTTTTTCCGGTGGCTGGCTGTTTTTACCCCGTCCCAATTCTTGAGAGCGCTCGTAAGCCGCCCAAATTGCCCGGCTGAGTGCTGTTCTGAAGCCGGCTTTTTCCAGATAATACAGAGCTGCGGCAGATGTCCCACCCGGTGAGGTGACTTGATTGCGTAAATGTGCCGGATGATCCTTTTTGAGGGCATAATACTCCACCGAACCACGAATCGTTTGCGTGACCAGTTGTTCGGCAATCCGGCGGGGAAAACCCAGATGAACCCCGGCGTCAATCAGCGCTTCCATGAAAAGAAAAACGTAGGCCGGACCGGTGCCGGAAAGAGCAGTAGCCATATCCAGATAATTTTCTTCCTCAACGTAGATTTCCTGCCCAAGCGCCGATAAAATCAACCGGGCTGCCTCTAGTTGGGCTTCAGTTACGGCGAGAGAGGAAGTCCAAACCGTAATTCCCTGCCCAATTTGAGCCGGTGTGTTTGGCATCGCCCGGATAACGGCGGGGTGTTCCAGTCCGCTGCTGATGCTTTGAATAGAGGCACCAGCAATGATGGATAAAACCACCGCATGAGGGGCAATTTTTCCCCGCAGCCCAGCCAGCACGGTGCGTAATTTTTGTGGCTTGACCGCCAGTATGACAATGTCAGCGGCGCTAACCGCTTCGGCGTTATCGGCAGTAAAACGGATGCCGTAGCGTTCAACCAATTCGCTGCCGCGCTCTGGACGCGGCCCGGCTGCAATGATTTTTTGGGCTGGCAGCACTTGATTACGAATCAAGCCAGCGATGATGGCTTCTGCCATTACACCCGGCCCGATGATTGAAAGATTTTGTGAGCTCATCATGTTCTAATTCCACCTTCTTGTGTTCGGGATTCAGGGGATTTAAACCGTGACCAGCGGGCAAAAATCGCCATGGAAAGGAACCTGCCGGCACTCTTTTCCATCAAAGCCACTTCACCAAAACTCCACTCACCATCCGATTGTGTGAGCATTTCCTGCAGGGCATAGTGAAGAGTCAAAGCTGAGGCCTTGACGGCGTAAGCCGTAAGTACGACAAAAAGCGGATTTGGTGAAAGAACTTTTTTGCAAGCATCCAGTAAATTGGGTAATAAACGGAAAAATTCCCACACTTCCCCTTTGGGGCCGCGCCCGAATTTTGGTGGATCCAGAATCAAACCATCGTATTTTACCCCCCGGCGGCCTTCCCGCTGAACGAACTTAATCGCGTCATCCAAAATCCAGCGGATTGGAGCAGTTTCCAGGCCGGAGAGGGTTTGATTTTCTCGCGCCCAGTTGATGACCTTTCGAGAAGCATCCACGTGGGTTACCTGCGCACCGCTTTGGGCGGCAGCCAGACTCGCCAGTCCGGTATAACCAAAAAGATTCAAAACCCTGGCTGAGCGACCAGCTTTAGTGATTTGTTCAGCGATCCAATCCCATTGACAGGCCTGTTCGGGGAAAACCCCCACATGCCGGGAAGCGGTTGTTTGGATGAAAAAGGACAGGTTCTTATAGTGCATGATCCATCGTTCCGGGATGGGTTTGTGGTGTTGCCAATGTCCACCGTTTTCTTCCGGTGTTGGCACAAAACGGGCATGAGCTGCTGCCCATTTGTTTTCCGGCAGAGCAGGCGCCCAGACGGCTTCGGCTTCCGGTCTCACCAGCAGGTATTGACCAAAGCGCTCCAGCTTCCAGCCGTTTCCGCTGTCCACCAGCTCGTAATCTTTCCATTCCGGGGATGTCAGGATTAAGTACGTGAATTGCAGTTTGTTTTGAATTGCCATAGTCGTTATGCAAGCGAGTATATCAGATTTTGACCGTTGCAGTTCGGGCTGAGCGTTGTTGGATTCCTGTTCGGGTTAACCCATGCAATTAGAATAACGTTTGGAAAGTCAGGAATTGTCCAAAAAATTCCATTTAGGTGGCTTGAAAGACATGTTTTGGTAAAGATTGACTGGCTAAATTTTTCGGGATTGTTCGACAGGAACGAGATTGGGCATTATAATCCTCAGCGTTTTCAGGAAAACACCAATTCCCTCAAGAAGGATTTGCGGATGCAGGTTTATGATTTCGACCAGGTGGTTGACCGCCGAAATTCCGACAGCATCAAATGGCATTACTTTGCGGAGGATGTCCTGCCCATGTGGGTCGCAGACATGGATTTTGCGGCTGCCCCCGCCATCATTGAAGCGCTCCATCAGCGGGTTTCGCATGGGGTTTTTGGATATGCGGCGGAATTAAAGGAATTGAGAGAGGCTATTTTAGCCTGGTTGGAAAAACGACATGGTTGGAAAGTCAAGGCAGAAGATTTGATTTTTCTGCCGGGGGTGGTGGTTGCCTTCAATCTCGTAACCCAGGCACTGTGTACCGAACAGCGCGGTGTGGTCATCCAGACGCCGGTATATCCGCCGTTTTTGAGCGTCGGGCAAAATGCAGGTGTTCCGCTGCTTTCGTCCAAACTGGCAGTGAGATGGGATCACCATTATGAGGTGGATTGGGATTCCTTTGAACATTGCCTCGATCAAAATGCCGGCATGTTCCTGTTATGCAATCCGCATAATCCAGTTGGGCGGGTTTTTTCACGCGCTGAATTGGAGCAGATGGCCGAGCAGTGCCTGCGGCGGGACGTCATGATTTGCTCGGATGAGATTCACTGTGATCTGGTGTATGACGGCAACCAGCACATTCCGATTGCTTCACTGGATGCCGAAATTGCAAAAAAAACGGTCACGCTGATGGCGCCGAGCAAGACGTTTAATATCCCAGGGCTGGAGTTTTCTTTTGCAGTCGTTCCGGATCCGCAGGTGAGGCAAAAAATTCATCAAGCCCGACGCGGGTTAGTGGAAGGAGTGAATCTGATGGGAATGACGGCGGCAAGAGCTGCTTATCAGCATGGGGAAGATTGGCTGGATCAGTTGATGGTGTACCTGCGCTCCAACCGGGATTGGTTATATCAAACCGTGCAGGAATGTATGCAGGGGGTTCACTTGCCTTTACCGGAGGGGACTTATCTGGCGTGGCTGGATTTCACCCGGACCACGATTGGAGAAGACCCGTTTACTTTTTTCCTCCAAGAGGCAAAGGTGGGGTTGAACGATGGACGTGCGTTTGGAGGCGGTGGCGAGGGTCATGTCCGGTTGAATTTCGGCTGCCCACGCAGCTTGTTACAGGAAGGCATCCATCGGATGATTATGGCATGGGAGAAACATCAGAGAGGATGATATGACTCGAACCACTCAAACCCCAAATCACAGCAGGGGGTGTGGAGGCTGTTTCATGAGGGGGATGGGGGTGTTCAGTTTGCTGCTTTTGCTCCCGATTGTGATCTATGGAGTGTTGTATGCTGTGGGAGCGTTATTGATCACTTCGGATTCTTTGAAGGATGCCGGAATGGTTGTCTTGTTGAGTGGTGGAGATCGCCAGCGCTGGGAGGAGGCCGTAAAACTTTACAGGGCTGAACCTTCCCGAATTATTTTGATTACGGAGACCGGTGACACAATTAATGATATTGGCACTCGCTACAGTCTGCTGGTGCGCAACAATCTCTCGGCGATGGGTGTCCCGATGGACCACATCCGCATCATTCCTGAAGTGTCCCGTTCAACGGTGGAGGAAGCCAAAAGCGTGCGGGAATACATGGAATACTGGGGGCATCCTTCCTGTGTGGTGGTAACGGATCCTTACCATACCTTTCGCACACGGCTGATCTTCCACGATACATTTCGGGGAAGTCCGGTCAAGGTGCAAATTCACGCGGTACAGGGACACTGGTATCAGGCGGCAACATGGATGTTCAGCCGGCAAGGTTGGGAGGTAACTTTGCTGGAATTGGCCAAAGTGGTTGGTTATGTATTTGGCGCCGGGCGTTGAGACAAACAACAGAGCCGCTTTAAGCGGCTCTGTATGACGATTGGATGAATTGGATTGGGGTTATTGCAGTGGGACAACTTGCGCGGCTTGGAGACCTTTGGGACCTTTTTCGATAGAAAACTCCACTTTCTGGCCTTCCTTCAACTGCTTGTAGCCCTGCATATCGATTGCGGAGAAATGTACGAAGACATCTTCTCCATTGTCACGGCCGATAAAGCCGTACCCCTTGGCGGGGTTGAACCACTTGACGGTCCCGGTGAAACGTTCTGACATGCTTTACTCCATACATTTTGAGAAATTTCAGGTCTGGCTCCATGAGCCGCTTGACCATGTATGACAAATGTATCACGCCTTATTTTTGATGTCAAGTCAGATTGGTTTAGAATTTTTTTGAATGAGCCTGTTTCAAGTCAGAAAGACACAATTTTACCTGTTTGAAGAGACCTTCTCTCGCCCTTGTTTGACGATTCCGAATGAACCCCCGGTGTATTGCACAAACGCATGGGCTGGGGGATAATAATCCTGACTTGAACTTTTGCAGGGTCTAATGGGTTTGAGATGGTGAAGCCGAATCTTCAAAGCCTGAAACGCCAGTTTTTGTTGGCGGTGATGATTATTCTCCCGCTGGTCTTTCTTGCCATTTTGCCCCTTTCACCACGTCCTCTTCGGGAACTGACAATCATCACGCACTTGTATCAGGCGGAGGTTTTGAATAACCACGAGAAGGCTGCCATGAATTTGCGGATATTGTTGGATTATTACCCAGACCGCGTGGAGATGTGGGAGCGGCTGGCCTTTCACGAACTGGAGGCAGGGAACTTACCCCAGGCAGCAGCCGATTTTCAGCGGGCGTGGGAATCAGGCGCGATTTCCGAAAAAGGTTTGTTTTCATTGACTCAGGTTCTTTTTGAATTGGGGCGCCCCCACCTTGCGGTGGAATACGGGCTTGTTCTGCTGGACAAAGAGGATTTAGCCCCGGATCATTTTCGCCGATTGATTGATCTCTTTGAGAAAGCCAATCGCTGGGATCTGGCAAATCAAGCCGCTCAACGTTGGGCGCTTGTCCAGCCCGAAAATTCCGAGGCAGTCTGGATGGCGGCGGTGTTCCAGTCTTTTCAAAACCCGGATGAGGCCATCCGCCGGCTGACCCCATTGAGTGCCGGTCGCGGCGCACTGGCGCGCCAGGTCGGCCGCTTGTTAGAGGCTTTGGAAACGGCGCAGGAAAACCCCGACCCGGCCTACCAACGGCTGGTCATTGGTCAAAGATTAGGGGAGCTGGGTTACTGGTACGTTGCCGAGCAGGCATTTTTAGAAGCCGTCAGTTTATTCCCGGATTATGCCGAAGGATGGGCCTTACTGGCAGAAGCCCGTCAAAATTTGGGAAAGGACGGCTACACGGCTTTGCGGCGGGCGTTTGAACTCAACCCGGTTTCGGATATTGTCCAAACCGCCATGGCGCTCTATTGGCGGCGTCAGGATCAGCCTTTGGTGGCGTTGGGCTATTTACGAACGCTGGCAGAAAAACATCCCGATGAAGGGCGCTGGCAAGTCGAAATTGGGGCTGCGCTGGCTCAGAGTGGAGATTTGATCGAGGCGCTCCACGCATATCGGCGGGCGGTGGAAATTGAGCCGGAAAATGCCGAACTGTGGAGGTCGCTGGCGATGTTTTCTGCCTCGAATGGCTTTGACCCGCAAGCCTATACCTTGCCGGCTGCCCAACGGGCTTTAGATCTGGACGGCAGCAACCCCGCCTCACTGGATACGGCTGGTTTTGTTTATCTGCAATTGGGTGAATGGAAAGAAGCGGAACAGTTCTTGCAACAGGCATTGAAAGTAGATGATTCCTATGCTCCCGCTTGGCTTCATCTTGGACAGGTCTATCTCGAAATGGGCAGAACCAGTCAGGCTTTTCAACCCCTCAAAAAGGCTGCCGAATCGCAGGATGAAGGGATTGCTCTGACTGCCCAAAGATTGTTGCAGCGTTATTTTCCGGCTGAAGCCATTCAACCTTAGGATAGACATCTACCTCACGGCAGAGGACTGCCGTACATCAGCCGCAGGAGGTTGATCCGATGTTAAAGGTTTTACGCAATGGTTTGATTTTAATTGGGATTTTCATTTCCCTGAGTGGGTGTAATCTGATCAAGCAGATCGAGTCCTCGGCTCTGGCAGCAAAGGATGCGGGCAGTATCCTGTTGTATGATGATTTTTCGGATTCGGCCAGCGGCTGGCGGCAGTGGAGTTCTCCAGAAGCCGTCATTCATTATCAAAATGGCGTGCTTGCTTTTCTGATCAATCAGCCTAATTATGATTACTGGTCATTGGCGGGAAAAAACTTTACCGATGTCACCCTTGCTGTTGAGGCTGAATTCATCAATGGGCCGACCGATAACGATTTTGGGCTGATTTGTCGTTTTCAGGATGAATATAATTTTTATGCCTTTCTGATCAGCAGCGACGGTTACGGGGGAATTGTCAAGGTTAAAGATGGTCTTTATCAGGTTTTAAGCAGCCCAAATGGGCTGGAATTTGGTAAAATGATCACGCAGGGATATGCCCGAAATCAGCTACGCGCCGATTGCGTGGGCTCACGCCTGACACTGTTTGTCAATCAGCAAAAGTTCGCCGAGGTGGAAGACGCAGATTTCAGTATGGGTGATGTAGGGCTGCTGGCCGGTGCTTATCAAACAGCGGGTGTAGAGGTTCATTTTGACAATTTTTATGTGATTAAGCCTTAGAGGTATGCGCATCTATTTCGACACTGTTGGCTGTCGCTTAAATCAAAGCGAGATTGAATTGCTTGCCCGTCAATTTCGGGCGGCCGGTCATTTGATTGCTGATTCAGCTGCCGAAGCCGATCTGGTGGTGATCAATACCTGTACAGTGACCAGCGCGGCAGCCTCCGACTCGCGGCAAAAAATCCGCCAGGCTGCCAGAGCCGGTGGGGCTTCCATTGCGGTAACCGGCTGTTGGGCTACCCTTGAACCGGAAGCAGCCCGGCGATTACCCAATGTGGATTGGGTGATTCCCAATTCCGAAAAACATCACCTGACTTCAACCGTGTTGGGCATGCCGGTTGAGGAGTTTGATCTCGAACCGCTTGCCCGTCAGCCTTTGCCTGGTCTGCACCAGCGTACACGGGCTTTTATCAAAGTTCAGGATGGATGTGACAATTTTTGCACCTTCTGTATCACGCGTCTGGCTCGGGGAAAAGGACGCAGCCAATCCATTAACGAGGTCGTTGGCGAAGTGAGAGCGGCTGTGTCCGGTGGGGCACGCGAGGTCGTCCTTTCCGGCGTCCATCTGGGGTCGTGGGGAAAGGATTTTCCCATGCCACTGCATCTGCGTCATCTGATTGAAGCAATCCTGATGGATACCGATGTGGAGCGTGTCAGGCTTTCATCGCTTGAGCCGTGGGATCTGGACGAGGCGTTTTTCCGTTTGTGGCAGAATCCGCGAATGTGCCGCCATCTGCATTTACCGCTACAATCCGGTAGTGCGGCAACCTTGAAGCGCATGGTTCGCAAGACCACGCCCACAGCCTTTGCCTGCCTGCTTGAATCGGCCCGTGCCATCTGCCCGGAAATGGCAATTACCACCGATATTATCGTCGGTTTTCCCGGTGAAAGCGAAAGCGAATTTGAGGAGAGCCTGGCCTTTGTGCAGCAGATGAACTTTGCCGGTGGGCATGTCTTTTCTTTTTCCAAACGGGAGGGAACCGCAGCCGCCCGCATGAAGGGTACGCTCCATGGAAGCGTAATCCGTGAGCGGAATGCGCGAATGCGGGAGGTTTTGCGCCAGTCATCGCTGACTTATCGTCAGAAGTTCCTGGGGAGCCTGGCGGGCGTGTTGTGGGAATCCTGTGATGAGGTGGGAAGACAGGGCTGGCGGTTGCACGGCTTAACGGATCATTACATCCGCGTAGAGGCCTGCTCACCCCAACCGCTTTGGAATCAAATCAGCCGGGTCAGGCTGGTGCAAGTGACCGATGAGGGAATGCACGGCGAAATCCTGGATGTGGGGGAATAAGCCGAATTTCTACCGCAGCAGCCAGAAAGCCAGCGTGAAACTGATCATCCCCCACAAACTGCCGGCGATGGTCTGGTAGAGGGTATGACGTTTAAGGTGCACTCGTGACCATGCCACCAGCGGGATGAAAATTAACATGGGAACAGCCAAACCACCCCCAACCCAAAAGCCCAGTGAGGAAAAACCAGCCGCAGCGGCGGCGTGGGCAGAGATTTTCCATTTCAAGTTGACCAGAAAGAGGCCGCTGGTTTCAAAAGTCGCTGCAGCTGCAATCACCTGCAGCAAAACCGGGGCATAAGACTGATGAAGCATTCCGAAAGTTACCAGACTGCATGCGATACTGAGTAAATAAGGGCGAATGCGCTGCTGTCGGACGTACACATCCAGGTCGGTAATCTGGCCGCGCTTGTGAAGATAAACCAGATAGGCGGCCGGAGTGAGAATCATCAGGAATAGCGTGAGGAGAGACCAGCCTATGGCGGCACGGCTCGAATCCGTGAGGGCAATGGTCATCAGGGCGACGGCTGCAACCAATGGGGGTGAAAACAATCGGGAGATCCATTCGGCCAGCCGATAGTGCCATCTTTGGGGTACAATAGGCACGATTTGTTCAGAAACGTGAATGGAAGGGTTGATTTCCATATCTTTCTACTTTTTTAATTTTAATGGGTAGCGGTTAAAGTCTTTTGATGATCATGTTAAGGTTTGGTCAATGGAATTTTGATTTTCAATCCATTCGGTCGCAATCATATTGAAGAGGAGTGAGTAACTGAATCTATGAGCCCGAAGAAATGGTGGCAAACGGCTGTTTTTTATCAGATCTACCCGCGCAGTTTTGCGGATGGCAACGCGGATGGAATCGGTGATTTTGAGGGGATGATCGAGAAAGTGGATTATCTCAAATGGCTGGGAGTGGATGCTGTCTGGCTTTCACCGCATTTTGCCTCCCCTCAGGTGGACTGGGGCTATGATGTCAGTGATTATTATGGGATTGCTCCTGAATATGGCACAATGGAGCAATTTTTCCAATTTATGGAGGAATTGCATCGTCGCGATATGCGGTTGGTGCTGGATCTGGTTTTGAACCACACCTCTGATCAGCACCCGTGGTTTTTGGAATCCCGTTCCAGTCGGGACAACCCCAAACGAGACTGGTATATCTGGAAGTCGCCCCGCAATGGCGGTCCTCCGAATGACTGGTTCTCTACTTTTGGGGGGCCGGCGTGGACGTTTGACCCGCAAACCGGCGAATACTATTACCATTTCTTCTTTGCCCAACAACCTGACCTGAATTGGAGAAATTCCGAAGTCAAACAAGCCATGTTTGAGGTGGTACGTTACTGGCTGAACCTTGGCGTGGATGGTTTTCGCCTGGATGCTGTTGGCACGATCTTCGAACGGGAAGGGTACCCCGATCATGCTACCGGCGATCATCTGGATGCGATTTACCGGGATGCACGGCTCGCTAAGACAAAGGATGAGGAACGCCGGGCAAACCGCCGCTGGCTGCGCCTGTTCCGGCATCAGGTGGACATGCCCCAAGTGCACGACCTGATGAGAGAACTCCGCCAGGTGGTAAATGAATACCCGGAAAAAGTTTTGATCGGCGAGACGGAGGATGTTCGCTTTTATGGGAGCGGAGAAGATGAGCTCCACTTGAATTTCAATTTTCCTTTGATGCGTACAGACCATATCACGCCGCGTTGGGTGCGCAATAACCAGAGGGAGAGATTTTCGCAAATGCCGCCGGACGCCTGGCCGTGCAATACCTTAAATAACCATGATGCCGGACGAATGATGAGTCAATTTGGGGATGGAAAACATGATCAGCAGATTGCACGGGTTAATCTGGCCTTGCTGCTGACTTTGAAGGGTACCCCTTTTTTGTACAATGGTGAAGAAATCGGCATGGTCAACCACCTTGACCTGAAGCGGGAAGATTTCCGGGATCCGTTGAGTTTACATGCTTACCGCCTGGAAATTGAATTGCTGGGTAGCTCTCCTCAGGAAGCCGAATTGCACGCGATTGAATATGGACGGGATAAGTGCCGCACCCCGCTGCAATGGGCTAATCAGCCAAACGCCGGTTTTTGTCCGGCAGAGGTGAATCCGTGGCTGCCGGTTCATCCGAATTATGCCGAGGGGGTCAATGTTGAGGAGCAGAAAGATGCCCCCGACTCCTTGCTGAATTACTACCGGAGGTTGTTGCATTTGCGTAAAAACACGCCCGCATTGACTGAGGGCGACTATCAACCGCTGGACGAAAATAACCGCAATGTGTTCACTTTTCTAAGACGGACAGAAAATCAAAGCTGTGTGGTGGCTTTGAACATGAAAGCCCGCCGTGCCAGAACCGTTTTGCCCCACTGGATTAAAAATTTGCGGTGTGTTTTTTCAACACACCGCAGGGAAGGACAATCGGCGCAGGCTGGTTTTCTTTCCTTGCAGCCCTTTGAGGTCTGGATTGGCGTGATTGAATCGCCTTAAATCTTCAATTGAGAAATGATATTTTTTAGCAGGTTGGCTGATTTC
This sequence comes from Bellilinea caldifistulae, assembly GCF_001306055.1. Taxonomy (GTDB): domain Bacteria; phylum Chloroflexota; class Anaerolineae; order Anaerolineales; family Anaerolineaceae; genus Bellilinea; species Bellilinea caldifistulae. The sequence continues at coordinate 6,056 of NZ_LGHJ01000013.1, read as the reverse complement.
TGCAGACCGATGACTTCTTCCTCATTCAGGTCAAGGCGGATGATGCGTTCCACACCGTCCAGGTCTACAATGGTGGGCAGACTCAGGCAAACATCCTCAATGCCGTAGTAGGGTTCGTCAATGTAACTGGAAACGGACAGGACGGTGCCTTGATCGCGAATGATCGCCTCGCAAATTCGCACCAGGCCACTGGCAATGCCGTAGTAGGTAGCCCCTTTGCGCTCGATGATGTGATAGGCAGCATCGCGGGTTTGCTCAAAGATGGTATTGAGGGTTTCATCCGCGCAGCCCAACTCGTTGACAGCACAATACTGCGGCAGGCGCATACCGGCGATGTTGGCAAGAGACCAGACCGGTACTTCGCTATCTCCATGCTCGCCAATGATGTGGGCATGTACACTGCGCGGGTCAACGTCAAAGTGTTGAGAGAGCAGGTAACGGAAGCGAGCCGTATCCAGCACCGTTCCCGAACCGATGACATGATTGCGTCTGAAGCCGGAAATCTTGAAGGCAACGTAGGTCAGGATGTCAACCGGATTGGTGGCGATCAGCAAAATTCCATTGGGGTTGTTTTCCACAATTTTGGGGATGATTTGCTTGAAGATTTCGGTATTGCGCTGAACCAGGTCCAGGCGGGTTTCACCGGGTCGTTGAGCCGATCCGGCTGTGATGACGGTGATCACTGCCCCTGCCGTATCTTCGTAGCTGCCGGCCCAGATGCGAGCTGGTCTGCCGAGAGGCATAGCGTGATTCAAGTCCATTGCCTCACCTTCGGCTTTGGCGTGATTGGCATCAATCAGCACAATTTCGCTGGCCAATCCGCTAATTAAGAGGGAATAGGCAAAAGTAGCTCCGACATTGCCCGCACCGACAATGGCGACGCGGGTTGGTTTCTTAAACACATGGGTCATGGCAATTCTCCTTGCGAAAATTATCGTTGAGACTGTTTTTCTTTGGCCTTGCGGGCTTCCATGAAGCGGTCATAGACCCGCTTCCAGGCCTGAGTTGGCTTCTCCGGCCGGATTTTTTTGTGTTCCTCTGTGCTCATAAAAAAGGCAAAGTCTTCTAAGAGAACGGAGATGGGTTCATCCGGCGAATGATACAAAATGGGTTTGCCAAGGTTAATGGATTGTACCAGTATGTCCGGTGAATAGGGGAGGCTGAGTGTAACAGGTTTTTTGAGTGCTTGTTCAATTCGATCGCGCGGTAAACCGTGTTTGGGAAATACATTGTTCAAAACCAGTTTGATTTTTTCGGGGGGATAATTTAATTTGGTATAGGTGTCCAGCGCTGCCGCTGCAGCTCGCAACGAGGAAAGTTCGGGAGCCAGTACGAGCAGGATAACATCAGCCATCTCCAGGGCGATAAGCGCCACTTCGCTGAAATCATGGGGTAAATCGGCAATGAGGTAGTCATAATGGGGGCGGAGAAGCTTGAGGGAGACGTTCAGAGTTTCGTCGGAAAGCATCTCCGCTTCGGTAGGAAAGGTGGGGGCAGCGATGAAGCTCAATCCGCTTTTGTGGTTTTCAATAATCGAATGGAGGGCTTCGGTGTCCATTTCCAAGGGGTCAATCCCGGCAAGATCGGCCCAAGTGCGTTTGAGGGGCATGTTCAACAAAAGGGCAACCTGTCCGGCCATCAATACCAGATCAATCAAAAGAGTGGGGGTGTTCCACAGGGAACGAAGTGCAATTGCCAGATTGACGGCGAGGGTGGACGTGCCAATTCCACCGCGTAAGGAATGCACGGCAATCATCTTTGCCATTTTGGTCGGAACAGCCCCTTCACCGCTGGGCAAGGCATGGCGGATCACCTCCATGCGGCGGAGAAGGACGGTCATGCGGGCTACCAATTCTTCCGGCTCAAAAGGTTTGGTAATGTGATCATCGGCTCCGGATTCAAACGAGGCAAGTTTATCCTGTAAGCCCGCCTGACTTGTCAGCACCATGATGGGGGTGTGGGCAAAAGCAGGGTCGCGGCGTAATCGGCGGGTGACCTCGTAGCCGGAAATGTCCGGTAAGTTAAGGTCGGTGATGATGACATCCGGTTTTAGGATATTGGCGGCTTCCAATCCCTGTGTGCCGGTCAGCTCGGTATATACCATGTGTCCCAGCGGACGCAGGGCATGTTCAATCATGCGGTGGAAGATGATTTCGTCATCAATCAGCAGTACAGTGGCCATGAATCTATCCTTTGAGGTTGTTTTCTGCCGGGTGTTGCTGCGCTTTCATTTCCAGCAGGGCTTTCTTCAGCAAGGGGATCTGACTTTCCATTTCAGCAATTAAATCATCCGCCCCATTCAAGTCTCCGTTGGCTGCCTGTAAATCCAGCTGGTGAGCCAGGCGGGTCAGTTTGACGGCTTCAAAGTTGGCTGCCACCCCTTTAAGGTTGTGGGCATGGAGTTTGACACTCGCAACATTTTGGGAGCGAACGGCTTCTTTCAGTTCGACCAATTTGGTTTCGCACTGCTGGATGAACTCTTCAAAGGTGGCCAGAAAGAACTCCAGGTCATCACCGAAGCGCGGGAGGATTTTTTCGACGTAATGGGCATCACCAAGTGATTGGGTGTTTTTCCGGAAAGCACGGCTGAGGAATTCGTCTTCTTCCCCGATCAGATCCTCGCCCAGTGGAGAAATCTGCTCTTCAGTGGAGGGGGGTGCTGATTGGGGTAAAAAGCCGTTTGGGTCGGTTTCAAGGGATTGAAAATACTGTTCAAATTCCAAGGAGAGGTCTTCCTTGATCAATGTGGTTGAGGTTTCATCCACGTCCGATTGTTTTGGTTCGCCTTCAGCCTGCTTGTGTCCCCAATGTTCGATGGCATTGAACAATTCACGCGGTTTTATCGGTTTGGAAAGGTAAGCATCCATCCCGCTGGCGAGGCAGCGTTCCACATCACCGGCCAGTGCCCGCGCCGTCATGGCAATGATGGGGGTGTGATGCGAGGTTCCCTCTCTGGAACGAATTCGCAATGTGGCTTCATAGCCATCCATTTCCGGCATCTGGACGTCCATCAAAATTAAGTCGTAATTTCTTTGGGAGGTTTTTTCAACAGCAACCCGTCCATTTTCGGCTTCTTCAACGGTATGCCCAAATTTGGTGAGCAAATTCACAACCACTTTTCGATTGACTGGATTATCTTCGACCAGGAGTATGTGGCGCGAGAGGGAAGTACGCAGTCCAGAGGCGGTCAGGCGGTTTTCGGTGGCCGGTTTTTCGGCAACTCTGGCCGGCTCCGGGCTGGCAAGAGCGGACTTTAAAGCATTGTAGAGCGCCTGTTGACGCACCGGTTTAATCAACGTGGCTATGCAGCCGACTTTCTGGCAATCTTCTTTGGTGATATGAGTTCCAAGGGTGGTCAGGACGATGACTTTGAGATCGTTGTTTACCAATGGTTTGATGTTATCCGGCAGACGGGGTTGACCGTTATCCAATAGAATCCGGTATTCAACCATTGCCAGTTGCACTGGAGCCCGATTTTCGCTGGCGAATTGGAGTACCTGAACAAAGGTTTCACGATCCGCGCATTCCGTGACCGCAAAGCCAACTTTTTCCAGTTCCATCCGCAAGGATTGACGACTGGATGCATTAGGATCGGCAATCAAGATGTGTTTTCGGTGAGAAAGGGAAATTAACTTGTGCGGCTGGGATTCGGGAGTTTCCTGACGCGAAAAGACAGCGTTGAAAGAAAAAGTGCTGCCAACCCCCGGTTCACTGATCAGCGAGATTTTTCCACCCATCAGCTCCACCAACTGGGTAGAAATGGCTAAACCCAAGCCGGATCCGCCGTATTTGCGGGTAGTGGACATATCCGCCTGAGTAAAGCGCTCAAAAATGCGCGCCTGGCGGTCGGGGGGTATGCCGATACCGGTATCGCGTACCGAGAAACTGATGGTGGCCTGCGTGTTGGTTTGGGCAATCGGCTGAACGCTGATGACAATTTCTCCCTGCTCGGTGAATTTAACCGCATTGCCGACCAGATTATTCAATACCTGCCGCAAGCGGTTGGGATCTCCACGCAACAAGACAGGCGTTAGCGGATCAATCTGACAGACCAGTTCCAGCCCTTTGGCAGCCGCCCGCTGTGAAAAGTTGACGGCCACATTTTCAACAATGGTGCGTAAATTGAAGTCGGTGGTTTCCAGTTCCATTTTGCCGGCTTCAATTTTTGACAAATCCAGAATGTCGCTAATCAAGTTGAGGAGCGACTCGGCACTTTCCAGCGCAGCGGTGAGATATTCGTTTTGTTCGGCGTTGAGGGGCGTATCCAGCGCCAGGTTAAGCATGCCGATCAGACCATTGAGTGGTGTGCGGATCTCATGACTCATGTTGGCCAGAAATTCACTCTTGGCCAAATCGGCTTCTTCGGCTTTCTGGCGGGCGCGCACCAGTTCGGTGATGTTGTGATACAAGTTGAGAACGCCCACCTCCTGTCCGTTGACAATGACCGGAACACCGAAGATCTCCACATCAATCAATTCACCACGCCGGGTCTGGCGCTTACTGACGCTGTGAATCAGCTCACCCTGACGAACCCGGCGGCTAAATTCAAATGCGCCATCTCGGAATTCTTTGGAGGTGATGATTTCATCCAGTTTTCCACCCAGCACTTCTGCCTGAGTGTACCCAAAAAGCCGTTCGAAAGCGGGATTGCAGGCTACGATATGACCGTTCAGGTCAAGGGTGACAATCGCAACCGGGCTATTCTGGAAGATACTTTCAAAGTATTGTTTCTGGCGTTGAATTTCAGCCTCGGCTTTTTTGCGTTGAGCGATGTCGTGGAAGATGTAGATGATTCCTTGCTGGTTTTCACCATCCTGAAAGGGAAAACCGGTTACTTCAAACCAGCCGTATAAAGATGGCATGGGGATGACCTGAGTTTTGGTCAGGGCTTTTTTCTGCACCGGTTCAATGACACCAGGGAACACCTCTTCGATATTTTTACCAATCAAGTTGGCGTAGGAGGTTTTAAGGGTTTGGATGGTTGCCTGATTGCAGCGTATGATTTTCCCGCTCGCATCGGTCAGTAAAATCAGGTCTGAGATCGCATCGAAGGTTGCTTCCCACTCCTTTTTTGCCCGGATGATATTGGCTTCGGCCTGATGCCTTTCCAGTATTTCACGCTGGGAAATTTCTTTGACTGCGTAAAGTTCAGCGGTGCGCTGGACCAGTTCATCTTTCAGGCGCAGGTTTTGGCGGATTGTTCTGAAGTGCTGGAAAGCGTTGACTGAGTTCAGCAGAACGATGAAAGCCGAAAAAAGGTCCACCAGCCATAATATCGGTTCATTGAATTGAGCCTGAAAAAAGGAAGAGAGTGTAAGGGTGAATCCCCCCGAAAGAATAAATACCGCCGTAACTAAGAACGGCAGAACCAATCCCACTACTACCGCTGCGATAGGAAAAAGTATCGGGACAAGCGTGCTGAGGGGGAGTTTGGGGTTCGTATCCGATAGCATTTTGTTTTCTCAACTGGCAGGAAGGAAATAAATCATCCAATTTCCTTGACTAAAATGAGAGAGTTGAAAAATCAAGCGTAATACGCCGAGCAGGCTGTTTGAGGGGTGGAAAAGCCGCACCCGATGGGGTATCCACCCTAAAATAAAGGGGCTGTGTATCTTGATTTGACCTCTTCACTTCCATTTTTTCTGGATTTTTGACCACCAGCGACACTTCACCCTCCGCATGGGAGTTCACCCTTGGATGGCGGCCCCAGCCGGGGTTTTGAACCCGACGCCAAACAGGAGCTTGACCATTCGTTTCAAGTTGAGCGCTATCGCCGTCAAAAAGGCTTGCACCGCAAAGCCCATTTTTCCCAAATACCGGCAGCGTCCCAACCCATGCCACTGTTTGGCTTCCCCAAATTTGCGTTCGATTTTGTAGCGCTGTTTCAAGCCTTGACGGTACGGTTGGGTCTGCTCCAAGGCCAGCCAGCTGTCTTTGTTGGCGTCTTTCTTCTGCGTGCGCGTCTTTTTCAAGCGAATTGCCGAGTGTAAGCCGTGCAGTTCTAAATAGAAGTGATTGTTGCCGTCATCATAGCCTTTATCCGCCGCATAGGTCTC
>NZ_LGHJ01000014.1 GCF_001306055.1 Bellilinea caldifistulae | reverse complement strand
TGGAGGTGAAGAGGTCAAATCAAGATACACAGCCCCTTTATTTTAGGGTGGATACCCCATCGGGTGCGGCTTTTCCACCCCTCAAACAGCCTGCTCGGCGTATTACGCTTGATTTTTCAACTCTCTCAAGTCCTCTTTGGTAACATTGACACCTGGGTCATCTGGAACCTGACCGGCGGCCCGCAGGGCGGCGTGCATGTCACCGACGTGTCCAATGCCTCCCGCACCATGCTGATGAACCTCGAAACGCTGGACTGGGACGATGAAATCCTCAAACTGATGGGCATTCCGCGTGCCATGCTGCCCGCCGTTCGCCCGTCCTCCGAAGTGTATGGTCATGCCCGCGGCGCCCTTGAGGGCATTCCGGTCGCCGGTGACCTTGGCGATCAACAAGCCGCCCTCTTCGGTCAGGCCTGCTACGACCCCGGCGAAGCCAAGAACACCTACGGTACGGGCTGCTTCATGCTGCTCAACACCGGCACCAAACCGGTCCCCAGCAAGAGTGGTTTGCTGACCACCCTGGGCTACAAGATCGGCAATCAACCAGCTGTCTACTGCCTGGAAGGCTCCATCGCCATCACCGGTGCATTGGTGCAGTGGCTGCGCGACAACTTGAAGATGATTGAAAACTCCAAGGACATTGAACCGCTGGCTCGCACGGTGGAAGACAATGGCGGCATTTACTTTGTGCCGGCCTTCTCCGGTCTGTTTGCACCGTACTGGCGCAGCGACGCCCGCGGTGTCATTGTCGGCCTGACCCGCTACATCAACCGCGGTCACATCGCCCGCGCCGCACTGGAAGCCACCGCTTACCAGACCCGCGAGGTGCTGGACGCGATGAACAAAGACTCCGGCGTACCGCTGACCGCCCTCAAGGTGGATGGTGGTATGGTGTACAACGAATTGCTCATGCAATTCCAGGCCGATATCCTCGGCGTGCCGGTTATCCGCCCGAAAGTTGCCGAAACCACCTCCCTGGGTGCTGCTTACGCAGCTGGTCTGGCGGTTGGCTTCTGGAGCAACTTTGACGAACTGCGCGCCAACTGGGGCAAAGACGCCGAATGGCATCCCAAGATGGCTCCCGAAGAACGGGAAAAACTGTACGCAGGCTGGAAGAAAGCCGTCGAGCGCACTTTCGGCTGGGTCGAAGTTTAATAATTCCATAACCGGGGGCAGGTCGCAAACCTGCCCCCTCCTCTCTTCCTTTGCGCAGGGGCGGTGGGTCAGCGGTCTGGTACAGTCCACAAGACCTGTACCGCCCTTTGTAATTTTCCACGCGCCAGGGTGATTTTTGTCCGGTTCTTGTTTACCTATGATAAAATCCATACCTTGAAGGCCCATCACGGAAAAAACATGTCCAAAAATAAACCCTCCTCCAAAAATCAGCCCCAGGAATTGACTGCCCAACCCTGGATTCCCTTTAAAACCGGTTTAATCGTAGTGGGTATCGTCAGCATCTTACTGGCAATCTGGACGGTCATCACCAGCAACCCGGAACTGCCGCTTCTCGAACGCATCCTGTGGGGCGTCGTATTTGGTGGAAGCATCTGGCTGGTCTTCTTATTCTTCCTGCTCATCAACCGCCTGCTTCGCAGAAGGAAATAATTCCCCCGAAAATTTACGCGCTCAACCGCGATAAATTGCACGCTTAACTTTGTGAAAAACACCACGATTGTGGCAGATATTGAAACAGGAGAAAGAATTATGAGTAAACTCCATGCCATTGTGATTGGTGCCGGTTTCACCGGAGTCGCAATCGCCCATGACCTGGCGCTGCGCGGTTTTGCAGTTACGGTTGTGGAACGGGGTCCAATCGTCAATGGCACATCAGGCCGCACGCATGGGCTGCTTCACTCCGGCGCACGTTATGCCGTCAACGATCAGGAATCAGCCATCGAGTGCATTCAGGAAAATCAAATCCTGCGCCTGATTGTGCCGGATGCCATTGAACCAAACGGAGGGTTGTTCATCGGCATCACCGACGAAGATATGGCCTATCGGGAAAAATTCATCGAGGGCTGCGCTGCCTGCAGAATTCCGATCAAGGAATTAACCCCCCAGGAAGCCTTGCGCCTGGAGCCCAACCTCAACCCTAAACTGCAGACGGCTTTCACCGTGCCGGACGGAACATTCGATCCACTGCGTTTGGCACTGGCATTTGCCGCTTCCGCCAAATCGAACGGGGCTGTGTTCCATCTCTATACCGATGTGGTTGACCTGCTCACCGATGGACAGGGTAACATCGTCGGAGTTAAAGCCTGGGACCGCGCCACCGACAAGCGATTTGAGATTCGCGGCGATATTGTCGTCAATGCCACGGGAGCCTGGGTGGGTCATATCACTTCCATGGCGGGTATTTCAGTTCCAATTACCCCCACCCCCGGCGTAATGGTTGCCTATGACCAACGCTTAACCCAGCGTGCCATCAATCTATTGAACAAACCCGGTGATGGCGACATTGTCCTCCCTCAACGGCGCATGATGGTCGTCGGCACAACTTCCTTCACCATCGAAGATCCTGATTATGTGCCGGTCTACGAAGATCACGTTCAACTGATGATCGAACGCGGCTCGAATCTGATCCCGGCTCTGCGCCAGACCAAAGAACGCGGGGCTTATATGGCTACTCGCCCCTTAATCGGCGCTTCCGCTCCCGGCCGCAGCATTTCCCGGACCTTCAAAGCCTATGACCACAAAGAAACCGATAATGTCGAGGGTTTGGTGACCATTACCGGCGGAAAAGCCACCACCCTGCGCTTGATGGCGGAAAAGACCGTGGATTTAATTTGTAAGAAATTTAACCTGAACATCCCCTGCACCACCGCCGAAACTCCCCTTCTCTCTTACCGCAAGTTCTACGTCAACTGAGTTGGGTGACTCGTTGAACGAACTCTATCTGTACGGAGTGAGCAATGACTGAAGAAAAATGGACGGTAAAATTTGTCATCTTTCGTAAAAAGGGAGACCAGCCTCCCCGCTACGATAGTTATGTGCTGGAAGTGGATCCGGACGAATATGTGATTGACGGCGTGGAACGGATCTGGGCATTCCATGATCGTTCACTCATTTTTGCCCATGCCTGCCACCATTCCACTTGTGGCGCCTGCGGTATGCGAGTGAATGATGTGGAGAAGTTGACTTGCATCACCAAAATCCGCGATGTGACCACCAATGGCGGAAGCCTTAAAATTGAACCACTACGCAACTTCCCCATCATTGGCGATCTGGTAGTGGATATGACCCGCATGTACGCCGCCATGGACCGCGTCCACGCCAAAGCGGTTCATCCGCTTTCGGCAGCTCCACTGGAAGGTGAGGGTATCCGCCCGCCCAAAGATGTCCCACGCAACAACGGGGATGAATATCTGCGTCTGGCAGATTGCATTGAATGCGGTTTGTGCATCAGTGCCTGCCCGGTAGCCGGTACAGCCGAAAACTACCTTGGGCCGGCAGTGCTGGCAGCCGCTCAACTACAAGGGCTAAAACATAACCCCGACCTGCTGGATTTAGTGGACTGTGCAGACGGGCTGTGGCGCTGCCACAGCGCATATGAATGCACTGCGGTTTGTCCTTCTAACGTTGACCCCGGCTGGCGGATTATGGACTTGCGCCGTCAGGTGGTGGGTGAACGCATCAAACGCTGGTTTGTAAAAGCCTAGAAGTTTACAGGAGAATGAGCGAATGGATACTCCCAAAAAACCCAATACCCGCGGAATTTTAGACTGGTTCGACCCCCGCGGCAGAAATGTTGGCGGATGGGGTTTTATCATTAACCGCCTGTCTGCCATCGGGTTGACCGTTTACTTGTACCTGCATCTCTACATGCTGGGCAAACTGGCACAAGGGCCCGAAGCATTTGACGCTTTCATCGAAACTGCCAAACAGCCTGCCATCATGTTCGGCGAAATGTTGGTGATCATCGCCGGTTTGTACCACGGTCTCAACGGCCTTCGCATCGCCCTCAACAGCTTTGGAATTGCCGTACCCGCCCAACGCCAGCTACTGTATGGCGTGGTTGGAATCACCCTGATTGGCACGGTCGTTTTTGGCGTGCGAATGCTCACAGCCCACTAGGACGGAGGTGATCTCATGCAAAACACCCTCTCTCAACCCAAACCCGGTGAAAGTTACCTGTTGTGGCTGATCAAAATTGTCAGCGGGGTTTTGATCCTTGCGGTGCTGATCATCCATTTTCTGGTTAATCACCTGTTTGCCCCTAACGGCCTGCTCAGTCACGCCGAAGTGGTTGCTTACTACCGCAATTACCCGATTGTCCCAATCATGGAAGGTTTTTTCCTCGTTTTTGTGGTGGCACATTCCTTGATCGGTTCGCGCAGCATCATCCTTGACCTTCGTCCCAGTCCGGCTGTATTGAAAGTCCTCGATTATCTCTTTATCGCCGTCGGTCTGTTTGCAACCGCATACGGCATCTGGTTGCTGTTTGCGGTCATTAATTTCGGAGTGTAGGAAATTAACCGGTAACTACCCATGGTGAGTCTGGTTCTGGTTTCGCACAGCAAACTGCTGGCTGAATCACTGGTACATCTGGTGCGCCAGATGGCCGGCGAGGAGGTCAAAATTGGTGTGGCAGCTGGTGCAGGTGAAAATCATGATGATTTTGGCACCGACGCCACCCAAATTGCCCAGGTCATCCAGGAAGTCGACAGCCCCGATGGCATCCTCGTCCTGATGGATTTGGGCAGTGCCATCCTCAGCGCAGAAATGGCAATGGAACTGCTGCCTGAAGAGGTGCGCAGCCGGGTTCACTTTTGCCCCGCTCCGCTGGTAGAAGGCGCCATTGCCGCCGGTGTACAGGCAAGTTTGGGTAATGATCCGCAAACCATTTGCCGCGAAGCCTGTCAGGCTCTCCAACCCAAAGCCGAGCAGTTGCATTTCAGCGAACCCGCCCCGCTGCCTGTTGCCGTTGAAGCACCCGCCCCGCTCCCCCCAGCCGGCGAACTTCACACCGTCGTGCTGGAACTGACCAATGCCCATGGTTTGCACGCCCGGCCGGCTGCCCGTTTTGTGCAAACCGCCTCCCGCTTCAAAGCGGACATTCGGGTAACCAATCTGACCACCGGCAGTGCAGCGGTTTCCGCCAAAAGTCTGAACGCCCTGGCAACCCTCGGCGCGCTGCACGGGCACCAAATCCAGATTCAGGCACAGGGTGAACAAGCCGCCGAGGCCCTTCAGGCTCTTTCCAATCTGGTGGAGGAGCGGTTTGGAGAAGCCGCTGCACCACCACCGCTAAAACCCACCCCGCAGATGCCCGAACCACAACCTTCTGATGAACGCATCCTGCGTGGGTTACCGGTTTCCGAAGGAGTGGCCGTTGCTCCCATTTTTCATTACGAAAGCTTGCCCCCCCTGATTCCGGATTACGAGGCACAAGACACCGAGGCAGAGTGGCAAAAATTACAGACTGCGCTGGAAAAAGTACGGCGTGCCATCCTTGATCGCCAGCGTGAAATGGTCAATCGGGTTGGTGAAGAAGAAGCCGCCATCTTCGAAGCCCATGCACTCCTGCTGAGTGATGAGGAATTGCTGGAAAATGCCCGCTCGTTAATCACGGAAAAGCAATACAACGCTGCCCGCGCCTGGAAGGAAAGCGTGGATACGATTGTTGCCCGTTTTAAGGCACTATCCGATGACTACCTCAAACAGCGGGCTGTGGATGTACAGGATGTCGGTAATCAAGTCCTGCGTGAATTGAGCGGCGAGGCTCACCAAAAAATTGTCTTCAGCGAGCCGGTCATTTTAGTGGCAGACGATCTGACTCCGACCGAAACTGCTTCGTTGGATCTGGAGCGCGTGCAGGGCATTGCTCTGCTCAGCGGCGGGGCTACTTCCCACAGTGCCATTCTGGCCCGTTCGCTGGGCATTCCCGCGGTTACCGGTTTACCCATCCGCATCAAACAAATTCCCCAGCAAACGCTGGCTGCGCTGGATGGATTCAAGGGGGAAGTACTGATCCAACCGGATGAATCCACCCGCCAGGAATTTGAAAGCCGACGAACCCGCTGGCTGGAAGAAAAACAGCGCCTGCTGGCTTCCACCCATCAGGCCGCCGTCACACTGGATGGTCTGGCTATTGAAGTGGCCGCTAATGTGGGCAATCTGGCCGATGCGCAAACCGCCGTACAAAACGGTGCGGACGGTGTGGGCCTGTTGCGCACCGAATTCCTCTTCCTCACCCGCCAAACGGCCCCAACCGAAGAGGAGCAGTATCAAGCGATTCACCAGATTGGCATGACCTTGCAGGGCAAGCCGGTCATTGTGCGCACGCTGGATGTCGGCGGCGATAAACCCCTCCCTTATATAAACCAGCAGCCGGAAGCCAATCCCTTCCTCGGTGTGCGCGCTCTACGCCTTTCCCTGCAGCAACCCGATCTATTCCGCACCCAATTGCGCGCCATTCTGCGCGCTGGCGCGGATACCCACCTGCGTATCATGTTCCCGATGGTGGCAACCATCGAAGAAGTACTGCAAGCCAATCAATTCCTTGAAAAAATTCACGCAGAATTGGAAGAGGAAGGATTGTCTCACCGGTGGCCGATTGAAACGGGCATCATGGTAGAAATTCCGTCCGCGGCGATTGTGGCTGACGCACTTGCGGAGCATGTTGCCTTCTTCAGCATCGGCACCAACGACCTGACACAATACACCATGGCAGCCGAACGCGGTAACCCGCAGTTGAACTATCTGAACGACGCACTCCATCCGGCCGTCTTACGCTTGATTGGTGAAGTCACTCAGGCTGCCGAAAAACACGGGAAATGGGTGGGGGTTTGCGGCGAACTGGCTGGTGATCCGGAGGCAGTTGCCATTCTGATCGGTTTGGGGGTGCGCGAATTAAGCGTGAATGCAGCCGGCATCCCCCGCGTTAAAGCCATTGTGCGGGCATTAACCACCGAAAAAGCCCAACAGATCGCCCGGCAGGCCGTCGCCTGTGCCAACGCTCAACAAACCCGCCAACTGGCTGCTGAGTTTTTGAAAAGCCTGCCCGGGGTTGGCTAGTTCTCTATTTATTTGTCAAAAACTCAAACGGGGCTATCTGCGGATAGCCCCGTTTCGTGATAAAATCTTAATCTGATTTTCATCCTGATGAGGTGTAGCATGACCGAACACATCCTGATTGCCATTGCCTGGCCATATGCCAATGCCGAAATTCACGTGGGTAACGTAACCGGCTCCCACTTGCCGGGGGATATTGTCGCCCGCTACCATCGCTTGAAAGGCAATCGGGTTTTGATGGTCTCCGGCACCGATTCGCATGGCACTCCGGTTACCCTGCGCGCCGACGCGGAGGGCAAACCCATTGAGGAAGTTTATAAGCGTTTTCACAACGGCTTCCTCGATCTGTTTCTCCAATTGGGCATTCATTACGATTTGTTCACCACCACCCACACCGAAAATCACTTCAAGGTGGCTCAGAGCATCTTCCTGGCCCTGCAAAAGAACGGTTACCTGTACACCGAATCGCGCCCGCAGTGGTATTCGCCTGTCAGCAAACGTTTTCTGCCCGATCGTTATGTCGAAGGTACTTGCTACGTTTGCGGTTACGAAGGCGCCCGCTCGGATCAATGCGACCGCTGCGGCAGTGTCCTTGAACCCGAAAAGTTAATCAATCCGCGCTCCAAAGTGGATGGTTCAACCCCCGAATTGCGCGAAACCGAACACTTTTTCCTCGATCTCTCCAAACTTGAACCGGAAGTTGCCCGTTTCTTGCGCGAACGTAAACACTATTGGCGGGAAACGGTCATCGGACAATCCCTTGGGCAAATCGAAAGTGAAGGTCTCAAACCGCGCGCCATTACCCGCGATCTGGATTGGGGCATTCCTGTTCCCATCCCCGGCTGGGAAGGCAAATGCCTGTACGTCTGGTTCGAAGCCGTCATCGGTTACCTTTCAGCAGCCATTGAATGGGCAAAACTCAGCGGTGACCCGCAGGCCTGGAAAAACTGGTGGACGAATCCTGAGGCTAAATCGTTTTACTTCATCGGAAAAGATAATATCTTCTTCCATGCTGCCTGGTGGCCGGCTCAGTTAATGGGCACCGGCGAACAATTTTTGGAAATCTTCGCCGGTGAAACCGGTCAACGGCTTACTCTGCCCTACGATGTGCCTGCCAATCAATTTATGAATCTGGAAGGGCAGAAAATCTCTGGCAGCCGCAACTGGGCGGTTTATGCGCGTGATTTTTTGACCCGCTACGACCCCGACCCTTTGCGCTATTACCTGACCGTAAATATGCCCGAAACGCGAGATACCGATTGGGATTGGGAAGATTTTTACAAACGCAACAATGACGAACTGGTTGCCACCTGGGGCAATTTAGCCAATCGAGTGCTTTCTTTTGCCTATAAACACTGGGAAGGGGTCATCCCCGACCCGGGTGAATTGACCGCAGCCGACCAGGAATTGCTGGCTATCATTGAAAAAGGCTTTGAAACGGTTGGCAAGGAATATGAGGCTGTTCACTTGCGCGCCGCACTGGGAGAAGCCATGCGCCTTGCCAGTGAAGTCAACCGCTATCTGGATCAAACAGCGCCATGGACGAGTATCAAAACCGACCGACAAGCCGCCGCCCGCGCAATTTATACCGCCATTCGCGCCATAGATAACCTGAAAATCTTGCTGGCCCCCGTGCTGCCACATACCGCCGAACGGTTGCACCGTTTTCTGGGGTATCAACAGCCCCTCTTTGGGCAGGGTTACCTTCAGGAAGTCGAGGATGCGCTCGGTAGCCATACCGTGGTTCGCTATGATCCGGATTCAGCCAGCGGTCAATGGCAACCCAGTCAGATCAAAGCCGGAGCGCCCATTCAAAAACCGGAACCCCTGTTTAAAAAGCTGGACGCGTCCATCATCGAAGAGGAACGCGCCCGTTTAGGAAAACCGGTTGTTTTTTAGGCACTACTGCCAGCGGCTGGCTTCGTTCAATTTCTCCATTTCATCTTGGCTCAGACGTAAATCCGCTGCACCAAGATTATCCTCGAATTGTTCGAGCGACCGTGGCCCAATGATTGGACTGGTTATGTCCGGCAGAGTCAACATCCATGCCAGCGCAATTTGCGAGATTGAAACACCGCGCTGGCGAGCGATCTCATCCACAGCATCCAGCACTTTCCAGCCGTATTCGGTGAAGTATCGGCTGACATTCCGCTGGCTGCCGGTTTCGGTTTGTCCACGCCGGTACTTACCACTCAGAAAGCCGCCTGCCAGCGGACTGTAGGGAATCACCCCCAGACCGTAGGTACGGCAAACATCCGCCAGTTCACGTTCATATTCAGCCCGATGTACCAGATTGTAATGCGGCTGGAGCGAATCGAAACGGGCCAACCCCAATTTATCCGATGTCCACAAAGCCTGCATCAAACGCCAGGCCGGGTAATTAGAACAGCCGATATAACGCACCTTGCCCTGCCGTACCAGATCATCTAAGGCCGTCAAAGTTTCTTCAATCGGCGTCTGGTCATCGTACCAGTGCGTCTGGTACAAATCAATGTAATCGGTCTGCAGCCGGCGCAGAGATTGTTCAACCGCGTGGAAAATATGCGCACGCGACAACCCCTCATCATTGGGAGCCTCTCCCACCTTTGCCCGCACCTTGGTGGCAATAATCACTTCATGGCGGGGAATGCCATTGCGCTTCATCCAGTTGCCGATGATGGTCTCAGCTACCCCGCCGGGATTGCCCGTAACCCAGCGCGAATAAACATCAGCCGTATCAATGAAATTGATCCCGGCTTCGAACGAACGAGTGAGAATTTGATAGGATTCTTCCTCTGTGGCTGTCCAGCCGAATTGCATGCTGCCCATACACAATGCCGATACTTTCAAACCCGTCCGACCCAATTTTCGATATTCCATCTCCCTCTTTTCCTCCTTTGTGATTAAATTGAACCGTTGAGATTATAAATCAGAAGGTGAAACACATCGCCAAAAATCGGGTAGAATTGAGCCATCCTTTGTGAAACTGTTGTTCAATCCAATGACATCACCTTACAATCTGCTGGATGACTTGAACGCCGCCTTGCGCTACTGGTGGCTGATCGTGGTACTGATGACGGCAGGGGTAATTCTCGGCTGGATCCTCTTTCAAATTCAACCGCCTCTTTACGAAGCCCGCGCTGAAATTGCCCTGAATGTAGACCTCAGCCGTACTGGTACATTGAGCGATACCAATCAGGACATTCTCATCAACACCACCGGGCGGGTTATGGCGACCGCCGCAATTATGGACGACTTAAAACAGCAAGCCACGAAAGCAGGCTGGCTCGCCCCCAACAGCAATCCCCAACGCATGTTTTTTATCGAACGCAAAGCCGAAAGTTTTATCCTGCGCGTTCAGCATCCCAACCCCCAGGCCGCCCTTGAATTGACCGACCGATGGAGCGAGCTGGCCTTGCGGGCGCTCGAAAGCGCCTCTCAAAACGCCCTGCAAGCCGATCATCTGGAACGTTATCTGGACGGATTGACGACCTGCTTGCAGCAACAAACCAGCGGCGGGGTGGAAATACATGCCTGCCCCTTTCAAGACCTGCAACAACTCCAGACCGAAATTAACAAAACCGGCAAAGAAATCCTCAAATCCCGGGCCAACGCCCGCGGTCTAATTCCAGGGATCCGTTTTGCCCTCACTCAACCGGCAGAATTGCTGCCCGAACCGGTTCAATTTCAGCGCAGTACCGGCCTCCTGGCTGGCGCGCTGATTGGGCTGGTAGCCGCATTGTTTGTCATTCATTTTCGTCTGCCAGAGCGTCTATCAAAAAGGGGATGATTTGCTTCAGCGGCTAAACCATTTTCTCTATCAAGTCCTTTGGGCTGGATTGATCCTGCTCTTGCCGATTACCAGTCTACCGCTGCTTTCAAAAGCAGCCGGTGGGAGTATGGTTGCCCCCGCCTCTGTCTTGCCACTCGCTATCCTTTTAATCGTTTTCCTTCCGCTTAATCTAGCTCGTCTACGCCGCTTGCCCCGGGTAGTCACTCCACTGCTTGCCTTTGTGTTGCTGGCGGTGTTGAGTAGCGCGCTTTCATTTTTTATTGAATTTCCCCTGTTCCGGGAAGCCAACCGTCTACGAAATATGCTTTCTGGCTTCCTGACACTGGGGGTCGGCCTTTCCTTTTTCTTTGCAGCCCTGCTCTTAACCGACTCTGAAGACCGACTGGCGTTTTTCTTCAAATGGGTCAATATCGGCGGGAGCATCGCCCTGCTGTGGGCAGGAATGCAGTCCGTCTTCTGGTACATGACGGGGGATTATCCGGATTGGATGGGAAGGATTCAAAGTTTGATCTCATCCAGCGGCAATTTGTATATCCGCCGGACGACCGGCCTGGCTTTTGAACCTTCCTGGCTGGGGCATCAACTGGTGTTATTCTACCTGCCTTGCTGGCTGGCGGCTTCATTCAGGCGGTTTAGCGTATTCCGCTGGCGTCTTTGGGGGATTTCCGCCGAAAACATTTTACTTGCCGGCGGAGTTGTGATTCTGGTTCTCTCGCTGGCACGCAATGCTTTGCTCTCTTTCAGCCTTTCAGTTGGTTGGTTGATTTTACTGACCACCGCCCGTCTGGCCGGCTGGATTCACCAGAAACTCACTGGACGGGGTAGCCGCTTTTTCTCCGGACTGCCTGCCTCCCTTCTCAAAACCTGCATCTGGCTGGTCATTTTTGGGGGGTACGCTGCCATTTTATTGGGAGGTGTATTCGTCTTAACCCGTCTTGACCCGCGCATGGCCGATTTATTCCGCGTGATCCGCAACCCCTATACCCCCCTGGAAGCCGCCAATTATCTATTTTTCGGTGAACGAGTAGCCTTTTGGATAACCGGCTTGCAAATTTTCGGTCAGTATCCGCTTTTGGGAGTAGGCTTGGAAAATGCCGGCTATTTCTTTCCGGAGAAGCTCCCTCTATTTGGCTGGACGGTGGTTGAATCTCACAAAATGTATTATAGCAGTGCCCTTCCCAACACACTGAGCCTGTGGATTCGCCTCTTGAGCGAAACCGGTATTATCGGCTTTTCGTTGTTTGTGAGTTTTTTATACCTTCTCTGGAACACTGCACGGTTTTTGAGCCGGGATGCACATCCGCTGACCGCCACACTCGCCCTGACAGCCCAGCTAACCCTTGTTGCCCTGTTGGTGGAGGGAATGAGCGTGGACACCTTCGCCTTTCCCTATTTCTGGTTGATTTTCGGCTGGCTGCTGACGGCTTTTGTGCTCAGAACAAAGTCCAACAGCGATGAATTGTCAGCTCACGGCTGATGGGCAAGCGGCGGGAAGGGACAGACTAATCGCGTTTTTGCATCGCGTTGATAGACCTGAGGAGGGTCGCTCAACACAACAATTGCGTAAGCATCAATAAACGGCTCACGGGTATCCTTGCATCCCATCACAATCACATCCTCACCATGCGGGAAGTTGGGCATCGCATCCTCCATTGGCAACAGGACGGTGTAAAATGTATCCCATGCCACGATTGTGAGGGTAAACCGGGGATACGGTCGCCCTTTGAGCGGTAAATTGGGCTGCGGCTCACCGCTGTTAGCCGGATAGAAACGAGGGTACAACCCCAGACCATAATTCAGGTAAGCATTAGGGCTGTTGATAAACTCTCGAAAAGCCTCTCTATCTATACGCAATCCGGCCGCGTTGAGATTGTCGAACAAGGTCAACGGGCTGATTGGAGGATATCGGTCAGGAATGAATACCTTGTTCAAGGGTAGAGAAAGCCCTACCAGCACAAAAATAACACCCACCAGCGGAGTCATAAATCTGTTCCACCGCTTTGTAGAGTGAAAATTGGAGATTGACTCCTCGCTGAATGCCGGTTGCCACTTCCGCAACAGATCTATTCCCAGCCATTCCAGTACCCAGCCCAGCAAAACCAGCAAGCCAATCGCAAAGTAAACCAGCACCACCCAATCCATTGGCACAAGATAACGCCAGCCGGAATTGCGAGCCAGAGAATTGGCAAGGAAATATCCCGGCAGCATCATTAAAGGCACCAAACCGGCCGCCTTGTTACGCTGCCAGGCTGCTCCCACACCCACTGCCAGAACCAACAAGTTGAACGGCAAGAACAACAGACCGCCGGGCGGCAGCTCCCCCGTCCATTGTTGTACATCCTTCCAGTAGGGCGCTTCGAGCGTATGACGCAAGTCATGCAGGGCAAAGGTATTCGGCAGCAACATTATGGTCATAATCATATTATGAAAAAAGTGACGTGGAACGTAAGCAAAGCGTTCCAGGCCATCCAGCAAGGCAAATGAAGATTGCTCATTCTCTCCCATCTGAAAAGGAAGATCCCCTGCCACCTGCTTTTCCAGTGGAATAAAACCGCGTGGCTCATCGGTCAGAATGCGGGTTTCCAGAATGGCGCGGATTTTAATCATCAGGTACGGTTCATTGAAGCCCTTGGGTATTTCCAGCATGAATGGTAAAACCGTCAATGTGACCATCAAAACAACAATGGCCGAACTGAGCAGCCAGGGCTTAATCTGCCGCCGGTTGGCAACCCACACCAGCAACAAGACAAATGGCAAGACCATCAACGCATTGGGACGTATCAGCATGGCCAGTCCCAGAAAACCGCCCGCCACAACAGCATCCGCCCAGGAAATTTTCTTTTCCCCTTTTTTTAAACAGCGAAAGGCAAACAGAGCAAAAATTACCAAAAGCAAGGCGGTTGGGTATTCGGTCAAATATAATTTTGAATGAGATACCTTGATGAAAGGGGTTGCGGCAATCGCATTGCGCTGATGAAACGCAGCCAGCAGTCCCATCAGCAATCCCGTCGGGCGGTTGACCATTTGTGAGCCAAGCAGGTAAAGCATTGGGGGCATTAACGCCAGCACCGCAATTTGCAGGTTGATGGTTTCTTCGTAGCCCTGCCCCGCAATCGCGTGAAGAATACTCAAAAATAAGGCATACAGCGGCTTATCCATGGGAATGCCGTTCAAGACCCCCTGGCCAATCAAGATGTATTGGGCAGCAAGGTCGTAAAACTCGGAATCGGAGTAAGGATAAAATAGATAATTGGGGGGGCGCGGACCGGGCGCAAAGTAGCTGTGCTTCAGGGGTGTGACGTACCAGAGGAGAAAGGTAAATAACCACAATACAAGGAAAATACTTCCTTTGACAAGCCGCCGATCTTTCAGCCTCTCTGAGGAAAACACCCGGCGTTCTAAAAACAGCGTTGCGGCTGTGCACAAGACGATTTGAATTGCCAGCAGCGGCACACTGGCTTCATCCCAAAAATAGGGTTCGGCATTGATGCCCAAACCCGTGGTTGCTGCAATCAACCAGATCAGCGCAAAAATCAAAAAAGTGATTCCGGCGGCTCGAAGAAGTTCCTTTTGATTTTTAAGATCGTCTTTCCAATCCCTCCAGCGGTTTTTCAACCCGTGTGAACCGATCATCATCAGCGTAGTCAAACCGGCCAACCCCAGCCAGACCAGCAAGGGTTGAAGGCGTACAAAGTAAAACTGGTAAATTCTAAACCAGTAAGCAGGCATAAACGCAGCCAACCAGCCAATCAGGGTAAAGACACCCGCAACGGCTTGGATGAACTGACGGGACTTTGAGCCGGTCAGCCAATCGTTAATTTTCTCGACAACATGACGGTTACGAAATGAGAGCCATCCCCCCAAAAGACACAAGATTACCAGCCCCAGAAGACCTGACAGTAAGATCAGCCTCGCAGCAGAAAACCCCAATAGTATGCTTCCTTTTTCATCGGCGGGTATGGCAGCCGTCCAAATCATTACGCCGGTCCCAAAGGCTGCCAGAAGCCAGAACCAGGAGGTTATCCAGACCTGCATACGTGTCCTCGTATCGTCCATACCCTATCCTGGTTTCAACCGCCGACGGCGATCATACCCATAGCCAATGATCACCACCAGACCACACAGGACAGCCGTAACCGCCGCAGCGACAAAGAAAGAAAAATTCAACCCCAATTGAAAACTGCGATTGGCATACCATATCCCAAAGATACAGACGAAGATGCCCTCGCAAGCCAACAGACGAGGCAACCAGATATCCCGCTGCTGACGGGCGATCACAAAGGACCAGGCAGCCAGCATCGCCAGCCACGGCAGCAATAAGGTGCGATATCGGGGATTGTCCCACAAATCACCCCCCGCCCGGAAGCTGGAAAGCAGGCTCCAACCGACCACTATCAGAAAAGTCCAGAAAATCAAGCGGCGCGGTAAACCTTTGGCTTCAAAACGCATTCCCAGCGGCGCATACGCCAATAGTGGCAATACCCCATACCAGCCCAGAGAACGAAGCGTAGAAATGACTGTCCAGAGGGGTTTGGAAGGATCAAACAACGCCGCTGGCAACACTGGTTGGAGTAAGCCGTACACGACCAGAAACGGTAATTCCAGCGGATCGGGTAGAGCCTCAAATAACGCTTGAATTTTGCCAGAACCCGATTCGGTCAGACGCGCATCCCACAGCGCCGATTCACGCAGCCAGGCGGCCATACCGGCCAGCATCAGCACACCGCTCACCGCCACAAATAACCACACCAATCGGCGGATTTTCACCTGCCGGATGCGGCTCGAGTATTCCAGCCACCACCACAGGAAGAGCAACCCGGTCAGGGGCAGCGCCACAAGATAGGAAAATACGGCTGTGAGCAGGACAATCCCCACCAGCCCGAAGGTCACCCGTCGAGGGGCATCCTGCCAGCGGCTGACCAGCCACAAAGCCACGCCAGCCAACCCAATCAGGACTGGATCACGCATTTGAGATGCCCCCAGCAAAACACTTTCGGGGTACAAAACATAGATCCAGACCGCCAAGGCCGCTACTACCGCCCCAAAATAACGCTTGACTGCCGCATAAAAGAAAGGCACTGCCGCAGCAGCCGCAAATGCGGTCAAAATCAAGATCAAATAGGGACGATGAAGATCTGGGCTGAGCAGACGATAAATAAGTGCGCTGGCAGCCAGCATACCTCCGTACTGATCACCGGAAAATTCGTTGCCAAACGCCGCCAGCAGGGATTGACCCGATGTGGCCAGTTCCCAAGCCTGGCGGTCACGGGTAAATGCATCAAAGAACAGGTACCCCGCCTTTGAAACTTCACTATCATGCCCCCAAACCGGTAAAGCCAGGGACAGACCAATGCCGACGAACAATCTCAGTAAGAAAGCCACCGCAACAGCCCATCCAACCCGGCGGGGTGAAGCCGTCATCTGCCAGAAAAACCACAGCAGACCACCGCTAACCGAGAGCAGCACCGAACTGGACAGCCAGCCCTGCAAAGAAAAACGCTGTTCGGCCAAGCCATTCAGCAATAAACCGCCCAGCAAGGCAGCCATAAGGATGCCGATCAAACGTTTCCAACCGGCCCGGCTCATGCTTTTACACCCTCCCGGTGCGGAAATCCGGCAAGAATTTTTTCCTCCCGCACCACCCAGGTGAATCGGCGTGCGGTTTCTCTTGCATTTTTACCAAGCATCTCAATGCGGTTCAGGTCAGAGACAAGGGCCGAGAGCGCATTGCTCCATCCTTCCAGATCCTGCGGCGGGCAAAAAACGGCGTTGTTTTCCTGTAAAACTTCATGGAGAACGGGTAAATCGCTGGCTAAAATCGCCCTTCCACAGGCCAGATATTCAAACATTTTCATCGGACTGCAAATATCAGCCGAGTTTCCTCCACCACTACCAGCAATCTGGCGTTCATAGGGCATCAGTAATATTTCTCCAGCCGCCTGAAAGAGCGGCAGGCGTTGATTCTCCACAAAACCGGTCAGGGTCACATTGGTCAGACCCTTCATGCGAACGACCTCCCGATATGATTCTACTGCATCCGGTTGGCCGCCCACCCAAAGAAAGTGGATATTCGGAAATCGCTGCGCCAGCCCCAGCAACAAATCCATGCCCCGCCCGGCATAAAAATGACCGCTGTAAACCGCCGTCAGTTGCTGAGGTAGATTCAACTGGCGGCGAGCCTCGGGGGGCGCTGGCAATTGCTCAAACCGTTGCAAATCCACTCCATTGGGCGCAATTACAACCTCGTCCTTTTTAAAGGGGATTCCGAACTCATGGCGCAAAGCCTGTTCCAGCGCGCGGGTAATCACCGCAAAACGTTTTTCCCCCCGCATTTCCGCCATCCGGCGCAGCAGCCAGCTACCAAGCCGTCCGGTCGGGCGGTCATGAATTTCCAACACCACCGGAAATCCCAGCAGAACACCGAGAAGCCCGGCCTGAGGCAACCAGGTATAGATCAAGTCAGCTTTTCGAAGGCCTGCCTGCTGAACTGCTTTGACCGCAAAGTCATACCGCTTCAGGCTTGCATAAGCCGGCAGCCAGATTACCTCAAAAGGCAGAGTCAGACCATATAAAGCCGCCAAGTCTTTCCACGGGGTATGCACATGGCCGGGCGTAAATAAAACCACCTCGTGCCCCAATTGGGACAACGCCTGCCCAACCTTCATCACCTGAATGCTGTTGGCCGCCTTTGACGGAATTCGAAACGAAGTAATGCAGCAAATTTTCACGCCGGTTGAACCTGCTCGGAGGTTTTTTGCAGATGATAAACCTGCCTTAACCCTTTAATTACAATGATCCCAATGGAAACGATGAAATAACCGCTCATCAGCAGCGCCTGCATGATAACCCCAAACTGCCGCACCAGCAAGAACATTAAAACGGTTTTCAATATTCCCACCGAAAAAGTAACCACCAGTGGAAAATTGGGATTGCCGAGCGCCAGCAACAAGGGGCGATTCCAGTAAAACAAATTTGCAAAACTGAAACCGGCAAACAATACCAGAATCACCGGAAAGGCGGGTAAATAAGCGCCATCCTTGAAAAAGGATAAAAGATAAGGACCTGCGATCAGCATTCCCAATCCCGCCAGTCCACTCCAGGCCGCCGCAATCAAACTGGTGCGTCGCAGCAAGGACCGCAGCCGATCCCAGATGCGCAATGTAACCGCCCGGTTGATTTCCGGGAAGGTCGTCTGGATAAACGGCGAAATCGGTAAAACAATCACATTCATAATTGCCAGGCCGAATTTGTAATAACCCGCTTCTACCGGCGAGAGGAAGAAACCCACCCACAACACCTCGTTATCGCGTATCAGCATGTTGACCGTCTGGCTGAGATTGGTACTGATGGCAAATTTTGCCAGTTCTTTCTTACCGCTCAGGCTGGAAAGTGGTATCCGCCACCAGCCCTTACCGACTAACGGCCGCATCCAGTACAACGCCGCAATCATCAATCCCAGACCATAGATGAATTTTCCGGCCAAATACGCCATCAACACGTCAAATAAGCCGCCCCGCAACAAGAATACCGTCCCAATCCAGCCGGCAGTGAGCAAGTTCTGACTCAGGTTCAAGGCTGCCAGCGTGCGAAAATGCCCCCCCAGCTGTAAAATGGCGCTCGATGTTTCTGTCACAAGATTGGCCAGCAGCGCCAATCCATACAGGATAATCCAGGGAGCCGCTCTTTCATCTTTGATGATGTAGACAGCCGCCAGTTGGGCGGTGAGGATCAGCAGTCCATAGGCCACCAAAGAGGTAAAAGCCTCACTCATCCCGGCTGCTTTGATCACGGCTGCTGCCCGTTCCTTTTGCTCCTCAGCCAGATACTGCCCGGCAAACTTGACCACCAGTTCGTTCATCCGGAATGAGAGCAGACGATTGACATTCGAAGCATATGCAATGATCATCCCCAACAACCCGTAATCCCCCACATTCAACAGGGCTGCTGCCAGCAAACCTTGCAGGGAGGCCAATCCCATACTGATCGTATTGGAAGAAAACAGGTAAGATGAATTACGCACAACCGTGCGCAATAAACGATCTTCCCGCCATTGCTGCAACCAGCGCTTTGTCACTATCCATCCGTTATAATCTGGCTGGCCCACTCGCGCTCTTGCAGGTACCAGTTGACCAGATTTTGAACACCCTCCCGCAGGTTGACCTGCGGCTGCCAGCCCAACACCTGTTCTGCTTTGCGCACATCAGCCAGATTTTTCATCATATCAGCCGGATGAAACGGCAAAAATTCCAGCCGGGCTTTCCGACCGAGTAGTTCTTCGATCAATGTCACCAAATCCAGCACACTGATCGATTCATGCCCGCCCAGATTGATAATTTCAAAACCCAGTGGTTTCAAACCCAGCAATACCCCGCGGGCAACATCATCAATGTAGGTAAAACCACGGGACTGGCTGCCATCCCCATTGATTTTTACCGGCCGTCCTTCGGCAATCCACTGGACAAAACGAAACATGGCCAGATCCGGCCTGCCTGCCGGCCCATAGACAGTAAAGAAACGGAAGATTGTAACATCCAGCCCGTACAAATGATGGTAGGCATGACACATGACCTCGCCGGCTTTTTTTGTGGCTGCGTAAGGCTGGAGAGGATGACTGCTATCGGCTTCTTCAGGGGTTGGATAGGGGGGATTTGCACCGTAAATAGATGAAGTCGAGGCGAATACAAACTTTGCACAATCAAATTGACGGCACATTTCCAGCAAGGTCAGCGTGCCGGCCGAATTGGATCGTTCAAATTCCCAGGGGTCCTGGGTACTGGCACGCACGCCCGCCCTGGCAGCCAGATGAATTACACCGTCAAAGGGGCGGTAGTGGGCGAACAATTCCCGCATTGCCTGCCGGTCGGCAATGTCTTGCCGGTGAAATTCAAATTGAGAAAATTCCTTAAGCCGGGCAAGCCGGTATTCCTTCAAGCGCACATCATAGGCGGTATTGAGGTTGTCCACCCCCACAACCTGATGTCCCTGGGCAATCAACAGATTGGCTACCCGCGCACCGATAAATCCAGCCGCGCCGGTCACCAGAAAGCGCATCGGCATTACAACCTCACCACTTTGGGATGATTGCGTCCCAGTTTACCGAGTGCATTGCGGGTGTCCACAATCAAGCGCGCCTGTTCAAGCAATGCCGGGTAATCATAGACCGAGTGGTTGGTAATGATCACCACACAATCCGCCTCGCGCACTGCTGCCATCAAATCCGTCACCGATTCGAGATGATAATCATTATGTTCAATCGTAGGAATATAAGGATCATGATAACTGACCAGCGCGCCTTTTTCGCGCAGCAGGTGAATGACATCCAGGGCAGGTGACTCGCGCAAGTCATCCACATCCGGCTTGTAGGCCGCGCCGATGACCAGTATTTTGCTATCCCGCAGGGGTTTGCGATGATCGTTCAGGGCATCCTGAACCTTTCCCACCACAAAGCGCGGCATGTTCGTGTTGATCTCTGAAGCCAGTTCAATGAAGCGCGCAGTGTAGTTCAGTGATTTGAGTTTCCATGAGAGATAGAGCGGATCAATAGGAATACAATGTCCGCCCAACCCCGGACCGGGGGTAAATTTCATGAAACCAAAGGGTTTGGTAGCAGCTGCTTCGATGACCTCCCAAACATCCACTTTCAGACGGTTGCACATGATCGCAAGTTCATTGACCAGACCGATGTTAATCATGCGGAAGGTGTTTTCAAGGAGTTTGGCCATTTCAGCAACCTCGGTGGATGAAACCGGCACCACGGTTTGGAGAGCCGCACCGTACCATGCCGCCGCCACCTCCGTGCAGCGGGGTGTGATTCCGCCCAGCACTTTGGGAGTGTTGTAAGTTGTCCAATCCTTGCGTCCCGGATCTACTCGTTCGGGCGAAAAGGCAAGGAAAATGTTATCCCCAATTTCCAGCCCGGGTTGAGCACACAAGGCCGGCAGCACCAGCTCACGGGTGGTACCGGGGTAGGTGCTGGATTCAAGGACGATCACCATACCGGGGTGGGCAAACGGCGCTAGTCCTTCGGCTGCACTGACAATATAGGACAAATCGGGGTCTCCGGTTTTGCGCAGCGGGGTCGGCACACAAATCGAAACGGCATCCGCCTCCTGCAAAGCAGCATAATCGGTCGTGGCCTTTAACCTGCCCTGCTCCACCAGACGTTGTACCTGTTCCTGTGGCACATCCAGAATATAACTTTCGCCGCGGTTGAGTGCCTCCACTTTGCTTTCAACCGGGTCAATACCGGTCACTTCAAAGCCGGCTTCTGCAAACACAACGGCGAGCGGCAGCCCCACATACCCCATGCCAAGGATGGCCACTTTCGCAGAGCGGTTCTTGAATTTTTCAATCAACTGCTGTTGGTAGTTTTCCGTCATCTTTTTTGCTCTTTCACCAGAGAAATGGAAACGAACACCCTTAGCCGTAACGCCTAAAAGAGGCTCAGTTGGGTGGGTTTGGATTGCTCTTCTTCCTCCTCAGCCGGTTTGGAAAGCGGCTGAGCATCTTTGACGTTTTGACGATTCTGGCGTGCCTGTTGGATGTAGCCACCCAGCCTGGAAAAGTCCTCTACTACTGCGCCCTTCAAAGAAGGTTGATGCAGGGCTGCAGCCGGATGAAACATCGGCACAATCATACGCCCATCCAGCCAGCGTGCTTTACCATGCACATCACTGATGCGAACATTGGGAAGAAAACGTGCCATCGAGTAGCGCCCCAGCGTGACAATGACCAGCGGATTGATCGCCTGAATCTGCCGTTCCAGATAGTCATTGCAGGCCATCAACTCCTCCGGCAGAGGGTCCCGGTTGCCCGGCGGGCGGCATTTAACCACATTGGTGATAAACACCGTTTCCCTCTTTAGCCCGGCACGCTGCAACAGTTCATCCAAAAATTTTCCGGCCGCCCCGACAAACGGGCGACCCTGTTCATTTTCATAAAAGCCCGGTCCTTCGCCAATAAACATCACTTCGGCATTTGCCGGGCCTTCTCCCGGCACGGCTTTTTTGCGCGAAAAACTCAGCTGGCAGCGTTGACACACGGATACCTCCGCTGCGACTTTTTTCAAGACTTCATCAGGTTGATCCATGGTCTATCTCTCCCGAAGGAATTGTCCCAACATCCTCATCACCATCTTGCAAAAATTCGCGTAATTTTTGCGGGTTGATGTTATCCAGTGTCATAATCAGGGCATCTTCTCCATTATCCCGGTAGTACCCGCTACGCACGGCTGTGACCCTGAACCCAAATTTTTTATAGAGATTCTGGGCAGCCAGATTCGAACGGCGGACTTCCAGATAACATTGCCGGACACCCATTTCGTACACTTCAAGCAGGGATTCTGCCAGCAGGCGGCGGCCGATTCCATGCCGCCGATAGACCGGGTGGATGGCAAAGGTACCGATATGCGCCTCGTCCAGTACCTGCCACATCACAATCATACCCACCACCTCAACCTGCCCCTCGGCAGTTTGAACTTCCGCAACCCACAAGCGGGAAGCCGGATTTTCGGTGATTTCGAATCGGAAGGATCGTTCCGGCCATGGCAGCGAAAATGAAGCCAGATCAATTTCCCGCACTCGCGGAACATCCCGCAATTCCATTGGACGGATGATCACCCGGGCTGAGGAAAGGTTTTCTTTCAAACCGTTACTCCCTCCGCGGTGCTGAGGTAAATCGGCGCCAGACGGATTGGATCATCCACTTTGTTAGTGCGCCAGCGTTTCCACGCCAGTTCCGCCAGATAGGATGGCCTGCGCAAGGAAGCGGCTGGTGAAGCCAGCACAACCAATCGTCTTTTACGTGCCAGGACTACCCGCTCTGCTGCGCTCAATTCACCGCAAACCAGAGTGGGCGTTTCGATGGTTTGTGCCAATTCTTCGACACTCATCACCTTCGGTTCGGACTGACTTTCCCAGCGGTGTGCTTTTGACTGATACCAGCCCACTGCCAGCCGCCCTCTTCCGGCCTGCAAGGCAACCACCAGCGGGAGGTCTTGCACCGGTTGGGCAGCCGTCAGGATTTCAAAGGTCGGGATGCCAATCAAGGGAATTTTCAAAGCCAATGCCATACCTTTGGCAATCGCCAGTCCAATCCGTAAGCTGGTGAAGGATCCCGGTCCAAGAGCGACCCCGATGGCTTTTAAGTCAGCAGTGCGCACTCCGCAGCGATTCATCAGGTCTTGCAAAGCCGGAGCCACCTCGACGGTGTGATGATTTTGGGTGCGCCAGATCGATTCCGCAATGACCTGCGCCCCTTCATACAGGGCAACGCCGGCGTATTGAGTTGACGTATCCAATGCCAGCAGCATTCAGCCTCCCACCACCCGCTGACGGAATTCCTGGACCAGCGTTTCGTAACGACTGCCCTGAGCCAGAAACACCATACCGCGTTGTTCTTCCGCAATCCAGCTCAAGCGCACCAGCAAGTGTTCGCGCGGTAGAGCCGATTGGATGTTCTCCGGCCATTCCACCACCAATGCGCCACTTTCCATCAACCAGTCCAGGTCCAAATCCAGGGCTTCCGCGGCTGACTTCAAACGGTAAGCATCCAGATGATAAAGAGCCTGGCCATCCGGCCGACGGTAAACATTCACCAGCACAAAGGTGGGGCTGGAAACGGGATCTAACGATCCCCACCCATGCGCCATGCCTTGTACCAGCGTTGTTTTACCGCTGCCAAGTTCTCCCTGCAGGAGGACCACATCCCCTTTCTGTAACAGACCTCCCAAACGCATTCCCAGCCGGCGGGTTTGATCGGCGCTGCGACTGAAAAATTCCAGCGTTCGTGCATCCAGAATAGGCATATTCAAATTATACCCGTATTTTGGTGGTTGACTGTCGGCGGGCTTGCTCCACGAGTAAATGGGCAATCTCGCGAGCAGCCTTCGGCCTGCCCAGTTTCAAAGCAGTTTGAGCGGTTTTCAGGCGTTCCTCAGGCCGCCGCAGCCAGTGCTGTAACGCCTTGACCACCAGCCCGGGTTGAGGTGCCCATACGCCCGCCCCATGCCGGACAACAAAATCCACATTGCCGTCCTCTTGTCCGGGCATTTTGCTGTAAAGAATCAATGGTAAACCGGCAATAAAGGCTTCACAAATCGTACCCGGCCCGGCTTTGGTAATCAAAATATCGGCAGCCCGCATAAAATCGGGCATTTCGGTGACAAAGCCATAGACTTTGACCGGTATTTGCCAGCGCACGCGTTGGAGTTGTTCTTTCAAGACGCGGTTACGCCCGGCCACAATGATCAACTGCAGAGGGAGATGGGCTTCGTCAATTGCTCGAGCGGTGGCGGCCAGCGGCCCCATCCCCTCACCGCCGCCCACCAGAATGGCCACCGGCAAGTCTTGTCGCCAACCAAGCCGCTCGCGTAACACGCGTTCGTCAGCCCTTGGCTGGCAAAACCGCTCCGCAACCGGCAGGCCGACTACCCGCATCTGTGACGGATTCAGCCCCATCTCCAGCCCGCGCTGGAAAGCCTCGTCGGTCGGCACCACCACCAGATCCGCCTGATTGCAGTACCACGCCGCGTGGGTAGAAACCAGGTCGGTTACGACGGTAATGAACGGCACACCCAACTTTTTGGCTGCTTTTGAAACAGGAGTGTTGATCAACTGATGAACCGAAACAACCAGCGAAGCCGGATGTTCCATCAAAAGACGGTCGAGCGAACGGCGTACATACGGCCAGAGCATGGTATATGCAAAACGAGTTCGGCGCTTACCGTCGCTGATCCGGTAACCCAATTCCCATAAATCCGGCATGCGCGAAAGGGTGGGGTAAATGCGCGGTGCAAGGTTAATCGGCGGGGGAGCATATTCCAAAAAGATGTCCACCATCTCCGTGCTGATCTGGTCACCAAATTCCAGACCCATTGCCTCGATGATGGCTTCCGCCGCGCTGCGATGACCGCCGCCGGTATCTGAAAACAGAAAAAGGATGTGCGGTTTATCCGGCGGGGTTTTGCTCATGGCTGCCTCGCGTCACAATTGTCTTCAAGCGGCGGGATAACTCCCGACGGGTCAATAACACCCGCCGTTGACAGGTGCAGCATTCCAGCCCAATATCGGCACCCAGGCGTACCACCTTCCATTCATACCCTCCACAAGGATGGGGTTTTCGAAGGCGCACCACATCATTCAGCTGCAAATCTGGCAACATGCCCGCATTATACCACCCATGTTATAATCGTTTTATGTTGAATCTCGATCCGCAAACCCTCATCAGCCGCATTTTCATCCTGATCATTGCCTTCAGCGTGCATGAATTTGCCCATGCCTGGACGGCTACCCGTTTCGGCGATGAAACGCCGCGTCAATACGGACGGCTGACCCTCAATCCGCTCAGTCATCTCGATCCCTTTGGCTCCCTGATGCTGTTAATTGCCGGTTTTGGCTGGGCCAAACCGGTGCCGGTCAACCCGTATGCGCTCAACCGGCGCTCACCAGCCGCCCTGATGTGGGTCTCACTCGCCGGGCCGTTTTCCAATTTTCTACTGGCAGCTCTGGCCGCCATTCCATTGCGATTGGGTCTGGTGACTTTCTCATCCGGCAGTCCCCTGCCGGGCTTTTTCCCAACGCCCTACCAGTTCCTGCTTGAATTTATCTTTATCAACCTGATATTGATGTTGTTCAACCTGATTCCGCTGGCACCCCTGGACGGCGATAAAATCGTCGAGTATTTTGCACCACCGTCATTGGCACGTGCTATGAGTGTGATCCGCCCGTACGGATCACTGATTTTAATCGGTTTACTGATCATCCCCTCTCGCCTGGGTTTTGACGTGTTTTCCTTAATTATGAATCCCGCCTTACCCAATCTCCTTTATTTATTACTGGGAGGAAATTAATGGCATTACGCATCAGTCTTCTTGGTCTGAACCAGACCGCAGTTTCTATCGGGCTGGCGCTCCAAAAAAACACAGCCCAACTGGAGCGGGTCGGCTCAGATGCCGACCTGATTGCCGAGCAAAAAGCCCTTCATCTCAAGGCGATTGACCGTATCATTCACAACCTGCACGCTGCGGTAGAAAAAGCCGATGTAGTCATTTTGTGCCTGCCGGTGGATGAAATTCGCAGTACCCTGGAAGCCATTGCGCCATCATTGAAAGCCGGCGCAGTGGTTCTGGATACTTCCCCGCTTTCCAACACCGTGTTTAACTGGGCAAAAAATCTCTTACCCGAAGAACGCTATCTCATCTCCTTCACCCCCGCCCTGAATCCGTCCTTCCTCACCGATACGGATGAATCCCTGGACAAAGCCAGTCCAGACTACTTCCAGCGCGGCCTGATCGTCATCACCGCCCCGCCTGACACTCACGCCGATGCCCTCAAACTGGCCGGAGATCTGGCAGAAATGATCGGCGGTAAACCTTTTTATGCTGATCCTTTTGAAGCCGACGGTCTTATGGCAATGGTTGATTTGCTGCCCAAACTGACGGCGGCCGGCATGATGCGGGCTGCCATGAATCAGCCGGGCTGGCGGGAAGGTAGAAAACTGGCCGGGCGCTCGTTTGTAGAGGTGACCGAACCCCTTTTGCACCTCAATGAACAAAAATTGCTCGGTCAAACCGCAATCTTCAACAGCGACAATGCCATTCGCCTGCTGGATGCCCTGATTGGTGAACTGGAAGATTTCCGCGAAATGCTGCTTAATCAGGATGATCAGGCGCTTCATCAGGCATTGACCAGCGCTCAGCAACAGCGCATTCAATGGTGGCAAGACCGCCTGGAAGGGATGTGGGATGTGCCTTCCTCACCTTCGATTCTGCCCACCAGTGGTCAGCTGATCGGCAGATTGTTCGGTCTGGGCAAGCGCCCCCGAGAACAGGGCAAAGGGAACAAACCATCCAGATAGTCTATGGGGTATTACTGCTATATTCTGGAATGCAATGATGGCAGTTTTTATACCGGCTGGAGCACCGACCCGCACCGCCGCGAGCGCCAGCACAATTCCGGTCGGGGAGCGCGTTATACCCGCTTGCATCTGCCCGTCCGCCTTGTGTATGTTGAAGAGCAGCCTAGCCGGCAGGCCGCCTTGCGCCGTGAAGCTCAGTTGAAAAAGCTCAATCATCAGCGTAAAAAAGAATTGATTCAAAACAACAATTCGCAATGATCGAACCACTCTCCGCTCATCTCCCCAACCCCGACTTTGATGTCCGCGCCCCCGGTCGAGTCAATCTACTGGGGGAGCATGTTGATTACAATGAGGGCATCGTCTTGCCGGCTGCCATTGACCGTTATGTTCACTTACAGGCCGCGGCACGTTCTGACACCACGGTAGATTTAACCGCGCTGGATCTGGGGCAGAGAATTTCTTTCGATGTAGAAGACCTGCAGGCCCGGCAATTACCGGATTGGGCACGCTACCCCGCCGGAGTGGCCTGGGCGGCCAGGCAGCGCGGCTTAACCGTCAGCGGCATTCATGCGGTGTTCACTTCCACTGTCCCGATTGGAGCGGGTCTCAGTTCCTCGGCTGCGGTTGAAGTGGCTTTTGGGGCTTTATGGAATGAATTAAACGGCTGGGGACTGAGCCGTTTGGAACTGGCACGTCTGTGTCAGCAAGCCGAAAATCAGTTTGTCGGCGTCAACTGCGGACTGATGGATCAATTTGCCTCCGCCTGCGGGGTCAAGGATCACGCCCTGATGTTCGATACCCGCTCCCTGGAATACGAACCCGTCCCTCTCCCGTCTGGAACCGCGTTGGTGATCGCCGATTCAGGGGTGCGCCGCACCCTGGCAGGTTCGGCTTACAATCAACGCCGCGCCGATTGTGAAGAAGCCGTGCGCCTCTTGCAGATGCACCTGCCTGCCATTCATAGCTTGCGGGATGTCAGCCCGGAGGACTTCAACCGACTAGCCTTATACCTGCCGGAGCAGGTTCGCCAACATGCCCGTCATGTGGTGGAAGAAATTGCCCGCGTGCAGCAAGCCGTAAAATACCTCAAAGGTGGTGATAGTCGTTCGTTCGGGGAATTAATGTACGAAGGTCATGCCTCTTTGCGAGATTTGTATCAGGTCAGCATTCCCGAACTGGATGCACTGGTGGAGATTGCCGCCCACCTGCCGGGTTGCCTTGGGGCACGCCTGACGGGAGCCGGTTTTGGGGGATGCACGGTTAATCTGGTGCTGGAAGAAGCAGCCCGGACTTTTGCCCAATCGCTGGCGCAGGAATATCACACCCGCACCGGCAAATCGGCTGAAATCTACCTCTGCCACGCCAGTGAGGGAGTCAGCCTTCAAAAGGCATGAAGTCAATGGACATTTTCGGACAAAAATCAGGAAGAATATCACCCTGTAAACCGAAGCATTTAACCCTAAAATCAATATAATGAGAATATCCCCCATGTTTACTGGCAGTATCGAAGTCTCGCCGCTGTTTCTCTCGTTTTCTACCCCCACACTTCAGGAGGAAATTTACTAATGAAGGTGTTTGTTGACCCGGATATCTGTATGGGCTGCGGTGTATGCGAAACGATTGCCCCCGAAATTTTTCAGTTGGGTGACGCCATTCATGCAATTGTCATCATGGATCCCGTCCCCGAATCTTACCGTGACCTCGTCCAGCAAGCCGTGGATGAATGCCCCGAAGAAGCCATTTCATTCGAAGATTGACGAGCCGCTGAGTTTTTGACGAAACAGGAAAATTTGCCGTAAAGGAGTGAGGTTATCTGCGGCAAATCCGATTGGATGATAGGCGGAGGAACCCCGTTTGTCTTTGAAAGTTGACGTGTTGGTGCGCGTCCGCCGGCGCGCCTGATTTTCCGTTTCCGATAATTACAAAAAATCACCCCGTTAAGCGATCACCGCGGGGTGATTTTTGATTCGGATTCGATGAATGGTTTATTCTTCAAACAAAGGCAGGTGTGCCAGAGCGACAATCCCATTCCAGCGCGCCAAGTCCCCCTCAGTGCAGATGGCCGCTTCCACAGTGACGGTTGCCCCAGCCTGTTCCATGAGGGAACGCATACCTTCCAGGGTTGAACCGGTGCTGATCACATCATCCAGGATCATGACTTTTTTCCCGCGCAGTAAGCGGTGATCCTTTTCATCAAGATAGAGCGTTTGCGGCTCACCGGTGGTAATTGAAAGGGTTTGGGCCTTCAAGGCCTCGCCCATGTAAAATTTATAAACCTTGCGCAGCACCACATAAGGCTTGTTCAAACGCACCGACATGGCATACGCCAGTGGAATACTTTTTGACTCGGCTGTGACGATCACATCAAAATCACGATCACGCGACTGATGTGCCAGAGCCTCAGCGCAAGCCTCAACCAGCGGCGTATCCCCCAGAATATTCAAAATCGCAATTTTCAAACCGGGTTTGACCTCAAATAGCGGCAACTCGCGGCGCAGCCCCGCCAGTTCAATCGCGTAAGTTTCGCGTTCGACCATTTTTCCAACTCCTCAACAATTTTTCTGCCGGCATGTCCCCGATGATGACAGACTTCAAGTTTACCATAGAACAATTCGTTTTAAGACAAATCAATCCCATTTATATGAAAGCCTAACGGCCGCCCAGACGGGCGATAATGTTCAAGACCACCGTCAGAATGATGCTGAGCAAAATGGAGGCTGCCAGCGGGAAGATGCAGGTAAAACCCTCTCGTTCGATTTTAATGGTGCCGGGCAGGTTCTGCAAAGCCGGCAGCCGTCCCATTATCCAGAAGATGCCACCGACCACCACCAGCCCAATACCCAGAAACATCAACCAGCGTCCAATCACTTCAAAACTCTGCATGGTGACTTCACCTCTCGACTGGATTTTTCAAAAATATAATCCATAGAGGGCGGGATGGGTAGGGTAACCTCGCACTGAATTTTTGGAAGCATAGTGGCAATAATACCAAATAAGAATTGATGTTTAGGAAAGAGAACTTCCTAAACTCCTTGACACCCCATTCATTTGGGTTTATATTTAGTGTATAAATTACACCAACTATCTTTCCCCGGAGTTTTCCCATGAGCATTTTCGACGGCAAGCGTCTGACCAATGAAACCTTCAAACTGGATATTGAGCGCATGCGGCGCGGCTGGTATACCGACAAGTACTTCGTCAACATTACCACCATGCTCAGCGTGCTTTCCAAACAGGGTTATCGTTATCAGGGCCAGGATCACCGCCTGCCGCCCGGCATTGACCCATACCAGATCGCCTGCGGCGATATTGAAGTCGAGATGCAGTGGTTCACCCGCCGACCGGGTAAAACCATTGTGGTTGGCGTGGATAAAGCCCTGACCATGCTGCGCCACTGCACGGGTTACTTTGAGGGAGATACCTTTATTAATACTGCCGATCAGTTGGAAGTTTGGGCGGTTCATGATGGCTGCACGGTCACTTCGGACGGCAACCCTCTGAATGTTCAACCGGTGATGCGCGTGCGCGGGCGGTACCGAGACTTTGCTATTCTGGAGACCCCCACCCTTGGTATCCTCACCCGCGCCAGCCGGGTGGCCACCAATGTGTATAATGCTCTGGTGGCTGCACGTGGCAAGCCAATGCTTTTTTTCCCGGCTCGTTTTGACCTGCACGAAGTGCAGGCAGCTGATGGTTACGCCTACCAGATTGCCGTCCAGCGGTATAACCACGATCATGCCAGCACATTAGGCCCCTTCGTTTCCACCGATGCACAGGGCGACTGGTGGGGTGGTGCTGGCGGTGGCACGGTGGCTCATGCTGCAATTGCTTCCTTTTTGGGGGACACCGCCGAGGCCATGCTGGCGTTTGCCAAGGTGCTTTCTCCCAGCATTCCACGCATTGCTCTGGTGGATTTCAACAATGATTGTGTGCGTGATTCGCTGGCGGTTTGCAAGGCCATGTTTGAACGCTACCGCGCATTGATTGAAGCCGGTCAGACGGAAGAAGCCCAGCGGTATAAACTCTATGGCGTCCGACTGGATACCAGTGGAAGTTTACGAGATGTCAGCGTTCCGCCGCTCGGTGACCCTGCCCTCGATTTGGGCGTCAATCCTCGGCTGGTCTTTCTGGTACGTCAGGCGCTGGATACGGCCTGGGAAACCTGGGATCTACCCGCCGATTGGCGCGAGCCAGCCCGGCGCTACTGTCAGGAGGTCAAAATCGTCGTCTCCGGCGGCTTCACCCCCGAAAAAATCACCCGTTTTGAAAAACTGCAAGTGCCGGTGGATATCTACGCGGTCGGCTCAGCCCTGTTCGATAACCACAACGATACCGTCACCGACTATACCGCTGATGTGGTGCGCATCAAAGTGGATGGTCAATGGGTGGATATGGCCAAAGTCGGCCGCAAAGCACTGGATAACCCTGATTTAGAACGAGTCTGGTAATTCAGGGTTTTTGATAGACCAGCCCAACCCAGTCGTTTTGAATCATTCGCTCGACAAACTGAAGGCCATGCATTTCAGCCTCGGCCTCTACCGCCGGCGATTGTTCATCCAGAATGCCGGAAAGGATGATCTTTCCGCCCTTTGTAAGGGTATCCGCCAATCCTTCCCCAAACATGCGAATGATCACCGGCGCCAAAATATTAGCCAGTACCAGCGGAGCACGGCGCAGTGTGTAATACCCCACCAGGATCTCATTTAGGGAACCAACCCCACTGTCAATTTGATCGACAACGCCGTTCAGGGCAGCGTTTTCACGGGTCGAACGGATGGCGGCCTGATCAATATCTACTGCCAAAACGCGACTGGCGCCCAGTTTGACCGCCGCAATGGATAAAATCCCCGACCCACAGCCGATATCAATGACCGCATCCCCCGCTCTTAAGTGCTTTTCCAGCAGCGCCAGACACAACTGGGTGGTAGGATGCGTACCGGTGCCGAACGCCATACTCGGGTCAATTTTGATGGGGATACGCTGCTCATCGGTCAGTTCTATCCATGCCGGTAAAATCATTAATTTTTCTCCAACCGGTATCGGCCGATAATGCTCCCGCCAGGCCGCCATCCAATCCTGATCTTCAATCTCGCGGTATTCGGCGGGTGGTAGCGGCTGAATCTGACTGAGGTGCCACAAAGCTTCTTCCAGTTTCATGCGGCGCTGTTCCAGGGTGCTATCCACCACCATGTAACCGAACACTTTGACCGGTCCGTAGGGAACGCCTTCGCTCTCTTCGTCGTTATAACGGACGGCCTGTTCCATCACCACTCCCTGCGAGGTGTAACGGCCAATCACATCTGCTACGGCTTCGGCCAATTCCCCATCTACAATCAGAGATACTTCCAACCAGCGTGCTTCAGCCACCTAAAACCTCTTTGAGCAAGTCCAGGAAGCTTTTTTCCTGCGGGCGAACCTCGCTGCCCAGGGTTTTTGCCAGTTTTTCGAATAATTCGCGTTGTTCGTTGGTCAGACGGGTAGGCACTTCGACATTGACGATCACCAGTTGATCGCCCCGTCCGTTACCGCGCACGTTCGGCACGCCTTTACCCTTAAGCCGAAAGATTTTACCGGGCTGTGTGCCTGCCGGGATGTTCAACCTGGTTTTGCCGTCAATGGTCGGCACTTCAATTTCCGCCCCCAGTGCCGCCTGGGCTACATTGATGTTCAAATCCAGCAAAATATCATCATTCTTGCGGCGGAAGAAGGGATGATCTTTGACGTGAATTTCGATATACAGGTTGCCATGCGGCCCGCCGTTGCTGCCGGGTTGACCTTCTCCCGCCAGCCGAATCTGGGTGCCGTTGTCCACTCCCGCCGGAATCGGGACGGTCTTTCGAATGGTTTTACGTTCCAACCCGCGACCTTTGCAAGTGTGGCAGGGGGTACTGATGACTTCTCCGCTCCCACCGCAGGCCGGGCAGGTCGTGACCTGTACCATCGCCCCAAGGAAAGTCTGACGAGTTTGTCGAACCTCACCGCGTCCGCCGCAGGTCTGGCAGCGCACGGGCGCTGTACCGGGCTCGGCCCCGCTGCCGCGGCAGGTAGAACACACCTCATCGCGGGTAATTTCAATTTCTTTCTCAACCCCAAAAACGGCCTCTTCAAAAGTCAGCGTGACGGTGGTACTTAAATCAGCTCCGCGGCGGGGCGCATTACGCCGCCGGGAACTGCCGCCCATGCCAAAGCCAAAGAACTCCTCAAAAATGTCCGAAAAGTCAATGGTTGTGAAATCCGGCATGCCGCCCATGCCGTTAACCCCGGCATGACCGTACCGGTCATACGCTGCTCGTTTTTCCGGGTCCGAAAGCACGCTATACGCTTCATTGATTTCCTTAAAGCGTTGTTCGGCATCCGGTTCTTTATTGACATCCGGATGATACTTGCGAGCCAGCGTCCGAAATGCTGATTTGATTTCCTCACTGCTCGCATTTCGGCTGACCCCTAAAACCTCGTAATAATCACGCTGCGCCATTCGACTTCCAATCATTCAACCGAGTAAGCCGTTAATTTCTTTGCGGGGTGAGGGGCAGATGCAAGCCATCTGCCCCTTTTCGCAAAGTTAAATCTTACTGCTCTTTGAATTCTCCGTCAACCACATCCTCATCACCACCGGGGGGTGGAGGCGGAGGTGTACTGCCGCCCGGCGCAGATGCACCCGGTTCGGTTTGGTACATTCCAGCGCCAACCTTCTGCAAAGCCTGTCCCAGCTCGTCCGTGGCTGCCCGGATGCGCTCCGGTTCCTGTTCCTGCATCACATCCTTGAGCCGCTGCATGGACTGCTCGACCTGTTGTTTGACTTCCGCGGGAATTTTATCGCCGTATTCCTTTAAAGTCTTTTCGGCCGCGTAGAGAGTGTTATCAGCGTAATTGCGGGCTTCTACCAGTTCCTTGCGGCGGCGGTCTTCTTCAGCGTGCATTTCGGCTTCACGTTGCATACGCTCGATCTCCGCTTCGGTCAGGCCGGAAGAAGCCGTAATGGTAATGTGCTGGCTGCGCCCGGTGGCTTTATCTTTGGCGGTAACCGTCAAAATGCCGTTGGCATCAATGTCAAAAGTCACCTCAATTTGAGGCACGCCGCGCGGCGCAGGTGGAATGCCATCAAGAATGAAACGGCCGAGCGATTTATTGTCGGCTGCCATCGGGCGTTCACCCTGTACCACATGAATTTCAACCTGGGTCTGCCCGTCCACCGCGGTGGAGAAAATTTGCGTCTTGCTGGTGGGAATGGCCGAGTTGCGCTCGACCAGCGGGGTGGCTACCCCACCCAATGTTTCCACCGAGAGCGTCAATGGCGTCACATCCACCAGAATCACATCTTTAACCTCGCCGCCCAATACAGCCGCCTGGATAGCAGCCCCAATCGCTACCACCTCATCCGGGTTGACCCCCTTGTGAGGTTCCTTGCCAAATTCACGGCGCACGGCATCCTGAACGGCAGGCATACGGGTCATACCGCCTACCAGCACCACCTCGTTGACATCGGATGGTTTCAGGCCAGCATCCGAAAGAGCCCGGCGCACCGGCCCCAGCGAGCGCTCAATCAAATCGGCAGTCAGCTGCTCCAGCTTGGCGCGGGTGATGGATTTGACCAGATGTTTCGGGCCGGTAGCATCGGCAGTAATGTAGGGCAGGTTTATTTCGGTCTGCATGACCGTTGAAAGTTCGATTTTGGCTTTTTCAGAGGCTTCCTTCAACCGCTGCAAAGCCTGACGATCCTGGCGCAGGTCAATGCCGGTTTCCTTCTTGAATTCTTCAATCAGGTAATCCATCAGGCGCAGATCAAAGTCATCTCCGCCGAGGAAGGTATCGCCACTGGTGGATTTAACTTGAAAGACACCCTCTCCAACATCCAGAATGGAAATATCAAAGGTGCCACCGCCCAAATCATACACCGCAATCACTTCATTCTTGCGCTTGTCCAACCCGTAAGCCAGCGAGGAAGCGGTCGGTTCGTTGATGATGCGCAAAACTTCCAAACCGGCAATTTTACCGGCATCTTTGGTGGCGTTGCGTTGCGCATCATTGAAGTAAGCCGGCACGGTAATGACGGCCTGCGTCACCGGCTCGCCCAAGAAGGCTTCGGCATCCGCTTTGAGTTTGGCCAGAATCATCGCTGAAATTTCCGGCGGTGAATATTCGCGTCCGCCCATCACCACCCGCGCATCACCGTTGGGGGCTTTGGTCACTTTATACGGCACCCGACTGATGGTACGCTGGACCTCGGGGTCATCGTACTTGCGTCCCATCAGGCGCTTGATCGAAAAGATTGTATTTTCAGGATTGACAATCGCCTGATTCCGGGCAGCCCGCCCGACAAGGCGCTCGCCATTTTTGTTGATTGCAACCACCGATGGCACAAGCCGTTCACCTTCTGCCGAGGGGATTACGGTTGGCTCACCGCCCACCATGACCGCCACCACCGAGTTTGTGGTTCCAAGGTCAATGCCGACTATTTTGCCCATAGATTCCTCCAAAAAAAGACGTGTTAAAGATGATGCGTTGCAACCTGCCTGCCAACTGACGGCTGCTACTGCGCCACCCGCACCAGAGCCGGGCGCACAACGCGGTCGCCAAGACGGTAGCCCTGTTGTACAACTTCAATGATATGTCCGCTCTGCACTTCACTGCTTTCCTCATGAGAAATCGCTTCATGCAGATTGGGATCGAACAAATCACCGGCAGCGGCAATCGGCTGAATCCCCTCAGCCTCCAGAATGGATTGGAGTTTGCGGTAAATCAAATCCACACCGTTCCACCACTCTTGCTGTTCGGCATCGGCCGGTCGGTTTTTGATGGCACGCTCCATGTCATCCAGCACCACCAAAAACTTCTTGATGATGTTAGCCGTGATGACCTGATGAAGCTGCGCCTGATCGCGTTCGACGCGCTTTTTGTAATTCATAAAGTCTGCGCGTTCACGCTGCCAGCCTTCGAAGTATTCTTTGCACTGATTTTGTGCATTCTGTAATTCCTGTTGTAATCCCGTAATGGTATCCTCCATGAGGGACACCGCATCATTTGGGGGCGTTGGTTCCTGCTCCGCAGTTTCCGCAGCCGGAGGTGCGGTTTGAGCAGATTCCTCAGCCGATGAATGATCATGGCGTGTCCGTTTTTTCTTTTCTTCGGTCATGAGAGGTTCTCTCCTTTGTAATTCAAGGGTTCATCAAAGAGCGTCTCGGCAACCAGGTCACTTAACAAACCGGAAAGAAAGCGTACCGTCGAAATCGCCCGTCCATAAGACATGCGCAATGGGCCAAGCACGCCCAGTGTGCCGGTTGCCAGTCCGGGAGCGCCGTAACTTCCCAGCACAATTGACCACGGGCGTAGTTCATCCCATGTCCCCTCGCCGCCGATTAATACCTGAATGCCACCGACGGTATTGCTCATCACCGTGCGGGCAGCCAGGTCTTGTAGCAGCGAGCGTTCTTCCAAAATCCGCAAAGCGCGCCGGGCTTCTTCCGAACCGGTAAATTCCGGCTCGGCCAGCACATTCGTCAAGCCGTCCAGATAGACCTCCCCGGCCACTTCCGAGTTGGCTTCAATCATATCTTCGATGACCCAGGCGATCACGTCGGCATCCAGCCCGCTCAGTTGCGAGGTGCGGGCGCGAATGCCCTCCACATCCTGCCCCTGAAATAGTTGGGTCAGGCGGTCAGCCGATTGAGAAAGCAATTCCTGCGCAACCGGTTCATTCAGGGTGAGAATGCGCTGGCGCACCTCCCCGCCTACCATCACCAGCACCATCAGCACCTGCCGGCCGCGGGTGGCAATCAATTCCAGATGCTTAAGGCGCGCTTTTTCAGGGTGGGGCGGTGTTACCAGCGAGGCCGCCCGGGATTGATGAGCCAGCACGGAGGCCGCCAGACGCACCCATTGCTCAACATCATGGCGCATCTGATAAAACTGGTGGCTGATCGTCCGGCGAGTCGTATCGGGCAGGTCGGTTGCGCGGATCAAACGGGAGACAAAATAGCGATAGCCCTCCTCCGTGGGTACCCGTCCGGCTGAGGTGTGCGGCTGGCGCAGTAGACCGTACTCGGTCAACACCGCCATCTCATTGCGCACGGTTGCCGAACTGATGGTGAGGTTATAACGAGCAACCAGCGCTTGCGATCCAACCGGCTGTGCCGTCCGAATGTACTCGTGAATCACCAGCGTCAGAATGAACTTTTGTCTCTCGCTCAGCTCTACCATTTTCAACTCTCTATTTTAGCACTCTCGCCCTTCGAGTGCTAAACCCAACCATTACATCATCTTACCATGCCCAATCTTCAACGTCAAGAATTCATACCAACTTCATATAGAATTCTTATATGCCTGCCGGCTTGATTGACCTGCCCCTCTTTTATTCGTAAAATAGAAGTGATGAGTCAGCCTCTGATTTCTTCCTGCTCCGCCGGGTTCTACCGCACCGATCACGATCCGCCGTCTCTCCTTATTTTCTTTTTCTGATCTTGAATCGGCCATCCACCTTTTGACCTTAATTTAGAGGAGATCAAACATGAGCCAAAACCCCTTCCCTTCCAAGCGTGCACCGGTGTATGCGGATGTTCCCGACGAAAAATGGAACGACTGGCGCTGGCAGTTGAGCAACCGTCTCAACACCGTTGAAGATTTTGAAAAACTCTTCAAACTGACCGACAGTGAAATCAAAGCCCTCAACACGCAGGGCTTGTTTCGTGTGGATATAACCCCCTACTTTGCTTCTCTAATCAACCCGGATGACCCGAATGACCCCATCCGCTTACAGGTCATCCCCAAAGCCGAAGAAATTGTGCCATTCACCGGCATGATGGAAGACTCGCTGGCTGAAGACCGCCACTCCCCCGTACCGGGACTGGTTCACCGCTACCCCGACCGGGTGCTGATGCTGGTTACCACCCAATGCGCCTCCTACTGCCGTTATTGCACCCGCTCGCGCATCGTGGGCGACCCCAGCGCCACCTTCTCGCGGGCTGAGTTCGAAATGCAGATTGAGTACCTCAAAAACACTCCGCAGGTGCGCGATGTGCTGCTCTCTGGTGGAGATCCGCTAACCCTGGCCCCCAAACTACTGGATGAGCTCCTCCGCCGTCTGCGCGAGATCCCCCACATCGAAATCATCCGCATCGGCAGCCGCGTGCCGGTTTTCCTGCCCCAGCGCATCACCGATGAGTTCTGCGAGACACTCGCAAAGTACCATCCGGTCTGGATGAACATCCATGTCAATCATCCTAATGAAATCACACAGGAACTGGCAAATGCCTGTGACCGCCTCAGTCGGGCTGGCATTCCATTGGGAAACCAGTCCGTCCTGCTGGCAGGCGTCAACGACTGTGTCCACATCCAGCGCAAACTGGTGCAGGATCTGGTGCGCATCCGCGTGCGGCCTTATTATCTGTATCAATGTGATCTGGTGGATGGAGCCGGGCACTTCCGTACGCCGGTTGGCAAGGGCATTGAAATCATCGAGGGCTTGCGCGGTCACACCTCCGGCTATGCCGTTCCCACCTATGTGGTGGATGCACCGGGCGGCGGCGGAAAAATCCCGGTCATGCCCAATTACCTGATCAGCATGTCGGATCACAAAATCATCCTGCGTAATTACGAGGGCTACATCACCACCTACGAAGAACCGATCGAGTACAAGCCGCACGACCCGAAAACCTGTTATTACTGCCAGCATAAACGCATGGAGCCCGGTCAGACCGGCATTACCGGTTTACTGGATGGGGAGGAGATGTTCATCAAGCCAGAAGGCTTTGACGAACTCCACAACCGCGGCGGAGGATTGCACCGCTTGCGCGCCAATGAAGAAAAATGGAAACCACTCGGCATT
The DNA here is from genome assembly GCF_001306055.1 of Bellilinea caldifistulae. GTDB lineage: Bacteria > Chloroflexota > Anaerolineae > Anaerolineales > Anaerolineaceae > Bellilinea > Bellilinea caldifistulae. The sequence goes on along the minus strand of NZ_LGHJ01000014.1, from coordinate 191,261 downwards.
GGCGGTGAGGCAAAACCACTCGGCAGTGGTAAGATTCACGATATGGAATGAGCCGTTAATCACCTGCTGCCTGACGGCGGCAGTTCATCTCACAACCTCAGGAGGATAATCACATGCATTACCGAAGACTGGGAAGAACTGGCCTGAAAGTCAGTGAAATCTCATTGGGAGCCTGGCTCACCTTTGGCAACCAGATTGACGAACAGACCGCGGTAGATTTGGTCCATGCCGCCTATGAACACGGGGTTAACTTCTTTGATAACGCCGATGTATATGCCAACGGTCAGGCCGAAATCGTCATGGGCAAAGCCATTAAGAGTTTACAGCGCGAAACGCTGGTGATTTCCAGCAAAGTCTTCTGGCCGACTTTCCCGGGCCCCAACGGGCGCGGGCTTTCCCGTAAGCACATCTTCGAGTCCATCCACGCCTCACTGCGCCGGCTGGGCACCGATTATGTGGACCTGTACTTTTGCCACCGCTACGATCCGGATACCCCCTTTGAGGAAGTCGCCCGTGCCATGGATGATCTCGTCCATCAGGGCAAAGTCCTCTACTGGGGTACCTCCGAGTGGGAAGCCTACCAGATTGCCGAAGTTTATAGCGCCTGCCGGGAATTTGGGCTGGTACCGCCCAGCATGGAACAGCCTCAGTACAATCTCTTTCACCGCAAGCGGGTTGAAGACCACATCATGCCGCTGGCGCGCGATTTGGGGATGGGACTGACCACCTTCTCCCCGCTATACTTTGGCATCCTGACCGGCAAGTACAACGACGGCATCCCCGCTGGCAGCCGCGCCTCGCACGAAGACATGGCCTGGCTGCGCGAACGAATTACTCCGGAGCGGATTGCCATCGTCCGCCAGTTAACCGCCCTGGCTCAGGAGCTCGGCCTGACCACCTCGCAATTGGCGATTGCCTGGGTGCTGCGCCGCAAAGAAGTATCCAGCGTGATCACCGGAGCCAGCCGGCTGGAACAGTTGGATGAAAACCTCGCCGCCGCTGAAGCGGTTGAAAAATTGACCAACGACATCCTCGAACGGATTGACGCCTTGTTCGGCGATAACCATTTTGAATGATCTTTCCAAGGGAGCAGCTCAATGACCAGCGATTATACTCCTCAGCCAGAAGTAGTTTACCCACCGCCACCTGCCGGCAATAAACAGGGCGTTGCCATTGCCGCCCTGGTGCTGGGTATTCTCAATCTGGCAGCGTGGTGTCTGCCGATTTGCGGCTTTCCCATGTCAGTTGCCGGAATCATCACCGGCATCATCGGGCTCAAATCCAGCAGCCGCGGCATGGCAATTGCCGGGCTGGTGCTCTCGGCAATTGGGCTGATCCTTTCAGCCTTCAACGCACTTGTTGGCGTTTTCCTCTTTACCCAGGGCGTGTTCGACGGACAAAACTTTAACTTTCAGAATTTTTTGCCCTGAAAATCACGAGCAATCCGGCTTGCCGATGCGGGGAGGAACCGATGAAAAGCCTCCCCGCATACCCTTCTCCCGCGGTCAAGTTTTGGGCGGTTGAAGATGTTGTTTAAAAGAACAGACCCCTGAATCGGTTATTTGGTTTTGTTCTATGATCACAGCCTTCAATCCTGCTCGACAACCAGCGCACCGGTTCAGTAGCGCGCCGCAAACAGGAATGCCTGCTCCAACCGCTTCGTAAACCTTGGTAGGGTTTTGATGGATGCCCCACCGCAGCGGCGATGACCTTTTTGAGAGCTACAAGATTAAGCAGGGACATATACCAATCGGATCACAGACTCGTCAATCCGATCATTCGCGATGAGGCGGAGGGGTGGACGGGGTCCGGCAAAATATGGTTTACCGTGACCAAGGACAAAAGGATGCAGGTATATTCGATATTCATCAATCAGGCCAAGTTTGGTCAGGCTGTGCGCCAGGTCTGGTCCAGCCACTTCAATCTCTCCGTCGCGTGTCAACTTTATCTCACGGATTGCACCCTCAAGATTTTCTTCAATTAGCGTGGCGTTAGGGCCTGCCACCTTCAACGAGCGGGAGACAACCCATTTGGGCTGGTTGCGCCAAGCGACTGCAAAGGCATTCTCGTCCGCATCCCATTCTGGATGATCCTCGTCCCAGTAACGCATGATTTCATACATGCGGCGGCCGTACACACTGCCGGCTTGCCCTCTAGCTTCCTCAATAAAGTGGCGAAACAGCACCGGGCTTGGCGCAAAAGCCGTATGATCAACGTACCCGTCCAGGGACTGATTCATGCTGAACACGAGCCTTGCCATCCTCTTCTCCTTTAACTGAGCGCGAGACATATATTCCAGCGTTCTACTTATTTGCAAAGGCTTTCAGATATCCCTAATTTTTTCAAGATTCAACTTCCAAGGTTTTTTACTGCCATCCCGCTGGATGATCTGAAAACTTCTAAAGGTGATAAACATTGTATCAATTATACATCCAGGAAGGTGAAACTCAACCGCTTTCATCCTGATCGGTCTTCTCCAAAAATTTCACGAAATCCATAAGGCTGGGATAAAATTACTTATCGGAACAAGATCCGGTTTCCCCCTAAGACTGCCAACTGCGCCCGGCGCTCGGTTTGACAGCCGCGCCTGAAACCGCTATAATAATCAAAACTCATACCGGAGTGCCGGGAGGAGTAGGTTGACCGGTCACTGACAGAGACGGAGCGCCAATGGCTGAAAGCCTCCCCAGTGAACCCTGACCGAAGGTCGCCCGGCGTACTCGCCGAAGAAATCCCCACAATGGGAAAGTAGAACGGCGCGGGATTGCCCGTTAGCGCAAAACCTGAAAGTCCATTCAGGTTAGAGAGCATTGCCCGATTGGGCAATGAACTGAGGTGGTACCGCGGAAGCAGCCCTTTCGTCCTCAAAACGAAGGGCTGCTTTTTTGATGGATTTTTTTCGTAATCGAGGAGCGAGCATGAATCAACCATTTTCCTTACCGAAGACTTATGACTTTGCCTCTGTGGAAGAAAAAATTTACGCCCACTGGGAAGCCAGCGGCTATTTCAAACCATCCAACGACCCCCGTTCACCGGATCACGACCCTTCTCGCCGCCCGTTCGTCATCTCCATTCCGCCCCCCAACGTAACCGGCGAACTGCACCTCGGCCATGCCATGTTCGTGGCGATGGAAGACCTGATGATCCGCTACCACCGCATGAAAGGCGTCCCCACCCTGTGGGTGCCGGGCACTGACCACGCCGGCATCGCCACCCAATTGCAGGTGGAAAAAGCCCTCGCCAGAGAAGGACTTTCGCGCGAGCAACTGGGGCGGGAGGAATTCCTGCGCCGCACCTGGGCGTGGAAGGAAAAGTACGGCGGCATCATCACCCGCCAGATTCGCCGCCTCGGCGCTTCTTGCGACTGGTCGCGCGAGCGCTTTACGCTGGATGAGGGTCTCTCGCGCGCCGTGCGCGAAGCCTTTGTCCGCCTGTACGAAAAAGGCCTGATTTACCGCGGCCCGCGCATGATTAACTGGTCACCCGGCCTCAAAACCGCCGTCTCGGATCTGGAAGTTGAATACAGCGAAGAGCCCGGCACGCTTTACTTTTTCAAGTACGTGCTGGCTGATAACCCGCAGGAGTACATTCCGGTTGCCACCACCCGTCCGGAGACGATTCTGGGCGATACGGCGGTAGCCGTCCACCCTGAAGACGACCGTTACCGCGCTTATGTGGGGCGCAAGGTGCTCGTCCCCATCCTCAACCGCCCCATCCCGGTCATTGCTGATGAGTACGTTGACCGCGAATTCGGTACCGGCGCGCTCAAAATCACCCCGGCGCATGACCCCAACGACTATCAAATTGCCCTGCGCCACAATCTGGAGATGATCAACATCCTCACACCCGATGCCGCCATCAACGAAAACGGCGGACCGTATCAGGGATTGGACCGCTTCGAGTGCCGCAAACGAATGTGGGAAGACATGCGCGCCGCCGGACTGGTGATCAAGGAACAACCTTACACCCTCAATGTGCCCCGCTCCCAACGCGGTGGTGAGATTGTCGAGCCGATGATCTCAACTCAGTGGTTCGTGCGAATTCAGCCCCTCGCCCGGGCTGCTTTGGAAGCCGTCCGTGAGGGACGCATCAAAATTGTCCCGGAACGCTTCACCAAAGTCTATTACAACTGGCTGGAAAACATCGAGGACTGGTGCATCAGCCGCCAGTTATGGTGGGGCCACCGCATCCCGGTCTGGTACTGCGATGAGTGCGGCGAGATCACCGTCAGCCGCGATGACCCGACTCATTGCGCCCACTGCCAGAGCAGCCACATCCATCAGGATGAAGACGTGCTGGACACATGGTTCTCCTCCGGACTGTGGCCGTTTTCCACGCTGGGCTGGCCGGAAGACACCCCCGACCTGCGCTACTTTTACCCGACCAGTGTGCTGGAAACCGGATACGACATCCTCTTCTTCTGGGTGGCGCGCATGATTATGTTCGGGCTGGAATTCACCGGCAAGCCACCTTTCCACACGGTTTATCTGCATGGCTTGATCCGCGACGAACAAGGCCAGAAGATGAGCAAAACCAAAGGCAATGTGATTGACCCGCTGGAAGTGATGGACGAAATGGGCACGGATGCTCTGCGCTTCACCCTGCTGGTGGGCTCCACCCCCGGCAATGATATGAACCTGAGCCTGAAGAAAGTGGAAGCCAACCGCAACTTTGCCAATAAAGTCTGGAACGCCGGGCGGTTTGTCCTCGGCGCGCTGGCACAAGCCCCGGCTCAGGCGCAGGCCGCCCCGCAGTGGACGCTGGCCGACTCGTGGATTTGGGCGCGCCTGCAGCAGCTGCTGCGGGATGTGGAGCGTTTATTCACCAATTACCAGTATGGCGAAGCCGGCCGCCAGATTTACGACTTCTTCTGGTCGGAATTTGCCGACTGGTATGTGGAAATTGCGAAATTACAATTAGCCGAAGGGGGCGACCGCGCTTTTTACACGGCTCAAACCTTGCTGCGCGTCCTGGATGCCTCCCTGCGCTTGCTGCATCCCTTTACGCCTTTTGTGACCGAGGAATTGTGGGGGCATCTCAAACGCGCCGCGCAGGAGAAAGGTGAGGCCTTCAGTCCAAAAGGCGGCTGGGAAGAAGCCCTGATCATCGCCCGTTGGCCAGAAGCCCAGCCTGTTGAAGGGTGGGAAGAGCAGAAGATCGCTGATTTCAACCTGATCCAGGAGGTCATCCGCGCCATTCGCAACCTGCGTACCGAGAAAAAGGTCACACCCGGCAAACGCATTCCGGCAACCATCGTTGCCGGTGAAAAATTAACCGTATTTCAGCAACAGGCTGCCGCCATTGCGGCGCTGGCTTATCTTCAACCCGATCATTTGACAATGCTGGCAAATTTACCGGAAAAACCTGAAAATCAGATTGCAATTGTGGTGGCCGGTATCGAAATTTACCTGCCGCTGGCCGATCTGGTGAATGTGGAAGCCGAGCGCGCCCGCTTGCAAAACGAACTGGCCGAGGTTGAAAAACAAATCGAACGCCTGCGAGGGTTACTGGCTTCGCCCTTTGCCGAAAAAGCCCCCCCGCCGGTTGTCGAAAAAGAGCGCCAGAAACTGGCTACCTTTGAAGAAACCGCTGCCCGCCTGCGCGACCAGTTACAAAACCTGTAAATTCTAGAATTTCATGGCATCCAGAAACGGATGGAGACCATCTCCATCCGTTTTTTAAGTGGCAACTGCGCTTCAGCGTAAATCTGGTACAATTTGTACCGTTTGGAACGGAGGAACGCTTGAGACGAAGCAGCGTAATCATTTTTCGCTGGGTTTCCATTCTATTTATCTTTTTAGGGGTTTTATTACTGGTATTACAACTGGTGCAGTACAGCCGTCTGAGGGCTGCCTTTCCCCCCGGCACGGTCATTGCCGGCGTACCGGTAGCCGGTTTGAACCGCCAGCAGGCCGCTGAACGGCTGACTCAGGCCTACAGCGTGCCGGTGGAAATCCGCTATGCCGATGCCGTCATTCAGATGCGCCCTTCGGCAGCTGGTTTTCGGCTGGACCTGGAAGCCATGCTGGCTGCAGCCGATCAGCAGCGGATCGCCCAGCCGTTTTGGGCCGCCTTTTGGAACTACCTGTGGAATCAATTCCCCACCCCCGCGGAAGTTCCCCTGCGCGCAACCATTTCGGAAGAACGGCTGCGAGCCTATCTGCGCGATGAAATTGCCGCCCGCTATGACCGTCCGCCTTCGCCGGCCTCCCCCGTTCCGGGCACAACCACTTTCGAGCCGGGTCAGCCGGGCATTGTACTGGATATTGACCGGGCTGTGATTCTCATCTCAGATGCACTGCGCAATCCGGCAAATCGGGTCGTCAATCTTTCGTTCAACCGCGTCAGCCCCACCCGCCCGGCCTTTCAAAATGTGCAGGTGCTGTTGCAGCAGGTACTGACTACTCGCGGCTACGACGGTCTGGCGGAAATCTACCTGCTCGATCTGCAGACCGGGCAGGAAATCAACTTTGCCTACAACGACGGGCAGGTCATTGCACCCGGAATTGCCTTTACGGCGGCTTCCACCATGAAAATCCCGATTATGGTATCGGTGTTCCGCCGGCTCGAAGAACCGCTTTCACCCGAAGTGACCAATCTGCTCGAGGCGATGATCGAACTTTCCGAAAACGACCCGGCCGACCGCCTGATGCAGGTCGTGCTGGATGCACGCCTCGGCCCGCTGGAGGTAACGGCGGATTTACAATCGCTCGGTTTGAGAAACACCTTCCTCGCGGGTTATTTTTACCCCGGTGCGCCCTTGTTGCGCACGTTTACCACCCCCGCCAATCAACGTACCGATGTCAACACCGACCCCGACCGTTACAATCAAACTACCCCGATGGAAATCGGCGTTTTACTCAGCGATATTTACCAGTGCGCTCTCAACGGCGGCGGCACTTTTGCGGCTGTCTTCCCCGGCGAAATCACCCAAAGCGAATGCCGCCTGATGATCAGCCTGCTTTCCAAGAACCGGATTGGCGTCCTCTTTCAGGCCGGCCTGCCGGAAGGGGTACAAATTGCCCACAAACACGGCTGGATCACCGACCCGCGCGATGGGTTGATTCATACGATGAGCGATGCCGGCATCATTTACACCAGCGGCGGTAATTTCGTGCTGGTCGTTCACCTGTACCACCCCACACAGTTGTTATTCAACCCCGCCAACGAATTGATGGCTTTCCTCGCTCAGGGGGTCTATAACTACTACACGCTGGGCAGTCCTTAATACCCTTTCCAGAAGGATTGCTGTAAACGCTCCACCAGGTCCTCAATCGTCCAACCCAGCGGGGCGGTTAACTCGCTTTCGAGGGGAGGAATGGCTTCAGCCAGCCGGTCAATCAATGCCTGATCCATGGCATAACGCTGGCGCAAGGCATCCATTCGTCTGCTGAAAGGAACGACCTGGCCGTTTTCCACCAGTTTATCGGCGTAATAGACAATTTTTTCTTCCCACGTAGCGGGGCGTTTTCCATCCTCAATCAGATTAAAAAGCATGTGCGTTGCGGCAATCCCGGCCAGTTCGGTCTCTCCGTGGGCATGCAGCCATTCGGCTGCCAGATCACCATGCAGAATTTTAGTGCCACGCGCCGAGATTTTACACAAATCATGCAACAAACCGCCGCGTTGAGCCAGCAGCGGGTTGACGGGCTGTCCGCTGTTCCTCAACCATACGGCCATCTGATAGGCCAGCGCAGCCACCATTTCGACATGCACCAGCAAATTAGCGGTTGCCCGCTGTTCCAGCAGCCATAAGCGCGCCTGATCCACTGCTGGAAGGCGATGGCATTGCAGAACTGCCGGCAGTTCTTCTAATCGCATGATTTCGGCATCACCCAGCGGCAGCAAAGCCGGTGCGGGTTTACCCGACGGGTTGAACCACACCGCCCGCCAGCCAGCCACAACTGCCCCGCCAATATCCCCCAGCGGATCATCACCAACCATCAGAGCTTCATGTCTGCTTACCCCCAAGGCGTCCTCCACCCGCCGGAAAAAGTCAACTTGCGGCTTGCGGGCATTTCCCAGCTCTTTGGGAGTGAAGACGGCTTCCACATAGCCTGCCAGGCCCACCCGATCCAGCGCAGCGCGCACCTGTTCGGCAGTCGAAATTTCCGCATTGGTGCAAACGACCAGCCGAAAACGGCTGCGCAGGATTTGCAGGACTTCCACCGCTCCAGAAACGGCCTCAACCTCAGGCCATTCAACCATCGGGCGGTCTTGCGGGCCGCTGCCCGTCATCAAGGTACCGCCCCAATCAAAGGCAATTACTTTTACACCGTCAGACAGGTTCATTTGGAATCAACTCTTTACGCCCGAAAGTATGAAACCATTTTTACCACAGTTGAAAGCCATTTTCAAATCGGCGGTGCAGGCGGAGCAGGATGGTATAATCCCTGACATGCCTTCATTAATTGCACTGGATATTGAAACCACCGGCCTTGATCCCCAAAAAGATGCGGTCATTGAAATTGCTGCGATTCGGTTTAACGGCAGCCGCATCGAGGCCGAGTGGGATACGCTCATCAACCCTCAACGCCCAATACCTCCCGCCATTACAGCCCTGACCGGCATCAACAATGACATGGTGCGGAACGCGCCGCCCATCCGCGCCGTGCTGCAAGACCTGGCCGATTTCATCGGCGATTCCCCCGTCGTCGGTCACAATATCCGCTTCGATTTGGGCTTCCTGCAACGGCAGGGGATTTTACATCTTGTGGAGGCGATTGACACCTATGAAATGGCGGCCGTTCTTCTGCCAACCGCCAGCCGCTATAATTTAGGCTCGCTCGGACAAATCCTTGGCATCCTCATCCCCAATTCCCACCGCGCCTTAGACGATGCCCGCCTTGCTCATGCCGTTTTCTGGCAGTTATACCAGCGCGCGCTGGAATTACCGATTGAATTGCTGGCTGAAATCGTTCGTCATAGCGAGCCCGTCGAATGGGACGGCGGCTGGATTTTCCGGCAAATTTTGAGGGCGCGCTCCCGCCAGCCCATCGAAGCCCGCCAGACCCGTCAGCGCGATTATGAAGGGCTGTTCACAGCCGATTACCGCCCGGCTCCGCCGTTGACTCTGGTTGAAACACCCCAACCGTTGGATGAGGATGAGGTTGCCTCTATTCTGGAACCGGGCGGGTTGTTTGCGCGTTATTTTGACCAGTTTGAGTACCGCAGCCAGCAGGTAGAAATGCTGCGAGCGGTCACACGGGCTTTATCGAATGGTGAACATCTCATGGTTGAAGCCGGCACCGGTATCGGCAAGTCATTCGCCTATCTGGTTCCGGCGGCTATGTGGGCCATCCAGAACAACACCCGCGTAGTCATCTCCACCAATACAATTACCCTGCAAGAGCAATTAATCAACAAAGACATTCCCGACCTGCGCGACGCTCTCAAACTCGACCTGCGCGCTACTGTCCTGAAAGGACGCAGTAATTATCTCTGCCCGCGCCGTTTAGAAGCCCTGCGCCACAAAGGCCCCGAAACGCCCGAAGAGCTGCGTGTGCTTGCCAAAGTGCTGGTCTGGCTGCAGGAAGGCGGCCGGGGTGATCGTTCGGAAATCAATCTGAATGGCCCCGCCGAGCGGGAAGTCTGGATGCGTCTTTCTGCGGAGGACGAAGGCTGCAAAGCCGAAGTGTGCGTCAGCCGTATGGGCGGAGCCTGCCCGTTCTACCAGTCCCGCCAGCAAGCCCTGAGCGCCCATCTGATCATAGTCAACCATGCTTTGCTGCTCTCCGATGTTGTCAGTGGCAGCCGGGTACTGCCTGAGTACCAGTACCTGATTGTAGATGAAGGTCATCACATCGAATCGGCTTCTACCAGTGCGCTCAGTTACCGCGTCAACCAGAGCGACCTGAGTCGCCTGTTACAGGAACTGGGCGGGTTGAGCAGTGGCGTTCTGGGACGACTGACGACCTTGATGAAAGAAAACCTGCGCCCCTCCGAGTGGGCATTGCTCCACCAAACAGTCCAGCGGGCAACCGACCTTGCCACCCGCCTTGATTTTGACCTCAAACAATTCCTGAAGAGCATCGAAGTGTTCATGGAAAACGCACGCGAAGGTAAACCGGTCAGCCCTTACGGACAGCAAGTACGCATCTTGCCGTCAACCCGCAAATTACCCGATTGGACAGAAATTGAAATTGAATGGGACAGCACCAACGAAACCCTCTCCCTCCTGCTCAATCTGATTGCCGACTTGCATAAAGGGATCAGCGAGGGACTGGATCGGCTGGGGGAAGAAATTGAAGATACTCTGGCGAATTTAGCCAGCATCCACCGCCGACTGAGCGAAGCACAGGCTTACCTCAACGGGCTGGTCAGCCAGCCCGATCCGTCAGCCATTTACTGGGTGGAAATCAGTCCCAACAACAACCGGCTTTCCCTGCAGATTGCCCCGCTGCACATCGGACCGCTGATGGAAAAATATTTGTGGCATGAAAAGAACAGCATAATCCTGACCTCCGCAACATTAACGGCGGAAGGCGAATTCCAATACCTGCGCTCGCGCCTGAATGCCGATGAGGCTGACGAATTGATCCTCGGATCGCCGTTTGATTACGAAAACGCAGCCCTGCTCTACATCGCTAAAGATATTCCGGAGCCAACCGATGCCAACGGCTACCAGCGCGCTGTCGAACAGAGCCTGATTCGGCTGGCGCGCGCAACCGGTGGACGAATGCTGGTACTGTTCACGTCGTATGCCCAACTGCGGCGCACTTCTCAAGCGATCACACCGCCTTTGCTCGAAGCCGGCATTCAGGTCTATGAACAGGGCGAAGGCGCATCGGCCAATATCCTGCTGGAAACATTTCGTGAAAGCGATAAAGCCGTTCTGCTGGGAACCCGCGCCTTCTGGGAGGGTGTGGATATCCCCGGTGAGGCGCTTTCTGTGCTGGTCATCGTCAAACTGCCCTTTGATGTGCCTTCCGACCCGATCATTGCGGCTCGCTCGGAAACTTTTGATGACCCGTTCAATGAATACCAGTTGCCGGAAGCCATCTTACGATTTCGTCAGGGATTTGGCAGGCTGATTCGCACCCAGTCCGACCGTGGTGTGGTGGTCATCCTTGATCGGCGCATTCTTTCCAAACAGTATGGCAAGGCTTTTATCGAATCCCTGCCACAATGCAAAGTGCATATCGGAACGCTGAATGAATTGCCTGCCATTACGACCCGCTGGCTGAATTTATAACCGCCCAAAAAAAAGATTACTGGGATAACGACGCAATAAACAACTGATTTCCAAAAGCCAACACCAGATTACGCGCCATCGTCACACGAAAAGCCGTCGCCGGGCGGGCCGGCAGGGGTGTGGCAGCCTCTTGCAGCGGACGAATTTCCTGTACAAAAGTCATTCCAAGACTGAACTGGAAAACTGCTGGGGCTGACGGATTCAACACGAACAAGGAAGGTTCAGGTGGTTGGGTAGCTTGAATCTGACTCAGGTTGACGCCAAGACTGTCCACTTCCTCGGTGGGTTCCCCCGCACGGCTGACACGGTAAGGATAAGGATCATTACAGCGGGTTGGGACGGAACTGACACTGCTATATGTACACAGGATCATCCTGCCATCTTCGCGAAGGATGTACAGATCGTTCTGGTAAATAGCAATATCCACCGCAGCAGAGAGATCGGGAGGAGAGTCACCGAAGAAAAGGCGCGGTCCTGCTGCCGGGTCACTGAAATCCACTCCCTGCCCATCAAACCGCCATACGGCATTAGAACGCGGATCGAGCAGGTGCAACAGACCGGGCGAGTAGATCATCGCCCGCAGTTCACCCCAGCCGGCGTCCGGCGGGCGCAGAGGGACGGCGCTGGTTTTATTGGCATCCAGTGAGCAGTACAACAAATTACCAAACGCATCAATCCCCATCACCACCGCATCTAACGAGTTGGGGATGGGCGCAGCGGCAATATCCACCAGAGGGCCGATGATCAACCCCCCCACAAGATTTGGCCCGCAGAAAAAGCGGCTGTCCACTTCATAACCTGGACGGGTGTACACCAGCCGAATCACCCGTCCGCTGGCCTGATCCAGTAAGTATAAATCCTCCGAGGGTGTCGAAACGATCCGGGTAATGTTGACCTTGTTATCGAAGGGGCCTGGGAGTAACGCCGAAAACTCCAGCCGGCGTATCCCATCCAGTTGATCCATTGCCGACAAGATCTGCCGGCGCAGACTGCGCAATCGTTCGGAATTGCCAAATTCGGCTGCCTGATCCAGATAACCAAGCGCAGCCTCATAATTGACCCGCTTCATGAGCACATCGGTTTGGGCATCTGCCTGAGCCAGCATCTGTTCAGCCTGAGAAAGGAAAAGCCGGTGCTGCTCGCCACGTCCTTGCTGCCAGTAAGCAGTCATCGCAATGGCCACAACAATCAGCGGCACGACCACCGCAATAAACAACATGGCACCGTTTGAAAGTGCCGGCAACCGCTCAGCTTTGCCCGGCAGCAATCGAGCCGTCCAGCGCGAAAGTACGGCAGCGTTGCGCTGATGAAAAGCCTGCCAGCCGTGCAGGGCGCGGTTCAACCATCCACCGGCTTTACGGACCGCCGGTGAAACTTGTTTGATGGGAGGAGAAACCGCTGGCTGAGAGGTTTCAACCGGGATGGGCTGCGGCGTCTCTTCAACCGATTGGCGGCTCACACCCTCCGCAGACTGTGCACCAGAAGACACCTTTTTCCGGGCAATCTCCACATGCACTTTCCCCAGCCGGTCCCGTAGGCGCTGCATCACGCTGGCTGAAGGAACAGATTCGCTTTCCTTTTCACCGGCAAGGTACACCGCACGTTTATTTTCCTGGGGCTGCCTTTCTGTGGCAGGAGGTTGAACGGCGGGTATTTCGCTGGATTGTTCCGGGTGCTCCGGTGCCGATTCCACCGTTCTCAGCAGCGGGGAGGGTTCCGGCTCTACTGCCCGAAGGTTACGAACTTGAAGTTCACCCGTCCCTTTGCGGGTTCGCAGCATCACGAAACCGAGATTCTCGTCCGGCTGAACCAACAGACGGCGGCGCAAATTATCCAACGACAATTGGGCGCTGCCCAGAAGGGTTTGACGAGACCAGTTTTGCGGAGGTTTTACACACAACAAAGCCAGGTCACCGGCTTGAAAAGCACAACGGTAAAACCGAACAGCGGTCGTCCGGCTGATTCCCAGGCCGCGGCCAGCCCCTTGCGGGTCATGGTAATGTTCAACCGTTTGGGCATTGACCACAAACGAGTGCACCGGCCCACAATGCGCCAGATAAAGCATTTCCTCATGCAAAACCGCCACAATCAACAACCCCAGCAGCGGATTGCCTTCTTTTGCCTGCCGAAGATTGCGCGCCAGCAACCGTTCGTTTATTTGATCGGCTACCGCTTTCATCGCGCTGGTGACCGGGCCGCGGGTTGCAAAATATACCCGACCAAGTTTTTCCAGCAGATCCTCAGGTGCGCCTTGAAGCGGACTCCCCCGTTCAGCCAGTTGCAAAAAGATCACCAACCGGTCTTTTTCGCGTCCGCGCGCGGTGCGTTTGAGCGGCAGGCTGGTGAACAGCCCCGGCAGGTCACTTTCTTCTTTTCCCTGCAAGCGGTTGTACTTGAAAACGGTCAAATCGAACACAGGCAAGCCTTTAGCACAGAGTCAAGCACAATGAGATTATTATACCCTCCCGTTCAATTTGCAACTTTTGTGCCAGACCGTTAATAAAGCATTTACTCGTTCGTACTGCCGGTGATTTTTTCGATAACCTCCGGCCCACTCCGCATTAAACCGGCTGGGGGCAGACGCTTCACCATCACCTTCCACAGCGGATTTCGGCGAAAGACATCCTGAAAGACGGGCAAAGCCTCCTCAAGACGGCCCAAATCAGCCAGCGTAACCGCCTGCCAGAAGAGAATTTCTTCATTTTCGGGTAGCAAAGCCGCCGCGCGGCGGTAAGCCTGCATAGCCGCCTGGGTATCGCCCATTCCCAACAGCGCATCGCCGCGGTTCATCCAGTCATAAGCACGATGAACGGTCAATAGACGGCGTAATTCCCCCAGCGGCTGGGGATGATCATCTACCCGCAAATTGACGCGTACCCCTTCCCATGGTTGATCGGTGCGCTCAGCGGCTACCACCAGTAAGCAAGCGCTTTGCTGGCCGCGCAAGTCCCCGCCCTCTGCCTGGGCTGCCTCCAACGCAGCCATCAGTCGTTCTGCCAGATCCCCTTCGGTGCGCTGGTACGCCTCGGCCATGGCCCCCCACACGGTGGAAGAGGCCATCATGTTCGCCTGAGCCGAAAAACCTTCTCCCAATTTATGACCCGCTTCGGCCACGCAGCGCGAACCGGTATGCACCGCCACCCGCCCCTTCGCATCGAGCATGGCCACCTGTCGCACTTCGCGTTCATCGTCTGCGGACAGCAAAGCCTGTAAGGCAGCCGGCGCCGGCACGCCCGCCCGCATCAAGGTCAACCCCTGCGGCCCGTAGGAAACCCGTACCAACGCCTGGGTTGCAACCACACCGACTCCGGCTTCGCCCCACGCCACAATCGAACCGACCGAGAACCAGTGCGATTGTACCGCCACACCCATTTCACCGCTGTGTGGATCGCGGGCAACAATCGAATAGGTGTGCGCAAAAGGCGTTGAACGGCTCAAACCGGCATGGCTCTTCATTGGTACTTACTCCCCTGCCGCTGGAACGCTGATGGTTCTCGTCATCATTTTGCGGCGAGCCGCCAGTCCTTCCAGCCCGACCACCAGCCCAAACCCGAAAAGAGCAACAACCGCGACCAGCAATGTTTCGCCGCTCCACGCCGGCAGCACATTGATCAATGATTCACCACCTCCCGGAGTGAGGATTTCGCCCACCCCGGCCGATTCACCTTTCCATGGCCATAATTTCCGCAGCGAACCGAGCATCAGACCGATCATCAGGGTAATGGTGGCATCATGAAACCGGCGGAATAACCACCCCAAAACTCGCGAGAAGAGCGATATTCCCACCACTGCTCCCAGTAGAAAGACAATCAAGCGAGGAATATCCAGGCCGGTCACGGCTGCCAGCACATCCTGATACTTTCCCAGCAGTACCAGAACAAACGCACCCGAAATACCCGGTAAAATCATGGCGCAAATGGCAATCATCCCGCTCAGGAAAAAAGCCAGAAAGGTGTCGGGAGTGTCCATCGGCACCAGCCCAACGACCAGGTAGGTAATCACCGCTCCACCAATCAGCAGCAAAACGTTAGCTCCCCCCCAAACCCGCACTCGGCGAGCAACAACCACCGCCGAGGCCGCAACCAAGCCAAAAAAGAACGCCCAGACAAACAGCGGCTGAGTTTCCAGCAGGTTTTCCAGCAAATGCGCCAGCGTAACTGCCCCGGCAAAGATGCCCAACACCAACGCCAGTAGAAATTTCCACGGCAGCTCGTCCAGCAAAGCCTTGAATTGCAGGCGGAAAACCCGCTGCAAATGACGCAAATCCGCCACCGCACGGATGGACTGGATCAATTCCTCATAAATACCCACCAACAGAGCCACTGTGCCGCCGGAAACCCCCGGCACAGCATCCGCCGTGCCCATCAAAAAGCCGCGGATTGTGATTGTTAAGTAATCCAGTAATGAACGGCGCGGTGATTGTAAGTTCTGATTTTCCATCGTAAAAACTTTTCGCCTTTCTCAAGCATCTAATTGGTATGTTGAAAATACACTGCTGCACGGATTGCCCCAGCAGGCGTGCATTTGCCGGTTGGTCAGGTCAATCGTCAGAGCTGTGATGGTCTTTTCGCGATCAAGCGGATCTCCCACCACCGCATGATTGCAAATCGAATCAGGGTGATTGACATGATCCTTCTGAATGGCCTGCAAGGAGCGAATGGTGTGTTTTTCCTGCTGCGCCAGCAGACGTTTGGCCCGCAGATAACGAACCCGTGTGCTGATCAATTCATCCGGCTCACTCTCAATCGTTCGCATGTGCGTATCCAGATAATGATTGGTATGCACCATCACACCATTTTCAGGCTCTAAAATAGCAAACTGGCGTGCTGAGACCTCCACCGAATAAATTTCACCGCTTTCGTGCGCCAGCAAATGATTGTAACCGGCGGCGCGGTGGGGTGCCAGCATGTGTCGAATAGCCTCGCCCGGCGTCCGGGCTGCCAGTACGGCTCGCGAGACGATGATACGGGGAATACCAATCCGGCTGTCAGTTGGATATACCGAATCACAGCACTGGGCAATTCCATAGGCATTGAAGCCGATATTCGGCAACAGTCCCCCATAGGTCATTGCCAGAAACGGAGGCTCATCATCCGGTTTGGCGTAAATCAGAAAAACGTCGGCCTCGTCTTCGGGCAGCCAATCCTCATTATGGGCAATCAAAACCCGGTCATTGGTGGTACGCTCCTGGCTGACCGCCATGCTGGTACATTTGGTGAGGTGAAGGGCGTCCATCGTAACCGCTTCCATGGCATTCAGCATTCCAAGATCGTCCAGACCAACATTCGCGCCTTCGGCCATGCCGCGCAATTCCTCAACATATTGCGGGTAACGCTCGTCGGCAAACGGCATGTATTTGCGCGCCTGAATCAAAGCGCCATCCCAATCCAGTTGAAGCGTGTCGTAAGCATCGGCAAGCAGTTTTCGGGCATTTTCGATACTATGCTGAATTTGCTGGCGGCATTCTTCACCAATTTGCCGTCCCATCTCGCGGTGTGATCCGGCTACCCGCACCAGTTTCAATAACCGCGGCTCCCCATTGAGTTTTTCGATTTTTTCTTCCCGCTTATTCATGACGGAAATTTTACCATACCCGCTCGTGTGCCGGAATGAGGCCTCTTCAAACTTGCCATTTTCGTGATTCCTATCTACAATAACCCATAGGGTTGTATCTGCGAATTTTTGCTGCCAGAATTCAGGCGGGTCATTCGCGCAGCGGGAGGAACTATCCATGTCCAGCACAAAAACAGGCCGTAAACTGAGAATCCTTTTGGTGGATGATGACGCCGACACCCGGCAATTGGTCACAATGATCATCGAAAAAGCCGGTCATAAAATCCAAACCGCCGGTCACGGTCAGGCCGCCCTGACCCTGCTGGAACATGAAACGTTCGACATTATTCTGCTGGACATCATGATGCCCGAAGTGGACGGGTTGAATGTGCTGGAAGCGATCCGGCGGGTTTCTACGGCCCCAGTTATCATGCTTACCGCCCTTTCGGACGCCGGAATCATGGAACAAAGTTACTTCATGGGTGCGGATGATTACATTGTCAAACCATTTGCCATGTCCAAATTGCTGGAACGGATTGACCGGGTCGCACGCACGCTTCCGCCTCAAGAAACTGATCAACCGTCCGGCTGGAGTTCGCATTATCAGCTGAATTTGGAGAACAACACGCTCGTCCGCGGCGGCATCCTGATTGACCTTAACCCCACCGAAGCCCGCCTGCTCTCCTGCCTGATGGACAATGTTTATTCCGAAGTGCCCATTGCCACTCTTTACGAAGCCGGCTGGGGCGGAGAAGTGCTGCCCCAGCGTACCGTGCAGGCACTGGTTGAAAACACCATTCGCAGTCTTCAAAACAAACTGGAAGAAGATCCCCAAAAACCGCAAATCATCACCCGCACCGAAAATGGGTTTTGCTTCATCCCGGAAGGATGATCTGAGACCACCTCTTAAAACCTTCAACTGATCGCATTATCGGTATCATCATGCAAATTAATCCCGCCTCACCGACAAATTCATCCGCCCGCTGGCTGGCATTGGCTGGGGTTGGCATGGGCGTGCTGATGGCAACCCTCGATTCGAGCATTGTGAACATTTCTCTACCCGCCTTTGTAGAGATTTTTGAAGCCAGTTTTGCGACCGTTCAATGGGTCATCCTGGCTTACATTCTGGTGATTACCTCACTCTTAATGGGGGCTGCTCGCCTGGGGGACATGCTCAACAAAAAATATCTCTACCTGACCGGCCTGGCACTCTTCACGGTGGGATCGGTTCTCTGTGCGCTTTCCAACCAGATCTACTGGCTGATCGTTTGCCGCGCCATTCAGGGTTTGGGGGCTGTCTTTACGCAAGCGCTTGGGATTGCCATCATCACCCAGATTTTTCCTGCCAGCCAGCGCGGCCGGGCACTCGGAATCATGGGAAGCATCGTTTCGATTGGGATTGCCATCGGTCCGCCGCTGGGCGGTTTGATCTTGAGCGTTGCTTCCTGGCACTGGATTTTTCTGGTCAATGTACCGATTGGAATGGCAGCCCTGCTGATTGTCTACCGCTTCATCCCCAACCTGCCGCCTGCCCGGCCGGACCAGCGGTTTGACCGCTGGGGCGGTTTACTGCTCTTCCTCACCCTTGGATTGTATGCCCTTGGTATGACCAGTGGTCAGCAATCCGGGTTTGGACAGCCGCTGGTTACTTTCAGCCTCGGCGCAGCCGGGTTGGGCTTAGTGGCTTTCGTCTGGCTCGAATCCCGCATCTCTCAGCCGATGGTGGACTTGCATCTCTTTGGCAACCTGTTATTCAGCATGAACTTGTTGATGGCTTTTCTGGTTTTCATTGTCATGGCGGGTATGTTCATTCTGCCGTTTTACCTGCAACTGGTTTTGAACCTCTCATCCAGCATGATCGGCTTGCTGATGATGGTTCACCCGATTGGAATGGGCGTCGTTGCGCCGCTGGCTGGTTACCTTTCCGACCGTTTCGGCTCACGGGTCATCAGCCTGATCGGTTTGATTTCCATCGCGGCTGGCTGCCTTGCACTTTCCACCGTGAAGGAAGGAATGACCCCGCTGCAATTCCTCCCACGCACGTTGTTATTCGGGATTGGGATGGGGCTTTTTCAGGCCCCCAACAACAGCGCCGTGATGAGCACCGTTCCGCCGGACAGGCTGGGAATTGGTTCCGGCCTGCTGGTGCTTTCCCGCACGCTGGGGCAGACTACCGGTCTGCCGTTAATGGGCACCCTGTTTTCGGCCAGTGTGCTGGCAGCGGGAGGTTTACCCTCCGGCACGGACATCACCACAGCCGGCGCGGAGGCGCTGGTTGGGGGCTTGCAGCGCACCTATCATATTGCTGCTGCATTTATTTTAGCTTCCACATTGATCGCTGTGCTGGCCATTTGGGTTGACCAGCGCCGGAAAAAACTTCACACCTTAACCAAACCGCTGGCGCGGCTTGATTGAAAATCCCTTTGCGATTAAGATTGACCTGTCCCGAATCCTGCTTTGCCAAAGGAGGTCAAAAAGATGGAAGATACCAGCCGCAATGACATCCGCCGTTTGCTGAAAGTGTTTGGCGTTCAGGCTGACGAAAAGATCTTGCGTCACCTGATCGAAAACCCCCATGCTCCCGCCTTGAAATTACGGATCAAAATCGAAGACCTGACCGATTACGGAGATCACCCGCCTGCTCGGCCGCTTTCTTTTGAAGTTGAAGGCGAGATCCGCCGTCAATCCTGACGCGAATTGCATCGAGGCTGCCTTTGAACCCGACATCTCCAACCGAACTCAGTACCGCAGCGCCCGGGGCTGCCACCATTGAAGAAGCGACTTTTCGTACCGGCAAGGTCAGCGCCGTAGCCACGGCCCACGGGGTCCACGATACCTATCAGGCTTTTCTGCCGCCACTTCTGCCTTTGCTGATCGAAAAATTCTCCCTCATCAAGACCGAAGCCGGCCTGCTCTCGGTGTTCATGACCGCTCCCTCCTTGCTGCAACCCTTCATCGGCTATCTGGCTGACCGGCGTTCACTGCGCATTTTCGTCATCCTCACCCCCACCATCACCGCGCTGGCGATGAGCCTGCTGGGAATTGCACCATATTACTGGCTGGCAGCCATGCTGTTGATCATCGCCGGGCTGAGTTCCGCCAGTCTGCATGCCACCGGTCCGGTACTGGCCGGGCGGCTTTCGGCCAACCGGCTGGGAATGGGAATGAGTTTCTGGATGGTCGGCGGTGAACTGGGGCGCACCCTCGGCCCAATCATCATCGTTTCGGCAGTTTCCACGCTGGGCATGCAGCGTACGCCATGGCTGGCTGTTGGCGGGGTTCTGGTCTCGTTGTGGATGGCGGTTCAATTGCGCCAACTGCCTGCCCGTCACCCGGAGAGCCACAACGCCCTACCGTGGAAAAAAGCTCTCATCACCATGCGACCGGTTTTGATACCGCTCTCGATCATTCTCATTACCCGCGCCCTGGCGTTTGTCAGTGTGTCCACCTATTTACCCACCTTCCTCACCGAAGAAGGTGCCAATCTGATGCTGGCTGGGGCATCGCTTTCGGTGCTGGAGGCAGCCGGGGTGATTGGCGCCCTCCTTTCCGGCTCGCTTTCTGACCGGATTGGCAGAAGGCCGGTGATGATCTTCTCCCTCGTCAGCACCTCGTTATTCATCTTTTTACTGCTCAACCTGCATGGCTGGCTGCAATTTCCCGCCTTGCTGGGGCTGGGGTTTGGCCTGCTCTCCATGACCCCGGTAGTAATGGCAATTGTGCAGGAAAGCTTCCCGGAAAACCGCGCCCTCGCCAATGGCATTTACATGGCTGTCTCGTTCGTAAGTAGTTCCTTTGCGACCCTGACCGTCGGTGCAATCGGGGATATGTTCAGCCTGCGCACGGCTTACTGGCTGAGCGGGGTGCTTGTGTTGGCCGGTCTGCCGTTTCTGTTCCGCCTGCCCGCCAGCCAGAAAACTTTAAAATCATGACAAGAGGTAAATATGACAGAATTACACGGTTTTGTATTGCTGGAAGACCGCTTTATCCGCGAATATAATACCCGCGCCCGCCTATGGGAACACCGCCAAAGCGGAGCGCAACTGCTTTCCCTCGAAAACGACGATGAGAACAAAGTCTTCGGTATCGCCTTCCGCACGCCTCCACCGGATTCCTCCGGCGTGCCTCACATCCTGGAACATTCGGTGCTGTGCGGTTCCCAGAAATACCCGGTCAAAGAGCCGTTTGTGGAATTGATGAAAGGCTCACTCAATACCTTTTTGAATGCGATGACCTACCCGGATAAAACCATCTATCCGGTCGCCAGCACCAACCTCAAGGATTTTTACAACTTAATAGATGTCTATCTGGACGCTGTGTTTCATCCGTTGATTTCCCCCTACACCCTCTATCAGGAAGGCTGGCACTACGAGCTGGAAGAACCGCAGGGAGAGATGACTTTCAAAGGAGTTGTCTTCAATGAAATGAAGGGGGCATATTCCTCGCCCGATTCGGTAATGGCGGAAGAAGCCCAGCACGCCGTATTTCCAGATACCATCTATCGCTACGATAGCGGCGGGGAGCCAGAGTCAATCCTCTCGCTAACGTATGAAAAATTCCGCACTTTTTATGAAACCTATTACCATCCCAGTAACGCATTGATCTACTTTTACGGCGATGATGATCCCGAACAGCGTTTGAAATACATGGCCGAAGCGCTCAAAGCGTACACCCGCCGCGAGATTCCCGTCGAAATTCCCCTGCAGCCGCGCTTCAGCGCCCCGCAGAAAAAAGAGGTTACTTTTGACAGTGGGGACGACCCCAATGCCAAAGCTCAGATCACCCTCAACTGGCTACTGGTGGAGAGCGGAAACCTGGAAGAGATTCTGGCGCTTCACATTCTGGATCATGCTTTGATTGGCACATCCGCCTCACCGCTGCGGAAGGCCCTGATCGATTCGGGATTGGGTGAGGATTTAACCGGCGGCGGTTTTCAAACCGGCTACCGCCAGACCATGTACTCGGTTGGGTTAAAAGGCGTAGCCGAGCCGGATACCGATCAGGTCGAGCAATTGATTTTGGACACACTGAGCGAGATTGCCGAGAAGGGATTTGATCCTGAAACGCTGCGCGCTTCGCTTAACACGGTGGAATTCAGCCTGAGGGAAAACAATACCGGGTCTTATCCACGCGGTTTGGTGATGATGCTCAACGCAGTGGAAAACTGGGTGTACGGTCATAATCCCATTGACGCCCTGGCATTTGAAGCCCCCCTGAATGCCATCAAGCAACGCTTTCAGGCTGGTGAACGCTTCTTTGAAAACCTGATCCGCCGGCACTTTTTGGAAAATCCACACCGCGTCAGTCTGGTATTACGCCCCGATCCGCAATTAGGGCAGCAGCGCGCCGCTGCGGAACAACAGCGTTTGCAGCAGGCCCGCGCCGGGATGACCGCCGAGCAAATCGAAGAAATCGTCCAGATCACCCGCGAACTCAAACGCCGACAAGAAACCCCCGACAGTCCCGAAGCACTCGCAACCATTCCGATGCTCACCCGTGCAGACCTTGAACCCAAGATCAAGACCATCCCCAGCGAGGAAATTCTGCTAGCCGAAAGCAAAATCCTCTACCACGACCTGTTCACCAACGGCATTCTTTATCTGGATTTGGGGTTTGACCTGCACACCCTGCCGCAGGAATGGCTGCCCTATTTGCCCATATTCAGCCGTGCTCTGCTGGAAACCGGTACGCGCGACCTGACCTTTGTCCAGCTGCTTCAGCAGATTGGGCAGCGCACCGGGGGCATTTACCCCACTACCCTCTTTTCACTCTCGCGTCACACCCACCAGAGCGCCGCCTGGTTGTTCCTGCGCGGTAAAGCCATGACCGATCAGGCCGCTGACTTACTTGCCATCCTCAAGGATGTGTTGACCAGCGCCCGCCTGCATGATCGGGAGCGCATCCGCCAGATGGTGCTGGAAAACAAAGCCAGCATGGAATCGGGGATTGTCCACGCCGGGCATCGGGTGGTGAATACCCGCTTGAAGGCACGCTTCAATGAAGCCGATTGGGCTGCCGAGCAGACCAGCGGCGTCAGTCAATTGTTCTTTCTGCGCGATCTGCTCACGAAAATCGACACGGATTGGGAAAGTGTCCACCAGACCTTTGAATCCATCCGCAGCACGCTCCTTCAACGCGCCGTCGCTGTTTGCAACATCACTCTTGATTCGGCTAACTGGCAAATGATTCGTCCACGGGTGGAGGACTTCCTCAACAGCCTGCCGCAGGGCCAATCCAGACGTCACTCATGGTCAACCGGCAAACTGCCGGATGTGGAAGGTCTATCCATGCCGTTGCAGGTCAACTTTGTGGGGAAAGGTGCAAACTTGTACCAACACGGCTACACCTTTCACGGATCGGCTCTTGTGATCGTCCCCTATTTACGGGGCAGTTACCTGTGGGAAAAAGTGCGGGTACAGGGTGGCGCTTACGGCGGGTTTGCGGTGTTCGACCAACAGTCTGGCAATTTCAACTTCCTTTCGTACCGCGACCCCAATCTGGACCAGACCCTGCAAGCCTTCGATCAAACCAGCGATTATCTGCGCCGGTTGGAGCTAAGCGAAAGCGAATTGACCAAAGCCATCATCGGTGCCATCGGCGAGGTGGATGCCTACCAGTTGCCGGATGCCAAAGGCTATACAGCCCTCATCCGCCACCTGTTGGGCATCACCGATGAAGAGCGTCAGCGCATCCGGGATGAGATCCTCAATACCACCCAGGCGGATTTTCGCCAATTCGGGGAAGTGCTGGAAAGTGTGCGCCAGCACGGGGTTGTGGTAGCCCTGGCTGCCCCACCCGTATTTGAAAGCAGCCGTTTTGCCGGACAATTTTCCATGGTTAAAATTTTATAGGCCGACTTTCCACAGCCGGTTTATCCTTTCACTTTAAAATAAAAACTGCCGGTAATGAACTTACCGGCAGTTTTTGCTTTTTTCGCTCCATGCGCCATTCAACCCGCGGCCGCCAGTTGCAGCAAGAATTGCGGCACCCAGAACTTACCCATACCGAAGAGAGAAAGGGCAATGCTGGTCAACAACATCACCACCCCAAAACCGATTAACAATCGGTCACGGGTGCGGTAATGCAATTCCTCCAGCCAGGTGCGCGGCCCCACACCAAAGGCGCGCAAATCCATCGCATCAATGATGTCTTCACTGGAAACAATGGCATGAATGGTGACCGGCACAATCAATGGAGCCAGTTTACGCACCTGTGCCACCAGTCCGCCGCTCAACTTTTCCAGCTCGTAGCCACGCGCCCGCTGTGCGTCCCGGGTGAGCATGAAATCCCGTCCAAAAGATGGAATAAAGCGCATGGTCAGATCCATGCCGTAGGCAACCTTGTCCGGCAGTCCTAACCCTTTGAAAATGATGCCATAATGGGCCGGGTTGAGCGAATACGGAATCAAAATGGTCATGCTGGCCAGACTGAACACCCTCACCAGCATGGAGACGGCGTACATGGTTTTTTCCGCCGTTACCGTCAGGGTTGGTCGCCAGCCAAGCAGTGTAAACCCGGCTTCCCAACGGGTGATCAGGTGTTCTTCAGTGTACAGCTCAATCCCACCCCGGCCGGTTAAAAAGGTCAGAAAGGAGAAAAAGACCACAAAGCCCCCAATGAACAGCCACGCCCGGCGCATTTCTGAAAACCGGATCCCCGATGTAAACACCACCACCATTGCCATGGCAAACAGCACCAGCAGGTAGCGCAAATCCCAGAACAACACCGTACAGGCAATGTAGCAGGCAAAAAAGATGATCCAGGCGCGCGGATCGAAGGATTGAATCAGGGATTTGCGGGGTTTATAACGCCAGGTGACCAGCATTGAGGGCTATGTCCTTTCCTTTCAAGTGATTATCTTCCGGTTTGTCGCTGAACAGAAGAATAAGCAGCCACCAGCAAAGGTACCAGAATGGCAGCGAAGATCGAATTCGGGCCGGCAGCCGGCAGGAACTCGCCAACGATGGCCACCGCCGGGGGATACCCATTGATCCAGATATCCGAAATGGCTGCAAAACCAATCCCGATGAAGTTACCCAGCAGGCTCCACGCCACAGCCGCGGTCACCTCCGGGTTTTTATTGAACACCGCGGTAAAGCGAATGCCGACAACCAGCAAAAAGCCCACAATTGCCGAAAGACCGGCAAACCACGAGATGGTCGCATCACCAAAAATGCCGGCTTCAGGGTCGAAGAACATCATATTCGGAACATTGCGGTTGAGGAAGAAGACCAGGGTTGCCAGCAGTGCCAGAATGAAACTGACCACCAAAACCGTATTCACACCTTTCTGGCGATCCTTGAACAACAGCGCCATACCGGCCACCATGCCGATCAAACCGTTGCCAACCGACCACTGCGGCGAAAGCCCAAAGCCGGTCAAGGCATCCCCGAACATGTTGCCCACTGCACCGGTGAAAAAGCCCACCGAGGGCCCAAAAGCAAAGCCAAAGAACATGGGGATGGCGACCGCCGGACGCAGCGCCACCTGACTGACCGACGGCACGGCAAATACGGTACCGTTGAAGAGGAAGGAAAGCACGGCATACAGCGCCGCACCAATCGCCATGTACACCACCTCACGGGTACCTACTTCCCAAATCTGGCTCTGGCGGGTCAACAAATAAACAATGAAAACGATTAACAGACCAATTCCCACAAAAGCAAAGCGAAGCACACCGGTTTCATCCAGCTGCAAATCGGGGTTGATCATCCCGCCGATCCACACAATCAGCAAGAAGAAAACCAGCACAGCCACCAGCGAAACGATGACAGAAGTTAATTTGCGGTCCATGTCATTCTCTCCTTAGGCGAAAGATAGTGAGAGGTTAGTTGCCCGATGCAAGAACGTGCGTCAGGGCTTCGGCGCGGAAAAATTGTTGGGTTCTTGGATAGTATTGGAGATTGGTTTCCAGCAGGGAAGTTGGCAGCAGGCGGCATTGCCGCAGCCGTTCAAGGTCACTCAACACTTCAGCCGGCTTGCCATCCGCCACCACCTGACCATCGTTGACCAAAAGTACGCGGTTGGCGTAAATCACGGCCATATCGAGATCGTGAGTGATGAACAAAATCGCCTCAAAACCGGGCATTCCCAAAATTGAATTCATAAAGTTCATGTAATTTTTATAATCTTGCCCGGCAGTTGGCTCGTCCATCACCAGAATGCGAGAACGCATTGCAAGTATGGCGGCGATGCTCACCCGTTTCTGCTGCCCAAACGACATCGAAAGCGGAGGCGTTTTTTCATACCCCTGCAGGTTGACAATCTCGATTGCCTGACTCACCTCCTTTCTAATCTCCTCCTCAGGATGCTTCAGATTGGTGGGTCCAAAAGCCAGTTCGTCGTACACGGTTGGTGCAAATAACATGTGGCTTGGACTCTGGAACACATAACCCAGCGTTGAGGCGATTTCCGCCACACTCAACTGGTGGGTATCCCGCCCATTGATCAAAACTTGCCCGCGTTTGGGTTTGAGCAAACCAATGGCATGTTTGACGAGGGTTGTCTTGCCGGCGCCGTTTGGCCCCAGCACAGCAATTACATCCCCCCGCCGGATTTGCAGGTTGATCCCATGCAGTACCTCCGGCCCGCTTTCGTATCCAAACACCACATCCTTGAATTCAACCAGGGGGACGCTGCCACCGTTGACCCCCGGCAGGATATTCAGCGGCGGCGGGGGAGGGTCTTTGATGGCCAGTTCCATAATCATTGGTGCGGGCAGTTTCACCTCGCGGTAATCCACCCGTTCGACCAGATGCTGGGGATCGCCATCATATTGAATTTCGCCTTCCTTCATGAACAAAACCCGTTCGGGCCGAACCCGCAGCACATCTTCCACGCGGTGTTCGACCATCAGCACGGTCATACCCTCGTCGGCAAGCCCGCGGATGACCTCCAACGCTTCCTGGGCACTGGCCGGATCAAGGCTGGCAAGCGGCTCATCCAGCAGGAGGATCGAGGGTTTCATCGCTAAAACCCCGGCCAGGGCTACTTTTTGTTTCTCCCCGCCGGAAAGATAATGCGTTTGCCGGTCGCGCAGGTGAGCAATTTTCAAGCGTTCCAGCGCCTCATCCACACGGCGGCGAATTTCATCTCGACTCAAGCCGAGATTTTCCAACCCAAAGGCGACCTCGTTCATCACAATCGAACCGAGGATTTGTCGTTCCGGATCCTGCAACACCGTACCCACCAGTTGAGAAATGCGCGCCAGCGGCAATCCTGCAATATCCTGCCCCTGCAGGTAAATTTTGCCGCTCAGTTCACCTTTATAACTACGCGGGATCAAACCATTAATGCAACGCGCCAGCGTCGTCTTCCCGCAGCCACTGGCACCGGCAATCAGTACAATCTGCGGTTCGTCAACCGTCAGGTTAATGTTGTGAATCGCAAAATCTGTCCGGCTGCGATAGCGGAAAGACAAATTTTCAATCCTGACCGGAGGAGGTAATGCCATATTCCCTCAGCAATGAATAAAGCAAAGATGCCATTTATTCAATGGTTCTTTTTCCGAAGTGCCATTACTATAGCATGAGCGCATCAGTTCGTCAATTCCCAACACTGGCGCAGCCATTTCTAGGTATTTTCCCAAATTGTCTGTTTCTTGATCAATTTCAGAAGGCAGCCAAAGCCAATTCGAGATGATTTCAGCGGAATTTTATAAGAATTAAGGGATTGAAATTGAACGAAGAACATGATAATATTAAGTTGTCAAACGTTCGGGTGCCCCCCTCACCCGGGCGTTTGACTTTTTAACCGTACTGCAAGTCTGGGCGCAACTTCCGTGAAGGGTTTGCGTATATAAATCAAACTCGGCTCTCCAACAGAAAGCAGGAATTAACCAATGGATACCCCTTCCTCAAATGTCCCTAAACCCGCGGCTTCTTCTCCCCGCCGCAACAGCGCCTGGTTCGGAATGATCTTGATCCTGGCGGGCATCATCATCTTTGCTCAACAGACCGGCTGGCTAGGCCCGCGTTTCAACTGGTGGGCTTTATTTATCCTAATTCCCGCCTTTGGTTCGTTGACCGGAGCGTTTTACGCTTTTCAAGCCAGCGGACGCTTCAATGCGGCGGTGCGCAACAGCCTTGGAAGCGCATTAATTCTGTTTACCCTGACCTTCATGTTCCTGCTGGGATTGGACTGGTCGGTTTACTGGCCATTGATGGTCATTGCACCCGGCCTGAGTGTGCTGCTGAACGGTTTTGGCGGCAAAGAAGGTCTTAACATGGCTTTCTGGATCGGTCTGGGTGCGGTCTATCTGGGAGTGGGTTTTCTGGGAATCAATACCGGCTGGATGGATTTAGCCCAACGCCTCGAGCCGTACAACTGGTGGGGAATTGCCATTCTCATCCCCGCCTTGGGGGCTTTTGTGAGTGCCCTGCTGGGTCTTCTGCGCGGGGAAAAATTCGGCAATGTTTTGGGGCTGACCATTTTTGGTCTGCTGACGGCCGCCGCCGGTTTGATCGGCTTTTTCTCCGCCAATTGGACATTAATTGGCCCGGTGTTGTTGATCGTTGCCGGTATTGGCATCCTTGTAGGGATTTTTAGCGAAAAAAATCAAACCTGACAGGATCTTTTGGATCTTCCCACAGTCCTTTTCCGGTCAATTCGGACTGTGGGAAGAATTTTTTAGTTGAATCGCGACCATGTAAACCGAATCAACTCCCAATTCGATGCCAGATCCACCACGGCTATCGTGATCAAAATGATGCCCCCAATTCGATTTACCCAATTCCCGTAGCGGGCGAATTGACGGGTAATCCACCGCTGCTGGGCTCCAGCCAGAAAAGAAAGCAACAGCAGTGGTAGACCAAATCCCAAACCAAACCATAAGAAAGTGCTTAACCGGTTAATAAGTTCCCCGGCACTCAGCGAAAGGGCAAACACACTCACAACCAGCGGGCCGGCACAAGGCAACGCAATTGGTCCGTAGAGCAGTCCATAAACAAAAGCATTCAAATACGGATTTTGAAGAACAGGAATGCGAATCATCGGCAAAGATTTGAACGGATTGATGTTCAGCAATAATAAAACTCCAAGTAGAAAGATCAATCCATTTGCCAACGGGATAACCAGGGAAAGCGCATTTCCGATGGGTATTGCCAGCAAGGCAATCAGCAGCCCAATTGCCAGCATCATACTCAATACCCCACAAAGCACGAAAAAGCCGAGTAAAAATCGGCCCTTGCTTTCTTGCAATTTTTCATGACCGCCGCTCAAATAAGCCAGATAGCCCGGGTAAAGTGGAAAAACGCATGGACTGGTGGTTGCCAGCAATCCGATGGTCAGTGAAGTCAAGATGTTCTCCACGCTTCACAACCCTTCAACGATTGGTTTCTAAGTAAGGCTGTAAAAATTCCCTCAATCGCTCTGCCGATTTGATTCCCATGGGTAAAGGATACACGCTGCCTGCCCGATCAATGATGAGCATCGGGGTCGAGGGGGGCGATAGAAATTGAGGCCCATAGAGATCGCTCAGCGAACGCGAGACTTCCGCTGGGGAAACCGCATAAATCCAATTGAATTCATGCCGGGCAATGTAGCTCTTGAGCGTAGCGGCATCTTCGTTGGGATCAATATCCAGGCCAATGCTCACAAAATCCTCCCGCTCACCCAGTAACTGATGTAAGGCTTTGACCTCTTGTTGTTGGCGCAAACAATTGGAACACCACTGCGCCATCGTTTCAACGAGGATTACTTTTCCCGTCAGGGATTCGATTGTGAATACCTCATCGTTTTCTACATTAACCAATTCCACCTTAAACCAGTCCGGCAGGGTCTGCGTATCAGGTGAAGATTCACCCTCTTCGATCGGCGTTTGTGACTGCGATTGCGAAGCGTTGTTTTCATCTCCATCGGGTGTTACTGACTCGCTTTTCATCTCATCAACCCCGGTCGAAACAGGCAGGGGGGTATTTTCTTGAACCGTAGCCGGAACGACCCCACCGGGTGCACAGGCTGTCAGTAAAAACACCATAACGATCAGCAGGTTAGAAATGAGAAATTGCCTCTTCATGTTATACCTTTCTCCGTTGATTTTCGAGCCTTTTTCGATGTCGTGGCAGCCCTGCTTGCAGGATGCCTATCACTCATTAGAGTGTCAATTTTCGGCAATCTTACGTTTCTGCGCACCAATTTCCACACAACCCTGCCCACCGGCCAACACTCGATAAAGATTTGAAAAATCTCACCATCTCTGGTAAGGTTAAGTGGACTAAACATGTCCATATAAACAAGAATAGCCAGTCAGGATTAACCGAATATGAAAAATAATACTGTTCCCCCCATCCCTTCCTCGGAAATCACACCCGAGCACGTTTACCTGAACCGACGGCAATTCCTTAAACTGGCGGCGGTTGGTGCAGCCGGGGCTTTGTTGGCCGCCTGTGGGATCAAAACACAGTCTGAAAACACTCCTGGTTATTCCGACTCAATCAACCCCGCGGAGCGCCCCCGCGATGAACGGGGAGACCCGGCCAATTCCTTTGAGGAAATTACCAACTACAACAATTATTACGAATTCACCATGGATAAGGGCGGTGTGGCTTCGCTGGCAAAAAACTTTCCCACCAGTCCGTGGCAGGTGGAGGTTAGCGGACTGGTTCACAAGCCGCGCATTTTCGACATCGAAGACCTGCGCCAGTTTCCGCAGGAAGAACGTGTTTACCGATTGCGCTGCGTGGAAGGCTGGTCTATGGTCATCCCATGGCTCGGATTTCCGCTTTCGTTGCTGCTCAAAGAAGTCGAGCCCATGACCAGTGCAGCCTTTGTCCAGTTCACCACAATTCTGGATGAGAACAACATGCCCGGTGCAAGAAGCCCCTTTTACCCATGGCCCTATACCGAAGGCTTGCGGCTGGATGAAGCCTACCACGATTTGACTCTGCTGGTCACCGGGCTGTACGGCAAGGAATTACTCCCCCAAAACGGAGCACCGCTGCGTCTGGCTGTACCGTGGAAATACGGTTTCAAAAGCAGCAAAGCCATTGTTAGAATCGAGCTCACCGAAACCATGCCGCCCACCTTCTGGAACAGGGTTGCTCCTAATGAATACGGTTTTTATGCCAATGTAAACCCGGAAGTGCCCCACCCGCGCTGGTCTCAGGCCACCGAACGGCGCATCGGCGAAAACCGCCGCCGCGAAACGTTGTTATTCAACGGTTATGCCGAGCAGGTCGGGCAGCTTTACGCCAACATGGACTTGCGGGTTAATTACTGAAAAGCCGATGAAAAACTGGTCGCGCCTGCAATGGCTGACTCACATCCTCTGCTGGCTGCCGTTAATGGTGTTGACGGCTGCCTACTTCACCAATAACCTGACCATTAATCCGATCCAGGCAGCCACCCAGCGCTCTGGGGATATCGCCATTCTCATCCTGCTGGCTTCTCTGACGATGACCCCCCTTCACATCCTTTTCAACCTTCCGCAGTTGCTCAAACTTCGTCGCCCGCTTGGCCTGTACGCTTTCTTCTATGCAGCGCTGCACATGCTCACGTACACCGGCTGGGATTATCAGTTTGACTTCAATCTGATTTACGCCTCAATTGCCGATAAACCCTATATCCTCATAGGACTGGCGGCGATCAGCCTGCTGACACCCCTCGCATTGACTTCCCATCGCTGGTGGCAAAAAACACTGGGGAAAATATGGAAGCGCCTGCACCAACTGGTTTACCTCACCGCCGTGCTGGCGGTCGTTCATCTGGCCATGGCGGTCAAGGGCGACTTTCTCCGTCTGCAAGGAGATATTTGGAAACCACTAGCCGCCACGGTTGTATTGGCTGTGCTGTTGATTGTGCGAATCCCCCCGCTCAGACGCGCCCTCTCGGCGCGCCATCGCCGAAGGCGGGTGGTCAAGATCACACCCCAACCAACTGCCAAAGCCAATCCGCCAGGGCTGGAAAGTCTCAATCCGCAAAAGCAAACAGAAACATCAAATCATTGACGTTTGTCTGGGTCGGGCCTGTGCGGATCAAATCTCCCAGCGCATCAAAGAAATGGTAAGAATCATTTCTCTCGAGATAATCTTCCGGTTTCATTCCGGCGGCAAGGGCTCTTTGTAACGTTTCTCCGCTGACCACCGCCCCGGCGGCATCCGTGGGGCCGTCGTCACCATCGGAAGCCAGGGTGACCATCAGCAAATTGCGCGTGCCGTCCAAACCGCGCACGGCGCCGAGTGCCACTTCTTGATTGCGTCCCCCCAGCCCATCTCCGTGAAGAGTCACTGTCGTCTCACCACCGGCAATCAAACAGGCTGGCGGTTGTAGCGGCTGACGGGTGGCGTGAATTTGACGGGCAATTGACCCCAAAAACATTCCCAACTGACGGGCTTCCCCTTGTAAATAAGTGCTCAGCAGCAGGGGGGTCAGTCCGCATTCTTCGGCTTCTTCAACCGCAGCCTGAGCCGCATGCCGATTACTGGCAATGATCAGGTTTTGAACCCGCCGGAACAAACCATCTCCCGGTTTTGGGGTTTCGGGTATTTTCCCTTCGGCACCGCTGCGCAGTCGTTCAAGAATGGAGGGTGGGGTGTGCTCTGCCAGATTGTACCGTTGTAAAATTGCCAGCGCATCCGTAAAGGTGGTTGGGTCAGCCACGGTTGGCCCGGAGGCGATCACATCCAGCGGATCGCCGACCACATCCGAGAGGATCAATGCCAGCAAATCGGCTTTGCCGGCCGCCCGCGCCAGTCCGCCACCCTTGACTTCATCCAGATGTTTCCGCAGAGTATTAATTTCTTCAATCGAAGCGCCGCAAGCCAGCAGCAAATTGGTGAGAGACTGCAAATCTGCCAGGGAAATTCCCTCGGCAGGGGCAGTCATCAGCGCCGATCCACCACCGGAAATCAATGCCAGCACCAGATCATTTTCACTCGCCCGGTTGAGCAGGGCAAGCATCCGACGGGTTGCATTCACACCGCGCATATCCGGCAGCGGGTGAGAGGCTTCGGCCACCTGAATCCGCTCGGGGATTGCTCCGCCGACGGCATTTTCCCGCAAAAAACCTTCTTTACAGATAATCATTCCCCCCGAAAGGCGGTCTCCCAGAATCCGGGCAGCGGCTTTGGTCATCGGTGCTGCGGCCTTGCCTGCTCCAACGATAAACACGCGTCGGTAACGGCTGAGGTCATAACTCCGCCCTCCGGCAAACAACAGGTCACCCTCTCGTTCGAGAAAGCGCGCCACCGCAGTAGCCGGATCCACGGCCCGCAAAGCGGCGAACAACACCCGTTTGACAATCTCCCCATGCGGGTGCTCATCCAGAGTATGGGTGCTGAAACTCTCCCGGCTGATGAACATTTTTTTGAATATCCCTTCCGCTTTGATTGATCAGGGATAATGACCCGTTTCTATTTTACCCCACATCCTGTAACCTTTACCGTAAAATTGAATCAAAACCGATAGATTGAATCTCACTCATGACAGGAACAATCCATGACTCGTCAAAAGACATCCTCAGGCTCATTTGAACACAGGCGTTTTCCGGTGTATGCCATCCTGCTGGCAATTGTCCTTATAGCAGGCGCTGCCTTCCTTCTCACCCGCACTTCCCCGGCGGAAACCCGCGCTTTACCGCCAGAAATTTCGGTATCTCAAGCCGCTCAACTTCGCGACCAGGGCGCATGGGTTTTGGACGTGCGCCAACCGGAAGAATGGAATGAACTGCATGTTCCCGGGGCAACGCTCATCCCGTTGGATCAACTGCCCCAGCGGATCAGTGAAGTGCCAAAAGACAAGGAAATTGTGGTAATCTGTCGCTCGGGTAACCGCAGTCAGGCCGGGCGGGATATTTTACTGCAAGCCGGCTACGAAAAAGTAACCAGCGTTAGCGGCGGTATTATCGCCTGGCGTAACGCTGGTTATCCAACCGTAAGCGGGCCTTAATTAGGGTTTTTCAAAAAGGGTCTTCACCCGGCTGGAAATCGCCCGGTAGATAGGACAGCGGTCATACACCGCGCTAAACATCACGATTCCCCCCATCACCACCAACCCGATGTTCATCTGGTTGGTTATCCCAATCCCCAACAAAACAAGTCCTGCCCCCAATCGCAAAAAACGATCCAGGGGGGCAGGGCCACTTTTCTGGATAATTTTACCGGAGGCCAAATCGGCAAACAAATTATCAATCGCAGCGGCTGGTTGGGCGCCAACCTTTCGGTAAACAGCCTTTCCCTCCCGATACACCAGCAGGGTGGGAATGCTGAACACTTTCAACTGCCGTAAAAGATCAGGGGATTCGTCTGCGTTGATTTTCAACAATTCTACCTGCCCGCGGTACTTTTCACTGGCAGCCTTCAAAATTGGGTTCATGACTTTACACGGACCGCACCAGGGCGCCCAAAATTCCACCACCAGCGGTTGACGGGCAGAAGCCACTTTTTGTTCAAATTGTTCGGGTGTCATTGAAAGTCCTTACAGGGTCTGATTCAGCAACCGGCTGCTGGTTGAACGCTCCGCGTTGGGTGATGCCCAACCCAGAAGTCTCTCAGCCAGCAGCCGATGGGATTGGAATTAATTCAGGAATTCGTGCGGAATTTGAATAAGGAGTAAGCCGGGCACCAACCGATCAGGCCGGTCAACAACGGTAAAAAACCAAGGAATTTGAAGATAGTACCCAGCGTACCGGTAACCACACCGCCCCATCCAAGGGCTAACAATAAAACACCTGCCACAACCCGGATAATCCGATCTACGGTTGACTCATTTACGAAAGACATGGCTTATTCCTCCTTCAGAATGATCGTTTGAACTTCTACCCTTTTGACGAGGAAGCCCTCAAAAGGTTACATTCCTTCGGGAGGGCAATCTTCTCGATCTGAAATGGCTTTGAGCAGACGATCAAACAAGGCTTCTCGGCGCGGGGCAGGAATCGGCTCTTTGAGGCTGCCCTTATACATCAGAATGGTCTTTCGGGTGGTATCCAGAACCACATGGCAATTATGGCAGGTGCGCAGATGTTCTTCCGCATCCGCACGCAGGTCTTCGTTGAGATTGTTGTCAATATAATCCGACAAATAACGGATTAACTCCTCGCAATTCATTGCACTGCTCCTTTCTCCTGAGCCGCAAAAAAAGCCGCCAACTTTTCGCGCAATTCCAGCCGGGCGCGGTGCAGGCGCACCTTGACTGCCGAAGCCGAAATTGAAAGCACCGCCGCAGTTTCCTCGGTGGACAGTTCCTCCACATCCCGCAGTAAAAACACCGCCCGCAAAGCCGGCGAGAGGGAATGGATGGCCTCATCCAATGCCTTGCGCTGTTCCTGATTCTGAATCAAATACTCCGGCAGCCAGCGCCACTCCACAAATTCGCGCGGCAAAGGCGCAGGATGATCCTCGTCATCCGCACCCTCCTCTTCTGGCAGCGGCAGGGTTTGTTTTGTCCGCAACCGGTCCAGACTCAGATTATAGGCAATTCGGTAAAGCCAGGTGCCCGCTGAAGACCGGCCCTCGAACTGAAAGCGGTTGCGAAATACGGAGAGAAAAGTATCCTGAACGACATCTTCGGCGTCATCTTCATTTCCAAGCAGACCAAGCGCAAGATGGTAAACCCGGTCGGCATACTGTTCAAAGAGCAGGCTCAGGGCCGCCTGAGGTTGATCCGATTTCAAGCCACGGAGTATTTCCACTTCATTCACGCGCTGGTTTCCTCACTTTTAGACGGATTAGACCGGCAAAAGGTTACCCGCCCACCGGTGATGAGCCAATTCGCTTTTCCTCAATATATGGCAAAAACAAAACTGAGGCGAGAAACAAAACACCGTACAACGCCATGATCAATGTATAGCCGGTGGCATCGGCAATTGGGCCGGCAATATATGCCCCAATTGCCCCTGCACCCGCACCGGCCAGGTTAGAAAGCCCCAGGAAGCGCCCGGCTTGCTCGCGCGGAACAATTTCCGTGCCCAAAGCCCAGTTAGCCGAGTAAAACAGCCCTACCCCCGCTCCCACCAGTGAACCGGCTGCATACAGGGCTATCAGTGTTGGGAATAACAGCATCACACCTATTCCGCCAGCAGCCAGCAGACCGGCAATCGCCACCAGAATCTTTTTTCCAAAGCGGTCGGCTAAAAAACCGCTCGGTAAAGCCGTGAGCAGGATAAATACCCCCACAAACATGGTAATGGTGGCCGCGGGCGCGGCCGCTTTTTCACCTGCAAATTGCGGGAAGCGTTCTTGCAAAAAGAAGACCAGAAAAGTTGCCACATTGGTTGAACCCACCAGGAATGCCAGCCGGTTGACCACCCACCACTTGAACGAGGGCTGATAGCGAATGTCTTTACCCACCCCAATTCTCAAACTGGCAAGCACCCCCAAAGCCACGGCAATCCCCATCGAGAGAATTCCGGCGAAAATTGTCGCAACCGTCTTAAAAATACCCTCCGGCAAGGAGAGGTTTAAGAACCAGCGCACAACTCCACCCATCCCAAGAATGATCAGGGTAAAAACAACCGTCATCAAAGTCAGCCGGAAGAATCCCTGCCAGTCGAGTGGGAAAGGTGGCTGCTCCAAACGCTTTTCCGGCACCAACATCGCCAGCGCCGTGCAGATAACCAACACCGCCATCAGAATCATCAACGCCGTCCACAATTGCCCCTGACTGACCAGCCGTCCCATGACAAATGAAACAAAAATCACCGGCACGGGCAGTTCCAGCAGGGCTTTGACCCCTGAAAAGCGACCGCGTTTTTCCTCCGGCACCAAATCAGGTATCAATCCCTGGGTAGCCGCGTGAGCAATGTTGGAAGAAACCATGGAAAAAACGTAGATGGCAAACATGGCTGTATAACCGCTCATGCCTTCCATCCCCGCCACAAAGCCGAGCAGGGCAAAAACAATCAACTCACCCAGCGAACCCAGCAGAATGAACGGGCGGCGCCGGCCCCAGGGATGGGTGCTCCGGTCGGAAAGCATCCCCATTAACGCCTGTACCAGTACCGCAGTCATCAAGGCCCATAAGCGGATGTTTCCCAAAGCCGCTCCCTTGGCCTGCTCGCCTATGAATTGCTGAACGAGCAGTGGCAGGATCAATGGTGAAATGGTCTGAGAACGGGTGGTCAGCGCAAACCAGTAGATATTGATCGTAATGTAATCATACCAGCGCAGGGGTCGGTTCATAAATCCCTCAAACGATGCGGAAAAATCGCAAGCACTGCTCCCATTATAGCGGAGAATTATTCCCGCTCATCAGGAACTCGCCGCTCGAACGGTTTTAATGTTAAAATCAAATTCCAAACCGCAAAACTCTACCCCAACCTTCAGGGTTAATTAGATAAACCCCAAAAACCAACCATTTCATCCTCACAAGGAGTAAATATGCCACAAAATCGCACCCGTAAAATTGTTATTACTGGCGTATTGGGGGCAATCGCTGTTCTCCTGGGACTGACCCGTCTGGGCTTCATCCCATGGGTTAGTGGAGCTTCTTTGACCATCATGCACGTTCCTGTGATCATCGGCGCAGTGCTGGAAGGGCCAATTGTCGGCCTGGGCATTGGCTTGATTTTCGGCATCTTCAGCCTGATTCAAGCAGCCGTAGCACCAACCGGCCCGGCGGATGTCTGGTTTACCAATCCGCTTCTTTCCGTCTTGCCGCGCCTGTTCATCGGCCCGGTTGCTTGGCTGGTCTGGCAATCTTTGCGGAAATGGACGGTCCCAGCGCTGATTCTTGCGGGTATTGCCGGTAGCCTGACCAATACTATCCTGGTGCTGGGCATGATCGGGATACTTGGCTTTTTGCCGTTTGCGGCTTTGCTGCCCATTGCAATTGCCAACGGATTGCCCGAAGCGGGCGTATCGGCATTGATTACCCTGGTTGTGGTAGCTGCCTGGCAGCAGTTTGCCGTGGGTAATCGCAAAGGCGCAAGGCTGTAAGCCTATATCCCCAAAATCAGGATTGCAGTCGCGCTGACGGCGCCAAAAATGATGGCGACTGCGTCTTTGAATTGAAACTGCATGGTGTACATGGAAGTACGCTGGGGGGTACTTCCATAAGCCCGCGCGTCCATCGCCAGAGCCATAGTTTCGGCGCGGCGTAAACTGGTCAGAAACAACGGCACAATCAACGGGATAACCTGTCGTACTCGTTGAAAAATGTTGCCTTTTCTCACCCCCCACTCCGCCCCGCGGGATGCCTGTGCTTTGGCTATCCGCTCGGCAGCCATCGCCAAAAAGGGAATGAACCGGATGGTAACCTGCAAGACCATCACCAAATCGTGGGTCGGCAGGCCTAGCCGGGAAAAAGGCGAGAGCAGCGATTCCAGCCCGTGAATCATCTCGGAAGTTGAAAGCGTGAACGATGAGAGGGAAAGCGTCAGAATTAACACACAAAACCGCAGGAGCAGCATGCCGGCCGAGACCAAACCACTGGCGTAGATTTTCAATATCCCAAACTCAAACAGCGGCAAGGCACTGGGGGGGCGGATCGAGACAAAAACCTGCAAAACCGCAAGGATCAAAAGAAAGGGTAATGGCGGCAACAAACCGCGCAAAGCAAAATTCAGCGGGATGCGTCCAATCCTCAACAGCACCAGCACAATTAATAAAGCCAAGAACAGACCGGCAGGTTGAGCCGTGAAAGTCGCCGCCATGAGGATCACCAGATACAGGATGATCCGCGCCCGGGCATCCAGGCGGTGAAGGAGCGAATTCAGCGGCAGATATTGCCCGATGTTGACCATCCGCAAAAATTCAAAATTATGCATGCGGAGCCTCCAGATTGCGGCGCAGATGTTCAATCAGGTCGCCAATTCGCAAAATGCAGCGAGGAATGTCCCACCCCAGTTCCCTTAGGCGAGCCGCCGCCCGGGTCACCAGCGGGGCTTCAAGCCCGTGTTCTTCCAGCAGACTGACGTTGGAATAAACTTCTTCAGCAGCGCCGTCCAGCAGCGTTCTGCCGCGATGAAGTACGGTCAAACTGCTGCTTAATTCAGCAATATCTTCCATATGATGGGAGGAAAGCACCAGCGTCAGGCCCTGCTGGCGCAGATTTTCCAGTGAACGCAGCGTTTCGCTGCGCGAACGCGGATCGAGCCCGGCGGTGGGTTCATCCAGCAACAGCACCCGCGGACGCATGGCAATCAAAGAAGCCAGCGCCACTTTACGGCGTTCTCCTCCGCTCAGCGTAAAGGTGAGCCGGTCTTTGAAGGATTCAAAATCCAGACCGACCATTTCCATGGCCATGCGCACGGTTTCCCGCAGCGAATCATGCTCACCCTTCAAACGAGGTGCATAGGCAATCTCATCCCCCACATATTGTTCAAATAACTGATAATCCGGATTCTGGAAAACCAGACCGGCAAACTGGCGGACAGCCTTCAAATCGGTTGTGGGGTCGTTCAAATCAAATGGCCCAACCGCCACCGTACCTTTTTGGGGTAACAGCAAACCGTTCAGGTGCTGTAAGAGGGTGGATTTTCCAGAGCCGGTTGAACCGATCAGGCCGTGCACCTTTCCCTCACCAGCATGCAACCGCACTTCTTCGAGAGCCTGATACGCCAGCGGAGTATCTGCCAGATACGTATGCCCTAGCCGGTCCACCCGGATAAAACCATTCGGCGGCAGCACCGGGCGGTCGGGTTCACTCCCACCGCCTGCCTTCACCGGGAAGGGCGGAGGCGGCAGGGCAGCAATCAGATCGTTGGAGCGCAGCAGATTCGGCGGAAGGTCGGGCAGCACTTCCCGCAGTTGGATGGCCAGCCTGCCAGCCAGCGGCAGATCCAGCCCCAAGGCCCACAGGTCAGCCGGGTGGCTGAACACTTGTTGGGGTGTGCTGTCCAGCGCAATTTCGCCCTTGTTCAGAACAATTACCCGCTGGGCTGCCACCGCTTCGCGCATGAAGTGCGAAATGACGATCACCGTCAGCCCCTCTTCGTGCAGACGGCGCATCAGCCGTCGGACCATGTGCCGTCCGGCCGGGTCAAGCATGGCTGTGGTTTCGTCGAAAATGACACAGCGCGGGCGCATCGCCAAAACCCCTGCCAGGGCTGCCCGCTGCATCTGTCCGGCCGAAAGCAAATGGGGAGGCCGCTGGCGGTACTCCTTCAAGCCGGTAATTTCCAGGGCATCTTCCACCCGCTGGCGAATTTCGGCTGGCGGTAATCCTAAATTTTCCGGCCCAAAGGCAACATCCTCTTCCAGTATGGCGGCCACCAGCTGGTCTTCCGGCGATTGAAATACCATCCCCACCAGACTGCGAATTTGCGGATGAAAGCGGGCTTCGCGGGTGTCCATCCCATGAATTCGGACAACTCCCCTATCGGGCAACAACAGCGCATTCAAATGCCGCGCAAGGGTTGTCTTGCCAGAGCCGTTGGCGCCGATCAAAGCAACGTATTCCCCCTCTTCAATCCGCAGGTTGATGCCCTTAAGGGCTGGGATTGCCTCACCCCCCCGTACCGGGTGGCTGTACCACAAATCTTCGATTTCGATCAATGCCGCGGTCATTCGTCAGGTTATTTTAACACACTCGATTCAAATTACAGCCACAGGTTTACCATTAGAATTTTTTTCGTTGACTCCGCCTGACTCTGATGCTATCATAGAGTTAATCATTATTCATTTCTTTTCATTTTTTCGCTTTATTATTTATTCTCGTTTTATTATTTATTCTGCACCTTAACAATTCTCACCACCTTTTGCACTCATCCCAAGGAGTTATTCATGAGTATTGAATTTATTTTTCGCCTGATCGGCATGGTCGTTTTTGCAATCATTGGTGTAATGTGGGGAGCGCAATTAGGGCAAATTGCAACAGCCGGCGGCGCATCCTCCACCTTTTCGGTAGAGGAGTATGCTTTCACGCTGGGGCTGGTTGGCGCATTGATCGGCTTGATTTTGACGCCATTCATCACCATCCGTCCCATGCGGGCAATTCGCAGCCTGTTAACTCGCGTTTCTGCCCAGACCCTTTTTGCAGCTCTGTTTGGCCTGATCGCCGGCCTGATCATCGCTGTCCTGCTGGCATTTCCCCTCTCGCGCCTGCCCTCCCCGTTTGGAGAAATTCTTCCCTTCATCGGGGTGGTTTTCTTCGGTTATCTCGGCGTTTCGGTTTTCGTCATGCGCCAGAATGACCTGTTTGCGCTTTGGGGCAACATCTCCAAAACTCAACCCGCCGGCGCAGCCGCGGCCGGAGCAGAAAGCGCGGCAAATTGGGCCGAATCGCGCACCATTTTGCTGGATACCAGCGTGATCATTGACGGCCGGATTGCCGATATTGCCCGCACAGGATTTTTGCCGGGCTCTTTGCTGATTCCGCGCTTTGTGCTGAACGAGCTGCAATACATCGCCGATTCACCCGACAGCCTGCGGCGCCAACGTGGAAGACGCGGCATGGAAGTTCTCGCCCAGTTGCAAAAAGAACCGATTATTCCGGTGCGCATCT
Organism: Bellilinea caldifistulae; assembly: GCF_001306055.1. GTDB lineage: Bacteria > Chloroflexota > Anaerolineae > Anaerolineales > Anaerolineaceae > Bellilinea > Bellilinea caldifistulae. Next base: position 150,136 of record NZ_LGHJ01000014.1, on the reverse strand, counting down.
CGGACATTGATGTCGAAGGCGTACGAGACGTGGACGACAAACTGGTCATCCTTGCCCGCCAGTTACGCTGCCCGATTCTGACCAACGACTACAACCTCAACCGGATTGCCGAGCTGCAGGGCGTCACCGTCCTCAATGTCAACGAACTTGCCAACGCTGTCAAATCGGTACTGCTGCCGGGTGAAACCCTTTCCGTGCGCGTCATTCAGGAAGGCAAGGAAAGCGGACAGGGTGTTGGCTACATGGAGGACGGTACCATGGTGGTGATCGAAAATGGCAACAAATACATTAATCAGGAAATTCTGGTGACCGTCACCAAAGTCCTGCAAACGGCTGCCGGGCGGATGATCTTTGCTCGTCCGGAAACCGAACACTGAACCATTTTGGAAGTGAATTGACCCATGAGAGAGTGGATTACCGGACGCAATCCGGTCTTTGAGATTTTACAAACCCGCCGTCGGCAGATTTTTCGCCTGTTGGTAGCCAACGGCACAGAGGAAAAAGGCAAACTGGCCGAAATCCTCAGCCATGCCAACCGCCGACGCCTCCCGGTACAGCGTGTCCCGCGCCAGCAGTTGGATGCACTCAGCGAAGGACATCAGGGTGTTGCGTTGGAAGTGAGCGGCTACCCCTACGCAGATTATTCCGACATTCTCAAACGAGCCACCCAGCGCCAGGAGATGCCCCTGATTCTGCTGCTGGATATGCTGCAAAACCCCCAAAACCTCGGCACACTCCTGCGCACTGCCGAAGCCGCTGGCGTCCACGGCGTGATCATTCCACCGCGTCGGGCAGCCGGCATCACTCCGGCTGTGGTTCATGCCTCAGCCGGCGCAACCGAGCATTTGCTGGTAGCACAGATGAATCTGGCACAGGCAATTGATTGGCTTCAAAAAGCCGGTGTTTGGGTAGTGGGGTTGTCCGGCGAGGCTCCTCATACCATTCAACAAGCCCCGCTGGACCGACCGCTGGCGCTGGTGGTTGGCAACGAAGGCGAAGGAATGCGAGCGCTGGTTGCCAAAAAATGCGACATGCTGGTCAACCTGCCCATGCGCGGTCAGATCGAATCGCTCAACGCTGCCGTGGCCGGTTCGATTGCGTTGTATCTGGCAATGATGGCTCGCCAGCAAACCAAGAAGGACAAACCTGCATGACTCTGCCGCCGGAAATTTCCCCCCAGCAACTCCACCAACAGTTACAGGAAAACCCCGACCTGCTCATACTGGATGTGCGCGAACCCCACGAATGGACGCGCGCTTATCTCCATCATCCTGCCGTCAATCCTGTCCCACTCTCAGAACTGGCCGCCCGCGGAGTGGATGCCCTGCCGGAGGCCGCCCGCAACCCTCATCAACCCCTGGTGATTTTGTGCCATCACGGCGAGCGCAGTCGGATGGTAGCCGCCTGGCTGATGGCGCAGGGATGGCAGCAAGTATTCAACCTGTCCGGCGGAATTGATGCCTACGCCCGGCTGGTGGATTGGCAGGTGGGAATGTACTGATTTTCTGGTATGATACGCGATTAATCTCTACATCATGGAAGACACGGCATGAAAAAAGGCATATTACTGGCAGTTTCGGCATATGGGTTATGGGGATTTTTCCCGATTTACTTCAAATGGCTGCACGGCGTCCCGGCACTTCAGATCATGGCTCACCGGGTCGTGTGGTCGTTCATTTTTCTGGCGGCCTATCTACTCTTGCGCCGCGAAATCAACTCGCTGCTCCACTCACTCAACCGCCGCACCATCCTGATTTACCTGGCGGCCGGTGTCCTGCTGGCAATCAACTGGCTGACCTATGTCTGGGCAGTCAATGAGGGGCGAGTGGTTGAATCCAGTTTGGGATACTTCATCAACCCCCTCGTGAGTGTTTCGCTGGGGGTCATCTTTCTGCGAGAGCGTTTGAGGCCGCTGCAGTGGCTGCCGGTTGGTCTGGCGGCAGCAGGAGTGGCCTACCTGACCATCCGTTACGGCCAGTTACCGTGGGTTGCCCTGGTGCTGGCGTTTAGTTTTGGTCTGTACGGATTGTTGAAGAAAATTGCACCGCTCGGCCCGCGCAAAGGTCTGGCGCTGGAAACCGCCTTGATCTTCCCGCCCATGTTTGCCTATCTGGTGTTTGCCGAAGCGCGCGGCGAGGGAGTGTTTCTGCACACCCTGCCGTTGACCAATGTGCTGCTGGCATTGAGCGGTCTGGTCACAATCATACCCCTGTTGTTGTTTGCAGCCGGCGCCCAGAGCGTTCCGTTGACGATTATGGGGTTGTTACAATACGTGGCGCCAACCCTGCAATTTTTACTGGGAGTTCTGCTGTATCACGAACCGTTCACCCTGACGAGTGCTATTGGCTTTGGTTTCATCTGGCTGGCATTGCTGATCTTCTCGCTGGAAAGCTACTTTCACAACCAGCGTACCTTACACCCTCAGCCGGTGCCATAAGACCTTGTCAGGCTAACTGATCGGTCAGGTGGCGCAATTGCTCCGTCAACTTCTCGGCGCGGGTAACGCCGTGGTTGACAAAGCGGGGTTTACCGCTGGCATCCAGCAGGAAAGTGGTTGGCACACTCAGCACGCCCCAATGTCTGGCAAGATCTTCGCGGCGGCTGGCATCAATCTCGATCACCTGCAAACGGTCGCCCCATGCCGACTGCACCTGTCGTAAAGCCGGCCGCTGAATCGTGCGGCATGGGGCACAATCCGGTGTGGTGAAATACAGAATCACCGGCCGGCCGGGCTGCCAGCCGGGTAAATGACGGCTTAAATCCGCCGTTCGTTTCAGGATAGTACGGTTTACCAGCAGGTACAACCCAACGCCTGCGCCTATCAGCAGGCCGCTCCAGACGAGCCGCAACGTCCAATCATCCATCAGCCCTGCTCCTCCCGGCGTGGACGCCAGCCGGCCGCCGTTCCTGGCGGCGGTGATTGGGTGAACCCCGGTACCTTCAGACGATTCAACCAGTAATAGACGGCGCAACCCACGCAAAATCCCACAAACAGATTGAGCGAAGCCAGCGCAATCACCAGCCAGACCAGCCCCCAGCCCACGATACTGCTCCCGCTGAGAAAAAGAAATCCGGCAGATAGCAGCACCACACCGCCGAAGCCCTGGGCAAAGGCGTGCGGCTGACGGTTGTCCATCAAAACGTCCGGTTTCAGCCAGCCGCGCGGCTTAAGCAAGCCGGCATACAACCAGCCAAAAGCCGGTTTTCCGATGAGCGCACCGCCCAACATCATCAGCCCTACCAGCCCTGCCAGCCACGACAGATTGAGAATGAAAGAAATCAGCAGCAAGAGGATGATCACGGCCTGATTGGTTCGTAGCGCAGCATGATCAATGGGTTGTAAGGGATTCATATCTTCCTCCGCAAAGAGAATGAGTTGAGAATAAAAAACTGCACCGCTCTTGAAAAATCAGAGGGCGCAGCCGCTGGATAGATTGTGCCTGGACTGGAAAGGATTAAAGCCAGCACACCCCGGCGGACAGCACCCTCCGCCGCATACACATGCAGGTATTGAAAGAAGTGTGGTTCTGGCTTGTCAGCATAATTACGACTATTGTAGTCCGAATTACGAATTTTTACAAGGTGTATAGAGATACACAAACAAATTCTCCTCGATTTCCACTCTCATCCTGTGCTTCGCCCCTATCCAGAGAGGGTTCGCAAAAATTTTTGTGGAGTTGCGATCAAAATTCGCCGTAACTTCCCCAAAAAACTTGATCCCGGAAAGGCGAGATTTTTCTTTTGGTCGGAGGCAGCCTCCATTCAAATCCTTCCAGAAGCGCTGAGATAAGGTAAAATAAGACCCGTATGGTTAAATGCCCGCCTGCCCGCCTTTCTGCAAAAGGCAGCGCAGGCTTTACCCTGTATTCTTAAGGAATTTCACCTGCTTTGTTTGAGATCATCTTTTTAGGCACATCCGCTTCCGCCCCTTCGGTACGCCGTAACCTGCCCGCCCTGGTGGTCAAAAAAGACGAGTACCGCTTTCTGGTTGATTGCGGTGAGGGCACCCAGCGCCAGATTTTACAATCCGGAATCGGCTTCAAAAACCTCAACCGTATCCTGCTCACCCACGGCCACCTGGATCATATTCTGGGACTGGCCGGTCTGATTTCCACCTTCATGCGCTGGGAGTCAATTGACCAGCTCGAAATTCTCGGTACCCGCAGCGCACTGGATCGAGTATACGACCTGATTTACGGGGTTGTGCTGCGCGGAGCCGAACCACCCATGCCGCTCCAACTGCGCCCGGTGCAGCCCGGCCAAATTTTTGAGGCGGAGGACTTTACCATCCACGCCTTTGCGGTCTCTCACCGCGGCGCCGATAGTCTCGGTTATCTGTTTGAAGAAAAAGGCCGCCGCCCTTTTCTTCCCGAAAAAGCCGAAGCGCTGGGCATTCCCAACGGCCCACTGCGCCGCGAACTGGTGGCCGGTAACGCCGTCACACTGGCGGACGGGCGCACCATTGAACCGGACATGGTTTTGGGAGATTTTCGACCCGGCACCCGTTTAGCCATCGTTGGGGATGTCGGCGATCCCACCAATCTGGTAGAAGTAATACGCGGTGTGGATGCGCTGGTCATCGAAGCCACCTATCTGGAAGAAGAAGCCGAAATGGCGCGTCACTTTGGCCACATGACCGCCCGCCGCTCGGCGGAACTGGCCCGCCAAGCGGAAGTGCGTCAGTTAATTCTCACCCACGTTTCGCGCCGGTACCGGGAAAAGGACATACTGGCAGAAGCCCAACCGGTCTTTGAAAACACGGTGGTCGCCCGCGATTTCGATGTCTTCCAAATTCGCCGTGCCAGCCCATGACCGGTTCAAACCACATTGGAAGTCCCTTCCATGAGCAAGCGCGTCCCTCCCCTTTTGGAAAAAGGCTTCCATAAAAACTGGCAAGTCGTCCCGGTGGCTTTGCTGGTTTTTGGGATTGGGTTTTTGCTGCTCACCTTACTACCCTACCCGGCTGCCCGCCGGTTGGGTGATCTTCTTGCACGCGATGGCAGTCTCGAACTGCTCACCCCCGCCCTCTGGCGGGTCTTTCAGGGCCTTTTGGCCGTCAGCGGTCTGCTGCTGAGCGGCATTGCAGTACTCGCTCTGCGCTTTCCGGCCCGTTTTCGAGCGGCAACGGTCTGGTTGAAGCAGACCCTGTTGAGATCCCTTCAAAACCTGCCCGGCGATTCCAAACGCGTCTTTGCCCATGGGTTGAATTTGCTCCACCAGCCGAAAATCTGGCTGCCGGCGCTTGCTCTGCTATTCCTCGGGCTGATCCTTCGGTGGTTGTTCGTCAACGTCCCGATGGAACATGACGAAGCCTACACCTTCAGCGTTTTTGCCGTTCAACCCCTGCGGCTGGGTTTGAGTGATTATCATTACCCAAACAATCACCTCTTCCACACCTTTCTCGTCCACCTTTCCTACCGCCTGTTCGGTGTTCAACCCTGGACGGTACGCCTGCCGGCTTTGCTGGCTGGTGCCCTGCTGGCGCCTTTCGGTTACGGGCTGGCACGCCGGTTGTATTCACCCGCCGCGGCCTGGCTGGCCGGTTTGACCATTGCCCTGGCGCCGGTGCTGGTGAGTTTCTCGGTCAACGCGCGGGGTTATACCTTGCTGGCATTGTTCACCCTGTTGAATGCCGGGCTGGCCGTGTCGTTGCTCCGTCAGGGAAACGCCTTTCACTGGCTGTTGCTGGCTTTGTTCGGTGCGCTGGGGCTTTATACGGTGCCGGTGTTTGTTTATTCTTTAGCCACACTCTATTTCTGGCTTTTTCTCGTGTGGGCAAGCGGTAAAGTTGAGTCTGAGCGGCGTTTTTCCTTCCTGTTGGGGGTTGTTCTGTGCGGGATTCTTACGGTGCTGCTGGCGGGACTGCTCTACCTGCCGGTCTTTGTCAACTCCGGTGTCCGGTCTGTGATTGCCAACCAGTGGATTGAGCCGGTTGCCCGTGAGTGGTTTCTGCCCACCCTTCAATCGCGGCTGAGCGAAACCTGGCGGGAATGGACTCGCTTCGTCCATCCTGCGCTGGTGGGTTTATTCGGAATCGGCTGGGTCATTGGGCTGGTCTTTCACGCCCGGCTCAGCCGCCTGCCTATTCCCCTGCAGGCCGGTCTGGTGATTCTGCCGGTGATCGTGTTCATTCAGCGCCCCAACCCGTGGGCGCGCATCTGGCTCTTCTTAGTGCCGCTAATGCTGATTTGGTCGGCTGCCGGAGTAACGTACCTTCTGGAAGTCGTTTCACGCCTTTTCAAGAATCCCATGCGGGCACAGCGCGGCCTGCTTGCCCTCCTTTCGGTAACTTTACTGGCGGGTACGGTGGTTTATGTTGCCCAACGCGCCCCGCTGGGTGAGCGGCGCTTTGGGGGGGTGGAACAGTCCCTGCGTTTTATTCAGCCCCAACTCCAATCCGGGGATCTGGTGATCATCACCGCACCGGAAGATGCTCCCTTATGGTACTATTTTTATCAATACAACCTGCCGCGCGAGATGCTGCGGAGGGATATCCCCTTCCGACGGGCATTTGTGCTGGTCAGCATCGCCCATCAGCAGACCCTTGAACAGGTCATCCGCGAGCGCGGCCCGGATTACGGTTTTTTCGATTTTTCTACCGCCCGGCAATTGGCCAGCTTTGATCACATGGAGGTTTATCTCATCGAAGCCGACCATCAGGCAGTTGAACAAGCCTACGGGAGCAGCCCGCCATGAACCCGCCTAAAATTGATCGGTTGATTCGTAGTCAACGCAAAACGGTGGCGCTGATCATCCGTCCGGATGGCTCGCTGGAAGTACGCGCCCCGCTGCGCCTGCCCAAAAAGGAAATCCTCGAATGGGTTGCCAGTAAAAGCAACTGGATCGAGAAACACCGTCAACAGGTCTTGCAAATTCAGGCTGAAAAAGCACAGGCGGTCAGTCGCTCGCTTCAAAACGGGGACCTGCTTTATGTGATGGGCAAAACTTATCCGCTGCGGGTGATCAAAACCCAAACCCAAACCCTGCGGTTGGAAAAGACCCGGCTGGTAATGAGCAGCGATCTGCTACCCCATGCGAAAACGGCTCTACAGAAATTTCTGACCGAATTGCTCAATTTGACCCTTGCGGTCCGTTTTTCCATTTTCACAGAGCAAATCGGCAAGCAACCGGCCAGGGTACGCATCAGCAAAGCGCGCACGCGCTGGGGCAGTTGCAGCAGCAATGGCACAATCGCCATCAACTGGCGGCTGTCAATGGCGCCGTTGGAAATTCTGGACTACATCATCGTTCACGAGCTGGTTCACCTCAAACATCCCAACCACAGCCGGGCTTTCTGGGCTGAGGTTGCCCGCATTCTGCCCGACTACAAAGCCCGCAAACAATGGCTCAAACAATACGCTGCCTGGCTGACACTTGAACGCATCAACGACCAGCCGCTGCCGCCTTATCACCCCGCCGTAAAATGATCTCATGTTCGGCCTGCTGCGGCGTATGGCGGTAGATCAGCCGTTGGACCGACAGATCCAGCTCAAATTCGCCGTCCGAAACTTCCACCCGGCAGCCTTGCGGATACTGGTAGGAAGGGACAAATAACTCAGTCGGCGTGGTCACCGCCGGGTCGTGGCGAAAACGGTAGCGGAATTCACCCGTGCGATAATCGAACTCCATCTCCAGAGGCTGCCCGGCTGTAGCCCGCGGATAGGGACGCAACAAAGCCGGCAAAGCCCGCCCACCGGAATGGATATCAGCCGGGTCGGTTTGCTGGTCACGGGAGAAAATGGACAAGTCCTCATCGTTCCACAGGTCACCGCGCTCGTTGGTGTTATCCGGCGTGTAATTCCAGATTGTAAAGCTCATGCAGTTGTCATCCATTGCCCGCAGACTGCGATCCAGCGCCTCAATTTGTTGGGAATAATCCCCGCTGCGATAAGCCCACTTGCGGTTGAGATCAAAGGCGATCCCAAATTCACCGATCAAAACGGGAGCGTTTCCCAGGCACTGGCGCGCCTGTTCACGGAAGGATGCGATCTGTTCGGCGAACGACTTGCGGATGGCTTTCCGCCCGAAGACCAGCCGCCCGCCGCTGCGAACGTCCACCCCCAGCCACGGCACAAAGGACTTGAAGAACAACACAAAGGCATCGTACCAGTGCGGGGCATAAACGATATTCTGGACATCTTCCGGCCCCCAGCATGGGACGGAATGAAAGGCCTCGCCTTCCACAAATATCAGCGCCGCCGGATGCACCCGTCGGATTGCATTTGCATAGCGATTGATGAATGGTTTGAGGTAATCATTGGCAAAATCCACCTGTTGACCGTTGTAGCGGGCAAAATACTCCGGCTGGAGCAAAACCGGCTTTCCGCGCCCGTCCACATCCCAAACGCCGTGCTGCCGCCAGATGCAGGTGTAACCCTCCCGCCAGGCCGAGAGGCGGCGCGGGTTGACCAGTCGCCGCCCAACCCGGTGAATCCCGAATACCCGCCGATCCATAATGTCCACCCATTGCGGATAACCGGCTCCCAACAGCATGGACTGGAAGGGCGTCGGCGTTTCACCGGTTTGCAGGACACCCTCCCGCCGATCCAGCCGCTTCCAGCCGATATAACCGTGCAGCGGCTCATTGAACATATCATAACCCACCACATTCGGCAGGTCACACACCCGTTCGGCAAGCCGGGTGATGGCCTGAATGTAATGGCGCTGCAGGTATTCCTGCGCCGGCTCGCCTTCAATTTTCAGGGAAGGAGCAAAGTGATTACCGCCAAAGAAAAGGGTGAACATCGTCGCCGAAGCCAGTTTACTGCTGTTGGAAGGCCACACCATCTGAGGGAACGGATCGCCATGTTGGGAATGGACAATAGCCGCACCGGTTTCATGCAGGTGGCGCAGGTCAAACCCTGCCGCTTCCAGAGTCCATCCCGGCGCACCATCCCCGCCAGAAAAGCGGCTCCACACGTCTTGATGCGGGTCAATGAACACCTGAATATCGTACTCGGCGGCTTTTTGCAACACAGCCCGGATGTAATCCAGATAAGATTCATCGTACTGACCCGGCCCGGCGTGTTCAATGGCTTCCCACGTGACCAGAAACCGCAGGAAGGTCAAACCCCACGCCCGCAATCGGCGGAAGTGTTCATCAGCCTGCTCCAGGGGGAAAGGGCGACCGACAAATGAGACGTGCCGATGATCGAAGAACTGTTCACTGCGGTGGGTCGCCCCATCCGGCGAGGCCGGCACCTTGCTCGAACCGGCCAGATTGACCCCCCGTAAGATCAACGTTCTGCCGTATTCATCCTTGAAGAATGGCCCATCCACTAGAATCATTTCTGCTTACACCTCCAAGCGTACCGGTATTAAGACCCTTTCCCAAAATAATTCCACATAGGTTTTCGTTTACCGGTTTACCGACCGGCATAATTACCCCAAAAATCAATCACATCCTTAAATTTTACCCGAATCCCGCGCTCACTTCATTTCACGCACAGCCGGAAAGCGCAAGGCCACAAACAATCCATAAAACAGAGACACCACCGCCCCCACCCCAATCGAAAACGGCGCTCCCAACCAATCCGCCACCAGGCCGGCTTGCAATCCTCCCAACCGCATGGTAACCTGAAAGGTCATCGTATAAAAACTCATCACCCGCCCGCGCAGGTCATCCGGTGAGGCAATTTGTAACAAGGTATTTGCAAGGGCATTTTGCAGTACAAAACAAAACCCGACCCCCAGCATCAACAACACAGAGAGAAGGAACGAACGCGAAAGGGCAAAGCCTAGCAGCAGGGTGGGAAAAGCCAGATTACCGAAAGTCAACCAGTGACCGCGCCGCGCCGAAGCCGGCAGCGATGCCACACTCAGCGCCGCAATCACCGCCCCGATCCCGACAGTTGTCAGTAATATGCCCAGCGGCAAAGCTTCGGGCGCCTGACACTGGAACAATCCATGCGCGGAGTCACAAAAATAGGCAACCACCGGTGCAGCACTCTCCTTCAGGATTTCACCGCCAAATACCGGCATCAGGGTATTGAACGGCATCGAGAGGAATGCGCTGACCGCCACCAGGCTGATCAGCACCCCGATTGAACGGTTGGAAAAGACAAAACGCATGCCTTCTACCATATGGCGCAGAGCGCCGTTCTGCGGATGAGAAGAGCGTGACGAATCGGGGAGGTCGCGCATCAACAAGAGACTGCCAATGACTGCCAGAAACGTGACCGCGTTCAGCGAGAAAGCCATCGCCTCGCCTGTGGCTGCCACAACCATGCCCGCCAGCGCCGGGCCGAGCGCACGCGCCAGATTGAACATGGCCGAGTTCAGTCCAATCGCGTTGGTCAGGTCATCTTTTCCTTCAACCAGATCCACCGTAAACGCCTGCCGGGCAGGCAGGTCAATGGCGGTCAGTGCGCCAAAGAGAAAAGATAGCAGGTACACATGCCAGATTTGCACCATTCCCAGCCAGGTCAGGGCTGCCAGCGCAATCGCCTGCACCATCATACCCATCTGGGCATACAGGACAACTTTCTGCTTGGGGTAGCGGTCTGCCAGAGACCCCGCCCAAAACGAAAGCGGAATGACCGGAATCAGACCGACAAAACTGACAATTCCCAACGCTGCTGCTGATCCGGTTAAGCGGTAAACCAGTACCTGTTGCGCCATGGTTTGCATCCAGGTACCAATCAAAGAAATGGTTTGTCCAATAAACCAGATTCGATAATTGCGGTGACGCAGGGCGCGGAAAGTCCCCTTACCCAGCCATAAGACCCTGCCGCCGCTGGAAGGTAGGGATTTAATCGTCATTACCGGGATAATTGTGGATTTGTGGTGAGATACGCCGATTATACACCCGCTTCCGGCTCGATGGACGGGCAGTGTTATAATCCCAACAAAGATGTTAAGACGCCGCTATCAACGCATTTTGTGGTTCTTCGGCAGAGTGCTATTGCACCTGATCTGGTGGGACATCTTCCTGCCGTTCATCGGTTTGGGTAAATGGTCAGGCCGTAGCCGTGCCCGGCGTTTACAACGGATTGCCGCCCGCTTTCGACGGCTGGCAATTGACCTGGGTGGTGTGATGATCAAGGTGGGCCAATGGCTTTCCTCACGCCTGGACATTCTCCCCCCGGAAATCACTTCCGAGCTGGCCGGTTTGCAGGATGAAGTGGCTGCTGAGCCGTTTGAGGCTGTTCGGCGCGTCATCGAAAGCGAATTTGACCGCCCATTGGAGAGCCTGTTTGCTTATTTTGAGCCGACGCCGGTGGCGGCTGCATCCATCGGACAGGTGCACCGTGCCAGTCTCTACCCCTCCGCTGATGAAGACACCCCCTTGCCGGTTGTAGTTAAGGTTCAACGTCCGAACATTGAAGCCATTGTGGCAGTTGATCTCAAAGCCCTGCGGGTGGTTGGACGCTGGGTGGATTTATATCCGCCGGTGCGGCGGCGCGCCAATGTGCCGGCCCTGCTGGAAGAATTCAGTCGAACGTTGCTGGAAGAAATTGACTACCTGCATGAAGCCAAAAATGCCGAGATGTTTCGAGCCAATTTCGTGGATGATCCGGAGATTCTCGTCCCTCAGATTCACTGGAATTACACCACCCGCCGCGTGCTCACACTGGAAGAAGTCGGCGGAATCAAGATCACCGACAAAGAAACCATGCTTGCCAACGGCATTGATCCGGCTGAGGTGGCCAGACGCTTGTTCGATGCCTACCTCAAGCAGATTCTGGACGATCACTTTTTCCACGCCGACCCGCATCCCGGCAATCTTTTTGTTCACCCTCTCCAGTCGAATGGGGAGGAAGAAAGCCCCGGCTGGAAACTGGTCTTCGTGGATTTTGGCATGGCTGGCGAAGTTACTCCAACCATTTTGGCCGGTTTCCGCGAAATGATCATCGCGGTTGGGCAGCGGGATGCCGATCGGCTGATCAAGGCTTACCAGATCATGGGCGTTTTACTGCCCGGCGCCGACCTGGAATTGCTGCGTCAGGCAAATCAGCGCGCTTTTGAACGCTTTTGGGGCAAATCCACCAGCGAACTGGTCGCCCTCAGCACCAGCGAGGCGATGGCTTTCATCGCCGAGTTTCGCGAATTGATTTACGACGCTCCCTTCCAGCTGCCGGATAACCTGATTCTGCTGGGGCGCTGTTTATCCATTTTGAGCGGCATCTGTACCGGTCTGGACGAAAACTTTAACGTCTGGGTCAGCATCATCCCCTATGCCCAGCGGTTAATTGCCGAAGAGGGCGGCACTGGCTTGCGCGGCTGGGTGCTGGAAGCCGGGGACACCCTGCGCACGCTGGTAAACTTGCCACGCCGCGCCGATTCGCTGCTTTCACGGTTGGAACAGGGACGTTTGGAGTTTCGCAGCCCCGAATTAAAACAACAAATCGGCCGGGTTGAAAAAGCCCTGCGCCGCCTGACGGCTGCCCTGTTCTTTGCGGTCTTCTTGTTCAGCGCTGTGCAGTTGTACCTTGCCGGTCAAATCGTGGTGGCTGTCGGCTTCCTCGCCGCCGCTTTACTCAGCCTGATTGTGCCTTTGTTCCTGCCTTAAGCCCATTAAATCATTCCCAATGATTGGAGTTTTCCATGTCCAGTAAAAATTTTTACATCCCCGAAAGTGCAATGGTCATCGTTGCCCATCCGGATGACATTGAGTTTTCCTGCGCCGGAACACTGGCGCGTTGGGCGCGCGCCGGATGCCGCATCTCCTGCGTCCTCTGCACCAGTGGGGATGCCGGTATTGCCAAAGAAGGGATGACCCGCGCCCGCGCTGCCGAAATCCGCGAAGCGGAGCAGACCGCAGCCGCCAGGGTCATTGGCGCCAGCGAGGTCATCTTCTTGCGTGAGCCGGACGGCTTACTCCAACCGACTCTCGAATTACGCAAAAAACTGGTTCGCGAAATCCGCCGCTTCCGCCCGGAAGTCGTCATTTGCGGCGACCCGACCGTCGTATTTGCCAACAGCACCTACATCAACCACCCCGACCACCGCGCGGCGGCCACTGCCGCCCTGGATGCCGTCTTTCCGGCCGCCGGACAGCCACAGGTGTTTGAAGAACTGGCCGAAGAAGGTCTGAAACCCCACAAAGTCCGCAAGGTGTACATCTCTGCCTGGGATGGCGGCGATACTTTTGTCAACATCGAGGAAACCATTGACTTGAAAATCGAAGCCCTGAAACAGCACAAAAGCCAGATGGAAGGGTGGGATCCGGCCGAGATGATCAAAAACTGGGCAGCCGAAAGCGGCAAAGGCAAAGAAATGGCCTATGCCGAATCGTTCCGCGTCATCACGTTGATGAGCGATGATGACTGGCAAAAGTATTTAGCCAACGGGCAGACTACTGCCCAAACATCTCCTGCAGCAGCGGATTGATCCGCTCCCAATTGGGCAGCAGCACATTGGCGCCGCCGCTGGTGGTAAAGGGTGTGACCATCTCGCGGTCGAGGGTGCGGTTATCAATCCCATCCGGGCCGGCGCGCAGCAAGGCCAGCCCAAGGCGCGGCCACAACCAGACCGGCAAGTTGGTATCCACCGACTCCAGCGCTGCGGCAGCCACGGCCGGTAAGCGGCCCCACGAGGCAGGGTTGAGCATCTGTCGGAAGGCGGCTTTAAAAAGCAACTGACCCTGTGCCATGCGGTAAAAGTCATCCGTCCCGCTGCGGTTACGCGCAAACGCCAGCGCCTGCTCGCCATTGAGGGTATGTCGGCCGGGCGGATAACCGGCGGTCGGCTGATCGAGTTCAATGGTAATTCCGCCCATTGCCTCGACAATTGGCTGCACGCTATCAAAGCGCAAGCGCACGTAATATGGTACGTCCAGTCCAAAGTTGACCCGGATTGTTTCCAGCGTGGCACGCGGCCCGGAACCGGGCTGTTCAATTTCGGCAAAGAAGTGAGCGGTATTAATCCGGTTTTCGCCAACCCCGGGGATGTTCACCCACAGATCACGCGGGATGGAGAGCATTTTAACCTCTGGCCGGAGAGGGTTGATGCTGAGCAAGATGTTGGTATCACTGCGTCCCATTGCGCTGCCATCCGGCGCCCGGTCAATCCCCAAAATCAAAATATTGGTGCGCAGCGGAGCAAAGAAGTAAAGCGCCAGCACCGCCAACACACCCAGCAGTGGCAGAACAAGCAGGCCGCATCCCATCCCCATACGGCGCCGTTTTGGACTGCTGCGTGAAATGGGAATGGGCTGATAATACTCGTTCGGATCAACCGGCTGCGTCACCGGAGGATTAAGGGTTGGCACGCCGGCAGGATTTGCGGGTTCAAACACACTTTTTTCGGTCATCTTCTCTTTCACCTGTGCGAGAATTTTAACCCAAAAAACACCTCTTTCAGCGCACAACCTTCTGCAATTTCGGCTGGTGGGTTCATGATATACTCAGGTTCAGGGAAGTAGCCATGGATCTTTTTAACCATGCCATGCAGGAACGCATGAAAGATGAAGCGCCGCTGGCAGCCCGCATGAGGCCGCGCACGCTGGATGAATTTATCGGTCAGGAACATATCATCGGGCCGGGTAAATTACTGCGCCGCGCCATCGAAGCCGACCGCCTGTTTTCCTCGATCATCTTCTTTGGCCCGCCCGGTACCGGTAAAACCACGCTGGCGCAAATCATTGCCAACAGCACCCAGGCGCACTTTGAAAGTATCTCCGCCGTACTGGCGGGCGTTGCCGACCTGCGCCGGGTGATTCAGGAGGCCACCGAGCGCCGCCGCCTGCATCGCAAGCGTACCATTCTCTTTGTGGACGAGGTTCACCGCTGGAACAAAGCTCAGCAGGACGCTCTGCTGCCTCATGTCGAAAGCGGGATGATTACCCTGATCGGCGCCACTACCGAGAACCCCTATTTTGATGTGATTCCGGCGCTGGTTTCACGCTCGCGCCTGTTCCAGTTGCTGCCACTCTCGGAAGAGCATCTCAACCGCATTCTTACGCAAGCGTTAAGCGATCCACAACGCGGCTACGGCGGAAAAAACATCCAACTGGACGAAGAAGCCCGCACCCACCTGATTCGTGTTTCCGGCGGAGATGCCCGCAACCTGCTCAACGCCATTGAGCTGGCCGTGGAAACCACTCCCCCGGATGAAAATGGGGTCATTCACATCACCCTGGAAGTAGCCCAGGAATCCATTCAAAAGCGCGCCGTGCTGTATGACCGCAACGGCGATGCGCACTACGACACCATCTCGGCCTTCATTAAGTCGGTGCGCGGCTCAGATCCAGATGCGGCGCTGTACTGGCTGGCCAAAATGATGATCGCTGGCGAAGACCCGCGCTTTATTCTGCGCCGGCTGCTGATTCTGGCTGGCGAGGACATTGGCCTGGCTGACCCGCGCGCCTTGCAAGTAGCCGCTGCGGCGGCTTATGCCTACGAGTATGTCGGCCTACCGGAAGGAATTTTCCCCATCGTCGAGGTAACCCTCTACCTTGCCACCGCTCCCAAGTCCAACACGGCTCTGTCCTATTTCAAAGTCAAAGAGTGGATTGAGGAACACGGGGTCGGCATGGTACCCCAGCACTTGATGGATAGCAGCCGGGACGCCAAAGGCCTTGGGCACGGCGCTGGCTACCAGTACCCCCATCAATTCCCCGAACATCATGTCGGACAGCAATATCTGCCGGACGGCCTGACAGGCACCACCTTTTACAACCCCTCCCATCAGGGATACGAAGCCGAAGTTGCCGAACGCTTGCAGCGCTGGCGAAAAGCTCAGGCGCAGGCATTGGGTTTAGAAGAACCACCCCCTCTGGAGAAAAACAATGACGCTGATTCTGTTGATTCGTCACGGTGAAAATGATGTCATGCACCGCCGTTTGGCGGGACGATTACCGGGGGTGCATCTGAACGATAACGGCAGAAAACAGGCTCAATCCCTTGCCAAAGCGCTGGAACACGCTCCAATTGAAGCGGTTTATTCCAGTCCGCTGGAACGCGCCATTGAAACTGCCCAACCACTGGCCGAAGAGCGCGGCTTGACCGTCCAGATTCGTCCAGCGCTCAGTGAGGTGGACTACGGCGACTGGCAGGGTCGCACCTACAAACAACTCCGCCGCATCAGGCTGTGGAAAACGGTGCAGGATGACCCCGCCAGTGTGCGATTTCCGAAAGGCGAAACCCTCGGCGAAGTTCAGCAGCGGGTAGTGCAGGAGCTGGAATATCTGGCACACCAGCACACCCGTACCGCCGAAGAACACACACCACCCCCGCCGGAGGCGGTCATCGCTGCCGTAGCCCATGGGGATATTATCCGGTTGGCATTGGCGCATTATCTCAACATGGCGCTGAACGATTTCCACCGACTGACCATTTTCCCGGCTTCGCTTTCCCTGATTCGCATCCAGCCGGAGCAGCGCCCGCTGGTCATCCACGTCAACCAGATTGCCGGCTTTGCCTGGCCAGCCCCTCCGCCCCCTTCATCCCCTACCAAACGAGGTCAAAAACAAGCATGAGCGAACAAACCCTCAGCGAAAGTGCCCGCAAAGTGCAGGCTGCCCTGTCCGTACTGGGTTTACCCTGTCAGGTCGTTGAACTGCCGGCTTCCACTCGTACCGCGCCGGAGGCTGCTCAAGCGGTCGGCTGTCAGGTTGGGCAAATCGTCAAATCGCTGATTTTTCGCACCCAAACCAGCCGGCGGGCGATTCTGGTGCTGGTCAGTGGCAGCAATCGGGTAGATGAACGAAAACTGGCGGCAATCATCGGTGAGCCAATTCTCAAAGCCGAAGCAGATTTTGTGCGCGAGCAGACCGGCTTTGCCATCGGCGGCGTACCGCCGGTTGGTCACATCCGCCCGCTGCCAGCTTTTGTGGATGAAGACCTGCTCCAGTACGAAGAAGTCTGGGCGGCAGCCGGCACACCCAACGCCGTCTTCAAGATTGACCCTCGCGAGCTGCCGCGCATCACCGGCGGGGAACTGATCAAAGTCCGTTAGATCCTAAAACACAAACGCCCACAGCAGCCAGACGAGAATCACCAGCAGCCCAAAACCAAAGCGCAAGACGGCTCCCCAACCGCAGCCAACCGCCAGGCCGCGGGTAGAATCCCACGCTTTGCGTAAATCACGGATGCGCAAGTACTCGACGAGGAAGATGCCGCCCATTGCCAGAATCAACCCGCCCAGCGGCGGAAAGACCAGTGAGCCGACCACCCCGCCGATGAGCGCGGCACCAATCGAAAGCCACGAAGCCCCGCTGGTCTTTGCCGAAGCGCCCATCGCCACATTGTCAATGATTCCGCCGATGATCACCAGAAGGGTAATTATTCCAAACAAAATGCCGCCGGTCAGGTCGAAACCGGTGACCAGGCCGTAAACCAGCGCCGCTGCCCATTGAATCCACAGCCCGGGCAAGAGCGGGATGAAGGTTCCCGCCTGCCCAAGCAGTAGAAAAGCCAGAATAATCCACGGAAAAGCTGCCTGTAAAAATTCCTGCATGGACTTTTATCCCTGTGGGCGAATAACCTCGATGCCGCCCATCCACGGGCGCAGCACCTCCGGCACGACCACACTGCCATCCGGCTGCTGGTAGTTTTCCAGCACAGCGATGAGCGTACGCGGCAAGCCCAACCCCGACCCATTGAGGGTGTGGACAAAGCGGGTTTTGCCGCCATCGGCTGGCCGGTACTTGATGTTTGCCCGGCGCGCCTGAAAGTCCATCACATTGGAAACCGAGGAAACTTCCAGCCATTCACCACAACCGGGCGCCCAAACCTCAATATCGTAGGTGATTGCCGCATTGAAACCCAGATCACCGGTGCATAATTGTACCACCCGGTAGGTCAGGCCCAATTCGGCGCAGGTTTGCTCGGCATCCGCCACCATTTTTTCCAGTTCGCGCATTGATTCTTCCGGTCGGCAGAAGATGTACATTTCCACCTTATCGAACTGATGGCCGCGCTTGATGCCACGTACATCGCGGCCGGCGCTCATTTTTTCACGGCGGAAGCAAGGGGTATAGGCCGTATAGCGGCGCGGCAGGCTGGCTTCCTCCAAAACCTCGTCCATCAACATACCGGTCAGCGGCACCTCGGCTGTCGGCACGTTCCAGAAATCCTCTTCGGCGTCGTGGTAAAGATTATCGGCAAACTTGGGCAGCTGCCCGGAAGCAAACAGAGTCTGCGACTTGACCATAAAGGGCAGGTAGCGTTCCTCGTAACCCTGGCGGATGTGCAGGTCAAGCATCCAGGCGATCAGCGCCCGCTGTAAACGCGCCCCGGCGCCGTTGAGGATGTAAAACCGCGACCCGGTGATCTTGACCCCGCGCTCAAAGTCAATAATGCCGAGGTTGACGCCCAGATCCCAGTGCGGCAGAGGCTGGAAATCGAGTTGCGGAATATCGCCGGACTGGCGCACCACGCGGTTGTCGTGTTCGCCGGTGCCGTAGGGCGTATCCGGATGAGGGATGTTGGGAATGGTAGCAACCAGCGCTTGCAGGTCGCTTTCAACCTGACGCACCTCTTCATCCAGTTCGGCAATCCGGTCACCCAGCCCGCGCATGGCGTCAATTTTAGCCTGTCTTTCCACGGGGTCTTTCATCCGACCAATTTCCTTAGAAACCGCGTTGCGCTCGGCTTTCATGGCCTCCACCTCGGTCAGCAGCGCCCGCCGGCGCGCATCCAGTTCCAGCACGCGATCCACCGGCGCGTCTTCCATTTGCCGGTCACGCAAGGCTTTACGTACAACTTCAGGCTTTTCGCGAATCAGATTCAAATCCAACATCAACACACCTCCGCAAAGATGAATACAAAACCCCCGCGCCCGTGCAGGACGAGGGGGGAGCATCTCGTGGTGCCACCTGCTTTCGCTGCCCGCTGATGGGTCAGCCTCATTCGTGGAGATAACGGTTCCATCCGTCCTTCTTACGGCTTTATGCCCCTGCGAAGGCAACCGGCCTGCTTAAACAGGCCACCGGAGGGGAGTTCACCGCTTAGTCGTCCGGCTTGCACCACCCGCCGGCTCTCTGAACGACCAGAGGCGATTACTGGACTCCGGGTTGGTCTTTCTCGATGATGGCATTATACCTGAGGGTGAAACCCTGTCAAGGAAAACAATCCGCTCATTTTAAAATGACGAATTCATGGCGCAGTCCATAGGGCTGGAAATAATCCTGCACCAGATCATCAATCTTGACGGGCTCGCTGGACCCGCTCAAATGATACAGATACATCCCCGACAGATAACGATCCGGAATACCTTCCTCCGGCGCTGTCCACATTAAGATATGTTGCGCATCCAGCCACAGCGTTTCCATGATTGTCTGTTTGGTCGGCACAATCAACTCCTCCGGCGGGCGGCATAGGTCTCCCACAGCAAGTTTTTTAACATTGGGATTTGGACCACCAAAAGGGCTGGAAGTCAGCAAAAAGCGTCGGCTTTCCGGACTCCAGCCTGCCATCCGCAACACCCACCCCTGCGAATAACGGCGCACTTGAAGGGTTTGTAAATCCATCAGACTCAGGGTCACCCAGTTATAGGTTTTTGGGGAAGCGTTATCCACATCCGGTTGATTCAAAAAAGCAAGAAAACGCCGGTCGGGAGAAAAAGAAAATGTCCATGGATTGGCTCGAATGACCGCCAGTTCCTTTACGATGACCAGCGGCTGCACCTGCACAAAATAGAGATTTGTTTCGGCGCGTTCGTCAAAATTCGCATTGCGGGTATTCGTGGTATAAAAACCGCTCGAATCAACCCGCCAGACGATACGTCGTTCCCCACTCAGATAACACACCTCTGCATCCGGGCAGGCCGGTTCAAGGGGGATAACCTGCTCTTGCTGGCTCTGATGGTCAAACAGCCTTAATCCCTGGGGGTGTTCAAAGATTTCATAGCGTCCATCCGGCGAATTCGCTCCCTTTGGGGGGTGTTCTGCGTCGAGCGATGCCGTCTTCCCGTCCGCTAAACTGACCTGATAACGCTCACCAACCGTACTTTCCATGCCCAGGCCCCACGGTTCGGCAAAGACATATACTTTATAATAAATCAGGAATTGCTGACAATGTCGAGTTTTTCATCCCTGAATATCTTGACCCTACCCCCCGGCCAGGCCAGCGTTGAGTTACTGCCCGAAAACGGGTGGCTGCTGGCACTACCGGCCGGCCCGGCTGATTCCTACCGCGTTGCCCAACTGGATGACTACCGCCATCTTCCGCGCAGCCATTTCCGCTGGCAGCCGCCGCTGATCCTTAAGCTGACCGCCCAGGTCTCTTCCCCATCCGTGCCCGGCACCTGGGGATTCGGCTTCTGGAACGATCCGTTTAGTTTCTCCTGGGGGGCAAGGGGCAGTTCCCGCCGCCTGCCGATGCTGCCGAATGCAGCCTGGTTCTTTTACGCTTCACCAGAAAATCACCTCAGCCTGCGCGATGACCTGCCCGCCAACGGTTTACTGGCCGGGGTATTTCGTTCACCCTTAATTCCTTCGGCGGTGCTGATACCGGCACTTTTCGTCCTGCCGCTGCTGGCAATTCCGGCAACCGCCCGCTGGCTGCGCCGCCTTGCCTGTTTCGTCATTCAGCAGGACGCAGCCCGTCTGGATGTGAAAGTAACCCAACCCCATGAGTACCGCCTGGAATGTCAGACCCATGCTGTGCGATTTGATGTGGATGGACAGCCGGTTTTTGAAACACCTCTCACCCCGCGCGGCCGGCTGGGGCTGGTGATCTGGATAGACAATCAATACGCCACCTTCACAGCAGACGGGAAACTGCGCTTTGGTTTGCTGCCCAACGATGCCGCCAGCCTGAGGATTACCGAAATCCAGCTGGTTGGATAAAACGTACGCCCCTCTTTCGAGGGGCGTACTGTTCAATGGCTCAAACCGCTCTATCCCTGCAAAAACGAGCGCAGGAACCAGGCCATCTTTTCGTGCTGGCGGATCAGGTCGGTCAAAAAATCACTGGTGCCGACATCACCGTACTTTTCGAGACTCTCGTCAATATCCTTGCGCAGTTCGCGGATGATGGTTTCGTGATCGGCCAACAGGTTGGCAATCATCGTCATCACATCCGGATATTCGCCGGGGTTTTCGCTCAGGCGGGTCAGTTCCAGATACTCACGCATCGTGCCGACTGCCTTACCCCCCAAAGCGCGAGCACGTTCGGCAACATCGTCCACAATATCATCCAGCATTTCGTACTGCTCGCCAAAGAACTTGTGCATCGGGTCAAAACTCGGCCCCAGCACATTCCAGTGATAGTTGTGAGTCTTGAGCATCAGGACATGCTCGTCGGCCAGCAGACGATTCAGCATTTCGATGACCGCCTCGCGGTTGGATGGGGCAATTTCAATTTCGGGTTGTTTTTCGTCAAAAATTGTATTCGATTTTAAGGTTGCCATTTTTACCTCCGTAAAACAATTAATTTTTGGAATTTGATTTTGGTCAGCCGGACTGCGCCTGACAGGCAGCGCAAACGCCGTACAAATCCAGACGGTAGGTGGAAACCTGAAATGCCGACTGGGCCTGTAAGGCTGCCACAACTGGCTGAACATCCACGCCCTCGCCGTCGTAAATTTGACCACAGCGGGTGCAGATCAAATGAGGATGCGGTTCGGGATGAAAGGCATCGTAACGGCTGCCTTGCAGGTCTCCGCTGATCTCGATTACTTCGCCCATTTCCTTCAGCAGAGCAACAGTCTTATATACCGTAGCCAGGCTGGTCATCGGAAAATCCCGGCAGACCCGCCGGTAGACCTGTTCAACGGTGGGATGATCCTGTGCGGAAAGGAACGCCCGCAAAATCGCCACTCGTTGGGGGGTCATGCGGTGACCATCTTTCTGCAATCTTTGAAGAATATCCCTTAAGCGTTCTTCGGTATCCATCGAACCCATCCTCTTATTGATAATCATTATCCGTAAATAATTATATCTAAAAAATAATTATTGTCAAGTTAGAGTTTGATTAAAAAAACGCCCCTCCCTTGCCAAAGGATCAGATGACAAGATTCAGCAGGTCCCCATGGCAGACCCTGAATCCCACGCAGACTGCCGGAAACTTCCATTTCTGCGTCGAAAGCTGCCGGTTTAAAATTGGCAAATGGCGCGCGGTTGACCGCACGCCATTTGCACACCCAATTTCCCAAAACCCTTTACCTGGAGGCAAGATTTTGGCGGTTGAGCAGTTCCCGCTGCCCAACCAGTAAAACCCTGCTCAGCGAATGAATAATTGCAAAATCAAACCGACCAGCAACAACAACCCATAACTGCGATTTTGATAAAACGCTGCCGCCACAAAATAAAGCGGCCAACCGGCTGCCAGCCTTGCGTCCTGTGGTTTTTCAGTCGGGCGCGGCTGGCTGAATACCCGGATGACCGGAGGCAGGTAATACCACGCCAGCAGAACGATCAACATCACCGGTGAGAAATATCCCACCGCGACAAGCGTGATCACCGAGAGGTACTGCAGGGCAATCATACCCAGCACCACATACCGTGAGCGTGTTTCGCCCAAAATCACCGGTAAAGTGCGGATGCCTTTTTCCTTGTCCTGCTGTAATTTGTCAATGTGTTTTCCAAAGATGACCGTGGTGGGGCCGAGAGCATACGCCAGAGAGGCCAGGGCCACATACCAATCCCACTGACCGGTAATCACATAATAACCGCCGCCGATCATCAACGGCCCCCAAACCAGCAGAACGGCAAGTTCTCCCAATCCAATGTACTTGAGCGGATAGGTATAGAACAAGACGAAAATGGCACCTGCCAGCAGCAGCCACAACGCCAAAATTCCGCTCACAGCCACCAGATAAGCCCCAGCCGCCAGCGCAATCAAACCGGTCACGGCGGCATAAAGGAGGTGTGTCTTACGGCTCCACAAACCTTGCTCCAAAGGCTGCGGTCCGTATTGGGTACGGTAGTAATTATCCGTATCCACCCCGCGCGAGTAATCGGTCAGGTCATTGAGCAAATTGTTGGTGGCATGGGCAAAGATCAGCCCGATCACCAGCATGAGCCAGCGTACCAGATTGAACTCCCCGGCGCGCAATGCCAGCAAACCGGCAATCGCAGCGGAGATAAAGGTCATAATCAGCACGGCTGCCCGCGTGGAAATTAACCACTTGGATATCACATCCAAACGTTCCCACTCGTCCCGCTCAACATGGGGAATAACCTGTAAGGCTTTGACCCACATTTTTACATTGACCATTATTTCCTCACTATGTCTATCTTAAAGGTTATTATCTCGAAAAGCAGCCGAATGTAAAGGCTTTTCGAAAAACTCTAATTCAATCTTAATCCTGGGTAGCCGTTTTGATTGGGGAGCGGACTTCAGGTAAACCCGCCCGCATTCATTTCATCCCGTAAAGAGAGTGGCTGCCCATGTCATTCATTTTCAGCCGGCGCAGGTGGCAGCGGCAGATACCAGCCGCCCTCACTGCCGTCTTCCTCTTTTTTCACCCGCTGCTCATCAAAAACTGCCAGCCAGGCCGTATAAGCACCCACCAGCGCGTTCAATTCACCCGGAGCGTAAATCATCTCATACGGCAGCCGGCCGAGCAGCAATCTGCGGCGAGTCACTTCTTCAAAAAAATCCATCGGATCTTTAATCGGCAATTTTTCTTCGAAAAGAATCAACTGGCGCTGCAGACGCCCCTCCAGCGAGCGTGCCTCGAACAAACGCCCGCCGCTCAACGAGTAAAACGCAGCCTGCGCCGAAAAGCGCAGCCACTGTCGGTTTTCTTCTTCCATTGGAAAACGTTGGTAACCCAACCCCTGCAACTGTTGCACAAGCAAACCTGAACGCTGCCTGGCACTGCGGCTGTCTTTTTCGGCTAAACCAGCAGCGGTGTTGGATTCCAGCCGTTCAGCCACCTCTTTTCTCAAGCGCCCAAATAGATCATCTCCAAACTCCGGGAAAAGCCGCTGCTGGATTTCCGTCGCCGGGAGTTCTCTCGACGGCTTATAAAAATGATTCACCGCTGCCAGTACCTCGGCCTGGCCGGCAGCATAAGCCAGCACATCCTGGATCTTTCCCCCGCCAATGGCCAGCAAACGCTTTTCGGCATCCAGCGCCACATAAGTCATCCCCTCGCGCCCACTGCCGGGGTCAATCCCCAAAAAGACCGTGCGACTGCTGACCATCATACATTTAGTTTAGACCAGAACCCTGCCCGGCGCAACCTCTTTCAAACCACAAAACTTGCCTTGACACCTTTCCTCAAATCCCTTTACAATCTCATTCAGGATAAATTATGTCCAAATTTAAAAATCCGCTATGGGTTCAATTCACACTGGTCATCGGACTGCTGATCAGCGGGTGTAATTCGGTTGATCTTGAACCAGCACCGCCGCTGCCTTCGCCTGCCAGCATTCAACAACCCAGCCAGACTCCCAGTCCTCTGCCAACCGTTACCCCCAGCCCGACATTACCTCCCACTGCTACTTTTACCCCCACCCCCACCCTGCACCCCCTCACCATTCAATCCATGCGCCTGCGGGATTACCCCGGCAGTGAAATCACTTTTGAGGAAAAACTGGCCTCCGGGGCAAATTATGAACGGTATCTGGTTTCTTATCTTTCGGAGGGGCTGAAAATCTTTGCCTTAATGACCATTCCCTTTGGCGAACCGCCTGACGGGGGTTTTCCGGTGATCATTTTCAATCACGGCTACATTCCTCCGCGCGAGTACCGCCCCACCGAGCGTTACGTTGCCTACGTTAACGCTTTTGCCAGCCGCGGCTACATTGTCTTCCGGCCGGATTATCGCGGACACGGCAATTCAGAAGGTGAGGCTCGTGGCGCTTACAGCAACCCCGACTACACGATTGATGTGCTGAACGCCGTTGCCTCAATCAAACGCTACCCCAGGGCAAACCCGCAAAAAATCGGCATGTGGGGGCATTCGATGGGTGGCCACATCACCCTGCGGGTTATGGTCACCAGCGGTGATGTCAAAGCCGGTGTGATTTGGGCGGGGGTGGTCGGTTCTTACGAAGACCTGATGTACCGCTGGCGGCCGACTCCCATACCCACCCTTTCGACTGGCGGGCGACGGTTTACCCAGCAACTGGTTGAAACCTACGGATCTCCCCAGGAAAATCCCTCCTTCTGGGAATCAATCTCCCCGATCATGTTCGTCAACCAGATCAGCGGCCCTTTGCAGCTGCACCACGCCGTGGATGATTCGGTCGTGCCGCTCTACTTTTCACAACGGTTGTACGAAGCCATGCAGGCGGCTGGTCAGCCGGTTGAGTTCTACACCTACCCCGGCGATGATCACAATATTGCCAACAGTTTCAGCCTGGCCATGCAGCGTTCAATCGAATTCTTTGACCGGTATTTAAAATAAAGACCGCTAAAAAACCTTCTTGACGTTCAGATTTAGATAGGTTAGGATAAACGGGTGAAGAGTCATCCGGTTTCTCCACCCGTCATTTTCTTGATTCTGATGGACGGGGTCGTCCTGCTCGTGGTCACCTTCATCGGGTTTGCCTCGCACAGCAGTTCGCTGGCTGGCGGCCGATGGCTGGTCACCTTCCTGCCGATGCTGGCGGGCTGGCTGGCTGCCGGCTGGCTGGGTGGAGTCTTCACACCGCAAATCAGTACGGATTACCGGCAATTATGGAGGGTTTTGATGGCTGCGGGGCTGGCTGCGCCGCTGGGGGCTGTGCTGCGCGGCTTGTGGCTTCAAAATGTGGTCATGCCGGTCTTTGCGCTGGTGATGATGGCAGTTTCAGCGGCCGGTTTGTTGATTTGGCGTTTAATTTGGATCGGGTGGACGACTAGAAAGCAGACTTGACATGGACGAAGCCGCGTTGATTCAGGATGCACTGCATGGGGATCTGGATGCCTTCAACCGGCTGGTGCTGGCTTACCAGCAAATGGCATTCAACCTCGCCTACCGGATGCTAAACGACGATGCAGCAGCGGAGGATGCCACCCAGACTGCCTTCATCTCCGCCTACCGCAATATCCGCCAGTACCGCGGCGGTTCGTTTCGGGCATGGGTCATGCGCATGGTTACCAATGCCTGTTATGATGAACTACGCCGCCGTCAGCGCCGCCCGACCGTGGCGCTGGAGCCGATCCATCAGGAAGATGATGAGGAAATCGAATCTCCGGCGTGGCTGGCTGATCACAATCCCCAGCCGGATGAGGAGGTTGAAACCCGCGAATTAGAACAAGCCATTCAGCATTGCATTCAAGACCTGCCGGAAGAATTTCGGGCAGTGGTCATCCTGGTGGATATCCAGGGAATGGATTACAACGAAGTTTCTCAGGCGATTGGCAAGCCGCTTGGCACCATCAAAAGCCGGCTGGCACGGGCAAGGCTGCGCTTACGCGATTGTCTTTCCGGTTTTGCGGAACTATTACCGGCAAAATTTCGTCTTGGGAAAGAGGCTGAATTACAATGACAGAGCAGTTGAATTCTCGTGATTTGATTCTGCTCTCTGCCTATCTGGATGGAGAGCTTGACCCGCGCGAAAAAGCGCGGGTTGAGGCGTTACTTCAGTCCAATCCTGAGGCAAAAGAAACTTTTGAGTCTTTGCAAAAAACCCGGGCTGTTCTACGCAATGCTCCACTTCGTAAAGTGCCGCGCAATTTTACCCTCAGCGCTGCCACTGTCCAGCAGCCACGCCGTTCGTATTTCCTGATCCCCGCCTTACGCTTTTCCTCCGTACTGGCAACCCTCATGGCAGTGTGGATGTTTGTCAGCCAGTTATTGCCGGGCATGGCAACCCGTCCGATGACCGCCAGTGAACCGATGATGGAGTTACAGGCAGTCACCGGCACAGAAACCGTAAGAATAATGGCAGTTCCAGAAATCCCGCAAGAAACCCCACCAGTCGTGTACTGGGGTGGCCCGCCGGCCCCCGCCATGGGCATGGGGGGAGGCGGAGGCACGGCCCCGGGTTGTCCGGATGCTTTCTGCGGGGGAGCGTCCGATTATCCGCCTGCCAATGGGATAGGCGGCGGTCTGGATCTCGAATTCAAATCACAGGCAATGCCCGAATCGGGGGCAGGCAGTATTCAGATCAACCCCGTTCCTACGCAGATTGAACCCCTCCCTCTGGAAGGCAGTGGCCCGATATTGGGTGTGCGTCAACCGGAAGAACAGGGAAAGAACCTGTTCACTCCCGATTCGAACCCCCCAAAGCCTGTACCGGCCCCTCTCCCCTCTGCTCCCCAAAGCCAACAGGAGCGCGGCATGATCCGCCCAGCCTGGCTGGCAGGAGCCGGCTTTGCCATTCTGGCGCTTGGGTTATGGCTTCTTTCCATGCTGCTCAAACGAAAGATCTCATGAGCCCTACCATCTATCGGTATTGCCCGCAATGCGCAGCTGAATTGGAAACCCGCATCGTCTTCGGCAAGCTGCGTCCCGTCTGCCCACAATGCGGCTTTATTTATTTTGCCGACCCCAAAGTCGCCGCCGGTGTACTGGTGGAACAGGATGATCAGGTACTGCTGGTTCGACGCATCAACGAACCGCTCCAGGGTCTTTGGAGCATACCGGCCGGTTTTGTGGATGCCCATGAAGACCCGCAGGAGGCAGCTCTGCGGGAATGTCTGGAAGAGACCGGACTTGAGGTGCGAATCACCGGTCTTGTCGATGTCATCAACGGACGGGAACATGAACGCGGTGCCGACATCATTATTGTTTATCGTGCCGAGGTGATCGGCGGTCATCTATCCGCCGGAGATGATGCCGATCAGGCTGCTTTCTTCCCCCGCAACCATCTGCCGCCGCTGGCTTTCCGTGCCACCCGGCGGGTACTGGGTGTGGAATAGCGGCCAGCCTTCGCCTGACCCAACTGCCATATTCGGCTCAGTAAACCCCAAAAACATCGGAAAATTGTTAGCAAATTGAATAGTCAACGGTGTTTTATTTTTAATGTTCCGTGCTATCATTAAGAATACATGGCAGAAAATCCTGATCGAATCTTGATCGCTGAGAGCGATCCCGTGATTGCGGACTTCGTTTCGCGTCAGACCTTGCAGGCTGCCGGCTATCAGGTATATCAGGTGAGCGATGGGACTGCCGCACTCTCCCGCGCCGTGCAGGTCATGCCCGATGTCATTCTCGCCAACCTCGAACTGCCCGGACTGAGCGGCAAAGATTTGCTGGTTGGTTTGAATTCTCAGGGAGTCAATATCCCCGTCATCCTGATTGCCCGTAAAGGCACAGAAAACGAAATCATTCAGGCCTTTCGGCTGGGCGCAGCCGATTACCTCATCTGGCCGGCGCGCGAAGCAGAAGTGCTTTCTGCGGTGGAGCGTAACCTCTCGCAGGTCCGAGAACGCCGCGAGCGGGAACGACTGGCTGCGCAATTACAGCAAACCAATCAGGAATTACAGCAGCGCATCCGTGAACTGACCACCATTTTTTCAATTGCCAAAGCGGTTACCTCGCTTACCGATCAATCGGCCCTCTTCGAAAAAATCCTGGAAAGCGTCACTCAGATTACTCATGCCGAAATCGGCTGGTTTTTACTGCGAGAAGAACCCAGCAAGGCTTTTGTGCTGGTTGCCCAGCATAAATTACCACCTTCCATGCCGGTGCGGTTGAACCAGGCATGGGATGACGGCATCAGTTCTCTCGTAGCCATGTCCGGTGAACCGCTCAGTATTCACGGCGAACCGCTCAAACGGTTTAAAGTTTCGGCGCTGGGTCAATCTGCTTTGATTGTACCGGTAAAGGTTTCCAAACAGGTCATTGGCTTGCTGACGCTCATTCGTCGCAAGTCCGAACCCTTCCGAGAGAATGAACAGCGGTTGGTTGAATCCATTGCGGACTTTGCTTCAATTTCGCTGGTCAACGCCCGGCTTTTCCGGATTATGGAAGAACGTGCTCGTCAGCAGCAATCGCTGGCTGAAAATGCCCTGACGGGGGAAAAAATCACCATCGAATTGCTGCAAAAAATCAAAAAGGAACTGCGCCGGGCAGTTGAAGTCCAATATGGCGCGCTGGAACGATTGCTCCAAGATCCGACCATCCGCTGGTCATCTGCCCAGCGCGAAAATTTGACCATGCTACGTCAGTCGCTGGATACCTTGAACCAGCTTTCCGAAGCGATCACACCCATACAGACGCCGCGCAGTCAGCGACCGGCCCGTGAGGTGAACCTGACCGAAGTGGTTCGGGTGACTGCCGGTCATTTTTTGCCATTTTCCCAAAAAAGCAACCTTTCTCTGATCACCGATTTGCCGCCCCAGCCGATCTACATTTCGGGTGATGAACGGCAAATCGCCCAAATTCTAAACGGATTGGTGAGCAATGCCATCAAATTCTGCAATAGTGGTGGTCAGGTACGGATCAAACTGGAAAAAACCGACGGAAACGATGCTCACCTGATTGTCAGCGACAGCGGAGCGGGTCTGGATGCTCAGATTGCTGCCCGCCTTTTTGAAAGCGAAGCGGGCAACGAGCAGACCCAGCCGCGACGTTTCGGCGGCTTGGGCGTTGGGATGAAAACCATTAAGGAAATGGTAAGCCGCCACAATGGTAAAATTTGGGTGGAAAGCAAACCCGGACAAGGTACTCAATTTCATGTCATGCTGCCCGCCCGCTAAACCGGTATAATGCTATAGAGGCACATAACCGTTCATGAATAACCCAAACAAAGACCAGACCATCCTCGTCCTGATTACGGATCCGCAAATCACCTACCTGCTGGAAAGGGTACTGCAATCCGCCGGTTTTACAGTGGTGATTCAAAGCGATGTCGAAGCTGCCTTTCATTATGCCGAAGAGAATCACCCGGCATTGATTGTACTCAGCGAAACCCTGAATCAGGGGAAAGGTCTGGAAGTCGCCGGTAAATTCATTCATCAATTTCCTGCCATTCCCATTGTTTTACTGGTGCAAAAAGACACCCCCGAATTGCTCAAAAAAGCTCTGCGATTAGGAGTGAGCGATTACCTGTGCCTGCCCCTGCGCACCGAGGATATCCTTTCCTCGGTTCAGGAAAGTTTGAACAAAGTCCGCCAGTCACGCGATTGGGTGTTGCTGGAAGCCCGCCGGGCCACCGACCGGCTGCGCCGCCGGGTGGATGAGCTGGAAACGCTTGCAAGGCTGGGTCAGTCCATTACCTCATCCCTCAATTCGGACGAAGTCCTCTCCGCAATTGTCGAAGCCGCTGTTGAGCTGACCGGTGCCGAGGAAGGCAGTTTGTTACTGCTGGATGAGGAAAGCGGCGAGTTGTACATGCGGGCTGCCAAGAACTTTCAGGAAGATTTTGTACGCACCTTCCGCCTGCCCATTCAGGATACGCTGGCGGGTTCGGTGCTGAGGACGGCTCAACCGGTTGTGCTGGACGAAAGCACCCCGCAGAAAATCAAAACATCCTATCTGGTCCACGCCCTGATTTATGTACCGCTTAAAGTGCAGGATCGTGTTTTTGGTGTGCTGGGAGTGGATAACCGTCACAGCAGGCTGCCCTTCCATAAACGCGACATCAACCTGCTTTCCACGCTGGCGGAGTACGCCGTGATTGCCCTGCAAAATGCCCGGCTGTTCGATGAAACCCAGGCCGAACGCAATAAACTGGAAACCATCTTGAAAAAGATTCAGGATGGCGTCATCGTCATCGGTCAAAACCGTGAGATCATCCTGATCAATCAGGTTGCCGAAGCAGCGCTGGGTCTCCACCACATGAATGTAATTGGGAAACCCTACCGCGAGGTCATCAGCCAACCAGAATTGCTCGAATTACTGGACACCAGCACCCGCAGCCTTTCTAACCGCACAGAACTGGTGGTGGAGGATGGACGGGTATTCGGCGCTCAGCGCACCCCCATTCCCGATGTGGGCACCGCTCTGACTCTCCACGACATTACTTACCTCAAGAAACTGGACCGCATCAAGAGCGAGTTCGTCAGCACCGTTTCGCACGATCTACGCTCTCCCTTGACGGCTATTCTGGGTTACGCCGAATTAATCGAACGGGCCGGCCCGGTCAACGAATTGCAACAGGAATTTATTCGCCGCGTGCAAACCAGCGTCCAGAACATCACCCATCTGGTAGATGATCTGGTCAACCTTGGACGGATTGAGGCCGGCTTTGACACCCGCAAGGAAACCTTTGACCTGCGCCAGATTCTCGATCTGGCAGCGGATAACTTCCGTAAAGCTTTGGCACGCAAAGGCAACACCCTGGAAATCAAACTGCCCTCGCCCATGCCGCCCTTCTATGGCAATCCGGTGCAAATCCGCCAGATGTTTGAACACCTGATTGATAATGCCATCAAATATTCTCAGCCCGGCGGAAAAATCGAAATCTACGGCGAGATGGAGCAGAACCAGATCATCCTGCAAATCAAAGACGAGGGCATCGGCATTCCCTCGGTTGATTTGCCATTCATTTTCGATAAGTTCTACCGTGCCAGCAATGTCAACAGCGAAGTGGCCGGTACTGGTTTGGGTCTGGCCATCGTCCGCTCGATTGTGGAAAGCCACGAAGGACGGATTTGGGTGGAATCCACGGTTGGGCAGGGAACCACATTTACCATCGTCCTCCCGATTGTGGAAGGTTGATTCCACTCGGCCGGGTTGCACCTGCCTGAAGGGGAAGTTTGGGGTTTAAAGCAAGCCTCCGCCGGGGGCGGTGAGGTAACCCAGCGGAGGCATTCGCCAAAGGAGGAGACAGCGATGAGCTAAATTTGGAGGTGTCCGGATGTCTGCGTCTCCATGTCTTATCTTACCTCAAAGGTCTGACATCCGTTATTGTGTTTCATCACAGATTCAGGATGACCTTATTCACAATCCAGACCCCGTAAAAAGTCACGGATTAATATGACAGCCTCCTCGCTATCCTTGTACATTCCCATGCTGAAACGAGGATGATCGTTACCCAGAATCATTTTGGAAACGGCTGCCCCAGCCCGAAAACAGGCCAGCACCGGTTTTTCCAGCATCAGCGCCAGCGCAATTTCATACCCCACCCCATGCGAGGGTGTGCTCACCTCCGCAATCAACGCATCACACGCCCGCACCCAGTTGACATCCCGGCGGTAAACCTCGCGCGGATCCACCACCATTTCCATGTCCATCACCTGTGGGCTGGCAAGGATTGCCGTAGGCACATGATGACCATCTTCCAGCAAAGCCCGCACAATGGTGGCATAAACCGGCTGATCATTCCTGCCGCCGGTAATTGAACAGGAAAAATAAATGTTCATTTTCGTGTAGAAACCCCGAAAAAAGAAATCCTTGCGCTCAATTTTACCCGCATTTTTTCAACACCGAAAAATCAAAATCTGGCATACTTATTGCATGGAGTGATGAAATTACCCCCGAATCTTCGCTTGACGCAGGATAATGCTTATGCTAGTATCATTGCAAGTGATGAAATCCTGAGGAAAGTTTACACGAAATTCGGGAATTCGTACCCTCAGAAGGAGAATGAAGATGAAAAAGAACCTTTTTGTAGTGGCGCTGATCAGTATACTGGTTGTGGTGAGCATGGCTGCCTGCACTCGTTCGGCCACCACCAAACAACCCGGCGAAGCCACCGCCACCTCCGAAATCCCATTCCCGATTTCTACGGTTGATCCGAACCAGCGGCTGACCGAAATCGTCCAGCAGACTCAGGCTGCCCAGCAGCCGACCGCCCAACCGCAGGAAATCACCCCGGAAACGCCCGGCGAAGCAACACCGATTATTGTGGTCACCGACACACCGGTACCCCAACCCACTACCACTCTGCCGGTTTTGCCAACCCTCAGCCGCCCGGAAACTTACACCCTGCAAAAAGGCGAATGGCCCATCTGCATCGCCCGGCGCTATAATCTGGATCTCAACTCTTTCTTCTCCGCCAACAACCTCAACATGAATTCCCGCCCGGCTGAAGGAACGGTTTTGAAGATCCCCGCAACGGGTACCTGGTCTTCCGGCCCGCGCGCTCTCAAAGCCCACCCGGCTGATTACACCGTCAAAGCCGGCGATACCATCTACTCAATCGCCTGCGACTTTGGAGATGTGGATCCGCTGGCCATTGCAGCTGCCAACAACCTGCAAGCCCCATACACCCTCAAAGTCGGAGACGTTCTCCGCATTCCGTAAAGCCGTTTCTTCACTGAGCGGCCAGTGTAAATGGTACAATCATGGCAGGGGAAACCCTGCCATTTGTGCTTAATTCCAAATCCAAAAGGTGCAGGATGAACTTTGCCATTCTTCAACGAGAAACCATCTATCGGGGTCGTGCTTTTGAGGTGGAAAAGGTGCATTTGAGGCTGCCGGATGGTGCCGTCCGCCCCTACGATCTCGTCCAACACAGCGGTTCGGTTACCATTGTCCCGCTGGACGCTCAGGGAAATATCTTGTTTGTAAAACAGTACCGCATTGGCGTCGGCGAGGAATTACTGGAACTTCCGGCCGGTGTGCTGAACGAGGGGGAGGATCCACACACCTGCGCTGCTCGTGAAATTCGCGAGGAAACCGGCATGGCAGCCGGAAAGCTGGAACTACTGGGCGACTTTTACCTGGCTCCCGGTTATTCCAGTGAACACATGTACATCTTCCTGGCGAGCGCACTTTACCCCTCCCCTTTGGAGCAGGATGCCGATGAATTTTTGCAACTGGTCACCATTCCGGCCGAACAAGCCGTGGAAATGGCACAGAATGGAGAACTGCGCGACGCCAAAAGCCTGGCAGCGTTGATGCTGGCGCAGAAGCGGTTGAGGGGTGATTTGTAAATATGACAGGAAACATACAAATTAAATGACCAATATAACTTACCCATTCGTCCAAGAAAAGATACACTCTCATAGATGAATGTCTGGACACGCAAGACGGCCGAACATTAAAACAGCCTGACTTTCAGAGAAGAAAGCAGGCTGTTTTTGGGATTTCTATCATCTCGATGTGGAGTTAACCGACATGACACGACAAAAGATTACCGTAGATGCCAATGAGGCTGTTGCTTATGTGGCCTATCGGCTGAATGAAGTCATCGCCATCTACCCGATTACCCCCTCATCGGGGATGGGCGAACTGGCTGATGCCTGGTCAGCCGCCAAAATCCCCAATATTTGGGGCACCGTTCCGCTGGTTGTGGAAATGCAATCCGAAGGGGGCGCCGCCGGTGCGGTTCACGGCGCTTTGCAAACCGGCTCGCTGACCACCACCTTTACTGCCTCTCAGGGCCTGCTGTTGATGATCCCCAACATGTACAAAATCGCCGGCGAACTAACCCCGGCTGTTTTCCATGTTTCGGCGCGCACAGTGGCTACCCACGCGCTCTCTATTTTTGGCGATCACTCCGATGTAATGGCCACCCGCCAGACCGGCTGGGCTTTGCTGGCATCCCGCTCACCACAGGAAGCCCATGACATGGCGTTGATTGCCCAGGCTGCCTCGCTGCGTTCACGCATCCCCTTCCTGCACTTCTTCGACGGTTTCCGTACATCTCACGAAGTGAACAAAATCGAATATCTCAGCGAAGATGACCTGCGCGCCATGATTGACATGGAAGCCGTCCGTCAGCACCGCGCCCGCGCCCTCAGCCCCGATCACCCCGTCCTGCGCGGAACCGCCATGAACCCGGATGTCTTCTTCCAGGCACGCGAAGCGATCAACCCCTTCTATAATGCCTGCCCGGCGATTGTCCAGGAAGCAATGGATCAATTTGCCCGATTGACGGGGCGCTCCTACCATCTGTTTGACTACGCCGGTGCGCCGGATGCCGAGCGGGTGATCATCTTGATGGGTTCCGGAGCCGAAACCGCCGAGGAAACCGCCCTTTACCTGCAGCAGCAGGGTGAAAGAGTCGGCGTGGTTACCGTCCGCCTTTACCGCCCCTTCTCGCTGGAAAGCCTGATGAAAGCCCTGCCGGCCAGCGTCCAGAAGATTGCTGTTTTAGACCGCACCAAAGAACCCGGCGCCGCCGGTGAACCCTTGTATGAAGATGTGGTAACCGCCGTCACCGAAGCCTTACGGACTGGAAAAGCGCCGTTTCAACACCTGCCGGTGATGGTTGCCGGTCGTTACGGTCTTTCTTCAAAAGAGTTTACGCCGGGCATGGTCAAAGCCATCTTCGATGAATTGAAATCCGATACCCCGCGCAACCATTTCACCGTGGGGATTGTGGACGATGTCAGCCACACCAGCCTGGACTATGATGCCTCCTTCTCGATTGAACATCCTCAAACCGTGCGCTGCGTTTTCTTCGGCCTGGGCGCAGATGGTACCGTAGGCGCCAATAAAAACTCAATCAAAATCATCGGCGAAGAAACCGACAACTACGCCCAGGGTTACTTTGTGTATGATTCCAAGAAATCCGGCTCGGTCACTATTTCGCATCTGCGTTTTGGCCCGCGCCCGATTCGAGCGCCTTACCTGATCCAACCCGGCCAGGCCAATTTTGTCGCCTGCCACCAGTTCACCTTCCTGGAACGGCTGGATGTTCTCAAATACGCCGCTCCAGGCGCCGTGTTCCTTCTCAATAGCATTTATCCGCCCGATCAGGTATGGGATCACCTGCCGCGCGAAGTTCAACAAACGATCATTGATAAAAAATTAAAATTCTACGTGATTGACGCTTATGAGGTCGCTCAAAAGACCGGTATGGGCGGCCGCATCAACACCATCATGCAGACCTGCTTCTTCGCCATCAGCGGTGTTTTACCGCGGGATGAAGCCATTGCTCAAATCAAGAAGAGCATCGAAAAGACGTACGGTAAACGCGGCGAAGCCGTGGTCAAACGCAATTTTGAAGCGGTGGATCACACCCTCGACAACCTGTTTGAGGTCAAAGTGCCGGATCGGGTGACCAGCACATTCAGCCGCCGCAAGGCTGTTGCCGATGAAGCCCCGGCTTTTGTACGCGAAACGCTGGCGCCGATGATGGTGTTTGAAGGCGACAACCTGCCGGTCAGCAAACTGCCGGTGGACGGCACCTTCCCCACCGCCACCGCCCGTTGGGAAAAACGCAACATCGCCTTGGAAATTCCGGTTTGGGACCCGGAGGTATGCATCCAATGCGGCAAGTGCGCACTGGTTTGCCCGCATGCGGTCATCCGCCAGAAAGTCTATGACCCCAAATATCTGGAAAATGCCCCGGAGACTTTCAAATCCACCCCTGCCAAATTCAAGGAATTTCCAGGGATGATGTTCACCATCCAGGTCGCCCCGGAGGATTGCACTGGCTGCGCCCTGTGCGTGGAAGCCTGTCCCGCCAAGAACAAGTCGCAGGTTGGTTTGAAGGCGATCAACATGGCTCCTCAGCCGCCCCTGCGCGAAACCGAACGGGTCAACTGGGAATTTTTCCTCTCCCTGCCGGAGGTGGATCGCACGGCGATCAGCGTCGGGACGGTGAAAAACTCTCAATTGCTCGAACCGCTATTTGAGTTCTCGGGCGCCTGCGCCGGTTGCGGCGAAACGCCCTATGTCAAACTGGTATCTCAGTTGTTCGGCGACCGCACCGTGATTGCCAACGCCACCGGTTGTTCCTCTATTTACGGCGGTAACTTACCCACCACCCCATGGGCGGTCAACCGCGAAGGGCGCGGCCCGGCATGGTCGAACAGTCTGTTTGAGGATAACGCTGAATTTGGTTTGGGCATGCGCCTGACCATTGACAAACAAAGTGAGTTCGCCCGCGAATTACTGGTGGCGCTTGCTCCCCAAATCGGACAGGTTTTGGTAGATGCCATCTTGACCGCCGACCAGACCAGCGAAACCGGCATCAAAGCCCAGCGCGAACGGGTAGCCCAATTGAAACAGGTGCTTCAATCGCTCAAAGACCCGCGCGCTACCATGCTGTTGGATCTGGCAGATTTTTTGGTGCGCAAGAGTGTCTGGATCATCGGCGGTGACGGCTGGGCTTACGATATCGGCTACGGCGGTTTGGACCATGTCCTCGCTTCCGGGCGGGATGTCAACATTCTGGTGCTGGATACCGAGGTGTACTCCAACACCGGTGGACAGTCCTCCAAGGCTACCCCGCGCGCAGCGGTTGCCAAATTTGCCGCCAACGGGAAGAACCTGCCCAAGAAGGACCTTGGCATGATCGCCATGGCCTACGGGTATGTCTATGTGGCGCGCGTCGCCATGGGCTACAACGACGCCCAAACCCTCAAAGCCTTCCTCGAAGCCGATGCCTACGAAGGCCCGTCCCTGATCATCGCTTACAGCCACTGCATCGCTCACGGTATTGACATGCGCAAAGGCCTGGAGCAGCAAAAACTGGCAGTTCAAGCCGGGGTCTGGCCTGTCTTCCGCTACAATCCCATGCTGTCAGAAGAAGGCAAGAATCCCCTGCAGCTCGATTCGCGCGATCCGTCGGTTCCGGTGGAGGATTACGCATACAATGAAACCCGCTACCGCATGTTACTGCAAAGCGACGAATCCCGCGCCGAAGCCTTGATGAAACTGGCCCGCGAAGACGCCATCCGCCGCTGGAAACTCTACCAGCAAATGGCTGCCATTCAGTATAATGGGCACGGGCAAGAGCCAGCCGCTGGTAAGAGCGAATAAAACCACCCCTGCAGCGTGCGGAAGGTTCTTTCCGCACGCTGGCTTAATTCACGACGAGGAGAAATAACGATGGCAGATCTGACTACCACTTATCTGGGTTTGAAACTCAAAAACCCTCTGGTCGCTTCGGCTTCACCACTGTCCAAAAAAGTTGAAGGGGTCAAGCGGCTGGAAGACGCCGGCATCAGCGCGGTTGTGATGTACTCGCTCTTTGAAGAGCAAATTGTCCACGAAAGCCACGCCCTCGATTATTATCTGACCCGCGGCAGCGAATCCTTTGCCGAAGCGCTGACTTACTTCCCCGATCTTGAACGTTACAATGTGGGGCCGGAAAGCTATCTGGAACTGATTTACCGCATCAAAAAAGCCGTCAGCATTCCGGTCATCGGCAGCCTGAACGGCATTTCCACCGGCGGCTGGATCAATTATGCCAGACGAATCGAGGAAGCCGGCGCGGATGCCCTTGAACTCAATATCTATTACGTCCCCACCGATCCCCAATTGACCAGTCAGGAACTGGAAGCCACCTATGTTCAACTGGTGCGCGATGTCCGTAGTCAGATCCAAATTCCGCTGGCGGTAAAACTCAGCCCTTACTTCACCGCCTTGCCCAACCTGGCTGCTCAACTGGCCGAAGCAGGCGCCAACGGTCTGGTACTGTTCAACCGCTTCTACCAGCCGGATCTGGACATCGAATCGCTGGATGTGGTGCCCAACCTGGTGCTGAGCACCTCCGATGAATTGCGCCTGCCTCTGCGCTGGGTGGCAATTCTCTACGGGCGCATAAAAGCCGACCTGGCCCTTTCCAGCGGAGTTCATAGCGCCAGGGATGTGGTCAAGGCATTGATGGCCGGAGCAAATGTGGCCATGACCACCTCCGAATTGCTGGCAAAGGGCATTGGACGGGCAACCGAAATCCTCACCGACCTGAACAACTGGCTGGATGAGTTCGAATACACCTCCGTTCAGCAGATGATTGGCAGCATGAGCCAGCAGGCAGTTGCCGAACCGGCCGCCTTTGAACGCGCCAATTACATGAAAGCCCTGATGAGTTACGATAACCGAATCATCTGGTAATCAAACCTCCGGTTGAGCAAGCCTCCCTGAGTAGACCACTCAACCGGTAAAGAAAAATCATCCATCAACGGTGTAGCTGCAAAAAGGTGCGCTGCACCGTTTTTTTATTTTGATCCAGTCCAAACAAGCGGTTTAGTTAAGTATTTTTTAATACATTACACAAACATTATACAAAGCCCAAATAGTGTTTGACCAAGTTTATACAAAACCTTATACTCTGGATATCAACAAAATCAATCCAAATTTTAGAAGGTATGAGGAGAAAAAAATGAAACGCTTGATGTTGTTTGCTCTGGTTGCTGTGCTGGCTTTGGCTGCCTGCGCTCCTGCGGCTACACCTGCCCCAACGGCAGCCCCCACCAACACCCCGATGCCAATGCCCACCAACACCCCCGCTCCGCAAACGATTGTGGACATTGCCGTAGCGGATGGCCGATTCACCACTCTGGTTGCCGCTGTACAGGCCGCCGGGCTGGTCGAAACATTAGCCGGTGAAGGTCCCTTCACGGTGTTTGCCCCCACCGACGAGGCTTTTGCCAAACTGCCGGCCGGTACCATTGAGGAGCTGCTCAAGCCCGAAAACAAGCAGCAGTTAACCGACATTCTGCTGTATCATGTAGTCCCGGGTAAGGTCATGGCAGCGGATGTGGTCAACCTGAGCGAAGCCGAAACCGCGCTTGGCGAAAAGGTCAGCATTAAGGTTGAAGATGGCAAGGTATTCATCAACGATGCCCAGGTCATCCTCACCGACATTGAAGCTTCAAACGGCGTAATCCACGTGATTGACACCGTGATCCTGCCCCCCAGCATGACCGTTGAAGCTCCCAAAGACATTGTGGATATTGCTGTGGCGGACGGCCGCTTCACGACACTGGTGGCAGCCGTTCAGGCCGCCGGGCTGGTGGACACCCTGAAAGGCGAAGGCCCATTCACCGTGTTCGCCCCCACCGATGAGGCTTTTGCCAAACTTCCGGCGGGCACCATCGAAGAACTGCTCAAACCCGAAAACAAACAGCAGCTGACCGACATCCTGCTCTACCACGTCATCCCCGGCAAGGTCATGGCAGCGGATGTGAGCGATGGACTGATTGCAGATACTGCCCTTGGCACCTCGGTTTTCTTCAAACTGGACATGGGCAAAGCCTATATCAACGAAGCCGAAATCATCCTTACCGATATTGAGGCCTCAAACGGCGTGATCCATGTGATTGATACCGTCATTCTGCCGAAAGATATTGTGGATGCTGCGGTGTTCAATAAGTTCGAAACCCTGGTTGCCGCTGTTCAGGCTGCGGATCTGGTTGAAACCCTCAAGGGTGAAGGTCCCTTCACGGTGTTTGCCCCCACCGACGAGGCTTTTGCAAAACTGCCGGCAGGCACACTCGATACCCTGCTCAAGCCCGAGAACAAGCAGCAACTGACCAACATTTTGCTCTACCATGTGGTGCCCGGCCGCGTGCTGGCTGAGGATGTGGTGAAACTGAGCGAAGCCGAAACCGCACTGGGTCAAAAAGTGACCATCAAAGTGGAGAACGGAAAAGTCTTCATCAACGATGCGCAGGTAATCCTGACCGACATCAAAACCACCAACGGCGTCATCCACGTGATTGATACGGTCATCCTGCCTCAGTAATCCAATCGAATATCCTCTCCTGCCCTCCCCAAGGATTGCAAGAGGATAGATTATCGGTAGACGAACTCCTGCGGCCTGAAAACCGCAGGAGTTCGTCAATAAAAAACGCCCCTCAAAGGCAGGGGCGTTCAATGATTAACCAACAGACGAATGATTCCAGATAGGGTTGAGCAGCGATTTACTCTTCCAATGCCATGGATTCACCGACGCGGCGCTGGCGATATACAATTCTGCCACGGGTGAGGTCATACGGAGACATTTCTACCCGCACCCGGTCTCCCAATAAAATGCGGATGTAATACTTACGCATTCTACCGGAGAGATAGGCAAGCACTTCGTGCCCATTGTCAAGCCGGACGCGGAATTGTGTTCCCGGCAGAGCTTCCACAATGGTGCCTTCGACCTGAATCTTATCTTCTTCTTTTGCCATCATTCCCTCCACACCGGATGAGGATGCTCGCCCAACCGGAATCTAGATCCTGAAACTACTCAGCCGAACGTGAAAACTGGCGGCGCTTGATGCGGCGAATGGCTTTTTTCTTCTCCACCCGGCGCAGTTCGCTTTTGGAAATGAACCACCGCTTACGGCGGACTGTGCTGAGCACACCACTCTTGACGACCTTCTTGCGGAAACGCTTCAGCAACTGGTCTTGTGATTCATTTTGTCTTAACGTGACAACGGTCATTCTTCTCACCTCCCTTCTGGTTCAGGGATGGAACACACAAAAAACTTCGGCTGCAATTCGCCCATGCAGCCGAAGGAATAAGCACCGGTCTGGATTTTATTCTCGGAAGCATTCGGCGATACAACCTCCAACAGAAATTAAAACCATTCAATCTCTTGAATCGAATGTTCAGGCGGTTCTTGACCGCTCACGACCCTAATTATAACCATCCTTTAAGAAATTGTCAAATCAACCAAATTTTTGGAATGAATTCCAGAATCATTGCCCGCCTGAAAACTTCATGGTATAATCTGCCCTCGCGTTAAGGACGCAGGGTAAGAATTCATTGGAAGGAATTGCACCATGGACGATATTTTGAAATCTGTAGAGGCGCCGGTCAACCCCAATATTCCGGAATTGAAAACCGGGGATACCGTTTCCGTGCATGTCAAAATCAAAGAAGGCAACCGCGAACGTATTCAGGAGTTCAAAGGCACCGTTCTGTACATTCACAACAACGGTAATAACTCCACCTTCACGGTGCGGCGGATTGCCAGTAACGGCATTGGCGTGGAACGCACTTTCCTGTTCCGCTCCCCGCGGATTGACCGGGTTGTGGTAGAACGGCATAGCCGCGTGCGGCGCTCCCGCCTGTACTTCCTGCGCGACCGCACCGGTAAAAGCGCGCGCCTCAAACAAAAGTTTAACTAGTCCTCGCCACCGCATTCCAAACCGGAGGGCGCAGTCAAACGCTGGCTGCGCCCTTTTTAGGTAAAATTACCATAGGATATTTATCAATGAAAACGCCACTGATTGGACTCTCCACCGAACGATTGATTGTCCACGATCCGATCGTCAGCGTAGGTGCAAAGGAAGCCTATGCCCGCGCCATTCTTCAGGCTGGCGGAATCCCCCTGTTGATCCCGGTCGGGCTGAGTTTGACCCAATTGCGAGAGCTGTTCCAAAATCTGGACGGGATTTTACTGGTCGGCGGCGGCGATATTGACCCGGCCCGCTTTAACGGCGAACCCCACCCGCGGGTTTATGATGTGGATCCTGCCCGCGATGAGATGGAAATCGAACTGGTGCAGCTGGCCGCAACTCACAAAAAGCCCCTGCTGGGCATCTGCCGCGGAGCGCAGGTGATTAATGTGGCGCTGGGTGGTACCCTCTACACCGATATAGCCTCGCAACTCAAAGGCGCCCTCAAACATGATTATTTTCCGGGCTATCCGCGGGATACACTCGCCCACAAAGTTAAAATCATGGACCAGACCCATCTCGAAAAAATCATCGGCGAGGACGAAATTCAAGTCAACAGCCTCCATCATCAGGGGCTGGCACGTATCGGCGAAGAACTGCGGGTCAGTGCATGGTCGCCGGATGGACTGGCAGAGGCGATTGAATTGCTCGGCCACCGTTTTCTGATGGGCGTTCAGTGGCACCCCGAATGGTTGACCCAACACCCCCGCCACTTTGCCCTCTTTAAAGCATTTATTCAGGCAGCCGGGGAAATGGGGGCATGAATCACCCGCCGGCAATTGGGATTTTTGACTCGGGGGTAGGCGGTCTTTCGGTTTACCGCGCCATTCGCCAGATTCTCCCAGCCCAGCCGGTTATCTATTTTGCCGACCAACAGCACGTCCCCTACGGCAGCCGGCCGTTGGAGGAAGTGCGTGATTTTTCCGAAGCCATTACCGAATTTTTAATTGAGCATGGGGCTGGCTTGATTGTCGTGGCCTGTAACACCGCTTCAGCCGCCGCCCTGCACTATCTACGGGCAAAATTCCCGCACATCCCCTTTGTTGGCATGGAACCGGCCGTAAAACCCGCTGCCGAAACTACCCGCAGTGGAAAAGTCGGCGTGCTGGCCACTCCCGCCACCTTTCAGGGAGCTTTATACGCTTCGGTCGTTGAGCGGTTTGCCTCCGGCGTTACACTGATGACGGATACCTGCACTGGTCTGGTACAGGAAATTGAAGCCGGACGGCTGAAAGGCAGCCCGGCCCGCCAGATACTCCAGAGTGCCCTCACCCCCATGCTGCGCGAAGGGATTGACA
Organism: Bellilinea caldifistulae; assembly: GCF_001306055.1. Lineage (GTDB taxonomy): Bacteria > Chloroflexota > Anaerolineae > Anaerolineales > Anaerolineaceae > Bellilinea > Bellilinea caldifistulae. Next base: position 107,327 of record NZ_LGHJ01000014.1, on the reverse strand, counting down.
CGGTTGTGCTGGGCTGTACCCACTACCCCTTTGTCATCCCACTGATTGAAGAAATCTGCGGCCCCGGGGTGCGCGTGATTGATCCCGCCCCCGCAGTTGCCCGCCAGACCCGTCGCCTGCTGGAACAGAATCACCTGCTGGTTGAGGGGAATCGGCCGGCCGAGGTGCGCTTTTATACCAGCGGCGACCCGGCCACCCTGCGCCAGCAGGTTTTCAATCTGGTGGGTGAGCACGGCCTGTTTCAGGCCGCCCGTTGGGAGGAGCGCCGTCTTTTAGAGGTGCAATCTGCCCTCTGAAAGCCCCTCCCCGCCCAGATTGGACAAGAGGATATTTCAACAGACGGTTTCTGGTATACTCAACCTGAAACAGGAGGCGCACCAACATGGCGCATACAGAAATTGAACTTGACCCGGTCACTCACATCACCACCGATGCAATTGGCAAACCCGGACAGCGGGTTTTTTATATTCAGGCCCGCCAGGGTGAAGAGGTAGTCACCTTACTGGTGGAAAAAGTACAGATTCAAACCCTGGCCATCGGTGTGGAGCAATTCTTCAAAGAAATCGCCAGCCGTTACCCACAACTGCCACCGGCTTCCGGTGAGTATGACGAAAATCAAATGCACATCCAGCCGCCGGTGGATCCGCTCTTCCGGGTTGGCGAGCTGGGGCTGGCCTTCGACCCGGAACGCGACATGGCCTGCCTGATCGCCCATGAAGTGCTCTCCGACCAGATTAGCGAGGAGGATGCCGGTGTCGCCCGCTTCTGGTGTACCCGTTCGCAATTGCTTGCGTTGAGTTTATGGGGAATTGAGGTGGCCAACCGCGGAAGGCCGATTTGTCCGCAATGTGGTGAGCCAATGGATCCCGAAGGACACTTCTGCCCCAAGAAAAACGGCCACAAACATTAAGTCCCCCTACCGAAAGGTGCTATCGGTACATGAACGCAGAAACCCCGCAGATACTCACCATTCTTCAAAAGGGTGAAATGACCTTGCGGGGTCAGTTTGTGCATGGTTCCAACTACACCTTTCTGGCTTCGATTGTCCACCAGAACCAGGAATACCCCGCTGTGTATAAACCGGTGCGCGGTGAGCAGCCCCTGTGGGATTTTCCAGCCGGTAGCCTTTCCGGCAGGGAGGTGGCAGCCTATCTGGTGAGCGAATTTCTCGGCTGGCGGCTGGTGCCGCCCACGGTTTACCGCCGCAAAGCGCCCCTTGGCCCGGGTTCAGTACAGTTGTACATTGAGCACGACCCCCAATACCACTATTTTTCCTTCACCCCCGAAGACAGGCAGCTGCTTCGTCCGGTCGTTCTATTCGATCTGGTGATCAATAATGCCGACCGCAAGGGCGGTCACGTCCTCATGGATGAAAATCACCACATCTGGCTGATTGATCACGGCATCTGTTTCCATGAGGAGGATAAACTGCGCACGGTCATCTGGGATTTTGCCGGTGAGCCGATCCCCACTGACCTGCTGAAGGATATAACCCGCCTGCTGGAAGAACTGACCCAAACCGGACGGCTGGTTGAATCGCTCACAGCCTACCTCTCGCCGGCAGAAATTCGTGCCCTGGAACGCCGAACCCGCCGGTTGATTGAAAACGGCTGCTTTCCCCACCCGGCCCCCAGCCGACGCCCCTATCCGTGGCCGCCGGTGTGAGCCGGGGTCTGACCGTACTCATCCCGCACAGCCAGCGGGCGCATACCATTGAAAGTCACCAGCAGCGAAACACCCATATCAGCCAGCACGGCCATCCACATGGTCGTCCAACCGGCCAGCGCCAGTAAAATGAAGACGGCTTTGGTCAGCAGACTGAAAGCAATATTCTGGCGGATAATCCGCTGGGCAAGCCGCGCCAGCCGCATGGCAAACGGCAAACGAAGCAATCCTTCCGACATCAGCACCACATCGGCCGTTTCCATTGCCTGCGCCGAAGCAGCCCCACCCATGGCAATTCCGACCGTCGCCGCCGCCAGGGCGGGTGTATCATTAATCCCGTCTCCCACCATTGCCACAGTCCGATAGCGAGATCGCAATTCCTGAATCAGACGGGTTTTATCTTCCGGCATCAAACCGGCGTGAATCTGCTGGACACCCACCTGTCCAGCAACCGACCGCGCCGCAGCCGGGTTATCCCCGGTCAGCATAACCGGCTCAACTCCCAGCCGCTTCAAGCGATTCACCACCTGTTCGCTTTCCGGACGCAGCGAATCGCTCACCGCCAGATAACCGCGAACCCGTTCCCCATCACAAACCAGCATGGTGGTCTGCCCAAGGCTTTCCGCCGATTCCACCCAGCGGCATAACTCATCGGAATGGGGATGCTCAATCTCAAACAGACGATGACTGCCAATGGTGGCCATTTGCCCATTGACCTGACCCTGAAGACCGAGGCCGTTCAACGCAGAAACCTTATCCGCTGGTGGATAGCGGTTTTCCAATCCCCGCAGGGCAGCTGCCTGCACAACTGCCTGTGCGAGCGGATGCTGGCTGCGCCGCTCCAGCGCGCAAGCCAGCGCCAGCACATCCCGGCACTTTTCACAATCCTGACCGTCCCGACAATCCACCGAGCGGTAGGTAGTCACCATCGGCGTCCCGCGGGTGAGCGTCCCAGTCTTATCGAACGCCACCGCACGCACGCGGCTGAGAGCTTCCAGAAATGCGCCGCCCTTGAACAACACCCCCTTTTGTGCACCTGCCGCAATCGCACTGACCACCGTTACCGGTGTAGAAATCACCAGCGCGCAGGGACAGCCAATCACCAACAGCGCCAAACCGCGATACAGCCAACCACGCGTACCATCCGGCAGGTTCAGTAAAGGCTGGCCGAATAGAATCGGGGGAATGAAAGCTACCAAAATCGCCAGCACCAGCATGGCCGGTGTGTAATAGTGCGCAAACTGATCCACAAAGCGCTGAGCGGGGGCTTTGGAGGCCTGGGCTTCCTCCACCATGCGAATAATCCGGTTGAGGGTGTTGTCGGCCGCCAGACGGGTCACTTCGACTTCCAGAACCGTGCCGCCGTTGATGCTTCCGGCAAACACCTCATCGCCGGGTGCTTTTTCAACCGGCAGGCTTTCACCGGTGATCGGTGCCTGATCAACCGCTCCAAAGCCGCTGCGTACCACTCCATCGGTCGGAATACGTTCGCCAGCCGGAATGATTACCCGATCACCGATTCGCAGATGCTCCACCGCAACCCGTTCTTCGCCATTCTCCGTCTGGCGCAGGGCAGTTCGCGGAGCCAGTTCCGCCAAAAGGCGGATAGAACGGCGCGCTCGTTCAGCGCTGTAACCTTCCAGCGCTTCGGCAACGGCAAACAGGAAGATCAGTGAAGCCGCTTCCGGGTATTCCCCGATGACCACTGCGCCAATCGCCGCCACGGTCATCAAGAAATTCATGTTGAAATCACGGTTAATCCACAAATTCACCAGTGCGCTGCGCGCAATTGGAAAACCTGCCAGCAGCAGCGCGATCAATTGCAAGGCGACCACCCCCCAGCCATCAAAGCCAAAGGCAGAAAACAAAAAAGAAAGGGCGATCAAACCACCGCCCAGCAATGCCAGACGCGTCTCGCGACTGGCAAGCAGGTAACGAAACAATCCGGGCAGAAAGGCTTCTGTTTGAACGCGCGCCGCCGAGTCAGCCGCATCCTCCGCTAAACGGTAGCCCAGTTGTTCTACCCGTTTCTGCACCACCTGCCGGCTGACCTCACCTTCGACGGTCAACCAGGCGGTGCTGAAATTCAACTCAACCCGCTCCACGCCATCTAATTGACGAACCCCTTTTTCAATTTTCAAAGCGCAATCGGCGCAGTCCATTCCTTCAATGCGGTAACGCTGCTCAGCCATGATGTGTGAATGCCTCCTCGATGCTTTTTTCTGGGTGGCGGATATGGTCCAGCCCCATACGGAAGAGATGCTCGACATGCTCGTCATCCAGGCAGTAATACACCACCCGGCCTTCCTTGCGGTAACGCACCAGATTGAGGCTGCGCAGAAAACGCAGCTGATGGGAAACCGCACTTTGACTCATGCCAAGCGCTGCAGCCAAATCGTGAACACACAACTCACCTGCCAGCAAAGCCGAGATTAAGCGCACGCGGCTGGGATCAGAAAGTGCCCCGAAAACCTGCGAAAGGCGGGTGGCCGTCCAGCCATCCACCATGGAATCGAGAGCACGTTCGACCGCCTCGCGGTGAATGTGATGGTCAGTACATTTGGGGGAAAGCACATTTTGGCTCATCTCAACCCTTTTCCAAAACCAATATATGAACATATATTCATACATTATACAGATACTCCTTGTTTTGTCAACCTTTTCACTCTGAAATAAACCGATTGTGACTTTTGTCACTTGAAATCGCGTCCAATGTCATTATTCTTAATAACAGGGATGAGAATCGCGACTTAACCATCCAATGATTTCCTCCGATCCATCAATTCCCTCCGGGATAGATGGACGATAGGGCATGAGAGGCAACTTTCATCGCCTGCCGTTTTGCAAAGGAGGGCCACCCGTTCAAACCGACGGGATGCGTCCTTCTTTTTCGTTGTTATACGCCAAGCGAGTTTCCCCATCCCCATTTTCTGAGCAAGGAGGTAGAAGTCCGCAGAATTTCCAGGCAGTATATAAAAGTCTTAATCCCAAGCCCCCGCAATTTCAATTCAATTTTTGCAAAGGAGGATGCCATGTATTTTGTTAGAGTCAACATGACCGACCGTACTTATCAGGTAACTGAGGTGCCGGAAAAGTACAAATATTTTGCTGGGCGCGCCTTGACTTCGAACGTTGTTGCCGATGAAGTACCCCCGCTTTGTCACCCGCTCGGCCCGAACAACAAATTAGTATTTTCTGCCGGTTTTGTCACCGGTACCAGCGCTCCAACCGCAGCCCGCATTTCTGTCGGTGGAAAATCACCTCTGACCGGCGGCATTAAGGAAGCCAATGCAGGTACCTCATGGGGCGCCGATCTGGCTAACATGCAAATCCGCGGCCTGATCATCGAAGGGCAGCCCAAAGAGAAGGATCAATTCTGGGGGCTGCACATTACCTGGGATGGCAAACCCAAGGTAGAATTCTTCGATGCCACACCCTACACCAAACAACCGCTTTCCGCCGTTTATCCGCCCATTTACGAAAAGTTTGGCGATCGGGTTTCGGTTTGCAGCGTAGGCGCTGCCGCAGAATATGGATACAGCAATTCCGGTGTATGCTTCAACGATCAGTCCAAGCGACCGTCTCGTTATGCAGGGCGCGGCGGTCTCGGTGCGGTGATGGCTTCCAAAGGCCTCAAATTCATCGTGCTTGACCGGCAAGGCGCCCCCGGCGTGGAAATCGCTGACAAAGCCCTCTTCGAGGAAGGTCGCAAGAAAATGATTGATGCGTTGCGCACCCACGCCATCACCAAACCCAAAGGCGGACTCAACTCCTACGGCACCGCCATTCTGATCAATATCATGAACGAAGCCGGCGGCCTGCCGACCAAAAACTTCACCAGCGGCCGTTTTGAAGAAGCCCCCAAGATTGCCGGTGAGGCCATTTTTGAAACCAACAAAGATCGCAAAGGCAAGGAAATCTTCAACCATGCCTGCAGCCCCGGCTGCATCATCCAGTGCTCCAACACGGTCTATGCCGAGGATGGCAGCGAAATTACTTCCTGCCTGGAATACGAATCAGCCTGGTCGCTGGGTGCGAACCTCGGCATCAGCAATCTGGATGACCTTGCCATGCTCAACCAGTTGTGCAACGATTATGGTCTTGACACCATCGAAACCGGCACCACCCTGGGTGTAGCCATGGAGGCAGGCGTGATTCCGTTTGGGGATAGCAAAGCCGCCATCAATCTGGTGCATGAGATGGGCAAAGGCACGACGCTGGGCCGCATTCTGGGAGCCGGCACCGAAACGACCGGACGGGTTTATGGCATCACCCGTGTCCCCACCGTCAAAGGCCAGTCCATCCCGGCTTACGAACCGCGTGCCGTGAAGGGTATTGGAATAACCTACGCCACCTCCACGATGGGCGCCGATCACACCGCCGGCTACACGATTGCCCCGGAAATTTTGGGCGTGATGGGCAAGGTGGATCCGCTTTCGCCCGAAGGTAAAGCCGCCCTCAGCCGCGCCTTCCAGGCGACCACCGCTTTCATCGATTCCAGCGGTCACTGCCTCTTCATCGCTTTTGCCATCCTCGACATCGCCAGCGGTTATCAGGGTATGATCGAGGAGATCAACGGCGTACTCGGTACCAACTGGACAGCCGATGATGTGGTCAAATTCGGCGCAGAGGTGTTGAAAGTCGAGCGCAAGTTCAACGAAGCCGCCGGCATCACCAAAGCCGCTGACCGGCTGCCGGAATTCATGAAACAGGAACCCTTGCCGCCCCACAACACCGTCTTTGATGTGCCGGACGAAGCACTGGATGCAGTTTTCGCCGAGCTCTAACGCATAACCCGGCCAGATTTTTTTCGGGAATGTCATTGCGAACCGCTCTTAAAAGAGCACCGATCTCAACCATCAAAATACACCTTCAAACCAGCGCGGAAATCGCAATGACATTCCCGTTCTCAGAATAATTTCGATTTACCGTTTTCAGTCATGAATGGACAATGAAAATCAGACTTGATCAACAAAATAATCTCAAAATACCGGCCGCGTTTTTACAGCGCCGCAACCTGCCGACCCCGCTGGATTTCTGGCTATTCGAACGGGAGGGGGAACCCATCCTGTTGCCGCGATTGCCCAATTTACGCAAATTGTACATCGAGGTCACCACCGGTTGCAATTTGCAATGCCGCTTCTGCATGCGGAATATTTGGGATGACCCAATTGCCCTGATGACCCGGGACATTTTCGATGCGGTTGCTGCCCGGCTGGCTTTTCTGCCGGAATTAGAGGAAGTCGTTTTTACCAGTTTCGGTGAACCGCTCACCCACCCTAACATCCTCAGCATGATCGAAACTTTCACCAGTCGTGGTTTGAAAGTCACACTGGGATCCAACGGTATTTTGCTCACCCCAAAAATCGTTAGTGAGTTAATTAAACTGGGGGTTTATCGCGTCATGGTTTCGATTGATGGCGCGCAAGCCGAAACCTTCCATGATTTGCGCGGCGCAAACCTTCAACAAATTATTGCCAATCTGGAGCACTTGAAAGAATTAAAAAAGCAGCATGCTACCCGCCTGCCCGAACTGGGCATTGAGTTTGTCATTCTCAAATCGAATGCGGATGAACTGCCTGCGTTGGTACGGCTGGCTTCCAGTTTAGGCGCGGCTCGCTTAATCGTCAGCAATGTCCTTGCCTACACCGAAGACATGGTGGACCAAACCCTGTATGGTTATGCCCCCGTAGATTCGGTCAAGGGGTTTGGGTTTCCAAATTTGGGGTCAGGCTGGTGGTTATGGAACTTTATGGAAATGCCCCGCATGCACTGGGGCGCTGAACGACACTGTCGTTTTGTTCACAGCCGGGCAACAGTGGTGGGTTGGGACGGCGGAGTTTCCCCCTGTTATGCTCTCTCGCACAATTATTCCTATTACACGCTGGATGGACGCAAGAAAAAAGTCACCCGTTACGTCTTGGGGAATGTCACCCAAACCCCGCTGGATGAGATCTGGATGTCGGAAGAGTACATGCAGTACCGCAGTGAAGTAGCCGTGTATCACTTTCCCTCCTGCCCGGATTGTGACTTGCGCAGCACCTGCGATCTGCGCGAACTCAACGAAGGCTGCTGGGGGGTCAATCCCTCCTGCGCCGATTGTCTCTGGTCTCAGGATATTATTCGCTGTCCATGAAAGTCAAAGTCAAGCTTTACGCCACTTTCAGCCGCTATCATCCAGGCACCCTCGCCGGCACTCCTTTTGAGGTAGAATTGCCGGAAGGTTCAACGCTCAGGGACTTAATCAACCATCTTGAAATCCCCGAAAGTGAAGTCAAAGTCTGTTTCATCAACGCCCGAATTCAAGACCTGGATACCCGCTTGAATGATGGCGACGAAGCTGGTATCTTTCCGCCCGTAGGAGGTGGCTGAGTGAACAACATCATTGTAGATACCTGGTTATATGGCGAACTGGCCCGCTTCGGCGGAAATCCTAAAGAGCGCGTCTTCGCCAACTGTAAAGTGGCTTTACCGGAAGGATCTCGATTACGGGATTTACTGGATGTGCTGGGTATGCGCACCGAGGAGCGCGGCATCACCTTTATCAACGGGCAGTTGAGCGCGATGCCCGGCTTGCAGCCGGATCTGGATCATCCCCTGCAGGATGGTGACCGGGTGGCTTTCTTCCATTTACGTTCAATGTGGCCGTTCCAATACCGTCACGGCGTTACCATGATTCAGGAAATGCAAAAAGCCATCATCGAAACCGACCAGATGGGGCTGCATCACGCTTACAGTAAAGACCAACCCACATCATAATCCCCTGCCTGTATAGAGATGGTTACACACAACTTCAACCAGCCCCCAAACGGGCTGGTTGAAGTTTGGAAATTTCGGGCGATCCTTCTTAATTCATAGCGATCTGGAATATCCAGGCCAACCTTCCACTTGGGAAAAAGACAAGTGTTAACGTTCGTTTAATCTTTACCATTACCGCAACCCGGCAAGGTATATTCACGTAAGTAGAGTGACTCGTCGCTTGAAAAAGGAGTATTGAAATGAATGCGAATCAGCGAAAATATTGGGCCGGAGCGGCAACCTTCTTTGCGCTCTTACTCATCTCGATGTTTTTATTTGTTCGACCGGTGGAGGCAACGGTCATTGACGATGACGGAAGCCTACCGGCCAATGAAACCGTCAATGACGACCTGCTCATTACGGGGAACAATGTCATTCTGGATGGCACAGTCAACGGCACAGTCATCGCTGCCGGCAACCGTGTGATCGTCAACGGCACCATCAACGGTGACCTGTTCATGTTCGGCACGGATGTCATCCTGTCCGAAGGTGGAAAAGTAACCGGCAATCTTTTTGGGGCGGCTCGTTATGCGGAGGTGCGTGGAAGTGTTGGGGGAAGTTTATTTGGCGGCAGCACCGCCCTGCTGATTGGCAACAACGCAAAAATCGGGCGGAATGTGTACTACGGCGGTTACAGTCTGGAAAGCCTGGCCGGTTCCACCGTGAACACGGATGCTTTTATGGGGGTGTATCAGGCAATCCTGAATGGTGAGATTAAGCGCAATTTGAGAGTCTCGGCTGGCGCGTTGGAAATCAACGGTACAATCGGCGGAGATGTTGTAGCCGAGGTGTCCTCTCCTGAAGGTGGAGAAACCGGCAGCTGGTTTCTCACCTTTCAACCTGCTTTACCGCCGGCTATTCGCCCCGGTATGCGCGTCTCTCCTCAGGCTGTCATTGGCGGCGACTTGAAATACACCAGCCCAACCGACCAATCCCCGGCTATTCAAGGACGACCTGGCGGACAGATTATTTACCAGACCCCCGTACCGAACGAAGCAGCCCGAAAACCATCCATCTCTCAACCACCTCGCGGCTTTTTTGCCATGCCCGTTGTAAAAACCGTGGTCAACCTCTTGCGCAATCTGATCACACTGCTGCTGTTAGGCGGTTTAGTTTTATGGCTGCTGCCGAACTTCTTCCAGCGAACAGTGGACGAGGCCAACCGTCAACCGCTTGCATCCACAGGGGTGGGTCTGCTGAGCTTGTTGGGCGGTTACGCCGGGGTGCTTCTGGCCGGGGCGTTGATTTTCGGTGTCGGCATCTTATTCAGTCTGATAACTCTGGGCGGTCTGAGCAATGCCATTTTCGGCATCGGATTTTCAGGGCTGGCAGTCTTCCTGGCTTCCTTTACCCTGCTGGTAGCGTATGGCAGTAAACTGGTTGCCTCCTTCTGGATCGGGCAACTCCTCGTGCGGCAAATCGCTCCTCAGGCAAAAAACCCGCGCCTGTGGGCCTTATTAAGCGGTGTGTTGATTTATGTGATTCTACGGGCCATTCCGGTTTTTGGATGGTTAATCGGCTTGCTGGCTACCCTGATCGGCTTAGGCGCTATCTGGTTCGCTTTTCAGTCCGCCCGCCAGCGCCCCTCAATCACAACCGAAGAGAACCCCGCCTGAAAATCTGCCAATACAACCCGAAGATTTTGCAGATTGACCGCCAGACAGCGGTCAATCTGCAATTTTACAGGATCACAACCAATCCTTAAACCGTTTTTGAACCGGCCTTAACCTTCCTCCCTCATAATACCTTTGGGAATACTGATAAAAAAGGTAGCAAGGGAACATGGGACAGGCTGATTTACATATTCACACGACATACAGTTACGATGGTACGGCCACTATCGAAGCCGTGTTAAAACATGCCCGCCGTGCCGGGTTGGACCTGATTGCCATAACCGATCACGATGAAATTCAAGGCGCGCTACGGGCGGAAGCCATCGGCGTTCAATATGACCAGAAGGTCATCCCGGGCATTGAAGTATCCACCGCCGCAGGGCACCTGCTGACTCTGTTCGTGCGCACGCTTATTCCTGCCGGCCGGCCCTTATTCGAAACACTCCAGCGCGTCCACGAAGCCGGTGGGGTGGCTATTGCCGCCCATCCGCTGGCGGTTGGCGCTCACAGCCTGAACGAAACGGCTATCCGCCGTGCGCTGGAAACGGAAATTGGCCAGCAAACTTTACTGGGGATTGAAAGTTTGAACGCCAGCCTGTTTTACCGTGGCAGCAATTTACGCGCCGCTCGCTTGGCTCAACGGTTGGGGCTGGCCGCGGTTGGGTGTAGCGACTCACACGTGGGTTGGAATATCGGACATGCCCGCACATACTTCGAGGGCTACACCCCTGCCGATCTTCGCAAAGCATTGCTGGACAAGAAAACCCTGCCCGTGTATGCTCAACCGCGGCGAACTGTTTTGTTTTTTGCGGATCACCTCCTGCGTTCGTTGCTGCGCAGGATGGGCTGGGTGAGCACGTGGGGAGATACTGCCCGCTCGCCGGTGTTCAGGCGGATGGAGCACATCCGGCTGGAAATTTGAGGAAAATTTTAATATTTAGATAGATGTATTGCTGGCAAGAATTGGGTATAATGCAATCAGGATTAGCATTATCACCCTTTCTTCGCTGCTCGTCGGTATTGCATAGGGGAGGTAATCATCGAACCGATGGCAGATTCCAGCAACACGAACGATTCAACCAATCTCACTCCCAATAAAGCGCGCCTGTCCCGCTTAATCCAGCCGTCCTCTCGGTGGGGAATGGTTTACCAAGATTCACGCCACAACCGACGCTCCCGATATTTGTTGCGCCTCAACCGGAAATTACGCCGGGAACTCAGTCGTCTGCAAAATGGGAACGGTCACCCCACCGAAACGGACCTGATTTTTCGCCAGAACTTTCTTGCCCTGCCCGATCCGATCCTCATCTGGCGCAGGGACGAACAGGGGGAAATCCGCCTGATGTTATTCAATCAGGCAGCCGTCGAAATGTCTTTGGGACGCATCAAAGATTTTACCGGTATCACCGTGGAAGATTTCTTTTCCCATGAACCACAGGTAAGCGAGATTATCTATCAGGTTTTCCGCACCGGTAAACCAAAAAGAATTGAAACGCTCACCCGTCTGCGCACCACAGGTGAAGAAAAATGGGTTCAGGCCGATTATGTTCGTCTTTCACACCGCTATTTACTGAACATTATCCGCGATATCACCCACCAAAAACTCAAACAGCAAGCCGAAGAAGAGCAACGCTCCAAAATTGAGCTCTTACGTCAGGCAATGACTGCTTTTACATCGGTGCTGAACCTGCGTCAGGTTCTTTCTCAGGTCATGGAATACCTGAAGATGCTCATTCCCTACGACCGTGCCTTCCTGTTCCTGGCAGATAAGGATGAATTGGAGATCGCAGCAGCCGCTGGCTTTGCCAACAATGACGATTACATCGGCAGGCGAATTTCCGCCCGCAACCCACAATTTGAGGCCATCAATCGGAACCGTTACCCGCTCTATCTGGATGACGCAGAACTCTACCGTCCTTTTCAGGAATTAGGCGATCTGAATTGCGGTAAAGCCTGGCTGGGCATTCCCATGCTCGGACATGGACAGGTGATCGGCTACCTGAGTATTTACAACGCCAACAGCAGCGTTTACGGCGGCAACGAAGCCGAACTGGGCCAGACGTTTGCCAATCAGGCGGCCATTGCAATTGAGAATGCCCGCCTCTTTCAACAGGTTCAGCAATACGCCATCACAGACGGATTGACCGGCTTTTACAACCGGCGTTATTTTTACGAACTGGCCGAAATCGAAATGCGCCGCTCCCAACGCTATGGCGGTGATCTTTCTTTGGTTATGATTGACATTGATTTGTTCAAGAACGTCAACGACCGTCTCGGACACACCGCTGGTGATCAGGTTCTGATGCGTCTCAGTCAGTGCCTGCGTTCTCAAATCCGTGCCAGCGACAGCATCGGTCGTTATGGGGGCGAGGAATTTGTGATCCTCCTTCCGGAAACCAATGTGCAAAATGCGCTTGAAGTGGCTGAACGGTTGCGCCGCTCGGCCGAGGAATGTACCACCTTTGTCGGCCATACAGCCATTCAGGTGACCATCAGCCTGGGGGTTGCCCAGATGGATGAGGACTGTCTGAATGTTGACGATTTATTCCACCGCGCAGACCGTGCCCTGTACCTTGCCAAGCAAAATGGGCGCAATCGAGTTTGTGCCTGGCAGGCCTATTTGAGGCAATAACCTGCTATAATTTGTTTTTAATCATTCAAAAATACTACTTGCCCACCTGCCGAAGGGATTATTTTCATGCGCCGTGAAGTGTTAACCTGGAACGACGTTGATAAACTGATTGATCATCTCATCCCCCAATTTGAAGTGGAATTTGACGCCATGGTGATGATCACCCATGGCGGAATTATTCCCGGCGGAATGCTGGCCGAAGCGCTCAAATTGAGCATTATCCTGACCGCCTCGGTGGACTTTCCTGCCGAGATGGAGCAGGAACACGACAAAGAGAAAACCCGCTGGCTGGCATGGCCAAAATTCCTGCAATTCCCGGAAAATAATTTGCTGCGCGGCAGGCGCATTCTGGTGGTGGATGATGTGTGGGGATCAGGGCGGACGATCACCGCGGTGAAGAACCGCATCACCGCCGCCGCAGGGGTACCCTACACCTGCGTCCTGCACTTCAACCCTTACCGCAATCTCTTCGGCACTGCCCGCCCGGATTACTACGCCGCTATCACCGATGCCTACATCGTCTATCCATGGGAAATCGCCCGGGGTACGCAGAATCTTTTACTGCGCGATTTATGATAGGAAAACAAACAGCGGCCATCCTTCTAGCAGACCGCTGTTTTTCGGCATATTGGTCAATCCAGTCTTACGCTTCCACCTCTTTTGGGGAGAAAATGCGACCCGGCTGCCAGGGAGTCCCCAACAGGGGTAGCACAAATCGGTCAAGCCCCCACCAGCCAGCATTTTTCCACGCGAGAATGAGGAAAATGGAAAGGGTGAACAACACTGGATTGATGCTGGCTGTTCCTGCCATCATAAAATTCCAGTTCATAAAACCGCCAAAGAAGGCAGCAATACCAGTGAATAATCCCAGAAGCAGAGCAATCCCAATTAGAATTTCACCTGCGACCACCAGTTTGGCAAACCAGGTGTAAGCCCCGGCATCCAAAAGGAATTGGATAAAGGCACGGTACCAGTCAAAAGCAATGGCAGGGCGTGCGGGTGGCTCGGGCACAAGCACAGCCCGTTCCCAAAAACCTTTCAGCGCTTCACCAGTTTGCACCCAGGCGGGATTGGAAAGTTTTCCCCATCCCGAGGTTAACCAGGTATAGCCAACATACAAACGGGCAATCAACCACAACCAGGCCCATTGCGGACTGCCGAAGAGTGCTTGAGCCGCCGGGGGATCATTGATACCAATCACATTTTGGGAACGTGATGCAGTGGTCATTATTCAATCCTTTCGTAACACGATAAATTGGATGAGATTATCCTAATTAATATCATACCTCCTTTCAAACTTTTTTCAAGGACGAATATCCTGTTCTTGGGTCATCCAATCGGGTGATCAGGAAGGTAAAAGCGCCTGACGATAGGCCAAACACATTTTGTCAAGATCGAAATATTCCTCCGCCACCAGTCGGGCAGTCCGCCGGAATCTGACCTGATCCCGAATGATTTCCAGAACCGCATCCGCCAAAGGTTCAAAGCGGGGCAACTCTGCACGCCATGGATCGTTTCCGTAATCTACCACCCTCCCGCTGTCGCCCATAATCAGCTCGGGTAATGCGCCGGTCGCAAAAGCAGCCACCGGTGTGCCACAGGCCAGCGCCTCGATCGCCGAATTGGGACAGGCGGCGTGTAAGTCGGTGGAAAGAAAAAGGTGCGCCTGCCGGTTCAGGGCCGGAATTTGCCGGGGCGGGACTACCCCCGTTAAACTCATCCATAAATTCGGATACCTTTGTACCAGTCGGCTGGCATCGGTCGGGTTCACATCGCCGGTAATCACCATTTCTACCGGCAGGTTGACCCTTTGCCGAAGGGCCGCCCCAAAACCAGCCGCAATTTCTAAACCGATTTCAAATCCCCCCTTTAAATGACCCTCCACAACCTGCACTCTTACCCGATCCGAAGGCGGGCGTTCTTCCCCATTCGGAGAAAATTCGCTCAAATCCACCCCGTTCCAGATCACCGTATTTTCAACCGGCGTTTTTCCATATTGACGTTCCCACCAGTTTCGAGCAAAGTGACTTTGATAGACCACATAATCAGCCAGGAAACGACGAGTAAACGCAAGAAGGAAATTACCGGCCTCAGCCCGCACAAAATGCCGCCAACCGGTCTTGCGGTAACGGTGAATCCAGTTGATTCCATTCAGGCGCTGCACAACCCGCACACCCCGTCGGCGAGCCTGAAGGATGGGTTGAATGTGGCGCGTTCCGGCAATGATCAAAATTGCCTGTGTATCGCTTCGGTTGGGATCATGGTGAATCTCAAACCCCAGCCTTGCCATTCCGGTTTTGAAGCGTGTCGAAAACGAGGCCGGGCCGGCCAGCGCCTGAATCCGAGGGAGCAGGCAAATGCTGCCGCCGTTCATCTGCCTCTGGGTTCCAAAAAATTCAGCACGGCATCCACAATCCGTTCAGCAGCCCGCCCATCCCCAAACGGATTTTCTGCCTTGACCATTGCCTGATAGGCGTTTTCATCCTCCAAAAGGCGGCTGGCCTCTGCAACAATCCGCTCGGTCTGCCAACCGACCAGTTTCAACACCCCAGCCTCCACCCCTTCGGGCCGTTCGGTGGTATTGCGCAGGACCAGAGTGGGCTTGCCCAAACCTGTGGCCTCTTCTTGAATACCACCCGAATCGGTCAACACCAGACGGGCGGCTTGCAGCAAATGCACCATCGTCAGATACTCCAGCGGCGGCAACAGGGCAATGTTCGCCACTCCATCGAGCAGGCGGTAAACCGGCTCTTGAACATTCGGATTCAGGTGCACCGGATAAATGATCTGGATTTTATCCTTATACCGCTCAGACAGCTGCTTCAAGGCGCAGCAGATTGCTTCCAGCGGTTCTCCAAAATTCTCGCGCCGATGAGCGGTAACCAGCACCAGTTGCCTGCCCTGCCGGCCAATCTGATAGCGGTCAAGAATCTGGCCTGCTTCCGCCGGCATCGGCCGGCGCACAATCTCATTCAACGCATCAATGACCGGGTTACCGGTAACAACAATCCGCCATTCCTCGACCCCTTCGCGCAGCAGATTTTGACGACTGTGCCGGGTTGGAGCAAGGTGCAAATCCGCAACCACGCTGGCAACCCGCCGGTTGACCTCCTCCGGAAAAGGTTGCCAGCGGTCACCGGAACGCAAACCGGCTTCGACATGTCCCACCTTAATCCGTTGGTAATACCCCAACAGGGCGGCTGCCATAACAGTGGTGGTATCACCCTGAACCAGCATCCAGTCCGGCTGGAGATGGCGGAGCACGGGGTCAAGATGGGTGAAGATGGCTGCTGTCAACTGCGCCAGGGTTTGATTGGGCTGCATCAGATTCAGGTCGTAATCCGGCCGAATGCCAAACAAATCCAGCACCTGATCCAGCATCTGGCGGTGTTGGGCAGTGACAATCACCCGCGAATCAATTTCCGGCGTCCTGGCCAAAGCCTGAACCACTGGCGCCATTTTAACCGCCTCCGGGCGGGTGCCGAAAATCGAAACCACGCGTAATTTTCGAGTCATCGGGTTTGACCTGCTCCCAATCGAAAAACCTGAAAACCAGCCGCCTGCCACTCGTGCGCTTTCCAGGCATTGACCGCATCCAGCACCACCCGTGCTTTCGTCATTTCGGCAACCTGCCGCGGATCAAGTGTCTTGAACTGGTCATGGGCAACCAGCAAAACCAGCAGCTCTGCCTCCTGAATGGCTTCGATCAAAGAGGTTGTGCTGGCCACCCCATTGAAAGCATAATCGGTTTTATACGGTTCGTAAGCAAAAACTCTGGCGCCGGCCGATTGCAACAAATGCACGACTTCAATGGCCGGGCTTTCGCGCAGATCATCCACATTGGGCTTATAAGCCAGTCCCAGCGCTGCAATGGGGCGTCCGTTCACATCGCCCAGAATCCGCTGTACCAGTTGCACCACAAAATGCGGCTGGTCGTCATTGACTTTGCGAGCCGTACGAATGAGCGGTGTCAGGTCCGGGGCAGCCTCCACCAAAAACCATGGGTCCACGCTGATGCAATGCCCGCCCACTCCCGGCCCCGGTGAAAGAATGTTGACCCGCGGATGGCGGTTGGCCAGACGAATCGCTTCCCACACATCCACCCCAAAACGATCTGCCAGACGGGAAAATTCATTGGCAATGGCAATATTCACATCCCGATAGGTATTTTCCATCAACTTCACCATTTCGGCGGTGGTTGCATCGGTGAGGATGATCTCCCCGCGCACAAAAATGGAATATAAATCCCGCCCAGCCTCTGCCGATTCGGGGTTGATTCCACCGATAATCCGCGCATTCTCGATTAACTCGCGTAATATCTGGCCGGGCAGCACCCGCTCCGGTGAGTAAGCCAGAAAGAAATCCTCTCCGGCCTTCAAGCCGCTCTTTTCCAATATTGGAGCCACCAGATTAACGGTCGTCAATGGCGGCGAGGTGGACTCCAAAATGACCAGATTGCCCCTGCGCAGGTGTGGAACAATCGCTTCACTGGCCGACTGGACGGCTCGCATATCGGCACGTTTATCCGCATAAAATGGGGTCGGCACGGCGATGATGAAGGCATCCGCCGGTTGGGGCTGCTGGCTGACCATCAGATTACCGGAACGCAAGGCAGCCTGCACCAGGGTGCGCAAGCCGGGTTCGTAGAGGTGCAAATGACCGTTTTGCAAGCCGTTCACAATTTGTGGGTTGACATCTACCCCGATCACTTTCAAACCATGAGTTGCAAAGGTGCTGGCTGTGGGCAGCCCGATATACCCCAAACCCAGCACGCATATCTTTTCAAAATTCATTCACAAGGTCTCCTGGATGACGGCTAAGTTTTGTGAGAATTATATCCCAAACACCCCCAAACTCGGCCGAATCTGCCGCTTTGCCATCTTGAAAGTATAATTGGGAAGATGTCCAGCATTCCCGCCTCAACCCCGACCCGTTCGGCTGGCCGCCAGATTGCACGAGCAGCGGGTACGGTCATGGCTGCCTTTGTGCTGACCCAGTTACTGGGTCTGGCGCGCACCATCCTCGTCTACCGTGCTTTTGGCACCAGCGCCGACCTGGATTCCTTCAATGCCGCCAACCGGGTAACCGAGATGCTGTTCAACCTGATGGCAAGCGGCGCACTGGGTTCGGCATTCATCCCTACTTTTACCGGTCTGCTTGCCCGCGAGCAACGTCAGACCGCCTGGAAACTGGCTTCGGCAGTTGCCAACCTCCTGTTGATTGTGCTTACCCTGATTGCAGCGCTGGTGTTCCTCTTTGCCCCTCAGGTGGTCAGGCAAGGTCTTTTCATTCTCGCCCCGGAACTTTCCATCGGGCAGGAACAAACTACCATCATTCTTCTGCGCTGGCTGCTGCCTACCGTCATTTTGTTTGGCTTGAGCGGTTTGGTGATGGGCATCCTCAACGCCCATCAAAAATTCTGGCTTCCGGCAATTGCCCCCGCCATGTATTCACTCGGACAAATTGGGGGGGTGTTGTTACTGCCGGGCGATTGGGGCATTTACCGACTGGCAGTCGGCGCATTGATCGGTTCAGCATTACATTTAGGGGTGCAGATACCTCAGCTATTCCGCTTGAACGCCCAATACACTCCCACGCTCGGTATCCGCATGGCGGAAGTGCGAGAAGTGGCACGCCTGATGGGACCACGCGTGCTGGGAGTGGCGGTCGTCCAGATTAATTTCATCGTCAACACCATCATCGGACTCAGCCTGCCGGAGGGCAGCGTCTCATCTCTCACCCTCGCCTTTACGCTCATGCTGATGCCACAGGCGGCCATCGCCCAATCGGTGGCCATTGCCGCCATGCCAACTTTCTCAGCCCAGGCCGCATTGGGTAAACTCGCCGAATTGCGTACCTCTCTCGCTGCCAGTCTACGCGGTGTGTTACTGCTGGCTGTGCCGGCAGCGGTGGGGTTGATCGCAGTGCGAATCCCGCTGATCCGCTGGCTTTATGAAGGGGGTGAATTTTCCAGCCGTTCAACCGAGATGGTCGGTTGGGCGCTGCTCTGGTATGCGCTGGGATTGGTTTTTCATTCTCTACTGGAAATCATCGTGCGGGCTTTTTACGCCTTGCACGATACCCGCACACCGGTGAGTGTCACAGCCGGTGCAATGACTCTCAACATTCTTTTCAGTCTGACCTTCCCTTCCTTGTTTGCTCGGCTTGGCTGGATGCCGCACGGCGGGTTGGCGCTGGCCAATTCGCTGGCCACCTTCCTGGAATGCAGTCTGCTTTTGTTTTTACTACGCCGCCGATTAGGAGGGTTGCAGGGAAATCATCTTTTACAAGGGATACGCTACGCCATAGCAGGGGCTCTGGTCATGACCGGCACAATCATCCTGTGGCAGCAGTTCACCCCGTCTATGGGCTCCGGTTTTGTCGTACTCACTACCGTGTTGTTGGGTGCGGCGGTGTATGCGGCCATGCTGTGGATTCAACGGGTTCCTGAATTGCACATTCTCTGGCAGAGTTTCATTCAGCGAGCCAGGCATGTCCTCGGCTCACGATTGGGTTAATCACCTTCACTCACACTGAATTAAGGAGGAACAAAATGAGCCATTCCATTGGTAAAACCTTCTGGCAACAGACCAAGCACGCTTTTCTCCCGCCATCCCCCCAAAGCCGGGGAGAACCGCAACCACCGCTCGAATTGCCCTACGATCCAACCGCCGCATTAATCCGGCTGGTCAACCCGGATCAACTTTCTCTGCCGGCTGCTTCGCTTTGGGAGGTGATGAATCGCCGGACAACCTTGCGGCGCTACAGCAGTGACCCACTTTCCCTTAACGAACTATCGGCCCTGTTATGGTTTACTCAGGGTGTCAAAGAGGTGACCAACCGGCCGGTTACGCTACGCACGGTGCCTTCGGCGGGCGCCCGGCATGCCTTTGAAACGTATTTACTGATCAACCGGGTGGAAGGGTTACAGCCGGGCGTTTACCGTTACGTGGCACTGGAACACGCCTTGCTGGGTTTGAACTTCGATGAGCATATCAACGACAAACTCACTCAGGCATGCTTCAATCAGCGGCAGGTTGCTACCAGTGCCGTCTCATTTTTCTGGGTAGCCGTGGGCGAACGGATGTTTTGGCGATATCCTGAGCGCGGTTACCGCTTCCTGTTGCTGGATGCCGGTCACATCTGCCAGAATCTATATCTGGCTGCCGAAGGGCTGGGCTGCGGAGTATGTGCCATCGCAGCTTATGATGATGACGCCATCAATGCAGCCCTGGGGCTGGATGGCGAGACGCTTTTTCTGGTATATGCCGCCTCACTCGGCAAACGGCCGGGCTAAACCAGCGTCAATTTCCGCCTTTTCGCAGTTTATCCAGCACAACCTCATACTCGCGGCGGTTGGGCGGGTTAAGAGCGATGATCTCCTGCACAGTGCGTATGGAAGATGCGTAATCACCCACTTCCGCATAATGCTCCGCCAGGGTATCCAATTCGGCAATCGCCTCTGCAAGGCGGTGAGTCCGTTTATATAAATCAGCCAGTTTGTGGCGCAATTCGTATCTTTCCGGCAATTCCAGCAGAATGCTTTTGACAAATTGGATGGCCGCATCATCCTGGCGCAAACCTTCCAGAACGCCGATGAAGTTATCCATTTCAAGGTAGGCGGTCTTATCCTGCCCCAGTTGGAAATTCAACACCACAATCCGAATCCGCGGGTTGGGATCATTCGGCTGGAGAGAACGCATTTGTTCGTAAAAGCGCAATGCCTGACGCGGTTCCAGGCGCTGCATGTCAATCTCCGCCAGATAGCCCAGCAATTCATAAGCCCATTGCCGGCTGCGGCGGGATTGCTGGGAAAGTTTCAAGGCTTCCATGTAGATTTGACGAGCGGCTTCCAAATCGGCCATTTGATAATAAAAATCGGCCATTGCCATGTACTGCTTGAGTGCATCATCTACCCGCCCCTGCTCAACAAGCATCCGAATCAATTTTTTCCGGAAATTGAAATCGGCTGGTGAAAGTTGAATGACCCGCTCCATGATTTGAATGGCCTGACTGGCTTCGCCGCGCAGATTATAGAGATCCATCACCAGCAGATATTTGGTAATGGCTTCCTGAATCTGACCGATGGCAACCAACAATTCGGCAATTTGAACATGCAGCGGCAAATAGGTCGGCGCAAAGTCTATGGCGTAGTGAGCCTCTTCCATGGCAGTACGGTATTTACCCTGCCGCATGTAATCCCGAATTCGACCGATGGCTTCTATCACTTCTGAACTACGCGATTCGAGTAGCAGACTTGCCAACGGCGGCGGGGGTGAATTCGGCGGCGGGGGTGGTAATTGTTCCCGAGCCTTCGCCAAAAATTGACGCCAGTCCCCGCGCAGCAGTTGATCGGCGATCGTATCGCACAGCGTCTTAAACAATTGAGGATCATTCCTCTGCGCCTGCGCCTCGATGATCGGCTCATAAATCTGGCGGAGTTCTTCTCTTTGTTCCAACGCAACCGTTTCCGTATCTGCCAGACGCAATGCCTGAAGATAGGCCGTGGCAGCCTCTTTATAATTGCCGGCACGGTAGTAAATTTTGGCTATAAGCAAGTACGAAGCCAGCGAAAATTCGGGGTGTTTAACGGCCTTGAGAAGAATGGGCAGGGCTTTTTGATCCTCTTTATCTGCCAGCAGTAACCCCAAATCAAAATAGAGGGCTGGATGCGAAAAGCCCAAATCATAGGCGCGTTCCAGTTCTTCCGCTGCCTGTTTTTCCTGCCCCATCGTTTGCGACTCAATTGCCTGCCCGATGTGCAGCAAAACGCGGGTGCGGGTGGATGGATCGAGAACCAGTTCACCCGTCCCGCGCATCAATGCGTTAATCCCGCGCCGCGGAGAAGGGGCATCCGTGCCGGAAAAATCCTCCGGCGTATCAAACAGCAATTCCGCCAGTTGAATCAAAGCCCGCTGGCGGGTTTCGGAAATCGGGTCGAGGGAAAGCTGCCGATCGGTTTCCTGCGGAGCTTCGAGCAGTTTGACCTCCGCCATGCGCATCGGCCCCGTCCCGCCACGCGGACGGAGCGGCTTGGGCATTGGCTGACCAATTTTGAGCATCTGCAACGCCTGGGTTGCTTCAGCGCTGCCGGGAATCAATTTGAGGGCGTAAAGTACAATTTGTTGGGCTTTCTGCAGATCCCCCGCATGTTGCATCAGGCTGGCACAGGCAATCAATTCCGAAACAGCCTCGCTCTTTTTGCCCAATCGCTCATAAATCAAAGCCAGCCGTGAGTGGGCTGTGAAAATTTCGGGGTTAAGGCTGAGAACCCGCTGCCAGCCCTCGATGGATTTTTCCACATCTCTGGCTTTGAGGTGAAGTTCGGCAGCCTGCATCCCGGCGCGTATGGCATCATTCAACCTGCCCTGCCGCTCGTAAATCCGTGCCATTTTCTCGGCAGGAATTGGATCATCGGGGTTGATCAGCGCAACCCGCTTATATACCTGCAGGGCTTCCTCGAAATCCTGTAACTCAAACAACGCCAGGCCCAAATTACTCAGCGCAGCCGGATGATCCGGAAATTCCTCCAAAGCCGCTCGATAATATCGGGCTGCCTGCTCCCATTCCTGATCCCAGGCCGCCGAATGCCCCTTATTCATGGCTTCCTCAAATAATCTCTGGTCGCCAGCCATGTTTCTCTACCTTACTCCCTCAATGGTTTAATTCTCATCTACTTTAACCGATTGCCCTGGAAAACGCAAAGCAATTTGGATAACAAATCCGCAAGGTTGCCGGTCGTTTCGCGGGTTCAGGATAACACCTCCAGCGAACCCCAGTTTTGTCCCCAGCGGGCCTCGGTCACCAGCGGAATAGAAAGTGGATAGGCATTTTCCATCACTTCGCGTACCACCCGCACGGTTTCGTCCCGTTCGTTCTCTGGCACTTCCAGCACCAGTTCATCATGCACTTGAAGCAACATACGCGCTCCCAAACCCGCCGCTTTCAAAGCCGGTGGCAGACGCACCATTGCCAGTTTCATGATATCGGCAGCGGTACCCTGCACCGGTGCATTGATGGCTTCGCGTTCCTCGCGGGCGCGCAGGGCTGGGTTGGCATTGCTCTTCAAATTGGGAAAGTATCGCCTTCGCCCCAACAGCGTTTCTACATATCCCTGCCGGGACGCCTGACGGCGCAAGCCGTCCAGAAAGGCTTTTACACCGGGGAATTGCTGGAAGTACGCCTTAACAAAATTCTCGGCCTCTGCCAGCGTCAGGTCAGTGGAACGATGCAGCCCAAAAGCACTCATGCCGTAAATCAAGCCAAAGTTAATCGCCTTGGCGTGGCGGCGCTGCTCTTTGGTGACCTGATCCAGACCTACTCCATAAATAGCCGCCGCGGTAGCCGCATGAATGTCCTGTCCGGCGCGGAAAGCTGCCAGCATGGCTTCATCCTGAGCCATGTGAGCGACAATTCTTAACTCAATTTGGGAATAGTCCACTGAAAGCAACCTGTAACCCGGTGCAGCAATGAAGGCATTCCGCACCAGCCGGCCGGTTTCCGTTCGGGTTGGAATGTTTTGCAAATTCGGATCGGAGGATGCCAATCGGCCGGTCACTGAACCGGTCTGGTTATACGAGGTATGCACGCGCCCCGTCCGGGGGTTGATTTGCTGCGGAAGGGCATCCACATAAGTGGATTTGAGTTTTGCCAGTTCGCGGTATTCCAGAATTTTCTCGACAATCGGGTGCTGATTGCGCAACTCCTCCAGCACACCCGCCGAGGTTGAAAAATGTCCCGATGCGGTCTTTTTGCGCCGATCCGGCGGTTCCAGTTTGAGGGTATCAAACAGGACTTTTGACAACTGCTGGGTGGAATTGAGGTTGAAAGAATACCCCACAACCTCGAAAATGTCCCTTTCGATTTCCGCCAGCCGGCTGTTCAATTCCTGCGACATTTTCTTAAGGAAGGGTACATCCAGCATGACCCCATTCCGTTCCATCATTCCCAGCACTGGCACCAGTGGCATTTCAATTTCTTCAAATAAACGGACGGCGTTCACCTGTTCCAACCGTTCGCGCAGCAGGGGCATCAGTCGTATACAGATTTCTGCATCCGCCGCCGCGTATGGCGCTGCCGTGGCAATCGGCACCCGATCCATGGTTCGTTGATTTTTACCCTTCCCGATCAGTTCTTCAATGTGGGTCATTTGCACACCCAGATAGGACTGCGCCAGTTCTTTCAATCCCAGATTGTAATTTTCCGGTTGCACCAGCCAGGCCGCGATCATCGTATCGAAAATCAGCGGTGCGACGGGGATACCCTGATTTTCCAGTACCAGTGCATCATATTTGAGGTTGTGACCGATTTTTGCCACCTGCGGCGAATTCAAAACCGGGCGCAACGCCTCCAGCACTTCATCGGCAGGTAATTGCTCTTCGCCCGTCCGATGACCAACCGGCAGGTAATAACCTTCACCGCCCTCGAAAGCCAGCGAAATTCCCACCAGCTCCGCCCGCATTGGATCGGTGGAGGTGGTTTCGGTGTCTAACGAAAGATATTTCACCCCTTCCAGTTTACGGATCAGATCTGCCAGTGCTCCGCGGGTCTGGATGGTAACCCATCTCCCATCTTGAGGCGGCGGTTCGCCAATTTTCACCAGCGGTTCACCGAACAGCGACAGCTGCTGCCCTGCGGTTGGGACGGCTTCCCCCCGATTTTCCAGTTTCTTCAGGCGTGGCAACAACGAACGAAATTCCAGTTTTTGGAAAAACTCCTCCACCGCCGAAAGTTGGATTTGGGAAGTACGCGCCTGTTCAAGGGAGAGCATTACCGGTAAATCCGTGCGTATTGTAGCCAGTTGACGGCTTAAATAGGCTTTTTCGCGATCTTTTTCGAGCAGGTTTCGCACCCTTGCAGGAATCTGATCCAGATGAGCGTAAATGTCATCCAGATTGGAGTACTGCTGCAACAACATGATCGCCGTTTTTTCGCCAATACCGGCCACGCCGGGGATATTATCCGATTTATCTCCCACCAATGCCTTGTAATCCACCACCTGTTCGGGTCGGATCCCAAGGGTTTCGATCACTTCTCTCACGCCGAAATCCCGCGCTTCCGAAAGTTTACTGCCGGCCAGATTGACAATCACCCGGTCATTCACCAGTTGCAGCAAATCTCGATCACCGGTGATGATCTTGACGGCCAGTCCGTTTTCTGCCGCCTTTCGGGCAATGCTGCCCAGCACATCATCTGCCTCAAAGCCTTCGGCTTCCAGACGGGGAAAGCCAAAAATATCCACCATCTCGCGAATGCGATCAATTTGCGGGCGTAATTCATCGGGCATTTTGGCACGGGTGGCTTTGTATTCCGGGTACAGGTCGTTACGAAACGTCACCCCTGTGTCGAAAGCAACCGCAAGGTATTCGGGGTTTTCCTGCTCCAGCAATCGCAGTAAAACACTGGCAAAACCGTAAATACCGGCGGTTGGTTCGCCGCTGCTGGTAGTCAGTTGTTGACCGGAAAGGGTGATGGCAAAATAGGTTCGGTAGGCTAATGCATGTCCATCAATCAAATAAAGAATTGGCGGCATTGATTCTCACCTGAAAAATGATTTGCACTCAAACGCTTTCCTTTATGAGGAAAGAAATCCCTGCCGGCGGCGGGTACGGCTGATAAAGTCCTCGATCAATGAGGCTTCCGGTGCATGCCGGCTGCGCAGGATCAGGTGGGCTGAAGCCCAGAAATTTCCCTTACCCGCCAGTTCGGGGATACACCCGGCAAGATGGCTGGAACTTTGATCCCGTACAATCCGCACCACATGTCCGGGTGATACTGCCGGGGGCAGGTTGACCGTCCACAGTAGATAAGCCGTCTCGACGATCAGCGATTCCAGTGTGTACCCCAGTGTAGCACAAAAATCCGGCAGCCAACGGCGCAGTTCCTCCCCGATTTCCCCTTCTAAAGTTACCTCAGGGGAACGAGGCAGCAAAACACAGGTGTAAGTTTGGCGCGCTTCGTGATTCAGCAAGTCCCCCCTTGGAGGTAACGTGGTTTTCCGGCTTGGGCGAGTTTCTTCCAGTGCGGCCGGGCTTTCAGCAAATGGTGGTAGCGTTGGATCGGGTTGGGGATTTGAGGGCTGAACAGGTTCTCTCACAGGTGCCATAACGTCACTTCCGGGCAGGAAGTCACTTTCAGGCTGCCAGTCAGAGGACTTTTCGTACCTTACCGGGTCAGGCGAGGGAACACTGCCAAGTAGATCCTCCAATCGAATCTGATCAAATTCTGCGAGATTCCCATCTTCCTCCGATAAGAATGATTGTTCTGCTGACTGAGAATTCTCCTCTTCAACTGTGAACGGAGAAACCAATTCTGCGGTTCCTGGCAGGTCGTTGACGGGTTCGGCGAGCAGCCGGTCATTCCAACGGCTGGCAAACCACTGACTTACACGGCGCGCTTCCCGCAGGGAAGTATGCGCCTCGAACAACAACCCCAATGGTGTGCCTTCCGAAAGCAAGGTGGCGTAAAGCAAAACATCTTGATCGGCAACATGCGGGCGAAAATAGCGAATTAAATCCGTTCGCCTTTCGCTCTGCCAGAACCGCCCCAAAACCAGACCGGCTTCGCGTAAATCTTCCTCTTCAAGGTTGCCAACCAGCAGCGGCGGCTGACCCCGCCGCAGAATGACCGCGCCAAGCGCATGGGCTTCACTCAACCACTTGGCGAGGGTCTCTTTCGGTTCGGTAGCAGGTGATGAGAGCGGGGGAGCCGGCCGAACGGTCGGGGAATGACCCTCGTTTACCTGTAAAGCAGAAAGCAAATCCGGCAGGTAAAACGGCTTGATCAGCACAGTTGCCGGACGAAGGAGCCCCACCAACGGATGAAGCCGGTCGTTATCCGGCGGGAAGATGATCAAACGAGAGGGCTGCACTTCCTGCACCAGATGCAACCAGGCCTGTTGAATGTCCTCACCGGCATCCAGGTCCACCACCAGCGCCTCAAAATCCCCCTCCGGCAGAATCTGACGGACTTCCTCAACTTTGCCGGCGGCAGCCACCCGGCTGAAACCGCCGCCCTTCAAGCTGTTCAGCAACAGGGTTCGGAATGGTTCATGAACGCTGAAAACAAGCACTTTTCCGTTCATACTTTAAAGTCTATCACGGGCAGAGAGGGGATACAAGCCAAATTTTTACGCCGTCCGATCAAGTGATCCTGCTGTACCTGTTGCAATCCTCATGCCCGGTTGAGAATTCTGGTTTGCAATCCTTTACCAATAAGGCTATACTAAAGATGACATCGGAGGAGATATGTTTCCACTCAAAGACACCATCCGCTCCAGGTCGCTTCCGATCATGACCTGGCTCATCATTCTGGCAAACACGTTTGTTTTTTTCATCGAGCTGGATCTGAGTCCCTTTCAATTGGAGCGTTTCATCCGTACGTTCGGTTTATTGGGCACCCGCATTCAAATTGACAACCCCCTGACGTGGTATCCGCTCCTCACTCACATGTTTCTGCATGGTGGGTGGGTGCATTTTCTCAGCAATATGTGGACTTTGTTCATTTTCGGGGACAATGTCGAAGACCGGATGGGTTCGTTCCGTTTCCTCGTGTTTTATATCATCGGCGGCGTTGCAGCCGGAATGCTGCAGCTGCTGCTGGGCGCACCGAATATACCCTCAATCGGCGCATCCGGGGCAATTGCGGCGGTGCTGGGCGCTTACTTCCTGTTCTTCCCGCGCGCTCAGGTCATCACTTTTGTACCGGTATTTTTCCTGCCGTGGTTCGTCAACATTCCTGCCGTCATCTACCTCGGATTCTGGTTCGTTTCCCAGTTATTCTCTGGTCTGGTTTCTCTTGCCCTGCCGGCCGGCATGAGCATGGGCGGAATTGCCTGGTGGGCTCACATTGGCGGGTTTTTATTTGGGCTGCTGCTGGGTTTTCCCTTCAGCGCTTCCAACCGCAATAGAGTCTACTGGTACCGCGACGAATATTACCCATGGTAACCACAACTCTTTGAAATTCTGGACGGAGGCTTTATGGATCTACTCAATCTTCTCTGGCTCTTTCTTATCATTTCCAGTCTTGTGCCGCTGTTCCGACAAAAAATCATCGAAGCAGACCGGCTGCGTTTGATGAGAACCATCGAAACCAAACGCGGTTCGCGCGTCATCGCCCTCATTCACCGGCAGGAGAGTATGAGTTTTCTGGGTTTCCCGGTTGCCCGTTATATTGATATTCAGGACTCGGAACAGGTTTTGCGCGCCATCAAATTGACCGATCCCAAACTGCCCATTGACATCATCCTCCATACCCCCGGCGGTCTGGTGCTGGCGGCCGAGCAAATTGCCAATGCGCTTGCCCGTCACGAAGGCAAGGTGACCGTCATGGTGCCGCATTACGCCATGTCCGGCGGCACGATGATTGCGCTGGCTGCCGATGAAATTCTCATGGATGAAAATGCGGTGCTCGGCCCGGTGGACCCGCAAATCGGCAATTTTCCCGCGGCTTCGATTCTGCAAGTGGTTGCCGAAAAAGACCGTAATCGAATTGACGATGAAACCCTGATTCTGGCGGACATCTCCCGAAAAGCCATTGAACAGGTCAAAGCCACCATTCGCAGAATTGCGTCGGCCCACTACCCTGCGGAGAAGGCTGAATTTCTGGCCGAAGAACTGGCTACCGGCAAATGGACGCACGATTACCCGATTACGGTGGACGAAGCCCGTCAGTTGGGCCTGAATGTCAAAACCGAACTACCCGAAGAAATCTACCAGTTGATGAATTTGTACCCGCAAACTCAGCAGCGCCGCCCCTCGGTTGAATACATCCCCTTGCCCTACCCCGCCCGTCCGGCGCTACCGGCGCGTAAAACCAAAAGCGAGTAATACCGGGACTGAAAGTTTTCTTTATTAAGAAAAGGAGGAAATATGGAAACGCAAAATGGCGCAGTTGAGGTCAATCGTGCCACACTGGAAGAACTGGCCTCGGTACCGGGGATTGGCCCGGCCCTCGCCGAGCGGATTGTGGCGGCCCGACCCTTTTCCACGCTGGATGAATTGACACGGGTGAGCGGAATTGGGCCAGCTTCGCTGGAAAAGATCCGGCCCTACCTGAAAATTGATTTTACCGACACCGCAGTGGAAGAGCCCGAATCAACCCTCCCGGAGCCTGTGGCGGCTGTGGCTTCCGCTCCGGCGCGAGAGGAGGTTGAGTCAACCCTGTCGGAAAGCCCTGCAGCAGAACCGCCCGAAGTGGAAAGCGAACCCGCCCAATCTGAGGCCGAGGGTGAAATACAAGAAGCCACACAGGCCACCCCGCCTGCTGCTGAACCGGCTGCGGCGCTTGAATCCCGGACTGCTTCTACCCCGCCGCCCGTCGGCCAGCCTCTCAAAACCGACGAGAAATGGGTACGACGTGAAGATTTGCTCTGGACAGCCGTCGGTGTGGCCATCGTGACCCTGATCCTCTCGTTGGTCTTCACCCTGGGTACCCTGGCACTGATCAATCAAACCCTCACCTATGCGCCCGCCGCAGAGGCACAGGCGCTCTCAGGAAGACTGGATGCACTGAATAACCGCATCCGTTTATTAGAGGGAGATGTGGATAATTTACGCAGCCGGGTACAGACGATTGAAGCCCTCGGCGGACGGGTGACCACGCTGGAGCAAGGCCAAAAGTCACTCAGCGATGAATTGAAATCAGCCCAGAGTGAACTGGCTGACTTGCAGCAACAAACCGCCGCTTTCCAAACCCAGATCGAGGATTTGCAAAAACGCAGCAATGTTTTTCAAAACTTTTTGGACGGCTTACGCCGTTTGTTGAGCGTGGGTGAAACCCCCTAGACAGGAGATTGCCATGAGTAACTCACAACCCCCGCTTTCCGCTGGTGAGCGATTTTCGATTGCAGTAGGGGCGTTTTTCCGCGCTGTCCTGCGCTTGATCATAGTGGTTTTGGCAGGTGTCATCCTGGCCGGGCTGCTGTACATGGGTTTCGTCCTGATTTATCAGCAAGCCATCCTGCCGGCACGGGAGAATAGCGCCCGCCTGAGTTTGCTGGAGACCCAACAGGCCAGCCAAAACGAGCAGTTCAGCCAGCGGTTGGAGAGACTCCAGCAGCAGGTTACCGACATGGGTAACCAGATCATCCTGCTTCAGGATGAATCAGCCGGTTTGAAAAGCGATGTTGAACTGATTCAATCCACCCAGCAGGCTTACCCCCTGCAGCTCAAACGATTGGACGATCTGGAGAAGAAACTGGCTGAGGTACGGAAAATCAGCACCGAAGCGCTTCAACTGGCGCAGGAAAATCAACAGACCCTTGCAAATGGAGATTTTCTCAACGAGGTGGAATACCAGCTGACCGTCTTAAAATCCGCCCTGTTGATTCAGCGGGCACGGGTATACCTCAGTCAGGCCAATTTGGGGCTGGCGCGTGATGAAATCCGCGCAGCCCGGCTTTTGCTGGTTGAATTGCAGCAAACGGCCAGCGAGGAGCAAAAAGCAGAACTGGCTGCCTGGATTGGCAGGCTTGACTCTGCGTTGGTCAACTTGCCCGACCGGCCAGTGATGGCAGCCAGTGATTTGCAGGCGGCTGAAAACCTGATTCTGCTGCCACCCCTGCTGGAAGAAACACCACTTGCGCCCCTGGCGGTTGAAGAAACTCCGCAGATGACTTCCACTGGCGCTCTGACCGCCAGCCCAACCCCTGCCGGTACACTGGAATTGACCCCCACCGGCACACTGACCGCCAGCCCAACCCCCGCCGGCACCCTAACATTGACCCCCACCCCTTCCCCAACCCCATAAACGAAATGGAGAAGCCTCAATTATGGAAAACGAGAAAGAAACCGCCCCTGAGGTGACACCGCCAACCGAAGCCGAGGAACCTACCCCAACCAGTGGACCCATACCGGAAGAAGCTCAGCCTCAACCGGCAGAAGCAACACAAGAAACCGAACTCCTTTCCGAAAAAAAACCGGCGCCGGCATGGCTTCGAAGGAGTCTGGCTTGGCTGGTCGTCATCCTGGCATCCCTGCTGGTCGGTTTTGGTCTGGCTTACTTCCTGCTTTATTTGCCCGCCGAACAAAAATTGGCAGAAAAGACCCGGCAGGTTCTGCTCCAAAATGAGCAAATTGCCACATTGGAAGCTGACCTCAATGAGACCCGCGAGCAGTTGCAGAAGTCTCAGGGTGAGTTGCAGCAGACTTCCGAGGAATTGAAAGCCCTCCAGTATTCTGCCGCGTTGACCGCCTTGCAAAACAATGTATCCTATGCGCGTTTGGCATTGGTGACCAAAGACCTGCTTACTGCCCGGCAGGAATTGAGTTCAGCCAGCAGCAACCTGAAAAAGCTGATCCCGATGATCGGCGATAAAGACATTGAAACCGCCCTGACCGAACGGCTGGCCACGGTACGTTCAAACCTTACCAGCGATCCCGAAAAAAGTCTGGAAGAATTGAGAATACTGGCAGAAAACCTTGCCCGGCTGGAAAAACCCTGAACCTCGCCCCCATAAAATGGAACATGCTCCCCCGTCTGACTTGCAGCGGGGGAGCATGTTATTTATGAGATTCCTGCCCTATGTCCGTCAGTAACGCAGAAATGCCCCAATCTGGCCAGCCTTGATCAATTGGTCACTGGCATGAATGACTTCCACATCTCCACCGGCGCGCATTGTGCGGCTGATGGCGAAGTCCACCGCGTCCGGAATTTCGCGCACTTCACCACCACAAACCGGGCAGGTTGTCATGATTTTGGCGGTCAGGTAACCGCAATTGGTGCAGCGGTAGGCTGGCTGCTGATAGCCCTGCGCCACAACCAGCGTACTGACGCGGTCGCCGCTGACGGCTTCGAGGGTTGCATCCAGCCCCGTTACCGCCCCGCTATTTTTTGCAGCGCGGGTGATCAAGTCCTCAATCAGCAGTTCCTCACGCCGTTGTTCTGCCTTCTGTCCGATTTCCATGGCTTTTGCCAGCACTTCGGCATGACCGGCGTTCATATTCATGGGAAAATGTCCCACAACCAGACTTTGCCAGGCTTTCGGCAGCAGACTGCGGAATTGGGCAACATTCTCATCCGAGCCGCCCAACAAAATCCGCCGAACACGGTTGGCTTCAAAGAACTCCACGGCAAATTCCACCGACTCTTTCATGTTGCGTTCGACCACTTCTTCCATGTGACGGGTGCGCCCGGCAATTCCACCCAATGCTCCCGGTACAGTAGAAGCACCGCCGCGCTTAACGCGCTTGACGGCCTCCCCCACCACGCCCTCCTGCTCACGCAATTCCCCCAGATGGAAGAAAAACAGGCGGGCGCCTTGCTTGTCCACCAGAACGACCCCGTAACCGCCATAACTGTCCAGCAGGTCGGCCAGCACACGCACACTGGGACGGTCACTGACGTGAACGACATCCGGCACCGGGATGGCTAATGGATAAACCCGGAAGAACTTTTGTGGAGCACAGGAGAACAATACCACCCCTCGCCCGCTCCAATCGTATTCCCACTGAAAATAATTTTCAATGGCTGCAACATCATCCGGCAAGTTGACCCCCTTTAACAAATTGCGCAATCGCAGCCGGTACGCATCTGAATTGCCAGCCGAGGGATCGGTGTTGAGATAAACACTCAAAACGGGGTCCGGCGATACGAATTGCAGCAATTCCCGCAGCTCACGTTCAGCCAACATGGCAACCTCCTTTTTAGTTGTGGGATAGATTATTCAATTGGCCTGCTTCCGGTTTTACTTTATGGACGTTTTCCGAGAGTTAAGTTCACCTCCTTCTCCTGCCCGTCACGCACAATGGTCAAGGTGACCGTGTCGCCGGGTTTTTTGTTCTTAATCAGGTAACTCAGCAAATCGTCAAAGGTCAAAACGGGCTTGCCGTCAATCCCGACGATCAAATCACCGCCAGCCGGCAAGCCGGTGAAACTGGTCGGCCGGCTTCCGCCCCGTAAGCCAGCGCGGTCGGCCGGGCTGCCGGGGGTCACTGCGGTGACGTAGGCACCCGTCTGGCGCGGCAGACCCAATTCTTCGATCATCCGCAGGGTCAGGTTACTGCGGCTGGTGATTCCAAGGTAGGGGTAATCATACTTGCCGTTGGCAATCAACTCCGGCACAACCCGCCGGACAATGTTGCTGGAAATCGAAAAGCCAATCCCGCTGTTGACCGGATCGCCGGTGATGGTTGTGCCCGTGGTGCGAATCGCGCGGTTGACGCCGATCACCTCGCCGTTCAGGTTCAGCAACGGCCCCCCGGAATTGCCGGGGTTTATGGCGGCATCGGTCTGGATAATATCACCGGCTGTGAAAAACGAGCCGCTCTCAGCCTGGCGGAGCGATTCCAGCGTCCTGCCCTTTGCCGAAACAATCCCAAGCGTCATCGTGCCGTTTAACTGGAAAGGATTGCCAATGGCAATGACCGTCTGCCCGACTTTGACCTGGTCCGAATCGCCCAGCGGAAGCGGAACGAGTACGTCCTCCGGCACATCCACTTTGACAACGGCCAGGTCCGAATCAAGATCGGTGCCGATCACTTTGCCGCGCACCTTCAAGCCAAACAGGAAATCCACTTCCACTTCGGTTGCATCTTCCACGACGTGATAATTGGTCACAATATGTCCCTGGCGGTCAATCACAAAACCCGACCCGGTACTGCCCCCCTGCTCATTTTCGACCAGCAGGGAAACCACACCCGGTGAAACCCGTTCATAAAGGGCGGTCAGCAGGGCATCCCGTTCGGTGTAGCTCAATCCCGAAATATCCGGCGGAGAACTCAGGGTTGGAACGGCAGGCAGGGTCACCTGCGGACTGGCCGGTACAGTTTCAACTCGAACCTCGGCAGTTGGAGCGGGCGTTTCACCGCCCATAAACCGCGGAATCTGAAACGTGAACCCGCATGCCGCAGTAGTGAGAAGAATGATCAGCGAGGTGAGTAAGATGGTTTTCTTGTTCATGATGTGCCTCTCGATTACCGGTTAATCTTGTAGTGAGATTGAGCGAGGGTGTGGTCGAAGCGGCAGGTCTGACCTGCTTGCTTCAGCCCAACCTCACTGGCGGCTCAGGCTCGAGCCGCTGATTTTTGTTTTTCCAACGCGCGCAACTGCTCAAACAGGCGGCGCTGCTCCTCGGTTAATTGCCGGGGAAGTTGTACCTTGACGGTTACGTACAAATCTCCAAAAGTTTGTGGATTGCGCAGAACGGGCATTCCCCGTCCCGCCAGTCGAATTTTTTGCCCCGGCTGAGTTCCGGGTGGAATGGTCAACATCACCTCGCCGCTCATGGTCTTTACCCGCACCTGACCGCCAAGTACCGCCGTGTACAGATCCACCGGCACCTCGGTGTAAAGGTCATTGCCTTTGCGTTCAAATCGCGGGTCGGGCAAGACCTCAATCACCAGATACAGGTCACTTTTCTGACCATCTGCCCCGATGGGGCCGCCACCCGGCAAGCGCACTTTGGTGCCAGTTTGAGCGCCGGGCGGAATTTTGCCCTCGATCCGGCGGTTATCCACCTGAATCTGGCGGGTGGTGCCGCGGTAAGCCTCTTCCAGGGTAATTTGTACGGGGTATTCAAAAGCCTGCGGCTGGCGTGTGCGACGGCCAGTGGTTGTGCGGCGCGCCGTTTCCCCGCCCATTCCGCCAAATATGGCGCTGAAGAAATCCGAAAAGCTGCCCATCCCGCCAAACAGGTCTTCCATGTCCACCTGGACGGTTCGGCCGCCGCCCGGCGCACTGGTAAACCACTGCTCCCAGTTGAAGGAACCCGGCTGACCGCCCATTTGCTGCCATTGGTGGTAGGATTCTCCTAATTGGTCGTATCGAGCGCGTTTTTGAGGATCGCCCAGCACTTCATAAGCTTCGTTAATCTCTTTGAACTTTTCCTCCGCGCTCTTATCGCCCGGATTGCGGTCGGGGTGATATTTCATAGCCAGTTTACGATAGGCCTTTTTAATTTCTTCTTCACTGGCTGTCTTTGAAACACCCAGAATCTTGTAATAGTCCTTGTATTCCATGCTTTCATTTTATTCTTTCCGAATACCACAAGTCAAGTGATTTGTAAGACCTCTAATGGAACTCTTACAGACTTTGAATATTTTGCTAACAATTTAGCCGTTTTTCAATGCCATGCGGTTTGATTGGCTGAAGGCCAGAAACCGGCCTTCAACCGTCAATGTTTTGCTCAATTCCGGCTATAATGGATATAGAACACCTTTTCCGAATGGAGCGGTTTGCATTGGCAAAACATCCTTCCAAAAGCCGAAAACCCTCTCCTGCGTCCTCTTCGCGCGGACGCAGCAAAACGGCAGAACGTCCAGCCAGCCGCAAAACCGGCCGGGCCTCGCCGGCAGCCGGACGCTCGCGTGCAACAAAGGGAGGCTCTGGCAGCAGCCGTTTTTCGCTTCCTTCACTCTCGCTGGATCGAAAATTAGACCTATTGGGAGTGTTTCTGGCGTTTGCTGGCTTGCTGACCCTGCTCAGTCTGCTCTCTTCGCAGCGTTCTTCCATTACCGGCGCCTGGATTTCCTTCCTCTCGCGTTTGAGCGGCTGGGGGGCTTATCTTCTGCCCATTCTGTTCATTGCGGTTGGTTTATGGCTGGTTTTTCGCAGTTTTGAACGTCTGCCGCGCCTTTCGGCCGAACGATTAATCGGTGGTTTGCTGCTTTACCTCAACCTTCTTGCATGGTTGCACCTGATTGCCGGCGGAGAGATGGAACTGGCCGCATTGGGAAAAGGCGGTGGTTACATTGGCGGTTTTTTGCTGCGTTTGCTCACTTCCAGCGTGGGGGTGGCAGGGGCGGTCATTCTCTTGCTGGCCTGGTTGATCATTGCAGTCGTATTTACCTTTGACCTTTCCATACCCGAATTGATGCGCCGGTTTCAACCGCTGTTCAGCGGTGTGCAAAAACAGATTGAACGGGCTATTGCCAGCCGCCCGCCGAAATCATCAGAAGAAGCCGAATCGCAAGAACTACCCCCCGATTTTCAACCTCTACCTCCGGCAACCCCCCAGCGTTCTTCCACAGCCCGGCGGGAAAGTCCCGCACCTTCCCCGGCAGCGTCTTCCGTGGCATCTTCGGCCGGGATGGAAACCCAACCGGCGGAAGCGCCCGAACGCGCCTCCCCTGCCCCCCTCCGGCAACCTCCCGCCAGCGCGCCGGCAGTGATTTGGGAACTACCCCCAGTGGACTCCATTCTCGACCCCGCCACACCCTCCGCCCAGCAGACCAATCTGGAACAAGAACGCGCCAAATTGATCGAAGAAACGCTGGCTTCCTTTGGTGCGCCTGCGCATGTGGTGGATATTTCCCGCGGCCCTACCGTAACCCGCTTTGGGGTTGAGCCCGATTTTATAGAAACCCGCTCCGGAAGGACGCGCGTGCGGGTTTCCAAAATCGCTTCACTGGCCGACGATCTGGCGCTGGCGCTCGCCGCGCCGCGCATCCGCATTCAGGCGCCGGTACCCGGGCGGGCTTACGTGGGCATCGAAGTCCCCAATACCGAAATCAGCCGCGTTTCGATGCGCGAAGTGCTCGAAAGCGATGCCTTCAAACGCATCCGCTCAGACCTGCGGTTTGCACTCGGTAAGGATGTTGCCGGTAAACCCGTGGCGGTAGACCTCGCCTCCATGCCGCACCTGCTGATCGCCGGCACAACCGGCTCCGGCAAATCGGTATGCGTCAATTCCATCCTCACCTGTCTCCTGCTCAACAACACCCCCGCCGAGATGCGCCTGATTCTGGTTGACCCCAAACGTGTGGAACTGACGGGTTACAACGGCATTCCTCACCTGCTGGCCCCGGTTGTGGTGGATACCGAGCGGGTGATCGGTGCGCTCCAATGGCTGCAGCGCGAAATGGATGCCCGCTACCACAAATTCTCACAAAGCGGCGCGCGCAATATTCAGGATTACAACGCCCGCCACCCGGCCGAGCGGTTGCCTTATCTGGTGGCTGTGATTGACGAACTGGCTGACTTAATGATGCTGGCTCCCGATGAAACCGAGCGCGCCATCACCCGGCTGGCGCAACTGGCACGCGCCACTGGCATCCATTTAATTCTTGCCACTCAGCGTCCCTCGGTGGATGTGGTCACCGGCCTGATCAAGGCTAATTTTCCTGCCCGGATTGCCTTTGCGGTAGCCTCATCGGTTGACAGCCGCGTGATTCTCGATCAACCGGGCGCCGAACGTCTTTTGGGGCGCGGTGACATGCTCTTTCAAGCCCCGGATGCGGCTGCTCCGGTCCGTTTGCAGGGCGTGTTCGTTTCGGATATTGAGATTCAACGCCTGGTGGATTTCTGGCGCACCCAGGCGGCTATGATCCGCGAGAAAAGCGGCAGCGAAACCAGCCCGGCATCCCCGGCAGACCTCCTCCCGGCCGGTATCCCGCTCAAACAAACGCCTCTGTGGGATGATGAGGAAAACGATGGCGATCCCCTCTTAAAGGAAGCCATTGATCTGGTGCGCCGTGAGGGACGCGCTTCAATCACCATGCTGCAGCGCCGCTTGCGAATCGGGTACACCCGTGCCGCCCGATTGATTGACGCTCTCGAAGAAAAAGGCATTATTTCTCCGGCTCTGCCCAACTCACAGGTGCGCGAGGTGTTGGATTACGGCCCCACCGCACCGCCAGCCGAAAAATAAAGGACACCCGTCCAGGGATGGCGGGTGTCCTCCAATTCAACAGCGGTTCGGGTACTTAATCCGCTGCGGTTGCCAGTTTGGCAGCCACAGCCTGCTTCAATGCTTCGGCTTTGTTGGTGCGTTCCCAGGTCAGGTCTAAATCATCCCTGCCAAAATGGCCGTAGGCCGCCAGTTGACGGTAGATCGGACGGCGCAGATCGAGATCGCGCAAAATGGCACCGGGCCGCAGGTCAAAATGTTCATTAATCAATTGGGCAATTTCCTCATCTGGAATGGTGCCGGTGCCAAAGGTTTCCACATTAATGCTTAAGGGGCGGGCAACCCCAATCGCATACGCCACCTGAATTTCCACCCGTTCTGCCAGACCGGCAGCAACAATGTTCTTGGCCACCCAGCGGGCAGCGTAGGCTGCCGAACGGTCGACTTTGGTCGGGTCTTTACCGGAAAAGGCACCGCCGCCGTGCCGGCCCATCCCGCCGTAGGTATCCACGATAATTTTGCGGCCGGTCAGACCGGAATCTCCCATCGGCCCGCCGATGACAAAGCGTCCGGTGGGGTTGACATAAATCTTCAACTGATCATCCACCATTTCCGGCGGAAGCACCGGATAAATGACGTGCCGGGTAATCGCCTGATAGATTTCCTCCTGAGAGATCTCCGGCGCGTGCTGGGTGCTGATCAGGACGGTATCTACCCGGTGAGGCCTGCCGAAGCGATATTCGATTGTAACCTGAGATTTGCCGTCCGGGCGCAGCCAGGGCAATGTGCCGTTTTTGCGCACTTCCGCCAACCGGCGGGTCAGTTTGTGAGCCAGATAGATGGGCATGGGCATCAGGGTGGGGGTTTCATTGCAGGCATACCCAAACATCATCCCCTGATCGCCGGCGCCGACGGCTTCAATTTCTCGTTCGCTCATCGAGCCGGTCTTGGCTTCCAATGCTTTGTCCACGCCCATGGCAATATCACCGGACTGTTTGGAAATGGCCACCTGCACGGCACAGGTAGTACCGTCGAAGCCTTTTTCGCTGCTATCATAACCAATTTCATTGACGACGCGGCGCACCAGTTCATCAAAATTGATTTGTGCGCGGGTGGTGATTTCGCCAAAGACCAGCACAAAGCCGGTTTTGGTTGCCGCTTCACAAGCCACACGCGAATAAGGATCCTGCTCAAGACAGGCATCCAGTACCGCATCACTGACCTGATCACACAACTTATCCGGGTGGCCCTCGGTTACCGATTCAGAGGTGAACAAGTAACGCGGCGAGTTCATAAAAGTGGTGTTCATTCTGTTTTTGATCCTCCTGTAAAATAAAGTTGCCCCTTCTGGCCTCAAGGGGCAACTTTCTATCTCATTAAGAAGTGCCCTCTCATCTTCCAGAATTCGTTCTGCCGGACTTGGCACCTTGAAAACCCACTTTTTAAAGGGTTTTCAGGTTGTCGAGGTTTCACAGGGCCGGTCCCTCCACCTCTCTGGATAAGAGCGCCTTTTAGGGGCTTATTCAATTGTTCTGGAGCAGAATATTAGCACAGGTTGAAAGTGATGTCAACCGATTCTGCCTTTCAATTTCACCAATTTAACTCATAATTCAGCCGAGCGGGTGCGGATACGCTCCTTGACCTGCTCGATGAAGGCCTGCACCGGCACATCGTTCTGGCGACTGCCGTCCCGCCGGCGCAGGGCAATCGTCCGGCTGTTGACCTCCTGATCTCCAACCACCGCCATGTAGGGAATTTTGAGCAGCTGCGCCGAGCGGATCTTGGCATTCATGCGATCCTGTCCCAAATCGGCTTCAGCGCGAATGCCGGCTGCCCGCATTTCCTGCTCCAACTGGCGGGCATACTCATTATGAGAGTCAGTTATGGGGATAATGCGTACCTGCTCCGGCGAGAGCCAGACCGGAAAATTACCGGCGTAATGTTCCAGCAAAAAGCCGACCATGCGCTCATGCGTGCTGAGCGGAGCGCGGTGGATACAAAGCGGGGTTTCCTCCTCACCGTGACGGTTGACAAAAGTCAGGTTGAAGCGTTCCGGTACGGCAAAATCCACCTGATTGGTGGCAAGGGTGAACTCCCGCCCGATGGCGCTCCAGATTTGCACATCAATCTTTGGCCCGTAAAAAGCCGCCTCATCGGCTGCTTCCACAAACGGCACGCCGCCATGGCGCATGGCATTGCGTACCATTTCCTCGGTCTTTAGCCACAGGCGTTCGTTGTCCACGTATTTCTTGCCCAGTCCGCGCTTGTGATGGGTGCTCAGGCGCATCACGTATTTTTCGATGCCAAACAGCGCAAAGTACCTTAAGTACAATTCCACCACCGCCAAAAATTCCTGCTCGAATTGTTCTTCCGAGCAGTAGATATGGGCATCATTCATCTGCATCGAACGCACGCGCATCAGCCCGAACAACTCGCCGCTTTTCTCATAGCGGTAGCAGGTGCCGTACTCAGCCAGCCGGACAGGTAAATCACGGTAACTGCGCGGTTTGGCAGCATAAATTTTGTGATGGAAAGGACAGTTCATCGGTTTGACGTAGTAACGCACCCCTTCCAGTTCCATCGGCGGGTACATACTTTCGGCGTAATACGGCAGGTGGCCGCTGCGCAGGAACAGGTCTTCTTTGGTCAGGTGCGGAGTGCGCACACGCTGATAACCGGCTTGTTCTTCCATTTCCTTGGCCAGTTTTTCCAGTTCCTCAATGATCACCCCACCGCGCGGCAGCCAGAGCGGCAAACCGGGGCCAACCTCATCATCGAAGATGAAAATCTCCAAATCCCTGCCCAGTTTGCGATGATCGCGCTTTTTGGCTTCTTCCAGCATTTGCAAATAGCGCTCCAATTCCTCTTTGGTGCGCCACGCCGTGCCGTAAATCCGTTGCAATTGCGGGTTTTTTTCATCACCGCGCCAGTAGGCTCCCGCTACGCTCATCAGTTTGAAGGCCGAGGGATTGATTTGAGAAGTATTTTGCACATGTGGGCCACGGCACAGATCCACAAAATTGCCGTGGGTGTAAATGGAAATTTCGGGTTTTTCATCCAGCGGCTGACCGTGCTCGTCGGTCTCACCGCGTTCAAGGTCGTTGATCAGTTCCAGCTTGTAAGGCTGGTTGGCAAAAATCCGACGGGCTTCGTCAGCGCTGACCACTTTGCGGACAAAATCGTACTTGCCGGCCACAATCTGCCGCATGCGCTTTTCGATTTTTTCGAGGTCTTCGGGAGTGAGCGTGCGTGGCAGGTCGAAATCGTAGTAAAAGCCGTTTTCCACCGGCGGGCCGATGGTGTATTTGGCTTCCGGGAACATTTCCAGGACTGCCTGCGCCATAATGTGCGACAGCGAATGGCGGATACGATATAACTCGCTGTCTTCATATCGTTCTTGATTGTTCTGATCCATACTTCACCTCCACGAAGTACCTTATTATATCAAAAAGCCAACCGCCTTCGAGGATCAAGTTCGGGCTGATTTTCGGCGGTTAAACATGTTGGGTTGAGCAACTTACTGCCCAACCCGAACACGTCTGTGTCTCACACCTGCCGATGACCGGCTTAATCAATGCGGGCAACCACCTCAATGCCGTTCAGCGCCATGTGATAGAGAAAAATGGCATGCAGCAAATCGCCATCGTGCGGCAGACCGCCCTGCTCTTGCGCAGTTTCCAGGCTGCGATGATAGGTTTCAACAGCATTGGCCGGCACAATAATCCGCCGGTGACGCTGACGGGCATTAGCATCCAGCCGCAGGTGCATGGCCAGTTGATAGGTGCACAAATCGGTACAATCCCCCACAACGATAAAAGTATCCACCAGCGGATGATCTTCCAGCCAGCGGTTGAGATCGGTATTCAGTCCACTATGGATGGAATTCTTTTCCAGAATAACCATTTGATCGAAAAACGGCAGGGCTTTGAAGGCTGCTACGGTTTCGGCTTCAGGTGTGCCGCGTACGCAGTGAGGCGGCCATGAGCCAAACTCCACCGCATCCGGTTCGTGGGCATCCTGGCTGAGCAGAATATGGCGGATACCGTGCTGCCAGCCTTTGGAGAACAGTTCCACAATCGGCTGAACGATGGCCGCAATTCGCGGGCTTGCCAGCGGGCCAATATGGCAAAACCCTTCGATCATATCCACCGAAAGGATGGCAACACGTTCGGGATGCGGAGCAGCATGCGCCATCGGCAAAACCGGTCTTTCAGAAAGCCATTTTTCAATA
Source organism: Bellilinea caldifistulae (assembly GCF_001306055.1). Taxonomy (GTDB): domain Bacteria; phylum Chloroflexota; class Anaerolineae; order Anaerolineales; family Anaerolineaceae; genus Bellilinea; species Bellilinea caldifistulae. The sequence continues at coordinate 65,823 of NZ_LGHJ01000014.1, read as the reverse complement.
AAATCCACAAACGCCTGTGATCGGGTTGAAAGTAAATCGCTCATCTCGCCTCCTTCGTGTAAAATTTACACAAATTAAATTGAAAAAAATTAAAAACATCTTGTTAGTGTATTTACAACACCATTATAACGTCTTGACCGGGGTTGTCAAGTGAAGTTTGCAATTTCATTAAATCAAAATTGCAAATTATAAGGTATGATTAGATTTAATCTACCAGAATATTACCTTACTGAATTTTGATGATCTTACGCTACATCATCGGCCTGTTACCCTATCTGATTTCAGCGGGGATTTGCATCTGGGTCGGGCGGCTAGCCACTACCCGCAAGCAGGATGTCGCATCCCGGGCGCTGGCGGGTCTGGCATACTCAGAAGCCCTGTGGGTGTTTGCTTACATCCTCCAAATCCTCAGCCATCGGATCGAAATCGGATTATTCTGGAATAACATTCAATTTCTGGCAGCATCTTTGTTGCCGGTTTTTTATTTGGGTTTTGCGCTGGATTACAACTATCGTCAAATCCCCTTCAAACGGTTCAATTGGAAATTGCTCTTTGGCCTTGCCGGCCTCATGGTGGCATTCATCTGGACGGATGCCCTTCACGGTTTATTCCGAATCAATCCGCAGGTCATCCAGAGGGACTTGTTTTATGCGTTGGAATTCCAGAACGGATCCCTGTTCGGAATTTATACTGTCTATGCCTACACCCTGATCATCCTCGCCACGCTGTTTTTTGTGGTCAAGTACATCGGTGCACCGCGCCTGTTCCGCAGGCAGGTTGGCACTTTACTGGTCGGCACGATCATTCCCTGGCTGGTGAGCATCATCACCGCTGCAGGCTGGATCCCCCTAAACCTGCACGACCTTGTCCCCTTGTCTTTTGGAATCAGCAATCTCATCATTGCATGGGCGCTGTTTCGCCACCACCTGCTTGATCTGGTGCCCGTCGCCCGTGACACCCTGTTTGAAAACCTGTCGGATGCAGTGATTGTGGCAGATACCGGCAAACGGGTATTGGATGCCAATCCGGCAGCATGCGCTTTGTTTTCAACCCCGGCTGAAACATTGGTTGGCCGTGAAATAACCAGCCTGCTGCCACTGGCTGAAAATTGGGCCGATTTTGGCATCGGGCGCTCCACTCAAATCACCGAGCTTTCCCTGCCCGGCAAAGGCACCACCCAGCATTATCAGGTCAAGGTCAATCGTCTCATTCAGGATAACGGCGAACTGAGCGGGTATATCATCACCCTTCATAACATCACCGAACAAAAACAGGTGGAATTAGACCTGCGCCGCTCGATGGCGCTTTTACAAGCCACCGTAGATTCTTCCGCCTCCGGTCTGGTCGTGTTCGATCAGGACCTGAACGTCATTCTCTACAATCAACGGCTGGTGAAACTCTTCGACTTGCCCAACAACTGGCACAATCAGATTGATCATCATCCACTGGATATGCTGGCTCAAAAAATGTCTGACGGCAGTCCCTTCTTATCCACAGTCGAAGAAATTATCCGGCATTCTGTGGAGGAAACCTCGATCACGCTGGATCTCCATTCGGGTGTGACACTGGATTGCTTGATGACCACTTATCGCCTGGAAGGCAAACAGATTGGCTGGCTGTTTTCCTTCCGCGACATTACCGAACGGAAACTGGCCGAACAGAAATTGCACGAACTGGCAATTACCGACTCGCTCACCGGTGTTTTCAACCGGCGCCACTTTTATTACGTGGCTCAAACCGAACTGGAACGCTCGCACCGCTACGACCGGAACATGGCCATCATCCTGCTGGATATTGACCATTTCAAGTGGATTAATGACACCTTTGGTCATCTGGTGGGCGATCAGATGTTACAGGCACTGGCGCAACGCTGTCGCAGCAATCTCCGTGTGTTTGATACGATTGGGCGGTTTGGCGGGGAAGAATTCATCATTTTACTGCCGGAAACCTGCATCAAGGAAGCCGTCGTCATTGCCGAGCGATTACGCCATGCGGTCGAAGCGATCAGCATCCCAACCGCCAGAGGGAAAGCGTTCATCACCATCAGTCTGGGAGTAGCCTGCTTTGAACCCGGCAAACCGATCAGTCTCGATCAACTGGTAGACGCTGCCGATAAGGCCCTCTATCAAGCCAAAGAAAATGGCCGCAACCGGGTTGCCGTTTATCAACAGCAGCAGGACACATTGCCGGGCATTGATTGATTTGCCCCAAAGCGGTTTAAACTTCGATGAACCAGCGGATGGGGGATTCAGTATAATAGGATATACATGGACTTCTCCCTTGGTTAAACTTGGCGAAAAGGGTAAACCTAAAAATGCATAAAACGAGTCGAAACGCCTATGGCCAAAGGTAAAAAGAAAGCGAGTTTGCCAAAAATGCCCGAAGTAATCCCTGCCGGTGTTGAGGAAATTGACCTCAAAAATCCTGCCCTCTATATCAACCGTGAATTGAGCATGCTCGAATTCCAGCGGCGGGTGCTGGAAGAAGCGATGGACGAATCGAACCCCTTGCTGGAACGAGTTAAATTTCTGGGTATTTTAGGTTCCAATCTGGACGAATTTTTCATGGTGCGGGTTGGCGGTCTTATCCTCCAGCGCGATGAAGGGGTGGTAGATCTCTCGATTGATGGTTTGACGGCTGCCCAGCAGCTGGTTGAAATCCGCAAGGTCGCCCAAAAAATCATGAGCGAGGCACGGGATTACTGGAACAAAAAATTAATGCCAAAGTTAGATGAAGCCGGCATTCATATCCGCGCCTACGAAGAATTAACTCCCCGCCAGAAACAAATTGCGGATGACTACTTTCACGAAACTGTTTTCCCTGTTCTGACTCCGCTGGCTTTCGATCCGGCTCATCCGTTTCCGCATATTTCCAATCTCAGCCTGAATCTTGCCATCACCCTTGAAGGCAGAGACGGACAGCAACGGTTTGCGCGCGTAAAAGTGCCCGACACCCTGCCCCAACTGGTGCCGATTAAGCGTTCGTCGGGAAGCGTTCGCAAGGACGGCACCGTACCCCGCCATCATTACTTCATCTGGTTGAAAGACCTGATTCAAGCCAATCTGGACGACCTCTTTCCCGGCTTGAAAGTAACCGGCGCCCACCTCTTCCACGTCACCCGCAATGTGGATATGGAAATTCAGGAACTGGAAGCAGCCGATTTATTGGAAACCATTGAAGAAAGTGTGCGCAAGCGCCGCTTTGGCAAAGTGGTGCGTTTGATGGTACGGAAAGACATTCCGGAATCCTTGAAGGAAATGTTAATTGCCAACCTTCAAGTAGACCGCAACGATGTGTATGTGCTCGACAAACCCCTGAACTTACGCGCGGTCATGGAACTGACCCGCATCGAACGCCACGAGCTTAAGGATCGTCCTTTCGTGCCTTACACTCCGCCCATCCTCCGCTTTGGGCCAGATGCGGAAGAAGACGCCATCTTCAGCGCTATTCAACAGGAAAACATCCTGCTTCATCATCCTTACGATTCTTTTTCGCCCGTGGTGGACTTTTTACGAACCGCCGCCCGTGATCCCGGCGTGCTGGCCATTAAACAAACCCTTTACCGCACCGGCTCCAATTCGCCGGTGGTCAAGGCACTCTTGCAAGCCCGCCGCGATTACGGCAAGCAAGTTGCCGTGCTGGTGGAACTCAAAGCCCGCTTTGATGAAGAGAGCAACATCAGTTGGGCGCGCTTGCTGGAACAGGAAGGCGTGCATGTGACTTACGGCTTACTCGGTCTCAAGACCCACTCAAAAGTTGCCCTGGTAGTGCGGCGCGAAGGCGATCACATCCGCCGCTATGTTCATTTAGGCACCGGTAATTACAATCACATTACCGCATTGGTGTATGAAGACCTTTCGTTGTTCACCTGCGATGATGAAATCGCCGCCGATGCCACCGACCTGTTCAACTACCTGACCGGCTACTCCCTGAAAGAGGACTACCGCAAACTTCTGGTAGCCCCCATTAATCTACGAAAACAATTCGAAGCGATGATTGCCCGCGAAATCGAACATCAGCAAAAGTACGGTAACGGGCATCTCATTTTCAAGATGAATGCACTGGTGGATCAACCCATCATCGAATGGCTGTATCGCGCCTCACAGGCCGGAGTTAAAATTGATTTAATTGTGCGCGGCATTTGCTGCCTGCGGCCCGGCATTAAAGGCTTGAGCGAAAACATCCGCGTCATCAGTATTGTGGGGCGTTTTCTGGAACACAGCCGAATTTACTACTTTCACAACAACGGCGACGAAGAAATTTATATGGGCAGTGCCGACTTGATGCCGCGTAACCTCAATCAGCGTGTGGAAGTACTCTTCCCAATTGAAGACAAACGCATGATCCGTACCATCTACGAGGACATTCTCACCCTCTATCTGGCAGATAACGTCAAAGCCCGCCTGATGAACCCCGACGGCACCTACAAGCGGCTGAAACCAGCCGAAGGTGAACCGGCAATCAACGCTCAGGAAATCTTCCTGCAGCGGCGCAAGAACCTGCCGTAGAAAGGAAAGGAACAGGTCATGAAGTCCTACCGCAAAGAACTCTGGTTTAACCTCCCCAGCCGGCGCGGCTTCGTCAACATCACCTCACAGGTGGAAGATTGCTTGCGTGAAAGCGGCATTCGGGAAGGGTTGTGTCTGGTGAATGCCATGCACATCACCGCTTCGGTGTTCATCAACGATGATGAACCCGGCCTGCACCATGATTACGAGCGCTGGCTGGAACAATTGGCCCCCCACGAACCGATCAGCCAGTACCGGCACAACAACACCGGCGAAGATAACGCCGACGCCCACCTTAAACGACAAATCATGGGACGAGAGGTGGTGGTAGCGGTCACCAACGGTAAATTGGATTTTGGCCCATGGGAGCAAATTTTTTACGGCGAGTTCGACGGACGCCGGCGTAAACGTGTGCTGGTTAAAATCATTGGAGAGTAAGTTTCCAACACCCCCAGAAAGGGGATTATATGGGTAAAGATTTGGTTCAAAAAATTGTAACCCTTCTGCAAAGGGCTTATCAGGCCGAGATGGACCTGATTGAAAGTCTCAGCGAAGGAGAACGAAGCGCCGAAGGCACTTTTGAAAACTGGTCTCCCAAAGACTCGCTGGCACACACCACCTATTGGCGGCAGCGAATGGTCGAAACCCTGGCTTACGCCTTCCGGAATCAAGCACCGCCCTCTTACCCCCCGTATGATCAGGTCAACCGTGAAGTATATTTTGACAAACAACACATTCCCCTGGCGGCTCTGCTTCGAGAAGCCCAAAGCACCATGAACGCCGTAAAGGAGGCTCTCAACCGTTTCGAGGATGAAGACCTCACTGACCCTCACCGTTTTGAATGGCGCAAAGGTACTCCGCTCCTTTCCTACATTCTAGGAAACGGTTACATTCATGTCATTCAGCATCTTGTGCATACCTATCGAAAGTTGAATGACCTCCCGCGGGCTTCCTCCCTTCAAGAGGAAGCCTTGCAATGGGTTTCCTCCCTCGCGGAGCTGGGAGCAAGCCGCGCCTTACTTCTTTATGATCTGGCTTGCCTGTTGACCGGTGGCGGTGAGTTTGACCGGGCATTGGATTTGCTGGAAGAAGCCCTTCAGCTTGACCCGCACCTGGTAGAATGGTGCCGCCAGGACCCTGACCTGAATGATCTGCGCGGTGTGCCGCGCTTTCAAAAATTGACCAGCGATTAAGGCTGGAGGGTTAGCAGCATACTCGAAAGCCAGACCGTGCCGGGGATGCGGGTAGCCGATTCCTGGCGAATGACCAGTCGAACCGGGGTGTCCTGCTCGACCGAATAGGGTATGAACACCTCAAAGGGGACATGGCTCAGGTCGCCGTACGGCTGGGAATGTTCGATTACGGCATTGCTGACCAGTTGCCCCCTTTCGTCAATCAGTTCGAAAATCAACGGGCGGTCATTGACCAGCCGCGCCAGTCCCGTCACCCGCAGCACTCCCCCGCTGATGACTGCTCCTTCGCGCGGCGATCGCACCACGTAGGGTTCCTGCACAATCTGCGGCGCAGTTATCTCACTCCGGCCCAGCCGCATCAGTACCACCTCTACCGAACAGAGGTAGGTGGGACGCTGAAAACGGTCCTGCACACGCACCACCAGCCGTGCCGTTTCGGCCGCTGTATTCAATTCAAATGGCACCTGAGGGTTGATATAAAAGTAACGGTTCATAAACGAGCGGTAATCCAACGCCTGGCGAGTGATCACCCGCCCATCTTCGCCAATCAACTCCACATAGACATAACCATCCTCACCCGGGCTGACCAGCGCCTCCACCTGCAGGGGAGAGGATATTTTGGAATAAGGTCCCGGTTTTTGAATCCGCATGAATGCCAGCGGCGGAGTAGGCGTTTGGGTGACGGTGGGAGTACGGCTGGGGGTAGGGGTACGGGTTGGAAAACGCGTCCGGGTGGGGGTGCGCGTCCGGGTCGGGCTGGGGCCAAAGGTTGGCGTACCTTCAACCGTGGGTGGCAGGGTGGCGCTGGCAGTTGCGGTGAAGGTCAGGGTCGGTTCAGGCGTTGCGGTGACCTCAGCCTCCATGGTTGGGGGCGGAAGTGTGTCGGTTGGGACTGGTGGGAAGGTAGCCGTTTCGGCGGGCGGCGGCAAAGTGGCGCTGATCACCACTGGCTGATCAATCGGGGTCAGCAGCCACGATCCGGGCACCCCCCGCTCACCACAGCCCGCCAGCAGGATCACTGCTGGCAGGAGGAGCGCGCCCCCCAAAAACCACCTGACCAGAAACCCTCTATTCCTGAAAAGGTTCATACCTCCAATTATAAGGGGGGTTAGGATTTTAACACTTACAAATAACCTGCAAAATTCGGATTAAATCTAAAGCAATTAATTTCCTAACAAGAGTTGGAAATTTTGCCGGAAAACCGTTATCATTACCCTATACAATTCTTGCCAAAGAGGATAGACGATGGGCGAAAAACAACGCATCACCATTGCGCGCGGCGATGGAATCGGACCGGAGATCATGGATGCTGTGCTGACCATATTGGAAGCTGCCGGCGCCACCCTGGCTTATGATGAAATCGAAATCGGGGAAAAAATTTACCGTCAGGGGATCACTTCCGGCATTCCCGACTCGGCCTGGGAAATCATCCGGCGCAATCGCGTGCTGCTCAAAGCGCCCCTCACCACGCCGCAGGGCAGTGGATTCAAGAGCGTCAACGTAACCCTGCGGAAATCGTTGGGATTGTTTGCCAATATCCGCCCGTGTAAAGCGTACGCGCCTTTTGTCGCTTCGGCCTTTCCCGGCATGGATGTGGTCATCATCCGTGAGAACGAGGAAGACCTGTACGGCGGCATCGAGTACCAGCAGACAGCCGAGATGACCCAGGTCCTCAAACTCATCAGCCGCCCCGGCAGCGAAAGCATCATTCGCTACGCTTTTGAATATGCCCGTGCATACGGCCGCCGCAAAGTAACCTGCATGACCAAAGACAACATTATGAAAATCACCGACGGCCTTTTTCACCGTCTGTTCAACGAGATTGCCGCCGAATACCCCGATATTCAAGCCGATCACCAGATCATAGATATCGGTACGGCAAGGGTGGCCGCTCAACCGGAAGTACTGGATGTAATTGTAACCCCCAACCTGTATGGGGATATCCTCTCGGATGTGGCCGCTCAGGTGGCCGGTTCGGTTGGACTGGCCGGTTCCGCGAATGTGGGGCGAGATTTCGCCATGTTCGAAGCCATTCACGGCTCGGCGCCGGACATTGCCGGAAAAGGAATTGCCAACCCCTCCGGCCTGTTGCAAGCCGCCGTCCAAATGCTGGTGCATGTGGGGTTAGCCGAAACCGCCGAACACATCCATAACGCCTGGTTGCGCACATTGGAGGATGGCATCCACACCATTGATATTTACCGCCTCGGCATCAGCCAAAAACGGGTCGGCACCCAGGAATTTGCCCGGGCGGTCATCGAGCGGTTGGGACAGTTGCCTCAAATCCTGCCGCCGGCTCATTTCCACAGCGGCGGCGTTCAAATGCCGCCGCTGCAGAGCGCTCCACCTTGCTGCAAACAGCTGGTGGGGGTGGACATCTTTCTGGACTGGAACGAGCCCGGCCGTAATCCGGATGTACTCGGCGGGCGTCTCTCGGATCTGACGCTACCTGAGCTGCCCCTGCGGTTGATCACCAACCGCGGCGTCAAAGTGTACCCCGGTGGCTTTCCCGAAACCTTCTGCACAGACCACTGGCGCTGTCGCTTCACCGCCGATCAGGAAGTGGATTACCGCCGGATTCTTGCATTGCTCAACCGATTGCATGAAGCCGGTTTTCAGATCATCAAAACCGAAAACCTCTACACCTTTGAGGGGCAGCGCGCCTATTCATTGGGACAGGGGGAATAAAGCGAGGGTAAGAATGAGTAAAACCTTTCACTGTCCGAGTTGCGGCGCACCCCTGCAAGAACCCGACCGCGAGCAGGGGGTCATTTCCTGTACTTACTGCCTTTCCTCGGTAATTGTCCCCCCGGAACTACGGCGATCTGCTTCCACTGAACCGGCACTCAGCCCGGCGGAGAGTCTGTTCAATCTGCCGGAGTTAGCCGTTTCAGTGCGGGAAGCCGCCGAATTAACCCGTGCCGGCCGCGTGGAAGAAGCCGTCCAGCTATTGATGGAGAAACTTGCCATGGATGGCCCGGAAGCCCGCCGGGTGGTTGCCCAGATGGAACAGGGGCAAATTGTACAAATCGGTGAGGTTGAAAACCGCTTTTCCAGCCAGACATTCACCCTCAGCGGTGAAGACGCCAATCAAATCATGCAATTACTCAACAAGGGTCAAGAAGACCAGGCCTTGCAACTCTATCGTCAAATCACAGGCGCCGGAGCAGAGGACGCTCAACGGGCTGTAGCCGCCATGCGGTTGGCCTCCCGCCTGATGGAGCAACCCACCCCATTGAACAATCAACAAACAGCCAGAATTGCCAAAGGCGCTGCATCCATTTTTGCGTTCAGCAGTTGCCTGACCTTCCTGATTATTTCCCTTGTATCATTGTTGACCGTTGGAATTGTGTTTTGGGCGCTCGTCTCGGATGGCGGCCCCCTGGAAAGCTGGTGGTTGACCGTTAACCCGTTTGGACGGGAACGGGTTGTTCTTTCCTTTGGAAAGGAAGGCATCGGTAACGGCTCTTTCGACGATCCGCGCCACATTGCGGTTGATCCGCAGGGCAACATCTATGTCAGTGATTACCGCAGCGGGCGGATTCAGCAGTTCGACCCGCAGGGTAATTTTCTCAACCTCTGGATTGAGGAAGGCACTCCCCAAGCCAGCACATCAAACAAACCGACAATTTTCTCGCTAGCCGTCAGTCGCGATGGCATCCTGCACATCGTCCATGATGGCGCCATCTACCGTCGGAATGTGGCCGACGGTTCGTCGTTGCCGCCCATTCAACTGGAACGGACTTCCATCCAGCAGGTCTTTCTCACCAGCACCGGCAAAATTGGGATTGTTGCCAACGGTGATGACTTAGCCCTGCTGAACGCCAACGGCGAGGTGGAGTGGATGGTCAAACATGCCATTGAAAACGTAGCCGGTGAAAGCGAACTAACGGCTTATCTGAGCGGTGACGGCCTGGGTAATTTTTACCTGGCGGGCAGTTTCACGGAAGGAGTTTTCAAGTATTCACCGGAGGGCAAGTTTCTCAACCGCTTTGGCAGCGGCGGCGATGCCGTCAACCAGTTTCGTGCCATCAACGCCATTCAGGTGGATTCACAGGGAAGAATCTACGTCAGCGACATTAAAGGGATTATGATATTCAATCTGGATGGTCAGTATCTGCGCACCCTGCCTGTCCCCGGTGTCGCCTTTGGCATGGCATTTGGTCAGGATGACCGGTTGTATCTGGTGACGAATCAGCCGGGCGTGCTGGTTTATCAATTTCGCTGACCTCCGCGAATAAAGCCTGCCAGCCCCGTCCGCCCGACAGATAACGCAATTCTTCATTAAAGATTTGCAACAGCAGCGCGGTTTCGTTTGAGGGGCGCAGACAACTGCCGGGCTCACTTAACAGCGCATCCGTTTCATCCAGCGTAATCCGGCCGTCCTCGTTCAAATCCAGCGGATGGAGAATGCAGTAAAACGGTTTGAAGCGCCACGGATGCAGGCCGGCCTGCTCACCCGCCACCTGCAAGGCACATTTGTAATCATCCCTTAAAAAGACACAGGCTGTGCCCCCATAATGGCTGGCATCCGGTAGCACCCGGCTATGAATCACCCGCCGGCTGGGGGTAAATGGGTCGTCCTCAATTCTGCCATCCACCCACCCGCGTGGATCATTCAAATCAACCGGCATATGCGGTATGATTAAGGGCGCGTACAGGAGGATTTCCTGCCATTCTTCCCAATCCAGCCAAACGCCGTGCAAGCAGCAGGCAGCGCGGCATTCGGTCAGCCGGCAGCGGCGCACCGGCTCGGAACGGAGTAATCGGGAATGCAAGGAAAAGTGCATCAGACGCAATTTTAACACAGGAGGTCAGCCATGAAGGTAGCGGTAGCCGCAGATGAGTACCATCACGTCGTTGGCGTGGTGCTCCGGGAATTGGAAAAGATGGGGCACTCGCCGGTTTACTACGGCCCCAATCCGGAAGATCCGCCCGGTCAACCGCAGCATTACTGGCCGGTGGTCGCCCGGCGCGTCGCGGAGGAAGTCGCCGCGGGCAATGCTGACGAAGGCATCTTGTTCTGCTGGACCGGCACGGGGGTCAGCCTGGCAGCCAACAAAGTGCGTGGTGTGCGGGCGGCCCTGTGTGCGGATGCCGAAACGGCGCGCGGTGCGCGGCTCTGGAACAACGCCAATATCCTCTGCCTTTCACTGCGCCTGACCAGCGAAGCGGTAGCCCGTGAAATCCTGCAAGCCTGGTTCAACACCTCCTACCAGCCCAACCCAACCGATGATGCCTGCCTCAAACTGGTTGAGGAATTGGATCGCTAACCGCCGCTGGGGGAGTTTTGTCAGGTTTGGTGGATGATTTTCATACCAATTCCACAATCGAATGGTTTTCTTAAGGTACAATGTCAGGGGGTTATCCCCGCATTCCCAGAATCCCAACTTCGACGGAAAAAGGAGTATCTGTCATGAGTGAATGGAAAGTGCTGCTGACCGATGGATTGGAAGAAAACGGGCAGGCCATCTTGCGGCAATTTGCCAGAGTGGATAACCGTTCGGGTATTTCGGCGGAGGAATTATTGCAAGTTGTCGGTGATTATGACGCGCTGATCGTACGCGGACGCACCAAGGTGACCCCGGCCGTTTTTGAAGCGGGAAAAAACCTCAAAGTGGTTGGGCGTGCCGGTGTTGGGGTAGATAACATTGATCTCAATGCCGCCAAAGCCAAAGGGGTAACGGTGGTCAATTCCCCGACTGCCACCACCATCGCCGTTGCCGAATTGACCATCGGGCTGATGCTGGCGGTCTTGCGTGAAATTCCGCGTGCCGATGCCGGCATGAAAGAAGGGAAATGGCTGAAAAAAGAACTGGAAGGCGGCGAATTGTGGCGCAAAACCCTCGGTATCATTGGTTTTGGGCGGATCGGCTCGGCGGTGGCCCAGCGCGCCAGTGCCTTCGAAATGAACGTCATCGCCTATGACCCTCTGCGTACACGCGAGGAAATTGAACAGCGTTGCGGTTGTTCATCCACACTCGATGAGCTTTTAGAACAGTCCGACATCATCACCGTTCACACCCCCCTCAATGACACCACCCGGGATTTGATCAATGCGGATGCCTTCGCCAAAATGAAAGACGGCGTGTATTTCATCTGTGCAGCCCGCGGCGGGGTTGTCAACGAAGAGGCCTTGCTGGCGGCCCTTGAGTCCGGCAAGGTGGCGGGGGCCGGACTGGATGTATTTGCAGCCGAACCGCCGGGGATTACTCCCCTTGTCAAACACCCCCGTGTGGTCTGCACGCCGCACATCGGAGCGCAAACCGTTGAGGCGCAGGGGCGCGCCGCCGAGGACATTGCCAGCGAGGTGCTGGCCGCCCTCAAAGGCGAGCCGTTACGCTGGAAAGTTGCCTGATTTTTCGGTAGAATGGAGCGGGGCAAATCCAATCCCCGCTCAAATTTTTTATAGAGAAAGGATCACCCATGCAGGAAAAATTAAACCTCCTCAAAGAAAAAATGGCCACCATTTGGGATCTTTCGATGATCGGCGCCCTGATGGGATGGGATCAGCAAACTTACATGCCCCCCAAAGGCGCGGAAGAACGCGGTGAACAGATGGCCACTCTCTCGCGGCTGGTGCATGAGATGGCGACTTCGGATGAGATGGGCAAATTGCTGGACGAGCTGGTACCCTATGCCCAGACCCTCGACCCCGATTCGGATGACGCCCGCCTGATCAAACTGGCCAAACGCGAATATGATAAACAAACCCGCGTACCGGCCGAAAAAGTTGCCGAATACGCCCGTGTGACGACCATGGCACAGGGCGCCTGGGTTCAGGCTCGCAGTGAGTCGAATTTCGGACTCTTTCAGCCGCATCTCGAAAGAATTGTGGAATTGCGCCGCGAGTACGCCAGTTACTTTGCCCCTTACGACCATGTTTATGACCCTCTGCTGGATGATTTTGAGCCGGGCCTGAAAACCGCCGAAGTGCAGCAAATTTTCGCCCGGCTGCGCCCCCAACAGGTTGAACTGATTCAAGCGATAGCTTCCCGCCCACAGGTAGATGATTCGTTCCTGCATCTCAAATATGACGATAAAAAACAGTGGGATTTTGGAGTCGAAGTCGCCACTCGCTTTGGGTATGACTGGCAGGCCGGCCGGCAGGATCGTTCCGCACATCCTTTCACTACCAGTTTTGGTATCCGCGATGTACGCATCACCACCCGCGTCATTGAAGATCAACTCCCCTCAGCCCTGTTCGGCACCATGCACGAGACCGGCCACGCCCTTTACCAGCAGGGGATTGACTGGAAATACCGCCGCAGCGTGTTAGGCGGAGCGGCTTCATTAGCCGTTCACGAGTCCCAGTCTAGAATGTGGGAGAATCTGGTCGGGCGTTCGCGCGCCTTCTGGCGCTTCTTCTACCCGCGCCTGCAGGAGTACTTCCCCCAGCAACTGGGCAACGTCAGCCTGGAGGCTTTTTACAAGGCCATCAACAAAGTTGAACCGTCTTTCATTCGGGTTGAGGCCGACGAAGCCACGTACAACCTGCACATCATGTTGCGCCTTGAACTGGAAATCGCTCTCATGGAAGGCAGTTTGGAGGTTAAACACCTGCCAGAAGCGTGGAACACCCGCATGAAAGAATACCTCGGAATTATCCCTCCGAACGACAGTCTCGGCGTATTGCAGGACATCCACTGGTCAGGCGGGATGATCGGCTACTTCCCCACCTACGCGCTGGGCAATCTGATTTCGGTGCAATTGTGGGAAAAAATTCAGCAGGACATCCCCAATCTGGAAGAACAGATTGAGCGCGGCGAGTTTTCGGCGCTACTGGGCTGGCTGCGGGAGAAAATCCATCGGCACGGGTCTAAGTACGAACCGCAGGAACTGGTGGAAAAAGTCACCGGTTCGAAAATTGATCCGCAGCCGTATATCCGTTACCTCAACACCAAATACCGCGATATTTACGGTTTTTAAGCGATGAAGTTTGGCGTCGTCCTGCCGACCTACGGCAAAAACGCAACCCGTCTGAGCATCCTCGATACCGCGCTGGCAGCCGAAGAATTGGGTTTTGACTCGATTTGGGTCACCGATCATCTGGCGCTCCCACAGGCGGATGCCGAGCGATTCGGCCATATCTTCGAAGCCATCACCACCCTCAGTTATCTGGCTGCCAGCACGCGACGGATTCGGTTGGGAATTTCGGCGCTGGTGCTGCCTCAGCGTAACCCGCTGGAAATCGGCAAAGAGCTTGCCACGCTGGACGCACTCAGCGGTGGACGCGTGATTCTGGCCGCCGGCATTGGCTGGTCAGAGGGGGAATATGCCAATTTGGGTTACGATTTTCACAACCGCGGCAAGCGCATGGACGAAGCCTTGAAAGTGTTGCGTACTCTCTGGCGGGGCGGCAAAGTAATTTCCTTTTCCGGCACTTACTACCGGTTTGAAAAGGTTGTGCTTTCGCCGCCCCCCGTTCAACCCGGCGGACCGCCAATCTGGGTCGCCGGTGACTCGCCCACCGCGCTCAAACGAGCGGTGTATTACGCCGACGGCTGGCATCCCAACACTCAGCCAGTCGAACAAATCCGCTCCGCACTCGAATCGGTGCGCCCGTTGTTGCTCAACCGCCCTTTTATGGTGTGTATGCGCGCCCGGCTTGAGTTTTCCTCCAATCCCCAACCGGATCAGCCCTTCAGCGGTTCGCCGGAGCAAATTGCCGGACAGTTACAGGCTTACCGCCAGGCCGGGGTGGATGTGGTGATTTTCTCCTGTAACGCCGAAACGCAGGGAGAACGCGAACGCTGTCTGAAAACTTTTCAGGAACTGGTGAAACCACAACTGACATAACCGGAGTCGGGTTTGCGTTCCCTGCCATTGATACCCCGCGGCGGAAATTTGCAAGCATCAGCGCACGCGGCGCTTCCATTCTTCCTTCAACTGCAATTGCTGCGGGCTTTCTCCCGAAGGCAGGCTCAGAAAATCGTTCATCAGCCGGTTGAATTTACTGCTGTCGTCCAGCATGACAAAATGACCGCCTTCTTCAAATTGAATCAGGTGGGCGTGTTCCGGCAATTTTTCAATCTGGTCCAGCCGTGGTGGCTGCACCAGTGCATCGCGGTTGCCGTGCACCAGCAGACAGGCCGTGTTTAACTTCGCCCATAAACCACCTGCATATTGCAGCACCACATCACTGAGTGAACCGACAATCGCCGCCGGATCGGTCTTGGCGGCATCGGTAGTAACCGGCTCACTGAGCGGCGTCTTGCCCAGCATGCTTTCTGCCAGATCAACCGGTGAGGTATTGCGTAGCCGCCCGCTGATCATGGTTTCATCCAGCGGAAAACCGACTGCCATCACGCGATCCACCACCCCCGGATGGCGCAGCGCAAACAGCAGGCCAACCAGTGCCCCCAATCCGTGTCCAACAATCGCCACCCTGCCAATCCCCAGTTTTTCCAGAAAAGCCTCAACCAGACCGGCCTGCGCTTCCAGCGAGTACTGGCGATTCTTGGCGCTATCGCCAAAACCGTACAAATCCAGCGCGTAAGCCCGATAACCGACCGAAGCGGCCTGCATCATCGGAATCCAGTAGCGCCACGAACCGACCCACGAATGTAAAAAGAGAATCGGGCGGCCGCGTCCCAGTACTTCATAGTGAATGATATCTTGCTCAATCAGGATTGCGCTCATGGTTACTTCTTTTGGGCAAAGCGTTCCAGCAATTCTGCCACCCGGCGGGTCAGCTCATCCGGCGCAAAGGGCTTCAGCAGGTACTCGCTGGCGCCGGCTTGCAGGCCTTGTTGAATCTCGGCTTCCTGCCCTTTGGCAGAGAGAAACACCACCGGAATGTGAGCGGTTTGCGGGTCGGCTTTGATGCGTTGACAGGCCTCATAACCGGTCATTCGCGGCATGCGCACATCCATTAAAATCAAATCCGGCATGACGCTGGGAGCAGCCTGCCAGGCTTCCTCCCCGTTGTTCACGGTAATCACAGTGTGACCGGCAAATTGCAAGGTAAATGAGAGCAAGTCACGGATATCCTTTTCATCCTCAGCCACTAAAATTTTCGCCATTTCCACTCAACCTTCCAAAGGGTAGATTGGCAGAGTAAAGGAAAATACACTGCCCTCACCGGGTACCCCGGTGGAAGAAAACCAGATGCGGCCTTCCTGCATTTCGACCAGAATTTTGGAAAGCGCCAGTCCCAAACCGGTGCCGGGGGTTGCCATGACCAGAGGACTTTCACCACGGTAAAAACGGTCGAAAATGCGGGAATGGTCTTTGGGCGGAATGCCAATCCCATTGTCAATGACATCTACCTGTACCTCATGTTCGCGAGCCGAAATCCGTACCTTCACCTGACCGTTTTCGGGAGTGTAATTGAAGCCGTTACTGACCAGACTGCGTAAAATTTGCAGGGTGCGTTCGCGGTCTCCACGCGCATGCGGCAAGGAAGGCGGCGCTTCCAGTAAAAACTGCATCGGTTTTCCGGTTTCCACCGAACGCTGACGCATTTCGCCCAAAATCTCTTCGGCCAGAAGGCGCAAATCCAGCGGCTGAGCCTCAAGCATGACTTTACCGGATTGAATGCGGGAGACATCCAGCAGGTCATTAACCAGTATGTTCAAGCGCTCTGCGTTTTCTCGTAAAATTTCAATGAAGTGAACCTGTTTTTCGGTCAACTCGCCACCAGCGCCCATCAACAAAATATCGGTATATCCCTTAATTGAAGTCAGGGGGGTACGCAGTTCGTGGGAGACATTGGCGATGAACTCCGATTTCAGACGTTCCACCTGCACCTGGTGGGTCATATCCCGCAGGATGGATACGGTACCCAGAAATTCATTGCGCCAGATGACCGGCGCCAGATGCAGCGCGACCACCCGCCCGTTATTGAGGGTGATCTGTTCGGCGTAGGCTTCGCCCGGCGAGGGATAACTTCCCTCCGACCAGCGCTGAATCACCGTCATCCACTGACTGCCACTCCCCTCGAACGACGATGCAATCTGTTCGAGCGGCTTACCGATCACCTTGTTGCTGTTTACCTCCAAAATGGCTTCGGCAGAAGCATTGAACAACGTAATGATCTGATTGACGTCCGTGACAATCACGCCATCTGCAACGGCTTCCAGAATACCGCGCGAGCGGGATGCCTCGATTTGCTGATCACGCAGCATGGCACCCAGGTTTTCAGCCTGATCGCGGATTAAACCAAACAATTCGGCATTATTGAGGGTGATGGCAATTTGGCGGGCAATCCCTTCCAACAACCCGGTCTGCTCCGCTTGAAAATGCCCCTTTTCGCGATGGAGCAGCATAAGTGTACCGAGCGATTCTTCGCCCAGAATCAGGGGAATGGCTGCAACACTGCGGTATGCCGGTGGTTGATGCGGATCGGTTTGCCAGCGTGAATCCAGATGGACATCCTCAATCCACAGCGGTTTTCGGACCCGCATCAGATACTGGTGAATCTGGTGTTCGAGGGTATGGCCTTCGGGTGAGGCCGAACTTTCCAGAAGTTGACCGGCCCGAACAACGACCCGTCCGGCATCGCGGACGATCAGACTTTCATCAATTTGCAGGGCTTCATTCAAAACACTCAACGAACGGCTGAGGACTTGATGAATATCCAGACTGGCCGAAAGTTCGGTGGTCACTTTGAGCATCGTCTGGGATTTGTGATGCTCCCGACTCAGCGCCGCCGTGCGTTCTTCTACCCGGCGCTCCAAATCCTCTTTGAGGGTACGGATTTCTTCAAAACGGCGGGCATTTTGCATGGCAATTGCCGCCTGATTGCTGATCGTCCGCACCAATTCAATTTCCTGGGCGGTGAACCGCTTTTTCTGCTCGGATTGCAGCATCAGCCAGCCAGAAATTTCCTGCCCGCTGATCAGGGGGATGATCACCAGGGCGCGCACCTTACGGCTGGCGAGGAACGCCGTCCGCCATTCAGCCAATCCAGTTTCTGCTTCCGCATCTTCGGTGTTGAACACGCCCTGCGAATCGCGTAATTGCTGGATGAGCGGGATTGCCGGCAGGGTTATGGGGAGGGCATCCTCAACCGGTGGACTTTCCGTGACCAAAAGCAGGCGCTCCTGATCGTCAATCAACACCGCTCCAACCCGTGTAACATCCAACGCATCCGCCAGCCGCTCACAGGTCAGTTGGAGAATGGGGAGCACCTCCAGGGATGCGCCTAAATCAGCCGAGAAGCGGTTGAGCAAAGCCAGACGGCTGGAACGTTGATCGAGTTCGGCAGCCCGGCGCTGACTTTCCTCGAACAGGCGCGCATTTTCTAAGGCTACCGCTGCCTGCCCGGCAAAGGTCATCGCCGCCTGAATGTAATCCTCCGTATAAAAATCAGGGTCGCGTTTCTCCAGCGCGATCACCCCAATCAATTCGGATTTGGCAATCAGGGGTATCCCCAGCCAGGAAAGATAATCCGGCACCAGCAGGCGGGTAAAACGGGCATCAGCGCGGACATCCGGAACCGAAATGGCCAGACCTGAACGGCTCATTTCCTGAAACAAGATACTATCCTCAACCCGCGCGGTCAATCCGATCCGCGCCTGATCGTCATCAAAACCGCGCGCAGCAGCGACTTCGATCCAATCACCTTTGCGCAGCCAGAGGGTTGCCGTATCGAATGGCACCACCTTTTGCAATTGCTCCAGCAGGCTGGCGATCAGTGCATCGGTTTGCAGGCTGGAAGTAATCGTCGAAGAGACCTGCGTTAACGCCTGTAACTGAGCCGTCCGCTGTTGAATGGAGCGGAACAGACGGGCATTTTCCAGCGCCAGTGCAGCCTGCTGAGCGAGCGAGAGCGCCAGACTTTCATGCTCGGCGCTGAAAGCCTCGGCCTGATCGAAATTCTCCAACACCAGCACGCCCATACAGCGTTCACCAAGGCGGATTGGCAAGACCAGTACCGAGATCGGAAGTCTTGCGCGGCTGGCTTTCTGATATCGTATCAAATCCTCGGCGGAGAGGTTGTAATCTGCGGCGAAATGAATCTCATTTACCCTCAGTGGATTACCCGATTGCACAACCCGCAGGGGCAATGGCGGTGGTGTCCGCTCCGGATCGTAGCGAATTTGCAGCAAAGCCTCGACATCCGTGTAACCGCTTGCATGCATGGGCACAATCCTGCCGCCATTTTCCTCGATCAACCCCACCCAGCCGGCATCGGCGGATGGCAGCACTTGTAAGGCGCTTTCCAGCAGACTCTGCAGAATGCTACCGGTATCCAGACTGCCCAACTTGCGGCTAAATTCCAGCAGTAAATTAACATCTCCCAACCGCCGGCGGGTTTCAGCAAGCAATTCGAGGTTCTGCAGACTGATACTCACCTGCCGGCACAGTTGTTCGTAAACCTGAGCGTCCTCGGCTTCAAAGGCTTCCATCGGTTCTGCGCCGCAAACCATCACCGCCGCCCGGTGCTCCGAGGAAATTTCAAACGGGAAGACCACAAAACTGCGACTGCCCAAGCCGTTCAACAGCGGAGTTCCGCGCCAGATAGGATCCTCTTCCACCTGCGGCGAAAGGATGAGACGGCCATCCAGTAAAGCCTGACGCAGTGGATTGCGCTGACCGAACAACGCTTCGGGATTGCTGCCGGGAGGGATTTCGCCGATTACCTCGATCAGACGTCCGCCGGAAGCATCCCCCTCGGCAACCAGCGCCATGGACAAGGCAAAATGTTCCAGCAAGGCACGTCCCATGCTGATCAGCGCAGCCCGGGTATTTTGCTGCAAACTGGCCTGTGCGGCAATTTCCAATCCGGCACGCACCCGTTCCACCTGCCGAAACAGGCGGCGAATTTCGAGCAGATCCTCCACCTGACGCTGAAGCAACTGCGGGATTTGCTGGCGGGCTGCCTCTGCCGAGGTACGCAATTGTTGATTTTCTTCAAGCAATTGCCGTAATTCGGTCTGGGTTTTTTCCAGATGACGGTGGTTTTCAATCAGCAGCGAAGCCTGCACCGCAAAAATTTCCAGCGCATCCAGTGTCGGACGGTCCGGGCGCCGGGCATCGCGCGGGTCGTCCACGCTGATCAACCCCAGCGGCTCCCCATTGGAGTCATATAACGGCGCAAGCAGAAAATCATCAGCATTCCATAAATACTCGCCCTGCTGTTCACTGCCGGGCAAAACGGTAATGGTGTGAACTTCCTCCGGCACCAGCGGCTGCTTGTCGGCGGGGATGAAGTACACATCCCCCACACGATATTCCGGCTGGCATAACTGCAATATGCCGCGCCATGGCTGAACCCGCGAACGCAATTCCTCCCACATCTCAGGCGAAATTCCCTTATGGGCTACCCGGTGCAAACAATTACCGTCCGGATCATAGACGCTGATCAACACCGCCCGGAAGGGGGTGGCATCCACAATCGCTTCGGCAATGGCTTCCAAGGCTTTTTCCAGCGGTTGATTGGGGCGTAAAAAGCGTGAAACCTGATACAACTCAGCGAGGGTATCCAACTGGCGCTTGAGTAAAGTACCACGGCGGGTCTGTTCTTCGTAATGCACCGCATTGGAAAGCGCAATCGTCGCCTGAGCCGCCAATGATTGGGCAATGTCCATCGCCGATTCATCGAAATGTTCCCTCTCCGAGCTATGCAGGCAAATCAGTCCGCCGGCCCGGTCTTGATGGTAAATCGGCACCAGCAGCACCGACTGCACGCCTTCGTGGGGCAGGTAATAATCCGGGTTGTGCACATCGCGCAGCACATAACCCATTCCGCTGGCAATCACCTGCAATTCAAGGGAAGAAAGTTGCGACGGCGGCGGGTCGCCCACCCAAAAGCGAATTTGCGGAGTCGCCTCAGGTGGTTGTTCCAGCTCAAAGAACAGGATGGTACCGCAATCGGCGCGCGTGGTACGCAGGGCTTCGTCATACACCAGTTGCAGCAGGTGCTTCAAGTCCAGCGAGGTGCTTAATTCGCGGGTGATGCGGGTCAGGGAGGTCATCTGCTCCACCCGCCGCCGGAGAGTCTCATCCGTCTGCATCAGCAGGTAACTGCGTTCCACCACCCCCGCCAGTTGCCCGGCAGCTGTTGCCATCAGTTGCACATCACCCGGGTCAAAAAAGTTGGGCTGGCGGCTGGCAATCCAGATTTCACCAATGCCCTCATCTCGTACCACCAACGGCACGACAATCAGCGATTCAATCCTCCACGATTGAATCAGCTGCTGGTAAAAGGGAACAATCGGTTTTTCCTCTACCGCTTGATTGAGCTGAATGATGTGCTGGCTGCCGGCCGAAGTAAACGGAAACTGAGCATCCTCCGCCAGCAGGCGGGTCAGGCGCTCCGGCACCTCCCCCGCATCGCCATATTGAGAAGGACGGTGCAATTGCAGGACAACCCGGTTCTGATCCAGCAGAAATACAGCAGCCAGGTCGGCCTGTAAAAGGCGCACCAGCTCCTGCAGCGAGAACTTGAGAATCTCATCCAGGGTTGCCGCTGAACTGGACAGGCTGGCAATCCGCCGCAAACCTTCGGCGCGTTGAGCGCGCAGGCGGGATTGTTGCAACAAAGACGCATTATCAATGATCGGGGCAACCTGATTGGCTACGATCATCAACAAATGTAATTCATCCTGATTAAAACTGCTGCCTTCCTGCAAATGATTGGCAGCCTGCAAATAGCCCAGTACCCGCCCGCTGACCGCGAGGGGCATCATCACCGTATCCCGCAGGCCGGCAGCAACCGCAATGGGCTGTAATCCCAGTTCGATCCAGCGCTCATCTTCTGCGGCATGGTCGCTGATCAGCACATCCTGAGCCAGCAGAGCGGTTTCCAGGGGACTGCCGGGCTGCACCGCTATCCGATACATCTCCAAAAATTGTTCGGGAATTCCGGCAAACGGCACCTGAGCCTGAAGCGTGCGGCTGGCTTCGTTATAAAGCAAAAATCCGAGGATTTGTACCCGCACGAGTGGTTGAATGGCGCTGACCAAACGCTCGAACAGACCGCGCGTATCGCGCACCGAACTGAACGCCTGCGCCAGTTGAGCCAGGCCGTTCAGCTCGGCGGTTCGGCGTTGTTCCTGCCGGTAAAGTAATGCATTATGAATGGCAACCGCCACCTGGCCGGAAATCAAAGTCAACAGATCACGATCCTGCGGCTGAAAGGCATCTGCGGCAAAGGAAGCCAGCTCAAGGGTACCGATGAACTGCTCGCCGATTGCTAACGGCACGCCCAGAAATGAACGAACCGGATATTTACGCCGGTCAAGGATTGTGCTTAAGTCGGTGGCTTTTTCCAAATCGGGCACCAGCAATGGCTGACGCGAGACAGCGATGACCCCCGAAAGACCCTCCTCCCGGCCGTAGCGTTCACTGGCCAGGAGCAGTTTGCGTTCGCCATCCGCCATCGCCAGCATGCGATAGGGGATGAAAGTCTGGCTTTCTTCATCGTACAGGTTGATCTCGCGCAAATCGGCCGGCACCAAACGATCCAGATTGTCAAGGATGGAGAACAGGGTTTGCTCCACATCCAGACTGGCAGCCATGGCCTGTGTCAGGTCCAGGAAAACCTGCAAGGTCTGCGCTGGCAGTAGACCGGTTTGGGCTGCGCCCATCATCCCGCCGCTTTCTCCAGAGCGAAAGGTGATTAACCTCCATTCCGGCTGACCAAACGGTAAACGCTGAGAAGCTGCCTCGATGGCCTTACCTTCAACTATCAGGCGGGTTTGGCCATCTGTGGCACATAAATTCAACAACGCGTTTGCCGGGCGGATTTTACGAGAGAGGCCCTCCAGATTGGCGGATTCGCCTTCCTTCAAGCCAAACAACTGCCGGGCCGTGGAATTGATCCACGCCAGCCTTCCACCGGCTTCCACAATTAAAATCGGGTCGGCGTTCGGATTATCCGCTTCTTCAGCCGGGACGAGGATCGAGTGCGGTCTTGGGGAACGGGATACCCAACGAATCAGGCCGGCAGCTGCAAGCCAAAAAAGCAAACCGCTGCCTGCCAGTACAACACCCAGAATGAGCGGGTTTTCAAACACCATGCGGGTATCCCTGACCGATCCCTAAACTGAATCGCGGCGGCGTTCTTCGGCAGCAATCTCGGTAATTTCGCGAATATCGGCGAATTGATGGGTCAGCGGTGAGACCAAACCAACCGCCAAAGTCATAAAGGGAGTGGGGGTCATCTGGCCGTCTTTACCCGGAGCCAGCACAAAACCCTGCTGACGGTCCAAAAAATTGTAATGCGAGAGTACTTCTTCCTTGAACCGTGCTTTCAGGCGGGTCTTGATGGCAGCCCCCGCCTGAGCCGTCGTGGAAACGACAAAGTTATCTCCGCCAACATGGCCGATAAAGTCATTTTGTGTACCAAGCTCATCCACCACTTCGCCCAACAACATGGCGGTGAACCGCAGCACATCATTGCCGGCAATAAAACCATAAACATCCTTGAATGGCTCAAAGTGATTGATGCGAATATCCAGAAATGCCCAGTCGTTCTGACGGATCAATTTGCGCAGTTGATCCTCAATCAACCGGCCGGAGGGGAGGCCGGTTTGCGGGTCGGTCAGGCTTTCCCGTTCGGAACGCGCCAGGGCATTCTGGACACGCAGTTTCAGCTCTTCGATATCAAAGGGTTTGGTGATGTAGTCGTCCGCCCCCAGTTCCAGACCTTTGAGTTTATCGCTGCGCTCGTCCTTCTGGGTCAGGAACAGCACCGGAATGTGGCTGGTGCGGGTATTGGTGCGCAGCACCCGGCAGACCTCGTAACCGTCAATATCCGGCAGCATGATATCCAGAATCAACAAATGGGGCATGACCTGACGGGTCTTTTCCAGCGCATCCGAACCGCGTGGGGCAATATCCACATCATAGCCCTGCGAGGTAAAATAAATGCGCAGCATGTTGGAAATATCCACGTCATCTTCCACAATCAACAGGCGGGCTTTACTCATGGGTGCCTCCCTCAAGAGATCAGGCATGGGCTTTCCCCCGGAGCATCTTGCGTAACCCATTCCGCCCAGCCGGGGATCCAGACGGTGGAAATCGGGTACAACACTTAATCTTACGCAAAACCGCCATTTCTGGCAACAAAATTACCCGTCCAAAGGCGGTCTGGTTAGGGAGTTGTAAGGATTAAGGAGTGACTCACCAGCTTTCGACGCCTGCCTCACCGGGGCGCGGGTACAAACGTGGATGCAGATGACCGTCCTTCAAGCGATGGTGATCGCTGTCCTCATAGCGGATGTCCCGGTCAATCACCCGCCGTTCTTTGGAAGCGAACAAAATCACATCGGATTCGATCATCCGCGCCGGGTAGACGATCATACCAGCCCCAATCCGGCAATTGTGACCCACACATCCCCCCAGCACCGGGCGGTTGGATGGCTGCAATTGGCCGTAGGCATCCCGCGCCCGGATGGGTGAGGGAATCAGGTTGTAATCTGTAAAGGTGGAACCCGCACCGATGAAAGTATTCCGCCCCACCACGCACATCTGCAAGCAGGTGTTTTGGGCAACCATGCTGTTATCCATGATGGTGGTCATGAATAACGAGGCCCGAAACGGCAGAAAGGTGCCATCCCCCACCACTGAAAGCATCAACTGGCAGCCCTGTGAGACATTGACATTGTCGCCGATGATACAATTTTCAATCACCGCCCCGGCCCCGATGGTCACATTATCCCCGATGGTGGTGGGGCCGTGAATGATGGCAGTAGGGTCAATCGAGCAGTTGCGTCCCACCCGTACCAGTTTAGAACATTCCAGCACCTGCTTACCCTCATACAAAGCGGTTGCCAGAATGCTGAGTTTGAAGAAAGGATCACGGTTGAGACGATCTTCAAAACGCGCCCCGCGACCAAACAGGCCAAACACCGTATCGGCGATGAAAATATGCACCCAGGAATCAATCGCAATCAGACTGCGCAGCGGCACCTGATAGACCAGATCACCCGATTCACTCGCCATATAAGTCGGAACATGGTAATAGCCGATTTCCCGCGCCTGCAAATCCACCACCAGTGGTTCGGCGCTCGGCTCGGGACCGCGCGGGTAGTACCACAAATCCGCCAGATAAATATCCCCCGCCGGCGTATAGGAAGTAGAAAGCGGCAAACAATGTTCCCGGAAAGCAGGGTCATGGATGGACAACGCCGCCCGTGAGGGGTACGGCCGGCGCAGGGCTTCCCGCATGAAGGCCTGCATAAAGCCCTCGTCAAAAAACAAATTATCACGGTAAACGATACACGGCTCAGCGGTTTGCGGCAGGCGCGCTTCGGGGGGCAATTCCAGTTCGCGGGTGGTGTAAGGCGCCAGCACATCGCGCTGTTGAAGCCACAATGGTTTATTGAAAATTCTCAAATCACGGGCGCGCTCGTTGAAAGGTTCCAGGTAACGGGGACACTGTAAAATGATTTTCAGCATCCGGTCCTCTCAATCCAGCGGTTTCGACTCGATTTCCAGCAGGCAGCCTTGGGAATGCGCTTCCTCGCGGATGGGGTGAATACGGCCGCTGCTGACCCAGTAGGATAATTCTTGCAGCATCCCCAGCAGGAAAGGACAGGCCATTGTCGCTCTGTTGTCGGTCTGACCTTCAAAATCAACCCGATGGAGCCACTGCCAGCCGTTCGTCACACGCCGCACCTCAAATCTACCAGCCCCCTGCCGTTGAAGCCAGTCTGCCAGATTCTGCAAAGCCACCCCCATCTTGCGGCGGGGTGCCAGCAGACGGAAACCCTGATCTTCAAATCCCAATTCGGCAGCAAATTTCAGCAACAGCCGCGCAAAGGCTGCTCTGCCAGCCCGCACCAGAATCCCGGCAGCCGATTGGCTGCCATAAGCGGCCCGTAATGCCTCATGCAGGCTTTCCAGGTCAAAGCGCAACCGATCAGCAGGCATGGCTTGCAGCAGCATTTCAAGCTTTTGGTCACCGAGAAACTCGGTCAAACCTTCCAGAATAAGGCTGTTAAGGTCAGGGGAGTATTTCAAACGCGGAGAAGGATTCATGGGACAGGGTTGGACGAGGGCGTATCCAGAAATTCTTTCAAGGTGAGCATGAAAGGACGAGGTTCATCGAGCATGATGAAATGTCCGGCATTGGGATAACGCTCGATGCGCGCGTTGGGCAAACCCTTTTGCAGGGCTTTGCCCTGGTTTGGGTTGACAATGTTATCCCGGTCGCCAAACATCCCCATCACCGGCACCTGAATCCGGTGAATCTCATTGCGCAGGTCGGTGCGGCGCAGTGAGGCAATGCTGGTTAAAAAGGATTCGAGAGTGGTGCGGGAGAGATCGCGATCCATCATATCCGGGAATCGCGGGTCACGACAAATAGTCGGCGAAGCAATCCGCATGGCAGCCCGGAAAACCGGGAAAAAACTAAACAAAAGGAATGCCACTACCCGCCAGCCGGCCAGTTTGAGCGGCAGCGCCAGCGAAGAACCAACCACCGGTGAGCCGATGATCACGACCTTTTCAACCCGCTGAGGATAGCGCAACGCCACCGAAAGGCTGACCGTACCCCCCATGCTGTGCCCCACCAGCGGCGCGCTGATGATACCCAGTTTGTCCATAAACTGGTCCACCAGCGAAACAAACTCACTAACCTCGTAGGTATCCAGTTTTTTACCCGATTCACCAAAACCCCAAAAATCCAGCGCGTAGGTGCGGTAATACTGACCCAGATAGGTCATGGTTTCCTGCCACAACCCCCATGATCCCAGCCAGCCGTGGAGCAAAATAACCGGTTTGCCGCGACCGTAGACTTCGTAATGAAGGATGCCCTGATCAGTCGTAATGGATGACACGCTGGTTTAACTCCCCCGTTGGCTCACGAATTACCCTCCCCCATCTCTTCCAGAATGCTGTAGAGCAATTCCAGCAGGACTTTTTTGACATTTTCTTTATCTTTGGCAACGCACGAGAGCAGTTTAACTTTAGGATCCAGTCGCAGCGCCAGCCGCATATCCTCAATGTCCCATGCGTCTTTGCAATCCTGCTTATTGGCTGCCACCACGTAAGGGGTAGGAGCATACGCCCGGAAGGTTTCCAAAATAGTGCGCGCTTCGCGGAAGGTTTCCGGGCGGGTACTGTCCACCATGACCACAAACCCGAGCATCCCTTCGGAGAGGATTTCCCACATGAAATCGAACCGTTTCTGTCCGGGCGTTCCAAATAAATACAACACCAGATCATCGTCAACCGTAATACGGCCAAAATCCAATGCGACGGTGGTGCTTTCCTTCACCTTTTCGGCGGCCGAGGTAATCTTTCGTTCGGTAGAGACCACATCAATCTCGCTGACGGATTGGATGAATTCGGTCTTGCCTGCATTGAATGGCCCGGTAACTACAATTTTGACTGTCTGCATCGTGCTTCCTTAGGAAACAGGGTTTAGATCGAGCGAATCTTGTTGATCAAACGGTTGAGCAGAGATACCTGCTCCTGCTTATTGGTGGTCTGAAACGGACGCACCATTCCGCCCAACGGCACACCGCCCGGGCGGACAAGTTCCACTAACCCGGCTTGTAACAAGGCATATACCACCCGGCGGATTTCCAAATCGTTCATTTTGGTGGCGTGTGCAATTTGCCGGATGGTATTCTTTGGGTTGACGTAACGCACCACCCGCCATTCTTCCAAACTCAGGTTCAGGTTGCGGATGTTGGTACCCGGGCGCTCGGTAAATTTGAGTGCCATATCCAGACTGGGGATCTCTTCCTGCAGCTGCTCCCATTCGCGCAACTGGCGTGAACCCTCGATAATCAGGTTCTCCAGGTCAATGCGCACCGGAATCTTACCATCGGGGGTTAATTGATCCGGGTTGAAGTTAAACGAACCCTCCACCCACGTAAACAAACGGCGGACGACATCCACACAATAATTCTGTACACTTTCCAAAATATCTTTCTGGGTCAGGTAACCGGCATTGATCAACAAGAGACCGACTTCCTTATCGCTCATCTTCCGGGTTCTTTCTCGAATGACCCGCGCCTGATTGGGTGTGATTTTACGGCTGCGCTGCAAGATGGCTGCCAGATCGTTCTCCTCGCTGCCAATCTGGGCATAGGCCAGTTTTCCTTCCCGAAAGGTAATCTGAGCAACTTCGCTGGTGCCTTCAATCACCAGAGTACCGCTTTTATGCGCCAGATTGATCAGATTGAGGAGTTGGGTGATGGAAAAATCGCGCAGATTGCCCCGTAATGCCATGTGCAGCCTCGGAAGACGAGAAAGTCTGAAAGAATTATAACAAATGTACGCTCATTCACAACGCAATCCTGCTGCCGAGAATGGCTTTTGACCTTACAATATCGTTGGGTGAATTGAGTATAATCAAGCGCATCCCGTCCACATCCAGATGAGTGCCATGATGTCCTCTAAGACTGTGATTCTGTGCAACCCGCATGCCAATCAAACCAAAGCCAGCGCCGTTGCTGCGCGTTTGCAAGAAATTTCCCCGCCTTCGTCCCATTTAGAATGGGTGTTCACCGCTTACCCGCGCCACGCCATTGAACTGGCCCACCAAATTGCCACGCAGGGCTGCCATAAACTGATTGCCATGGGCGGTGATGGCACCGTTCACGAAGTGGTGAACGGCTTAATGCAACTGCCGCCCGAACAACGCCCGGTGATGGGCATCATCCCGGTCGGCTCCGGCAACGATCTGGCCGGCAGCCTGAGCATTCCAACCGACCCGGTGGAAGCCCTCAAACTGGCGCTGGATGGAACGGTTGGCGAAGTGGACATCGCCCGGATCGAGGATGACCGCGGTCACACTGAATACTGGACGAATACACTGGGCATCGGGTTTGATGCCGTTGTCAACATCCGCTCGCGCCGCATCCGCTGGGTGCGTGGATTTTTGATCTACTTCTTCTCGGCTTTACAGACCATTCTCTTTAATCACACGCCGCTCGGGTTACAGGCGGTTCAAGATGGCAAACACTGGCAGGATCGTCTGCTGATGCTGGTGCTGTGCAACGGACGGCGTGAAGGTGGAGCCTTTTGGGTTGCCCCCCAGGCCAGCCCGCGCGATGGCAAACTGGACTACCTCGGCATCCGCCAGATTTCCCGCCTGCAAATGTTCTACACCATTCCATTCGTCATGCAGGGCACCCATCAACGTCTTTCGTATGCCTGCCACGGGCGATTCCAGAATCTGGAACTGGTCTCGGATCATCCGCTGTACATTCATACCGATGGTGAAATCTACGCCGGACTGGATTCGACCATCCGCCAGATCCGTGTTCAGGCGATCCCTGCGGCTATACGCATGAATATTCCAAAATCCGATTGATCCCCCTCTATGCCCGAATTGATTCACACCCTGCAAGGTCATGACCTCGGTTTCCTCAAAATGGTAGCCGGATTGTGGGGGTTGGAACTCCAAGCCCGCGATGTTCACCACGCCCTGCCGGAACTCATTCAAGCCATGCTAGACCGGCCGCTGATCGAAGAAATCATTGCCAGCCTGCCGGAGAGCGCCCGGCGTGCCTTTCAAGACCTGCGGGTGCATCAGGGACGCCTGCCTTGGGGATTGTTCAGCCGCAAATACGGCGAAATTCGCACCTTTGGGATTGGCCGCCGCGACCGCGAAAGGCCCGATCTCAATCCCATTTCTCCTGCCGAAATGTTGTGGTACCGCGCTCTGATCGGCAAAGCCTTCCTCAACCTGCCGCCCGAACCGCAAGAATTTGCCTACATACCGGATGATCTTGTCCGTTTACTGCCGGACCCCGATGCACCTCCCCCACCGGTACTGGGACAGGCTGCCTTCCCTCAGGATTACGCGGTTGAGATACCGGTCAGCGACCGGGTACTGGATGATGCCTGCACCCTCCTGGCCGGGATGCGAATCGGCATGGACGAAGCCGAGATTGCGCCTCATATCCACCTGCCAGTGCGCGATTTGCGCGGCTTGCTGGTAGCCGCCGGTTTGATAGATGAACACGACAAGCCGGTGCCTGAACGGGTGCGCCAGTTCCTTGAAACACAACGGGCGGCCGCCTTATTGAATCTGGCACAGGCCTGGCTGAATTCAACCGCTTATAACGATTTGCGAATGCTGCCCGGTCTGGCTTTTGAAGGGGAATGGCGCAACGATCCCCTTCAAACCCGCCAGCGCGTGTTGGCTTTACTGCAATCACTCCCGGCGGAAGTTTGGTGGGACCTGCGGGCATTCATCACGGCTGTTAAGCACGAACAACCCGATTTCCAACGCCCGGCAGGTGATTACGACTCGTGGTTCATCCGCCGGTACAGCGACGGACAGTACCTGCGCGGCTTTGAATGCTGGGATGAAGTGGACGGCGCTTTGTTGAATTACCTGATTACTTCGCCGCTGCACTGGCTGGGGTGGATGGATCTGGCAAGCCGTGACAGCCAGACTCCCCCGCTGGCTTTTCGTTTTTCGGCCTGGGCCGAAGCCCTGTTCAATAACCGGCCTCCTGCCGGATTGCCAGAGGAAACCGGCGCAACCCGAGTCAACAGTGAGGGTATCATTCAGGTGGAACGCCGGGCACCCCGCAGCCTCCGCTATCAAATTGCCCGTTTTTGTCACTGGCTTCCGGGCGATTCGGACACATACCGCTATCAGATCACCCCCTCTTCACTGGAACGCGCCCGTCAGCAGGGACTGCGCAGCGCCCACCTGATCGGTTTATTGCGTAAAGCCGTTGCAGATCCTCTGCCGCCGGCTCTACTTCAAGCAGTGGAGCGCTGGGAGCAGCATGGTGTTCAGGTACGCCTGCAGCAGGCCATGCTGCTGCGGGTAGAAGACCCCGCTATTCTGGCCGCTTTGCGTAAAAGCCGCCTCAATCGCCATATCATCGAAGAAATTTCCCCCCGCCTGGTGCTTATCCGGCCATCCGCAAAAAAAGCCATCCTCGCCGAACTCACACGGCTGGGGTATCTTGGAGCGGATGATACGGAAGGGGTATAATGAAATAAAGTGTCCCTGCAAATTCCCCATTCCCAATTCCAAAAAGAGGTGGCAATGACCGAACGTTTAACCTGGATCCAGCAAGAGATCGAAGGGCTCAAAGAGAACGGCTTATACAATCGCATCCGCACGATTGGCTCGCCGCAAGGCGCCTGGCTGATTGTGGACGGTAAAAGGGTGCTGAACTTCTGCTCCAATAATTATTTAGGGCTGGCCAACCACCCGCGCCTGATCGAAGCCGCCCGCGAGATTCTCGACCGGTACGGTGTTGGACCGGCAGCGGTACGCACCATTGCCGGAACGATGGAAATCCACCTTGAACTTGAAAGAAGGCTGGCGGCTTTCAAAAAAGTACCGGCAGCAATCACCTTTCAGTCCGGCTTTACCGCCAACCTTGCCACCATTCCGGCGCTGGTCGGCAAAGAAGATGTCATTTTTTCCGACGAATTGAACCACGCCAGCATCATTGATGGCTGCCGGCTTTCCGGCGCGCCGATCATCCGCTACGCCCACTGTGACCCGACCGATCTGGAACGGGTGATTCTCGAAAATCAAGGCAAGTACCGCCGCGCCCTGGCCGTCACCGACGGGGTATTCAGCATGGATGGCGACATTGCCCCGCTGGATCAAATTTACGAAGTAACCAGCAAGCACGGGGTGATGTTGATGGTGGATGATGCCCACGGCGAAGGGGTCATGGGTAAAGGCGGACGCGGCATCGTGGATCATTTCAACCTGCACGGCAAAGTGGATGTGGAGGTCGGCACGCTCTCCAAAGCCTTTGGGGTGGTCGGTGGTGTGGTTGCCGGCGACCCACTGATTGTGGAATGGCTGCGCCAGCGCGGACGTCCGTTCCTGTTTTCCTCCGCTGTAACCCCGCCGGATGTGGCCGCCGCCATAGCCGCGGTGGATTTACTCGAAGAATCCACCGATCTGGTTGATCGCCTGTGGGAAAACGCCCGCTATTTCAAAGCCGAGATGAAACGACTGGGCTTTGATACCGGTAAAAGCGTCACCCCCATAACGCCGATCATGCTGGGCGAAGCACCGTTAGCCCAGCAATTCAGCCGCGAACTGTTTGAAGAAAATGTCTTTGCCATGGCGATTGGCTTCCCCACCGTACCGCGCGGCAAAGCCCGCATCCGTGTGATGATCTCCGCCTCCCATAGCCGGGATGATCTGGACAAGGGGCTGGAAGCATTTGCAAAAGTCGGCAAAAAACTGGGCGTGATTTAGTCGGTTTTCTCCAACGCCTCGGCTGCCCGTCGTTTGACATGCGCCAGAATGGCAGCCATGCCGTTCAGGCGCTGAGCGGTCAGCACATCCTGCAGGCCCATCTGCAAATAAAACTCCGCCGGAATGGCTAAAATCTCCTCCGGCGTTGTTTCGTTCAGTCCTTCCATGATGATCATGGCATAGCCGCGTACCGTCGGGGATTCGGCCGGCACATCGAAGGCGAAGGTCAGCCGTCCGTTGGTCAATTTGGCGCTCATCCGTACCGGGGTCATACATTCCGGCACGTCTTCGGCATCCGAATCGGCATTGAATTCGGCAGGAAGCGGGGGGAAGCGGCGCGCATAATCCAGCAGCAACTCCAGCTTTTCCCGCCCTTCGCACTCCGCAAAATCGCTGACGATTTCAGCCAGACGAGGTGGCAGGTTGACGTTCACACCTGGCTCCCCTCGCCTTTTTCGATCGGGGCACCCACCAGGTTGCCCCATTCCGTCCACGAGCCATCGTAGTTACGGACTTTGGGATAACCCAGCAGGTACTTCAACACAAACCAGGTGTGCGAGGAACGCTCGCCAATCCGGCAGTAGGCAATAATCTCTTTGTCCGGGGTGACGCCACGGCTCTGGTAGAGTTGTCGCAATTCCTCAGGTGATTTAAAGCGGCCATCTTCATTTACGGCCTGCGCCCAGGGAATGTTCACCGCACCGGGAATGTGACCACCGCGCTGAGCGCCTTCCTGCGGGTAGCCGGGCATGTGCAGTAGTTCACCGGTGTACTCCTTAGGCGAGCGCACATCTACCAGCGGCAAACGCTCTTGAATGTGGCGCATGACATCATCACGGAAAGCCCGGATGCTGGCGTCCGGTTCTTTGGCGCGATATGTGGTGGGCGGGTAAGAAGGCACCTCGGTCGTCAACGGACGGTTTTCGGCGATCCAGCGGGCGCGCCCGCCATTCATCACTTTACGTTTTTCATGTCCGTAATATTCAAACAGCCAGAACGCATACACCGCAAACCAGTTGCTCTTATCGCCGTAAAACACCACCGTCGTATCATTGGAAATACCCAGGCTGGAACACAAAGCCTCAAATTCCTCTTTGGTCAAAAAGTCGCGCCGCACCGGGTGCTGAAGTGTGGTAAACCAGTCCACCCGCACCGCGCCGGGGATATGACCGGTATCATACAGCAGGGCATCCTCATTCGACTCGACAATCCGCACGCTGGGATCATCGAGGTGCTGGGCAACCCATTCGGTCTCAACCAGAAATTCCGGGTGTGCGTACTCGGCCATATTATCCTCCAATTTAGATGATATTTATCATATATTTTACTAAAAACCCCATCTAAAAACAAGGTTTTGTCGAAAAAAACAATCACGGCGGGTGACCCCCGCCGTGAAATTTTCCGCTGATGGCATCTCCACTTAAGGCAGCGGTTCAGCAGTCAGAATGATATTGGAAAATACGTTTCCCACTACCGGGCCGAATAGCCCCAGCAGCACAATCACCGCCAGACAGGCGCACAGCATCAGTGCTAGAAGTACCAGCACGATGATCCAGATTGTGTTGTTCTTTTTTTGGGGTGACTGCTCGCTAGCAGTTGCAGAATTTTGGGCGTTCATCCTGCCCTCTCTGGTTTAACTTAATCCTCTTCTTCCTCGTCCTCACGCTGGCCCAGCATGGCATTGATCTGGAACATGGCATTGACCGAGTCACCCGCGGCTTTCAGCCAGTCCAGCACCATGGTAGCGTTCTTCTCTTCCTCCACCTGTTCTTTGACGAACCAGTTGAGGAATTCCTGGCTGGCATAGTCCTTGTCTTCAACGGCAATGCTGTACAGCAGGTTGATGCGTGCCGTCACCGACTGCTCGTGGCGGAGGACTTCTTCGAAGATCTCAACCGGCGTGCCAAACTGGCTGGGCGGTGCATCAATCGCCTGAAGAGTCACTTTGCCGTTGCGGTCGTGAATGTACTCGTAGAATTTCAGGGCATGTTCTTGCTCTTCTTTGGCCTGCAGTTTCAGCCATTTGGCAAAACCGCCCCAATTGGCCTCGTCAAAGTGAGCCGACATTGCCAGGTACAGATAGCCGGAGTACAGCTCCAGCTTGATCTGCGTGTTCATTTCGTCAAGTAAACGTTTGCTGAGCATTTTTTCCTCTCCTTTGTGAATCGGATTTTACGTACCTGAATTTATTATAAACCTTTCAAAGTCTGGCTGTGTTATGACTTTGTAAAACTTTTGTGATTCCGACTTTTTTAGCGCCAAAATCCCGCGCACAATCGGATTCCGGTAAAATAAAGCCAGTGATCTCACCTGCACAAAATAAACGATGAGGAGTAGCCAATCATGAGTATACAACCCGGCTTGAAGGCTGAATTGACCATCACCGTTCAGGAAAGCGATACCGCTCGTTTTTCTGCCGGCGAGGGCTTTCCCCCCGTTTTGAGCACTCCGCGACTGGTCGGTTATCTGGAACGCACCGCCCATCAATCTCTTCTGCCTTACCTCAAAGAAAATCAAGGCAGCGTAGGGACGTGCATCAACATCCGCCATCTGGCCGCCACACCGGTCGGCATGCAGGTGCGATTCTGCGCCGAGTTAATGGAAGTGGACGGCCGCCGGTTGCGTTTCAAGGTTGAGGCGTGGGATGAAATCGAGAAGATCGCCGAAGGTGAACACGAGCGCTTTCTGATGGATCGCAGCCGGTTCGACGAACGACTGGCAGAAAAAATCCAGCGTATGCGCAAATAACGTATCGCAGCGGTCACCATGGCCGGTCAAGGCAAAGCAGCCCGCGGTGAACAAGACTGACCAACAAACGTCCCTGCGGGTTAAACCAGACCCCTTGAATGCCGTCCAGGGGCATGCCGGCATCCTGCATCTGCCAGGTACGTCCAGCATCCCGGCTCAACCAGATTTGGGATGGGGTAACAGCCACAATCCAATCTCTGCGAAGCGGATCAATCGCCAGCCCCACCACCGTCTGCCCCTGCAAACCGACTGGTTGCCAGGCAGCCCCGCTCTCTCGTTGATAAATCCCATCGCTCGTCCCAGCCAGCCAGCCTTCTAACGGGGCTTGAAGCAAAGTGTAAATCCTCACATCAACCGGCAATGCGTCACTCATGACACCGTTACCAGGAAGGGACATTCCGTTCAGGACAGGTTGAACCGACCGGCTGGGGTGCACCTCAAATTCAAACCCCGGCTTTGGCGGTTGGTACTCCTGCCAGTCCGTAAAAGACCGGTAAGTCATCTCATCCACCGCTATTTGAGTCGGCTCAACCGCTTCCCATGTCCCTTCTCCGTCACTATCCGCTGCCATCCAGCCAGCCGGCGTGAGGGCAAGAATACGCCGGGAGTCTTGTCCCTCCCAGGCAAGGCTGTAAACGCTCGTGGTTTCCAGCCCCTCGCCGAACGGTTGCCAGTGGTTTCCGCCATCCGGCGAACGCCACACCCCCCGTCCCTGCACGGCAGCATACCAGACCTGCGGTAAATTCGGATCGAAAGTCAGATGCGTGACGGTTGCGTTGATTAAACCCTCATTGCGGGCAATCCAGTTTTTACCGCCGTCCGTCGAGCGGAAAACACCGTAATCCACCGTACCGGCCAGCATCTCATTGCCGTTGAACGGATTGACCGCCACCGTGTAGATAAAATACGGCTGTAAGCCGGATTTGACCCACAGCTCGCCGCCGTTGTCACTGCGCGCCACCCCGCGCTCGGTATCCGAAAAATTCATCATGAAGGTAGCCGCCAGCAATTGCTCGGGGTTATGGGGGTTGACCACCAGATCGTAAATTTTTGAACCCGTCAGGCCGTTGGATTGTAAGATCCAGCCATCCCCACCGTTGAGCGTTTTGAACTCGCCGGTGCGATGCCACACCCCCAGATAAGCAATCCGGCCGCGCGGGTCAAAAACCACTGCCCGCCCGGAAAGGTCGCTGATTCCCGAATTGGCTGCCTGCCAGGTAGTGCCATAATCCTGGCTTCGGTAAATCCCATGCTCATGACTGGCTGCCAGCACCCGTTGAGGATTCTGCGGGTCAACCGCCAGGGAGTACACCCAATCCTGAACATTACTTCCGCCAATGTTTTGCAACACCGCCTGCCAGGTCAGGCCGCCATCCAGACTGCGGTAAACCACCCCGCCCCATGGCTCTTCGTTCCGGTTCGCCACCCGCGCCGAAGCATATACTCGCTGGGGTTGTTGCGGGTCAACCGTCAAACCATAGACAATTGCCCCGTTCATCACCCCCTGATTGACCGGATACCAGTTCCAGCCGCCATCGTTCGTCTTGTAAATACCGCTTCCATAAGTGCCGGCGTAAACTACTCCTGCTTGCAGCGGATCAACCGCCAGACGCTGAATGTACAAATTATCCAGGCCACTGCTTTGCCGTTTCCAGCGAATGCCCCCATCCTCGCTGACGAAAACACCCGCCCCCCACGTGCCGAGATAGACACGATCCTCCACCCGCCGGTCATAGGCAATACTGACCACATCGGCGCTTTCCGGCCCAAGCCAGACCGGTTCGCTCATCCGGCTGATTAAAGGCAGGAACAGGCGGCTGGTCTCTCCGCCGCCGCTTTGTGCCAGTGTCGGTTTAATATATAGCAGCCCCACCAAACCGATGACCAATCCCAGCCAGATGATCCGGATGTATTTCATCACGCTTTCCTTGTGTGCTTCCATTTTTTCTGTGAATGCCTGCGGTGCAACTTTCACGCCGTTTGAAACGCTCTGGAACAAAAGGGTTTAAAGGGTCAATAATTCCATTCCGCTGAAA
The DNA here is from genome assembly GCF_001306055.1 of Bellilinea caldifistulae. Taxonomy (GTDB): domain Bacteria; phylum Chloroflexota; class Anaerolineae; order Anaerolineales; family Anaerolineaceae; genus Bellilinea; species Bellilinea caldifistulae. The sequence continues at coordinate 29,234 of NZ_LGHJ01000014.1, read as the reverse complement.
AACAGGATATACTCAAACCGATCATACCCGATTTAGATTGGAATTCCTTTTGAACCGCACGTTTGCCCATTTGATTGATAATTTCATCGAGGTCACGCTTGGTTCGCTGCGCCTGCTGGCTGCCAGTCCCCAATTCCACAGCAATGTTTGGGAAATCAGCCCGACCGAACCCCAAGACCCATCCGTATTTTATTCGATTCCGCCAACTCCACCCGAGATTGAATTCGACTCGGTTCACCGCTGGCTGGACGGGAGAACCCACGCCCGCTTTCGTTTTCCCAGTTTCTTCCAATCCCCACATCCGGAAAACAACATTGTCCACGGTATGGCCGACCTGCAAAGCGAGGGGGAATCCAGCGCAGCCCTGATTTTACTGCACGGCTACCAGATGAACACCTTTGCACCGCTCAAATGGTTTGCCGAACCAGCAGCCCGCGCCGGAATGGATGTTTACTACCTCGCCCTGCCCTATCACATGCAGCGCGCCCCGCGGGGCAGCTGGAGCGGCCAGTATGGGCTAAGCGCGGATGTCCAGCGCACGGTGCAATCCTTCCGCCAGGGAGTGTTAGACCTGCGCGCAATGATCACCTGGATTACTCAGGTGCAGAAAAAGCCGGTGGCTATTGGCGGTCTTAGTCTGGGGGCATTCACCTCCTTAATGGCTGGTGTGGTAGATGACCGCCCCTTTGGGCTGATTTCCCTGCTAGGCGGGGCTTCGCTGGCGAACATCATCTTTGCCGGGTTTTCCTTCCGGCTGATCCGTAAAGAACTGCAAGAAGCCGGGGTGTACCCGGCGGATCTCGAAAAGTGGTGGTATATGCTCGCGCCGGGCAACTTCAAACCAGCCCTGCCGCGCGAAGCCATATTACTGGTCGGCGGTGAACATGACCCGATCATCACCCCGAAAAATGTGCGAAAATTGTGGCAGGCCTGGCAAAAACCCCGCCTGTTATGGTTTCCCTGCGGGCATGCCAGTGTGGCCTTTTACGCCCGCCCGATTGGCGAACGAGTGGCTGACTTCTTGCTCAACCGGCTGGACGCGTTGGAAAATTCAAGCTTTGCCTCCGCAGACACCCCGGCATTAATCGAGCAGGCTCAACCCAGTCCAGGATTACCCGAATAACCAATCAACTCTCCCCCTGCCCTGAACGGCAAGGGGAGAGAGTGGGTTGATCGTTTCCAGCGCTTCAGCCTTTACCAAACATTTTTTGGATGGCGCGCTTCCATGCATATCGCTTCTGCCGCCATGTGCCGATCACGCCATACGGCAGGAAAATGACCAGCGCAATGAAAATCAGGCCAAACACCAGCGGCCAGCGCGGACCAAACCACTGATAGAAGAACTGCCCGACAATTTGCATCAAGCCCGCGCCAAGGATCGGCCCAACCAGCGTACCGATACCGCCAAGAATGGTCATGATCAGGGCGTTGATGGTCATAATCGCTCCGGTCATGGTCGGGGTAGCCGACATATTCCACAAAGAAAACAGCGCCCCCGCCAGCCCGGCGATGACGGCTGCCGTCACAAAGGCAATGGAGCGAAAAACCACCGGATTATAGCCTATCATTCGGACACGCGATTCGTTCTCACGAATGGCAACAAACACCCGCCCGGCTGGCGAATCGACAATCCGACGCACCAGCAGATACATGATCAAGGCAAACGCCAATGCTACAAAATAAAACAGCAACCGGTTTTGGGTGGGGTTAATCCACGCTGGCACAGGAACACCATGCAGACCCTCGTCCGCACCCGTCCAGCGCACAAAATCGGTTGCCTTGGAAAGAATGTGGAGCGCCTCCGCCATGGCCAGGGAGATCATGGCAAAGTAAACCCCCCGCACACGGGCCGAGGCTGCGCTGAACAACAGCCCCAGCAGAGTCACCACCAGCACTACCAGTAGAATACCCGCCACAAAAAGCACCACCTCGGTAATATTTGCCCCACCCGGAAGGGTGATGCGGTAACGGCTGGAAATGACCGGTACAGCGTGGGTCAGCCACAACGCCATCGTGTAAGCGCCTCCGCCAAAAAAGGCGGCGTGACCGAAGGAGAGGATGCCGGTGTAGCCGATCAACAAATCGTAGCTCATGGCGTACACCGCCATAATGAAGAAAGTGATCATCAGCCCCTGCCAGAAGCGACTGGGGCCGTCGGTAACGGATGTGCCGCTGAACCACGCGAACAAAAATGGGAAAGCTGCCAGCAGCAGCAAAATTAACACGCCGGCCCATTCCTTTCGCAAGCGGTTGAGCGGAGATTCGCGTTTGAGAGAGAGGTTCTGGGTTTCGGTTTTGGTGGTTGCCATGGATCACTCCTTTCTCCCGAACAGGCCCGCCGGCCGCACCAACAGCACAATCGCCATGATGATCACCGTCGAGGCTTCCGCAATTGCCGGAGAAAGACTGTATTTGAGCGCCAGATAGTCCCCAAACGCCCGCGCCAGTCCCAATAACAACGCCCCAATGGCTGCACCGCCGTAACTGCCCATCCCACCGATCACCACCACAATAAAGGCCTGTAACTGGAAGGCATCTCCCATATTCGGCTGCACCGGGATGAAGGGCGCTGCACCAATGCCGCCGAGTGCCGCCAGACCAGCCCCCAACATGAATACCAGCGTGAACACCCGCTGGACATTAATTCCCAGCGCTTCGACCATTTGACGATCCTGCACCCCCGCCCGGATGATCATACCCAGGCGGGTGTAGTTCATCAACAGGGCCAGCGCCACCAGCATCAACACCCCCAGCAGGATGATGAACAGCCGATAACTGGGAAAAGTCACGCCCAGCACATCCACGGTAACCGAGTTGGTGCGAAACCACTCAAAGATATTTTCGGCTTTACCGGGCTGCGAAAAGAGCGGCGGTCGGCTCATTTGATAAGCCAGCGGCTGCCAGAGCAGTTGAATCACCTCGCGCAGGACATAGGCCAACCCAAGCGTGACAATCACCTGATAAATCGGGCGCACGTACAGAGGACGAATCAGAGTCACTTCAATGGCGCCACCGATCCCCGCCCCCAGCAATGCCCCAACCAGCAGCGCCGCAAAGAAGCGCAAGTTGGCATCCCACAGCAAAACCGCGCGGGGTGCAGCCTCGCGAAAAAGCGTTGCCACAATGGTGAAAACGAGCAATACGCCCGCGCCAATCAAAGCTCGCCGCACCTGATCGGTGTGAACGGTGCGGGTTTTGTCCCCCGGCCGGGAAGTTGCCATTGCCAGCAGGGCCCCGGCGATGAACATTCCGGCAGTCCTCAACCAGAAAATGCTCAAGGCTTCCTGCGGGGTCGCCTCGGCCAACGGGTCAGCGGCTGTCATGGTCGCCACCATAGCCGTCTTAGCCAGATCGAGGATATCCAGCCCGCGAACAGCCAGAAATACAACCACCACACCGGCCAGGCCCAAGAGACTCGGTGCCGATTTTTGGAGCGCTTCCGGTATTTCCAGCCTGGCAAACAACCAGCCAAACAGGGGCGCCAGCAGCGCCAGAATCAGCGGCGCCAGCCCAAATAAAAAGGTGGGGTTGGTAAAGAACTGCCAGCCCAGATAAGCCCCCAGCATGAACATGGCGCCATGCGCAAAGTTCAGCACATCCATCAGTCCAAAAATCAGCGTCAGGCCAGCAGCCACCATGAAAAACAAGGCGCCAAGCGTTAAACCAGAAAGCGTCGTGCGGACAAAGGCGGTCTGCCCCATGCTGGTGTACCCCACCACTCCCAGCACGGCGAGAATCACCACCACACCCAGCAGAGCAGCATTATCCCGGAAGAAATTATTCCGCATCATCCCGCACCTCCGCTGCGCACGGCCGTTCCCAACATGCGGTGTATTAATTCCTTGTCCTGCACCAGATCAGCCATCTTCCCCTGATGCACGGTTTTCCCATCGTCCAGAATATAATAATTTTCTGCCAACTGACTGGCCATGATAAAGTTCTGTTCCACCAGCAGTACAGTCGTTGTCGCGCTCAAATTACGGATTGTCTCCATCATTTGTTCGATCAGGATCGGTGCCAGCCCTTCACTGGGTTCATCAATCAGCAGCAATTGATTATCGGCAACCAGTGCCCGCGCCACCGCCAGCATTTGCTGCTGGCCGCCCGAAAGGTGATTGCCCGGCAAGCGGTAAAGGCGTTTCAGGTCGGGGAACAGGCTGAAGATGAAGTCGGCCTTCCGGTCAAGATCGCCCTTTTTCCGCTCGGCGATCTTCAAGTTTTCGGCAACGCTCAAATTGCGGAAGATAGCGCGATGCTCCGGCACATAGCCGATTCCCATGGCAGCAATTTCGTAAGCAGGTTTGCCCTGAATCTCCTGCCCATCAAAACGTACTACGCCGTGTCTCGGCGGGGTCAGGCCCAAAATGGATTTGAGCGTGGTCGTCTTACCGGCGCCGTTGCGGCCCAGCAAAACGGTAATGCTGCTGCGCGGCACCTGCAAAGAGACCCCCTCCAAAATATGAAACTGACCGATGAAGGTGTGGATGGATTCAACTTCGAGGATATTATCGTTGCCCATCTTTGTCCTCCAGATCAGCGGCCAAATCCCCGTACAATTCCCCCAGATAAGCGCTCTGTACAGTTTGATTGCGGGCAATTTCCTGCGGCGTGCCTTCTGCCAGAATCTGTCCCTGATGCATGACGGTGATCCGATCCGAAATACTCATCACCATGTCCATACGGTGTTCCACCAGCACAATGGTTTTATCGCCATCCGCCATGATGGAATGAATGATTTCCAGCAGAGCCGGCACCTGTTCAGAAGACATACCGGCGGTGGGTTCATCCAGCAGCAGCAATTGCGGCTCGCCTGCCAGCATAATGCCCAATTCCAGTTTGCGTTTATCGCCATGGGGGAGGTTGAGGGCAAGGTCAAATTCACGTCCTTGCAAGCCAACCCGCTTGACGACAGCATAAGCCTTTTCTTCATATTGCCGAAAACTACCCGCCGGACGGAACAAACGGAAATTATCTTTGCCCAGTGCCTGGGCTGCCAGCCGGATATTTTCCAAAACAGTCAGATTCGGGAAGATGTTGGTAATTTGAAAAGAACGTCCAATTCCCAAATGGGCAATCCGATGCGGCGGCAGGTTGGTAATGTCCCGTCCGCGATAATATACCTGCCCGCGGGTGGGACGCATCATCCCGCTAAGCAGATTAAACAGCGTGGTTTTACCGGCGCCGTTCGGCCCAATGATCGAGTGCAAGGTACGCTCGCGGATCTGGATGTTGACATCATCCACGGCGACCAGTCCGCCAAATTCTTTCCGTAAACTTCTGGCCTCAAGGAGGATCTCCCCTTCAACGGTCATGGAAGGTCCCTTTCGCTTCTCAAAAAAGATTAATCAACAGGGAGGGGTGACAGCCGCCTTTCACCCAACGGCTGCCACCACTTGTCAATCTGGTGGGATGGCAGCCATCGAGAGCCAAGCCATCCCACTTGATCATACTTACGGGCGCGGCAGGTCACCGCAGCGCGATTCGTACTCTCCGGTCAGCGTGCAGGGCACTGCCAGTTCATCGTATTTGGTCACGTAAACCGTCTCGAAGAATTTATAGGTCGGGCGGCCCTTGTCATCCAGCGGCGGGTTGATGTCCACCAGTTTGAGGATGTTCATCGGCTGCAGGCAGACATGATCTTCTGGCCGAATGTAGTAAGTACCTTTCGGGCCTTCAAATTTCAAGCCTTCCAGCGCCGGGATCATCGCATCGCCGGAAGCATCACCGCCGGTCTTTTCCAGTGCAGCCGCCAGCGCCAGTGCCGAAGCCATACCGCCGGCCGTGAACAAATCGGGCGGTTCGTTGTATTTTTCAAGGTGCTTTTCGGTCAGCCACTTGTTGATTTCGGTATTGGCAGCGGTGTAGTGGTAGACATTCAACCCGATTTGCCCCACCGCCGCACCGTAAACTGCCGCAAAGGAGGCGTTATCGCCAAAGCCGGTAGCAACCTGCATCTGATCCAATGCGCCGAGGTCACCTAACTGCTGGAAGAGGGTCACATAGCCGGTGCCAGCCCAGGTCAGGAACAGGCAGTCCGCACCTGAATCCATCGCTTGTTGGATGTAGGGGGTAAAGTCGGTGGTTTCCAGTGGAGCGTAAATGTCGGCAATCACCTCGCCGCCGTATTGCGCCACCGCGTAAGCCAGCGCCGCACCGGAGCCGCGTCCAAATGCGTTATCAATGCCAATGTGGGCAAATTTTGAACCAACATTCTCAACCAGGTACTTGGCAATCACCAGCACATCATCGTAGTTGGTTCGCGAGGTGCGGAAGACATATGGATTGAAGTACTGACCGGTAATGAAAGCCGAGGCAGCCGGGTCAACCATCAGGATGATCTTGTTTTCCAGTGCAACCGTGGTCAGCGCCGCTGCCGAAGCCGAGCTGGAGGGTCCCTGAATGATCTCGACACCGTCTTTTTCGATCAGTTCGCGTGCCAGTTGTACCGCTTTTTCGGGATTGCCTTCATCATCGCGCACCAGCACTTCCACCGGACGATTAGCAATGATATAGCGGCCGGCTTCATCTGTCTTTCCGCCAGAGGCGTATTCCAGCCCCAGTTCAAAGCCGCGCGTTTGTTGTAAACCATACAGTGCCAGCGCACCGGAAAGCTGGCCGATCTGCCCAATCTTCAGCACCGGGCCGAGCTCCACCACTGGTTCTTCGGTTTGCACCGGTTCTGGAGCCTTGGTCGGAGCCTGGGTGGGGGGCGGTGCCTGAGTCGGGGCAGGCGGCTGGGTTGGCTCGGCGGTGGGTGTAACCTGCTGCACGCAGGCGCCCAGCACCAAAGAAGCCAGGATCAACACAGTCAAAATGGTCAACAACCTTTTCATTTTCTTCTCCTTCGGATGAATTGAATTGGGAAATCTTTTAGACTTGGTCTACCCAACGGTAGAAGCCCGCAATTCAGGTTAACTTTTCGATCGCGGCTCACCTCCTTGTGGCATGAGAATGACAGCCTGACCGGTAACCAACGCTTGCCCGTTTTGATTGGTACAGGCTGTTTTCAACCTAAGGATGGGACGGTCAGTCTGCACGTGATCAACCTCCAGGACGGCCGTCACAGTATCACCAGTGTACGCTGGTGCGATGAATTCGAGATACTGATTCAGGCACATTGAACCGGATTCACAAAAATATTGCTGGATGGCTGCGCCGATTAATCCGCCGAGGAACATGGTGGGCACTGCGGTGCGCTCTTCTTGATCACTCTCAGAGTGTTCCACCTTCTCGATTGTCTCGCGATCTGCTCGCATCAGGCGGGCATAATTTTCCAGATCGGCCGGCTGAATTGTCTTGACCAACGCGGCGCGCTTTCCCACGCTCCACTCCGGTTGAAGATGACGGCGATTGGATGGATCCGGCAAGTCAGTTTCCATTGGCTGCCTTTGAAGATGATGCAGAACAGCGAGAGTCACTCACTCCAACGCCTCAAAACCTAACACGACTTTTTTTCCTTCTCCATCACCGCGTTCCACAAAAACCGCCTTAAGCGGAGCCCCTATTTTGATCGTTTCCGGGTGATGAACATCCACACCGAATATCTGGGCAGGGATGCGTTCCCCTTCTTCTAACTCTACCACCCCCACACAATAGGGATTTTTGCGGTCATAACCGGCAGCCAGCATGGCTGTTGGGGCAACGTACACCACCGTAAATGCAGCCAGTTTGCCCCTTCCGGAAAATTCGCTGGCTTCCAGATCGTTTTGCTGACAATCCGGGCACCAAATGCGCGGCGGGAAAAACCGCCTCCCGCATTTTTTACACCGCGAACCGGTCAAATGCTGCTGCGCCAGATGTTCAGAAAATTGATGGGTATACACTCCGTTTTCGCTCATCCACTCATCTCCGTTCAAAGATGTTCACCACACAGGTCTGGCCGGTGCCGCCGACATTGTGGGTTAAACCAATGGCGGGGCTGCCGGGAATCTGCCGCTCACCCGCTTCGCCGCGCAATTGATGCCAGATCTCCACTACCTGCCCCACACCCGAAGCCCCGACCGGATGACCCTTGGATTTCAATCCACCGGAAGAGTTGATCGGACGATTTCCCTTCAACGAAGTCACCCCGTCCTCGGCTGCCTTCCAGCCCTCACCGGGGGCAAAAAAGCCCAGATCCTCGCTGGCGATGATTTCCGCAATCGTGAAGCAGTCATGCACTTCCACCGCATCCACATCCTGCGGGGTGATTCTGGCCATCTCATAAGCCTGCCGGGCGGCCCGGCGGGCGGCCGGCAATGAGGTCAGGGTTGACCGATCGTGGGTAGCGGCATCGCTGGCTTGCCCGCTGCCGATGATGTAAAGCGGTACGTCGCTGAACCGGCGGGCAAGATCCTCACTTACCAGCAAGACCACTGCAGCCCCATCCGAAATTGGTGAGCAGTCGTATAACCGCAGCGGCCAGGCAATATAAGGATTGGCGCGCGGATCGTGTAAAAACTCAAACTCATCTTTCCACTCCGGAATGGGCAGACCTTTGCGGGCTGCACTGGCTTTGCGCGCTTCCATGATTTCCTGAATACGCTGCCCGAATTGGGCTTTGGGGTTCAGAGCGCCATGTTCATGGTTCTTGTAACCCACCTGCAAAAAAACTTCCGGGTCGGCCCCATATTCGTGCAGGTAAGCAGTTGCCATGGCTGCATATAACGCCGGGAAGGTAAAACCAACCGCCGCCTCATAAATCACATCCGAGGCGGTTGCCAGCGTATCGGTTACCCGCTCGGTGGGCAGCTCACTCATCTTCTCCACCCCGCCAACCATCACCATATCGTACAAACCGGAAGCCACCGCCAGCATCCCTTGCCGCAGAGCCGCCGATCCGCTGGCGCAGGCATCCTCGACCCGGGTTGCCGGTCGAGGAGCAAGCCCCACCCAATCGGTCATCAGTGGAGCCATGTGCGCCTGACCCTCAAACAGATCGCCGGAGTAGTTGCCGATGTAAACGGCTTCAATGTCATGCGGATCAAAACCCCGGTCAACCGAGGACAGCATTTCGCGATAAGCCTCAACAAAGATATCCCGTGTGGCCATGCCGTTGTAACAGCCGAACTTGCTCATGCCGGCACCCACAACGGCCACACCTCGCCCTAATTTCCGTTGGCTCATAAAAATTTCTCCTTCAGGCTTTCTTCAAGAATTCGTGGAACAATGCATTAAACACATCCGGTTTTTCGATGTGCGGGCTGTGGGCGGTATTTTCGATGACATGCTCCTCATAGGCCCCCCCGGCAGCCGCGTATTTTTCAAGAACAGCGCGGGTTTGCTGCAACATGGGCTGAGGTGGCGCCACCTCATCACCCGGCCAGCCGGGTACGTACCCCAGTTTGCCTAGATTGGCAATATCGAAAAACGAGGTGTCCGAAACAATCAGGTCGTGGCTACCACGCACCCACAGCACAGGCGGTTTTGGCTGAGCAGCCAGCAGGTCCGGTACATCCGCCTTGAGATATTTCAATGACCAGCAATTGACCGGCCCGTGCACCCCTGGCGCCACGAACGGCCAGTTGGGCGAGGGAACGAAATCTCCCGGATAACGGTCTGGGCCGGTTTTTTCCATCAAGGATGCGGTCAGAAATTCCTCCTCCCGTGCGGCGCGGAAGGGCGGCACATAATAAAAGGCGTTGATGATATTTCGTGGGGAGTTGGGGTCATCACTGGAACGGTCTTGTGCCTGAATGCGCTTGACAAATTCCTGATTGACCACTCCACCGCCGGAGCCGGCATGATCCTCAAACAACGGCGTACCTTCTACTCCCTTGGTGCCGCCAAAACCGTACGGTGAAACCGGACAAATGAGGGTTGCGCTCAGTACGCGGGCAGGAAAATCACCGATAAACCGGTAAATGATGCCCGCACCCATTGACCAGCCCACCAGATGCGCCTTTTCCACACCCAGCACATCCATCAAAGCCGCGAGGTCATCGCACCAGTCCCGGTAACCGCGGGTCGAATTGATCAGCACATCTTCTGTCCAGCCGTAACCGCGCAAATCCGGAGCAATTGCCCGAAAACCGGCCGGCAGAGCCAGCATGGTCTCCTCCCAGTAAAGAGCAGCCGAAAAATTCCCATGCAGAAAGATCACCGGTACACCGGCCGCATCTCCGCTTGTCAAAACGTGCAGGTTCAGGCGCGGGGTTTGAATCATCTGCGACGTTACACCCGGTAGAGGTTGAGGCATGTTCATGATTTCCTCCTGTTTATGAATCGGATGATGGTCTGGCTTCTTGTTCAGCAAGGCGCACCCCCGGCACAACCAGGCGGGGGACAATCCCCAGCCGGTGGGCTTCCTCGCGCAGCCACTCGCGAAAGTCGGGGTGGGCAATCCGTATCAGGGCTTCCATGCGATCGCGCACACAGCGCCCGCGTAGTTCGGCCACCCCGTACTCGGTCACAATCGTATCCACATCCTGACTGGGCACAGTCACTTCGGCGCCTTCCGAGAGGATGGGTACAATCGTCGAAATCTGTCCATCCCGCGCTGTGGAGCGCAGGGCAATGATTCCGCGTCCACCGGGGGAAAGCTGTGCGCCGCGGTGCGTGTCCAGTTGTCCGCCCGTTCCGCTGAAATGGCGATAACCGATGCTTTGCGAGCAGACCTGTCCGAACAAATCTACCTGCAAGGCGGTATTGACACTGATCATGCGGTAGTTCTGGCCAATCACAAACGGATCGTTGGTCACTTTGCCCTGCTGAAACTCCACCCCCAGATTGCGATCCACAAAGTCATACAGCTTGCGGGTGCCCAGCGCAAATGCCCCCACCATTTTGCCTTTCCAGAGCGTTTTTCGGCGGTTAGTCACCACCCCGGCTTCGTACAAATCCACCATGCCATCTGTAAACATCTCGGTATGAATGCCCAGATCCCGGCGGTTCATCAGGAAGGGAGTAATGGCATTGGGGATGCCGCCGATGCCCAGTTGTAGCGTGGAACCGTCTTGAATCAAATCGGCAATATAACCGCCAATCGCCTGTTCGGCTTCGCTTGGCGGAGCAGGAGGCAGTTCAAACAACGGCACATGGTTTTCTACAACATAATCCACTTCCGAAATGTGCACCTGCGTATCGCCGAGGGTATACGGCAGGTTTTCGTTGATTTCCAAAACGACCAGATCGGCGGCTTCCATCAATTGTTTTTCGATAACCAGCCCCAGAGAAAGCGAAAGATAGCCGCGCGAGTCAGGCGGGGTAGCCGTTCCCCAAAAGATGTTGACTTTGCCGCCACTGGCAAGCAATTTATCGGTCGAGGCACGGTGCAGATTATTGGGGATGTAAGACATGCGCCCCTGCGGGTGAACTTTGCGATCCGGCGCGCCATAAAACCAGTTTTCCACAAAGAAGTGGCCAGCCATCTCCGGGTTGGTAGCATATTCATACGCCCGTAAGGGCAGGCACACCCACACCGTCACATCTTCCAGGCGATCCTTGTGATTGCCCAATTCGCTCAACAATCCTGGCGGCTCCGAAGCAGCAATCGCCACCCCAATCGTCTGGTGAGATTGAACAAGGCTGACCGCCTCGGGGATGGAGATCAATTTACTTTTATAGACTTCAGCGGGATTCATACTCCTCCTGCCATCAGGGCATAATGAAGGCTGAACCGGCCTGATTGTAGCCCACCCCCGAACCGACAAAGGTCACCAGATCGCCGGATTTGATCTTGCCCTGTTTACGGGCGTCATCAAACACCATTGGAATGCAAGCCGAACCGGTATAGCCCCATTTATCCATGATCCAGTGGGTCTTTTCCAGCGGCAGACCGAGGGTTTCCTGCACCAGTTTGATGCTGTTCAGGCGCACCTGAGTGTACAGCGCCATGTCCACATCCTGCAGGTCAAAATTGCCGTTGGCGGCCAGTTCGCGCATCCGCTTCGGCCAGCCCTCGTTATTGACCTCCGGCGGGAAGGGAGTGATGAAGCGCACCTGCGTTCGGCCGGCCTGCACACTTTCCACCGTTGCCGGTTCGTAGGTGCCACCGGAGTAAATTCCCCAATGTTTGTGGTAAGAACCATCCGCAAAGAAGGTTGAGCTGATGAAACCCGGCTTATCCGAATAGGTCAATACCGCGGCACCGGCCCCATCGCCGTAGAAGAAGGACATCACATCATTTTGCCAGTCGCACAATTTGTGCATCATATAAGCACCCACCACCAGCACATATTTCATCTGGTAAGAGGTTGCCAGCAATCCGGCAGCGATGTTCAGGCCGGTAGGAAACGACGCACACGCACATCCAATATCAAATGTGCCGGCCTTGACGGCCCCCAATTTGTGCTGAACGACCACCGAGGTGGCCGGGGTAATGTAGTCGGGGCTGTCGGTGCCCAGAATGATCATGTCCAGATCCTCGGCCTGGATGCCGGCGTCTTTCAATGCCTCCCGCGCAGCTTCTACCGCCAGATCCGAGGTTACCCAGTCATCCGGGGCGTACCAGCGGGTGGTAATGCCAGACGAGGCTTCGAACTTATCAATCACTTCGCCGAAACGCTCGCGCATTTCCCGGTTAGGGCGTTCAATTGGCGGCAGATAGTGACCCGTTCCAATGATGGTAGCAAATCGAGACATATCCTTTTTCAACCTCCTTTTCAAAGAATGGATGGGCTTTATGTACCCATCACAATACCGCCATCCACACTGATGGTGGCGCCATGCACAAAACTGGCCTCATCACTGGCCAGCCAGAGATAGGCATTGGCAATATCGCGCGGATCTCCCAGCCGGCCAAGCGGGGTCTTGGCTTTCATACCGGCTAAGATCTCTTCGGGCATCTTTTGCACCATTTCGGTGGCAATGAAACCGGGTGCCACCGCATTGACACGGATATTGTACCGTCCCAATTCCCGCGCCCACACCTTCGTCATCCCAATCACCCCGGCTTTGGTGGCAACATAATTGGTCTGACCGACGTTGCCGTACAGACCCACCACCGAAGAGGCATTGAGGATCACGCCACCGCCCTGCCGAATCATGAACGGAGCAACTGCCTGGGCGCAATTGAAGACCCCTTTGAGGTTGATGTCAATCACCTGATCAAAGGCGCTTTCTTCCATCTGCTTAACCAGTTCACCGTCTTTGACCTTGACGAAGAGCGCATCGCGGGTGATACCGGCATTGTTGACCAGCACATCTACCCGCCCAAAACGACGCACCACGTCGTCAACCCAGGCCTGCACCTCAGCCCGGTCGGCGACATTGACCGCGTAAAAGCAGGCTGGTTCCCCAAGCTCCTTTACCAGGGCTTCGCCGGCTTCACGGTTGACATCGCAAATCACCACAATGGCCCCTTCCTCAGCAAAACGCTGGGCTGTGGCTTTCCCGATTCCGGCTGCGCCTCCCGTTATCAGACACACCTTATCCTTTAACCGCATGTTTCCCTCGCCTCCTGAAAAGATGTTGGAATCCTGCCAGCCGACAGGGTAAATTAACCGCCCCCTGTTGAATAGGATACAGCGCAATGGTTACAAAAGGGTTACACAACCTGGCTCAGGCGGTCAGGCGGCGCAACAAATCACGCGTTTCCAGAGATGGTTCAACCCCCACTTCGTCCCAAAGGATCTTCCAGCAGCGCTGATAGGTCTGAATGACCTGCGCCTGATTGCCTTTGGCAGCGTAGGCCTGCATGATCAAGCGGTAAGCCGGCTCCCAGGTGCGATCGCGTAGCAGAGCGGCATTGCAAACCGCAATCACCTCATCCCAACGGCCCTGACTGCCCAGTAACTCCCCCAGCCGCTGGACGGCGGTGAAGTAAACCTGACGCAGCCGCTCGCGTTCAATACTGCTCCAATCCTCGTAACAACATTCGTGCAAATAATCATTCTGATAAAGGTCAAGCGCCCGACGCAGACTTTCTTCATCACTCAGACTTTCGGAAGCCAGTCTTTCAAATTCATCTGCATCCACAACCACCTTTGCCTGCGGATTGATTCCGTACATATTCTCCTGGCGTCGCACAAAGAAAGGAGCTGTCTCGCGGGGACGCTGCGGCTCAATGGTGCGGTTAAGCGCATTCAGGGCCACTTTGAAGTCCCGCACCGCCGATTCACCATCCAGTTCCGGCCAGAGCAGGTCAACAATCTGATCGCGCAGCAGCCAGCGCTGGCGGTTGGTAATCAACAATTGAAACAACTGGCGGGCTTTTTCGCGCTGCCACTCAGCGGAGTGGACTTTTTGATCCCCGCGCCACACCCCAAAATCACTCAGCGTTCGCACATACAGCGTGTAAGCCGGGTGATAGTCACCTTCTATCGAGAAATTGTTCAGCACTTTAAGCAGGTATTCTCCGCCAATTCCCTGACGACGGGCTGCCAGCAGAATGGGGACAAGGGTCTGTTCGTCCTTCCAGCCCAGCAGGGTTGGGCTGGTAAACAGCACCGCAGCATCCGGCCCTTCCTGTCGCTCTAAAATCTGCTCCAATTCCATCAAAGCCCGGCCGCGCTCCTCGCCGTACCAGTCCATCCACGCCAGCCACAACCTGGCAGCCGTCCAACCAAAGCGGTCACGCACCGACTCAAAACCCTGCGCGGCGCGCTCCAGCCACTCCCTTGCCGTACGAAATTGCCCGTCAAGCGCGAACGAAGCCCCCATACTGGTGCGCACCAGATTGCCAATCCACTCATCGCCGGCCTTTTCAGAAATCGCCAGCGCTCGGCGGGCACAATCCTCGGCTTCTGCCAGCTCTCCTGCGTAACCCAACCCCCGGGTGAGACCCCACAGCGGTTCCACGCCCACCCGCGCCACTTTGAAAGGGTGCATTAATTCAATGGCTCGCCGATATAAATCAATGGCTTTCCGAAGAGAGGGCTCACCCCACGGCTGAACATGGCCCACCTGCAAGGCATGTCCCAGGCGGATCAAACCTACGGCTTCAACAAACTCGGATTGCAAACGCTTGCCGATGGCAATTCCCTCGCGGGCGTAACGCTCGGCTTCTTCTGCGCTGCCCAGCATTGAACAAATCAACGAAAGCAGCAGCAGCGTTTCACGGTGAAACCGTTGGGCGCGCTGTGCCTCATGGCGTCTTTCCTCAGCAGCCTGATTCAACATCAACTGACGGGCCTCGATCAGTCGGCCGGTACGCAGCAGAGCGCGCCCTTCCAGATACACATCGTTCGGGCTGGTCTCGGCACGCAGCAACTGAGCTTCTCGATGCAGCACGCGGGCCTCATCCGGCTTACCGAGGTTCAGTTTGTTCTCCGCCAGTTGATCCAGCAAGGCAGCAACTTCTTCGCGGTGCTCTTGCGGTTCCAGCAAACGTAGGGCTTCTTCCAGCAGGGCATCGGCTTGTAACGGACGGATAGTATCCAGAAAGACCTGAGCCTGGCCGCGCAATGCCCGGCTGCAGCCCCAGCGATCCCCCTGCTGACGGTAGAGTTGCTCGGCAGCGCGGAAATGCAGCAATGAAGGTTCAAAATCGGCACGCAAACGATGAAGGTCTCCCAGCAGCAATTGAAGCAACGGCCGCTCGGCCTTCAACTCGGCTGGCAAACGGCTGAGGTAGTATTGCAAACTTTCCAGCCGTCCGCTGCGAATCAACCCCATGCCGATCTGTTCAATGACATCCGCCGCAAAAGCAGCCTCACCGGCTTTGAGCAGGTGGTAGATGGCTTCTTCGGAGCGCTTTCGATCCAGGTAGAGGGTTGCGGCGCGCAGGTGTAAAGCGCGTGCTTCGGCAGGCTGCTGATTCAGGCGGGTTTGTAAAAACTCCTGAAAAAGCCGCTGGTAACGGTAAACCTGTCCGCCGGCCGCCTCAATGAACATTCCGCTCTCGTACAACCGCCGCAACAGGGCTGCACTATCTTCGATACCTAATAATCCATCGCAAATCTCGCCTTCCAGCTGACGCAAAATGGAGGTGTCTATCAAAAATTGCTGAATGTCCTGCGGCTGGCGGGCAAGCACCTCCGGCGCCAGATAGTCAAACAAACTTTCCAGAGTTTCCGGCAAATTTTCCAGCACCTGATCCAACGAAGCGGAAGGCCGACGCTGGACACTTTGCCAGATCATTTGCAGCACCAGCGCCCACCCCTCGGTTTCTTGTGCAAGGCGGGCAGCCTGCTGAGAGGTAATCGGAAAGCCATATCCCTCGCGAAAAAGGGCTTCAATTTCTTCGGCTGTAAATGCCAGATCGCTATGCGTCACCACACTCAATTCACCCTTGACCCGCCAGCGGTTCAAGTCCAGATTATCCGGCATTGTCCGGGTTGCGATGACCACCTGCAAGCGCGGTGGACGGTATTGAATCAGATGACGTACCAGCGCAGCAATTTCCGGCACGTCGTGCACCCAGTGATAATCATCCATCACCAGCACGCCATCTTCCAACAGGTGGGCAGTCAAAGCGTTCAAAAGCGGCGTCAATGCCGAAGGCACCGCCCGGCCGTTATGTTCTTCCAGGTAGCGCAAAGCATCTCGCCCGTATTCTTCATTTTGCTGAGCAAAGGCATTGATCAGATGAACCAGAAACAACAGTGGATCACGCTCCGGCTCGTTGACGGTGTACCAGAAGATGCGCCGGCCTTCCTGGCTCAAATCGAGCAAGGCGGTGGACTTTCCGTAACCCGTACCGGCCAACAGCAAGGTCAAGGGATGCTGCAGGGCGCGTTGCAGCAACGAACGAATCCGGGGACGGGGGAGTATGGCTTTGCGCGGCAGCGGCGGGATCAACTGGCTTTGGATGACCAGATCTCGAAATGCCATAGCATCTTCGATTGTAGTGCAATTTTCGGCTGCTGACAAATCAATTCTCATCCGTAGTATAATCGGTTGGCAATCTCAACCCGTTTTGTGGAGTGCGCATGTCTGAACCGCTCGATTTCCAAACCATCATCATGAATTTGCAGCGCTTTTGGGCCGAACAGGGTTGCCTGATCTGGCAACCCTATTACACACAGGTCGGTGCCGGTACCTACAACCCGGCAACTTTTCTGCGGGTTCTCGGCCCGGAGCCCTGGAAAGTAGCCTATGTCGAACCATCCGTCCGCCCGGACGATGGGCGCTACGGCGAAAACCCCAACCGCTTGCAGCAGCACTACCAGTTCCAGGTCATCCTCAAACCAGACCCCGGCAACCCGCAGGAGATTTACCTCCAATCTCTGCAAGCGCTGGGCATTGATCCCGATCAACACGATATCCGCTTCGTCGAGGATAACTGGGAATCCCCGGCGCTGGGCGCCTGGGGGCTGGGTTGGGAAGTCTGGCTGGATGGGCAGGAAATCACCCAGTTCACTTACTTCCAGCAGGCCGGCGGAATTGTGCTGGATCCGGTTTCGGTGGAAATTACCTACGGGCTGGAACGAATTGCCATGGCGCTGCAAAAAGTGCGTAATTTCCGCGATATTCGCTGGAGCCCGGAACGCACTTATGGGGATGTGAATCTGCAGGGCGAACAGGAACACAGCAAGTACTACTTCGAAATCGCCGATGTCGAACGGGCACGCCAGATGATGAGCCTGTTCGAAGCCGAAGCGCTCAACGCACTCGAACACGGGTTGGTTCTTCCCGCCCATGATTATGTGCTGAAATGCTCCCACACCTTCAATATCCTGGATACCCGCGGGGCGGTCGGCGTGACCGAGCGAGCTGCCATGTTCGCGCGCATGCGTGACCTTTCGGCCAAAGTGGCGCGCGCCTATCTGGAACAGCGCGAACGGCTTGGATACCCCATGCTAACCGGCAAAAGCCAGCCCTCTTCGGCTGACATTGCGGCAGCCCCCTCCGCTGCACCCCGTCCTCTCAGCCGGCCGGCCAGCTTCCTGCTGGAAATCGGCACAGAGGAACTTCCCGCCGGCGATTTGGAGGATGCCCTGAGCCAATTGCAGCAGCGCGTTCCGCAATTGCTGGAAGAATTACGCCTGACCCACGGCAAGGTGCATGTTCTGGGTACACCGCGCCGTTTAACCGTCATTGTGGAGGATCTGGCAGACCGTCAAACTGACCGCGAAACAGTGGTCAAAGGGCCGCCTGCTCAGCGCGCTTTTGATCAAAACGGCAACCCCACCCCGGCCGCCATCGGGTTTGCCCGCAGCCGCGGTCTGGATGTCAGTCAATTGCAGGTAGCGGAAATGGACGGCGGTCAATATGCCATTGCGCGCGTCTTTGAAGCCGGTAAGCCGGCCGTTGAAGTTCTGGCCCCCGCTCTACCCCCGTTGATTGACTCACTCAGTTTCACCAAATCCATGCGCTGGAACCAATCCGGGGTGAGTTTTTCCCGCCCCATCCGCTGGCTGCTGGCATTGTTGGATGATCAGGTCATCCCGTTCCAGTATGCCGGTTTGACCAGCGGCAACCAGACCCGCGGGCTGCGCTTTCGCCAGCCGGAAACCACCGAAATCACCGGCGTTTCGGCCTATTTGGAGTTCCTCGCCAGTCAGGGTATCCTGCTCGACCCGCAGGAACGGCGCGCCAGCATCCGCCGACAGGCGGAGCAATTGATTGCCGAATGCGGGGGAGACCCGGCTCATCTGGATGAAAACCTGCTGGACGAAGTCACCGGTCTGGTGGAAGCGCCTGCCGCATTGCGCGGGTCATTCGACGAAGCCCATCTCCAATTACCGGCAGAAGTGCTGATTTCGGTGATGAAGAAGTACCAGCGTTACTTCCCGGTTTACAAAACGGATGGCAGTCTCTTACCTTACTTTATCGTCATCCGCAATGGGGATGAACGTTTTAAGGAAGTGGTGGTGGACGGCAACGAGCAGGTCATCCGCGCCCGCTTTGCCGATGCAGCCTTTTTCATTCAGGAAGACCTGAAACAACCGCTGGAAGCCTTCCTGCCCCGCCTGCACACCCTCACTTTTCAAGTCAAACTGGGTTCGATGCTGGATAAAACCCAGCGGATCGAAAGGCTGGTGGAGCAATTGATTTCCACAGTCGGATTGAAGGACGAACAGGCAGCTGCCGCTCGCCGTGCCGCTCACCTGTGCAAAGCCGACCTGGTCACCAACATGGTCATCGAAATGACCAGCCTGCAAGGGCTGATGGGACGCTATTACGCGCTGCACAGCGGCGAGTCTCCCGCCGTTGCCCAGGCCATCTTTGAATCGTACCTACCGCGCTACGCCGGGGACGATTATCCGCAATCGCCGGCTGGCCTGCTGGTCGGTATGGCCGACCGGCTGGACACGCTCGCCGGACTGTTTGCTGCCGGATTAGCCCCTTCCGGAACCAAAGACCCCTTTGCTCAGCGTCGGGCTGCCCTGGGATTGGTACAAAACCTGATTCACTGGAATCTGGATTTTGACCTGCGAGCCGGGCTACAAGCCGCCGCCAAGGGACTGCCCATCCCCGCCAGTCCCGAAAGCCTGCAAACCTGTCTGGAGTTCATCATCGGGCGCTTGCAAAGCTACCTGCTGGAAGAAGGCTATCGCTACGATGTGATTGCCGCCGTGCTGGCAGAGCAGGGTCACAATCCGGCGGCCGCTTTCCGCGCTGTTCAGCAACTGCAGCAATGGGTGCAGCGCGAGGATTGGAACCGGATTTTACCGGCCTACGCCCGTTGTGTACGCATCACCCGCGATCAGCAGGAAACTTTCTCCATCGAACCAGACGCGCTGGTTGAGGACGCCGAAAAGGCCTTGCTCAGCGCCCTGCTGCAAGCCGAAACCACCCCGCGCCGCAGCGGCTCGGTTGAGGATTTCTTTAACGTCTTCCTGCCCATGATTCCGGTGATCAACCACTTCTTTGACGAAGTGCTGGTGATGTCGGAGGATGCTGTTCAACGCGCCAACCGTCTGGGGATGTTACAACGGATTGCCGGATTGGCACGCGGCGTGGCTGACTTCTCACGTCTGGAAGGCTTCTAAATTCTCAAAAATCAGTGATTGAGCCTGCGCCTTTCCGGTTTTGTCATACACACTCAGGAAAGGCGCAGACCGCTTAAAGCTCGCCTTAAAACAATACCCTCCGAAATAATCCTCCGGCTGGTGAAAAAAAATTGAGTACGGAATGAGCAATGCGTCAAATGAGGGGGATGATATTGCTGAACAAACTGCCAATCGTCGGCCCCAGAAGGGCCAGAATGACAATCACCGCCAGCGCAACCAGCAACATAATCAACGCATACTCAACCAGCCCCTGACCTCCGTTTTCTCGTTTCATTTTTGCTCCCCTGAATAATAGCGAAAAAAGACAAAGATATAGCTTTATTATATAAAAGAAGACCTTATAGCGAATTAACAATTTGCAAGGAATGTCTATGGTTATTTTCTTAACCACAGCGGGATTCACCGTTAAAATCAAATTATGAGCGCGATTGATGAAATCAAAGCCCGAATTGACATCGTGGAACTGGTCTCGGAAACAGTCAAACTGCGCCGGACGGGAAAGAACTACATTGGCTTTTGTCCATTTCACACCAATACCCGCACCCCCGCTTTTGTCGTCTTCCCCGATTCAGGGACATGGCGCTGTTTCGGTCAATGCAACGAAGGCGGCGATATTTTCCGCTTTGTCATGAAAAAAGAAGGCTGGGATTTCAGCGAAACGCTCCGCTATCTGGCCGAGCGTGCCGGTGTTACACTCGAAACGCCATCTCCCCAGCAGCAGGCCCAAGCCGAAGAGTACGACCGGTTATGCAGCCTGCTGGAAGAAGCGGTGGTGTACTACCGCCATCAATTACTCAATACCCCCGCCGGCAATCAGGCGATGGCTTACTTGCAGCAACGCGGCATTCAGCCCCAAACCACGGAGATTTTCGAACTGGGGTACGCTCCTGACTCATGGGACGCAGCTTTGAACTACCTGCGCGGTAAAGGATACACCTTTGAAGAAATCCGCGAGGCCGGCCTGCTGACCGAACGGCAAGACGGTAGCGGTTATGACCGCTTCCGCCACCGAATCATGTTCCCCATCCGCGATATGAGCGGAAAAATCACCGGTTTCGGGGGGCGGGTTCTGCGCGCCGAAGATCAGCCCAAATTCCTCAACTCACCGCAAACCCCGCTTTTCGACAAAGGCCGCCTGCTTTACGGACTTCATCTGGCGCGCAAGTCCATCCGCGCCCAGGATCAGGCTGTGATTGTCGAGGGCTATCTGGACGTGATCGCCCTGCATCAGGCCGGATTCACCAATGCCGTTTCGCCAATGGGAACTGCCCTCAGCGAAGACCAGCTGCGCCTGCTCAAACGCTTTACCCGCCGGATTGTGCTGGCGCTGGATGCAGACGCCGCCGGCGAAAAGGCAACTTTGCGTGGGCTGGAAGTTGCCCGTCAGGCATTTGATCATCAGGATGAGGTCGTCTTCGATGCGCGCGGTTTACTGCGCCACGAAGCCCGTTTACAGGCCGATTTGCGCGTCACCACTTTACCCGCCGGTAAAGACCCGGATGATGTCGTCCTTCATGACCCTCACCAATGGGAGCAAATTGTCGCCAACGCCCGGCCGGTGGTCATTCATGTCATGGAATCGCTGGCGGCCAGCCGTGAGATGGATGACCCTAAGGCGAAAAGCGAAATTGCCCGACAGGTGTTAACTTTAATCAACGATGTACCGGATGCGATTGAGCGCGATGCCTACCGCCAGCGATTGGCGCGCTTACTGAAAATTGACGAACGCGCCTTGCAGACCATCTCGCCGTCATCCGGGTCTGTCACCCGCAAAGCGCCGGCCCGCCCGCGTCAGCCCCGCCCCGAAAGACCCGCTCCATTACAGGAAACTCAACCGGAGCGGCGGGCGCATGAGATGGAAAAGCACTGTCTGCGGCTGCTGGTGCGCAACCCGGAAGCGCTTTACACGCTCGACCGACACCTGCAAGCCAACGGCCTGAGCCGCTTTTCGGCGCTGGATTTTGAATTGGGCGAACATCAGAGTTTGGCTGCGCTTGTGCTTCAATCGCTTGCACAGGATCAAATGGAGCCAACCACCTTTCTTAATCAAATTTGTCCGCCCGAACTGAAATCCCTGCTGGAGGACCTACAACAACCACTCCCATTCGGTGAACCCAAAGCCAATCAAACCACGGAAGATTTATTGCGCACCTTCTTAATGCTCCGCTTGATCCGCATCAATGAAAATCTGCTGCAAATGCGTTTTTTGCAGCAAGACTTACAGGAACAAAGCACATCGGCCATTTCTCCCTATCTGGAACTGATCCCAGATTACCTGCAAGCCCGCAACCGTCTGGAAAAAGCCCTTGCAAAAGTTGGCGAAGTGGAATAGAAAAAGAGATTTTTTCTTTTTATGGTATATTATTAACCATGGCTCGCACCCCGAAAAAAAACCAACCTCCTTCCCCATCCACCGGCAAAAAACGCCCCGCCAGGAAAAGCGGCGAGGCATCCCCTCCCGAATCGAGCGGTGAATTACTGGATCCGCTGAATTTAGCGGCTGCGGGTAATTTGGAAACCGCTGACCTCAGCGCTGTACTCAACGATGATATGGAAGAGGTCTTGCCGCTCGTCCCTGCCGAAGAATGGGTCGAAGCCGAAGTTCCCCTGGAAGACCCCCTGGAAATTCTGGAAGATCCGGCTTTAGCGGTTGAACTTTCCGAAGATCCGGTTCGCCTGTACCTCAAAGAGATTGGGCAAATCAATCTGCTGGACGCCGACAGCGAATTTCGGCTGGCGGCCCGTATTGAAGCCCGTCAGTACCTGCAAACCCTGCGCCGCCATCTGGACGGCAAAAATCCGGCCATGGACCCCAATTTACAGTTATATCTGGCCGTTGTTGAAGACCTGTATACCTCGTGGGAACGTTTTAAACAGGATGTCAACCGCCTGAGCAGCGAAGGGATACCCGATTTGGGCCTGATTTTGCTGGAAGCGCAGGCCCTGCGCCAGTCCTGGCAGTCCGATACGCCTTCCTACATGCGCTCTTTCCTGGATAACGGTTTATGGGGAAAGGACTCGCTTTGGGATGGACTGGTGCGCAACGCCTTCACCCTGTATCTGTGTCTTTACCTGCTGCCGGCGGAACTGGCGCAGGAACTTTTTGAGATTCTGCAAAAAGGCGAAGACCTGCCGGGAATTGACTTCTTTGAAGCCCGGCTGGTTAAGGTTGACCTTGAAAAAGAAATCCAGAACATTCAGGAACTCGCCGAAGAAGCCAACCAGACCCTGATTCGGGCCAACTTGCGGCTGGTGGTCAGTATTGCCAAACGTTATCTGGGACGGGGAATCACCTTCCTTGACCTGATTCAGGAAGGTAATTTAGGGCTGCTGCGGGCGGTCAACAAGTTTGACCCAACCCGAGGTTTCAAGTTCAGCACTTACGCAACCTGGTGGATACGCCAGTCCATCAGCCGCTACATTGCCGAACAGGCCCGCACCATCCGCATCCCGGTCCATCTTTTCGAAGCCATCACCCGATTGCTGCGCGTTCAGCGCAGCCTTGTCCAAAAATTGGGGCGCGAACCGACCAACGAAGAACTGGCGTTGGAGGGCGGCTTTCTGAGTGACGAGGACGTCAGTCTCATCAAAAAAGCCCAGGCCGCCAATCTCCCGCTTGACCCCGAAGTGCAGCGCCGCTGGAACTGGGCAGCCGCCAAAGTCCAGCGCATTCTGCAATCGGCGGAAGAGCCCGTCTCGCTGGAACGGCCGGTTGGGGACGAGGACAGCAGCCAATTGGGGGATTTCATCGAAGACGACGATGCGATGGAGCCGATGGACGCTGCCGCCCGCGAGATGCTGCGCGAACAGGTACAAAACGCTCTGGGGGCGCTTTCCGAACGTGAACGACAGGTACTGGAACTGCGCTTCGGCTTGATTGACGGCAAAGATCACACCCTTGAAGAAGTCAGCCGCTACTTCAATGTAACCCGCGAACGCATCCGTCAGATTGAAGCCAAAGCGCTTCGCAAACTCCGCCACCCCACCCGTAGCCGTCACCTGCGAGAATACCTGTCATAAGCCCATCTTCCTGAGGATCAATGCCTGCCCAGCGAGTCCTCATTGTTCAACAGCAAGCTCAGCCAGCTCAGTTATTGACTCGCCACTTTCGCAGCCGGGGCGATCAAGTATGGGAGGCGTGGGAAATTGGACAGGCCGAAGCGCTCTTCAAGCAAATCAAACCCCACCTGATTTTGCTGGATCTGCACTTTCCCGGTGAGGGCTGGCTGGAATTTCTGCGCCGCATTCAAGCCACCGATCCAAAGGTCAAAGTCATTCTCACCAACCAGTATCCAGATGTCCAGCGCGAGATGCTGGCAAAATCGAACGGTTTTCACGTGTTCCTGCGCCAGCCGTTTCAGGCGCGCTGGATCGAACAGGCATTACGGCGTCTCGAATCCGTGGATGTGCCTACCCAGCCCCGCCAACAGCCAGCCGCGGTTGCGCTGCCCGTAGGGCAACCGCCGGCGGTTAAGGTGCCGGTTAGGCTCAAAATCACCCTCCCGTACCTGATCCTTGCATTGTTATTTGCGCTGGCCTCGGCTTATATCATTACGCAGGTGGTGATCGAATCGGTGCAGGACCGCTTCTTCAATCAACTGGTGGCAGCCGGACGGCAAACGACCGACTGGATGGTGCGCGAAGAAGACCGCCTGCTGGCTACTCTGCGCCTGATCGCCAATACCCAGGGAGTTGCCGAAGCCATTCAGGCGGGTGATGCCGAACAACTGCGCCTGCTCAGTCTGCCGTTAGCCCTCAATAGTAATGAGGAGGCCATCGAAATCTTGGACACCCAAGGGGTATCGGTCTTCTCTGCCCGCCGACCGCCCGATGCACCCCGCGGTGAATACACCTATTCGCGGGATGACCCATTTTTCAGCCAGCAACCGTTCGTCCAGCGGGTCTTACGCCGTGAACAGGATGCCCGCGGCGACAAGTTTGCCGCCTTTGTTCAGGCACCGTGGGGGGATTATTTTTACATCAGCGGGCCGATTTTGGACACCGAGGGTCAATTGAGGGGAGTGGTGCTGATCGGGAAGTCGGCCGCCTCGCTGGTGCGAGAGATGAAACTGGACACCCTCAGCGACACCACCCTCTACACCCTCAACGGACGCCGGATTGCTTCCACATTCCCCGCTTTTCAGCCCACTCTCGATCCGGCACTGGCTTTAGAAGTGCTGCAAACTCAGGATCAGGCCAGCAAGTCGCGGCCGCTGGACATCAACGGTATCAACTACACCGAGCTGCTTGGGGCGTGGGAAGCGCGCAGCGGAGAAGATCTGGGGGTGCTGGGTGTGGCACTGCCCCAGGCTTTTCTGGTGCGCACCAGCCAGATCACCCGTTTGCAGGTCTTTTTGCTGATCACCATTTCGATCCTGCTGGTGATTCTGGTGGGGATTTATTTAGCCAACCTGATCACTCGCCCCTTGTTACGGCTGGTGCGGGCCACCTCACAGGTCGCTCAGGGAAATTTAGGGGTCAAAGTCAGTGTGGACGGGAACGATGAGTTGTCCGTTCTGGCGCACGCCTTCAACGCGATGATTGCCGGCTTGCAGGAAGGTTTCATCTACCGCGACCTGCTGGGACGGACGGTTTCGCCGGAGGTGCGCGAGCAGCTGCGCCAGACCTTCGGCTCCGGAAATGTGCGCCTGGAAGGCCAGCAAGCCGTTGCCACCGTACTCATCAGCGACATTCGCGGGTTTACCACCCTGAGTGAACAGGCCGACCCGGCACGGGTGATGAACTGGCTCAATGAGTATTTTGACCGCATTGTGCCAATCATTGTCAAGCACGGCGGGGTGGTCAACAAATTTGATGGGGATGCCATGCTGGCATTCTTCGGGATTCTGCCGCGTATGCTCAGCCCCAAAAAGAGTGCGCTGGCGGCCTGTCAGGCAGCCGTGGAGATGACCACCGCCATTGACGAACTCAACCGCATCCGCGAGCAGCGCGGTGACCCGCCCCTGATTACTGGTATCGGCATTAACACGGGAGTGGTCATCGCCGGCGGTTTAGGCGCAAAAGACCGTCTGCACTACACCATCATCGGCGATACGGTCAACACCGCCCAGCGGCTTGAAGCCCTCACCCGCCAGTTGATCAAAGGAACCGGGGCCGTCATCGGACACGCCACTTTCACCGCATTGGAAGAAAATCAGCAGCGTTTTACCCTGGAGCCCCTGGGACTGCACTCGGTAAAGGGAAAACTGGAACGAGTGATGGTTTATCGTCTATCTGCCCCGCGAGAAATCCCTCAGGTAGAAGTCACCTTATAAATGAAAATAATGACGGCTTCCCCCACCCCATTTGTCCGGCTGACCCTGCAATTAATTCTGACCCTGATGATTGCAGCCATCCTCACCACCACCCTGCTGGTGCTGGTTTTTTCGCCGATCTATCCTGCCTCGGCCTCTACACTGCCCGCCATCCAATCCTCACGGCAGGCAAACTACCGCGCCGAGAGCGTACATCCCATTTTTGCCCCGGTTTACCCGCAAGGCTTCGATTCAACCTTGCCCTGAAAGGGTTTCTCTCAATCGTTAATTTTCGTCCAACATTTATTTGTTACAATCGAATTAAGGATTTCGAGCAACCGCATTGAGCCCGGCTTCTCCTCAGGTAAAACACAGGAAGGAGGTGGACCGATGTTGCAGTGTGTGCTCGCCATGATTTTCAGTTATTTGCTGGGGTCGGTTTCTTCAGCAGTTTTGATCACCCGATTGTGGAAGAGAACCGACATCCGTTCGCTGGGGGATGGAAACGCAGGTACAGCCAATGTGGCTCGTTCAGTGGGATTAGTTCCCGCTGCATTTGTTGCCTTACTGGACATTGCCAAAGGAAGCCTGCCGGTAGTAGTCGCCCGCATCCTTCTGCTGGGTGAAGGTTGTGCCGTCTTTTGTGTGGTAGCCGCCGTTGTGGGGCACAACTACCCGGTTTACTTCCGTTTCAAAGGCGGGCGCGGGCTGGCCACTTCATTAGGCGGGCTGCTGGCATTGACCCCCGCTCCAACTTTGATCGCCTTACCGGTTTATGGATTGGTTTACTTTGCGACGCTGGGTAGCGGTATTCTGGCAACCCTGGTTGCCTTTCCTTTGCTTATCTACTTGAACTACCTGCGCGACCTGCATCCGTTGGTCATCTGGTCGCCGTTGATCATGGCGTTCACCACGGCGGTGTGTTCCATTCCGCGCTTGCTGCCGCGTTGGCTGAAACTGAGCGACAAACGGCAAATTCTGGTGGATTTATTCCCGGCTTATTCCCCCCGTCCGCTGGCCAAGACTGCACCGGCTATTTTTACCGACAGCATCGCCTCTCTGCCGGATGAACTGGCAAAGCGGGAAGGCATCCACATTATTCCTATGAGTTTGATCCTGGACGGAAAGGCTCTGCCCGATGATGAGACCATTGACCGGCGGGCATACTATCAAACCCTACGCACCACCCACACCCGCCCCACCACAGCAGCCCCCTCCCCCGGTGAATTTCTCAGCGCCATGCAGGCATTGGACGGCAAAGCTTCGGCTGCGCTGGTGCTGACTCCGCCTGCCGACCTGACTCAATGCTACAACTCTGCCCGTTTAGCCGCCGAACAACTGGCGGAACAGTTGAAAGTCGAGGTGGTTGACTGCGGGGTTGCCGGCCCGGCACAGGGTTTGATGGCGATTTTGGCAGCCCGTCTTGCCCGGCAGGGAGCTTCTTTGGAAAAAATTAAAACCGCGCTTAACGAAGCCCGTCAGCAGGTTGGGATGATCGGGGTGCTGGATACCCTCTCCTTCGTGGAACACAGCGGACGGGTCAATGCCATTCGTCCGCTCCTCAACGCGGCTCTGCGGGTGTACCCCATTCTCACCCTGCGCGATGGCCAGATTCGACTGGAAGGGATGGAACGTACCCGCCGAAAGGCAATCGAACGCATGGTGACCTGGCTGGAAAAAAATCTTAAAGCCAAAGGCAGTGTGCTGATCTGCTTCCACGCGGATGATGCGGCCTGTGCAGAACAAATGGCGCAAATCCTGCAAGATAAATTAAACCCAACCGAACTCTACATCACCGAAATGACGCCGGTCATCGGCGCTCACGCCGGGCCGGGGTTGGTGGGAGTGGCCTGGCTGGCAGCCAGTTGACCCCAGTCATTTCCATTAATCACCTCTGGTTTTCATGGGCAGCTTTTCGCCCGGATACCCGCGTGTCCATGCCCTAATTCAATCTGGCTTCGAGTATACTCCGCAGCGTCTCGTACTCCTCGCGGCACTCCGGGCACATCTCCAGATGACGGTGCACCAGCGGCATTAAGTGAGCCACATCCTCCCCCTGCACGGCCATCTCGGTGAACTGATCCAATAAGTCAAAAACTTCGTCACAGGTTAATTCCACCTCTTGGGTGGCGGCGATCATTTCTGCCATCATTTTGGCTTCCGTCAGTGAAACAGACATCTGCTTGCGGGTCTTGCCGGCAGGTGACCTGAAAATTTTTTTCAAAAAACCAAGGATCGAATTTAACATCATCATTGACTCATTGGAAAGATTCTACTACCGATTCTTACTTTTGCTCCAAACCAAAGATTGAAAATATCTCTTCAACGGAATAACCGGCGTCAAGAAGATGTTGCTTGAGATGTTTTCTGGCATCGTGCAGCAATTTATACAGGGCATTGCGCTGCATCCCCATTTTTTCAGCCACCACTTCCATCGGTATTCCCCTGATGATGACGGCGACAAAGGCTTGGCGTTGATGACGGGTCAGGCCTTGATGAACGATTTGCCACAGGAAACGGATCACCTCGCGCTGTTCGGTTACCACTTCAGGGCTGAATGACGGTTCAGCCAGTTCTTTTGGGGAAACAGACCGGATTTCCCCGTCATCCGGTTCGAGATTCTCTTCAAGGGAAACATTCTTCCATTGGCCTTTTCTCAATTCTGAAAAAGCCAGTCGAATGGCAATCTTATAAACCCATGTCGTAAATTGGCTGCGTCCCTCAAAGGTATCCAGATATTTCAAAACCCGCAAAACAGCTTCCTGGGTTACTTCCTCGATCAAACTTTCAATGCGGGCTGGATCATTGGCCAGATATCTGCTCAAACCACTCAACAATCCTTTGCGAATGATTTCGCTCAGATCCTGAATTGCCGTCGCCTGAATCTCTCCGGAGGCACGTAAATTTGCCAGCCATTCCTGATTAGTCCGACGCTCTTCCATCATAACCGAATTATACCGGCTTATATGTAAAGCGTAAGATTCGGGTTCTTCAATTGCTCTATTAAAGCAGAAAACAACCCAAACTTTCAATCCAGAGATTGTTGAAAAACAAACAACTGGGATTGACGAAAAGGGGAAAACCTTAATACAATCGAACCAAACCACTTTGGAGATCAGCGGGATGGAAAAGCAGCGTTTCGAAGAAACCGGCAAAGGATCAT
>NZ_LGHJ01000016.1 GCF_001306055.1 Bellilinea caldifistulae | reverse complement strand
ATGATCCTTTGCCGGTTTCTTCGAAACGCTGCTTTTCCATCCCGCTGATCTCCAAAGTGGTTTGGTTCGATTGTATTAAGGTTTTCCCCTTTTCGTCAATCCCAGTTGTTTGTTTTTCAACAATCTCATTGTTTTATAAAAGAGGGATTGTGACAATGAGCGAAACAAATCCACTTGGCAATATTTTCGTATCACACCGGGCCATCGCATCCATTGCCCACATGGCAGCAATTGAATCATACGGTGTTGTGGGGTTAGCTGCAAAGAATCTGGCAGAGGATCTTGCTAATAAAATCGTCAAAGATCCTTCCAAGGGTGTTGAGGTCGAGTTCAAAGATGATGGCATTATAGTTGACCTTTATATCATTGTCGAATACGGAACTCGGATTAAAATGGTAACTTCTAGCGTCGCTGAGAATGTGCGCTATCAAATCGAGAAATGGCTCGAGTTACCGGTGAAAGAAGTCAATGTTCACGTGCGCGGATTGCGAATCAGCGACACGGATTAGAAAATCTAATGAATTGGTTTGGAGCACTATGATTGATGATGTGAATCGAACAACCCTGCCTCAGGCAAAGGAAATTGCCCAGGCAGGGAAACTGGATGGAATTGGGCTTAAAAGACTGGTAGAGGCCGGCACGCTCTGGTTGAAAGCCAATCAACAACTGGTTAATTCTTTAAATGTGTTTCCTGTGCCGGATGGTGATACGGGCACAAATATGCTTTTGACAATGCAGGCTGCTTATAATGAAATCCTGCATTCCGATGAAAGAAATGTGGGAAAGGTTGCTCACGCCATTGCCCAAGGGGCTCTAATGGGAGCAAGAGGTAATTCCGGTGTGATCTTATCTCAATTGTGGAGAGGTTTTGCTCGTGCTTTGGACAATTTTGAGGAGGTGGACGGGGAAATCCTCATCAAGGCATTAGTTGAAGCCAAAAACACGGCTTATAAAGGTGTCGTCCGCCCCGTCGAAGGCACAATTTTAACAGTTGCGAAAGATATCGCCACAGCCATCGAATCCTTTAAAGGCAAACCTCTATCAATGGAATGGCTGGAAAAAATCGTATTTGAAGCCGATCTTTCCGTCCAAAAAACACCCGAGCTGCTGCCCATTCTCAAACAAGCCGGCGTGGTTGATTCCGGTGGTAAAGGTTTGTTTATCATCCTGGAAGGAATGTTACGTTACCTAAAGGGACAATCTTTAGAAACCCCCACCACCAGCATCCAGCCGATCACTGCGATGAACTTAGAGGAAACCATGGAAGAAATTGAGCCGGGACAGGATTTTGAGGTCGTGGTTGATTTTCGCCCTCACCAGCCGCTGGATTTAGATCGCTTCTATGAACACCTTTCTCAGATGGGTACTTCCATTCAAGTTGGAGAAGGTGATGGTATGTACCGCATGCACATTCATGTTCCTACCGAAAAGCGATATGAACCCATTGAATACACCATGAGCCTTGGCACAATCACCAAAGTCGCCATCGAAAATTTACTGGCTCAAATGGAGGAAAAAAAGAATTCTCGGCCATCCATTGAATTTCCGCCCTGCGAGCCCGGTAAAATTGCAGTGGTAGCTGTATCGCCCGGTTTAGGACTTTCGAGGATTTTCGCGAGTCTGGGAGTAAATGCGATCGTCGAAGGCGGTCAGACCATGAACCCCAGCACCGAAGAAATCCTCAGAGCATTCGAAAACCTTCCAACTGACCAAATTATCATCTTGCCCAACAACAAAAATATTATTCTGGCGGCTCAAAATGCCGCTTCCCTTTCCGTTAAAAACGTCAAGGTCATCCCAACCAAAACTATTCCTCAAGGCCTTAACGTCATGCTGCGCTTTGATCCTGATGGGAACCTTGAGGATATTGCCTCGGAGATGGAAGAAGCCATCAACGAAGTTGAAAGCGGGGAAATCACTACGGCAACCCGCTCCGTTGAAATTAATGGTGTAAAGGTTGAAGAAGGTCAGGTGATTGCACTTCTCAATGGCCAGCTGGTAGCCTCAGCCAGCCATCTCGAAGAAGCATGCTTTGAATTGCTCAAAGCTGCAAAAAGCGAGGAGAGGGAGCGCATCACCCTTTTTTACGGTCAAAACATCAGTGTTGATGAAGTCCATCAACTTGCTGAAAAAATTCAGGAAAAATACCCTGACCACGAAATGGAGATTCATGAAGGCGGACAGCCTCACTATCAATTGATTATTTCGATTGAGTAAACCCTATGCGAAAGATTGGCGTCCTGGTTGACAATACTGCTCAATTTCCTCGCCACTCATTTCCGGGACAAAATTTGATTCGAATCGCCACTCATGATGTTGCTTTGAATGGCAAAATTTACCCGGGAGGAGACAGCCTTAAGGTATCTCAACTTCCGCCATCAATTAGAGGGCAGGATGCACCCAAACTGCTTCCTCCCACCCCCGAAAAATTCAACCAGATCTTAACCAGTATGGGCAGCGAGTTCGACGAAGTGCTGGTATTGGCGCATTCCTCGCACCTTAGCAGTACATTCCAAAATGCCAGCCTCGCTGCGTCCAGTCTTCAAGGCAGATTGCCGGTGGTGGTGATTGACACCAACACCTTTTCAGCCGGATTGGGAATGCTGGCACAACTGGCAGCCCAGATCATCCACGATGGGGCAAATTTGGGAGAAGTGGAGCATGTTGTCAGGCAACAAGCCGCTCACACTTACACCATTGTTTGCTGCCCGGGTCTTTCTTACCTCGCTCAAAACGGCATCATAGACCCGGCACAGGCCATCACAGGTGAATTTCTTTCAATGATGCCGGTATTTTCCTTTGAGGACGAACGCCTGACTCCCATTGAAAAAATGCGCAACATCCGCAACATTTCCGAATTCTTCATCGAATTTGTTGAGGAGTTTGACAACCTGCATCACATTGCCGTTGTCCAAAGTGTTCCACCGTTGTTACCTGAAACTCGAAGTATGCGCCAGGTATTTCTTGAAAATTATCCCCAAACTTCTTACAGTGAACATAATCTCAATTTGGCAACCGCCCTCCTTTTCAGCCCTAAAATGGTGGGGTTGATAGCCGTGGAAACGGTATCCGATATCGTATAAAAGAACTTTGACACGCCCCGAACAATCGCCTGCATTGGAGAATAGGGTAAAATTATTTCATGTCAACCGCATTGGAAAAAATTAAAAAGTTTCTCAAACTTGAAGTCGAACGAGGCTTTGACAATCGTGCTGTTGTGGGGGGATTGGATAAAATTATCCCCGCCTGGGAACAAGAAGCCAATCGAGAAGGAGTTCCACCTTCCATTATTCAACAAATTTGCAGCCGGTTGGCTCAATACCCCACCCTCTCATTAGAACAGCGTGAGCAAATTGTCCAGGAAATTCTTCAAATCGCCGATAACACCTCAAATTTCACACCGGATTCTCCCAACACTTCCCCGGAAGTTGACAAAATTGATTACCCTCAATTAAGCCCAACCAAAAACCGCCTTCCCACCAATCATCTCCGCCCTTCATCCAGAGAAGAAACCAGCAAACCCGCCGGATTGGATGCCAGCCTGAAGGTCTTGCCCGGCATCGGCCCTAAGAACGCTAAAAACCTTGAAAAATTGGGGCTTCACAGGCTGGAAGACTTACTCTACTTCTTCCCCCGTCGCTATGATGACTTCTCAAAGATGAAGCCCATCAATCAGTTGAATTTTGGAGATGAGTTATCAGTTGCCGGCACCGTGCTGAAATCTCAACTTCGAGAAATTAAAGGCAATCGCACTTTATTTGAGGCGGTTATTTCAGACGGCACCGGTTCGCTTCGGGTTTCCTGGTTCAATCAGCCCTGGCTGGACAAAAATATCCGCCCTGGTGTTCAGGTTGTCCTTTCCGGTAAAGTAGATATGTATCTCGGCCGATTATGCATGAATAATCCCGAATGGGAATTGGTGGATCAAGAGCATCTCCACACCAATCGAATTGTGCCGGTTTATCCATTAACCGCCGGGCTCACTCAAAAAGTGCTCCGACGGATTATGTACCAGACCGTTACATTTTGGGCAACCCGAATTGCGGATTTTCTTCCCGATGAAATTCGCTCTGCCGGTAATCTGCTCCCGCTTTCCAATGCCCTGCGCCAGATTCACTTCCCCGATAATCACACCAACCTCCACGCCGCCCGTCAGAGACTGGCTTTTGATGAAATTTTTCTCATTCAATTAGGCGTATTGCGACAAAAACAAAGTTGGCAAAACCGGGCTGCCCGCATTTTCCATGTTTCTGATGATTGGTTGACGACCCAAATCAACCGGCTTCCCTTCCAATTGACAAACGCCCAACAAAGGGCCGTACACGAAATTCGGACTGATTTATCTTCCGGCCGTCCCATGAACCGCTTGCTTCAAGGCGATGTGGGTTCGGGGAAAACAGTGGTAGCTGCCTTAGCCATTGCCATGGTTACCGCCTCAGGCTCACAGGCAGCCCTGATGGCTCCAACCAGCATTCTTGCTGAACAACATTATCGCAGTTTCCAAAAATTTTTTGTGCGGGCAGATCCGGACGACCCGGCACCTTTTGCTCCGGGTGAGGTACGCTTATTAGTCGGTGATACCCCCGAAAGAGAAAAACAGGAGGTTCGTCAGGGTCTTCTTTCTGGCGAAATCAAATTATTGATTGGGACACATGCCCTCATTGAAGATCCGATTGAGTTTCAACACCTTCAGCTGGCAGTGATAGATGAACAACATCGTTTCGGGGTGGCACAACGCTCGGCTTTACGTGCAAAAGGGGATAATCCTCACTTGCTGGTGATGACAGCAACCCCCATCCCCCGATCCCTGGCTTTGACTATTTACGGCGATCTCGACCTTTCGGTAATGGATGAGATGCCCGCCGGGCGTCAACCCATCGAAACGCATATCTTTACCCCTCTGGAGCGAGAACGCGCTTACTCCTTTATCCGTTCCCAGATCCGTCAAGGTTATCAGGCATTTATCATTTACCCCCTTGTGGATCAAGAACTCTCCCAAACGGAAGATACCCTCGCTGCAGTCCAGGAACAACAACGCCTTCAAAGTGAGATCTTCCCGGATTTGAAAATCGGTCTTCTGCACGGCAGAATGCGTCCCGAAGAAAAAGAGCATGTGATGCGTCAATTTCGTGATAAACAATACCATATTCTGGTCTCGACCTCAGTCATAGAAGTTGGGGTAGATGTGCCCAATGCCACTGTGATGTTAATCGAGGGGGCAAATCGTTTTGGACTGGCTCAACTGCATCAGTTCCGCGGCAGAGTAGGCAGGGGAAACGCAAAGTCCTACTGTATCCTTATACCGGATGATGAAGATGCCGCCGAAAACGAACGATTATCCGCCATGGTCGAAACCAATGACGGGTTTGTTCTCGCCGAGCGCGATCTCCAACAGCGCGGCCCCGGGGAATTTTTAGGTACCCGCCAGGCTGGTTTTGCTGATTTACGAATCGCCAACCTGACCGATATTCACACCATTGAAAAAGCCCGCAACCTTGCTCAACAATTATTTGAAAAAGACCCACAATTAAGTGACCCTCGTTACCAACCCCTTCTAGAAAAATTGAATGCATTTTGGGGGGAAGGACGAGGAGATATCAGCTAAGGAAGAAGCCAATGGTCAGAGCTGTATTCCCCGGAACATTCGACCCAATCCATTACGGACATATGGACATTGCCCGTCGGGCAGCCCGCCTATTCGATGAAGTCATTATCGCCGTCTATAACAAACCGTTAAAAAATTTGCTGTTCACCCCCGAAGAGAGGCTGAAACTTGTACAACAAACGTTTTATGCTGAACCCAAATTTACAGTGGTCGGTTATAGCGGTCTGACCGTCGAATTTTGTAAAAATGTCGGCGCGCAAGTGATCATCCGTGGACTGCGGGTATTCTCCGATTTTGAACACGAATTCCGCATGGCACTTGCCAATCATCGCCTCTATCCAGACATTGAAATGATCGCCTTAATCACCAGCGAACAGCACACCTTCCTTTCTTCTTCAACCGTGCGAGAAATCGCCTCGCTGGGTGGAGATATCAGCAGCATGGTACCTCTTCATGTAGCAGATGCTTTAAAGAAAAAATTCAGTGAACTTGGGGATGGACAATCGGTGGTACCAATTACAGCATTAAGAGATTGAATTGCGTATAATAATTAATTAACTGGCTTGAAAATTGCACCACCCTTTCTCAGGCTTGGAAAGCGGAGGAAAAAATGGACATACTGCATTTGGTAGATCGTTTGGAAGAATTATTCAATGAAAGCCGTCCAATTTGGTTCACCCATTCAGTAATGGTGGACGAGGATCGCATGTTGGACTTGATTGACCAGATGCGGGTATCCATTCCGGAAGAAATCAAGAAAGCCCAGCAAATTCTTGCTCAAAGGGACCGGATTCTTGCTCAGGCTCAAGAAGAAGCCAATCGAACCATCCAACTAGCTCGTGAAAAAGCCGAACAGATGATTGAACGGGACGCTATCATTCAGGCTGCCCACGCCCGTGCCGAGCAAATCATTCTGCAAGCTCGCATGGAGACTGAATCGACCAAACGCGATGCGGATGAATACGTCCTTGAATCGCTCTCGCGACTGGAAGTCGAGCTCGAAAAAATGCTCAATCAGGTACGCAATGGCGTGAGAGCTTTACAGAGCGAACGCCAACAAGCCATGTCGCCAACACCGGTTCAACCGGATAAAGATTAGATAAAGAGAAAAATAAAAAAAGGCAGCCAATCGGCTGCCTTTCTAATTACGCTTCCGAAGCCTCTTTAACCTCTCCCTCTTCACTTTTTTCGGTTTTCTTTGCGTTGTGTTTTCGGCCACGTCCGCTTTCTTTATGAGGTTTGGGACCAAGTGCAATTTCAAGAACCTCATCCATGTGATTTACCGGTTTAATTTGCAGATCCTGGCGGACTTTCTTGGGCAAATCAATCAGGTCTTTCAAATTCCTTTCGGGTAGAATGACGATCTTTAAACCCGCCCGGTGAGCTGCCAGAACCTTTTCCCGCACGCCGCCAACCGGAAGTACGCGCCCTCGCAGGGTAATTTCACCCGTCATCCCGACATCCTTTGAAACACCCCGCTCCGTAAAAGCCGAAATCAGCGCTGTGGCAATTGTGATACCAGCGCTTGGGCCATCTTTGGGAATCGCCCCCTCCGGGATATGTATGTGAATATCCAATCTTTCAAATACTTCTGGGTCAATCTCCAACTCTCTGGCGCGGGATTTAAGATAGGACAAAGCAGCCTGAGCCGATTCTTGCATCACTTCTCCAACCTGTCCGGTGATTTGCAGGTTGCCTTTTCCTTCCAATATTGCCACTTCCACCGGCATGATCTCTCCGCCATTTTCGGTCCACGCAATTGCAGTGGCTACGCCCACCTCGTCTTTTTTCTCCGCTTCAGTCATAAAAAATTGGGGCGGTCCCAGGAATTTTTCAACCAGTTCCGGTTGTAATCGGTGCGGGTAGGGTTTTCCTTCAGATTTCAGTCTGGCCAGTTTACGACACATTCTGCCAATTTCGCGTTCTAAATTTCGAACCCCTGCCTCGTAAGTATACTCCCGGATGATTTTCCGCAATGTCTTTTCTTGAAACTTAATATCTTCCCCTTCTAAACCGCTTTCTTCCAGCTGGCGTGGGATCAGAAATCGGTAGGCAATTTCCAGTTTTTCTTCCTCAATATAGCCGGGAAATTCAATTATTTCCATCCGGTCCATCAAAGCTGGTGGAATGGTAGCCAGTGTGTTAGCGGTTGTAATGAACATCACCTTAGAAAGATCGTAAGGCAATTCAAGATAGTGATCCGAAAAGGCATGATTCTGCTCCGGGTCAAGAACCTCCAAAAGTGCAGCAGAGGGATCACCACGAAAATCCGATCCGAGTTTATCAATCTCATCCAGCATAAAAAGAGGATTGACAGTTCCCGCGCGGCGCATGGTTTGTAAAATCCGGCCCGGCATTGCCCCAATATAAGTTCGCCGGTGACCACGAATTTCAGCCTCATCTCGAACCCCGCCTAATGAAACTCGCACAAACTTACGTCCAAGAGCCTCAGCAATTGAGCGACCTAATGAGGTCTTTCCTGTACCCGGTGCCCCCACAAAACACAAAATCGGTTGTCTCAGGCGTTTGGGCTTGAGGCTGCGGACGGCAATATACTCCAGAATCCGATCTTTGGCTTTACCGAGTCCATAATGATATTTTTCCAACACCTTGGCAGCGTTAGCAACATCCAGATTGTCCTCAGTCTCCTGCACCCAGGGCAATTCCAATATCCAATCCAGATAGGTGCGAATGATACCCACTTCTGGAGCCATGGAGGGCATTTGCGAGAGCCGATCCACTTCTTTGAGTGCTGTGGTTCGGACTTCATCCGGCATGGGGGTCGCGAGTATCTTTTCCCGCAATTCGGTTACTTCGCGGCTGAAG
Source organism: Bellilinea caldifistulae (assembly GCF_001306055.1). GTDB lineage: Bacteria > Chloroflexota > Anaerolineae > Anaerolineales > Anaerolineaceae > Bellilinea > Bellilinea caldifistulae. The sequence continues at coordinate 238,560 of NZ_LGHJ01000016.1, read as the reverse complement.
ATATCACCTTCCCCTAATTCGGTTTGAATCGCTTTCATTTGTTCGCGCAAATAGAACTCGCGCTGGCTGCGATCCACCTCACTTTGAACTCGATTCTGAATCTCGTCCTCTAACTGTAAAACATCCAATTCCTGCGCCAGCAGCCAGTTGACTCGTTTCAACCGGTCAACAGGGTCAACCAGTAAAAGCAATGCCTGTCTTTCGCTATTCGGTAGCGAAATCGCCGTAGCAACCATATCTGCCAGCCAGCCCGGCTCGTGGATATTCAAAGAAAACAAATGCGCTTCTTCAGGCAGGCTGCGATCTAATTGAACGCACCGCTCAAACAAATCGCGGGTGGTGCGCATCAAAGCTTCGGTTTGTCTGCCAATTTTAGAAGGTTCAACAATAGGTCGGGCACGCACCCGGTAATATGGCTCGGTCTGTACGAATTCGACAATCTCTACTCTGCGGCGGCCCTGGATCAATGCCGAATTATTCCCATCCGGGATATTCAACAATCGTCCAACAGCAATTTCAACCCCAATCGGTAAAAAGTCTTCCGGTTGTGGGTCTTCCACCTCGGGATCTTTCAAGACGAGGGCAATCATCGTTTCAAAGTTGAATTGAGCCTCTTCTATGGCTTGCAAATTTGACCCCGGAATGATGAAAATTGGAGAAACCATGCGCGGATAAATCACCATATCCCGCATGATAAGTGCTGCGCACTCAATCAAACCGTTCTCGTCCGGTTCGGCATCGGGTACCTGATACAATTCCTCTGTCCGTTGATGTAAAGAAGAGGAAAATTCCTCAAAATCGCTATCTTTGGGTAACCAATTATCTTTTTTCATAAACCTGCACTCATGAAATTGGTATACTGTTGAATCGTTTATTAAAATCAGGGCGATTTAAAATTTCTCGAAGGAATTTTCGCGCCCCGGCTGCCACAAATATACTACCAGTGATCAGTAGAAGAGTATCTTCGGAGTGTACACGGTTGACGGCTTGCTCCATTGCTTCTTCAAGCGGCACAATCACCGATTTGGGAAGCGGGTATTCCGAAGCCAATTCAGCAAGTTGATCCGCTTGGTACGAGCGCGGATGAATGGATTGCGTGAAGATGACCTCATCCGAGCGGGGCAGTAATTCTGCCAGCATACCGGCAACATCTTTATCATCCGAAGCGCCAAACACCAGAATCATGCGTTGGGTCGGAAAGTATTGATTGACCGTCTGTATCAATTTTAACGCTGAATAGCGGTTATGAGCGGCATCTACAACAACAGGAGGATGAAGATTAAGAATTTCAAACCTGCCCTCCCAGGAAACTTGCGACAATCCGGTCTGAATTTTCGGTCGAGGTATCACCAGGCCTTGTTTACTGGCTTGATCCAATGCGCATAAAGCCGTTAATGCATTTTCGATTTGATGATCACCCAGTAACGGCAAATCAACCTCTAATGCGTTTTGAACCGGTTCTCTAAGGGAATGAATGTTCAATCGCTGATAAGCCAGACTGCGGGCTATAACGTCAGCCCGATATTCCTGGTCAGATACAATCAACGGAGCATTTCGTGCTTTCGCTATGTGTTCAATTGCCCGCATGGCTTCAGGATGTTGAGGGGAACTCACTACGGGCCGCCCATCTTTTATAATCCCGGCTTTTTCTGTGGCTATCTTCTCAAGGGTATCCCCCAATACTTTCATGTGGTCAAACGAGATCGAAGTAATCACCGATACCATGGGGTCAACGAGGTTGGTTGCGTCCAATCTCCCCCCCAAACCCACTTCAACAACAGCCACATCCACCATTTCATCAGCAAAGTACAAAAATCCGGCTGCGGTGGTTAACTCAAAGGTGGTCAAACGTTCAATTTTGTTGATAGCCGGTTTTAACTGATTCACTACTTCCACCAGCCGTGATGGGGGGATATGCTCACGATTAACCTGGATACGCTCACAAAAATCTTCCAAATGTGGCGATATGTAAAAACCGGTTTTGTAACCGGCAGCCTGTAATACTGCCGCAATCATTGCCGCAGTGGATCCTTTGCCCTTCGTTCCGGCAACATGAATAACCGGATAGCGCTGGTGAGGCTCTCCCAGATACCTCAACAACTCAGCCATCCGGCTGAGGTCAAACTTTTCGGCTGAAAATTGTAAATTACGGGTGAGGCTATAATCTACAAAACTGTATAAGAAATCTAAAGTGTTTTGATATTCTTGTGGGTCAAAATTCATCTGTTTTCCATTAATCCTCGAACTGCTGTGTATTGTACCCAAGCCGAACCTTTTTCACAAGAGAATGAGCAACTTGCTTGACGTCAGCATCTGCCGGATTACAATAATACCGAGGTTTTTAAAATGCCCACCATAGGTCTTTTGGTCATTCACATTCATCTGCCCCACTCCCTCTCGTTGAAACAAAAAAGGAGTTTGTTAAAATCATTGCTGAACCGCTTACGTAAGGAATTCAACATCTCGGTTGCTGAAATTGGATTGAACGACCACTGGCAGGAGAGTTTGATCGCCTGTGCGGTGGTGTGTAATGATTGCGCTTTTGCTACTCATTCGCTCCAAAAAGTTCACACCTTTATCGAAAATCAATTTCCCAATCTCCCAATTTTAGATCACCGGATTGAATGCTTTTAACTTTTTAATAAGAAAGGATGATGTTCATGGATTTGAATTTACGCAACAAAATCGCCATCGTAACCGGAGCAAGCCGCGGTCTGGGTTTTGCCACAGCCGAGGTGCTCGCCCAGGAAGGGGCACGTGTTGCTCTGAATAGCCGGAATCCAGAAAACCTCGAAAAAGCATCTCAAAGGATCAATCATTTGACCGACTCACCTGTTTTACCCATTGCGGGGGATGTGAGTCAACCTGAAACAGCCCAACGCCTGGTTGAGAAGGTTGTTCACGAGTGGGGAGGCGTAGACATTCTTATCACCAATGCCGGCGGTCCGCCTGCCGGTAAATTCGAGAACTTCAGCCTTGAGGATTGGCAAAATGCCGTCAACCTCAACTTTCTTTCAGCAGTAAACCTGATTCGAGCAGCGTTGCCGTACCTGCGTAGATCCACAGCACCGGCAGTTTTGACAATTACCTCCATCTCGGTCAAACAACCTATTGAAGGTCTGGTTCTCTCCAACAGTGTCCGCGCTGCCACCATCGGTCTGACGAAAAGCCTCGCTCTCGAACTGGGTAAAGAGGGCATTCGCTTTAATTCCATTTTGCCCGGCTGGACCGCGACAGAGCGAGTTGAGCAATTATTACAACATCGCGCACAGACCAATCAATCCACTGTCGAAGAAGAAAGACAAAAAATTGCCGCTCAAACCGCCCTCGGACGCCTGGCCGACCCGCGGGAATTTGCCCGTGTTGCGGTTTTTCTGGTTTCACCGGCTGCCAGTTACATCACCGGCAGCATGATTGCGGTGGATGGCGGTTTTTACCGCGGCACCTTATAAATTGGACAAAATAGGGTAAAATAAGAAAGCATATTTCAATTATTGGTTGAACAAAAGGCTGACAGACCACATGGAGCGAAACATTCTCTTACAACGGCTTGAGCGCATTCTGCCAACTGTGGAAAAACCCGGCCGTTACGTCGGCGGGGAACTGAATCAGGTCTTAAAAGATTGGAATTCGGTCAAGACCCATGTGGCTCTTGCATTTCCGGATATTTACGATATTGGCGTCCCCAATCTTGGCCTGACCATCCTCTATAATTTACTCAACGAAAGATCCGATGTTCTCGCCGAACGTGTTTATCTGCCATGGGTGGACATGGAAGCCGCCATGCGCCAACAGGATATCCCTCTCTATGCGCTCGAATCCAAAACTCCTGTCAGACAATTCGACATTCTTGGAATCTCGTTACCTTACGAGACTCTCTACACAAATGTCCTAAATTTACTGGATCTGGCAAAAATCCCACTGCGCAGCAGAGATCGCACCATTCACGATCCGCTGGTAATTGCGGGAGGTCATGCAGTATTCAATCCCGAACCCATTGCTCCTTTTTTTGATGCATTTGTCATCGGCGAAGGGGAAGAAATCATCCACGAAATTGTCAACACCTATCAGGAGTGGAAACAAAACCATTCCTCACGCCAGGACTTATTGGCCGAGCTGGTAAAAATTGAAGGCATTTACATTCCATCCTTTTATGAACCAGAATACAACGAGGATGGTACGATCCGTTCAATTCATCGTCTACATCCCAACGCACCACCCCAGGTAAAGAAGCGATTGGTTGCGCAATTACCCAAGCCACCAACGCGTTTCATCGTACCTTCAATCAGCGTGGTTCATAACCGCGTTTCAATTGAAATAATGCGTGGCTGCACTCGAGGTTGTCGGTTTTGTCACGCGGGCATGGTTACCCGTCCCGTACGTGAACGAAGCGTGGATGAAATTGTCTCGGCAGTCCGCGAAGCCCTGGACGCAACCGGCTTTGAGGAGGTTGCCCTCCTCTCGCTTTCCTCTTCCGACTACACGCATATTTTGGATTTGGTCAGCCGGGTGTCTTCTGAAACCAGCGATCACTACCTGACTATCTCGCTTCCCTCCCTCCGTATCGAGTCATTCTCGGTGGAGTTGATGGAAAAATTACGTGGCTCACGCCAGGGCGGTTTTACTCTTGCACCCGAAGCCGCCACCGAGCGCATGCGGAATATCATCAACAAACCGATTTCCACCCGGCAATTGCTGGATACAGCCCGAGAAATCTACTCCCGCGGCTGGACAACCATCAAACTTTACTTCATGATCGGCCATCCCTCTGAAACTATCGAAGATGTCCAGGCAATTGCCGATTTATGCAAAGCTGTCCTGGAAGAAGGACGAAAAGTAATTGGCAAACGAGCCACTCTTCACGCCGGGGTCAGCACCTTCGTCCCCAAACCGCACACTCCCTTCCAGTGGGTTGCCTGTGATACACTGGAACAAATTGAAGCCAAGCAATCTCTCCTCAAGCGCGAATTACGAGGTCCTGGATTGAAATTAACCTGGAACAACCCTCACGAAACCTTGATGGAAGCCTGGCTATCGCGGGGTGATCGGCGTTTGGCGGACGTTGTTGAAACAGCCTGGCGCCTGGGCGCAAAATTCGATGCCTGGCAGGATCAATTTAACTTTGAAATCTGGCGGCAAGCGTTTGCTGCCCACCAACTCGACCCGGCCTTCTACACCCACCGTCAAAGAAGTGAGGATGAAATATTCCCGTGGGATCACATTTTCAGTGGGGTGCGAAAAGCCTACTTATTGAGTGAATATCATGCTTCTTTGGCGGAGAAAACCCAAAATGATTGCCGGCAAGGCTGTTTTGCCTGCGGAATTCTTCCAAAGTATGCTGACCTGCGCCGTAATAATCCCGGCAGCCACTGGAAATGTCCGGAAGTCCCCCGTCGCACGGTCAAAATTCCTCTGGAACAACCCGCCTGAGGTTGATTATTCATGCTGCGCTTCCGCATCCAATACAATAAAGATACTCCACTGCAGTATGTGGGTAATCTAGATCTTCACAAGGTTTGGGAGCGATACCTGCGCCGGGCTCGTGTTCCGGTCGCCTATACGCAAGGATTTCATCCCCAGCCCAAAATTCAACAAGCCGCCCCCCTGCCTTTAGGCTTTCTCAGCCAAAACGACCTGATTGATGTCTGGGTGGAAGCAGACCAATGGTCGGAGAAAGACTTTTTGACCCAATTGCAAGCCACTCAACAACCCGGTATTGAAATCCTCTCGGTTGCCACCATTCCACTCAATTCTCCCAGTTTGCCAACCCTGATTCTATCCTCTTTATACCATGTCATCCTGCTTGATCCTGTCAATATTACCGAACTCTACACTCGCCTTGCAGAATTGCTTGATCGAAGTTCAATCACCCGCACACGAAGAAATAAAACCTATGATTTACGTCCATTAATCGAAAAAATTGAGTTAACTCCATTGCCAGAGGGTTGCGCAGCCCTTGAAATGCAGCTTTCTGCGCGAGAAGGGGCAACCGGTCGCCCAGAAGAAGTTCTAAGCGAACTGGGATTTGACCCGTATGCAGCCCGTTATGTACGAACCGGTTTTATAATGAAAGAATGAAATCCGCTCCATCTTCATACCATTTTTACCAGTGCAGCAATCCAAAATGTGCATTGCGCATCCCGGCCGGCAGAGCCGTACAAAACGATTCGTTGAAATGTCCTCGCTGTACATCCCCGCTATTACCCGTTCCTACACCGCAAGAAGTCCTCACGACCCTCAGTCAATCCCGTAAAGCGACAAGACCTGCCTTTCATTTGGAAGCCTTATTGGATAATATCCGTTCGACATTCAATGTGGGGGCAATGTTCCGTATTGCTGATGGTGCAGGAATCTCCCATCTTTACCTGAGCGGATTAACCCCTCTACCCGGAAATCCCCGCATCTCCAAGACAGCTTTAGGTGCGGAATTTGCTGTTCCCTGGGAATATGCCCCAAACGGTCTGCAACTGGCTCAATCCCTCAAAGCAGATGGCAAAACCCTATGGGCGTTAGAAACCACCCCTTCGGCAGTCTCGTTGTTTGAAATCCAATTCATCCCCAAAAATCAGCCATTGGTTTTGGTGGCAGGCAATGAAGTGAGTGGTATTGACCCGGCAATTTTGGAATTGTGTGATGAAAAGATCTTTATTCCGATGAGCGGTTACAAACGATCCTTGAACGTTGCCGTTGCTTTTGGGATTGCGGTGTATCATCTGGCTTTTGCCGTACCGTCTGGTTTGACTGACTTGCCAATAGGGAGTAAAATCCAGCCACAATAATTCAGGTGGAGGAAAACGATGCCGCTTTACGAGTATACCTGTCAGGATTGTGGTTCACGCTTTGATGCTTTTCGTTCGATTAAGGACGCTGACGAACCAATTCATTGCAAGAGGTGTTTTAGCCCAAACACCCGCCGGGCTTTATCGCTTTTCTTTGCTGCATCTGAAGGTAAACCCGTCGCCGGCAGTTCATCATCAGGCTGTGCCTCTTGCAGTGGCGGCTCTTGTGCCTGCTGTGGAAATTAACCAAATACCGCCTGCCATGGTGGACTTTTACCAAAATAAGAAAGTCTTAATTACCGGCGGTTCAAGCGGGATCGGATTGGCGCTGGCAAAATTATTTGTTCAAAATCGAGCCAACGTTTGTATCCTGGCTCGAAACCCCGATAACCTTCAAAAAGCCGTATCCCATTTGGAAGGCTTTCGCCCCTCCCCAAATGTGGAAATTTCCAGCATTTCGGCAGATGTTTCCAATTCGCTCAATTTGAACAATGCTCTCTCTCTGTTGATCTCCCGATGGAAGAAGGTGGATATCTTAATCAATTCCGCTGGTGTCGCTCATCCTGGAGAATTTTGGGATTTGGAAGAAGAGATTTTCCACCAGATGATGCAAATCAACTACTTTGGAACAGTCAATGCTATTCGCGCAGTTCTTCCGCCTATGCTAGCCGCAAAGGATGGCATTATCGTCAACATCTCTTCCATCGTGGGTTACTTGAATATATATGGTTATACGGCTTATGGGGCTTCAAAACATGCGGTAACGGGTTTATCGGATGCGTTGAGAATGGAATTAAAACCGCAGGGCATTCAGGTCGCACTGGTGTATCCGCCCGATACGGATACCCCCCAATTGGCGTATGAGAATCAGTATAAACCACAGATTACCAAAATGCTTGCAAGCAGTGGCGGAATCATCCATCCCGATCAGGTTGCCCGTGAAATCTTAAGCGGAGTTGCCAACCGCAAATATCTTATCCTTCCTGGTTTAGAAAATAAGTTGATCTATCTGACCATTCGACTGTTAGGCAAGGGGTTGGCTTATGCTTTGATGGACCGGATGGTCGCTTCTGCTTTGCAGCGCAAATCGGCCGCTAAAAAATGATTCCGCCAGCCAAAGCCAGGCCAGCCAGATAAGATTGGTCACCAGTAGATGCAAAATCTGCATCCATACAGGCGCTAACAAGATCACATTGATCACACCAAGCAAAAGCTGCAAAGCATAGACCGCACTCAGTACAGTTGTTGAGTGCTGGATACTTTGGAACGGAAACTTTCGGCGAATGGACAGAGACACCCCGATAGTATACACACCCACAAATGCAGCAATTGCCGGATGAAAAATTCGCAAACGGATCAGAATGTTGGCTGTGGGATCAAAATCTTGCTGAAAACCCTCAACCAGTGAAGAGGAGGGGTACAGGGTATCTCCCAATGCCGTAACCGCCCCACTTGCTCCAAGAATAATCATTCCTGCCAGGCCAATTCCAATTAAAATCCCCCACCCGCCCCGATTGAAATTGATTTGCACGGGTGACTCATCGCTACTCCACCGGGCAGTGAGTAATATGGAGGCGACCAGCAGGAAGGTATTGATCAAATGTACCATCATCACGATTGCCCGATGAATTGAGTCATTTTGACCAGTCAGTTCATTGAGGACCAGAACAGCCCCAATCAGCGACTCTATGATGGTAAAAATACCGGCAGCAATGACGGATTTTCGCACCACGTGACCCTTTGGGAATAAACGAAAGGCCGAGGCAACCAGGATTATCATGAGTAGCACAACCAGCCCGCTTGAAAGTCGGTGAGTAAATTCGATGAGGGTTTCAACCGCTGGAGCACGAGGGATGACCTCCCCATTACACAAAGGCCAGTGCGCTCCACAACCAGCACCGGAGCCAGTGGCCCGCACGAATGCCCCCCACAGAATTACCAGAATGTTATATAGAAGAACTCCCCAAACAAACTTTCGAAACGATTGAACAGAGTTGAAAATTTCAATTCTCATTATCCGATTCCTTTTCCATGGTGTATTTTAACGGGCTGCTTTGGCTTTGTATAGCCCAAACCATTGGTAATACTTAAGACAAAAGACCGATGCAAAAGTGCTTAAGACCACTGGTAGAACAGTTAGGGTATGTTATACTCTTTATGCCCCAAAATTCACTCACTTAATAAGGAGCACATATGAAAAAAGATTTTCTTGCGGTTTCTGACTACTCACCGGCAGAACTACAAGGAATGCTTGATCTTGCCGTCCGCCTGAAGAAAGAATGGCGGGCTGGCGGAAACCAACCCCTGCTCAAGAATAAAGTACTCGGAATGATTTTCCAAAAACCCAGTTTACGCACCCGGGTAAGCTTCGATATGGCTATGCGCCATCTTGGTGGTGATGCTTTGTACCTGTCACCCAATGAAATTGGGCTTGGGCAGCGCGAATCCATTGCGGATGTGGCTCGGGTGATGTCTGGTTATGTGGATGCTATCATGGCCAGAGTGTTTGCTCACGAGCATGTGCTGGAACTGGCAAAATGGTCGAGCATCCCGGTTATCAACGGTTTGAGCGATTACAACCACCCTTGTCAGGCAATGGCTGACGCGCTCACCATTCAGGAAGAATTTGGCTCTCTCAAAGGCTTGAATGTTACTTTCATTGGAGATGGAAATAATGTCGCCGTCTCTTTGATGCACATTTGCGCCAAACTGGGTGCAAATTTCACCATCGCCAGTCCAGAAGGATACGATATTGTCCCCAAAGCGGTTGAACTGGCGAAACAGTTCGCGGCCGAGAGCGGCAGCCGACTGACTTTTTTGCGCGACCCGCATCAGGCAGTCAAAGATGCCCATGTCATTTACACCGACACCTGGACCAGCATGGGGCAGGAAGCCGAAGCCAAGAAACGAGAAGCCGTCTTTCCTCCCTATCAGGTCAATCAACAACTTGTGTCGGAAGCCCGGACAGATGTCATTGTGATGCACTGCTTGCCGGCTCATCGTGGACAGGAAATTACCGATGAGGTTGCTGATGGACCTCATTCCCGCTTGTTCCCGCAGGCTCATAACCGCCTCCACGCGCAAAAAGCCATTTTGGTTGAATTGTTGGCGGAAAACTAATTGGGTGAATCTATGGTGACCAGAGAAAACTTGACCAAAGAACTGATCGAACTCGAAGAAACTTTTGGAGCCCACAACTATCATCCACTGGATGTTGTGATCAGCCGTGCTGAAGGGGTCTGGGTGTGGGATGTTGAGGGCAATCGCTATCTCGATTGTCTGAGCGCTTACTCTGCGCTTAATCAAGGACATGTCCACCCGCGCATCTTACGCGCCCTCATTGAGCAGGCTCAAAAAGTCACCTTGACTTCACGTGCTTTTCGCAACGATCAACTGCCGCTTTTCTACAAAGAACTCTCCGAGCTAACCGGCTACAAGATGTCTTTGCCGATGAACAGTGGCGCTGAAGCTGTTGAAACTGCCCTCAAACTGGCCCGTAAATGGGCTTATCAGGTCAAAGGGGTGCCTCGCTATCAGGCAGAAATCATTGTGGCTGAGGGCAACTTCCACGGTCGTACAATTTCCATTATTTCCGGTTCCACCGAACCTCTCTATAAAAACGATTTTGGTCCGTTCACCCCCGGTTTTGTGACTGTTCCCTACGGAGACGCGCATGCATTGGTCGAAGCAATTACCCCCAATACCGCTGCCATGTTGCTGGAACCGATTCAAGGGGAAGGTGGGGTCATCATCCCGCCAGCAGGATACCTCAAGGAAGTTGCCGACATTTGCCGCAAAAACCGGGTTTTATTCATTGCCGATGAAATTCAAACTGGCCTGGGTCGAACTGGCAAGTTGTTCGCTTGCGATCATGAAGAGGTCCGTCCTGACATGGTCATCATCGGTAAAGCCCTCTCCGGCGGATTTTATCCTGTATCGGCGGTCCTCGCAGATCAACCAATAATGGGGTTGTATCAACCCGGCGAACACGGCTCAACCTTTGGCGGTAATCCGCTTGCCTGTGCAGTAGCCCGCGAAGCCTTGAAAGTGATTGTAGAGGAAAACCTCATTGAAAATGCCCGCCAAATGGGTGAATACTTCCTTGAACGGCTTGAAGAAATTCCTTCACCCCATATTCGGGAAGTCCGTGGGCGCGGTTTACTCATCGGCGTGGAGCTCAAAAAAGAGGCGGGCGGTGCTCGGCGGTTTTGTGAAGCCTTACAAAAAAAGGGTATCCTCGCCAAAGAAACTCATCAGCACATTATTCGTTTTGCGCCACCGCTGGTCATTACTCGCGAGGAAATTGATTGGGCAATACCACATATTTATGATGTGCTGACAATGCCCTGATCATTGATTGTCCAAATTCCGTAAATCAGCACCGGCGTTGCTACGCCGGTGCTGATTTAATTATTTTCGCACCGCTTCCTTTCACCCATCATTTGGTACAATCAAGATACCGACAACCTACAACCTCTACGAGGTGAATGATGAATTTTCGCAGGACAAAAATCGTTGCTACGATTGGACCGGCAAGTGAAAATGAAGAGACACTTCGTCATTTGATCGAAGCCGGCATTGATGTAGCCCGTTTAAATTTTTCTCACGGCACGCACGAAGAACATCTCGAAAAAATCCGCCTGATTCGAAAACTTTCTGAAGAATTGAACAAACCAGTTTCCATTCTTCAAGATTTACAGGGACCTAAACTGCGAGTTGGCAAATTACCAGCAGAAGGAATTCCCCTTCAAGCGGGCGATCAGGTTGTACTCACTCAGGTGTCCAACCTGGGATCACTGGTAGACCTGCCCGAATCTACGATTCTCATTCCACTGGATGTCCCGAACCTTGCTCGTGGCGTTGTTCCCGGCAACCGAATTCTGCTTGATGATGGCAACCTTGAATTTGAGGTCACTGATGTTCAGGGAGACGCAGTGGTTGCCAGGGTGATATTGGGCGGAACATTGTATTCCAACAAAGGCGTCAATCTACCGGGTGCTGCCCTGGGTATTCCCCCCTTCACCGAAAAAGATCGTCAGGATCTCGAATTCGGCTTGAAAAATGGTGTGGATTGGGTCGCCATCAGTTTTGTTCACCGCGCCGCGGATATCGAGGAAGTTCGCAACGCCATGCGGGAAATTCTCCCCAGTCGGGCAAACACACCCATCATTGCCAAGCTGGAGCGACCCGAAGCAATTGCCAACCTGCATGAAATCATTCATGCTGCGGATGGTGTGATGGTCGCCCGTGGAGATTTGGGCGTTGAAACCTCTCCGTCCACTGTGCCAATCATTCAAAAACGAATTATTGACATGGCCAATCGGCATGCAAAGCCGGTCATCACCGCCACTCAAATGCTCGATTCGATGATTCGCAATCCGCGGCCAACTCGCGCCGAGGCTTCTGATGTCGCCAATGCGATCTTTGACGGCACCGATGCTGTAATGCTCTCCGGAGAAACCGCCAGCGGTGCGTACCCACTCGAAGCGGTTAAGGTCATGTCCAATATTATTTGCGAAGCCGAAGCCAATGCAGCCGAATATGCCCATTATTCTACCCGCCCGGCTGAGGCACCTCAGGATGACGCACTGGCCATCACCCGCGCCGCCAAGGAATTGGCTCATGACCGCAATGTCGTTGCAATTGCCGTGTTCACCCAAACCGGGAAAACCGCTCTGCTGATGTCAAAATCCCGCCCCAATGTTCCTGTGTTTGCTTTTACACCGGAAGAGCAAACCTACAACCGAATGGGATTGTACTGGGGTGTAGTACCCTTCTTGGTTCCATTTGCTTCAACGGTTGAGGCTATGATTGCCAGCGTGGAGGCTGCTTTAGTTTCCTCCACCGCTATTCACGCTGGTGATCAGGTCGTCGTGATCAGCGGATTTCCGGTTGGAGCAATGCGCCCGCCCAATTTTGCACTCCTTTACACCGTCGGTGAATGGACCTGAGGGTAAAAATGACCCCCTATACCACCGTGATTGAAGTGGAAGAGCTGTTTCCCCACTACCATGACCCTCATTGGGTCATTGTAGATTGCCGGTTTGATCTGACTAATCCCCAATGGGGCTTTGAAGATTATCAACGTGGTCATGTTCCCGGTTCGGTCTATGCCCATCTGGATCATGATCTCTCTGCTCCACCAACCCCCCAAACTGGGAGACACCCTCTCCCATCACCATCGGATTTTGCAATTACTCTAGAACGCTTAGGGATCAGCAATGACTCTCAAGTAGTAGCCTTAGACACCAGTGGGGGTTCTTTCGCCGCACGCTTATGGTGGATGCTGAAATGGATGGGACACGACTCTGTTGCAGTTCTTAATGGTGGATGGAATGCGTGGAAAGTTGCCGGCTTTTCAATTGCACAGGGTGTTGAAAACAAACCTCGAGGCAAATTCATTCCCCATCCACAATTCGGTAAATTTGTCTCTACCTTAGAAATGGTTGAACTAATCGGAAACTCCGACTTTAAGGTGGTAGATGCCCGTGCACCCGAACGCTACCGCGGAGAAATTGAGCCTCTTGACCCGGTCGCAGGTCATATTCCTGGAAGCATCAATCGCTTCCACGAAAAGAACCTGGCCCGCGCTGGAAAATTAAAACCAGCCGAGCTGTTACGAAAAGAATTTGAAGAACTTCTTGGAGATACACCTCCCAGTCAGGTCATCGTATATTGCGGTTCAGGGGTGACATCCTGCCACCATCTTTTAGCGATGGAATACGCCGGCATACAAGGCGCAAAACTGTATGCCGGCTCGTGGAGCGAATGGATTCGTGACCCCAATCGCCCAGTAGAATTGGGTTGATTGATCTACTTTAAAACTTCATCTGCTCCATAATTTGATCGAAGGTCTCGCGACTGGGGCGCAATTTCTCCGCCGGTAAACGGTTGAGGGGTGTATCCGGCAAGTTATACATATCAAATATGGTTGGAGCATCGGGGTTGACGTACAAAATACCGGTCAACAGCCAGTTGTTTTGCTCTGCTTCATACAACACTCGCAATGCCTCAAAGATATTGGTCGGGTCATAGTCGCGCTCAAGTTTTTTCAATACGATGGTTGCACCATCATGGAGAGTTACCTCCCGAGTGCTGCCCTCTTCGAAATCTTCGATGGTAATTTCATCGCGAGCGGGGACGTAGGTAATATCATGAAGGGCCATCTCGTGTTCTTTCCCCCATGTGTAGGAATGGAAAGAATCTTCCTTGTTATGGAAGGTGACACATGGGCTAATGATATCTATCACGGCGATTCCTCGGTGACTGAAAGCCGCCTTGAAGATTTCTTTGACCTGTTTTGGATCACCAGCAAAAGAACGGGCGACGAACGAAGCCCGACTGACCAATGCTTCCATGCAGATATCTACCGGAAAGTATTTATTCACTCCTTGCCGTTTTAATTCCAATCCAACCTCAGCAGTTGCCGAAAACTGCCCTTTGGTCAATCCATAAACGCCATTGTTTTCGACAACATATACCATTGGAAGATTGCGGCGCATCACATGTTTGAACTGTCCCATGCCGATACTGGCAGTATCGCCATCACCACTAATTCCAATTCCCTTAAGGGTATGATCGGCGAACAATGCCCCTAATGCCAGCGATGGCATCCGTCCGTGTAAGCCGTTGAAACCAAATGAACGGTTCAAGAAGTAGGTCGGGCTTTTACTGGAGCAGCCAATCCCGCTAAACTTGACGACATTCTCTGGTACAACATTTAACTCATACAAAGCCGCAATAATTTGATTCGAGATGGAGTTATGTCCGCAGCCCGCACATAATGTGCTGTTGTGGCCCTTGTAATCTGCCCGGCTCAATCCGGCAAGATTAACTGGCGTTTTTGGAGCAGCCTGAGTAGCCATTGATTATTTGCCCTCCATTGACAAGATACGTTCCTTAATCCAGTTTGCGGTGATCGGCATACCGTCAATATGAGAAACCTGCCTTAATCTGGAACCGCACTCCGAAAAATTCATTGTCAACAACTGTTTCATTTGACCGTCCCGGTTTAATTCAACTACATAGGTTCGGTCGTATTGGTGTAGGAAACTGCATACTTCATCCCGGAAAGGTAGCGAACGGATGCGCATATAATCCGTCGGGAAACCTGCCTCCGCCAGCAGGTCACGAGCCTCTTGAATTGCCGGATCGGTTGAACCAAAACCAACAATCGCAAATTTTGCACCCTCCATCCGCTCAATCACCGGTTCAGGCAAAAGGTGACGATTATTCTGAATTTTTCTTTTCAGGCGGTTTAAACCACGTTCCCACACATCCGGATCTTCACTGTAACGGGTCATCTCGTCATGGCCAGTTCCACGTGCAAAGTAGGCACTGGCAGGATGCCGATTACCGGGCACTGTTCTGTAAGGGATCCCATCCCCATCCACATCCAGATAACGTCCCCATTTACCATCCAGCCTTTCCAGAATTTTCTGCAAATCCTCTTCCCACAACACCTTCCCGCGATCAATCGGTTGATCCGGATAGTCAAAACGAGGTGAGATATGGTAATTCATTCCAAGGTCAAGGTCGGTCAGGATCAACACGGGGGTTTGCAGACGCTCTGCAATATCAAAGGATTTCCAGCCAAATTCAAAGCATTCCTTAACATTACCCGGCAACAGGATAATGTATTCAGTATCACCATGACTGATGAAGTTTACGAAGGTCAAATCACCCTGAGCAGTGCGGGTGGGTAAACCGGTTGAAGGTCCAACCCGTTGTACATCCCAAACAACAACCGGTACCTCAGCAAAATACGCCAGACCCAAATACTCCGCCATCAGCGAAATTCCCGGCCCAGAGGTTGAAGTCATGGCGCGTAAACCAGCCCAACCAGCTCCCACCGCCATACCAATTGCGGCAATTTCATCTTCAGCCTGGATTACAACCGCGGTGGTCTTACCGGTATCCGGGTCAGTTCGGAGAGAAGGCAGGTATTCCATGACCGCTTCAGCCAGACTGGAAGCCGGCGTTATGGGATACCAGGCTGTTAGTTGAACCCCGCCATATAACGCCCCCAAAGCGGAAGCAATGTTCCCCTCGGTGATAATGTATCCGTCAAGTGGCGGCATGGGTTCAACGTAATAAGGGTCTCGCTTGACTAAATTTTCTTTTGCCCAATTCGCCGCCGCTTTAATCACCTGCCAGTTTGAATCGACCGCCTTTTTCTTCCCCTTGAAATGAGCATCCAGCACCTGATAGATGACATCCAGATCAATACCCAACATTTGCGCCACAACCCCCACATACACCATATTCGCCATGTAATCGCGCAAGTTTTGAGGGGCATCCGCCTCTTTGATCAGTCGTTTAACCGGCATGGGATAAAGCACAATATCATCCCGCTCCAGATCCAGTTTGAAATCATCCGGATAGAAAAGCACCCCGCCGGGCAAAAGGAATTTCATCTCGGTAGCCAGTGTAGCCGGATTCATTGCCACAACGAGATGATCCATTTCAACCCGAGCAAGGTAGCCTTTCTTGCTCAGTCGAATGGAATACCATGTCGGCAGCCCTTGAATGTTGGACGGGAAGATATTTTTGCCATTGACCGGAATACCCATTCGGAAGAGAGATTTCAATAGAATTGTATTGGCTGTAGCCGAACCTGAGCCGTTAACCGTGCTGAATGTGATACAAAAGTCATTGACAATTCGCTCGCCCACCGTACCGTTATCTCTAACTGAAGCAGGCTGTAATTGAGACATATGAACTCCTTTTCGGTTTGTAAAAGTGGTTGAACTTTCGATCTACTCAAAAGTCTGATAAGACGGTCTTTTGGATCGTTGGTAAATCAAATCCATGTGTTCGACCAGCGCGTCATAACCCTCATTGAAGTTTTGCCTGCAAATCGCCTCAACCATCTTTTCGTGATACTGCCAAACCCGTTCCAGGTAGGCAAAATCCGTATATACATCCAGCCCGACCGCCTCGTAAACCTCCCAATAAGCTTCCAGGATTCCCTGTACAAAGGGATTATCCAGCCTTCTGAATATGGTGAGATGAAGTAATCGGTGTTCCTCATGAGGGATCTGGGGAGGATTGGAAGCCAACTTCTCTTTTGCGCGCTGAACCAGCAACCTCAATTCCCGGTGATCCTCGCTGCTCAGTAAGCCAACAGCCTCATACCAATAAGAAGTTTCAACGTGGGTGCGCAAGTCGGCAAATTTTAAGAAGGTATCGGCATTTTGAGAGAGAGAAAAATACAGACTTTGCACAACCGCCGGTTTAAATTGATAAGGGAGCAGACGAATTCCGGTTTTGGGACGCACCTCCACCAGTCCCATCACACGCGCAACCTCTAATTGTTCCCGCAAAGCGGCGATACTGATACCCAATTCACGGCTCAAATGGGAAAGTGATGGGATACGTTCGCCTACCTTGACCTTACCACAAGACAGGTAGCGCATAAATTCCGAAAGATGAAACGAACGGTTTGGCACGGGGAATTATTCAATAAAACTGATTAATCAGATGATTTATTTTATAAGAGTATATCACTTCACCACCCCTTAAACAAGAATGATTTTTGTAATTAAAAACACGGATTAAAAGAATACATCAGTCAGAATTAAAGTACTGACTCAATTCTGCCAGCGCTTTTCCCAATCGGGTTCCATGCCAGGTCAGCAAACTTCCTTCAATCCGATAGACTCTATTTTGTTTTACGGCCGGTGTTGAGGCCAGAATTTTCTGTAATTCCTCGATGTCCTCCTCCCGAAAAGGGTATGGTTCATCCGGGATGAGAATCAGTTCAGGTTCGGCTCGGATGATTTCTTCGGCAATCACACGCGGATATCGAGTGTCCCTATCTTCGCCAGTAGTTTCTTCCGATTCTCCTAAATCGGCAGCCAGAGGATATTTGCGCAGGCGTTCTCCAAACACATTCGTTCCCCCCAGCAGTCGAATCAGATCATGACAGTAAGTATCCTGATTGAAGGTCATCCACCAGCGAATTTGCGAGGTGGTAATGTCCTGCCAGATCGGCACAAACACTCGAAGCGGTTGAAGGTCGAAGACTCGATTTTCAGCATACTCTACGGCAGTTTCCAGCGTTCGCAGCGAAATGAAGGATCTTTCCTGTCGAAAAAGGTAAACCAGCTGCCAGAGATCATCCAGCATCTGACGAACGGTTTTCGGAAAAGTTAGCCAAACAGCGAACTGATCCGCAAGCTCTTCAACAATTACGCGGGAATTTTCCTCTTGATTGGCAATGATCAATTCGGGCGACAATTGGGCAACATGATCAACCTGAATATTTTTTGTCCCGCCAACCCTGGGTAATTTTTTAACCTCGGGTGGAAACACACAGTAATCCGTTACTCCCACGACAAAATCGCCCATTCCTAAATCAAACAGGCTCTCCGTCATGGAGGGCACAAGAGAAACCACCCGCTTAGGAAAAGTAGAAAAACTGCTTAAGTCCCTCAATATTGGCATGGTTCCAACATTACAGCTGGGATTTTCCCAATTCGACTGCCGCCCCAGCCAGAATCGCCGCTGCTTTCGGCAGTACCTGCTCATCGAAATCAAATTTTGGGTGATGGTGACTGGCGTTCAACCCCTTTTCCGGGTTGCCGCTGCCAATGAAGAAAAAGCAACCGGGAACTTGATTGAGGAAAACCGCCATATCCTCTGATACCATACTCCGGTAATTACTCTCATTTCGATATTCCGGCAAAAGGGTTTTGAGCACTCCCTGAACAATTTCCGTCACGCGAGGGTGATTTACGACCGGCCATGTCAGTCGTTGTAACTCAATTTCGGCTTCACAGTTCATCCCCAGGGCAATTGATCGAACGATTTGTTCCAAGCGGGCTAAAACCACATCCCGAACTTCTGGTAAAAAGTTTCGAATTGTACCCCGCAATTCGGCTTGATTGGGGATCACATTATAGGCACTTCCGGCTGCCATCTGAGTCACACTGACAACCGCCGATTCAAGTGGTGCAATATTGCGCGAAACAATGGTTTGCAAGGCCATAACAACCTGAGACGCCGCCACGATTGGGTCGATTGTTGTTTCCGGCAGGCCGCCGTGTCCGCCTTTTCCTAAAATACGCACGGTGAAAAAATCGGCACCTGCCATAAACGCCCCAGGTACGACCGCTGCCCAACCGAGGGGTTTTTCATTCCATAAATGCAATCCCAAACAAATATCCACCTTGGGATTTTCCAATACCTGTTCGGCAACCATTCGCTCCGCGCCGCCAAGTCCTTCTTCTGCCGGCTGAAAGACCAGTTTGATCGTTCCGTGAATGGCCTCTCGATTTTCCTGCAACAGGCGCGCCACAGTTAAGCCGATCGCCATGTGGCCATCGTGACCACAGGCATGCATCACACCAGGGTGTTGGGAGGCGTACTCAGCACCGGTTTGCTCATCAATCGGTAACGCATCCATGTCGAACCGCAGCATTACCACCCGCCCGGGTTGATTGCCTTCAAGGATGGCAGTAACGCCCGTCTCCGCAACCCCGGTGGTAACTTCCAGCCCTAACGAGCGTAATTCCCGCGCAACAACTTCTGCAGTGCGGTATTCGCGAAAGCCCAGCTCAGGGTATCGGTGAAAATCTCGCCGCAATTTTTGGCTATACGAAAATAACGATTCTGCTTTTCCGACAAATCGAATTATATTATTCATCGAAACTTGATTCTCCGAAAGAAATCCACATAACGAGGCTTGTCTTCGCTGCTGTCAGCAGTTCGCCGCTGGCGCTGCATCCGCTCCATCTCTTCCATATCTCCAATTTGGCTGCGGTGCTGCCTCAAAGCTGCGATTTTCAATTCCCATGTTTCGGTTACATCTATCATCATATTCGGTTGCGCCGTAAGTGTCAACCACAATTCTTTGATTTCATGAGGTGACAATCCTTTTTCCAACAATTCCGGGTAGTATAACGGATTGCCGCTTGCCGGGTAGACCGCCTCGCAGACAATCTGTCCGGCGATTCGATGATCGGGATGGTTGATGCGGTCTTCTCGGTGAAAGAAATTGGTCGGATCGCTGGTCACCACCACGTCCGGCTTGACCTCCCGGATCACTGCCACAACTTTACCACGGGCTATCAGATCCGGTTGAAGATAACCATCTTCAAAATCTAGAAACCGAACCTGGCTTACTCCCAAAATCTCCGCCGCTCGATTTTGTTCCTCTTCGCGCAGACGCGATAAGGTCTCTCGCTCCACAATTTCGCCTCGCACACCTTTATCCCCGCGGGTGAGTAAACAATACTCAACGGTATGACCCATGCGCGTCCAACGGGCGACCGTCGCGCCACAAAAAAATTCTGGATCATCCGGATGAGCCAGAATTACCAGAATTTTCTGTGGACTCGACCATTTTTCAGGATTTTTTTGGTCCACGTTTTCTTCGTCCACCTCTCCCTCCCGAACGTCGCTTGGGTCTGTTAGAAGATAAATCCGGTTGAACTGAAGGGGATTCGGGCTGATTTATTTCATCCCTCCCGGTCAATTCTTCTTCTGAATAGAACTCTTCCCCATTTTCTTCCGGTATAACCTCAGCAATGCCACTTTCAACGGGTGGTTCGCTGAACGCCAGGATTTCCTCTCTGGTAAACTCCCTTACCCCAACTTCCGGTATGTCCACACGCACTTTTCCCACCAGCGGCAAGACGTCAATGACCTTCCCTTCGCCCAGTGGAGTGGCAATTCGTTTATTGCGCTTCGGCAGACCTTTGCGTGCCTCAACGTAGGTATCATACTCATAAATCAAGCAGCAGCGCAAACGTCCGCACATTCCGGTGATTTCGGTCGGCGTCAGCGAAATTCCTTGTTCCTTCGCCATGCGAATGGAGATTGAACTGAATTCGGTTAAAAAGCGCGAACAACAGCGGGTTTCAAGACCACAGGCACCCATGCCGCCAAGCAACTTGGCAACATCCCGCGGACCAATTTGACGCAGCTCAACCACCGCGGGCGCGTATTGACGCTGCATATCCTGCCGCAGGGATTTCAAATCAACTCGTTCTTCCCCTTCCGTCGAATATAAAATTGTCAATCGCGAACCATCGAAACTATATTCGGCAGCAACCACCTTTAGGTTTTGGAGCCGCAATTCGACAGCCCGTTTTCGACATACCTCAACTACATCCAGCTCCCTTAGCTGCCACAACTGACGCAGCAACAAATCCCGCGGGGTAGCCACTCGCTCAACCGCTTTCCAGCCACCATCGGGCGGTTGCATCGGTTCTTTAATAATTTGAGCAACCTCCCCAATTTGCCAGCCGCGGGCCGTTTCAACCACCACCGAATCACCCACCCGTAAGGGAGGCAGATTGGTCGCCTGGAAGTGATAAATCTTTCCGACTTTTGAAAACCGGACTCCAACAATCTGCTGAACAGCAGTTGTTTCCATTCAATTTACTCCACCATTTCAATTTTTACGCCGCCTTGTCTTTTGAAGGCAGCAATGCTCAATTGAGCAGCCAGATGTTCTGCTATTTGCCGTAAGGCTTTACCGGCTGCCGATTCTGGTTGGGAAAGAACAATCGGTTTTCCTTCATCGCCACCCACTCTTACGGCCGGTTCCAAAGGAATCACCCCCAGGAAAGGCGCCTGATGCTGTTTGGCCAGTATTTCTCCTCCCCCTCTCCCAAACACGTCCACAACCGTCCCATCCGGCATTTGTAAATAACTCATATTTTCAATAACACCCAATATCGGGACATTCAACTGCTCAAACATTTGAATCCCACGACTGGCATCCTCCAGCGAAACTGCCTGCGGCAGGGTAACGATGACCCCTCCGCTAAGTGGCATGGATTGTGCCAGACTGAGCTGGGCATCTCCAGTTCCCGGTGGCAGATCAATAATCAGATAATCCAGCAATCCCCAATCCACATCTCCCAAAAATTGCCGAATGGCAGAATGTAGCATTGGGCCGCGCCAGATCAACGCTTTACCAGGTGGCACTAAAAAGCCAATAGACATGACCTTTACCCCATAGGCTTCGGCGGGTTTGATCTTTTCTCCCTGAATCGGCGGGAGACGGTCAACCCCCATCATGCGCGGCACATTTGGGCCATAAATGTCTGCATCCAAAAGCCCAATCCGCGCTCCACTTTGGGCTAATGCAACGGCAAGGTTCACCGCCACAGTGGTTTTTCCCACTCCGCCTTTGCCAGATGCAACCGCCACCGCATTTTTAACCGGAATTTCCATCAATCCACGCGCATGTCCATCGTTACGAACATACGCATCAAAGCGGATATTGACTTCCTTCACTCCCGGAACCGAAAGGACCGCTTGACGTGCTTCGGCTTCAATTTTTCCTTTTAAGGGACAGGCTGGCGTTGTCAGTACAATATCAAAATTTACCTTACCATCCTCAATCTGGAGGTTTTGAACCATATTGAGCGAAACCAGATCTTGATGCAATTCCGGCTCCTCAACCTTGCTTAAAGCTGCAAGGACGGCTTCTTTGGAAATTATAGGTGAATTCATTAATCTTCCTCACGTTTCTTTATCATTCTCAGATTTTATTAACGAATTGTTGCACTTCGCTTTTGCAGTGTTCAAATTGCTTAACCAGCTCGTGGTCTGCTCCACGAAAACGTCGTATGGTTTGTCTGGCACACATGGTACAACCCCGCATGCCGCGGTACGAATCAATGGTGCAGGTCTGGCAACCGCCCAATCGCACCATCATCAAGGTGAAGGCTGCGCGATCTACCAAACTTGCTTCGGCAGAGCAAACCTGATCGATTAATGCTTGCCATTCAACTCCGCGTAAATTGCGCAAATGGCTGATGACCCGCGGAGGAAACATCACTTCCGTATCGCTATTATACATGGGGTTGGGTTTCCTCGAAAGTCGAAATTAAGGGTTTACCTTTCTGGCGGCCGCTTTTTGGGCTTCTTTTTCAGCCCGGGCGGCTTCTTCCCTTGCAAAATTCGTCGGTCGGATTTGAGCGTAGTACGAAGCCGGCTTGCTCAAGCGCTCCAGATCAAAGATATGCTCTTTAAAACGGTCGTACGAGGCGATTTCATAATCGTGATCCATCTTGATTGCATCAAACGGACAAAATTCGGCACAGAATCCACAATTCATACAGATGTCCACATCAATGTAAAACTCTTTTGGCTGTGGGATTGGTTTGCCTGTTACCGGGTCATTCGTTCGCACAATCCAGATGCATTGCGGCGGACACACCTTCGCGCAGATTCCACATGAGGTACAGCGAATTTCTTTCTCACCGTTTTCGCCTTCATCATACACCAAAAAAGGAATGTAGCGAAATTCTTCGGGTACGGGTAGTTTTTCTTCTGGATATTGGATTGTAAAGATGCCTTCTACATCCGGACTGCGTCTGAGTTCAATTCCCTCTTTAGTGAAGTAGCGTTTTTTTCCACTCCGCAGGTCTTCAAGGTAGGTCTTGATAAAGTGCCGGAAGGTCGTCCACAATCCTCTTAAGATGCCGCTTCCAGTGATCATTTTTTCTCCTTGCGCCTCATCGGTCTACTTCGCCCAACACAATATCAATCGAGCCGAGGATGGTCACCACATCGGCAATTTTTTGACCGCGGCACATTTCCGCCAGACTGGTCAGGTTGATAAATGTTGGTGCACGCACATGATATCGCCATGGATTGGGTTTGCCGTTCGACACCACATAAAAACCCAACTCGCCTTTCGGGCCTTCAACCCTTCCATATGACTCGCCCGCGGGTACTCGGACTTGATATTGCGGTTTACCGCTCATGATTGGTCCTTCGGGTATATCCCTCATTACCTGCTGGAGAATTCGCAAACTCTGGCGCATTTCGTCCAGCCGCAGCAGGTAGCGGTCATAAATATCCCCATTGTAACGCACGGGAATATCGAACTCAAATCGGTCATAAATACTGTATGGGTCAGCCCGGCGAACATCGTAAGCCACACCCGAAGCCCGCAAAACCGGCCCGGAAGCCGACAGCGCAATGGCGCGTTCGGCGGTTAATACTCCGACTCCCTCACAACGGCCGCGCACGATTTCATTGTTGGTGATGAAGTAATCCATCTCGTCCAGTTTTCTGGGCAGGCGCTCCAACACAAGTTTGCGGATTTTTTCCATGACCTCATCTGGAATATCCCGCGCCACACCCCCAAAACGAAAATAGTTGCACATCATCCGTGAGCCGGAAACCGCCTCGAACACATCCAGAATCAATTCCCGCTCTTCCAGCGCATATAGCATCGGCGTAAAAAACGCTCCCAGATCATTCAACAGAAAGCCAATTGAAAAAATATGATTCAAAAAGCGGGTCAGTTCAGCCATCATGACCCGGATGTATTCCGCCCGTTCCGGTGGCTGAATTCCCATTAACTTTTCAACCGCCAAAGCATAACCAAAATTATTGCTCATCGAGCATACATAATCCAGCCGGTCAGTGAATGGCATATTTTGCAAAAAAGTATTACGTTCGCCGATTTTCTCATGGTTGCGATGGAGATAGCCCATGATGGGTTTCAGATCAACTACGGTTTCTCCATCCAGCACCACCACCATACGGAAAACCCCATGCGTTGAGGGATGCTGAGGTCCAAGATTGACCACCACTTGCTCGGTTAAGAAGTCATCTGATTTATCCACCCTTTTTAAACCGGCGTAGAGCAATTCATCGGTCTCAGGTGACCATTGTTCGGGGTCAAATCCTGGTGGGTATTGAACATTATCATGGAATGGATTTTTATCCTCCGCTCGATAAACATGACCTTCCGGCCAACGGCTTTTGAAAGGTTTGGTCTCCTCTTCAAAGAACGGTTCTTTCCAGTCCTTTCGCAAAGGGTGACCGTAGAAGCCCTCCCAGGTCAGAATCCGCCGAAGGTCCGGATGATTTGCAAAACGTATACCCAGCAAATCCCATGCCTCGCGTTCCTGAAACTCAGCCCCCGGATATAGCGGTGTGAGCGATGGCACAACCGGATTTTCGCGATCCACCTGGGTTTTCAGTACCAGCGCTCCACCTCCGGTGGTTCTATAAAAATGATAAACCACTTCCATCTTATTTTCCGGCAGGTAATCCACGCCGGTGACCGAGGAAAGATAATCGTAGCCAAACTCATCCCGTAAGGTTTGTGCGACAGTAATCAGATTTTCTGGCATTACCAAAAATCCAGTGTAGCCCGTTCTGGTATCCAGTGAGACGATTTCAGGAAATTTATCGGTTAGGCTGGATGCTTGGAGTTCAATTTGTTCATTCATGACCGGTTTCTCCCTCCGGCTGTTCATTCGCCTGTACTTCTATCGGCTTGCAAACCTGCTTGATCAGATCAAATTTCCGCGGGTCCATCAAATCCGGACCAAGGACGGGGATAGGAATGGGTTCGCCTGGTTTTTTTTGATACCACGGCACGCTTCGCAACGATTGTTTTTCAATCTTTTTCATCAGGGTGATAAACCCATGCAGCAAAGCCTGCGGAGTGGGTGGACAGCCGGGGATGTATACATCCACCGGGATGAACTTATCCACCCCCGCCACCACCGTATAGCCCTCCTTGAAAGGTCCCCCGCCCGAAGCACAAGCCCCCATAGCGATTACATAGCGCGGCTCTGGCATTTGATTGTACAACCGCACAATCTGAGGAATCATTTTCTTGGTCACTGTGCCGGAAACAATCATCAAATCCGCCTGTCGCGGACTGGGGCGCATGACTTCCATCCCAAATCGAGAAAAATCAAAGCGGCTGGCCGCCGTACCAATCATTTCAATTGCACAACATGCCAGCCCAAACATCATCGGCCATAGCGAATTTTTCCGGCTCCAATTATAGATCTTATCCAGTGTGGTTACGGCAACCTGACCCTGCATTTCGGGAGGAATTTCATAACCCGCAGAATTCAGAGACTCATCCATCGGAAAACCTTTCTCGGAGCAGACCGTGGGGAAAATTTGGCAAAAGATTGAAGTTAACCATTATTCTACCGCATCCTGCTTGACTGTCAATTGATAATTAAGATAAAATATTTTTGCGTAATTAATCATGGGTCCGCACACTGCTCAACAAATCCTTGAATATCTCTCGGAAAAGCCCGATTCCACAGTACGTCAGATCAGTCACGCCCTTCGGGTTACACCAGCCGATATCCGTTATCATCTATCCAGCTTGCTTAAACAAAATTTGGTAACGCTCTCTTCAACAACCAAAAATGGTCAACGCGGCCGGCCAGCGCGAACCTACGTGATTTCTCCAAATATCAAGCCCAATAACATTCTTTTATTGGCAGGAGCAGCCCTCTCTCTTCTCTTGAATGATTCAACCGTCAGCCAGGAATATAACTTGCAAAGGCTCTCCAATCAACTTTTTCCGCCCAAACCCACCCCTCCCGGCTCGTTCACCCCCAAAATCATTCAACTGGTCAATCGTCTGAACCTATCCGGTTATGCAGCCCGCTGGGAAGCCCGTCCAAACGGCCCGTGCATCATCTTCACCAATTGTCCTTACCGCCAGTTACTGTCTCAATTTCCACAGTTGTGCGAAATGGATAGATTGATTCTCCAAAATCATCTGGAAACAAAAATAACCCTCGAACAGCACATTCATCCCAACCATTCATCTCCGTTCACCTGTCGATTTTCAGTTACCACTCAGCAAAAGAAAAAGCCGTAAATCATTTCCAATTTACGGCTTTTTCTTTCAACTACTTAAATTTGTGGTTATTCTTGAGCCCCTTCTTGAATCCAGCGGATAATTAGTTCGAGTTCTTGTGGCTCAAACTTACCGGGGTGATTTCCATCTCGAACCGTGGTGACCAGCCGGCTTGCTTCGCTATCCCCGGCTACAATCACCGCACCCGACCTTCCACCTTTCATGGCGGTCTCATAACTATTCAGAGCCAAACCGCCCATTGCCCCATGACAACTGCCGCAGCGTTGAACGAGAATCTGACCAATGCCGTTATTCCAACTCAGCGGCCCTTCAAAAGATTGTCCTGCCGGAGTGGGGATCGACGTGGGCGTTGGTGGCCGAGTAGGCAGTGGAGTGGGAGTTTGCGGAACAAATACATTCTCTGATTGGGCTGAAACCGGCGGAATGGTCGTAATTGCCGTTTGCTCATAGGTTACAAAGCGATAAACAAAAAACAAGAGAATCAGGCTCAACACAGCCGCAACCGGGTAGTAAATTCGTTTTCTTCGCTTTAATTCTTCCGGCGAGGGAGGCGGTGGGAGCAGCCCCTTCTCGATTTTTTCCAATTCCAACGCATGTTCTTCTTCCATTTCATGCCGGCTCAATTTCCCGGTGAACATGCTTTTGTTAAAAGTTCTCAAGTGGACATGATAAAAATGCCAGATAAAAATAGCCAGTACTGCCAGAATAGCCTCTGCGCCATGAGCGACTTTTGCTGCCGGGATGGCCTGTCCCGGCAGAATGCGGGCTGTGGCAATTGGATTCCACATCATGAACCCGGTCAAGGCCATCAGCACTAATCCCCACACCATCGCCCAATACTCTGCTTTTTCGACAAAGTTATACCGATCCATCTTGGGGCGTTCTTTCCTCAATCCAAGATTGTAAAGGAAATGCTGAAAAGCATCCTGCAAATCCTTAAATCCCGGCAGCATGCTGGCTTCCTTACGTTGAACATACAGTTTATATCCAATCGCAACCAGATGGTAAATTGCCTGTACCAGGAACACAATCGCGGCGGCGCGGTGAATGATGCGGGTTATTTCAATTCCGCCCAACGCAGCAATAATCGAAATCGAGATTGAACTTTGAGCAAACTTCTGCACCAAACCGGTAACTGCCAGGGTGGTGAAAGAGGCAATCAGTACAATATGCTCAATTCGCTCAGCCAGACTAAAGCGGGTGTAGGTTTTCTGATTCTCGCTCATCACGAATTCTCCTCATCCTGCCGTTTCTCATCAGTGATTTGATTTTCTTCTTCTACAGATTTAATTTCCTGTTGGTCTTGAAGGGAGTCACTGTCCTGTGTCTCCTTCTGGCTTTCAACAACGGTTTCGGCAGGAATGGAATTTTTCTTCCGTCGATCTACAACCCATCGTCGGTAAATATCACTGACCACAAACAATCCCATGCCACCCAACACCGTTGGAATGAAATACTTGTAGAATTCATTCACCCAATACACCAGCGGGTAACGATTGCGGTCAGGTATATAGTGACTCAACCAGGCATCCGGGAAGTTTTCGGTAGCGTCGGGGTGACACTTCTGACAGGTAGCCAGTAGATTTTGCTTGACTTGCAATCCCTTTTCCGGATCATCCGCCCGGCGAATGTCATGAACGCCATGGCAATCGTAACAAACCGGCATATTGATTTGTTGATCCGGGTCAAGTTTTTCAAACAAGGTTACCGTTGTTCCATGAAAGTCTGCAATATAAGTTTGCAGCACTTGAGTCGAAAGCCCATACTTGGACATAATTTCTTCGTTCGTGTGGCAGTCCGCACAAATCTTGGGAGAAGATAATCGGAACGCTGCTCCACCGATTGGCCCCCTTACGCTATGAACGCCATGACAATCAATGCAAGAGGGCACGTCCGGATTTTTATCCACCAACACACCAGTACCATGTACGCTCTTGGCATAATCCTCGTAAATCGTGCTATGACACTGTCCGCACACCATTGCAGATTGCGCATGTTCGACAGCCGTCAGACGGCCCTGCTCGTCCTTTTTGATTTTCGGTTGTTCGTGAGGATTATGACAATCCGCACAAATGGGCGCATTCAAATTGCCTTCTGCCATTATTTTTGAATGAACGCTGTCTAATAGTTCTGTTGCCTGAGATGGATGACACTGATTGCAGGTATTCTGATATTGCAAAGTGTAATCCCGGCTGGATTGAGCCAAATTTTCAGGGTGCGGATATCCGCTGATATTGGTGTGACAAACCTGACAACTTAACGTAGCATGAGCCGAAAGACCGTAGGTCTCAGGAGCAATTACCACCGAAATTAAGTCCCCATTTGGAAATTCCTTAACCTGGCCTTCAACCATGTGACAGGAAAGACAAGCCGCATTGTTCGGCAATTGCCCTTTCTCTACCAAAGGCGCTTCGGCCAACACTATTTGTGGCTTATTTTGAGAAACGACTCCTGCCAGGCCAATTGCAACGAACACCACGGCAATTGCAACCACAAGCAGCCTTGAAGAATATCTGTAACGGTTAGCCATGAGTATGAATGCTCCTTACCCAAAGGGATTCGATCACCGGGAAACACTACATTTACGATAAGACAAGATTGGTAAACAAAATTAATTATACATTAAACTCCAAATAATTCTTTCCTGTCACTCACGAAAAACCATGAAATTCATCCTATTTATGCAATGATACTTGACACTAAAAATCAAACCCTGCTGATTGCAGGGTTTGATTTTTTTTGAATTGCTTGGGCTGGCTTACGGCCGCTTGAGATTAGCCGTATTGACCTGCACTTTGCTGCTCAAATCCACAATTGAATCATACAGCACTTGCAGGATGTATTTGCCGTTGTGCACGTACCCGCCCGGATCTTTCTGGACATACTGGTAATTGTATGCCGCCTGCAAAAGTCTCGGAGTCCAGGATACATAGCGATTGGGGAAGATCGCCTCATCGGGGGATGCCACCCCATCTTCGTTTGTATCCACAAAGAAGTAGGGATAAGCAGTTGGCGAGTATGCAATCGGTGAACCCGCTACATCCTTAGCGTAAGTACGAATGGCTTGATAGAGGATCTCGGCCAGAGTGTCAATTTCACCCTTGATGCCTTCATTTACATCCCCATCGCCATCATAATCCACCTTCGGATCTTCGAGACGAATCTGGGTAACATCCTCTACCTGATGGCAAGCCCGGCAGGCGCCCTCCTCAACCGTGAGTTTGTGGGCATCATGGCAATCCGAGCAGGCTTGATAATTGGGAATATGTTCAAACTTGCCAGCATATTCTTTGCCAGCGTACTGATAAACGCCCTGCGCCTCCGATCCGAATAGCGTTGCACCTGCAGCAAAGTAGTGAACATTGCGGAAGGTCAATTTATCGGAGGGAGTATCCGGTTCCAACCCCGCGATGGCTCGGTTGACACTCACGGTCGATTCTCGGCCCTGGTGACAGTTGAGACACAAGTTGTCATTCGGGCTGTTTTCAAACCCCAACTTTGCACCACTGGGGAAAGTGACCGTTTCGACCTGGTACAACGAGAAGGTGGACAGATCATTATGGCAGGTTTCGCAGCGCAGGCCATTGGAAGGCATCATTGAAATATTGACACCTTCTGCAATGAATTGCGGTAAGCCGTCAGCCGTGTGACACTTGACACAGGCATTCGGAACTTTACCTTCCGCATCCCAGTGCCGGAAGGCTTCAGCCGAACCATCAAAGTGACCCGCATCCACCCGATTCGCCATACTCAAATCTACCGGTGTGGCAAGTTTTTCGTTCAGGTTTTCAATCGAGTCGTACAGAAGTTGGATGATGTATTTTCCACCATGAGCATAACCGCCGGGATCTTTCATTGCCACCTGGAAGTTGAAGGCAGCCTTTTCCAAACGGGGCGTCCACGAGGCATATTTGTTCGGGAAGATGGCTTCGCCTTCATCAACACTGCCATTCTCGTTCGTGTCAATGAAAAAGTATGGATAGGCATTTTTGTCATAGACAATTGCCGTACCGGCTACTTCTTTGGCGTACGCTTGTATGGCGGTGTATAACATATCCCTTAAACCGGCGATTTCATCCGCTAATCCTTCTTTGATGTCGCCATCTCCATCGTAATCGGTCAGAGAAGACGCCATGCGGATTGCCCGCACCCCTTCAACCGAGTTGGCACCCGGATGGCAGCTCACGCAACTCTCCGTCTTCAACTCCAGGGAGTGAGAATTGTGGCAATCCTGGCAAGCCTGCACACCGGAGACATGTTCAAACAATACATCATAAGATTTTCCGGGATATTGATAGCCGCCTTTGACTTGAGCTCCGTACCGGCTGACTGCAGCCGCGTAGTAGTGGATATTGATAAAGCCAAGTTCTCCGACAACCGCATCTTCATCCGTCGCGCCGGCTTTTTGGATGGCTTCATCTACCTGCACCATTGAAGCATTGCCTTGGTGGCAAGTCATACACACGGCTTCCCGTCCCAAACCGGTCAATTCCACACCAGAGGGGAACTTCACTGTGGTGAGGGATTCGGTAGAAGGATTATGACAGGTATTGCAGTTGATAACCGTGTCGGTTGGTGCCGGCTTATCTACAGCAAATGCCTGGCTGCCATCCGCCCCGATATAATCCAGGAAACCGGCGCTGCTGTGGCACTTGGCACAAGTTGGAGGAACTTCAGCAGGATTTTCGCTATCCCAGTGGCGGAAGGCCTCAGCAGTTGCATCCGCGTGTCCCGAATTCATCCACAAAGCATAATACGGCACCTCGCTGGATAAATCTGGTGCAGCCGGGCAGGGTGCAGATGTTGGACAGGGCACGGCAGTTGGTTGTGGTGGAGCGGGCGGCTGCGTTGGCTCTGGAGTTGCTTGTTGACAGGCCGTTAAAACAACTCCAACTACTACAAACAGGGCGACCATGAGGAAGCCTTTGAGTAGTCTTCTTGTCATATTGCTCTCCATCCTTTCTCTAAAATTTTTTGGGAAATTGGGTGTAAAAAAATTCTCAGGATACCTCATAAAAATTCCTGCAGATAACCACCTCCTTTGGATCAGATTAAAACCTCATTAGAGAAAATTATACCGACTCTGTTATCTTAATACAATATTAAATTGGTCTGAATTCTGATATTACAGTCAAATTAGGACGAATGTCATGTACTTTGGGGTGATACAAACAATACCCTCATTTTTACCGAAAATTCCTATAAAATAGGCTTATGACAATCCATACCATCCACTCAATCTGTGTATTCGCCGGCTCTGCCGACCACCTCTCCCCCTCTTATCTGAACGGAGCCGCAGAATTGGGGATCATGCTGGCAAAAAACCGTATCCAGATTATTTGTGGGGGTGGAAAAACCGGCTTGATGGGCGCTCTGGCCGATGCGGCTCTAAACGCCGGCGCAATGGTTATTGGAGTAGTGCCCCGCTCTCTTTTTCAACCACAGTTAATTCACAATCAACTCAGTGAATTAAGAATTGTGGAGAACATGCACCAGCGCAAAGCCTTGATGAGCCGGTTGGCAGACGCATTTATCGCCTTGCCGGGTGGTTTTGGCACCTTTGACGAATTATTCGAAACCCTTACCTGGACTCAAATTGGCATCCATCGCAAACCACTGGGAATGTTGAATATCAATAACTATTTCGTCCCCCTGATTTCTTTGATTGAACATGCTCAAAAAGAAGGGTTCATTTACTCCAATCATCGTGAACTATTCGTGGTTGAAGAAAACCCTCATCAATTACTCATCAAACTACAAAATCATCGTTTTCCCGAAGATCTGGAAAATTGGGTTAACCGGCCTTCTTTTTCCGAAAATCCCTAAGGAGAACTGAACATGTAAAAAAAACGGTCTTCCCACTTACGGGGAAGACCGTTCAGCCCGTTTACCGCTTCAAAAACTATTCAACGGTTACACTTTTTGCCAGATTGCGGGGCTGATCCACGTCCAATCCCCGCAGAGAGGCAATATGATAGGCAAACAGCTGAAGCGGAATGACCGTTACCACGGGGGAAAGCAGCCATGGCGTTGGCGGCACCCAAAAAACGTGATCTGCCAGTTCTGGCACCCGTGTATCCCCTTCGGTTGCCACCACAATCACACTCCCTCCGCGGGTTTTGGCTTGCTCAATCTGGCTGATCATCTTTTCATACCACGGATCCTGGGGGGCAATTGCCAGCACCGGCATATCCCGATCCACCAGCGCAATTGGACCGTGTTTCATTTCCCCAGCCGGATAGGCCTCGGCATGGATGTAAGAAATCTCTTTGAGTTTCAATGCCCCTTCATACGCAATCGGCATGTTGATTCCCCGTCCCAAATAGAGCATGTTACGAATGTACTTCATTTCTCTTGCAACCGGGATGATCTCATTTTCCCTATCGAGGCATCGCCCAACCAGATCCGGTATCAATCGCAAATCGCTGACCAGTTGTTTCCTTCTGGTCGAATCCAGCACGCCGCGCAAGTCCGCCAGCAAGACCGCCAGCATATATAAATCCACCAGCGGCGCGGTAAACGCTTTGGTGGAAGCTACCCCAATCTCCGGGCCAGTTTGCATGGAAATATATCCATCCGCAATCCGCATCGCCTGGGAACCAATCGCGTTGACAATGGACCACAAAACCGCCCCCCGTTTACGCCCTTCATCCATCGCTGCCAGTGTGTCGGCGGTTTCTCCCGATTGACTGATCGCCAGCACAACCGTGTTTTGATCCACAATCGGATCACGGTAACGGAACTCTGATGCGATATCCACCTCAACGGGTATGCGAGCAATTCGCTCGATCAACACTTTGCCCACCATGCCCGCATGAGCAGCCGTACCACAAGCCGTGATGATGATTTTCTGGATTCGTCTTGCCAGGTCGGGCGTGAGGTTTAATTGGGGCAAACGGATCTGTCCTTCATCAAAATCTACACGACCAGCCAGCGTGTCGGTCAGTGAACGCACCTGCTCGTGAATCTCTTTTTGCATAAAATGGCGGTATTCCCCCTTTTCGGCCGCTACCGGATCCCAGCTGATCAGGTGTTCTTGTGGTTGAACAGGTTTACCATCCAATGTCATCACCCGCACATTCTCGCGGGTCACAACAGCCATCTGATGCGAATCCAGGAAAATCATTCGGCGGGTATGATCTAAAATAGCCGGAATATCCGAGGCGACAAACATTTCTTTCTCGCCAAAACCGACGACCACACCACCGGCGTTACCGATGCGAGCCGCAATGATTTTATCCGGTTCCAGGGATGACATTACCACCACGCCATGGGCACCCTTCAAATGACGCAACGCCTGGCGGGTTGCCTCTTCCAACGAAGTGCCAGCGCTTAGAAAACGCTCGATCAGATGAACAATCACC
The DNA here is from genome assembly GCF_001306055.1 of Bellilinea caldifistulae. Taxonomy (GTDB): domain Bacteria; phylum Chloroflexota; class Anaerolineae; order Anaerolineales; family Anaerolineaceae; genus Bellilinea; species Bellilinea caldifistulae. The sequence goes on along the minus strand of NZ_LGHJ01000016.1, from coordinate 204,799 downwards.
TCAGTATCGGTATCGGAATTAAAATTCACCCCCTCTTCCATGAGTTCTTCTCTCAGCTCCAGGAAGTTTTCAACAATGCCGTTATGCACCACCACAACCTGGCGACTGTTGCCCATGTGAGGGTGGGCATTTCGGGCGCTGGGTTCTCCGTGAGTTGCCCAGCGGGTATGGCCAATGCCGATGTTGCCTTCTAACGGCTGGCTTTCGACCAGACTGGCGAGTTTACTCAATTTTCCCGCATCTCGGCGAATTTCGATGCTGCCGTTCTGTAAAACAGCAATCCCCGCTGAATCATAACCCCGGTACTCCAGGCGTTTTAACCCATTGAGAACAATCGGAGTCGCATTGCGTTCCCCAATGTAGCCGACAATGCCACACATAATATCTCCTTTCAACATTTCAAGAATTCTCTTTTCCCGCTCAGGGAAAGAGATTTTCACTTACTGCTCAATTCATGTTTCAGGAAAAGATGGGCGGTCAAAACGCCCGGAAGGCTTCCGCTGATCCCTCGATTTTCCCGGTGACCAGATGCATTATTCTGTTCTCACCGGTTAACCCTGCTTTGCAGCAGGGAACCTTCCTCCTCGTCACTTCATCACCTCGCGGATCTCAGAGATGTGAAGCCATGCGCTGGTCTTTTCCGTTTCTCTTCACAGATTTGTAATGCTTATCACCTCCAATGCCTGATTATACCTGCCTTTTGCTATAATTCAATCGCAATGGAATATAAACCTTCGGTAAATCCTTCAACTGGCGAACCCCCAAAACCCTCCACAAGCCAGCTACTTCTAATTCCGCTGGGGTGTCTGATTCGCTCTCCCTTACTGTTTATTGGGATTTTCCTGATTGGCTATTTATTTTGGTCCATTTCAACCGGCGAGATTACCCTGTTATGGACCACAGTACCCGAATTTGACACCTGGAAAATCGATTCTGCTTTTACTTCGGTGGAGGACAGCAATGGCGAAACCTGGAAAATTCGATACGAATCGAAAAACACCGCTGTTTTTGAAGGCTTAGTCAGACATGCCTCGCCAATTAACGAAAGGGCTTTTCCTTTGCTTTCACACGATATTCTCGTAACCAGCGGTGAATTTGCCGATCCCTCGCTGGTGCGCACCTCTGTTTCCAACCATCGCTTTTTCTGGTACACCGATCAGTCCAATCGTCCAGCAGGGACAATCAATTTATTACATACCGTTCCTTCAACAGAAGAGATTTACCATCAATTATCTGTTATCCGCAAAGGAGATACCGTCCGGGTCAAGGGAATTGAAATCCTGGATATTGCACGTTATGACCAGCAGGGTGATTTTCGAGGCAGCTGGGCGGATGCTGGCTGCAACACCCTGCTGGTCACATCGGTTGAAATCCTGCCTGAAAGGTAAACGATTGATCAACCGGTATGTTTTTGGACTAAGTCAAGCACATCCGGAAAATCAATTCCCAAACGCCGGATGGTTTCCAGGGTAGGAATACCCTTCTTTGTCCATCCACGTCGCTGATAGACAGCATCTACCAGCCGGTCATACCGTTTCTCCCGGTATTTTCTCAACTCGGCAATTTTCTGTTCGGTGCTCATACCGCTGATATCTACGCCGACTTCTTTAGTCAGAATCTCATCATAATAATCCCTGCGATCTTCATACTCAGGCGGTGTTACCGGTCCCATCGCGCGATATGGCGGATAATCATGCTCGCGGGTCCCGAATCCCATTCGTAGATTGAAAATCCGTTGGAAGTTGTAGACCTTTTCCGATTGTTCAATGATCCCGTCAATGTCAATCTTTTCGCCAGTAACTCCTTCGTATAACCAGCAGTAATTTTCGACATGTTCCGGTACTTTTGCGGGTTCCTTGGCAGTCTTGTTGCTTTCCGGAATGATGTCATTCCACGGCAATTTACATAATCCATGCAGACTGAACCATGTCCTCCAGATTGGAAAATAATGCAGGGCTTCGGCTTTGGCTTCGAATGTGGGAAGTTGTTTGTGAACCATATCCATGAAAATCAGCCATGCTTCGTCGTGCTGAGGTCCCTTCGTTGCGAGTGCATAACCACCCTGCTGGGCAAGCGATTCCTTGGATAGGTATTCTGATATTTCCAGCCCTTTAATCTCCATCCCGATGTCATTTAGAAGTGTGGGGTCCGCCCCATAATCTTCAGTAAACAGCCGCTTCATCGCACGCACACCTTGACCGACAACAACGCCAAAACCCTCTCCGCGTGCCATCTGGTGGATTAATTCCATAACCGCATCAAAATTCCCCCATGTCAATTCCAACCCACCCGTGATTTCCTTGTTGATGATACCCAGTTCGTAACATTCCATGGCAAATGCCAGCGAATTGCCCAGGGAGATGCTATCAATCCCATACGTATCGGCGTAAAAATTCATTTCCAGAACCTGCGCCGGGTCAAAGATACACAGATTGGAAGCCAGCCCGCCGAGTGTCTCATATTCCGGCCCATCAACGAAGACCTCCTCTCCTTTATAGGGGCCGGTTTGCAGCGTGTAGTGCGAAACCCCATGTGCGCAGGACATTGTACAGCCGTACCAGCAGCCATCCGGCCCACGCATGTCAAATTTCTGCTTCCAGACATCTCCCGCAACCCGGTGCGCATCATCATGATGCCCATAACGGAAGTTCTTCACGGGCAGCAAATTAAACTTGTTCATGATCTCAACCAGATAGGGGGTGCCCGTACCCCGCATATCGTTCTGTGAAGCATCGAACAGACTGATTTCACGGTTGATCCGTTGCCCAGCCTTTCGGATGAGGTCCATGTTGGCAACCCCATTGCTGTCGCCGCCGACCTGGCTGTACCGCACCACAACCGCCTTGATCTTTTTATCTCGCAGCACCCGTCCACAACCTCCCCGGGCAGCTTGCTTGATCCGCACTTCATCCCGGCGCGGATCATAATAACTAACGTTCAAACCGCAAATGGAGTTGTAATTGGCTGCCTGACCGGCTGAAATGACTGAGATTCCACGCAGTCCGCGGGGGTCATCGGCATACATTTCGGTCAACATCCGGTTGATCAGATGGGTGTCCTCTGGTTCAAGCGGAGATTCCTCAATTCGAACAATCCCCTCATCTCCGTCTATGTAAATGATGACATCGTTCTGGGCTTTCCCCTGAATTTCAAGCGCATCCCATCCAGCAAACTTGAGGTATGGTCCAAAGTAACCGCCGCTGTTGCTATCAATTACCGTGTGGGTCAATGGTGAAATTGTCACAACCGTACATTTACCGCTGCCCGGATAAGCCGTAATTCCGCCAATCGGCCCGCCGGCAATGACCAGTTCATTTTCCGGATCGTTCCAGCGGGTCTCGTCACGGATAGCATTCCACAAAAGCCACAAGCAGAAACCTCTTCCTCCAGTGAAGGTTCGTTTCATTTTCTCGTCAACCGACTTGCTTTGTATGCGGTTTTCACCGATATTGACATACAGCGTTCGGTTAGCATACCCCCGTACCACGGGGCGAAGGTCATAACGAAACTCTGCCAGCAATTTATGTGCGCTCCGCAATTTTTCCACGTCGGTCTTAATCATCTGCCTCTCCTTATCTGGAAGATTTTGGAAGAATTGGATTTCACGTTTTCCCTCAATTCAATTATAGTGAAAGCCAATTCACTTTCAGTATTCCTCTGTCACTGCTCTGGTTGATAAATGTCACAACCCGAAAGAAAAGTAAGGATGCGTTATAATCACTTGAAAAGAACGAATTAGAAATCAAATCTTATGAATGTAGAAGATCAACTCGATTTATACCTGAGAGCTCGTTTCACTTTACTGGTGTTCGTCACCCCAGAAGAGGAACGCTTGTTAACCACAATTCAGCGGGTTTGCGAACAGACCCAGCGCCGGCTTCTGAGTTGGGATGCCGCCGATGGATTTCAACTTCTAGTCGGCAGCGGTAATCCAAACACTGCCCGCGATCCACTCACGGCACTGGAACAAATCGAAGCGGCTGATCCGGCCATACCGGCGCTCTTTGTTCTCAAAGATTTTCATGAAATTTGGAACAATCCGCAGATCAAACGCAAATTAAGAAATGTCAGCCAGCGGTTGAAGTTTTCCAAAAAGTCCATCTTGATTACCTCACTCTCGTCAAAAATTCCGGATGAATTGAAAGACGACGCCGTTTTGGTGGATTTTCCCCTTCCAACCTTCTCAGAACTGGAAGAAGTCCTCAACCGGCTCATTCAGACCCCCGGCGTCAAAGTCAACCTGACTCCATTGGGAAAAGAAAAATTGATTCAGGCGGCGATTGGACTGACTGCCTCTCAAGCCCAGCGGGTGTTCGCGAAATCCATTGTCAAAGACGGCTTATTAGACGACCGCGATATTGATCTGGTTACCGAGGAAAAGAAGCAAATCATCCGCGAAAGCGAAGCACTCGAGTTTTTCGCGGTAACCGAAACCCCCGATGATGTTGGCGGACTGGGTGTGCTTAAGAACTGGCTGCGCTTACGCGAACGCGCTTTTTCACAGGAAGCCCGCGCTTACGGTTTGCCTGCTCCTAAAGGGATTGGTCTCATCGGAATTCCCGGAACCGGCAAAAGTCTGACTGCAAAAATGATCGGCGGGTTGTGGCGTTTACCCTTGCTGCGCCTGGATGTTGGTTCCCTTTTTGGCAGTCTGGTAGGCGAATCGGAGGAAAGAACCCGCCGAGCTCTTAAACTGGCCGAGACCGTTTCTCCTTGTGTGGTTTGGATTGATGAAATGGAGAAGGCCCTCGCTCACGGAGGTTTGGATAGTGGCACCAGTACCCGCGTATTTGGCACCATCTTGACCTGGATGCAGGAAAAAACTGCTCCCTGCTTTGTCGTTGCCACCGCCAATGATATTTCCAGCCTTCCGCCGGAACTGCTCCGGCGAGGCAGATTTGATGAAATTTTTTTCCTGGATCTTCCCACGTTTGAAGAACGGCGCGAAATTTTTGCTGTTCATCTGCGTAAACGCGGCCGATTACCGGAAGATTATCGTCTCGACCGACTGGCTGAAGCCTCCAGCGGATATGTTGGATCGGAGATCGAACAGGCGGTGATTGATGCGATGTATATTGGTTTCAATGATGGTCTACGCGAATTTACAACCGAGGACATCCTTTACTCACTCAAACGTCAGGTACCCCTTTCGGTTTCTCAGCGGGAAAATATCACCATGCTGCGCAACTGGCTGCGAGAAGGCCGCGCTCAATCGGCTTCGTTTCAACAGACCGAAGAAGCAGAACATCAATTCGTTCCGATTCAACTGGATATCCGTTCAGAAGGTTAGCAGCGTTCAGGCTCAAACGGGATGGGAATTTCCGCTTTAGGAATTGATTTTGGGACGTCAAATACCCTGATCGCTGGCTGGGACGAAAACTCCCAGCAGGTTTCCCTGATCAAAATTCCGGATTACTGCCGTCTGTTTTCACAAAATGGAGAGCAAATTCCTCTCATCCCATCTTTAATCCATTATTCACCAGAAGGACACCTCTGGATCGGTAATCAAATTCTCCAACAAGGTCTGGGCGACTCCCGCCGTACCATGCGCTGGATGAAACAATATATTCTCAGTCGTAGTCCCATCCGCATCCGGTTGGATGAGCGCGAAACAACTCCTTCAAAAGCCGCCCAGGACTTTCTAACGACCATTTTTACGATGCTGCGTGAAGAACAGGCCATTTCACCCGCCAGGGTTGCCTTTAGCGCACCAGTTGAATCCTTTGAATTCTATACCAACTGGTTGAATACGCTGGCAGAATCCAACCACCTGCCCAAAATTTCCCTGATAGACGAACCTGTCGCTGCTGCAATTGGTTACGGAATTCAGGTTAAGCCCGGGACAATTTTGTTCGTTTTTGATTTCGGCGGGGGAACTATGAACGCCGCAATGGTCATTGTCGGGGAAGAATCACCCACAGACAAAAACAAACCGCTCTGCCGGGTGCTGGGAAAAGCTGGGAAAAACATTGGAGGCATGCGGATTGACCAATGGCTCTATCAGGAAGTACTATCGCGGTTTTCCCTCACGGATGATCATCCTCTTGTCAGGCAGGCAAGCACCCAAATCCTATCCGCCTGTGAAGGGGTCAAACAAGTCCTTTCACATGACCCACAAGCCTCAACCGGCGACATCCGCCTTCGTGATGACAAGCTCATCAACCTGACCCTCAACCGCGATGAGTTTGAAAACATCCTCGAACGCAACCATCTCTTCCATGAGGTGAGCGATTTGTTTCGCCATGTTCTCAATCAGGCTTATGAGAGAGGATATTCTCAGGACCAAATCAGCTCAGTATTGATGATTGGCGGCAGCAGTTTGATACCGGCCGTTCAACAACATGTAAAAAATTTCTTCGAATCTACCCCTGTCCAGGTTAGACGCCCTCTCGACGCCGTAGCAAGAGGGGCGGCTCTGTTTGCATCTGGAATGGACATCCTTGATTATGTGCGCCATGATTATGCCATCCGTTATGTTGAACCACACAGCCGACGATACGCTTTCCAGAAAATTGTTTCCAGCGGGACATCTTATCCAACCCCCCAGCCCATCTCGCATTTGACGATCAAAGCCTCATACGAGGGTCAACAGAAACTGGGGCTGGCCATATTTGAAATACGCAATTCACGCGAAAGCGGTTTCTCCCAGGAGAATCTTGAGCTGATTTTTGATCCGCAGGGTTCGGCAAGGATCATTCAACTTCCTTCCCAACAAATCGAGGAGAGAACCTATTTTTTTGTCAATGAACATTGCCCAACATTTCTCATCGCTGACCCTCCGGCTGAACCCTCAATTCCTCGCTTTGAAATCTCTTTTTTCATCGATTCTCAAAAAAGATTGACAATCACTGCCCGCGATTTGCAAACTGGGATTATCATATTGGAAAATCAACCGGTTATTCGTTTATCGTAGCAAGGTAAAAGAATGTCACACATCTCAAAATTCAAGACGGAATGGGTGGATGCGGAAATCTTACTCCTGGCTCTGCGCGATTTGGGCTATCCGGTCGAGCAGGGAGAACTGAAGATTACTTCCCTGGGCGGTGAGCAAGCCGATGTTGAGATCAAAGTTCGTCCTCCGCTGAGCGCAGAAATTGGATTCCGACGACGTCAAGGCAAATTCGAAATCGTTGCGGACTGGTTCAGCGTTATGGGAGTCAAACGGACCAGCCTTGTCCGTCGAATCAACCAGCGGTATGCTTATCATGCCGCTCGTCAAAAACTCGAAGAACAGGGCTTTTATCTTGTCGAGGAGAAAGACGAGGCTGGTAAAATTCACTTACTGTTACGCCGAATGGCATAGGACTTTGTCATGGAAATCCAGGAAATCGAATTGACAATCCACCCCAACGGAAAGGTTGAAATCAGCGTCCGCGGAGTAAAAGGAAACACCTGCCTGGAAATTACTCAGGCTCTTGAAGAAGCGTTGGGAAATCACATCCTTGAGCGAAAAATGACCGCTGAGAGCCAGGAACCCCCTATCGGTAATTCAAATTTGATACCGCCGTTGGAAATCAAAGGATAAATGAGTGTGGCAGAGACGCTGCGGATTCATCATTTTGAGCCTTTTAGTTATTCGAACGGTCCCGGCAAACGAGCCGTCCTCTGGTTGCAGGGTTGCACCCTGAATTGTCCGGGTTGCTTCAATCCACAAACACATTCCCCAACGGGCGGAGCATCAGTCCAATTGAGTGGGTTACTGTCCCGGATTTTTCGAATCAGCCCTTCTATTGAAGGGATAACCATCAGCGGCGGCGAGCCGCTGCAACAGCTGAGGCCATTATTGCGTTTTTTGGCAGAAATCCGCCAAAAAACCCACCTTTCCGTAATCCTTTTTACTGGCTTTACCCCTGAAGAGATTAATACTTTCCCGGCTTCAAATAAGCTTTCGGAGTTGATTGATGTGCTGATTGCCGGTCGTTATGACAAATCTCATCCTTCGGAAAATCTCTGGATTGGCTCCAGCAATAAGACCATTCACTTTTTTTCTTCCCGTTATTCGATGGCTGACCTGTTGCATGTTCCAACCGGTGAAATCATTATCGAACAAAGCGGTGAACTTCTTTTCAGCGGGATTGATCCGCTGATTTTCCGTTGACCATGAGTGAGCAGCGTCTTTTCGAAGAATTCCGTCGCACACTCCTTTCCGTAAGCGAATTCCCGTCTCTTCCCAAAGAAGAACTTGTGAGTTTGATTCAACGAGGGATCATTCGAATACTATTGACTGATCCAAACCCGGAAAGTATTGCTCTCATTGAAGAAGCCTGCGCTTTTGCCCCTCTGCCGATCATCAGGGAAGATGCCCTTGACGCACTGATCCAGTTAAGCCATCAAAACAACCCAGAAGCAATCCTCAGCCTGTACCGGCTTGCAATTGAAAGGGATTATCCACCAGCAATCACACACTTAAAATTCAATCCCCTGCCCTGTCCAAACCCCCATTTGCAAGCCGTTTTTTCCTTTTTATACCTTCCAGATGGTGGCTATGCGCAATCCAGCGAAAATCTCGAACTTCTCGCCGAGTATTTTTTTCACCACGCCCAACCCTCAACCCAAATGAAAATCATCGAATCTGCCCCATCTCCAGCCCGGCAACGGTTCTCACACCTGCTTAGCCTGCTCCTTTTCAATACACCTGACAAACCAAGCCACTTGCTGGCTCTCTATCCTCAAACCTCCCAATCAGAGAAACAAATCATCCTTAAGCGATTATCCTCGCTGGCTGAAACGGAGAACACCATTGCAGTGGATTTTCTATGCAGGCTAGCAGTCTATTTTGATGATCCGACGGCCAGACAAATTTGTCAACAGAAAAATCTTTCACCATCGGTTCCGACAGAAAAAGCCCTCTATTATTTTCTCTCAAACCAATGGGATCAATACGAAACATTTGACTTTACCCACCAGTGGCTGGTAGAGGCATACTCATCTGCCAGTCCGGCTTTAAGGCAAAAAATTCTGTCTCAGGCACGCATAAGCGGTCATGTCGAATGGCTTTCCCGTCTTTCCGACAGCCGTTCTGCTGTCGTTTTATGGGAATTAACCCCCGCGGATTGGGAAAGGGTTGTTCAAGCCATCCTGCTAAATCCATCAGAACCGCTCTGGCTGCGCCTTTTATCTCGCGCTCCTTTGTTCTGGTCTGCCTATTTACTTCATCACCTCAGCGAACATGCAATCAACTTCGAGCATGACCCTCAACTCAATCAGGTCGCTTGGCTGGCATCAGTTTGTTTCTCCAAACCCCTTCCCGTCTTCCGGAAAGCGATTCTCCAATCCCCTGCTGGCAGTATCACCAGCATGGCGATTTCACCCTTCGGAATGGAAATTGGTTTTGGCTCCCTCGACTCCTCTATTCAGTTTCTTAATCTGACCTCGCTTGAATGGCAAAGCCCCCTTCTAAGCCCGGTTTCTCCGACACGGCTGATCATCTACGACCCACAGGCGCGTTATCTGGTCTGTGCTGGTGGAGATCATCGCCTGCGCATTTTTCGCCGCCAGGATCATGCCTTACTAAAAACACTGGATGGGCATAAAGGTCAAGTCCGGGGGATGGTCTTTCGATCCGATGGCAGGATATTCTATACGGCCGCTTTTGATGGAGCGATTCAATCGTGGCACTTTCCAAGCGGTTTGGCGGCACGTCCTCCCGTTCAAATCGGGAATGAGATTTTTTCCCTACTGATTACGCCTGACAATCATCTACTGCTCTGTGCCACCGCTGACCGCACCTGTCAAATAATCTCTGTCCATGGAAATCACCGCATACATTCCATCTCTGGCTTAGAGGATGCTCCTCTGACAATGGCAATTAATAATCGCCAAAAATTTGCTGTGGCAATCCGCAATCACACGATCCAGCAATTCAGCCTTTCGACCTTCAAACCTCTTACACTGCCCTCACCGTCTTCTACTCCAATCAACCAGTTGGTCTACCATCCCACTTTACCGCTGCTTTGCGGCATGGGGTTGGATGGAAAAATCCAAATCCGCCATGAAGCCGATTTGAAACCGCTCCTCACCATCGAACTGCATAATCAACCCGCCAGCGGATTGGGGTTTATCCCGGATGGTAATACCCTGATCAGTTCCAGCGCGGATGGCAGGGTGGTAATCTGGGACTTTCAGCCATTGATCCTGTTCTTTCAACCTATTCAAAGCGATCTTCACGATTGGCTTCAAAAAATCAATCAATGGATTAACGCCGGTCTTCAACCTGCCACCGAGCCATGGTTGGAATTTGCCCGGCAGATACTGCAATGGCGGGCTCGCTTTGACATTCAGATTGAAAACGCCGAGCCAATTCAAATTGGCGATTATGACATCCTGTTGTAAAAAACTTAATTAGGGGAGTGTATAATCATAACTTGTTTGAATTGATCTTTCTGGATATTTCATTGTGAACCTAAAAAGATACTTTTCAAATCCTGCAGAATTAGATAAAGTCCAATCCAAAAATTTTACCAATGTTCAAATTGATGCCATTGGCGTAGGGCTCGCCAACGCTGCTGCTCCATTTTTACCGGTATTTCTCACGCGATTGGGGGCTTCTTCATACGAAATTGGGTTGTTGACCTCCATGCCTGCCTTAGCCGGCTTGATCCTGGCAATTCCAATGGGGCAGTTTCTGCAAAATCAAAAAAAGATCATCCCATGGTTCAGCCTTGCCCGTCTGGGTGTCATCATGAGTTATGCCCTGACCGGCGCTCTGGCTTTCCTGCTGCAGGGTCAGCCTTTAATTACCGGCATTTTGGTTGTGTGGGCTCTGGCAACCATCCCTCAAACGCTGTTGAACATCTCCTTTTCGGTGGTCATGAACGCTGTAGCCGGCCCCAATCTGCGCTACGAGTTGATGACCCGTCGCTGGTCAATCTTGGGAGTAACCACCGCAGTGGCCGTCTTCGTGATCGGTCAATTTTTGGATCGAATTGCCTTCCCAACTAATTTTCAGGTCATCTTTATCTTCCTTTCGGTGGGGGGATTGATCAGCTATTACTTCTCTTCTCATATTCAATTGCCCGACTTTCAAAAACCAAGCCAGATCGGGAAAAAACCTTTTCAGCAAACTATTGGTGAATATCTTACCCTTATAAGCCGGGAAAAACCCTTCCAGTCATTTGTTATCAAACGCTTTGTCTTCCTCTCCGGTGCAGCCTTGACCTTACCGCTTTTCCCACTTTACTTTGTTCGCGAGGTTCAGGCCAGCAACAGCTGGATTGCCACCATCAATACGGCTCAAACTGCCATTGTGATTGTGGGCTACTTCTTTTGGACTCAACAATCGCGCCGGCGTGGATCGCGGAATGTCCTGCTCTGGACGACTTTTGGGGCAGCCATCTACCCGATTCTGGTTGCCAGCACTCACAATGTCGTTCTCATCACCCTGTTTGCAGGGATTAACGGAATTTTTCAGGCCGGCTTGAATCTGGTCTTCTTCGATGAGTTGATGAAAACCGTACCAACCGAATACAGCGCAACCTTTGTTTCCATTGCGCAAGGTCTGCAATATGTTTCTTCTATCCTCTCTCCGCTCATCGGCACAGCCATTGCCGACCTTGCCGGGATTGGTGTTGCCCTGATTGTCGGTGGGGCTTTGCAATTAATCGGATTCCTGATGTTCTGGCGTAATCGTCAATTGACCTTCATTCATGCTCAGCCCCCACAAGCCATATAAATTTTTTACTCAGGCTCTAACTTATCCAATCAGCCGGCAAGTGATCCACCCGATTGACAAAGAGAACATAGATTTCTTCCTCCTCAACCTCAATTTGTGTTACACCGGTATTGTTCATGACAAACCATCCGCGGTATGGTGGGTTGATCCCCAGGAGTTCGTTCATAAAATAATTGAAAAAAGCCCCATGGCTGACCAACACCACCACGTGAGGGCTATTTCGATGCCGATTTATCAGCCAGTCCATCAACCGTTTTGCCCTGGCATGGGCTTGGTCGTCTGATTCATAAGCAGCGTTATACCAACCTTGCTCATCCGGTTCTTGCACAAATTGCAGGCGAGGAAATGCCCTTTGGAGATCGCTTGGTTTCTTGCCGGGCAAGCCAACATTCAGCTCGGTTTCAGGATCCTTGAGATACACCCCGCCAACCTCATGCAAATCCCGCAACCCTAAAATCGGCAAACTGTATTCATCCGCAATGGGTTGGGCCGTTTGAAGAGATCGCCACATCAGACTGCTGTAAAGATAGATGTTTTTCGTATCGGGAAATGAACCTCTAGAATTCAATGCCAGATAGCGCCCAAAGTAATCGCACAGTGCCAATGATTGCTTGATCCCTAATTCCGTTAGGGTTGGGTCACTCGAACGGCCATCGCTGCTGCCCGTCTGATCCCACAGCAAATTATTGGTTGATTGAGCATGTCGAATGAACAGAATGCGCATAAAAACCGATTCCTTTTACCATCCTATAAGCAGATGATCAATTGGTATATAATTCACAAAGCCTCAGGAACACCTGCATATTATACCGTTCAACCCTTTTAGGTCTATGGTTCATCAAGGTTACTGGAAGAATCAATCGGTTACAATCAGCATTAAAACCAACTGCCTGACAGTGAGCATTGGCAGCAAAGAGGTATTTAGTTATGACCTGGCTGGGCGGTTGTGGACTGCGCTGGTGAATGAAGTATCTTACCGCCGTGGATTAGATGGCAAAGTGGTGGCCAAGTGGCAGACGCCCGATAAAAACCGCCATCGCCGTTGGCTTTCCCCGGACGAGTCCGTCAATTTGATTCAACGCGGTCATATCCTGCTGAATGACTTGCTTTCAGATCTGCGCAACAATCAGATTAAATTCAACCCGCCCTTGGATGAGAAAGGCTGGCACGATTTGCAAATTGCGGCAGCGTTTGACAATTCATCTGCCGTAGCAGACGCCAAGAAATATCATCAGGTTTACAAACCGGTTGGTATTCTTCCGCCAGATCAATATATTTCCGTCGTTTTGCAGGCAGCAGAAGGCTGCTCATTCAACACCTGTACATTTTGTGATTTCTACCGCGACCGCCCTTTTCGTATCAAACGCGTAGACGAATTCCGCGAGCATATCCGCGCGGTAAAGGCTTTCTTGGGGGAAGGCCTCAGCCTCAGGCGTACAATTTTCCTGGGCGATGCGAACGCTCTGGTCATCCCTATGCCCCGCCTGATCAGCCTTCTCGAAGTGGTTCACGCGGAACTCGATGTTGAACGACTGGGGGGAATCTTCGCCTTTTTGGATGGCTTCAGCGGAGAGCGCAAAACTGCGCAGGACTTTGCCAGCCTTGCCGAAATGGGTTTAAAGCGGGTTTATATCGGTATGGAATCGGGTCACGAACCCTTGCTAAAATTTTTACACAAGCCCGGCACCCCACAGGATGTCCTTCAAGCCGTCCGAAATATCAAAGCCGGCGGAGTAGCCGTTGGCATTATCGTGCTGCTCGGCGCAGGTGGTAAAACTTACGCAGATGCCCATGTTCAGGATACGAGCCAACTTATCAACGCCATGCCATTGGATGCCGAAGACCTGATATACTTTTCCGAGCTGGTCGAAAACGAGAATCTGCCTTATGTCCAAACAGCGTATCAAACATCACTCCAGCCATTGAGCGCCGCTGAACGCATTCAACAAGGCGAAGCCATTGAAGCCAATCTGGTTTTCGGGTCGAAAAGTGGAACTCCCCACATCAGCCGCTATGACATCCGAGAATTTGTCTACTGAATCCCTGTACCGTGGAGAGATTACGGTTATTTTTCACGGGGCTTTGACCGATTTTTTCAAATCCAAAGCCGATCCGCACCTAGTTCGTTTTCAATTGCACGAAAAAACCTCTTTGAAACACATTGTGGAAGCCATTGGTGTCCCTCACCCCGAAATTGGAAAAATCAAAGTCAACCAGCAAGAGGTTGATTTAGCCTATCATCCCATTTGCGGCGATCATATTCATATCCACCCATGGCAAACCGAACAAATAAATTTTGGTGATCGTTTTGCAAAATTCATTTTGGACAATCATTTGGGAAAATTAACCGCCTATTTGCGCCTTTTGGGCATTGATGCCTGCTACAACCACCAATTTGATGATGAACAAATTGCCAGCATCGCGGTCGAGCAGAATCGAGTTGTGCTGACCCGCGACCGCGGATTGTTAAAGAGAAAAATCATCCAGCGGGGTTATTGTGTCCGGCAAGACGATCCTCTCTCCCAACTAACCGAGGTCATTAATCATTTTCAACTCGGGGCATATCTCAAACCTTTCAGCCGCTGCCCGCGTTGCAACGGCTTACTGGAAAAGGTTGACAAACAATCCATCCTCGATCAATTATTGCCATTGACCCGTTTATACTACAACGAATTCAGTCGCTGCACCGATTGCGGTCAAATCTACTGGAAAGGCTCACATTATGACCGCATTAAACCCATCATTCAACGCTTTGCCGCCATCAAAGACGAGGAGAAATGAATTTTACCTTTCCGCTCGGTAAATTACCCCATGAATATTTACAACATCTGATTGACACCCTGCCCACAACCGCAGAAAGGGTTATCTTGGGCCCCGGCATAGGTTTGGACTGCGCCGTCGTGGATTTTGGGGATCGCTCTTTGGTATTCAAAAGCGAACCGATTACTTTTGCAACCCGTCAAATTGGCTGGTATGCTGTTCAAATAGCCGCCAATGATATTGCAACAACCGGCGCAAAACCTCAATGGATGCTGCTCACCATGCTGCTTCCGGAAAACAAGACCACCCCTTCCCTTGTTCACGAAATCACTGCGGATGTGAGCCAGACCTGCCGGGAAATGGGCATCGTTTTGATTGGCGGTCATACGGAAATTACCAGTGGGTTAGACCGGCCAATTTTGGTAACAACCTTGATCGGTGAGACCACGCGTGAAAAATTAATTACCCCCCGCGGAGCCAGACCAGGCGATGCCTTGATTTTGACAAAAGGCATTCCCATCGAAGCTACCGCCCTTTTGGCGAAAGAATTTCCCGATCGGTTGACGACTGCCTTAAACCCAGACGAAATCACCCAGGCCCAAAATTTCTTGATAGACCCCGGCATTTCCGTCAGCCGGGATGCAGAAATTGCAGTCAACGCCGGTGAAGTCCATGCTATGCACGACCCAACCGAAGGCGGTCTGGCAACTGCATTATGGGAACTGGCATACGCCAGTCAGAACACGCTGATCATTGAACCTTCCCAAATATTCATTCCACCCATATCGCGCAAAGTTTGTGACTTTTTTGGATTGGATCCGATGGGTAGCATCGCTTCTGGTGCGTTGATCATTGCAGCCTCCTCCTCTTCAAGTCAGGCGATTGTCAAAGCATTACAAGAAAATGGAATTACCGCCACCATTTTCGGCAAAGTAAATCACGGAGATCCGCTTGTCTATCAAATTACACCTGACGGTCAAAGGTTATTGAATAAATTCAATCGAGATGAAATTGCCCGCCTTTTTGAAACGACTTAACCCAAAGCGGAGTTTGTAAAAATGGGCTTTATCCTTTCGGTCATATTTGGCTTTTTACCTATGCTGGTGTTCGCCTTTTTCGTCTACTGGCTGGACCGCTTTGAAAAGGAACCCCGTCACCTGTTAGGTGGTGCCTTCGTATGGGGTGCAGTGATTGCTGCTGGTTTTGCTTTCTTGATCAATACGCTGCTGGGAGCAGGCATATTTTTCCTCACCGGTTCGGAACTTATTGCTCAGCAAACCACCGGTTCAGTCATCGCCCCGCTGATTGAAGAAATTTTAAAGGGTATGGCAGTTCTAATCGTCTTCTATTTTTACCGCAAAGAGTTCGATTCTGTGCTGGACGGAATTGTCTACGCCGGAATCACCGCCCTGGGCTTTGCGGCTACCGAAAACACCTACTATATTTACAACTTTGGGTATTTGGAAAGTGGCTATCCGGGCTTATTCACTTTGGTTTTCATTCGGGTGGTTTTGGTTGGCTGGCAGCACCCATTCTATACAGCATTCTTCGGAATTGGTCTGGCACTGGCTCGCTTAACCCCCAATTGGCCGAAAAGATTTTTATACCCAATCTCAGGTCTGATCGTTTCCATCTTACTGCACAGTATCCACAATACCATACCCGCCTTAATCCCAGGCGTGGCTGGGATTGTGGTAGGAACTATATTTGACTGGACCGGTTGGATTGGGCTGAGTATTTTCATTATCTATGTCATTCACCGAGAGAAAAAGTTAATTCAGTTCGAGTTAAAAGAAGAGGTGCATTTGGGAATCATTACTATGGAACAGTACCTCGAATCCTTTTCCAATATTGCCCGGATTAAAGCCCTCCTCAAATATCTGGGGAAACCAACTTTCCGCACAATATCCCATTTTTATCAACTTTGTGCTGAACTTGCCCATAAAAAACATCAATTTCGGCGGATGGGTGACGAAGGCGGGAATCAGAAAATCATCACTCAACTGCGTAATGAATTAGCTCAATTAAGCCCCCTGATCAATTAATTTTAAAAATCTTGTCCTCATCCGAAAGCGTGGTAAAATCTAGGCACATTCAAATAGTCTTTTTTGCGCCCGTAGTGAAGTGGATATCACATTACCCTCCGGAGGTAAGAGCCCGAGTTCGAGTCTCGGCGGGCGCACTAATTTTTAATCTATCCTTTGTTAACATTCTACTAATACTTGTCTGGTATAAATGATTTCGGTAACCTGGACAAAGAAGAAAATAATAATGTCAACATGGAGGATTAGAACATGGACCTGATGTTTGGAGGATACGGTTTATACATCCTCTTTTCCCTGCCAGCTCTTATTTTGGGTTTTTGGGCTCAAATCAGGGTACAAAGTGCATTTAATAAATATTCGAGGGTTCGAACCTATGCCGGTTTGAGCGGTGCCCAAATTGCGCGCCGAATGCTCGATTCGGTTGGCCTGTCAAATGTGCGGGTTGAGCAATCCCACGGTTTCTTAAGCGACCACTACGACCCGCGCGCCAAAGTACTGCGTCTCAGCCCGCAGGTTTATCAAAGCAACAGCGTCGCTGCTGCAGGTGTAGCTGCCCACGAAGCTGGACATGCCATTCAGGATGCCAGCGGTTATGCCATGCTTCAACTCCGAACCGCACTGGTACCCGGGGTTCAACTTGGGAGCTGGCTCGGGCCGATTATCTTTATTATCGGTTTCTTCCTCTCACCGACAATTGGCACTTCAATTGCCTGGTTGGGTATTGGATTGTTTGCCCTGGCAGCAGTATTTGCACTGGTAACCTTGCCCGTAGAATTTGACGCATCCCGGCGCGCCAAAGCCTGGTTATCCACTTCTGGCGCAATTTACAACGAGGAGATCCGCGGGGTTAATAGCGTACTGGATGCAGCTGCTTTGACCTACGTGGCGGCTGCCGTTCAGGCAATTTCCACCATCCTTTATTATGTATTTCTCCTGACAGGGCGTAATCGGGACTAAATCAATCCCTCGGTTCAACCTTCATTAGCACATGGCAAAAAGCCATGTGCTAATTTTTTCTGTGAAAATACGCACAAAAAATGGATAGTTAATGTAAAATTAAACCATTACAAATGGAATCTAATCTTGATCAACAGCGAGGTCAAATGATCACCAGAACCGTTCCCGATATTGTCGTTGGGAGGCTACCCCGCTATCTTCAAGCCCTAGAGCACATGTACCGCGAAGGGATTAAGACCACCTCTTC
This sequence comes from Bellilinea caldifistulae, assembly GCF_001306055.1. Classification (GTDB taxonomy): domain Bacteria; phylum Chloroflexota; class Anaerolineae; order Anaerolineales; family Anaerolineaceae; genus Bellilinea; species Bellilinea caldifistulae. The sequence goes on along the minus strand of NZ_LGHJ01000016.1, from coordinate 187,119 downwards.
GCAGGAACTGGGTGAAGCCATTGGTATCTCTGCTGCGCAAATTCGCAAAGACCTCTCTCAATTTGGCGAATTTGGCAAACAAGGCACAGGTTACTCGGTTGCCTTTCTGGTTGAACAACTGCAATCCATCTTAAAATTAACCAGAATTTGGGACCTTGCCCTGGTTGGGATGGGTGATTTGGGCAACGCACTTGCCCGTTATCAAGGCTTCGCTGAACACGGTTTCCGTATTACAGCGGCTTTTGATAATGATCCTGAAAAAATCGGTAAGGAAGTTGCCGGTCTGATCATTCAAGACAGTCGGGAAATGAAAAGAATAATCCCTTCATTGGGAATTAAGATAGCCATGTTGACCGTTCCGGCATCCGTTGCTCAAATGGTAGCAGAAGAATTGGTGGATGCCGGCATTCGCGCCATCCTTAACTACGCCCCCATCAGTCTCAATTTACCGGACGATATTCATGTGGAGAACATTGACCCGATCATCAAGCTTCAGCACATGACTTACTACTTGGATTAATGGGCTACCCGCCACCTAAAAATTAATCAAACTCCGCCGCAGCGTATCCCGCATGGCCAGGGCACGGCAGGCTCCCTCGGCTGTGCAGGTAAGGGGGTTATCCACCAGATAGGCTGGAATACCCAGCGACTTGGTCAGGAATTTATCCATTCCACGCAGTAAAGCACCTCCTCCGCAAAGCGCCACGCCGCGGTCAATTATATCGGAGATCAATTCGGGAGGAGTCTTTTCCAAAACCCGTTTGACCAGCGCAACGATCTCATCCAGCGGTTCCTGAAGAGCATCCACAATATCATCGGTCGTCAAACTGACAGGTCTTGGTAAACCGCTCACTTGATCCTGTCCCTGCACTTCCATTGTCAGTTGTTGTTCTAAAGGAATGGCAGCGCCAATCCGAATTTTGAGCAGCTCGGCGGTTGTCTGTCCAATGATCACCCCAAACTTCTTTCGGACGTAATTGATAATGGCTTCATCCATATACAAACCGCCGGTGCGCGAGGTTTCCGCGGTGACAATATCATTCATTGCCAGGATGGCCACCTGATTTGTCCCACCCCCCAGCGAAATGATCATGTTGCCGGAAGGTGTATTGATCGGCAGGTCAATTCCCAATGCCGCAGCCAGCGGCTGCTTTATCAAGAATACTTCTCGGCTGCCTGAACCCAACCCCGCCTCATGCACAGCTCGGGTTTCCACACTGGTAATCCCATACGGAACCGTGATAATGATTCTGGGGCGAAAAATTAACATCGGCCCGCAAATTTTCTTAACAAGATACTGCAATAAATTCTCGGTAATTTCAAATTCGGCAATGACACCATGCCGTAAAGGCCGCACCACCTCAATGCTCTCCGAAACACGGCCCATCATATCTCTGGCGGCCTGCCCCCATTCGACCATCTTTTGTTCATCAACCACAATCGCAACCACGGTTGGCTCTTGCAATAAAATCTGGTTGCCTTCCGCAATTACGGTATTGAGCGTGCCCAAATCAATGCCCAATTCCCTTGAAAATGCAGGCATATCGCTCTATTTCCTTCCATTCACAAAGATGAGATGCCCACCTATGGCACCTTGATTTGATTATACCCCATATGTCTTAACCGCCGCCTATTCGGGGCTGCCCGCTGCGATACCTTTGTGCAGCGCTGATCCGCAAGGTACTGCGCCGCAATGCTGCCTGTGCCGCCAGATATTCGTCCGTGTCCACATCGCCAATCTTGCTGAGCAATTCCTCTGCCCGGCGGCGGGCTTCCTCGGCACGCGCCAGATTGATTTCCATGACATTTTCAGCCGCATCGGCTAAAATGACCACTTCTTCCGGGAGCACCTCCGCCACACCGCCGGCAACCGTGAAGTATTGCTCTTCGCCTTTTTTGCGAACCGTGATAATCCCGTACTTCAAGGTGGTCAGTAAAGGTGCGTGATTGGGTAAAATCCCCATCACCCCTTCTTCACCCGGCAGCACAACAATATCCACATCGTCCTGAAAGACGATTCGGTCTTGAGAGATGATTTCACAATGAATCGGCATGGGATTACTCACTTATGCCAGTTCTTTGGCTCTTTCGCGGGCTTCGTCAATTGTGCCAACCATGTAGAAAGCCTGCTCCGGCAAATCATCACAATTGCCGTCAAGAATTTCCCGGAAGCCGCGCACGGTTTCTTTGAGCGGAACATAGCGGCCAGGACGGCCGGTGAATTTTTCAGCCACAAACATCGGCTGGGAGAAAAACCGCTCAATTTTCCGGGCACGCGAAACAATCAATTTATCATCCTCACTCAATTCATCAATGCCCAAAATTGCGATGATGTCTTGCAAATCTTTATAGCGTTGCAGTACCCGTTGAACCTCTCGGGCAGTGGAATAATGTTCCTGCCCGACAACATTCGGATCCAAAATCCGCGAAGTGGAAGCCAGCGGATCCACCGCCGGGAAGATGCCCTTTTCCACAATCGAACGTTCCAGCGCAATGGTGGCATCCAGGTGAGTAAAAGTCGCCACCGGCGCCGGGTCGGAGTAGTCATCAGCGGGCACATAAACTGCCTGCATCGAGGTAATCGAACCATTGCGGGTTGAAGTAATTCGCTCCTGCAATTCGCCCATTTCGGTAGCCAGCGTGGGCTGGTAACCCACGGCAGATGGCATTCTCCCCAACAGCGCCGATACTTCCGAACCGGACATGGTGAAACGGAAGATATTGTCAATGAATAACAATACATCCCGTCCTTGATCGCGGAAGTATTCCGCCATTGAAAGTGCCGTCAAGGCTACTCGCAGGCGCACACCAGCCGGTTCGTTCATTTGCCCAAAAACCATAACCGTGTCTTTCATCACGCCCGATTCGAGCATCTCGCGGTAAAGTTGAGTGCCTTCACGGGTGCGTTCACCTACTCCCGCAAACACGGAATTACCCTGATGAACCGTTGCAATCGAGCGAATCAGCTCCATAATGATCACTGTTTTACCGGTACCAGCCCCACCAAAAATGCCTGTTTTACCACCTTTGGTAAAGGGTGCAATCAAATCAATGACCTTCAGGCCGGTCTCGAAAACCTCAACCCGTGTGGATTGTTCAGCAAAAGTTGGTGCAGGACGATGAATGGGGTAATAGACATCCGAAACAACCGGTCCAAGATTGTCAACCGGCCTGCCCAGCACATTGAAAATACGCCCCAGCGTGGCCTCGCCCACCGGCACTTTGATCGGTGCATAGGTCCGGCGTGCCGGTAAATTACGCACCAATCCATCCGTGGAGTCCATTGCAATGCAACGTACCCAGTTATCGGGAAGTTGTTTCTCAACCTCCAGAACAAGCGGCGCTTTGCCGTCCCGATCAACTTCAACGGCTTCATACAATTCGGGCAGATCATCCGCCGGAAATTCAACGTCCACCACTCCCCCCAGAATTTGAACCACACGACCGGTTGCTTTTTCCATATCTTAAAAAATTCCTCCGTCAATTTCTCAGAAATTGCCCTATTCTCTTTCTGCCATTGCCTGAGCAAGCGCTTCCGCGCCTCCGGTAATATCCAGAATATCGTTTGTAATTGAAGCCTGTCGGGCCTTGTTGTACTCAATTTGCAATGCGCCGACCAGCTCTTTGGCGCTATCGGTTGCATTGCGCATGGCAACCATGCGAGCAGCATGTTCACTGGCCTGCGCGGATAAAATGGCTTGATAAATCTGCAAAGCGGTGAAGCGCGGGATTATTTCATCCAGCAGTTCTTCTGCTCCGGGCTCGTAAGAAAACACCCGGGTTGAAATAGACGCTGAACGAATTTGCTGGATGGTCGGATTCTCTTCCGGTTTTAGTGGTAATAAGCGGCGGATGACGGGTTCCTGTTTCAACATGCTGATGAATTCGGTGTAAGCAATGAAAACTTCATCCACATTGCCTTTCAGGTATTCATCCACCACCAGTTTACCAATTGGAGCGCAAACATTGAAGGACGGATTGACCGGTAATCCACTGAACTCAGCAATCACCGGCCTGCGCCGTCGGATCAGCATATCCCGGCCTTTCCTCCCCACCGTAACAAATACAGCCGGCACATCATGTTCCCGCATTGCAATCAGCGTATGCCGGACGATATTGACATTATAAGCTCCCGCTAACCCACGGTCTGAGGTAACCAGCACCACTAAATCTTTTTTGGCTTCCTCCCTGTCCGCCAGCAAAGGATGCAGGCTCTTTCGTCCCGGTTGACGGGAAAGATGTACCAGCACTTCCCAGGCTTTTTTGGCATAAGGGCGGGTTTGTTCGTTAGCTTGAATCGCCCTTCTCACCTTGCTGGCGCTGACGGTTTCCAACGCCTTCGTCACCTGAGCCAGATTTTTGATGCTGCGAATTCGCAGCCGCATTTCACGAATAGATGGCATGCTGATCCCTCATTCGCCGGGGTTATTACACCCAACCCGCATTAAAACCCTGAATAGCCTCCCGTAAACGGGTTTCTGTTTCGGGTGTGATCATTTTCTTGTCCTGAATATCTCTTCCGATATCCGGATGAGACGACTCCATGTAACGCAGAAAGGCACTTTCCCAGGCCTTAACCCGGTCAACTGGCACATGATCAACAAATCCGTTGACCCCCGCAAAGAGTGACATCACCTGATTTTCCAATGACATCGGCTCATATTGAGGCTGTTTTAGAATTTCTTGTAGGCGTAAACCGCGGTTTAATTGAGCCTGCGTGGCTTTGTCCAGATCTGACCCAAATTGTGCGAATGCAGCCAGATCACGGAAGGCAGCCATGTCCAAGCGAAGCCGACCGGCAACCTGTTTCATGGCTTTGGTTTGAGCGTCCCCTCCCACACGGGAGACCGAAATACCCACATTGATGGCCGGTCGAATGCCCGCGTTAAACAGGTTTGACTCGAGATAAATCTGCCCATCCGTAATAGAGATGACATTGGTGGGAATATACGCCGAAACATCCCCCAACAGCGTTTCAATGATGGGCAAGGCCGTCAAAGAGCCACCCGTTCCTTCAACCGGCAGTATTTTGTACTGATCGGCATCTGAAAGGGTTTTCAAGGCTTGTTCTGCCTCGTGTTTAGCCAGCGGGCCGCGGTACTCTTTTCCATCCACACCATCAGTGGCTTTGGCTTTTGCCCCTTCATAAGTTTTCGGCACAATCACGTAGTGGGTCGCCAGTCGGGCTGCTCGTTCCAGAAGGCGGGAATGCAGGTAAAACACATCCCCGGGATAGGCTTCGCGTCCTGGCGGACGCCGTAACAACAGGGAAATCTGACGGTATGCCCAGGCGTGTTTGGAAAGGTCATCGTAAATCACCAGCGCATCTCGGCCGGTTTCCATAAACTCTTCACCAATCGCACAGCCTGCATACGGAGCAATATACTGCATGGCTGCCGGTTCGTCTGCCGACGCCATGACCACAATTGTATGTCCCATCGCCCCAAAGCGTTCCAGCAAGGCAATCGTTCGCGCAATAGCAGCCTTTTTCTGCCCAATAGCCACGTAAATGCAAATCAGGTTTTTGCCTTTCTGATTGATAATCGTATCAATCGCTATGGCAGTTTTGCCAGTCTGACGGTCACCAATGATTAACTCGCGCTGCCCCCTTCCAATCGGAATCATGGCGTCAATGGCTTTGATACCCGTTTGTACCGGTGTATCCACATCCTGTCGTTCCACCACACCGGGCGCAATTCTTTCCAGGGGCCGGTAACGGTTAAAAACAATCGGCCCTTTCCCATCAATCGGCTCCCCCAGTGCATTAACTACCCGTCCTATCAGACCATCTCCAACTGGCACCGAGGCAATCCGCCCGGTGGAGCGGACCTGCATTCCTTCTGAAACCGTCAGGTAATCTCCCAGGATAGTAACGCCAACCCGATCTTTTTCGAGATTGAAGGCGATCCCCATCACCCCATTCTCAAACTCCACCAGTTCCTGAGATTGCACACCGGCCAGTCCTTCTACCTGAGCAATACCATCACCGGCTTCAATCACCGTGCCAACATTCCGGATTTCCAGATGCGGCTGATAAGATTCGATTTTTTCTTGAAGGTCACTGGTTAATTGTCTGATCAGGTCGGTCATTGAGCCTCCGAAAAGAAGTAAGATTTGACGGCATTCCTGACAAATAATGAAATAATTCGTCTAATTAACGGGTTAAATCATACTAGAAAGAAAGACCTTTGTCCAGTTACAAGCGTGGACAAAATTCAGCGGGTTTCATTTAGAGAAATACTGGAGGGCTAGCCGCAACCTTTCCTCAACATCTGGCGAGGCATCCCGCGGCAGGGATTGAATTGCGCTTTGGGCTTCCACAACACTGTAACCCAGGCCAGTCAGTGCTTCCAAAACCTGCAAGTCCACATCCATAAGGCCAATAGCCCGCTCTAAAGGTCCCCCTTCGCCCACTTTACCCTGTAAATGCAGCAAAATTTTTTGAGCTGTTCGTTTTCCAACGCCGGGCACCCGCGCAAACAATTCGGCTTGTTCGCTGAAAACAGCCTGACGAATATTATCCACTGATAGAGTGGAGAGAATAGAAAGCGCCATTCGCGGGCCAACTCCGTTCACCCCTAAAAGCAAGATGAAAAAATCTCGTTCGGTTTCGGATTCAAATCCGTATATCGACCAGCCATCTTCACGCACCACCAGATGAGTATGCAGAAAAACCACATCACCCGCACGGGACTGCCGGGCGGTAGTGGTCGGCACAAACACCTTCACACCCACACTTCCCAGCTGAATGACCAAACTGTCTCGCTCGGTTCGAACAACTTCGCCTTGTAGGTATACGATCATGGATTTTCAACACCTTCCCGTTTGTACGGATTTTCCCGCCTCTGGTTGAAGATTTCATAAACGCACAGCGCCGTGGCAATAGCCAGATTGAGCGAATCGCTTTTACCTCGCATGGGAATTGCTACGCTCTCATCACAAATCGCAAAATGTTTTTCTTGCAATCCTTGCCGCTCACTGCCCATCAGCAATACCAGCCGTTGGGGATATTCGAAAAAATGGTAATCTTGATTGGCTCTATCCGAAGTACCGATGACGGGGATCGAATGGTTCCTTTTCCAAAAAGCAAATTGTTGAAAAGTGGCTCTAATCAGGGCTTGATTGAACACTGCCCCCATACTGGCTCGAATACTTGCCGGATCATAAGGATCGGTGCATTGATCTAAAAGAATAACACCTTTGACCCCGGCTGCGTCATTGGTACGCAGGATCGTTCCCAGATTGCCCGGATCGGCAATTGAATCCAATGCTACCCAGATTTCATCCTCACGCGGTACAGTTTTATCCAAATCAACCCATTGCTGATGAATAACTGCCGCAATTCCTTGAGGCCCATCTTTTGAGGAAATTGAAACAAACACTTCTTCACTGACCGACAGAATATTTCCACCATTTGCTTGGAATTTCTCAACCAGTTGCAGACCGAACAGGCTGTTTAATAACGATGGACAATAAATCAGATATTCGATAGACCAGTTTGAAGCCAGGGCTTCGCCAACAATCCGCAATCCCTCCACAAAAAACAATCCACTCCGCTGGCGCTCTTTTCGTTCCCGCAATTTTCGGATTTGTTTGATGGTCGGATTGGAAGGACTGGTGATCATTTTTCCAGATTTTTAAAACGGATGCTGTGCAAATGACAGATTGCAATCGCCAATGCGTCTGCCGCATCATCCGGTGAGGGAATCTTTTCCATGTTCAGGATTGCTTTGACCATGTACTGAACCTGCTTTTTATCCGCTGAGCCATAACCCGCAACCGCCTGTTTGACTTCCAGGGGGGTGTATTCACTCACCTCAATCCGATTCTCCGCAAGGGTCAGTAAGGCTACTCCTCTTGCCTGGCCAACGGCGATGGCAGTCGTCACGTTTTTTTGAAAAAACAGTTTCTCCACCGCCGAGCTTTCCGGGCGGTGGAGTTGAATGATTTTTTGCAGTTCCTGGTGCAGTACCAATAAACGTTGAGCCAGTGCCATGTCCGGCGGTGTGGTAATGATGCCGTAGTCCACCAACTCAATACCATCTCTGGTATCCCGAACTACACCGTAGCCGGTAGTAGCCACCCCCGGATCAATACCCACTACAATCACGAGGCTTATTCCTCTGCCAAAGTTGCCAGCGCCTCCTCAGAGATGCGCAGATTATGATACACATTCTGCACATCATCCAGATCTTCCAGACTTTCGATTGCCCGCAAGACCTGTAAGGTTTCCTCTGTTCCAAGCTCCATTTCAGAGGTTGGGATCATTCGTAAACCGGCATCTTCGGGTTGAAACCCAGCCTGACGCAGTGCATCGGACAGGGTCTTGAAGGATTCAACCGGCCCGATAATTTCAATCGTGCCATCATCGTAATTGACGTCCTCCGCACCCGCCACCACGGCCACATCAAATAATCTTTCCATGACCGATTCATCGCCGGGGACGGCAAAATAGGCTGCCCGTTTAAATTGCCAGGCCACCGATCCCGCCTCACCCAGGCTGCCGCCGGCTCGGGTAAGTACATGACGCACTTCAGCCACCGTACGATTGCGGTTCTCAGTCACGCATTCGATCATCAAAGCAACCCCATGAGGTGCATAGCCCTCATAGAATACTTCCTCAAATGCAGCTCCATCTTTGGATTCTCCCGTACCGCGCTTGATGGCACGTTCGATGTTCTCTTTAGGCATATTTTGGCTGCGTGCCTTTTCAACCGCCAGCCGAAGGCGAAAATTGGTTGCCGGGTCTCCTCCACCTTCCCGTGCCGCAAGGACAATTTCACGCGTCAGGCGGGTAAATAATTGCCCGCGCTTGGCGTCCATAGCCCCTTTCTTGCGTTTAATGGTTGCCCACTTGGAATGACCAGACATATGATGTTCTCCTTAAACCTGAGCAAGTGCCAGACAGTCAAAATTTTCTAAATTATACCATGCCGTTTGTCGGTAAATTGTTTTTTCCCGAAAAGAGACTCAAACACCCCTGAACTTACAGGCTGTTTACAACCCCCAAAACGATATTGATTAATCACCGCAATACTACTAAATTATAACCAAACACAAACACAAACAAAATCAACCAGTTCCTAAACCATTAAGTCATGACGAAATTTCGACAAATTTTTTGGATGATTCCACTCCTGTTCAACACCGTTTTCTTGCCGTCACAAAAAACCATTCCCATCACGGGCATTCCAGTTTATCTGGACGGCAAACCGCCTTTTATTGTCCAACTTACTCAAGACCCGCTGGAAGCGTTCATCACTCAGGTAGCCAAAACCCCAATGAGCGCCTATCCGGTCGGGCTATATCATCCCGTGCTATTGCAGGCAGAAATCATTCAGCAGCCCAAAAACAACCCCGCGTTTGTCAGCACGGATGCTAAAAAAATAACCCAATTCAACATGGCAAGTCAGTATGGGGTTACCGCTTTGCTGGCTCATAATCACCTTATCGGAGAGACGTTCTTTAAAGTTAAGGAAGGCGATGTTCTCACGATTGTTTACGGTGATAAAACCTATCAGGAATATCGTGTCGAGGAAATCCGCCGCTATCAAGCGCTAACACCCAACAGTCCTTACTCAAAATTCATCAATCTGGCTGACCCCGACAAAAAGGTCATCACCGCAACTGATTTGTTTTATGAGATTTACACCCAAAAAGGGACGCTTGTCCTGCAAACCTGCATTGAAAAAGACGGTGAGCTTTCCTGGGGACGGCTTTTTATCATCGCTACCCCGGTTGAACCGGAAAACGTATATTCGCTCCACTAATTATCAGAATTTTCTGAAATAGAAAAAGGATCACCCACCGGTTGAGCCACCACAATCAGTCGGTGGGTATTTGACCATGCCGGCCAGCAAGTCACCAGGGTTATCCGCTCATCTTCAGAAGGCAATATCCATCGGGCATTTTCCAGTCGTGTCTGCACATCCACATTACGTTCCGGCAGAATCATCACATTGACCACCTGATACCGAAAAGCAACCGTTCCGCCTGCCAATATGATCTCATCGCCAGGTTGGACTTTGTGTAAATTTTCAAATACCTTACCCTCCACATTATGATGTCCAACCAGAACCGTATTTCCGACCTGGCCCAAAACTGCTGAGCCGGTGTACCATCCCACGGCAAACTTGTCTGGGGCCTGCCACTGCTCATAAATTTCCCCACCGATCCTGGTTTGTTTTGATCGGGTTGGAACAACCGGCGCATCCAATTGAATAGATGGAATGATCAAACGAGTCGGAATTACTGCCGGTCGGGTAGCCTCTGGGGTTGGGCTGACTTCCGCACCAGGAGTGCTCGATTGGTTTTCATTTCCGTCAATGTGATTCAGGGTGGGTGTTATAACGGCGAGGGTAGGAAGCGGAGGCAGAGATGGTAATCCACCTTTAGGATACTCCGTTTCAAAATTCAAAGGCACTGACAAAGGTATGAAACCGGTATCTCCCTGATTGTTCTCCCAATCCTCAAAACTGGTAAACTTAATCCCCACCAGTTCGGCCATAGACAACGCCGAACCGGCAACGCCGACCAAAACCAATATCACCCCGATGATAATCAACGATTTTGCCTTGAGATTGATCACGCGATTGACGCTCTGCTATTCTGATTTTTGTTGAAAGGCATCGGTTAAAAACTCGCACTCTCCTCACCCGTATTGAGTTTATAACCCAATCGGTCAATGTTGATAATGCGTTCGGCAAATGTTGGATCAACTTCCTCGAACTTCTGCCGGAGAAGATAGACCAGATACTTAATCCGCTGGCGCGCTTGCGGAAAATCCCTTCCCCAAACCCCTTGAGCAATTTTCTGGTAATGGACAATTTCCGGGGCATGTTTGGCAAGCATCAGCAGCACACCAAACTCTTTGCCAGTCAGCTGAATTCGGGTATTCCGCAGGCGAACTTCTCGGGTTTGGGTATCTATAGCCAGTCCAATTTGCGGAAATACAAAGCGATTGCCTTCCCGATTGGATTTGGACCGGCGCAAAACCGCATTGACCCGCGCCACTACCTCGGCTTTATAGAATGGCTTTGTCATGTAGTCATCCACCCCTTTTTGCAGGCAGGTGACCACATTATCTTTGTTCGTCAACGCCGTCACCACAATAATTGGGATATTGGAGACTTCTCGCAGACGCTCGACAGTTTCCCATCCATCCATTTCCGGCATCATTAAGTCCAGCACAATCAAATCAGGAAAACTGAGGTTGACTTTATTCAACGCCTCTTTCCCGTTTGAAGCACTGAGAACATCGAAACCGGCATGCCGCAGAATTTGTTTTAGCAAAAATGCGGTATCCTGATCGTCCTCAACGACCAGGATGCGTGGGCGCTCACTGGCATAGAATTCATCCAGATCCGCCCCAACTTCTTCAACTGGTGTTTCCATTTTTTTCCTCCTTGGCTGATATTGAAACACAAAAACCGGCACCAGGCCGGTTTCGCTATTGGCTCCCTGAATACCTGCCCCGTTTGAATAGCGGGCAAAGCGACCAGTTTCAGCATTCAGATCAACGCCGCCTCTCAGAAAGAGTATGGTGACTTTTAAATGAGACTTAATTACTCAGAAATAAGAAGTTAATTTCATTATAGTAAAAAAAAATGGTTTGTCAATACTAACCATCATTAAACTACAAAATACCGTTCAACTCACGGATTGATTTCACTAATTACCGGGTTAATCAGGTCTCCGATACCTTCAATGCTAATTTGGATTTTATCGCCTGCTTCCAGTTTTCCAACTCCGGCCGGCGTGCCCGTCAAAATCAAGTCGCCTGGCTCAAGGGTCATAATAGATGAAATAAAGGCTACTAATTGAGGGATAGAAAAAACCATGTCCCGGGTGGAAGCCATCTGGCGAACATCTCCATTCACCCTGCAGGTGATCAGGAGATCATAGGGGTCAATCTCGGTTTCAATCCATGGACCAACCGGACAAAATGTATCAAAACCTTTACCCCGTGTCCATTGCCCATCTTTACGTTGAAGATCGCGAGCGGTTACATCATTCGTAATGGTATAACCGAAGATATAGCGATTAGCCTCATCTGCAGTAATCCATCGCCCCCTTTTTCCGATTACCACACCCAATTCAGCCTCGTGTTCTACCTGCTTAGATTGAGGAGGAAGGACAATTGGCTGTAAATGTCCCACCAAACTGGAAGGTGGTTTCAGAAAAATTAATGGAATTTCGGGAACCTCAACTCCATGCTCGCGAGCGTGGTCTACATAATTTCTGCCAATACAAATGATTTTACTTGGCAGTATTGGGGGCAACAATGTCACTGAATCAAGCGGCATTTCGGCCGGCAAACGACGATAATCACCAAAGATGTTCCCGTCAATTGGTCCAACCCGATCCTCATAAATCCACCCCCAGCGGGGTTGATCCCATTCAATCTGATAGCGAACAAACCTCATACCACCCTCACCATGGTGTAATCTTCTTAGAGTTTAACACAGAACAAAGAAACAAGGTATAATATTTCCAATCTTGCCAAAGGGCGGATAGCTCAGTAGGTTAGAGCACATCCCTTACAAGGATGGGGTCGCAGGTTCGAGTCCTGTTCCGCCCACAAATGTGCACATCCTTCCCACTTTCGCAGGGATTGTGGCCGTTTACAGCGAAAGGAGACCACATCCCTATGTTCTCACTCATTCAGTCGCTGCCGGGTTTCAAACTCTATCTAATTACACGCTCTTATTCCCCCATCACTATCCATAACTACCTTACATCCCTGGTCATTTTTGCTAATTTCCTCAACAACCCACCAGTCAATCAGATCACCCAGGCGGATATTCTAAATTTCTTCGAGTATCTCCGCTATAATCACCGGTCTGAGTCAACGATTCAAGTATATTGGAAAATTATCCGCTCGTACTTCAACTGGGCATCAGATGAGTTTCATCTGCAAAGGCCGGACAATATTCCCATGCCTCAGCCTGCTCCTGCCCCCGTCTATCCTTTCAGCGTTGAGGAAATCCATAAACTTACCAAAGCCTGTAAAACACTCCGCGACAAAGCGATCATTCTTCTGCTCTTGGATACCGGCCTGCGGGTTTCTGAATCTGCTCGCCTGACCATCAAGGATGTTGATCTTGAAACCGGCACAATTCACGTGCGCCCCTGGCGTACCGGTAAGAAGTCCCGACCGCGCATTGTCAAACTGGGCAACAGCAGCCGCCGGGCATTGTGGACTTATATTGCCAGTCGCAACCTAGATAATAACAACGCTCCTCTTATTGCTACCCGTGACGAAAAACCGCTGGACCGTTACGCAATTGGCAATATCATCGAGCGCATCGCCAAACGCGCCGGTGTTTTAAATTGTCACCCCCACCGTTTCCGGCATACCTTTGCGATTTTCTACCTTCGCAATGGCGGCGATATTTTCACCCTGCAAGAATTACTCGGCCATGCTTCGCTGGACATGGTCAGGCTTTATCTTCGATTATCCTCCACTGACCTTGAGCAAACCCACCGCCGCGCTTCACCGGTTGATAACCTGCGCCTGTGATGCGTCATTTCGGACATTCCGGCCATGCCACGTCATCCGCTCGCTCAAACCGCTGCGGTATTTCTCGCAGCGCCTGACGATATGCGCGCCACTCGGCTCTCTTTTTATCATCAAGCGGTGCGTCAGGTGTTTGCGTCCAGTCGCTTTCGGCGAGTAATCTATTCCGCTTTTCTCGGATGATTTGCCACTTCGACCATTCAGTCAGGCGCGGCTTGGGTGGCTCTTCGACAGCAACCAGCTTGCCGTCAACCTCGATTAATTGCGAAGCGCTTTTGGCGCCTGCCAGCGCATTTTCCAGCTCGGATTGCAGATAACTGACGTAATCCGCAGGGCATTGCTTTTTATCCGCAATGATGCGGATGTTTTCGTGTTCGAGGATGTACTCAGTATCGGTCTCATAAATCAACATAAGCGCCTCCACTAGAACGCCACCGCATCCACAGTGTAGTTGTGCCATGTTTGCGCGTTGGCACAGGAAATTACAATTCCGACCCGCTGCGGCGTCCATGACACATTTGATCCGGGAACTTGCGAACCAGATAAACGTATATTGATATTATCAATGGCGGCACGCGGATCCCAGGAAGACCATCTGGTGCCAAAAGCAATAAGCGTGAGACGGTCAAACGCAGGAATGTAAGCAAGGCGCATATTTGTAACCTCTGTCTCAACAACCGTCCCACCGCCAGTTCGCATTCGGATGTGGACACGGATGTTTGGATCGGTTGTGCTGTAAATGTTGCGCCAAACAACCTCGGCGTAATTGTTATCCGTTCCGTCATCCAGTCGAATACCAATGTCCGCCGATCCTGACCCGACATCAAAGCCGCAAAGCGCAGAATAAGAATACAAAGACGGAACAGGTGTTTTGTAAAAAAACGCACGGAACGAGCCAGAAATGTTATAAGCGCGCAGCAGCGTGCCAGAATAGCCGAATGTAACGCCTGGTGGCGTGACAAATGGACTGCCTGCCCACTGCCAACCGGATGGCGCAGATGACGATGTAAAATCCTCTACGATGTTGCTGCTTTTATTTAGCGCACTGCGCAGATAAACACCATCTACAACCCTATCCGTCCCAAGACCGATTCGACTTTCGGCAACCAGATCGTTATATGCCGAAAACCTGTCCGTGCTCAGCGTCCCGCTTGTGATTTTGCTTGCGTCCAGGTTTGGAATGCGGGCAGGGTCAAACACGCCGCTGGTTACATCGCTAGCAGCGTGCTGATGACTGGACGGCGGGTAGGTAGACGGCTTATTTTGCACTCCATTCCAATCTACACTCTCGGCGGCATCTACAATGCCATCGTTATCCACGTCGTAAACTGCTTTGAGCATATCGCCGCCACTGCCCCACTGCCATCCACCGCTGGTGTAAATCCCTATCTGATTGGTGTCTGTCGCAAACGCAATCATGCCGGCCTGTGGGTTTGGCGTAGCCTCAATCTGCACCTTTGTCGCCTTGTATAATATCTGCGGTCTCCCAAACTGCTGGTCGTTAATCTTCATAAATGCCTCCTACAGAATCTCGAAGCGCATCCAGTGCATGGTGTGGGCGGACTGGCGGTTACCCACACGATTTTGCACAAACATGCCGATGTGAGTTGGCGTTAAATACGTGAGATTATAACCAGAAAGAAATGTCGCAAAAGCCGCACCATCATAGGAAAATCCAAAGTCCCATCCGGAGGATTTTTTAGCCATCATTAAGTACGGGTGGAAATACTGCACGTTCGTTTCAGAGAAGACGGACGACGCCCATGCAGATGAGCTGCTCCATAGCTGGAAACACAGTTCAATGGCGCTCGTGTTTCGCTGATTCATCAGTAATCCAAATCTTCCACTGTTTTGGTCGTACAATCCGATTCCAACGCTAACAAAATTAGAAACACTACCGTATGTTGGCGAGACGAGGCCGACTTTTGCGTAACAGACCCAGTTGCCCGACGGTATCGGCTTCGCCACCATTCTTGCATTTTCGTCTGTAACTCCTGTGAGTTTAACAATCAGCGCGCCATTGGCTACACCGTACCAGTTACTCCCCATGTTGACGGTAGTCCAGTTTGAGCCGAGCGACTGGTCGAACTCCTCGTTGTGTTGCGACGACGGCCAGTTTATTGGCGCGTCAATGCCAACATCAAAACCGCTAACACTACCACCTCCACCACTACTGGTGTCAATCACTACATTCAGGCCCTCTGCGCCAATTGCCGCACTGTCTAAGTGTAGTGTCAAAATATCGCCTTCGCTAACACTGGTTACTTCTGACACTGCACTTGTTACGCTGTTGCTTGCGTTGTACGCCAATGACGGCTTGCTGGTCGGATTGGTAAAAATCGTTGTGCCGTTCTTGCGAATATCAATCGTAGTCGTCCCGCTTGTGCCTAGTTGCTCTAACATCATAAAGATTTTGCGGATGGTCATGTCGCGCGGCGCAACGTACGAGCGAACAATTACACTGCTAGATTCAAGATGTCCATCCACGTACCAATGAATTCCCCCTCCCCCCCCAACGGCATCGCCCGGTGCAAATTTTGTCCCATCGAAGACCAACGTATTGCCCACGGTTAGTCCACTGACGTCCACAGGATACCCACCAATCTTCAAAGCATTATTGGGTAAATCGTTCTCCGTATGCTTGTGTGCCAGCGGAAACCGCAAATCTACAATATCGGAAGATTCGCGATTCATTACAATTGCATCTTGCTCATTTGTTCGCCGCACTGCCGCGAGCGGATAACGCATCACGGATGGTATGTCTGGTATATCATTGAGTGTAATCGTCCCCCAATCCACCTGCGTGCCGCCTACCACTTGTATATTGCCTGTATTATCAATACCGATCAGATAATACATTTCCTTGTTAACCGCCGGTGCTGGATACTCAGTGAAGTCAATAACTTTTGGTACAGGCTTGCCGTATTGATTCGTGTCTGCAATCAATTTATATTGATTATCAATCCATACGACGCCGGGATAGACAATAACTTTTAGTTGCTGATATGGCCAAACTGCCAACGGCATAAATTGTTGCAATTGCACTTTGATCACATCGGTACCACCCAGCGATCCCGCACCCATAAACTCATGCATGGTAGCGTGGGCTGAAACCCCCGGCGCAAAATCTTGCTTACCGGTTATATCCCGCTGACCCAATACGCGTAACAGACTTGTCTGGAACTGGTCATACCCCACCCAAACGTTCAGATCATGAATTGGCGGTACGTTCGTGCAAGCCGCAATAGTAACGCTATCATCTACACGCACATAGACTAAACCCGCACCAGCAATAACTTTTCCAGAGCCGTCACCCAAACGAGCAGGATAAGCGGTAAGAATATCCTGCTTGTGTTTGATTAATTTTGCCAATGCATTTTGCAAATTATTCATCATCCCTCCTTCGGTACAGGACAAACGTTCCATAACTCAACAGTTTGTAATTCGATTTTATATCGTGCCTTACGCCAGCATTCGATGTAATGCTGCATGACAATCTGAGTCTGACCGGATGGACGTATTTCAAATGCTGTAGTTATGTGTGTATATGCTCTGCCTAGCGCTTGAGATTCCTTGCCTACAAACCAGAGATATGGCGGTGTTATCAAACCATCCGCAAAATCGTCATACCATAACTCTGTCCAACCCAATGCATCCGATCGCAATTGTCCTTGCGCCCACAGTATATTTCCTTTATCCTGAGATGCATGTACCTTTTGTTTTATAACGAACGGCACATGGTAATATTCATAGTAGTCACCAAGTCTCAATTTTGTGAATACATTCCATGAATAGTTGTAGGTTAATTTTGCGTTCTTGATAAATGCCCAAATTCCAGCGCCGAGATAACCCCAAGACAGCTCGCCATGTTCCCTACCCCAATCATCCCAAAAATGACCTGCTTCAACTTCTGGATAAATGGTCGTTGGCCGTAACAAATCTGCCTCAATTTCCACACCGATATAAGCAATTTCTGCCGCAGCCGGCGGTTGAAAAGTTCCTGTGCGGTAACGCCAATCGGAAACCGTGTCTTTCAAACCAGTAGCTATTCGCTGCCCGGCGCTGTTGTAAGCATAAATGTTGTAAAACGTATTTTCATTCGTTTCTTCCCAGACATTGGTATCCTGATTAAGTTTCAAAAACCGACCACGGATGCCCCAAACCGTCTTATTGTCATGATTACTGGATCGAATCACAACTCGTATCGGCAAATTGACACGATACGTACTGTTACTGACCAGTGTATAAAACATTGACCAGATGTAAGGTCCATTGGCCGGAGCGTTTACGGGACAGGTCGCGCCTTCTTCGGGCGGCAGCGGGTCATCACCTGGTATCAGAGGCGGCGAAAATCGCCCCGGCGTCAATGCCGGCCAGGTGGGTAACTCAAAATCCGGCAAAGAAAATTCAGGTGTGCCAACAATCGGTGTCGCAGGCACAATAATATTTTGAGCAATGCTTGGAAACACTTCTGGTTCAGCAAAAACCGTTTGCTTCAATATCCCATTTGAAAAACTATATTCAACACGATATGGAATGACATTGCCAGAAAAAGTTATCTTCGCTGGTGTATCCGCTTCATTTATTACTAGAGATAAAAATCCAAACGGCACTAAACTAATTACCCTATTTGGACTTATAAGATGAATTGTAAAATCATACAACCGTTTCTCACGAGTAAATAGCAAACCGGCCGTTTCCAAAGCATTTTGATTGTTACTGAACAGAAGTCCTTCTTTACTGAGTATCTGACCGAAACGCCCAAAAACTTTACCGGGTGATTTAGCCAGAATTGGCTCATTGTTTTGACCAATACCGGAAACTTCATATTGCGCCACATTCGTACTTCGGATTGAAACCTCAACAGACTCATAATCGTCTTTTGAAAGCGACATGATAATCGGAATATTTGTTCTTGCGGCAGCAGTCCGCAAGTTAGGATGGACCTGCAACAGAAAACGATTGTACGAATCGCAAAACGGCGTGGCCAGAATGCTTTCTTCGGCAATCAATTTGATTTGCTGCCACAAGTTTCCCACCGCTCTGAATGCCGGCGCAATTCGTGTATCACCACTCAGTATCACATCCGCGCAATTCGGCAGAGTGCTGCGCCAATACAGCAAATGCCAGATGGCTTTGTCAACCGTCAATCCCTGTATTTGCGTCCATTGTGTTGGAGTGCTGCTGGTGTTTTCCACGCCGGTCGGAAAAGCCATCATTCGCCCAAGCCAGTATTGTGCACCTTTCACCGCTAACCGGCTTTGACCACTTTGTTCATCTACCATGCATTCTTTTTCATCCAGCCAGCCGATTGCCAGAATGTTTTCAGCACCATTAAACCCTATGGATTGCGGATATTCTTCAGCAAACAAAATAACCTTCAAATAATCACGCGGCACAATGGATACCGGCTTTGGCAGCAATACACTGAATTCATATCCACCCTGATCCAAATTGCCTGTCAGGTCATCTAATTGCACTTCCGTCAAAGTTGTACTGTCATCGTAAACATAAATCGTTCGATACCCTGTACTGCTCTTTCCATTTGCCGCCGTTACAGTGCAGCGCAAAACAATTCGTCCCGGTGTGGTAACGGTCAAAATAGGCGTTGCGGTATTTGCATTCGTCAAAGTACCACTACCACTCACAACCCCCCAGGCATATTGAGTAATCGTGCTACCAAACGCCCAGGATGGAGACGCATCCAAATTGATATTCACACTGGCACTATTTAGTTTGACAACCCGATCCGGTCCCATTACAACAACCGGATTGAAATTGTTGTGCTGATCGCTATACGGAATGTCGTAATCCATATATGGCGTTTCACCGATCATCCGTAAATGCCGCGGCCAAATTGAAAATTCATCTATTACAGTCAGATAAAGACCATTTGTCCATTCTATTTCGGATGTTTCCCCAATATAAGCAATACTGCTTGTCCATGTTTTCCGCACCCGCGCCAGGCCTTTATCCCATGCGCCAGCAGTGCTGCCAACCAAAACGGTCATGCCAGACAACACATTGTTCATGTTCCCACTGGCATTGTTATACGTAATTTGTGCGATCGGTTCACTGCCCGAAAAAGTTTGATTTACCCGACAACTAAAAACAGTAACAGGCTGATCAATAATGGCAAACAGTTTTGTAGCCAGACCATCCGAACGCAAGATTTGCAACTCTTGAGAAGTCAAAGCACGGCTCATAGTTTTTCCAGATGAGTAAATTCAATTTCAAATTCCAGTCTGTCTCGGCGCTTCGAAGGATCACGCTCTTCTTCATTCGGCCAATGCATGATGGCACGGTAGTTGTAGTACTGGTCATCATTGGCTATTGTGCGGATATATACCACTGCCGATGCTCCGGCACAGTAGGATTTCAACTGCTGCCGCTGCCCAGAAGTCAACACAGAAAAAATCCACTTACAAACCGGTAAACCGCGGCCGTACGCCCGCCCGCTTGCTGCTGTTACTATTTCTGCATACTCGCGAAAGATCGAACGCGGTACAGGCAACGGTACGGTTAATAATTCAATATTTGTCATATTGTCCTGCGAAGTCCCGATTCTGAAATCGGCCATGTTAACCTCCTATTGCCCGTGCCAGCACGCGGTCCCGCCGATCCAAGCGCCGCTCCACCTCTCGCATGACTTGATTTAGCGTCAGACTGGATGTTTCAATTCGCATATTGACAACTTTCTCCCCCCTATACTGAGTATCCGAGAGCATGGCGCGGGTCAATGAGCTCGGTACGATGGTTCCGCTAATTCCGGGAACAAACAATTCCGGTCCCTGCTCGCCTACCAAATAAGGCTGCCAGGCATTGACCAGACCGCCTGATGCGCGCCGCTGTGGTTTTGTGTCCAAAAAGCCTTTGACTTGTTGTTCCAGCCAGGCTTTGTATCGGGCTGTAAGTTCTGCGCCGGTTCTTTGGAGTAAGGCTTGATCATTCAATGCCAGCATTCGCAGGACATTGAGCCGATTTTGTTCGGCATTGCGCAGCTGCTGTAATTCGTTCTGATACTGCCGGTCAAACTGCTGCAACCGTTTGCGCTGCTGTTCATCCAGCCGCTTCAATTCCTCTGCTCGCTGCACGGCCAATTGAGCCATACGCTGCCGGTGCTGTTCTGCCATATCATTGAGTTGTAGGCGATAATCCTCCAGACGACGCTGGCGCTGTATGGCAAACTGGCTCTCCATTTCCTGAATTTGACGGGCAAAATCTTCGGACCGGCGGGCAGATTGTATTCGATACGTCTCTTCTTCCTCTTGCCGACGGCGTTCATAAGATCGTTTTTCACGAATAATACCCAGCGCATCCCGATTTTCGATTAACTCCTGCAAACGTTCATCATGTTCTTGGCGTAATTGCCGCATCCGCCGTTGGTGATCTTCTTCTGCCCGCCGAACATCAACCTGATATGTTTGAGATAGTTTGAGCCGGTTTTGATAATAGTCCTGCTCTGCCTGCCGTTCGGTGCGGGCAAAATCGCGCATCAGACGCAGACGCTGTTCGGCATATTGAGCAATCAGCGATTTGCGATTATTTTCGTAGTTTCGTTCAATTTCTACCCGTTGAGCAGCGAACTCAGCGATAATCTGATTGCGCTCTGCCTGTGCCCGCCTTTCATACTCAGTACGCTGCTGCTGGGCTTGCTCATAAGCAGCAAATGCATCTAGTTGTTGTTGGGTTGCCATTGCATCACGCTGGGCGGCTTCGGCATGTTTTTCAACTACTCCCGTCAATTGACCAATCATCATTGCCCACTGCTGCCCGCGTTCTTCGGAACCAAATAATCCAATACGGCCGGAATAATAAGCCGCAATGGTAGCCAATTGTCCCGGTGCTGCCTGCATATTGCGCTGCGCGCCAAAATCAGTGCGGGATAATGCGCTGTAACCGGCCGCTGCGCCCATGCCAACCAGAGCAGTCACGCCAACATATGGATTGAGCAGTGCACCGCCAGCACTACCTATACTGCCGAGCAAGGCCGGAATATTGAGCGCCTTTGTAACCCCAACCAGCATCGTAATCTGCCCAGCCAATTGTGCCAGCCCGCCAATTGCAACCAGACTTCCGCCAAACATCAAGCCGGCCTTGACCAGATCAGGATTACGCTCAACCAGGTTAGCAATTTTAGCAACCAAATCGGCAGCCATACGCAGGGCCGGCAATAGTTCATTTGTGGCTACGGCACCAATCCGCATGAAAGATTGCTGTATATCCATTTGGGCTTGCTTCCAGGCAAAAGCAACCGTGTCAAAAGGCGATGCGGATTGCAAGTAAGATTGGATTGATCCGGTTAACGGCGACAATATGCCTCTACCAAAGCGCTCAAATGTTCCACCAATCCGGTCGAGTTTTTCGCCAATGTCGCGCAGGTTGAATAAATTATCACGTATATCCCGTGAACTATTGGCCATGCCACGCAATGCGGTTTGAGCGCGCTGCGCTTTTTGATCCAATTCTACTAATTCGTGGGTAATCGCTTGTAATTCTTTTTCAAGAGCAGTTACATCTTTACCAACCGCCTGATGCAATTTCATCGTCTCGCGCAAGGTTTGCATACGTTTTTGAAGTTCCTCGGCGCGAGATTGCAATTTTTTGAAGTCTTCCTGCGCTTTCGAAGCGTCTGATCCGAACATCAACAAAAACCGGAGTTGTTTTTCGTCCATAAATCACCTAAAATAGAAATATGTATAGCAGTTGGTTCAAGAATGATCCCGATGAAGATACATGGGAGCCGCCGTCGCGGTCTTCTAATGCCGGGACGATCTGGTTTGTTTCCATGTTTATTACATCTTTTGTCCTGGTCGGACTGGCGGTTTTTGTGCCCAATCCGGGTCTATACATTGCAGCCTGTGGATTTCCCGTAGCATGGATTGTTTTTTTGTTTTGGCTGTTGCGCTTACTCCGCATCTGATTGCTCCCTTCGCAACTTTTCACCAACCGATTTCAGTCGCAACACCGCTCGAAGCAGATCATCCGGCTGACTGAGTATGGTGGTGATGTCCCATTTCCACTCGATTGCCTCTAGCACCAGTAAAATGTCCAGCGCCTGATTGAGAATAGAAGTGGGGATTTCCCCCAAACCAAACGATTCGTCCGGAAAATCCCCAGCAGCCTTTGAACAGTAAAACCGTTCTAATTGTCTGACAACATCTAGTCTTTTTTTTCGTTGTCTTGCTCTTCAAGCGGTTGCAAAGACCAACCGGGATTTTCCTCAAGGACAGCTTCTAACCATGCTTCGCCAATCTCGTAAGGCAAGGCGCAGAACTCCAAAGGTGTTAAATGTTCAATGGATTTTCTTTCACCATTCTGCTCGATTTCACCTTGCGCGCAGGCGATGCAGCGCGGATAGATCATTACTGCAACAGCCTGCTCAACATCACTGGGATAATCTGTCTCGGCTGCTTTGGCAGCCAGCATCCCGCGCTGCATCGCATCACTTACGGTGGCATGACGGATAGTCAACCAAACAGTCACACCTTCGGCGGTCAATTCCAATTTTCTCATCCGGCAACCTCACGCAGAACGACAATTACATCGTTATTAGCAGGTGCAGTCGAGAACGTAATTCCGGTAACCGTCTTGGTCAAACCGGTGGTAACTTCCGTACCATTTTTCCAAACCTTAATGCCGTCCGTGGACACTGCTGGAAAGTTGGCTGGAAAATTGAAAGCCGTCGTTGTCCCATCGCCCAGATACGATGCAATCCGCAGCGGGTAATTGCTCCAAACTTCCAGAACTTGCGCTTCTAAAAAGCCTTCCGTGTTGTTGGAGAAAGCCACGCCCCACAAGTGCTTTTTCACCCGATTGGGCGCCACCTGATACTGAGTAATGGCTTTATCTGCACCCATGCCGGGTGATTTGCGCACCACTTGGGCCGATGGAATAATGAAACTATGCCAGTAGGTCTTGCCAGTCTCCAATCCTTTAGCTGCTTGATAGAGCAGCAGCGCCACACGCGGCTCAAAGCCCTGTTTGTCGGTTGCAATACCAACTACGGTTGTTTCACCTACGGTGGCTACCTTCGTCCCATCCAGAAGCGCAGCCAGTACTGGATCGGATGCTTCCACATTCAGCCGCGCATCTGCACCTTCCTGAGGTGGCAAATATACAACCTGAGTGATACCGTCTTCACCCAATCCGGTCAGCTTGCGCGCATCTGGAATGGTCAGGTCAAATGCAGTTGACCCCTTGAACTGGATGCCCTCATAAGCCGTTGCACCGCTGGCTTTTGGATAACCGTTGCTGTCCAGTTCGTATACACAAGCATAGCGCAAACCGTAATTCAATGTTTTTTCAGTTGGTGCTGCCATTTTGCTTTACTCCTTCTTTTTGAATTTCGATCACCGGACGACTGTAACCTGCACAGTCGCAAAAGTATCTCACCTCACACTCAGTATGATGGGGCGATAATAATTTTCCGCAAAGCGGACAGGGTATTTTTTCGTCAACCTTATGTTTCATACGATCTCCTGCATAAATACCGACCCGTCATAGACCAATGCTGACCAGCCGGCTGAGTGCTTAACCCAGACCCGCCGGGCATTTTCTACTTTGATGGCTTCAACGGTAATTTGTGCGCCCTGTCGCAAATCACCAATGCGCGCAAAGGACGTAGCCGGCCCTTGACGAATATTCAGAACCGGGACGACTACCCTTAATTTGACAGATTTCACGATTGGCGGCGGCAAAGCAACAGAATTTGACTGATAACGTTCCCGTAACTGCTCAACGGTGCCATTGAACCAGTTCAAATCAATTTGTTTGCTTTCTACTCCATACAAAGCCCCATCGCCTTTATCCGTGTACTGCCAGAACAGCCAGTCTGTCCACGGGACCGGCACCGTTGGGCGCGTTACGCCATAATGCGCAACCCACAGCGGGTATTTTTTCCATCTATCAGAAGTATCGCCGTATTCACGCCAATAACCCGGCGAGGTATAGATTACACACAACCGGCCTATTAAATCTTCAACTGTCTGAATAAAAGCATTAAGGGCTGAAATAGCCGCCAGCCGATTTGGAGCATTCCTGCGCTCTTCGTAATCAATGACCGGTTCGATGTCTGGCGGATAATCCGCTATTAAACCAGCAAAATAGCGCGCCTGTTGACCAGAAGGAACTGACCAATCTAAATAGTGGTACATTCCCACCAGCAAACCAGCTTGTTTTGCGGCACGGTAGTTTTCCACAAAGCGGCGATCTGTCCAGGTTGCCTGGGATGCTTTGAGAAACACGAATGACGCACCGGCATCGTGCATCTTCTCAAAATTTATCTCGCCCTGCCAGTGGCTGACATCACAGCCTAATGCTTTATCTGCCATGCTGCTCCTCATCTCTTGAAATCATTGAGGATAGAATACAGGACGCAATTGGAAATATTCCAATGATAAAAGTTACTCCAAATACAAGTAGAAAACCAACAATCAAAACGATACTCATCTAACCACCCCCAGTATCTGCGTCACCAGCCAAATGAGAACCGTTGATCCGAGTATGCCACCTAACCAGGCCATCAGGCGGTTAGATTGATCAAGTTTAGCAACGATATTAGTCAAATTATCAATCCGGCGATCATGTTCTTCTAATTTTCGCCAGGCGGCGTCAATTTTGTTGTCCATGAGCGGATGCGATCCGGCTTCATAAGTTTCCAATTTCCTCACGCGTGCCTCGATGTCTTTGAGCATGATCTTAATCTCCGCAACATCCGCCGCAACCTGATCCAGACGCGATGAGAGGCCGGAAATTTGCCGTTGCAAACTGATGTTACTAACGCGTTCTTCAGCTGCGGTCATCCTCAACCTCGGTTAACGGCACTCCGCACAGCATCATAAATCCCACTGGCCACCAGGCCGAGTGCCAGACCATAGACCACTGCGCCAAACCATACAGAAAATCCTTCAAGCGGCTGCTGGCTGAACTGGTACAACACGCCCAAAACTACACCAACCAGCATACTGAGTATCTGCAAAGCCTTACCGGATACTCCCAGCCGCTTCGACCATTCCACCAGACCAAGAACAACCAGGACTAATGGAATTCCATTGATCATTGATTCGCTGATCATCTCCATAGTAACCTCACTCATACGATGCAGTTGAAATCGGCACAATCTTGGTAATTGATAACCTGAATTCGATACCCAAATAATTCTGTCCAGCGTAACTCAAAACCTGAATGCCGCTGTCTCCTAGCCATGTGACTTTTTCAATCCAGGGCAACACAGAGTCTTTTGCTCCGCTGCCAAGCATGGGATGCGACAAAAACGTATCACGCACATTTGAAAAAAACGGCTCAACGGCTTTCTCGACCTCACCGTCAATTCCTTGCAATACCGGCTTGACGTACAGCCGCATCAGCCAGGTGCGGGTCTCCTCTACAATGGTTTCCGATATTTGACTGACGGTTGACGCACCAGCAAAGTTGCAAAATACCGGCAAGTCCGAATCGGCCAGCGACTGCGGCGCCCACATATAAGCACGCTTGACGCCCGCAATATTGCTTTGTATCTCCACCAACCGCTGTCTAATGTCCGTCATAACACAATCCGTCTATATGGTTTCAGCATGACCTGAACCCGTTCCGGCAATGCTTTCGTGTATTGAAGCATGCCCAGCTCCGCCACACCAATGCTGTCCGTCAAGCCCGATTTGATTTCTTTGTAAAATCGCACACTCAGTAGTGTGGCTGCATTGACCAGGTCGTCTGGCAACGGCGTAAATCCACCGGTGAAGGATAAGTTCACCTGAACCTTTCCTTGTCCATATACGCCATTCCAAGACACAAAAGACTTGAAAATTTCCGTTTTGGTTGGATCTAATTCATGCCAATTCTCGCCAGCCGATGAACGATAAGCAAGATAAGACACACTTTCGATGACCGGCTTCGGTGGCCAACACCGCAAAACTCCTTCAGAGATATATCCTCGCAAGATGACATTTGACAGCGTTTCCTTGACGAAATAGTTATCCGCACCAGCGCAAAATCTATCTATCGTTCGGCTGGCCTGCGTGATTAATTCCATCAAAAGCACATCATCCGCGTTTTCTACGCTTCCGAGCGCTCGTTTCACTGCTGCCAAAGTCGTGTAATCTGTCATTGCTTATTTCTTTATGCTCAGTATCGGGTGCGATTTCACCGGATTGCAGTAAATCCCTGGCTATGTCTTCCGGCAGTTCAATCCGGCCATCTTCAACATAGGCAACAAAATCGCCCCGGCTAATACTGTGTAAGTTTCCCAATGCTCGGTACTTCATAGCACCTCAATGCAGGGGAGAGACTTTCTCAAGCCCCTCCCCAGTACATTTACGCATTCCCGATATTGGTAATGATCCCAATAGAAGGTGGGAAGTAGTGGGCAAAAACGCCGTCAAAGTAGACGCCACTCTCGTACTTCCGCGTGCGCTGCGGCCATTCGATTTGATAGTAATCCTGACGCAAGCGCATTTCCATCACATTGGGTACACCGTTGATCGGATAAGGTAATTGCTCAGTAACCGCTACCAGCGTACCAGGCGGCAGATTAGGATGAATTTCCAACGGCACTTCTGGCGCTACACCCATCGCGAAGCGGTTGAGCAGGCTCTTCACCCGCATACCGGCAGTGAATTCCATGCCCGTCACATACGGAATCTGCGCGGCGGATGCCGTTAAAACTTTCTTGGTAATGTTGTCCGCTTCCTGAGCATTCACATAGATGCGGGTCGGTGACAGACGATACTTATCCCACATCCAGCGGAACATCTCGTTGATCTCAGTAATACCTCCATCACTGGAAGCAGAAAGCCCAGTACCTGTCCCTAAAGTACCATCCGGCATGACCTTGATGTAAGCACCAGAACCGCTCGTCCATGCCTGGTACAAAATACCATCATAGCTGAGCAGATTACGCGAATTGTCCCCGGTAATCGCACTGGCATTCTGCCGGCCGGAAGTCACCAGACTGGTCAGCACAACGCTGTTGACAGTTGTAATGGCTTGCAGCACTTCATTACCGCTGGTGCCCACATACCATGCGTAAGCCACGGCACCCGTAACAGGTGTCACTTTGGCTTTGATCACATTAGTCGAGCCGGTA
Organism: Bellilinea caldifistulae; assembly: GCF_001306055.1. GTDB lineage: Bacteria > Chloroflexota > Anaerolineae > Anaerolineales > Anaerolineaceae > Bellilinea > Bellilinea caldifistulae. The sequence goes on along the minus strand of NZ_LGHJ01000016.1, from coordinate 159,514 downwards.
ATTGCACCGGTGCTGGTCGCATTGGACTTATTCGATGATCCGCCGCCATATGTGAACGGTGAACCGCCGCTGGCCGGAGTAACACTGACCTGACCAACCACCCCGCCGCTTAGCGAGGATGACAGATACCCGTACAGCGTTAAGGCCACAACAATCACATTGTAGGTACCGGCTCCAATTGAGCCACCGCTTGCTTCGGTAGTTACAGTTGGCGCAGAAGGCGTACCTAACTGAACAGTATAGTTTCCGCCCAGATCGGCGATTTCTTCTTCAATCATGGTGGCCCAGAGCAATCGTTGAGCTTGCGTGGCACGCACATCCTCGAAACCAACTGCAGCGCGTTCGGCTTCAAAAGTGATGCTGTCCTCAAGCCCTAAGGTACGATAAGGCGCACTCTTGTCCTGAACATCAGTGGTGACCACACCATTGCGCTCACCCTCTGGCACAAAACCGCGCAATCCGGCCGTATTGATACCTACCACCGCTTTCCAATTGGTTGACGTACCACCACCACCTGAAACACGTGGTGTGCGGTTGCGAATTGGGGTCAAAACTGGGAATAGATTCTTAGCAGGTGCTTGCAGGTCATAAGCTACCAAACCGGTCGCCTGAGTAACGCCGGCTTTCTTCAGTGCATCGGCTGGCATCGGTTTTCCCAATGCTTTATAAAACTCGGCAACCGCCTCACGAGTTAATTGAGAAAGATTTTCAATCATGTTGATTCTCCTTATCTTCCAGATTGCTGCACAGCCTGAATTTCAAGCCGTGCAATTTCGTTTTGTAAACTTTGTCGAACCAGTGGATCGGTGGTCTTAGCCAGTTCGGTTTTCAATGCTTCGGCTTTTTGCAGCGCAGCACTGGCTTGCGGTGATAACGATCCAATTTCACGCAGGACGGGGCCGCTTCCGCCGCGTTTTTCCAGTTCCTCAATGACCACAGCCAGTTTAGCCATATCATTTGCAACCGTGTTCAGCGACTTGCGCAAATCGGCGATTTCAGATTTGGTCATGTCGGCAACTTTTTCACTGAGCGCCAATTGGTCATTGATTTTTTCCACCAATCCAAATTCTTGCAAGATAGCGAGAACGATTTCTTTGACTTCATCGGCAGTAACCCCTTTCGGCTGCTCCTCAGCCGCTTTTTCCGATTCGTTCTCCGAATCGCTTTGAGCTTCTTCTGAAGTCTCACTCTCAGCATTCTCGTTTTCTTCGATAATGGCAGCCAACTCATCGGCGATAGCGGATATCTCTTCTTCGCTCAAATCGCCTAACTGCTTTTTGAGAGTAGTTAAAATTTTGTCCTTCATGGTTACCTCGTTTTTACTGAGTATGATTTGAGTTCCATCCACTTTGACCATTTCAATAATCGCTCCTGGAATACAGGGCAGATCAACCAGACTGATTTCATTCGGAATGGCTTCATAGCGGATATAGCCTTTGTTCATTTCATCCGGCCAACGCCGGCCGTATGTGCCGCCAATTGAAAAACCGGTAAACACGCCCTCGATGACTTTTTGCCAAGCTTCACTGTCCACCACCTTTACACCTACACGAATTACTTTGGCGGCATCATCGAAAAGCAGTTTGATCACCTTGCCAACCGCCTTGCTAGTATGGCTGTCCCGCACATTGCCAAGACTTTTTCCCTTGCTGGCTTTGTGGACACGTTTCGACCATTCCCAGAAATGCGGCTTAGACTTTTCGTAATCCATGATTTCACCGCTTGAGTCTGGTTGTTCTGCCGCGGCAACTCCCCAAACTTCGCGGCGCGCTTCAATAACCTTTTGTAGTGGCACAAAATACGCCAGGCCTTTTTCTGCCTTTTCCTCGGCTTCTTCAAAGGCAATCGGCTCGTAATCATGTGCCTTCAGCCATTGGCGCGCTTCTTCAGCAGAAAATTTGTCCGCATCAAAGCGAATCGCCTGCAAGGTCATACTGTCTTCGCCCTTCAATCTTCCAAAAATAGCGTGAATCCCTTCACCGAACTTGTCGTTTTCTCGGCGAAATGAATCGGCATCAAAGCGGTCTGGATCAATCAGTCTGGCAGCATGTTCACTAGGATATGGCATACTTAACTCCAAAACAAAAAAGCGTCCTGCAATGTCTAGCAAACCTCTCAAGAGGTTTCAAACATCACAGGACGTACATCGCCCTCTTTACTCTCGCTAGACCCGTTTTTCAGGACGCAAGTCGTCCTCTCCATTCCGCAGTCTAGCAAAGCCCTTCCGAGCCGAATTGTTACTTCAATTATAGAACATTTTTACCGTAAATTCAAGCACTTTTTAGAATACTTTCAGCAATTTTTTCAACCGCTTCCTCGAAAAGTTTTACGATCCGTTCCTTCGTTTGCTCAATCGCCGGCATAAAATATGGATGCGGTTTTGTTCCAAATTTGCGAATATGCGCCCAGATCGCCCGCGCCGCCTGGCGGTTTTCATCCACCTGCCGTTTCTTTCCGCCCAATCTGCGCCCTGTTTTGACTGAGTACACTCCGGCTAGCCGCTTGATCTCAACAAACTTATACAACGGCTGACCCGGTTCGGTAATCGAAAGCGGCGGCGTGTGCGGCTTCGTTCCGTATTCCACTGCCTGCGCATACGGCAAACCCCGCCCTGCGCCGATTTCTACAAATATCGCCTCTTTGGTTACCTGAACCTCACTGGAAGATACGCTACCGCGCAAATCGCCGGTAACGACACTGTCATTATCAGTCAGGTTTTGCTTGATTTGGTCTTCCAGTAATTTACCGGATTGTGCCATTGCATCGCGAATGGGAAAATAAACTTCCTCTCGCAAATCACTACTTTGTTCAATTAATTCTATAAGTTTCTCCAAGCCCTTAATTACCAAATCTTTTTTGGTTGACATATTGAAATTGCCTCTTATCTATGCTAAAATAATCATGCGCTTGGGGTGTAGTCGCCCAGAGCACGCCTTGAGAAGACCGGGATGGTGGGCGCTCCGGCAGGCGCAAAGCCCGAAAGGGCTTTTATTTTTTAGGCGGTTTGTGAACTCGATGGAATGTGACCATAAACGGTGAACCTTCACCAGGTGAAACGACAATCACCCACCATTTTCCACTTTTGTCTTGTATATAATGTCGAACATCATTAAACTTTCCCGGCTTTTGAATGCTTCCTTCAATACGGTTGATTAGCTCTTGCAAAGATTGACTTGTTGATTCTGGATGTCCGAACTTAGCATGACGCAAACGCTCACCGGTTACCCGTACTCCTCCGATCTCAGTATAAGCCTGTATGTCTGTTATTTCCTCAATACTGTTTCGCCGGTTATTTCTTAACGGATGATCGGTAGGTAAATATTTCACCTGATCCAGCGTCACCGGCGCAACCGCACAACGACAATGCGGATGACGCGGCGGCAAGCCATCACCAAATTTCGGATCAATGTAGAACTTTTCGCCCAGCCGAATCGTTTTGTTGTGCAATTCCTTACACTTTGGACACGCGCCCGTTTGCCCATCTAACCAACGCATTCCACGTACCACGCCGCTTTCCTCATAGCCGAGTTTAGCCCCCTGAGCATGAGCACGAATAACCTCTGTCCGCGCAATTCGAGCCGCCCGCCAATCTGGGAAAACGGTTTGCTCTGCATCATTCCGCAGACCGGCAATTTCATCTCGAATTTGATAGATGGTCTTGCCTTCGCTCAAACCAGCGGTCACTATTTGAGAAATGCCCGTTTGTATGTCCGGTAAAATACCGGTTACCAGTTTACCCGCGTTTTGCCTCGCCCATTCCACTGCGGCTGGCTGAATATAATCCCAAGACAAGTTCATGGCCAACTGACGCCCGGCACTGTGACTGCCGGCTCTCATGGCACTGAGTATATTGCTGGTCAAAATCTCGGCTAATTTCTCGCTCCAGGTTTTCCACCAAACCTGATCATTTAGTCGGGCTAGAATGAAGCCGGGCAGCGGTTCGTCTTTTGCTATTTTCTTCACACCTATCAGGTCATCGAGGAATTCAGTAAACCAGCGCATCAATGCTTGCTGCAGCTCCTCCTCTAACCGTTCCAGCAAACTTTTTACCCGATTCGCGGCATATTCGGGATGATACGGCTCAACTTGCTTTTCCAAATCATGGGTAGCAAAAGGGTTGCTCTTCCCCGACCTCCTGAGCGGGGAGCAGACATTTCAACAGATACTGAGTGTGTTGAAGATAGTTTTTTGCTTTCTCGAAAGAGTTATCAATGTCTTCCAAAGATTCAGCTTTTTCAAGCTCTTTTACAATTCGAGAATATAAATTACTAGGAATAATCTGACTGTAAAAAACCGAAAACCTTTGCCCACGCTTAAACTCACGTCTCGCCCGTTCACGCCAATCGGCTAAATCAGCCTTGATCGCTCGTTGTAAAAATGGCACTAATTGGGAAATATCTCCATGTTGAGATGTATCCCGAAACTCCATCGGCACCCCCAACCGCTCCTGCACATAGGCCGGTGAGTATACTCCCATCGAGAGGTACACCTGATCAATCTGCGCCCGGCGCAGCTCATCTTCCGGTGGTTCTAGACCAATCCACTTAAATTCCAAATCCGGCCTGTGCAAATAATCCCGAATAAGCCTATCAAACAAAGATTTGAGATACCCCGTGATGGGTCCAATCATCGAACGATAATGAGCATTTTCCATGCCTTGAACGTATCCCGATCCGCCAAGACCGGATGATGGAATGAGACCGAACTCCGCTGGATTGTTGCCAAACGCCCAGCAGACAACCTGCATCAGCCACTTATCCACTTCAATTTTGTCTGCATCCCCCTGCTGCGGCTGAAAAATGGACTGCGCCCCATTGCCCGGCACAAACAAGATTTTGCTTGCACGCTGAATATCTCCCTTTGCCAATGCATCAAAATACTCAGTAAATGTGGCTAATTGCTCCGGCGTCCAATCCGGCGACACACTCACCAGCACACCTGGGATGTTGCCTTCCGTGAACCAACCCAGACGCACTGCATCATGCCGAATCGCCGTGTTGATCGCCATGAGTGCCCACTCAATGGGACTTTCTCCATACGGCGTGTGGGTCTTCGTATTGAGCGGCGCGTAGATCAGGCGATCTGCTGAATAATGTGTTGCCGGCATCCCATACAACATTTGCAAATAAGCCGGCAGCGGCGGTCTCGGAATGCGGCCGCGCAGATCAAGCAACGGTCGAATAGTAGCACCATCAATTAAATCCAAAGAAACCAGTTTTCCATTTTGAATGTCGGGATAAATTGTCACCGCATCAATCGTCAACAACGTTTCTAGCAGCTGATTTACCCACGAGTCAAAATCGTGTACACCGTCCGGTTGCTCAAAGAATTTTACCACTTCCTTTGTGACAACCTGATAACCAATTCCCTGCTTTACACGCGGAATGATGTCCCACTCCAAACCGCGCATCGTCCGCTTGATCAACTCGATGTTCAAACGGATTTCTTTGCTGGTTTGCGCCAGAGCGCGCAGCACAGAAAACGGCAATACGCCAAAACCAGCCCGCGGCACGGTCACCAGATTGATACCTGGCTGATACTCAAACAAACGCGGCGGCTCATCATCCAGTAATGGCTGCGGCGGCGCACCAGGACCAAATAAAGCCGCATTTGCTGCTTGCGCCATTTGAACCAATGCGCCCAACCGCTCGGTCAGGTCAGTTTTGATAGCGTCCATTCTTCTTCTCCAATTCCCTGCGATAGAAATCGGCAAGCCCAGCATAATTACCTTGCAAGGCGTTGAAAGCCCCTACAGTTGCATCTACCTGATCATCATGTTCAGCAGCCGGGAAAGCACAAATCTCGTCCAGCCAGCTGTTGTTCCATGCGCCACGAAGTAATCGCACCCTGCCCTGCTCAGCTCGCGCCAGAAAAGCATTAGCACGCGTAACTTTATCCTTATGCAAAGTCACTCCCCGAAAAGCAATTCCCGCCAGTGTGGGTTCTGCATGTAGCAGGTCAAGCATACCTCGCTGCGTCCCAACTGCCTCCACATACTGAGTACAAACGCTCTCGTCCGCCCGTGCAGTACTGCCAATAATGCGGATCAGTGCCGGCCACTCCCAGCGCCCGCGTACACAGTCCATTACATAGACAAAGCCATCTTTATCAATGCCCACCTTGACGCCTGCTGAATAATCTGCCAGCGTTTTTGTGCTGGCGGCTAAATCCCAATAGCGAGCCACTTTAACCAAAGCGGGCGAATCTTCCACAAGTTCAAAAAATTCTCTACGGAATAACGCACCTTCTAATTGAACAAATTCTGCTTCGTATTCCTGCCGATAAACCAACGCAGGCAAGTGTTGACGCGCCGACTCCAATTCCAATTTATCTAAAAATGGATTGGCCGAAGATGGCAATTGCCACGATTGCCAATTCGGATCATTGTCTTCCATGCGAAATAATTCGTAAAAATAATTGAAGCCGGCCGGGGTGGAGATAAAAATTGCCTTGCCCATGCGATCCGTTAATGCCGGTCGCAATTCAGTTTCCCAAATCTTTTTCAAGTCTTTAATATACGCAGCTTCATCCACCACAACCAACGAAAGTCCTTCCCCGCGCAATCCACCCTCGCTGTCAGCCGAATTGATACTGATCCAGCCTCCTGAAGCAGTCGCAATCCGCCGCTCGCCTCGCCGAAGAGTTAATAAGCCAGAAAGAGGAACACTTAATTCTTCAAACAGTCTCCAGCCAATCATAGCCTTGTCAAATGACGGTGCAATCCACATCACAGAACCACCGCGCAGTGCCTCATCTAGTGCCAGCAAAACTGCCAAACGAGTCTTGCCAAAACGCCGGCCGCAGCAAACCACCCGAAAACGCTTTGGGCTAAATGCTATCTCCGCTTGTTTCCTGTGAAGCGCCGGAAGTCTCACTCTGACCGACATCTATCGTTCTCCATTCAACCTCAATTTTGATTGGCTGCCCCCCGGAAGTAATATCGACGCTGTCACCAAATTTAGTTCGTCTAGTTCTTGCCAACCACCACTTGGCACTGTTCTCGTCACCCCCTTTTATCTTTTCCACAATGGTCAACTCGGCAACATCGTTGACTGTTTCGGATTCATCCTGCATCATCCGAGAAAGTTCCTCATCAGCACGGATGGCGTCACGCACAGCACCCCAGGAATATCCCGCTTTGCGGGCTACAATCATCACGATTCCCCCGCTTCCTGGAATGGCTTTTTTGATTCGGTTACGCGAAATTCTAGCTCTGGTCATAGGGTATTGAATCTAATCTTACATAACAAAAAACCCGGAAACAGTTTTTACACTGCTCCGGGATTCAATGCCTCGGTCGAGCTTTCGTCTCTTATTTTATCATTTTTATTATTTCGTGCAACCCGAATAAAGGTACTAGATTCGATTAATTTTATATGTCCCCCATAGATTTCAATAACCACCCGCCCAAATCCTGTTCCTTCACACACCTGGCGGATGGCATTCAAAACAGCAGCATCTTCTTGGGATAATTCGAAGTTCATGAAATCTTCGCTGTTACTTCATCAACCATATTACAATCTCTGGAAGCCAAACTATGGCAAGTAATACCAGCAGCCAGGCCAGAATACACACCAGCAGCAAGTCCACCCAGTCGCTTACTTTTTTTGGTTTGTACGGATTTCCTCCCATTTCTGCCTCCTATACCCACCAGGATAGTTTTCTCAACGTCCGCCGGTCGCGATCCACAATCGCAAGATTGTTGTAATCATCCTTCATAACCAGCCCCGGCGGAAATATGCCCATCTCAAGCCCGTTTTTGACGTCCCGAATCGGCATGGATTTGCGCACAAAATCCCAGTACTCGTTCACATCCACACCCGGGAACATCACATATCCGCAAAAGAAGATTTGATTCTGATTATTGATGCTCATCTCACCCTGATCTGTACTTTGCAGTCAAAACATTCTTTGCGATGCCGAAAATACAACTTGATCAACTTGTGGATTTCGTGACTGCGCTCGGCCGTCGGCTCGATGCGCTGTTTGGCCAGCAGGTCGTCCAGATCACGTTCAATCTCTTCGCCCACCGGACACAAGTTTTTTTCGATTAAGAATTTCATGACAAAACCTCTTCTAGCAGTTCTTTACGTGCCTTGATACCCTGCGCCTGGCGCATGTCCGGTCCGGGTACTTGCACCACAACGCCGCCGGAAAAGCGGCTGGCCAGATAGCCTAGTTCCGGCGGCATATTATTGATATCGAGATTGGTAGCCATAACGGTCAATAATTTATCCCGCTCCTCATAACGCGCATTCAGCAGGCGGAAGATGGTCTCTTTCGCCCAGGCCGTCAGGTTGACGCGGTCTATCTCGTCAATGCACAACACTTTGGCACGACGCAGATCGTCAATCGCATCCTCTACCGCATGTACGCCATGCTCGTCCCCAAACCGCTCGCGGATGTCAGCCAGCAAGTCCGTCATCGTGCTGTATTTAGCCATAATTCGGACTAAGCGAAAGCCATTGGTGATGGCTTTAAGTAAATGGGTTTTACCAACCCCGTAACCGCCAGTGAAAACTACAAATCCGTTCGGTGACTGGTTCATGGCCAGCAGTGAAGCAGCAACTTGTTTTGCTGTAATTTTTTCCGCGTTAACACCGCTAGTCTTGAAATCCTCGATGCTCACCCACAGGTCACTTCCGCTCAAACCACAGTTCTGCTGGATGTAAGTGTCCATGCGCCCATCCTTGCAAACCGGGCAATGTGCCACCTCAAGTTTGCCCGAATACCAACCCGATTTGCTAGGTGTCTGCGGATCGGGAGGATTTTCCGGCAAGTCCAGCCACTTGACTTTTCCGATCGGCGTAGGATATGGTCCGCCATCAATCACAAATACCATCATCACTCCGTGGCCGCCACAGTTACTGCACAAGTTCGGGTATGGACCGCCACCCATCGGAATGGCTTTTGGGTTGGATTTGTAAACTTCCAGCTCTCTTGGCCAAATGCGTGACCAGATCGTCATGGTTTTTCTCCGTACAGGGCTTCGTAGATTTGCTCCGGCGTGTACTGCTTCTCCGCAGGCTTCGGTGTATTTTTGTTTTTGCCGTTCGGCGCACGCTGCCGCGAACGGTACACGTTCAGACCGTTGACGATTGACCACGGCCCCGCAATTTTCAGCCCTTGGCCAAGCATCTCGGTGCAGGTCGCAGTAATTTCTTCCGGCGACGCACGCATACGCATCAGCTCGATCATGGCATCATGCCAACGTTTTGTGCGTCCACCACCACCAACAGGCGCGTAAATGCCTGTGGTTGCCGTAAATGCCTCAATCAGCGGTTGCATTTCGGGAGAAAAATATGCAGTAATGTCATCGCTGTTGTTGCCGCCGCTGTTTTTTGCATCTGCATCTACTTCTTCTTCTACTTCTTCTTCTTTATCTTCTTCTACTTCTTCTTCTTTATCTCCGTAACGTTTCGTTTCATGTTCGTTACTATTGTTGTAACGTTTCGTTACATCATCGTTACGTGTGCTGTAACGTTTCGTTACACGTTTCTGTTTTCGATAATTTGCAATGCGTTCTGCGCTTGTGTCTGCATCCTGTCGCTCGGCAAAATTCGTAACAACCCAGATGCCCGGTTCTTGTTCGTGGACAATACCAACTGCCGCGAGGCTATGCAAATCCTCAACGAGTGTTGTTTCTTCAATGCGTAAAATCCAGGCCAGATCGTCAACCGGCGGCAAAACGCCGTCATTTCCGCTCCTGCCCGCCATCAAAAATAATTCGATTGCGCGCCGGAACAGACGATCTGACATGCGACCCATTTTCGGATCGTCCAGAATTTCAATGTATAACTTGATCCATTGCTTCATTCCACCCTCACCACAACCGCATCTGGACGCTGTCGCCAAACGCCGCTTTCGCTGCATCATCCATCGCCCGCAGAGTTTCCATCATGTCGTTTATCTTTGCTGCGTACTCAATCCGCCGAAATTCCTGGTATTCCGCCATATCTTCAGCGATGTAGTACCCGCCATCATCGCCGGGAGCGGAGCAAATCAAATGCCCCTGCCGCCGCAACTGCTTGATTGCTTCTCTAACCTGCCGCTCGCTGGTCGGGTATCCCAGACGCTTTACCAGCGCAGTCAATTCATTGCGCCCGATGGCGTTCGTTCTTCCGCGGTAGTTGTCCAGCACGCGCAGTACGGCGCGCTCAAGTCCAGGCTGCAACGAGATATAGTCGCTCATTCCGGCAGTACTCCAAATCCACTGACACCCAGCCGGCTCATCGTCATCACTGCCTCCTTTTGGGGTATTATTTCTGAGTAATCGAACTTCATGTTTTCCTCCTTTTGCTGCGTTTTTATTAGTCGGCGGGTCGGGATTTGAACCCGATTGCGGGGAGTCGGCTTTTTGATGAGTATGTCATTCCCGCGTGGCATCCAATACTCGCCGACAGTTGCGTGTCCCCACCACATCGCCCGCCGTATTTTTCTGGAGTTTTCTGCCGTTTCTTCGTGTTTGCAGTAATTCCTCCGGCAACTCAAAATAATTTGCCTTGTATTGCTCGTTTTCCTTGTGGTAAGCGCAAACGTAAGGTTTTACCTTCACCGACTCAATACGTTTATTGTCATCAGTAAATATGCCATACTGTAAAAAAACGCCGCGAAATTCCATCCCCGCGGAGGGTTTCTCGGAAATTTCGCAGAACCAGTCGCGATAAAGTTTGTTGCGATTGTGTTCTGGTAGTCCAATCGAAGGGACGTTGTAATACTCGCGATTATCGAACGGCATTTGGACGTCCGTTATAGGGAGTTTGGCTCTTTTTAACATCCTGCAAACCTCTTTGACCATCTGGCGTATTTCCTCCAGTTGTTCCTCCGTGATGCAAATGGCGGTTTCGGGTGATGCGATAGAGCGAATTAGATACATAGTTCCTCCTTGTTATTTTTGAATTCAATTTTCACGGCAGGGTTGCCTGGCGTATAGAATTTCTCCATGATTTCCTTTGCTTGCAGCGTTTCAATAGCTCGATCATCTTGTTATCCTTTCTGGACAGTCCCAGGTATACTCAGTATCGCTGTATCCCATTCGCGCCGCGATATCATCATCTACATAGCCATCTCCAATGTACGCTTCATCGAGCGCGCGCTCGATGAGGCAGAAGTATCGGTTGTCTCTCCATCTGAGCGCGCACCGCTCACAGTTTCGATGACGCCAATCAGCGAATTGCGTGCCGGTGTCAAATGTTTTGATGCGCATAATTTCCTCCAGAATGCCGGTTACGCTATCCGGCTCGGCGTGCGGGAGGCTCGCCGCCGACGCTGGCAAAGACTAAATCGGCAATTTTTCCTGCCCAGTCTCCGCCAGATACTGTTCAAGCGCAGCATTTGCCTCCGCTGCGGCGTGTTCATCCTGAGGGATGTATGCAGTCGCTTGATTTGAATATTGCGGCTTAAGCCATCTGTGCAGCGCTGCCGTCAATTGTTTATCCGTCTCGCGCAGCGATTCCTTCCCGCACAACCAGTTAAGAAACATCTGCCGCTTGTCCTTCGACATATAGATGTATTCCAACGTGGCCGCCACCTCGGAAATCATCTTCGCGCTTGCTTCCGGTAGTTTCTCCGCCGCTTCAAACAGATGACTTTTCAACTGTTCCGGCGGATAAGGACGCGCACCGTTGGTTTTCCCGCTCACAACGACCGGCTGCGGTTCGATGACCTCATCCGCTTCCTCCACTTCTGGTGCGTTCACCTCCCAGCCATCGGGTTCTTCCGCTTCGATGTAATCTTCATCTTCATCATCTTCGTCTGCCTGTATCCCGGTCGGCAAGGCGGCTATGGCTCTGCTGGCATCTACCACACCAGAGGCCAGCCGCAGGGCTTCAGCGTTCATGCCCAGCAGTTTCTGCTCGCTCCATAACGGATCGGCCTGGAACTGCACCAGCCATTTTTCCCGATAGGTGCGATTGCCGTTCTCATCCGGGCACATGATCTGCACCGGTTTGCGCGACACAATCAACGGCACACCGGCCCAGCGGTGGCCGGTCAATTCCCACAATGCCAGCAGCTGCTCGCTGATGTTGATCGCATCGTAGATACTGGATGAGCGCAGTAAGACATACGCCATCTCGCGTAGCTCGCGGATCACCAGTTTGACCCGGGTGATCGGCTTGCAGTACACGGGCAGTTGTCTGGTTTTGCCGTCCTTACCGGTGTAGGTCATGGTGTATTCCGGCGTGCTCTTGTCGTATTCCGCCGGCTCACCGGACGATAACCAGTACCCGTCCTTTGCCAGCACTTCACCGTTGCGCGGATCGGCTTTGAAAAGATAGTAATTTCTGGCCGGGTCCAATCCGGCCACCGTCCCGGCCCGCGCTACCATGCGTCCTTTGTTGTAGGCTTCATACCAGATGCTAACCTGGCGGTCAAAGTCGTTGAACGGAAAGACTACATTCAAGCGGCGCGGCTGCGGGCCGTAATATGACTCGAATTTTTCTTTCAAATCCGGCCGGCTGGCATCGAATTCCACACGGAAGTATGTCAAATCCCTGCCGGGGGATTTTTCACCTTTCGGCGCTCCCTTGCGGATAACGCCGATCTGTGGAAAAGCCAGCCCGCGGTCGGTCAATCCTGCAATTGGCATCTTACCCTCCGAATAACTCGTCAATCAATTCGTCTGCCGTCTTGCCAGACTGCGGCAGGTCTAAAATTTCCCGCAAATTGGCGCGCGCTTCCCAAAGCTCTGCCTGTGATTCCTGCCGCCGGCGTTCGGCATACGCTTTGGTCACAAAGGTTGTGCCGCTGCACTTCCCGTCAACCGCGCGGGCGCACACCACTTCGACATAGGGCGGCTTGCCTTCTTCGACCCTGTAAAAGCTCATCAGGTGGCCCCAGCAAACCGCACAAACATAATGGTTTTGCACCCGGCTTGCTTCACCTGGGTCTAAATATTTTTGTCCACGATTTTCAACCATTTTTTCTCCTTTCGTGATATAATGGGATTACCTGGGTCCACTGTCCACGGTGGACTGAACCGCCCCCGCACAGGGCGGTTTTTTATTGCAAAAGTTCGTAGCCGGTGTTCCGCATGTAGCGAATAACGTCTGCCAGTTTTTTCAACTTCTCCTTGACAAACGCGGTCACGTTCGTCCCATCGGGCGCTTGGATATACACCCCCCAGCCGCGCTCAGTCCAGCAAATGTACGCAACTCTTCCGTTCATTGGGTTGATCATGCGCACCTCCGGGCTGTCGGCGCACTGTGAAGCGGCGTATGCTGCTGATCCGTGTTTGGCTATGGCGTGGTATGACAATACCGCCATAGTGATGACAATCAGCGTCAGGACGATCGGGTACGGCGAGAGGGTTTTTGAATTAGACATCGTCATAGTTGTCATTTTCCATTTCCTCCGCCTTCTTCAGGTTTCGCACTTCGTCTAACACCGCATCCCACACGTCCAGATTTCCGTTTGCCAGCGCCTCGATCCAGTCGGGCAGAAGCCGCCGCTCGTACTCAGCAATCAAGTACATGGCAGCGAACTTTAGTGAACGGTGTGGATACGCATCTTCAAGTGCGTCGCCGATGATTTCAACAATTTCGTCCAGCGTCATTGGTTTTTCCTCCAAGTACACCCATCCACACTGGGTATAGATTTTTCTGTATTCCACTTAACACCTCCGCCGCACATCAGGTCGGCCAAACTTATCGCGGATTTCCAGATCGCCGTATTCAATGTTTCCAATCGGACGAATGCGTCCTTTGCGCTCGTCCTCGAAAATTTGCTTTACCTCGTCGAAATCGACAAATCTGTTGCGGTGAAGCAATTCCTCAATGTGTTCTTCATCGCCACTTCGAATTGCGCGCCGCAAGCCATACTCAGTACTCCAACTCATCGGCATAATCTTTTCTCCTTTCTACGGTCTTGTCTGCGCGCCTTCCCGTTCCAGAAGACGCAGGATGGTTTGTAGTGCGTGTATCGCAATAGCCAGTCTGCGTACTCTTTCTATTTCGGTCACCTCCTTTTCCAGCAATGGCTCAATGGCCCGCAAAGCCCGGATGGCTTCCTCTGCGCTCCGGTCTCGCGCTTCCTTCGCGCTGTTAGGCCACTCACGCGGTTTGGTCATCGTTTAACCTCATCCAGCATTGCCCGCTTTGCCTCATCCCGCCGGCGCAGGTATCGCACAATGGAGCCAACAATCATCGGCGTACCGGTGGCTACAAATGCCAGCAGGGTCAGCAGTGCAGCATGGATACTCAGTATCGCAACGCCAGCCAGCGTCATGGCTACGCCGAAAGCCACAATCAGGCTCAAGAAGCCCTCGGTGTAGCCCCGGCGTTCCAGCCATGCCACGAGGCTGTTGTAGCCAATGCCGAACAACAACAGCCCAAGCAAGACCGCCGTAATCACGCCGTAATCCAGCCGAATTTCGCATGTCATACGCGCTCCTGTACAATGGCTTCATGGATGGATTTGAGAGATTGTTTCACCTCGGATATGTGCGTAATCGCTTGGTTCAAAGCACTCCTGGCGGCGGTGAAGCCTTCCGGGTCGTGGGTATATTCGCCATAATCCACCATCTTGCGCGCGGATTCAATGAGGTCTTCAATTGTGTTCAGGGATTGAATAATGGTTGTATTCATCTATTCCCCCTTCTTGACCTCTTCGCTCGCCAGCATTGCATCCGCCACCGAAATTGCCGGATTTGGCTGCGAGTACCGGCGCGCCCATTCCTGGCGGATGAGCCAAGCTACCTCCATTGAAATCGAGCGCATGTCTTCTTCAGCCAACTGTTTCAGCATGCGTTCAACCTCTTGATCGCTTGTCCTGATGTAAAAGTCCGGCATTTGACCTCCTTTGTTTTCTAAATGTCAACGCTTGATGACATTATACAGAAATATAAACAAATTGTCAATACGTGTTTACGGTTTGACATCCAAAAAATACGCAAATTATGACAAACTGTAATCAGTTATGGACTTTTCAGATTGGCTATTGAATGAAATAAATAAACGAGGGTGGTCACAGGCTGAATTGGCTAGACGGGCAGGTATTCCTAGACAAATTATTAGCAATTACATCAATAGACAAAGAGAGAAGCCAGATAGTGACGTTTTAGTGTCCATCTCTCGCGCGCTGAATCTACCCCCCGAAACCGTCTTCCGTGCCGCCGGTCTGCTTCCGCCGGTTTCGCCAGATACTGAGTATCAAGAGCAGTTCTTTCACTACCTTTCGCAACTTTCCCCCGATGAGCGTCAGGAAATACTAGAACTTCTGCGCTTCAAGACAGAACGCCAAAAAGACAAAAAACCACCCTCATCCACACCGAGCCGGGCAACAAAACCGGCTCGAAGTGCGTTAAAAGAGAAATAGAACTGGTGTTCTAACAAAGGAAAATCCAATGTCCAAAAAAATACCCGTCACTTCCGTAAACCCAATTCTGGATATGCTGAAAAAGGCGGTCTCCGTTCAGAATGGACCGGATATTTACTGTAACCATGCTCAAATTCATCTTTCAATCAACGATATGATCATTGATTTATCTCTTAACTCCCGAAATTGGCGACAAGCTTCTAAGTTGTCCCGCTATGATCTGCTTGTGGATACTGAAACAAACGACCACATCCCTTGTCAATACCTCGAACCTTAAAATTCCCAAAAACGACCACAATTACATGACTGTACACGAAGGATGTGGTCGAATTTTGGCGGATAGCTCAGTAGGTTAGAGCACATCCCTTACAAGGATGGGGTCGCAGGTTCGAGTCCTGTTCCGCCCACAGCAACCTAGAAGCGGCCGCGCATGGATTGTCCATAGCCGGTCAATTCAACATACCCATAACCGCTGACAATCTGTTCTCCAATTTTCCCCTCCGCATATACTGCTCCTTCCCAATAAATATACGAAACCACCAATTCTTGATCGGAGACAAGCGGCCGAAGGTCAAGAATCAGATCAACCGATGGAATCCGAATTGACCACGCCGATGGGTACACAGCACCGGTTTTTGGGCTTTTCCATTGGTCCTTTACTTCAACCAAAAATTGATCTGATGTGAATTGTCGCGTTTGACCATCCGGTAAAATAAGGGTTGCGCTTGAAAAACGGTCTATACTCCCATCGGATTTCCTCAACGTGAACAACATGAGTTCCATGTCGTTATTCAATTGCAGGGCAAACCAATCCCATCCAACCTGATCCTCCCCCAAAGCACTGCTGCTAAACTCATGATCCATCCAGCTCAACCCACTCACTTCAAATTGTTCGTTTAAAATCCGGATCTCTCCACGGGTTTCCAGTCTGGTCTGACTGATGTAGTAAGATGCGTTACCGGCTTCCTCGCCCTTACGGCTATAACCACGATCCCCTTGCAGTATCTCTCCTTTCAAATTCCTCAATTCCAGTTCAATCGCCACCTGATCGGTTTTGGCTTTCATCTCATACTGGTTGTCCCCAATTTGAACCACCTGCCAGTCATCCAACCAGACTTGATAGGCTGGTTCTCCAATCGCTTGCGCAAGGCCGGCTGCACCCCGTCCAATTTTCTCACTGGCGTAAAACTGGTCGTTTTCAACATCGGTGAACCCAAAATGGGCCAGGTAAACCTGTTCAACTCCCCATTCGGAAGGCCGGCCTGTGCGCATATCCGGCGGTACAATTGCCCGGCGGAAGAAAGTTAACTGGTACCCGAAGCGTCTGCCCGTTTCGCTTGCCAGATTACCGGTGTAATACCACCATTCGGTTTGAAAATCGTTGTGCGCGCCGTGATCTTTGGGAAATTCAAACACCATTGGGGCTTCTGCGCGAACGAATTTACCCTCGCCGGGCAAATTCAATTCCCCGATAATGCTGGTTTGCACCGCCGCCGATCTTTCCTGTGAGGCAAAACCCCATCGCCACCCCAAAACCAAAGCGAACAATCCCAAGCCCACCACCAATACAGTTCTTATCTTATTCATAACGAATTGCCTCCGCTGCTGAAAGGCGGTTCATTTTGATTGCCGGAAGAATTCCCGCCGTCAAAGCCGCCCCCAGTGCAATAAAAATTGCCAGAAAAAATGCCATTGGATTGATGGAAAGCAAAATTGTCCAGCCAAAGGATCTCAAATTAATTACCTCAATCAGAATAATTGCCAGGACAAAGCCTGTTGGTGCGGCCAGCAATCCGGCAATCAATCCCATCAAACCGGTTTCCAGCATTACCAAACGCCATAATTCCTTACCGGTTACTCCCAAAGCCTTCAAGATTCCGGTTTCGCGCTGCTTCTCAATTTGCAGTAAAGAAAGCGTGCTGAGAATGCCGATGACCGCGACAAGGGTTGCCAGAATCCGCAATGCAGATGTAATCGCAAAGGTGCGGTCGAATACTTCCATCACATCCTCCCGCAAGGTTGCGTTCGCCCGAACCAGCAAGTTTTGATTGGTTTGTAAACCTGCCCGGATCTGCGCGGCGGCTTCGTCCGGATTGATACCGTATTTCAAACGCAGCCCAATTGCGGTAATTGCATCGTCCTCCCAGTATTGACGATAAACATCTTGCCACATCAATACACTGCCTTCGCTCGAAGCATAGTCATAATAAATTCCCGCTATCTGGAAGGGACGCGAGCCTTTGGGGGTCTGAAATTCGATCCGATCGCCGACTTTTAATCTTGCTCGATTCGCCAGAGGTTCGGAAATAATTACCTTTCCTTCCTGCATCGCCAGTGTAATCTGATCGGCACTCCCAACGGCTTCTTTGAAGATCCGCTCAGCGCCAATTTGAGGGTTGAAAGTAGCCGAGAGATTGATTTCTCCCACCTGACTGATTGCTCGGGTTGCCCTCAGTGTGTCCAGCCGTTCAATATCATCCCGCATCTTTAATTGCTCAACGACCAACGGATCTATGGGGAGGAAGGACGAATTGGCATTAAAACCCGGCACAGAGATGTAAATATCGCTCTGCAAGGTTTGTTCAAGCCATTGCGTAACGGTAAAACGGAAACTGTCAATCATCAGACTCACCCCAATCGTTACTGCAACTGCCACCATCAAGGCAGAAACCGCAACAGCCGTCCGGCTGATGGAGTTTAATAAATTTCCGGGCGCCATATTTCCTAAAAATCCAAATGTTTTTTCCAAAGCGGGTCTCAGAACAGTCAGTAGCAACTTCATGAGAAGAGGCGAAAACATGGCCAGACCGACTACAACCAGCAAAGTCCCCCCAAACCCAAACACCAGATGATTACCCGGAACCTGAAATACGAGGTATCCGGTGATGCTCAATAAAAGCCCTCCCGCAGCCAGCAACCAGATCACCGATTCGGCTTTTCTTTCCAGACCAGAACGAGATAACGCCAATCGCGGCTCAATCGAGGCAGCTTCTAAAGCTGGCGGGATCGCAGCACCAAGAGTAGCCAGCACACCGACAATCCCACCCTTGATTAAACTTTCTACCGGGATGCCAACGGTTTGAACAGTAGTCGTGAAGTAAAGGTCATTGATTGTCTGGGAAACCATCCCGACAGTGTTTCTACCCAGCAAAACCCCCAGCAGTATTCCTAAACCCGAGCCAATCAAACCGATGATGAATGCCTCACCGCTGACAAGGAAGAAAAGCTCGCGGCGGGTTACCCCAAGACAACGCATCGCGCCAAATAAATCCCGGCGCTGAACCACCGAAAAGGTCATGGTATTGTAAATCAGGAATAAACCGACCACCAGTGCCAGTAAAGACAAGGCCGACAGGTTCAATTGGAACGCCTCAGTCATTTGACGGACACTACCCTGTCTTGCTTGCACCGTTTCCAACCGCAAGTCAGGTGGCAGCCGGGATTGGATTTTTTCAATGACCGCAAGATTTTGCGAGGGCAGGATCAGATCAATACGATCAAGGTAACCCACCTTGCCACTGATCTCCTGAGCCGTGGCAATATCGGCGATTAAGACACCCTCCAGACTGCGTGCTGCTAATCGGTCACTCGGCTGCAATACACCTGCAATCCTTACTGATTGTTGCCGGCCGGCTGCTTCAATGACCAGCTCATCTCCCACCTTTAACCCTGAACGTTCAGCCAGAGTGGTAGAGACCATCACGGTTCCCGGCCGGGTGAGCAATTCAAAAAAAGCCTGCCCGCTGAACGAATCGGGCATCCAATAATCCCGAAAAAGTCGGTCAACAAATGGATCAATCCCCAATAGTTGAAACGCCTGGCCTTTGATGGTTGGGATCGAAACATAGGTAGACACAATTGGGGCTGCCAGATTCAGCGTTCCGGATCTCCGCAATTGAGCATACACATCGTCTCGAATTCCAATACCAGAAGGGATAATCTGATGAGTGGCCTTGCCGGTGATCACCTCGGTGCTGAGTTCAAAAGCCCGGCTGGCGCTGGCATTGGCAAGGTCTATCGAAACCATTACCGCCACCCCCAGCGCAACTCCCAGCAAGATCAAAACACTCTGCCACGGCCGGCGCAGGAGCGTTTGAACAGCAATTTGAAGCAAACTATTTGGCAGCCACAACCTCTTTGGATTACTCATAACGCTCGACCAATTGCCCATCTTTTAAATCCACCACTCGATCAGCAATCGCCGCCGCTTCACGGCTGTGGGTAACCATGATCAGGTTTTTATTCATTTGCCGCGTCAGGCGGTCAAGCAAGTCCAGCAACCTGGCGCTGTTTACTTCATCCAGATTACCGGTAGGCTCATCGGCTAAAACCAGTAACGGGTCATGCACTAACGCTCTGGCAATCGCAACCCGCTGTTGTTCACCCCCTGAAAGACGATCCGGATAGGCATTTTTGCGCGAGAGCAATCCCACCTCATCCAGCAAGGCTTCCGCCCTCTCCAGGCCAGTCCGGTCTGCCTGTTGATTTAAGTCGAGCGGCAAGAGGATGTTCTGCCAAACCGTGAGAGTGGGAATGAGGTTAAAAAACTGAAATACAAAACCAATCTTTTTTCGGCGGAAAAGCGTACGCTGATTTTCGTTCAGTTCATTCAAGTGAATTCCATCAATGATGACCTGTCCCTCATCCAATCGGTCGATTCCGCTCAAGACATTCAATAATGTGGTTTTTCCACTTCCACTTTTACCGACGACTGCCAGCATTTCACCTTTTGCCAGCGTTAAATTTACCCCATCCAAAATAACGTGACGTTGCCCACCTTCAGCATAAGTTTTCTTTAAGTTGATTAGCTGAATAAAATCGGCGCAATGATTTCCATTTGCGGAAATACGCCAAATTTTCGAGTTTTCAATGACGCGTTTCATCTTTGTGATTTTCCTTTCGTCACCACGCTGAATTGATTGTAATGAAAATTAACCAGATTGTGAAAATACTGTACAAAGCCGCTCAAAAAAAAACGGGCTTCCGCCCGTTAAATTCATTTTATATTCCAAACATCCTCTAAAACCATCGTTGCCTGATGAAAATAAATAAAGCAACTCCCACCATGAAGAGGGATATTCCTAGAATCAATTCCCAGGCAATGGGATTTTGCTGCAAAGGAAGTTCCACGTTCATCCCGTAAAAACTGGTAATCAAATTGGGAAGGCTAACCAGAATGGTTACCGAGGCCAGGATTTTCATTACCACATTTAAATTGTTAGAAATGATCGAAGCAAAGGCATCCATCATACTGCTCAAAATGTTTGAAGAGATATTCACCATTTCAATCGCTTGTTGATTCTCGGTAATGACATCCTCCAACAAATCCTCATCATCGGGATACATTCGGAATAATTGTGTCCGCTGCAGTCTTTCCAGTAGAAGTTCATTAGCCTTTAAGGCAGTTGTAAAATACACCAGGCTTTTTTGATATTGAAGCAATTCCAGTACTTCTTTGTTTTGTTGCGATTGTTGTAATCGGTCTTCTGTCTGCTCCACGTTCCGGTTTATTTCCCTTAAGTATGCAAGAAATTTGGATGCATTACTCAATAATATCCGCAGTACAAAACGGATGCGTTTGCCGGTTGACAAACCTCTCACCCGCCCGCTTTCAAATTCGCGGATAATGTCCGTCTGCCAGCGGCACACGGTAATAATATATTGGTCGGTCAGAATAATCCCAAGGGGAATAGTAATGTAGGGAGCATCCGCTTTGGGACCTTGATAGTACGGAATACGGATCAAGATGAGCATTTTTCCGTCATCTTCCCGCTCGGTTCGGGCTCGCTCATCCAGATCAAGGGGATAGGTCATAAAATCCATCGGAATGCCTTCAACGGTGAGGCGTTCAATTTCATCCGGTGTAGGATCCACGACATTAATCCAGCAGTTTGGAATGAAATCATCCAGTTGGATTAAACCATTTTCAGTGCTTTTATAAATTCTGATCATAACCCCTCGCTAAAGATGGGATGGTTCAAATCAATTTTACTACCGACAAGGAATTTCAGAATTTTTATAAAATATTTAACTTTCCGTGCTATAATTCTATTGCTCCGGGGATGAACGGTCTCGACGGGAGAGGCTGATCCCGGACTGCGAGCCGAGAGGTGCGGACCTCGTAAAATCAGCACAAAAAATAAGTGCCAATCGCACAAACTACGCTGCTCTTCCTCTGGCTGCCTAAGCCGAGCTGAGCGCAAATGGTCTCCTCGTGAGGCCACGTCTGTCTGCTCCGCTGCCTGACCGGTAGCAGAACAGGCGTGACAAAGTCAGGCTGCCGCATTCTTCGCCGTGCAGAATGCGAAAGAGGACTTTCGGGTCCGAGCGGCTGGCGGTGGATGTGTTCTGTTGGTCAGCGCATCCACCGTGAGAACAAAGACCAACTACGCTCGTAGAGGTTCGTGGGTCTAATCTTTCGGACGCGGGTTCGATTCCCGCCATCTCCACCTCTCCAACAAGGACACTCAAAGAGGGTGTCCTTGTTTGCTGAATACTCATTCCGCCACACAGATGAAACCTTTCAGGTAAGCGCTTTCCGGGAAGTTCAAAGCCACGGGATGGTCGCCGCTCTGACTTAGCACTTCGATTATCTTGGCATTCACTCCGGCATCGAGGGCAGCGTCCGCCACAATTTTTTGAAACAAATCTCTGCTAACCCCGCCAGAGCAGGAAAAAGTTACCAATATACCCCCGCTTCGCAACAACTTAAACCCGAGCAAATTAATATCCTTATAAGCCCGCGCTGCCTTTTGAGCCTGCGCAGAAGTTGGAGCAAATTTCGGCGGGTCTAAAACGATCAGGTCAAACTTCTTGTTCCGATCCCTTAATCGTCGCAATTCCTCAAATACATTTGCTTCCAGCCATTCATTTTTGGTGGGGTCAAATCCATTTAACTTTAAATTCTCTTCTGCAAGATGTAAGGCGGCCGCCGAAGAATCAATGGACAGAACACTTTTTGCTCCGCCAGCCAGTGCTGAAAGGGTGAAGCCTCCTGTGTAACAAAACGCATTCAGCACTTCTCGATCTCTCGCCAGGTCAGTCAAGCGTTTGCGATTCTGGCGCTGGTCAAGGTAAAAGCCGGTTTTTTGGCCGCCCATCACATCAACCCAGTATTGAATGCCATTCTCAATAATCTTGAGACGCTGCGGAACGTCCCTGCCTCTGATAACCCCTTCGCGGAAGGGCAACCCCTCCAGTTGCCGAACTTCTACATCTGAACGCTCTACGACCGCTTTGCAGCCGGTAATTTGCTGAATCTGATCAACAATGACATCCCGCCAGTATTCCGCTCCAGCGGAAAGAATCTGAACCACGGCTGTTTCGGGGTACAAATCCACAATCATGCCGGGCATTCCATCTGCCTCTCCATGAATCAAACGGTATGCGTTAGTTTGCTCATTGAGATTGAGTACCTCGCGTAATCGAAGGGCAGCCTGGATTTTTCGCATAAAAAATTCAGGATTAATTACCTCGTTTGGATTAAAACTCCAAACCCGAGCACGGATCGAGGAATGCGGACTGTATGCAGCCCAACCCAATCGCTCTCCCCGATCATTGCAAACTTCGACCGTCTCACCGATTTGTGGATCACCCGCCACAGATGCCACCGCGCCGGAAAAGATCCATGGATGACGCTGAAGGATGGATTTCTCTTTTCCAGCCTTGAGGATAACTCTCTTACCGCCCATGGTCTAGTCGCCATTCCATTTCGCCAGCCATCTTTCTCAGAGTTGATTCATCAATGATCTTGACTCCTAATTCCCGCGCCTTTTCCAGTTTCGACCCGGCATTCTCCCCAGCAACCAGATAGTCGGTCTTTTTGGAGACACTGTCGCTGACCTTTCCACCCAACTTTTGGATGTATTGTTTCACCTCTTCGCGCGTGAAACCGGAGAGTGTTCCGGTCACAACAAAAGTCAAATTTTGAAAAGGTTGTTTTTCGGTTGTGGGAGTAACTTTTTCGGCAACCGGCCAAACCCCTACTGACTTTAACTTTTTCAACAATTGACGATTCGATGGACGATTAAACCAATCCACAATCGCTTGAGCGATGTTTGGGCCAACGCCTTCAATTTGCTGCAATTCTTCAAAAGTTGCGCGACTCAGTTCATCCAAATCGGAATAATACCTGGTCAAATCGTTTGCCAGAACTTCGCCAACACCTCGAATGCCCAATGCAAAGATCAATCGCTGGAGCGGCCGGTTTTTGGAATCCTGTATGGCCTGGAGCAGGTTTTCCGCCTTTTTCTCAGCAAACCCTTCCAGTTTCAGCAAGTCTTCTTTCTTCAGCCGATACAAATCAGCAACATCCTTCACCAAACCGGCGGCAATTAACTGTTCCACAATTTTTATCCCCAGCCCGACAATATCCATCGCTCCTCGTGAAACAAAATGCTCCACATTGCGGATCAATTGGGCAGGGCAAGCCGAATTGACACAATACCAGGCAACCTCCCCCTGCACATGTTCAACCGGTTGACCACAGGCTGGACAGGTTTTAGGCGGCTCAAAAACTTTCTCCTCCCCCGTTCTGGCATCCGCTACCGGCCCAATCACATACGGAATGACATCCCCGGCCCGTTTGATCAAAACCCGATCACCGATGCGGATGTCCTTTTCGAAGATATAGTCGAAATTGTGGAGCGTTGCCTGCTTGACAACCACACCGCCGATTTCAACCGGTTCTAACACGGCTGTCGGAGTCAACACCCCAGTTCTGCCCACGTTGATTCCGATATCCAGCAGACGGGTTGTCACCTCGCGCGCCGGGAACTTGAAAGCCAAAGCACCACGCGGGTCTTTCCCAACCACCCCCAAATCTGCTGCAAGCCGTAAATCATTGATTTTGATCACCATTCCATCGGCTTCATAGGACAAGGTATCCCGTTTGTCTGCCCATTCCTCGCAAACCCGAATAGCCTCATCAATATTTTTGCAATAAGTGACTTGATCGCTGACCGGAAAGCCCCACTCGCGCAAGCGTTGGAGAGTACCCCATTGGGTGTCAGGCACAGGTTGATCGCTTTGAACGATCTGATAAACCAGCAATCGAAGCGGACGCGAAGCAGTTAATTTTGGATCCAATTGACGTAATGATCCCGAAGCCGTATTGCGGGGATTAAGATAGGGCTTTTCGCCCTGCTCAATCAAGCGTTGATTGAGGATTTCAAAATCCCGGATATTGATAAACGCCTCACCCCGTACAACAATGCGGCCTTCGGCTGCCGGGCCATCCCGGTTAACCGGAATACGAATGGGAAGGGATTTTATCGTCCGCAAATTGGCGGTGATGTCTTCCCCAACTTCACCATCACCTCGGGTAGCGCCCAGCACAAATTGACCATCATGGTAATGAAGCACCACGGTTAATCCATCAATTTTCGGTTCTACCACGAAATCGGTACGCAGAACTCGCTCATCCAGTCGAACCAACCGTTCAAACCAGGCTCGCACATCAGCCGCACTGAATCCGTTTGCAAGGCTCAATATCGGCGCAGGATGGCGTACTTTGACAAACCGCTCGAGTGGTTCAGCCCCCGCCCGCTGACTGGGCGAATCGGGAGTGATCCATTCGGGATGCAGAGCCTCAATTTCCAGCAATCGCTGCATCATCCGGTCATACTCCCAATCACTGATGATCGGAGAATCTAAAACATGATACCGGAAGGAATGGTAGTTTAATTCTTGTTTGAGCCTTTCGTATTCCTGCTTCAAAGCTTCTTCTTCCATGCCATACTCCTCCCAACCGAATTATAGCAGGAAGGTAAAACCAATAATTGAATTTCTCGTATACAATCAAAGGTAAAAAACGTAAATATCGTGTAATTTTCAGACTACGAATATGAGTTTTGTCAAATTGTCATCCCCTTTGGAAAATGTTACACTGAATTTTGATTGGAGGTGACCATGAGCGCATGGAAAATTATTGCTTTGATCGTCGGCGGAATTTTGATCTTTTTCGGGGTGTTGTTCATCTGGGGTTCTACCGGCGATCAGGGTTCATTGGGTTGGATTCCGATTGGGGTTATAACGGTGGGGATTGGCTTAGCGCTGGTATTCTTGGCTACGCGAAAATCAGCCAAACCCGACGAAACCAACGTTACTCTGAAAATTGATCTGCCCGGAAATGTAAATATGGATGCCATCAAATGTCGTTCCTGTGGTGGAACTTTAAAGCCGGAAGACATCAAAATGGTCGCCGGAGCGCCCGTAGTCACCTGCCCTTACTGTCACACAACCTATCAGTTGACCGAGGAACCGAAATGGTAAGCCGGGAGGGTGAGATGCGAACTCTTCGTCTCTTTTTCTTATGGTTGATCATTGCATTGATGCTCGGTATGAGCATCCAGCCTGTCCATGCCCAAAATCTGTCCTTTGAAGTTCCCAAACAAGAGGTGGTTGTTTTTGTCAATTCAGATGGCAGCGTAAGCCTCGACTACACCATTACCTTCAAAAACCTGCCCGGCCGGGATGCGATTGACATCGTAGATATTGGTCTGCCCAATTCAAACTACGACTTAAAATCCATTTCTGCCGAGATTGACGGAAAGCCAGCCACCCTCATCCGCCCTTCGGAGTATGTCAATCCGGGTGTTGAAATCCATTTGGGAAGTAATGCCATCCAGCCTGGACAAACGGGAACTCTGCATGTGTACGTTGGAAAAGTCGAACGCGCATTGGGTAAATCCACCCTGCAAGAAGCCGAAGAGTACGCCAGCCTGGTTATTACTCCAAATAATTTCGACCGGAATTTCACTCGCGGTACCACCGAATACTATTTCACCATTGTACTACCGACCGGTTTAAAACCCGAAGAACCCCGCTACCATACCCCATCCGGCAACTGGCCGGGCAGCAATGAACCGGTCGAGTCGGGTTTTGACAACCAGGGTCGGGTTTATTACACGTGGTACGCTGAAAAAGCCAACGTCTATACCCCTTACAAATTTGGGGCTTCATTCCCCATTCGTCTCGTACCTGCTCAGGTGGTTGTCGCAACCGAAACGCCCAATCTTCGCACAGTTGACTTTGAGGCGATCATTGGTACATTATGCACAGCTGGCTTTGTGGGATTTTTCTTCATTATCCCCATTTTATCGGCTGTAGCGGCAAATCGGCGCAAATTACAATATTTGCCGCCCAAAATTGCGGTTGAGGGCCATGGCATTAAACGCGGTTTGACCGCCGTAGAAGCCGCGGTCCTGATGGAGCAGCCTCTCGATAAAGTGTTAACCATGATCCTGTTTTCAGTGTTGAAAAAAGGGGCTGCCATCGTTGAAAGCCGGGAACCGCTCGTCTTGAAAATCAGTGATCCATTACCCGAAAATCTCCAACCCTACGAGATGACATTCCTGGAGGCTTTCAAGCAGACCAACAAAAAGTTGAAAGAAGCGAAACTTCAAGATACCGTCATTGGGTTGATCAAATCGGTTTCAGAAAAAATGAAAGGCTTTAGCCGCAAAGAAACCATTGATTATTACAAAACCATCATGGAAAAAGCCTGGCAGCAGGTTGCCGCCGCCGAAACACCCGAAGTTAAGTCGGATGTCTATGAACAGGTCATGGATTGGACGATGGTTGATCGCCGTTGGGATGACCGAACACGGGAAGTCTTCCAAAGCGGACCGGTGCGAGTTCCCACGTGGTGGTGGCGTTACGATCCCGTAATTCGCAGTGCTCCTTCCACCAGTGGCGGCGGGATGGCAAAAACCACTATCCCGACCCCTACAGGCGGTGGAAGCGTCACTCTACCGAAACTGCCCGGTTCAGACTTTGCTGCCTCCATGGTCAAAGGCGTTCAGTCCTTCTCTAGCGGTGTATTAGGCAATGTCAACACCTTCACAGAAAGGATCACGAATAAGACCAATCCACCGCCCAAACCCTCCTCTTATAGCGGGCGTTCCGGAGGAGGGGGCGGAGGTTGTGCATGTGCCTGCGCTTGCGCTGGCTGCGCTTGCGCCTGTGCTGGCGGTGGACGGTAATCAGGAGATTCAGGATGTCTTTCCTCTCAACCCGCTGGATTGAAAAATTGCGCAGAACTTTTTCCTCCTCGGAAGTTCATTTTCCACCGCCAGCCGGCCTTTACTCCTTTTTGATTGAAGAGAATGGCGGAAAAGCCCGCCTTCATTTACGCATTGAAAGTGATCAGAGCGGAACATTACTGATCAACGCCAGCCGCATTTATCATTTCAACCCATCGGCAGCGCTCATGGCCTACCTTGCTTTGAGTAAAATTCCTGAACATCAGGCGATTGGCTGGCTGACGCGGTTATTTCAGGTTTCCCGTCAACAGGCAACTCAGGACTACCTTTCGTTTGTCGAACAGCTCCGCTCATTGATCAACCCGGAAGGCGTTTGTCCGGTTTGTGATTTGGAAATTGAAACTATTCCGCCATTTACAAAACATCCCAGCCGGCCGTACCGCATGGACCTGGCAATTACTTACCGGTGCAACAATGCCTGCGCTCACTGTTATAACGCCCGGTCACGTGCATTCCCAGAAAAAGATACCCAATTCTGGTATTCAGTTTTGGATAAACTTTGGGAAATCGGCATCCCTCATATTGTGTTTACAGGAGGCGAGCCTACCCTTCGCGACGATCTGCCTTTGCTGATAGCTCATGCCGAACAAAATGGACAAATCACCGGCATTAACACCAACGGAAGACGCTTGAAGGATGTTTCTTTCCTCTCCCAATTGATTGACGCCGGTCTGGATCATGTGCAAATCACTTTTGAGTCCCACATTCCAGAGATTCACGATCGAATGGTATTGCATAAGGGAGCATGGCAGGAAACCCTCGATGGTTTGAAAAATGCCCTACAATCCAGGCTTTTTGTGATGACCAACACAACTCTCCTGAAAGACAATGCACCTCATTTAAGCGCTACACTTGATTTTCTGGCAGAAATTGGAGTGCCTACTGTGGGATTAAACGCTCTGATCTACGCCGGGCGTGGCAAAAATGTCAATAGTGGCATTCCGGAAAATCAACTGCCCGCCCTGCTGGAAATTGCCCGCGCCAAAACCGCCCAAAACAACCAACGCCTAATCTGGTACACCCCAACCGAATACTGCAATTTTGACCCTGTTCAAATGGAATTGGGTGTTAAGGGCTGCACTGCCGCGCTCTATAACATGTGCATTGAACCGGATGGCAGTGTACTTCCCTGTCAATCCTATTACAGTTCGTTGGGAAATATCATCACCGACTCGTGGGATCAAATCTGGAATCACGAGCTGGCACAATCGCTTAGAGAACGCCGAAATCTACCCGCCAAATGTCACGATTGTGCATTAGTGGTTGAATGTGGTGGCGGATGTCCTCTCGCCCGCGAATCTTTACAAACTCCAACAAATGTCATCCACTAAAAGCAGAGGTGGCCATGTTCAATCGAATTCGAGAGACTATCAATCGCATTTTTCAACCCGTCCAACCACTGGAAGCGGGGATTTATACTTTCATTGCCCCACCCGAAGCCGCCTTTCCCTATCGTCTTCATCTCCGAATCGAGGGGGATGGGAGCGGTGTACTCATCCTCAATGCCTCAACGGTGCTTCACCTCAATCAGACGGGGGCAGAGTACGCCTATCACCTCATCCAGCAGCATACTGAAGAAGAAGTCGCCAGTGAATTATCCAAACGATATCGGGTCAGCAAAGAACAGGTCCGGCAAGATTTCATCTCATTCCGTGACCGGTTGATGACTTTGATTGAAACAACCGACCTCGATCCGGTTACATATCTGGAATTTGACCGCGTGAATGTGCATGAGCGTCGGTTGAGTGCTCCGCTACGGCTGGATTGCGCCTTGACTTATGCTACCCCTACCCCCCGTACCACCGGTTCTACCCCGCTTGAAAGGGTAAAGAGGGAATTGCTGACCAAAGAATGGCAAACCATTTTGGAAAAAGCATGGAACGCTGGCATTCCACATGTGATATTCACGGGCGGTGAACCGGCTTTACGCCCCGATCTAATTGAACTGGTTGAATTTGCCGAAAGGATAGGAATGGTAACCGGTGTGCTGACCAGCGGATACCGCTTCTCCGAGCATAAATTTCTTTCGGATATCCTTCAGGCAGGTCTCGATCATTTGATGATTGTGCTGGACGAACAGGAAGAATACTGCTGGGAAGCCATCCGAGATTCGATTGCATCTGACCTTTTTGTAACGGTTCATCTGACCATTTCCGTTCGTAATCAGAATCGGCTGAACGAAATCCTTGAAAAACTGGCAGAATTGAATGTTAAATCGCTCAGTCTTACGATTGAAGACCCTTCCTTGAAACCCATCCTTCAACAAGCGCAGGAGCATGCGTTTGCTCACCAGATGTCCCTTGTATGGGACTTACCAGTACCTTACTCCGAGTTAAACCCCATCGGTCTTGAATTACAAACCGAAGGACAGGCAGAATATTTTGACGGCGCTGGCAACGCCTGGCTTTACGTTGAACCCGATGGAGATGTACTACCTGCGCAAGGTAAAACCATTCTTCTTGGCAATTTCCTCACCGATGATTGGGCAACAATCTGGCAAAATGCTCAAAAATTGAATCAGACCGAAGCATGATAGACTGGCATCAACGCTATCAACAACAGGCCCGGTGGACGGCTCAACTACGCGCATACCTGATCCAAAAAGCCGGAATACAACCCTTAAATCGGGTATTGGAAGTTGGCTGCGGTAGCGGCGCAGTATTGCGAGAATTTTCAGGCGAAAACGGTATATTTGGACTGGATATAGATTTCTCGAGCCTGCAAATCACTCAGACTTTGCTGCCATCCGCCTCACTGATTTGTTCAGATGCTCATTACCTGCCGTTTGTCTCGAAGAGCATGGATTATTGCTTTTGTCATTTTTTTCTGATGTGGGTCAATGGAGCAAATGTCCTGCAAGAGATGATTCGCATCACACGTAGCGGTGGCGCGGTGATCGCCATGGCTGAACCGGATTACGGCGGCAGGATAGATTATCCATCCTCCCTGAGTGCGATTGGAAAATATCAGATTCAATCATTACGCGATCAAGGCGCAGACCCCTTCACCGGTCGAAAAATTCGTGCCTGGTTCGAGACGGCGGGGTTAATTGACATCGAAAGCGGGGTTATGGCTGCTCAATGGACAAAAGATCAACCTCATCCGCAGGAGATTGATCTTGAGTGGTCGGTCATCCGCTCAGACCTGGAAAATTATTGCAAACCCGAAGAAATCGAAGCACTAGAAAAAGCCGACCGCCATGCATGGCTGGAGGGAACACGTGTCTTATTCGTACCGACGTTTTATGCGATTGGCTTTGTCCCCTAAAAAATTTACTCCAAATTTATGGATACCCATCAACAAAAACCCTATATTCAGATGAGCATGAACAATTGCAAACAGGAGAACAAGATGTCACTGATTAAGTGGGAAGATCGTTATTCGGTAAAAATTTCCAAATTTGATCAACAACACCAGCAGCTGGTCAACTTGATCAATCAACTATACGAAGCCATGAAGGTCGGTAAAGGCCAGGTAGAATTGGGAAAAATACTTGACGAGCTGGTTGACTATACTCGCAGGCATTTTTCCAGTGAAGAGGCGCTCATGCTCAAGCACGCTTATCCTCAATACACCCAACACAAGGAATCTCATGATCGCCTGACTCAACAAGTAATGGATTACAAAAATCAATACAAGGAGGGCAAAATCGGCCTGAGTGTCCAGATGATGAATTTCTTGAAGGAGTGGCTGGTCAACCACATCCTCGATGAGGATAAAGCCTACACCAATTTTTTTGAATCCAAAGGCGAGAAATAAAATTACCGGTAAAAGGTTGCCAAAACAACGGTTTGGGAATATAATAACCCTCGTCCATCGGGGCGTGGCGCAGTCCGGCTAGCGCGCTTGCATGGGGTGCAAGAGGTCGGAGGTTCAAATCCTCTCGCCCCGACTTAAATAACCCCTACCAAAAAAAATGGTAAGGGGATGTGTTTTAATTTTCCAGATCAATCCCATTCAATTCCTGTAAAAGGCTAACACGCTTCCCCCAGCCAGAATCATAATCATCCCTGCGACTTGCAAGAATGACGGCCTTTCCCGCAGCACACTCCACGAAAACACTACCACAACCAGCGGAGAAAGATCTGCGATTGCTTTAATCACAGCCGGATGACCGGTTTTCAAGGCAGTGAGTAGAAACAGCCATTGTCCAATTACGAAAATCAATCGGCCGGCGGTTAACAGGAGATTGAAACCATTAATCCATCCCAGGTCAGGTTTGATGAGCACCCACGAAACAACGCTGATGACTACTGCCCGGAGAAAATAATAAGTGAAGGGATTTAGAAAATTTCCAAGAAATAAATCCTTTACGAAAAACATGCTGATGCTAAACAAAAAAGCCGTTCCCAAGGGAAAGACGAACTCTTTTGTCGGAAAACTTTTCTGGGAAACAGAATACTTCCGCAATCCCACAAGAATCATGATGATCCCGAAGGTGAATAAACCTACCGCCAGAATCTGACCTGAACCAGGGTTTGAACCTTGATACAAGAAAAGCGGTGTCAGAGCCAACGCAAACAGCGGAGAAACTGCCAGCAAGCCGCTTGCCGTCACTGCATCCATTCTCTCGAACGAACGAAAGTAACCATAATTTGCCAGTCCATCCAAACTGATTGCGCCTGCCAACAGAATCAAACCTTTGGTGTTCAGGTTGAGATGGAAAAACCACGGAGTAGCCGGAAGTAACATACCGGCCATCAAAGCAAAATTAAAACTGAGCATGTTGCGGGTCTGACTAACCGAAACCAACCGCCGCGCAAAAAGGTTTGCCAACCCGCCCGAAACTGCCGAAAAGACAGCCAGTATTACCGCCGACATATCAACCATTCTACCTTCAATCATTCAATACAAAATAAAAATCACACCCGAATCATTGGTATAATTTTCCCACCATGGGAATCCGATTATCTCGCCGAGAATTTCTTAAGCTATGTGCCGCAGCAGGTCTGGCCGGCCTGGCATTTCGCCCATTTTCCGGTTTTGAGGAAGATAATCAAAAAAACGACCTGATCCGCATCACCGTTCATTCGGTCAGTGTTTATGCTCAGCCCAACGATAAAAGCCAAATCTTGTTTCAGCGCTTTCGGGATGAGTTAGTCAATGTCTACTACGAGATCGAATCAGAAGCCGGCCCCGGCTACAACCCGTTCTGGTATCGAGTTTGGGGCGGCTACATTCACCGCGCCAATACCCAGCGGGTAAGAGTGCAGTACAACCCCATCGCTTCCCAAATCCGCGAAGGAGGGCAGCTCGCCGAAGTGACCGTACCTTATTCCCAGGCTATGCGGTACACCTCTTTTGAGGGCTGGCAAACCCTTTACCGCCTGTATTATGAGTCCGTACATTGGGTCACCAGTATAGACGAAGGCCCGGATGGCGAAGCCTGGTACCGAATCCTGGATGAATTATTGAAAATTGAATATCATGTACCAGCATATCATCTTCGCTTAATCCCAGACGAAGAACTCGCTCCCATTTCTCCGCAAGTCCCACACCATAAGAAACGCATCGTTGTCAGCCGCGGCCGCCAAACAGTGACCTGTTACGAAAACGACGAAATCGTTTTTCAGACTCGCGTGTCCACCGGCCTGAACTATAAGCCCGAAGGTGAGATCCCATGGGAGACCCCGAAGGGCGAATTTAACATTTATTCAAAAATGCCTTCAAAACACATGGGCGATGGACGCCTAACCGGAAATCCGGAGGATTACGAACTTCCTGGTGTGCCCTGGACATGTTTTTTTGAACAAACCGGGGTTGCGTTTCATGGTACCTACTGGCATCAGGATTTTGGCACCCCTCGCTCGCACGGCTGCGTTAATATGCGCACCGAAGAAGCCAAATGGCTCTTTCGCTGGGTTCTACCGATTTCAGAACCAGGCGACATGGAAAGGCGCGGTTACGGCACCCGCGTTGTGGTCGAATGAGCATTTTTACGGAAAACTGGCGGTTCTTTCAAGCCGATAAACTCCCGAAAAACACGGTTTGCCAAAAGCCATGCCTGCTGAGTAAGACGCAAACGCCGCTGATCTGAGCTGCCTGCCCATTTCAGCAAACCTTGCCTGGTCAACCTGGCAATTTGATCCCCAAATACTTCCTCTAACTCAACTCCAAATCGTTGAGCGAAAGAAGCCGCCTCGACCCCCTCGTTCAGCAAGCGAAGGCTCACCATCATTTTTTCCTGCATTTGCGTCCACAAATCCAGTTCACCCACCTGTTCAGCCGCCGAAGAGGCCGGAAAGGGCATTTCTACTGAAAAATTCATTCTATCAATATATGCTTTTATCCCCCTCACATTAACCGTTCGATGGTTTTCCAAAAAGCCATGCGCTCCTGCTCCCACACCGATATAGGGCAGGTAACGCCAGTATTGAAGGTTGTGTTGGCACATTTTTGACCGGTCACCGGTTTTCAACGCCCAATTAGAAATTTCGTAATGCTCAAACCCGGCTTCTTCCAGTATCTGGCAGGCATATTCATATTGATCAGCCGCCAAATCATCATCCGGTACATTAATCAAACCCCGCTCCACCCATTTCTTGAACGGCGTTCCATGTTCAATCGTCAATGCATAAAGTGAGAGGTGATCTGGCTTCAAGTCCAATGCAAAGTGGATGGATTTCTTCCAGCTATCCATAGTCTGTCCGGGAATACCAAATATCAAATCGAGGTTAAGATTTTCAAACCCGGCCAGACGTGCCGATGCGACGGCTTGGATGACCGCAATCGGATCATGCTCTCTCTCCAGCAGTCTCAACTCGTGGATGTTCGCACTTTGCATCCCCATACTGATCCGGTTAAACCCCGCCCTTCGCAATTCAGACAAACCCTCGCGATGTACTGTTCCGGGATTTGCCTCGATGCTGATTTCACAATCATCCCTAATCGGGAACACTCGCCGACAAGTATTGAGAATTTCTCGCAACCCCTCAACCGGAAGGTAGGATGGCGTTCCACCCCCTAAAAATATCGTACCAATTTCGTGGGGGAAGTTTAACTTTACCGCCACCTGTTCAATTTCTGCCTGCAACGCTTTGAGGTAGGCCGGTATCAGGCTCTCCTGACCAGCGTAGGTATTGAAATCACAATAGGCACACCGATGGCGGCAGAAGGGAATATGTATATAAAGACTGATTTTGGTCGGCATTCCTCATAGCATACCACATTGAAAAATTCCGTGCAAAAACGATTTTGCCCTTGTCAAATTTTTGAATGTGTTATAATCTCTTGCGCCGGGGGTTTCCCGGTGATTGGATTAAAATAGAGCCTATGAGTCCTGAAGAACTTACCTCAAAAACCAAAATTTGCCCAACCTGTGGGACAAAATTAAGCATCAATGCAACCCGATGCCTGGTGTGCGGCCGCCAATTCAATCCAGAAAAAACAAACTCTTCAACGGAAGGGAAAAAGAAAGCGGATCTTGTTGAAACTCCGCGAATGCCCCAACTAACCCTCTCACTTCCGGCGGCGATTGGTTTGATCCTCTTGCTGCTTGGGATTGGTGCAGGGACAGTTTTTGCCGTGTTTCAAGCCTCTGCTCCTGCCGTAGCAGACAATGCAACCCCAAGCCCCACCGCCAGCCTTACCCCCACAATTACCCTGACCCCCACAACCACCGAAACGCCTACACCGCAGCCCACCTTCACCCCCTTACCACCTCAAGAGTATCGCATACAACCCAAAGACACATGTCTGACCATTGCGTACAATTTTGGTGTTTCGGTCAACAGTATCATCCAACTCAACAAACTATCACCCGCCTGTGACAATTTGGTCCCCGGCAACATTCTGCTAATTCCACAGCCGACGCCAACCCCCTCACCGCAGCCCACCAACACACTCAGCCCCCAACAGGCAACCGAGGTCGCCTGTCAAATGTTCCCGTATAAAGTACAAAGCGGAGATACCCTGAGCGGCATTGCTCGCAACTACAATGTTTCGGCAGATGCCATCAAATCCTACAATGGCTTACCTTCGGATGTGGTCTATGAAGGGATGACGCTCAACATTCCGCTTTGCGAGCGTCTGCCGACCCCTGGCCCCACCCCAACTCCCACAAATCCACCACCTTATGCAGCCCCCAACCTCCTGCTTCCGGCTGATGGCGCTGTATTCACCGCAGCAAACGACTCGGTCACCTTACAATGGGCATCGGTGGGCACCTTGCGTCAAAATGAAGCCTACGCCGTGAGCGTGGAAGATATCACCGAAGGGAAAGGCCGGCGTCTGACCGAGTACGTCACCGATACCAAATTCATCGTACCGTCCTCCTTCCGTCCCACCGACAACACTCCCCATGTGTTACGCTGGTATGTAGTCCCTGTTCGGCAAATTGGCACTTCCGCAGACGGAAAACCGATTTATGATACCGCAGGTGCTGCCAGCACTTCACGGACTTTCGTGTGGTGGAGCGCCGGAAGTGCACCGCCTTCCCCAACCCCCTGAATCGAAAACGGGTGCGCTCTCGCGGAGGCGCACCCGTTTTATCATCCAGTAAACTTCACTCGCTGGAATGTGCCTCTAAAAATCGTGTAGCTTCGATCGCTGCTGCCGCGCCCATTCCGGCAGAAGTGACCACTTGACGATAGTGCGGATCCATTACTTCACCAGCCGCAAAGACACCTTCAACACTTGTCCGCATTTGCATATCCGTAACGATATATCCCTGAGGTGTCATGTCTAATTGGCCCTGAAAGAGCTGTGTGTTAGGCGTGTGACCAATAAAGATAAACACACCATCAGTTTCAAGATCTCTTGTTTCTCCGGTCTTTACATTCTTTAAGCGCACACCGTTGACTACCCCATTCCCAAGGATTTCACTAACCACCGTATCCCAAATAAAGTGAATTTTCGGGTTTTCGCGTGCGCGCTTTTGTAAGATCGCGCCAGCCCTCAATTGATCCCGGCGGTGAATAACAGTTACATCCGTTGCATAACGGGTTAAAAATAAGCCTTCTTCCAGGGCACTATCTCCACCACCAACGACAACCACTTTTTTATCTTTGAAAAACCAACCGTCGCAGGTAGCACAATAGGAAACACCCCGCCCTGTCAATTCGCTCTCTTTGGGTACATTGAGATGATTGGGGCTGGCGCCAGTTGCAATGATCAGAGTTTCCGCCAGATACTCATTACTGTAAGTACGAACCTTAAAAGGACGCTGGCTTAAGTCCACTGCCGTAGCCAGATCATATTCAAAGCGTGCCCCAAATCGTTCTGCCTGCTGGCGAAACAATTCACCTAATTCAGCACCAGCAATTCCCTCTGGAAAACCGGGGTAATTTTCAATGGTATGAGTGAGCGATGCTTGTCCACCCATCTCCGTCCCGGTCAACACAAGCGGACTTAATTCCGCTCTTGCCGCATATAAAGCAGCCGAAAGCCCTGCCGGCCCGGCGCCTAAAATCAAAACCTTTTCCACTTTGCTTTCTTTCTTTGAGCTTTTGCCCAATCCAACTTCAGAAAGATTAAATTCCATAGTGCAATCTCCTCAATGATCTCAAATTCCAGTGTTTAGATGTGAAAATCCACATTTGGTTACATTTAGGGCACTCACTTTTCAACGGCAGCATCGGTAATGATCAGTGCGCGGTCAATCACCTCAAACCCCTCTGCTAATTGCTCTTCGGTGATGATCAATGGGGGTACCAGCAAAACCGTATGCCAGTGTGTATATAGAAAGACGCCTTGATCAAGCAAATACTTACGTAAAGCAATCATTTCCGGGCTGTTTTGATTGAATGGTGCCATTGGGATTTTACTTTTTCGATTCTTCACCAGTTCGATAGCCCCGAACAATCCAATCGAGCGCACCTCTCCAATAGAAGGATGCCGCTGAGCCAGTTCGGCCAGCATGTCTGCCATCACTTGACCCATCTGCTTCGCCCGTTCAACGAGATGATCCTCTTGCATCACTCGGATGGTTGCAATCGCCGCTGCCAGCGAAATTGGGTGACCATTAAAGGTCAACCCCCCCTCATAGACCTTATTATTGAAAGCATTGGCAATTTCTGGTTTCATCGCAACCGCCCCCAATGGGGCATACGCTGAAGTTAATCCCTTGGCCATTGTCATGATGTCAGGCACCACCTTCCAGTGATCCACCGCAAACCACTCACCCGTCCGACCAAATCCGCTCATCACCTCATCGCAGATCATCACAATGCCATAACGGTCACAAATCTCACGTACGCCTTGTAAATAGCCATCGGGCGGGACGATAATCCCATTTGTACCAGTGACCGTTTCGATCAAAATCGCTGCAATCGTTTCAGGGCGTTCATACTGGATAATTTCCTCAAGATGATTCAAATAATCCCGGCAAAACTCGTCTTCGGTGATGTCTGGATTTAATCGGTGAAAGGTTGAACGGTAACGATAGGGGTCAAGAAAATGAACCACCCCCGGCATGGTAGTGGGTTCCCAGGCTACCCGACGCGGATCACCGGTCAACGAAATCGCTCCATAAGTTGCCCCGTGGTAAGATCGGTAGCGTGTCAAAATTTTAAAACGACCCGTATAACCCCGCGCCAGTTTGATGGCATTTTCATTGGCATCAGCCCCGCCAAGGGTAAACAAAAATTTAGACAGACCCGGCGGAACAATCTCGGTCAATTTTTTACACAACTCGCCTCGCGCTTGAGTTGCCATCTGCGGACCTGCAAATGGCAACTGACGTGCCTGTTCCACGATTGCCTCAACTACCCTTTCATCACCATGACCGATGTTGACGCACATCACCATTGAATTCAAGTCTAAATATCTCTTTCCATCAACATCCCAGAAATACACCCCCTTGGCTTTGGTGACCGGGATAGGATTAACTTTGCTTTGAGCGGACCACGTCCAAAAATTATGCTCCAGGCAGGCTTGTAAAAAGTCAACAGAGGGATTTGAAGACATATTCTAACCTTGAAAATTCTAGAGGATTGTCTTTTCTATCCTATCACAACTCTCGAACGAATGATAAGGAAATTCGTGAATTACCTGTGCTATAATCCCCCAAAATAAAAGCCACCATTTATGCAAATGTTTTATGCCCAACGAACCGGTTTACCCTGAACAACGCTTTAACCCGCAAGAGATTGAGCAATCCCGCTATGGGAAACTTCACCCTCAAGCCGGTATTGGAATTGAATTGTTTAACAAGGGAGAGTACTTTGAAGCCCACGAAGCTTTAGAGTTGGCATGGCGAGAAGAACCCGGTCCAGTCCGGGAATTTTACCGCGGCATTCTCCAAATTGGGGTTGCGTATCATCATATCCTGAATGGGAATTATCGTGGAGCGGTTAAGATGTTCAACCGTGCCAAAAAATGGCTGGCAGCTTACCCTGCTTTCTATCGTGGAGTTAACCTCGCTCAATTGAAAGATGATGCCCTTCAAGCCGAAAAACGGTTGATTGAACTGGGTATGGAAAACATTCACCAGTTTGAAAGAGATTTATTGAAACCCATTCTCCTGGAAGGGACTCCTGAATGAATGAGATCCTCCCATTTCTTGGTAAAACTGCACTGATCACCGGCGGCGGACGTGGGATTGGCAGAGCCATTGCCCTGCTGCTCGCCGAACGGGGTGCGGATGTGGTGATTAATTTCGTCCGCAATCAAGCCCCTGCCGAAGAAGCTGCCCAACAAATCCGCCAAATGGGACGTCGGGCAGAAATTTTTCGCGCCAATGTCGGAAAAATTGAGGACATCCACCGCTTGTTTGATTTCATCGAACAGCAATTTGGCGGACTGGATATTTTTATCAGCAATGCTGCCTCCGGTTTTAACCGACCGGCGCTCCAGCAGAAAGAAACGGGTTGGGATCACACCATCAATGTCAATGCCCGCGCATTTCTTTTTTCGGCGCAACGGGCTGCACCGCTTATGCAAAAAAGAGGTGGTGGAGCAATTGTGGCGATTTCATCGCCGGGCAGTCATCGCGTTTTGCCGGATTATGTGGCGGTTGGGGCATCCAAAGCCGCTTTAGAATCCCTGACCCGGTATCTGGCAGTTGAATTGGCGCCGTTGAACATTGTGGTGAACGCTGTTTCACCATCCCTTGTTGAGACCGATGCCCTCAAGCATTTCGCCTCACTCTCCAGTCCGCAGGTCATCACCCGCGCCATCGAAAACACCCCCGCCGGACGGCTGGTTCAACCGGAAGATGTAGCCAGAGTGGTTGCCTTCCTTTGCAGCCCGGAGGCATTTATGATACGCGGGCAAGTTATTGTCATTGACGGCGGTTATACCTTGATTACGCCGGGTTAATCCCGGCCGACTCACTCGTGAATTAATACCGCGCGCGCCGGTGCGCCATCACTACCCTCAATTTTCAAGGGAAGGCAAATCAATTGATATTCACCCGGCTGAATAGCCGAAAGATCAAGCCCCTCAATAATCACTATATTTGCGCCCAATAGAATTTGGTGAGTTGGACGGGATTGCTTATACGGTGCAACCGATAGATAATCCACCCCAACCAGCCGAACACCTTTTTCAACCAGATATTTTGAACCACTTTCATCAATTCCGACAAAATCGGTTTGAAATTCCTGCACCTGATTAGCCCAGTAATACGAATTGCGGGTTTTGAACAATAAACGGCTAGTGCTTGATGGAATATCCAGACCCTCCAGCACTTCACGGGTGATTACATTGACTTCATCCCCAACCTGTACCACTCTGGCCGGGCCAATCAACACTTCCAGATTCATGGCTTCTACGGCGCTTGTTCCGTCAATAAAATGCAGAGGCGCATCAACATGCGTACCGGTATGCACCCCCATATCCATACGCGAAACATTGGCATTTGCACCCTTGGCAATTGCGCTCACCCGCTCGACAATGGCTTTAGGATCACCCGGCCAGGTCGGCAGAGTCGGCGAAATGGTTACAGAAATATCCCAAATTTTCATCATTACCTCCTGAAAAATTTATGGATTATATGGTCCCCACCCTGCTGCGGTGAATATTGCCTTCAGGAAATCCACTCGCTCGCTGGCGCTCATCGGGCGCGGGCGGGAATAATCTTCCAGATAAGCCGTCAGCAATTCGGTTGAGATGTGTTTTCCATTATAAAACACATGCCGATCAATCAACTCTTTTCGAGTGCCTTCCGGTATGGTAACCGTATCCACCCACATCTGATCAAAAAACAGATTGCCCAGGCCATAATGAATGAAAGAATCTCCATAAAATTCCATCGCCATCGGGTGATGGGCTTGTGAACCACTGACAATAACGGCACCCGCCCCGGCAGGAATGCGGAAATCCCGTCGTTCGAATTCTTCAACCCAATGACGGTAGGTTTCAAAATATTGAAACGTAAAAATTACCAGATATCCTTCATCTTTCAACTGGTGAATGCGTTGTTGAATCCATTCATAATCACACGGAGCCACACCTCCAAAGTCCTCCCCAGCCCAAATGTAAGCCGGTCCTGCCGGGTTACAACCCAGAAAAGCAAAGCGGTTGCCGTTGTGCTCAACCAAAACGGCATCGCGCGCTTCATTTAGATTTTCGCCAGCAGCATAATACGCCCATCCGCGAGAACGATAGAGATCAAGAGAGAAGGACAAAGCATCCCGCCCCCAATCTACACCGTGATTTCCGGTCAGGTCAACAATGTCCGTTCCTACCGATTCGAGCAATTCAATATATTCGGGTTTACTACAAAAGATTAGCGGATAGGGATCCATTTTTGGGTCTGGACAATTTGGAGAAAAAGATATCTCGTTGCTGATATGCGTCAGATCCGCATTTCTCAGCCAGTCGCCAATTGCCTCACCGGGGTAGGTCATTCCCTTTTCTTCCATCCGAACCGCCGTTGCCCGCACAAGGGCGGTCACCCCCGTCATCACCAGTACGGTTAACTTATTTCCATCCCGATTCGAGTCAAGAGTTGGTAATTCCAGGCTTTCATCCGTGAACAATGCGGAGTTCCAGTGATAATGGACTGCCAGCGGATAATCCTCAATCTTGAATTGATTGCTGATCGGAGACTGATCATTGAGCGAGATTACTTTCCAACGTGGTTCTAATTGTTCGAAAGGAATAATTGCCAACACATCTCTCTTTTCCCATGCCGCATCTAACAGTTCATCCTTCTCTTTCAAAACCACATGGTGTGTTGAGAATTTGCCTAAAATTGGTTCAAGAGCGCGCGCAGTATTTTCAGTGACAAAAATTGAAATCGCCTGTTCATCGGGTTTGCCTTGCCACCAATTTCTTAATTGATCAAAGCCAATCTGCTCGATTAGGGAGGAAAATGGAGTCACCAGTGCATATACCCATGTCACGTTTGCCCGATCTGACGCACCCGGCTCTAACCAGATATTCGCCTTTTCTTTTTGGCTTTCGCTTCTCATCAAGTTTTGGTGAGCCATTTGATTGAGTAATCCCTCGGGGAGAGAAGCATCCAGCCAGATTACCGGCTGCGGGGCTGCAGTCGGTGATGGTTGAACCGCCAGCGTGGGAACATTTGTAACGGTGGACTTTAC
Source organism: Bellilinea caldifistulae (assembly GCF_001306055.1). GTDB lineage: Bacteria > Chloroflexota > Anaerolineae > Anaerolineales > Anaerolineaceae > Bellilinea > Bellilinea caldifistulae. Next base: position 117,666 of record NZ_LGHJ01000016.1, on the reverse strand, counting down.
TTTCTGTGATTGGGTTGGTTCCTGAGCAAACGAGGTAACAGTGGGATTAACAGACGAGGCATTACAACCGCTAATCCACAAGGCGATTAAAAGATAGGTAATCCATTTTTTTCTCATGGCTTCTCCGATTCCAGCCATCCGCTTACTCGAAAGTAATCCGCCAGCATTTCTGCGCGTTCATCCTTGGTCATCGGCCGCGGCCTGGCATAATCTTCAAGAATTGTGGTAAGTAACTCCACACCGAGATACTTTCCATCGTAAAATACATGTCGGTCTATGAATTGCCTGCGGTGCAAGGGAAACATTTGATCGAAAAACAAATTCCCAAGACCGTAATGCATGAAATGATCTCGATAAAAACCAAACCCATGGGCAAAATGTGCCTGACTACCACTGACAATTACCGCCCCGAATTGGGCGGTCTGTTCAAATTCCTGCAAAGTCAGGTTCATCGGCATGAAGTCCTCAACCTCATAATGCTGAAAGGTGACAATCGGTAAATACCCTTTGTCCAAAACATTTCTAATTTCCTCTTCCAATTCCTTCATATTACAAGGGGATGGACCGGGTTGATCATCGGTTGCCCAGATATTTTCCGGACCGGCTCGGTTACAGCCGATCAAGGCTAAACGATTGCCATGATGTTCGATCAGGAGTGGTTGACGGGCTTCTTTCAGATTTCTACCACCTCCATAGTACTTTATTCCGTTTTGATTATAGAGATCCAAAGTATATAAGAATGGTTCAGGACCCCAATCCAGCAAATGATTTCCGGTCAATTCCACCACATCCACCCCAGCCAGCTTTAAGAACTCCACATATCGCGGGCTTGTACAAAATCGTTGCCCGCCCCTCATTGGCAGCGCAGGTGGACAATTTTCATAAAAAGAAACCTCATTACTGACATGCACAAGATCCGCTGAACGCAACCACTCGCCAATGTCCTGCAAGGGATAGTCCAATCCATTCAGCTCCATCCTCTCGGCAGTATGGCGTACCAGCGCAGTCGTACCGGTGAGGATCAAACTGGTGAATTTTTCTGGCAGCCGGTTGGTAATGACGGATTTTCGATTTTTGAGAAAATCATTCGGCTTATCATGATTAAGCCTCCATTCCCATTCGATGGTTAAACTGTAGTCCTCCAACACAAAGTCCTGATCCAGCGGTGAAATTCCATCTACGCGCAATGTCTTCCAGCGTGGTTCCAGCTGGTCAAACGGCAGGATGACACGCAAATCCCTTTCCTGCCATGCTTTTTCAAGCAGTTTGTCAGCCGGCAGGACCAGAACACTTTGAGGATCAGGATTCCCCCATAAATTTTGAAAAATCGGCAGGGTTTCTTCTGACACCAGAAGGCGAAATTCTCCACCGCAGGCGCCTCGCCAACAATTTACCACCCTCCCAAGGCTGATCTCATCTTGAATCGTTGGGAAAGCAGCTACAATGGTGTAAACCCACCGGATGAGAACCGTGCCTTGAGCAACCCCCGAGTGAACAATTTTGATCGAGTAATCTGCCAGTTCGTCGCTTTCAACCCACTCTATATTATTTTCGCTTTTCAAAGAAGCCTGTACATTCTCTGGTAAAGGATCGCTATGGATATAAACCGGGGAGTCGAATTCGAAGGTTGGCTGGGGTAAGATGGACGTTGGCATTGTCTGGTAGGGTCCGGTTGTAATTGCAATTTCTGGATTTTCTGTCATTGTAGCGGCTTCGGTTGAAAGTTCTTCACGAGCCAGAGAATGACAGCCAGTCAGACTTAACAGGCAAGACAAAACGAGTATCCAAACCAGTGCCGGGCGACTTAATATCCTTTGGGTAAACACGGCGGAAATTATACTACCTCAAAGGTTCTATACGCGCTGGATTTGATAGAGATTGACAGTTAACATCGCTATAATAGCATTGAATCAACTGAGAAAAGGAACATGCTATGCGTGAAGTAGCCATTTTGGGAATTGGTCAAACCTCGATTGATGAACACTGGGATAAGTCCCTCAGAGAAATTGCTGGAGAAGCCGCCCTGGCGGCTCTTCAAGATGCCGGTATTAACAGTGTTGACGGCGTTTTTGTCGGCAACATGATGTCCGGCTCCGCCAACCGCCAGCAGCAGCTGGGCGCATTTGTCGCAGATTGGATTGGCGTACGTTATGCCGATGCCATGCACGTTGAATCAGCCTGCAGTTCGGGAGCGGCTGCTTTTCGCTCGGCATTGATGGCAGTTGCTTCCGGCTTTATGGATATTGCGCTGGCTGTCGGCGTAGAGAAGATGACCGACTCCCCTGGCGCAGAAATCACCGCCGAACTGGCAACCGCAGCCGATGCGGATTGGGAAGCCGGACAAGGCCTTTCTTTCGTCGCCATCAACGCCCTGATCATGCGCCGTTACATGTATGAATACGGTTGGGAACATCATCATTTTGCGCCTTTTTCGATCAATGCTCACAATAATGCTGTCAGCAACCCAAACGCGCGACTTCGCTCGCCCTTAACCGAAAAAGACTATTTGAAAGCAGCCATGATCACCCCACCCATCAATTTGATGGATGCTTCGCCGGTTGGTGATGGCGCGGCTGCCGCCGTTTTGGTGCCGGTTGAGCTTCTAAACCGTTTTCCCCCCCGTCCAATCATTAAAGTATTAGGTGCTGGTGCTGCAACCGACACAATGGCAGTCCACTCCCGTAAGATTCCTCTGTGGCTCAGCGCAGCCGAAAAATCTGTAAAACAGGCTTACAGCCAGGCCGGCATCGGCCCTGAACAGATTGATGTCTTCGAACTTCACGATGCCTTTACCATCATGGCTGCTCTATCTCTCGAAGCCTGTGGTTTTGCAGAAAAAGGTAAAGGCCCTCAACTGGCGCTTGATGGAGAAATCCGTCCCGATGGACGTATCCCCATCGCTACCCGGGGAGGTTTGAAAGCCCGCGGCCACCCCGTTGGAGCAACCGGAATGTACCAAATTGTGGAAGTGGTACAACAATTACGCGGCGAAGCCGGTCAAACCCAGGTTCCAGATGCACGAATTGGCATGACGCAGAATATTGGTGGAAGTGGCTCCAACATCATTACTCACATTTTTGGCCGCATGAATTGATCGAAGCAGGCAGAGGGGATCAAAACCTCTCTGCCTTTTTCTTCTTTGGGGATAAATGGATACAATAGAACCATCCTGATCATCAAAGGATGGAATAAGGGTATAATACAGTTACTCCACCTCAGTTTCTATTCCCAAGGAGATTTTCATGGAATTTCACATTTCCAGGCAGGCGCGCGACCGCTATCAGTTTGATGAGAGTCTATTCTCCTTCAACGGCAATGTGATCTTTGCCAACTTTCACGCTGCCCGGCAATTTGCCCAAAAAATGAATGCATATCGGGACCTGATCAATTACCCGGAAAGCGCTGTTAGAGCAGGCCAAATTAACGCTTTGGGATTGGAAGATGAAATTTTACATTTAGTTGCGTTTCTTTACCGGCAGCAAAAAAACCCACAGGTAATGGAACAGGCTCTCGGCGATCTGGAAAGAGTTCTTGGAAAAGAGAAGGTGGACGAACTTTTACTGGCATTTACGATGGAATTTCCCCCACTGTCCGTCTATAAGGGGGAAGTTAGCCCGGAGGATTACCTCAAACAATTCACCAATGGCGCATCAAACCGTGCCAACACCCTTGAAGAAATTCTCCTCCTCTGGGTGAACAACAAAAACCCGGCGGTGAATCCATACCTGGAACTCTTTGATGACGAAAACCTGTCTCAATTGACCGTTTACAATAAAGCCATCCAGGAGTTATATCAATTTTTCGACCAGCAACCACCTTTTGGACCTGATTTGCAAAATTTAATAGATATGCTAAGGGCACCTGCCATTGCCCATCCATATTCTTTATTTGAACAGCTCGAATACATCCGTCAACGTTGGGGAGATTTGCTTGGAAAATACCTTTACCGCTTGCTGAGCAGTTTGGACTTTATCAAAGAAGAAGAAAAAATCTCGTTTCTTGGGCCTGGGCCAGTAGAAATTCCGTTATACGATCGTCTATCCGGCGAGGGCGAACCCGAGAACTTCAGTCCAGATCGGGAGTGGATGCCCCGGCTGGTGTTAATGGCAAAAAATACATACGTCTGGCTGGATCAACTTTCCAAAAAATATGAGCGTCCAATCAGTCGGCTCGATCAGATCCCCGAAGAAGAACTGGCTCAACTTGCTGAGTGGGGCTTTAGCGGGTTGTGGTTGATTGGATTGTGGGAGCGTAGTAAAGCCTCCGCTCGCATTAAGCAATTGTGCGGCAACCCAGAAGCCATTTCGTCCGCCTATTCTCTGGCTGGCTACACCATCGCCGCAGATTTAGGCGGTGAACAGGCCTATCAAACCTTGCGTGAGCGGGCCTGGAAATACGGCATCCGTCTGGCTTCCGATATGGTGCCCAACCACATGGGAATTGACTCTTCCTGGGTGATTGAGCATCCTGACTGGTTTATCTCACTGGATTACAGCCCATTTCCATCCTACACTTTTAGCGGTCCCGACCTTTCCAGCAATCCAAACATTGAAATTTTACTGGAAGACCATTACTACACCCGTACCGATGCAGCGGTCGTGTTCAAACGCAGAGATAAAAACACCGGCGCTACTCAGTTTATTTACCATGGCAATGACGGCACGAGTATGCCCTGGAATGATACCGCCCAATTGAATTACCTCAATCCTCAGGTACGTGAAACGGTCATACAAACCATTCTGGAGGTGGCACGCCGTTTCCCCATTATTCGTTTCGATGCCGCCATGACCCTTACCAAACGCCACTATCAACGCCTGTGGTTTCCCGAACCCGGTACAGGAGGTGCAATTCCTTCCCGTGCCGAACATGGCATGACCAAAGAAGCCTTTGACCGGGCATTTCCCACCGAATTCTGGCGGGAGGTTGTGGATCGCGTCGCCAAAGAAGCTCCCGACACACTGCTTTTGGCAGAAGCTTTCTGGTTGATGGAAGGGTACTTTGTTCGCACACTTGGAATGCACCGTGTCTATAACTCCGCCTTCATGAATATGCTCCGAAATGAAGACAATGCCGGTTATCGCAAATTGATTAAGAATACAATTGAGTTTGAACCCGAGATCCTCAAACGTTATGTCAACTTCATGAATAATCCTGATGAACGAACTGCAGTGGATCAGTTTGGCAAGGGAGATAAGTACTTTGGCATTTGCGTAATGATGTCCACCCTGCCGGGTTTGCCCATGTTCGGACATGGACAGATCGAAGGTTATGCCGAGAAATACGGTATGGAGTTTCGCCGAGCCTACTGGGATGAAAAACCCGACCCCTATCTGGTCGAACGTCACAAACGCCAGATTTTTCCGCTACTTCATCGCCGTGCCTTATTTGCCGGCGTTGACAATTTTCTGCTTTACGACTTTTTCACCTCCGGGGGTTGGGTCAACGAGGATGTTTTTGCGTATTCAAATCGGCTGGGTCAGGATCGGGCTTTGGTCATTTACCATAATAAGTTTGCCGAAACAGAAGGTTGGATTCGCTGGTCGGCTGGTTTCAAGTCACGCGAGAAAGGTACGACCAAACTGGCGCAAAAGTCTCTGAGTGAAGGCCTGGGATTGTCGGGGCAGGAAAATCATTTTGTGATCTTCCGCGACCTCTTAACCAGCATGGAATACATCCGTCCTGCGGATGAGATGGCTCAAAAAGGGTTACACATCCAACTCTCTGCCTATCAAGCCTACGTGTTTTCAGATTTCCGAGAAGTTCCCGATGATGAGTTTGGCTCTTACCGCTCTCTCTCTCAATATCTGGCTGGGCGGGGCGTTCCCAACATTCAAGAGGCATTGCACGAGTTATTACTGGCTCCCATCCTTCGCCCATGGCGAGAAATCGTCAACCCCGGTTATCTCCAGTTTTTGCTGGATCATCAGGTCAGTCAGCAGCAACCTGAAATACCCGAACATCTTATACCAGAAGCCGTTCAAAAGCTCGAAGCACTTCTGAACGGAATTACCCAGATGACCGGTTTCAGAAACAACCGGGAACTGATTCTAACTACCCTGCAAAAGCAATTGGAGTTTTTACTGCATCTCCAATCACCCCAGAAAATATTCCCCGTTCCCATTCGTGGTCAATCACCCCGGGCCTTCGAATATTTGCAAACGGGATTGAAAAATGCAAAAGAATCTTCTCTGGTTGCTTTTGTTTACCCATTCCTTCACAAATTGGGTCTCTTGAAGGATCAAAAAGAACATCCCTCACAAACGCTTTCGTGGATCGAAGAGTGGCGGTTGATGGATGCCGTCATGGAAACAGCGCATCACATCGGCGTGGACGGCGCCATCAGCTGGCGGATTCCACCGACTCTAAGGATTATCATCAACCATCAAGATTGGTATGAAAAACTGGCGGGGCAATCCCTCTCCAGAATCATGGAATTCTGGCTCTCCGATCTGGAAGTGCAGCGCTTTATTGGCGTCAACCGTTACAAGGATGTTTTATGGTACAACCAGGAAGCCTTTAAAAACTTTATCTGGTGGATGAGTTGGGTGGCTGTTATAAATGAGGTTGGAAAACCTGCCTCAACCCATGCTTCAATTTTAGAAACCCTGCTTGCCTCCAATGAAATCGCCCAAAAATTCCTTCAGGCAGAGCAACTTTCAGGATTTCAGATTACCAACTTAATGGATCAGATTGCAGAACTGGATTAATGACTCGGTTAAAGGTGTCCAATGAGTGATTTAAGTCGTGAACAGTGTGTAAAACCACAAAAAGGTATGCCGCCACTAAGCGGTAATGAGGTTGATAACCTGCTGCCTCTGGCCGAAGGGTGGCTGGTAATTGACTCCGAAGAAGTGCCGAAATTACAAAAGACATTTCGGTTCAAGCGTTATAAAGACGCTCTCGATTTTGTCGTTGCTGTCGGTTGGGCAGCGGATGAACAAGATCATCACCCCAAAATCACGATTGAGTACGGAAAGGTAACTGTTGAGTGGTGGACACACGTTATCAATGGGTTGCATCGCAACGATTTCATCATGGCGGCAAAAACTGACGAGATTTATCGTTCGCGTGAAGACACCAAACCAAGAATTTCTTAGGAGGTATTAACGATGAGTCATCTGGTTCGAGATTGGATGTCGAGCCCCGTTGTGGTGATTGATGCCGATAGCAGTGTTTCATACGCAATGACTCTGATGCGTCGCAGGCATATCCACAGTCTGGTGGTAGTCCTCAAAGACAATCACACCACAATTTATGGAATCGTCACGACCACCGACATCCGCGATAAAATTATCGCCGCTTCTCGCAATCCTGCCGAAACAACTGTCCGTGAAATTATGACCACACCCGTTCATGTTGCGCGACCGGATTGGACATTGGTAGAATGTTCCCGAAAAATGCAGGAAAAGAATGTCCATCATTTACCGGTGGTTGATGATCAAAATGAATTGATTGGAATGATTACCGCAACTGACCTGTTTATGGCAGCTGAAGAAATCGGCTGGGTAACGGATAAAGAATCAAAGAAGACCGGATGAAAAATAGCCCCCGCTTAAACCGGGTAAGGTAATCTCAACCTGATTGTGATTGACAACGACAGAAAATTGATTGCCGAGCAAATCCCGAAAGTTTTTATTTACCGTCGGGTCATCGCTTGCGGTCGGAATTTTAACCCTGCAGGGTTCAGAATTAAGATTGGCTAGAATGAATAATTGCTCGCCGCCGCCTTCTCGAATTATGCGTACAATCCCGTCACAATTGGCGGGTTCAAGAAGTTTCCACTTTCCCCGCCTCAAAAGGGGTGTCTGCCGGCGAATTTCAATCAACTTCTGAACCCATTGGCGCAAATCATGATCCCATTCACTTTCGTCCCACGGAAAAGCCCCACGGCAATCCGGATCTCGACCGCCCTCCATTCCAACTTCATCCCCATAATAAATCGAGGGAGTTCCGGGAAAAGCAAATAACAGCAGATAAGCCAGACGCAGTTTTTGGGCATCTCCGTTGAGGAGTGTTTTTACTCGCTCCGTATCATGAGAACCAAGTAGCAAATACAAACCAAACAAGCTCTCCTGCCCGTAGGTTTGTTCAATTTGCAGCAGGCGTGCATAAAAATCGTTGATGCCGGTCTTACCCCGAAGCACATCCAGAATAGCCGAGCGTAAAGGATAATGCATGACACCATCAAAGTGATTGTCATTTACCCAACGAGGCAGTAAATCCCAAATTTCACCCACCAGATAGGCATTAGGATTTGCCGATTTAACAACCTGCCGAAATTCTGCCCAGAATTCATCGTCATCAATCTCGTTGGGGACATCTAAACGCCAGCCGTCAATTCCCTCTTCCACCCAATATCGGGCAACCTCGTAAATGTAACGTCGAACGGCAGGTTGATGCGTATTCAATTTTGGTAAACTTTTGAAACCCCACCAACCCTCGTAGCGAGTTGCCTTTCCTCGGCTATACGCATTCAAGGGGAATCCCCTCACAAAAAACCAATCTATATAGGGGGAATTCTTGCCATTTTCCAATACGTCATTGAACGCGAAAAATCCCCGCCCGCAGTGATTGAACACACCATCAAGGATCAGTCGCATTCCCCGCTCATGCACTTTTTTCAGCAAACGACGAAAATCATCCAATGTGCCTAACTTGGGATCAATCCGGTAGTAATCCACTGTATTATAGCGATGCGTGGATGGAGAAAGAAATATGGGATTCAAGTAAATGGCGTTGATGCCCAAATCCTGCAGGTAATCCAATTTTTGCTCAATCCCGGTCAGATCTCCTCCCTGAAAGTGAATTGGATCGGGAGGGCTGCCCCACGCTTGAACATTGGGCGGATCATTGGTCAAATCACCGTTCGCGAACCGATCCGGAAAAATTTGATAAAAGATGCTGTCTTTCACCCATTCTGGAATATTCATGAGAATAACCTCACTCTTTCCGATAAAACCGCAATCAACCTGTCAGGATTTTTGCGGTAAATATTCGTTTCAAGTGGTCTTTCGGCAATTGACAAGAGGGCTTCATTTAAAAATAAATTTACGGGTGTGGCAACCCCAAGCCGTTCCCCAAACCGCACAACTGCGCCATTCAGGTAATCCACTTCCAGCGGTCGGTGTCCGCGATACAAATCTACGTGGAATGAGGGCATTTTACCTCCCCGTCCGGCAGCCAGCGTTTTGCCCGCAACCCGTCGTGCAATTTCCTCAGGGATAGAATGAAACAATAGCGATAATAAACGGACTGGTGTACCCGGTAAGTCAATTACCCGGTAATTCAGTTTGGACATGACCCGCACCGCCTCCCGCACCTGTTCTGTTTCAATCTTGAACAATTTGGGATGAGAAAAAATTTCAGCAGGCGTCAGATCGAGAATAGCAGAAGAGGCATTGGCAAGGAGGTTCGTAATTAATTTTGACCACTTCATCTCCCCAGCATTCGGGAACAATTTTGCATTCAAACCGGCCCGGTTGAACGACTCGACGATTTTTCTCGATAGCGGGCGATCCCCAGCAATTCCAACCCCTCGCTTCTTCTCAAGGACAACCCGCCCGGTTTCCTTCTTTGCTACCGCACTGGTCAACGTCCCAGCCAGAACCCGCTCATTGCCCACAAACTCAGCCAGAATTTCTTCGTTTTCGACCCCATTTTGTAAGCTGAGAACAGCTGATACCTGATTGCAGTACGGCTTCAACAGGGAAGCAACGGCAGGCGTATCAAAGGACTTGACCGCTACCACCGCCACATCTACAGTATAGCGCTCCAGTATGGCTTCCAAAGAATCGCTGAGCATATCCGGCACGAAGGGTTGTTCTTTCCCGTCAATCTCTACTACAAGCGGTTGCTGATTAAATCGCCTGGCGACTTCGGCTCTTTCAAGATAAAAAACTCTCTCACCGCTTAGTTTCAGACTACCTCCAATATAAGTTCCAATAGCCCCCATTCCAAATATCAAATAATTCATTTGATTTTACTCACCCATTCGATTAAATTTCGCGCCAATGGCGCGCACCGCGTAAAAATTCTTCTCCGCTCATCCATTTCTTACCCGCCGGTTGAACTTCGCGCAAAACCAGTACTCCATCCACCGTGCCGATTGCAGGCAGTCCATCCACTACCGACCGCTTACCCGCCGGAATCAGGTTTTGTTGAAGGACAAAGGCTCGCTTGACCTTCAATAATTGGCCGTCCCATACCATAAAAGCACCCGGCCACGGGAAATAAGCTCTGATCTTCCTTTCAAGATATTCGGCTGGCTGCGAAAAATTCAATTCCCCTTCTTCTTTTTTCAACATCGGCGCATAAGTTGCCCGAGACTCATCCTGAATTCGGGGTTCAATTTCTCCCCGAAGATAGGCAGGTAGCGTCTCCATCAACAGCTCCGCTCCAAGGGTAGCCAGTTTTTTACTCAGGCTATCTGCATCATCGTCTGCTTGAATGGGTATACTTCGCTGGTTAAGAATTGGCCCGGTGTCAATACCGGCATCCATCTTCATGATTGTTACACCGCTTACCGCATCTCCATGCAGGATTGACGCCTGGATTGGCGCAGCCCCTCGCCAACGAGGGAGTAGTGAAGCGTGAACATTGACACAGCCAAATCGTGGTAAATCCAGCACATTTTGCCGGAGAATCTGTCCGAAAGCCGCCACCACAATCACATCCGGCGACCATTCAATCAGCTTCTCCCATACTCCGGGGTCTTTCAAACGATGCGGCTGGATGGTTTCAATTCCCAATTGCTGTGCTGTGACTTTAATCGGCGGGGGGGTCAGGGTTCGTCCACGACCGGATGGACGGTCGGGCTGGGTAATCACACCCACCACAGGATAATTTTGGGCTAGCAACCTCAAGGTGGGGATGGCAAATTCTGGCGAACCCATGAAAACAACGCGAAAATTCATCATAAATGATGATTTTAACACAAAATTAAATTTGCTTGGATTAATGGCTTTTATTCATTCTAATTCCGTTATACAATTGTAATATCCTAATTTCCACAATTCTTTTCGCCAAGGAGGTAATAACCCATGTCTGATGTTTCCTATTCTCCGGATGGCATCACCAGTGATGACCGCTTATGGGCGCTCTTATCCTATTTATTAACCCCCCTCATCCCCATCATTATCCTGCTTATGGAAGACAAGAAGAACCGACCGTTCATCAAAGCCCATTACATGCAGGCATTGGTACTGGGCATTGTGCTGGTCATTCTCAACACCATTCTTGCTTTCATCCCGATTGTCAACTGCATCAGCCCAATTCTCACCTTAGGGGTGGTCATCTGGCTGGCCATTCGAGCCAACAAAGGTGAATATATCACTTTACCGGTGATCACCGACTTTGTAAAAAATCAGGGCTGGGCATAGGATATTCCACCTTACTCCGTGATGCTTCCGGGCTTTCTAGGGTTCACATGAAGCCCGGAGGTAGTTTTTGGTTTAATCAAAGCCTCCATTAATTACTGGTAAAATACATCTAAATGCTGAAAAGTGACACCCTTACAAAAATCAACCGGGAATTATCACTTGGCGAATCTGCCCGCCAGGAAGGTAACGAAGGCATGGCACGGGTATGCGCCCGTCGAGCGGCTGGTTTAGCCGCTCAGGCTTGCCTTGCCGAATGGGGAATTGATGTTCACAAAATCAATGGATTGAATGCACTGCAGATTTTAAGCCAAAGTTCGGATTTTCCCGCTGCCATCCGCCAATCCGCCGGTTTGCTGACCATGCGGGTTACACCCGAACATCAATTACCCATTGAAGTAGACTTATTGCAAGAAGCCAGAAATTTCATTCAAGAATTAGACCGCTGGATGGAGGATCAAATTGACTAACTTTTCACAACCGCTTCGCTTTTATGGAACATCCTGGTGTTACACTTCTCGCCGGGCGCGTGCAACCCTGGATGAGTTGAAGATTCCTTATGAATATATTGATATTGATTCGGATATGGAAGGCCGCAAATTTGTTGAACAGGTCAACAATGGCAACCGCAGTGTGCCAACTATTGTTTTCCCGGACGGCAGTATTCTGGTTGAACCCACTGTACAGCAATTAAAAGACAAACTCGGCGTTGTCTGAGTTGCTATCTTTTATATAAAATTAGCCGAACCAGTCGCAAAATTAAGAAGATTAAAACCCCGAAAAGTAATCCGCTGCCAATCACAACCAAAAGCAGGGGTGTTTTTCCGGCTTTTTCCAATTGAACCGGTTTGGGCCTTTTTAAGCGCACCGCCAGCGATTCGACGAAAACCTGACTGGGTTCAACCGGCTTGAACAAGCTCGCCAGATTGCTCTCTAGACCGTCCAAAACCATGGGTGATTGCATTGTACTGCTCATTCCTCTTCGTTTTCTTCGGGGTATGCCACAATTCCGATGGTTCCCGGCCCAAGGTGTGCTGCAACTGGAATGGATAACTCGGTAACCACAATTTCCCGCACATTTGGGAAAATTTTTCTCAATCGTTCCACCATGGTCTGGGCTGCTTCGGGCGCGGCAGCGTGAACGACCGCCAGAGACGCCATTTTATCTCCCACTCGTTGCTGCACTTGTTCAACGATTCGATCCAGCGCCCGATGACGGCTGCGCACCTTTTCGGACATATTCAACAGTCCGTCCCGAAGGACAATAATCGGATTGATTCGAAGCAGGGAAGATAAAGCTGTCTGCAATTTATTAATCCGCCCGCTCAGATAGGCAAATTCCAGGTTTTCCAGGGTAAAGATCACCGTTAAGCGATCGCGCATTTTTTCAAGCCGCCGCATGATTTGGGGAACATCCCATCCTTTTTGGCTGAGCAGGCGGGCCTCCCGGCACATGAATCCCAGCGCGGCAGAGCCAGCCCCCGAATCAAACGGGTACACCTTTATTTCATCGGCAATTTCATCGGCAGCCTGTTTTACAGCCGCAAATGTGCCGGATAACTTGCTTGCCAGATGGATCGAAAGAACCTCTTCTCCCTTTTGGGCAATGGAGCGATAAAACTCCATGATCTGATAGGGAGAGGGTAAAGACGTCTTGGGGGGAAACCTTTTTTCCCTCACCAGTTGATAAAAATTTTTTGAAGTGACATCTCGATATTGAAGATAGGTTTGCTCCCCCAACACGATGGATAAAGGGATGATCTTGATGTCGTATTTTTCTTCCCATCCTTCTGGCATATCTGCCGAACCATCGGTTACGATCTTAATCATTCTTCTCTCTCCTTACTTGACAAGTCCAATTCATCGCGGAGGGCGATTAACGTGCGATGATACAAACTTTTGATAGCTCCTTCACTCCTTCCCATAATTTGGGCAATTTCTTCATTCGATAAGCGTTCAACGAACTTGAGAATAATCAGCGTCTGACGATCTTCCGGTAATTTTTGTAATACCTTTACCAAATGCTCGATCTCTTGCCCCTTCACCAGCTCACTTTCAGGATGTTCGCCACCGTGCCGAATGGTGTAGGCATGATCTTCAAGTGGCACCTCTTTACGCCGTTTATTATCACGATGCCAGTTCGCCACCAGATTGTGCGCGATGCGGTATAACCATGCCGAAAAAGGCAATCCGCGGTTACGGTAATTGTGGATGTGATTCATGGCACGAAAAAAAACTTTTTCGGTCAAATCTTCCGCATCATGCACACTACCGGTTCGGTAGTAGATGTAGTTGTAGATACGCTTGACGTATCGTTGGTAAAGTACACTGAAGGCTTCCTGGTCGCCTTCCGATGCTCGGCTGATGACTTCGGCGTCACTTAATTCTTCCACGATGTCATCCCTGCCTGAATTTTCAATGCATTAAATAAACCCCAAAACCCGATTGAGGTTACACCAATAAAAATAAACCTCAATCTCCAATTTCGTCTTCCTGTCAACATTTTCTTAATGCTTAATTCCATTATACAAAAATTTTGGTGTTCGTATCTATCGAGCTTCTCGGGCACGCTGAACCGCGGCGTAGGCATCAATGATCCCATACCCAATTCCCTGTGCTGGGCGGATGTTGCTTTCCACGCATTCTGGCAAGACACCCCGATAGGTTTGGGCAGTGTCAAATATGATCTGACGGGTTTCGTCAATCCTTCCTATAAGATTTGGGTTTGCAGACCACATCAAGGCAACCACACCTGCAACGTGCGGGCCGGCCATCGAAGTCCCGCTTGCCAGTTCATAAGTGCCATTTGGAAAGGATGAGTAAACTTCTTCTCCGGGCGCTAAAATCTCCGCTTTCAACCGCTGGCTCCCATCCACAGTGACCGGGCCAATGCTGCTGAAACCGGCCAGGTCTCCATTGCGATTCACCGCTCCAACGGTCAGCACTTCCTCATAAATGGCCGGCGGTGCATCCACGCTGCCACACCTGGAATAACCGGAATTTCCAGCCGATACAACCACAAAAACTCCTGCCGCCTTGAGCGCACGCACAGCCGGTAAAAAAACCGCGGGGTCGCAGCCTTCCACTTCCGGACAGCCCCATGAATTATTGATAACATGAGCCCCTATTTCCGGTCTGCCATCCCGGAATGGATCACCTCCTTGTGGGTAGGGGGCCAACAAAAATTGCCAGCAATCCAGGTACACAGCGGGATTGCCCAAATTACGTCCAAGATTGACACATCCGATCCACTCAGCATCCGGCGCGACCCCCACCTCTTTTCCAAGAATACTCCCCAAGGTGTGAGTACCATGCCCGCTGGTATCCTGCGGGAAAGGACTGCCAAACCAGACATCCAGCCAGTTGTAATTGTGATCACCGTTCTTGCCGCGGTATTGATCATGCAATTGAGGATGTTCCCAATCCGCTCCTGAGTCGGCCAATCCAATCACAATGCCCGCTCCGCGCACCCCCCATTCATTCCATACTTCCGGCGCGCGAATCATCGCCAGATTCCAATCCCGATTGGGTTCGAACTCATCAATACTACCTTCTACTGCCGGAAGCGTTTCAGACAATGGACGTAAGTGGGGACTGGGCAGCACTCGTTCGACTTCCGGCCGGGTGGTAAGCCAGAGTTTGACCAAAGGTCCCCCATTGACCTCTATTGCATTCACCAGATAGTACGAACGATAGCCGATCCTCAAGCGATTCAACTGGCGTTGCATATCAGCCTGAGTTGTTTCGGCATTCCTTACCAGAGATTGATAGACAAAATTCCGCCGTTCAGCAACATCATGGGGGAGCATTTGCTCATCAAAGGTGACCTGCTGGCGAAATATCACAAACAACCGCTCCCCATAAAACCCCGCCTGCCCGGCAATCAGATACACCGTCAGACCTGCCACCCAGACCAGTCCGGCCGGAAGGTACAACCAGCGGCTGATCGCAGTTTCTTGTAATCTCTTGAGAAAAATTAATCCCAATCCCACTCCTATTAGAAGCACGAGACAATGAACGAACATCATTCTCAAGGCATATTCCATTAATTCCCCCGGGCTTGAGCTGATCACCAGCATTAACTCATCTCCGTCCACAAACACCAATGGGAGAATTGCAGCAGAACCAATCCATAAACCAAGCGCCTTGTGACGTAAAGCGCTCCGCGAATTTTTCAAAAAACTGCCAATCACAACTGCGCCAATCGCACTCAGCATCAATGGCGGCGTCAGGCTGAGCTGAAATCCTACCAACGGTAAACTACTGCTGATTATTAAACCGACCGCCACCATGAAGACGATTCTTAACACTGGTGAAGGGAATTGCTCCGCGGGGTGAGCCGAGCGCGATTGTTCAATGAACAAATCCAGCAGCAACGCCATAAACCAGCCCAGCAATCCCCCAACCCCAATGCCCAACAAAACATCCAATAGTGAACCGAATGCCCCCCAAAGGGCATAAGGCATCCACGCTAATCCAAAAACAAGCCAGATCATTCCAAAAACAAACGAATCATGCGATTTGCCTGGCACCTTATCCGATGGATGATGGGATAATAACCTCGAACAAATCCAGATGCCAATCCCCAGCGAGCCGATCACAATCAGCGTTGCGGATTGAAAATCTGTCAGAAACAACCATCGGGCAGGCAGCATTAAGAGCCCGACAGCAACGGAAATA
The DNA here is from genome assembly GCF_001306055.1 of Bellilinea caldifistulae. GTDB lineage: Bacteria > Chloroflexota > Anaerolineae > Anaerolineales > Anaerolineaceae > Bellilinea > Bellilinea caldifistulae. The sequence goes on along the minus strand of NZ_LGHJ01000016.1, from coordinate 101,611 downwards.
CCCGCAACCCGAAAAAAACCGCGAAAAACACCCGGCAACCAGATCAACACCGTTAAAGGTAGCCCAACCGCAATTAGGTATCCTAATCCCACCCAGCCGCGCACATCGGGAAGCCCCATTGAACCTTCGAACAGCAGATTTTCTATCAGCCACATCCCTGCCTGGGCAATCAAGCTAACCAACCCAAGCCAGATGAGATAGAAAATAAAGAGGGCAGTCTTCAGACAACCCCCATTTTGAGCCCGATCCGAAAACGCGATTGGCTCTTGCGTGAGTGATTCAGGCGGATTCGCCATATTCAATTTAATCTCCTAAATCAATCACAAACTGTCCGTTCCTGTAGAGCAATTGCCCATCCACCCAAATTTCGCCGCCGTCGCGCAAGTCACAAATCATATCCCAGTGAACAGCCGATTGATTTTGCCCACCGGTTTCGGGATAACTGGCGCCCAATGCCATGTGGAAACTTCCCCCAATTTTTTCATCGAACAGAATATTGCGGGTGAAGCGGGTGATTCCTTCATTGGTGCCAATCGCAAACTCACCCACAAACCGTGCGCCTTCATCTGTATCAAGGGTTTTATGTAAAAATTCTTCGTTCTTTTCAGCCGTCGCTTTAACCACTTTTCCCTTTTCAAACCACAGTCGCACACCGCTCACTTCCCGACCGCTGTAAATTGCCGGATAAGAAAAATAAACCCGACCCTCTACACTGTCCTCGACAGGTCCGGTGAAAACTTCGCCATCCGGCACATTCTCATGACAATCACAGTTGATAAACCGCCTGCCGTTGATTTTCAAACGCAAGTCAGTTTCCTTGCCGATCACCCTGACTTCCTCTTTACCGTTCAGCCAATCCACAATTTTTTGTTGACGCGCAGAAAACTTCTTCCAATATCCGACCGGGTCACGAAGATCCGGCATCATGGCTTGATAAACAAAATCGGCGTACTCATCCAGACTCATTTCTGCGTCTTGAGCATGAGCATTGGTCGGGTATTGAGCCAGTGTCCAGCGGAATTCTTTGCGCGCCGCTCGCTCCAGATAGGTTTTAAAAATCGGCTGTTGTGCCTGAGAGGCTATCACCATCTTTTGTGGATCCACATTGGAGAGCGCCTTGGTATTTTCGTCTCCCAAAATATTGATCGAGCAATCGTACGTTTCAATGATCAACTTGCGGGGTGGATCAATAAATTTTAATTGATCTTCGTTGGCTGTTTTGTAGAAAATCTCGGCTGCTTGCGGGAATGTGGGTGTCAGGTAGGGAAACCCACCTGCCTGTAATACCTTTTTGTAAATCTCAAGTAATAACGGCTGAGCAACAACTCCGCCTCTGATCCAAACCTTATCACCGGCCTTGACTGCAACAGAATAATTGACCAGCATATCGGCCAGTTTTTCAATTCTTGGATCTATCATGGGGATTCACCTCAAAATGATATTTTTCAACCCTTCACTCGTATGATTTTACCACCATCCGGCTTGCCGAATTACCGGCAAAGGTATAAACTTATTGATGCAACATACCAAATTCAGAGGATTGTATGACCGTTATCGAATTTAATTGGGAAAGTGCTCATCAAATCACTTATTACGGAATTGAGTGGAAACCCGATCCCATTGCACGCGGTGTAGTCCTTTTAGTGCATGGGCTTGGTGAACACACCGGCAGATACCAACATGTTGCTCAAATCCTTAACCAAAATGGTTATGCTGTCATCGGCTCGGATCATGCCGGACATGGTCAAACCGGCGGCAAACGTGGTCATGTCGACTCCTACGAATGCTTCTTTGAAGAGCTGGATGCACTGATAAACCGAAGCAGAGAAAACTATCCGAATCTTCCCGTTTTTTTATATGGTCACTCACTCGGCGGGAGCATTGTCCTCGCCTATTTACTCAAACGTAAACCCGCCGTTACCGGAGCAATTGTGACCTCTCCCGGCATTAAACTTGCTTCGGATCCCGGCGTCATGCTTGTATTTGGAAAAATTCTCAACCGGCTCGTACCTTCCACCGCCTTGAACAACGGCTTGAAACTCGAAGGACTTTCCAGAGACCCGCAGGTCATTCAGGCTTACAAAAGCGATCCTCTTGTTCATCCATGGATTTCTGCACGTCTGGCAATCCAGCTCATTGAAAACGGGGAATGGATTCGGGAGAACGGAGAGAAAATCTCCGTGCCTGTCCTTTTACTGCATGGCAATTCCGATGCATTAACCTCAGTGGAAGGCTCACGCGAACTGGCAGAAAAAAATCCACAATTTATCACCTATGTTGAATGGGAAGGGGGGTACCATGAATTACACAATGAACCGGACAAAGACCGAGTATTTGAGGTTATTCTAAACTGGTTAGAAAAACAGATCACCGCAACCTCTCACTAATCGGTTACAACTTTCACCCCAGTTCAGGATAAATGGACTTGACCCGAATTTACCGGCGGGCTACAATAATCATGGACGCGGTGCACCGCTTGGGCACGGCTGCGCTGCAACTTAACAATCTATCCAATGGATTAAGAGGAGAGTTTCAATGGCTGATTACCTGATTCGTGGCGCGTTAAAGGACGTTGATCCTGCCGTTTATGACCTCATTCAGATTGAAACGGAGCGCCAGTTTCGCAAACTAATCCTCATTCCCAGTGAAAGCACCGCACCACTGGCAGTCCGCGAAGCCCTCGGCTCGGTTTTTCAAAACTTGTACGCTGAAGGTTACCCGGATGAAGAAACTCGCTGGATGAGCGAGGACGAGATTCTCGATTACACCGCCCGTCTTTCTCATTACCGACGCTATTCCGACCCGCGATACTACAAAGGCGTTGAATACGCCGACATCATCGAATCCCTTGCGCGCCGCCGATGCGCGGAAGTCTTTGCGACCCCCCGTGTATCTGCCGACCAATTGTACGTTAATGTTCAACCTCTTTCCGGCGCACCGGCTAACAATGCTGTTTATCATGCCCTGATCAACCCCGGCGATACCATACTTGGCATGAACCTTCTGCATGGTGGACACTTAACCCATGGTTCATCGGTCAACCGTTCGGGAAAACTTTACAACGTCATCCACTACAATGTCAATCCGCAAACCGAACAGATTGATTACGACGCCGTTGAGGCTCTTGCGCAGGAACATAAACCAAAATTGATCATCGCTGGCTATTCTTCTTACCCATGGGTGCCGGATTGGTCACGTTTTCGCGCCATTGCCGACTCCGTTGGAGCGGTTTTACTGGCTGATGTTTCCCACATCGCCGGCTTAATTGCCGGTGGAGCAATTCCTTCTCCAGTTGGAATCGCTCAGGTGGTGACCTTCACAACCCACAAGACCTTGATGGGCCCACGCAGCGCCGTGATCCTGACCCACGACAGCGGCATTGCTCGCAAAATTGACCGGGCAGTCTTCCCCGGCGAGCAAGGCGGGCCGCATATGCATGCCATTGCCGCTCTTGCCACCGCCCTAAAAATTGCCAGAACCGATACCTTCCGAGAATTACAGCACCAGATTGTCAAAAACTGTCTGGCGCTCACCCAAAGATTGATGGAACGCGGCTTACGCATCCCTTATGGGGGAAGCGATACCCATCTGGGCAATGTGGACTGTAAGACCATCGTTGGCAAAGATGGCACCCCACTTTCGGGTGATTTGGCTGCCCGAATCCTGGATATTGCCGGTATTGTCTTGAACCGCAACACCATTCCGGGTGATAAAACCGCCCTGAATGCCTCCGGCATTCGCTACGGTACACCCTGGGTGACCCAGCGCGGCATGAAAGAAGCCGAGATGGTTAAAATCGCCGATATTATGGCGGATGTCTTGCTGGCCATCCAACCCTATTCCCTTGAAACACGCAAAGGGGATGCCATCCGTGCCAAGATCAGTTTTGATGTTTTGGAAGACGCCAAGATCCGAGTCCGTACTTTAGCAGAGAATGCCGGCATTGATCAGGAAACCTCCCGCCACGGTTACCCCCATTTCTTCTTCATGGATGATCAGGCTCAAAGCAAAAATGGCTGGACGGCCTATGACCTGAAAGGGCGTGGGATCCGCACCTTTGTCAATTATGTTTTTACTGCTGATAGTGAAGATTTGAAGCCGGGTGAGTCCCAATCCACATCCCTGATCACACCATCGGCAGAAGTACCAGGCATCCTGACGTGCGTGGGTGTTGAACACTTTCGTCTCAGTCTACCGGTGGAAAAAGCCGGGCTGGTTGCTGCCTGGCTACGTGATCTTTCAGATGGCTACGTCAAATTCGATGACGATTTACTCCGCCGCACCCCGGGTCCAATCTATGTGACCGAATCTACCGATAATGCCGTAACCTCGGCAGGGAAATCTGGTGAGAGCCACCGAAAACCTTATTACATTGGAATTAAACCCGAAACTCAGGGTGAACCATTGCCCGTTTTCCAGTGGGAGGAGAAGGAACCCGATCAACTCCGCCGAACCCCCTTGTACGAAATCCACAAGCAATTAGGGGCGAAGCTGATACCATTTGCCGGATGGGAGATGCCGGTCTGGTACACCTCAGTGGTGGAGGAACATCTGGCAACCCGTCAGGCAGCCGGATTATTCGATGTGGCACACATGGGCGTTTATCAGGCCGAAGGCCCGGATGCGGGCGTATTTCTGGATTGTGTTTGTGGCAACGACATCTCCGCTCTTGAAGTCGGCGAATCTTGTTACACTCACTTCCTGGATCCCAACGCCAACGTAATTGATGACCTGCTGGTGTACCGCCGCTCCGCCCAAAAATACCTGATTGTGGTCAATGCCGCCAATGATGATAAAGACTGGGCATGGCTCAACGCAGTCCGCAATGGAGAGGTCATGGTAGATCGTCAGCGCCCGTGGGCGCGCGCTTTTGGACGAAACGTGATCCTCCGCAACCTGCGCGACCCTAACGAGGGCAAGGACATGCGTGTGGATATAGCTTTGCAAGGACCCAAGTCGCGGGATATTTTGCTGTCCCTCGGGACGGATACCGAAACCCGCCGGCGCATCATGGCTCTCAAGCGCACCGAATTGTGTGAAGCCGTTATCGGCGGCATTGATCTGGTCGTCTCCCGCACCGGCTACACCGGCGAAAAAATGGCGTTTGAGTTATTCGTCCATCCCGATCAGGCTGCTCAGCTTTGGCAGGCCCTGCTGGATGCAGGTAAACCGATGGGCTTGAAACCCTGTGGGTTGGGCGCACGTGACTCGTTGCGTACGGAAGCCGGCCTGCCTCTCTATGGACATGAAATGGGCGGCCAGTTGAATCTGGGTGTTGCGGAAGCCGGTTTTGGCAGTTATGTCAAGACCTACAAGCCGTGGTTCATCGGACGAGAGGCATATTTAGAGCGCGAGAAGTCTCGCAATAGTGTAGTCGTTCGATTCCGCTTTACCGAAAAGGGCGTCCGAATGGCTCATCTCGGAGACCCGGTCATTGACCGAAAAGGACGCACCATTGGCGTGGTTACCAGTTGCGCGATTGATTCAGAGGGTTTTCTCACCGGGCAGGCGCTGGTGGAAACCAAATCCTCAGAGGAGGGAACTCCCTTGTGGATTTATCAATCGGCACCTGCCACTGCCGGCAAACCCCCTGCCGAATTAAAAACCGGAGATCGGGTGTTGCTTCCCAGCGCGGCTGTTATTATCAGCCGCTTTCCAAAATAGTGTGGTTCACAAGGTGTACCGGTAAATCCAGTACACCTTGTGATTTTATAAAAGAAATCCAGCCCAAAAGCCTCTACCCTATTCCACCATAAACAAGGAGAGTGAAAATATGCAGACCCTTTGGGACCACCGCTACGCCCAGCGAATGCAACGAATCAAGGCTTCCGCCATCCGCGAGTTGCTCAAATTAACCGAACAACCGGACGTCATTTCGTTTGCTGGGGGTCTTCCCGCCCCTGAGGTGTTTCCCATTGAAGAATTCAAAGAAGCCTGTATTCGAGTTCTCAACGAGCAGGGAGATTTTGCCCTTCAGTATGGTTCGACTGAGGGCTACCTCCCCCTTCGGGAGATGATTGCCCGTCATACCAGCCGTTATGGTATCCAGATTTCAGCCGAGAATGTGATGATCACCTCTGGCTCTCAACAGGCATTAGACCTGATCGGGAAGGTGTTCATCAACCGCGGAGATCGAATTTTGGTCGAATCACCCACCTATCTCGGTGCGTTACAGGCATGGAATACTTATGGAGCGGAGTATGTCACCGTCCGAACCGACGACGATGGCATGGTCACCGAAGATATAGAAGGCGCATTGAGAGCCGGGCCGAAATTCATTTATGTGCTACCCAACTTCCAGAATCCGATGGGAGTTACCATATCCCTCGAAAGGCGCGAACAGCTGGTGGAGATGGCGGATCGCTATGGGGTACCGATTGTCGAAGATGATCCTTACGGTCAACTGCGCTTTGAGGGAAAACACCTGCCTGCCGTTGAGGTAATTGATGCCCGAACCCGCGTTCAGAATGGCCATTATACCGGCAATGTGATCTACCTGAGCACATTTTCCAAAATCCTTGCTCCCGGCATCCGTTTGGCATGGATCATCGCCCCGCCTGAGGTTATCCGAAAACTGGTGCTGGCCAAACAGGGCACCGATTTGCACACAGCCACCTTTAATCAGGTCGTTGCCTATGAGGTCGGCCGGCATGGATTTCTGGATCAACATGTTAAGAAGATCTGTCAGGTTTACAAAGAACGACGGGATGTCATGTTGGAAGCCCTCGAAGAACACATGCCAGAGGGAGTCACCTGGACCCATCCGCAAGGCGGTTTGTTCCTCTGGCTGCGCCTGCCAGAACAGTGCGATGCAACCGAGCTCTTCCCTGCCGCCGTGAAGAATAAAGTGGCTTACGTTCCCGGTGAAAGTTTCCATCCCAATGGCGGTGGCAAAAATACCATGCGCCTGAATTTCTCTTATCCAACTCCCGAAAAAATCAATGAGGGAATTGCTCGTTTAGGTAAAATGCTCAAAGAAGAAATTTGCGCCAATCAAAAAATTTTTCAGGGCGCTTAACCCGACAAAGAACCCTGAATCCGAATCAATAACGAGCCGTTGACCGGCTCGTTTTTGATTCGAGCGAAATCAACCCCGTCTTTATACCGGTTTACGCCAGATTTTGAACTCTCGTAAAATTGAACCCCCGACGAATTCCCTCAAAATAGAATTATCCGGGATCAAGTCCATATTGAGTGGTAAAAACCATTCGATGAAAGCCAACAACCGCTTGGCCTCAATATATTCCGGCGTGCCATAAGGAACCTGGCGCAATAACGGTTCTGCCAACGGCTTTAGCGCAGAAAGTTCGTAAACCAAGGCAGAATTAAATATCTCATCGGCATTTTCCTGATAGGGGAAAATGTAGTTCTTTTCACCCCGCCGCACGGATTCCCAGCGTCCTATGGTTTCCTGAGCCGAATAGCCCCGCTCGCGGGCATCTCTCACGATCCTTCGCAATAAGCGTGTATCGGTTGTGGAAATGCGATTGTGACGATCCAGGTTTAATTGGGTCAAACAGGACACATAAATCCGAAAAGTTCGTTCTGTCGGTAAATTGGGCAACAGGCGCGGATTCAAGCCATGGATGCCCTCCAAAATCACCAATTGATCCTTCTCCAGCCGGACAACTTCTCCCGGAAAACTTTTTCCCTCTCTGAAATCAAAACGAGGTAATTGAACTTCCTCTCCTTGAATTAACCTCGTTAAGTCATGTTCCAGTCGGCGAATGTCCAGCGCCTCCAGCGCTTCAAAATCATAATCTCCATTTTCATCCCTTGGAGTGAATTCTCGATCCACAAAATAATTGTCCATCTCCAGCGCAAAGGGAGATAAACCATATGCCAATAATTGAACTGAAAGTCGTTTTGCAAAGGTGGTTTTACCGGAAGATGACGGGCCGGCAATCAGAATGATACGGCTTTGATCAGCGCGCCGGACAATCTCGCGGGCAATTTCGGCAATTTTCTGTTCATGCAAAGCTTCCGAAACCAGAATAATCTCACGGATACGATTGGTGGAAATGGCATCGTTCAGGGCGCCAACGCTGTCAATGCCGAGATTAGCCAGCCACGCCCCGTACTGCTTGAAGGTCTTCAACAGAATCGAGAAATCCGGCAGGGGCAGTAGTTCCTTAGGAGCATGCCGACGTGGATATTGAAGGATAAAACCCTCATCCATAGCTCGCAGTCCAAACCAGCGCAAATAGCCCGTGGAAGGCACCATATAGCCGTGATGATAATCGCGGTGTGAGCCCAGTTGATATAAAACCAGCGTATCACGATGCCGGTATCTCAATAAACTGACCTTATCCTGATGCCCTTTGGATTCAAAATATTGAATGGCTTCTTTGAGCGGAACCGTCAAACGTTCAAATGGTAAATCTTGTTCAACCAATTCCCGCATTCGAGATTCCAAACGTTCTAATTCTCCCTCAGTGAGTGGGTCTCTTCCTCCCACCTGACAGTAATACCCGCCGGAAGTCACCGAATGATCAACGGTTAAAACCGCATCTGGGAAAATCTCCTCAAAAGCCGCCTCCAGCAGGAAGGTAAGTGAACGCCGGTAGATGCGCGCCCCGTCAGCGCTGGTCATTGTGAGTGGGGTAACTTTGGATTCGATGGTAATCGGGTAGGTCAACTCCCGCAATTCATGATTGACAATCGCTCCGACAATTAAAGGATTATCCCATTCAGGTAATGCTTTCAAAAAGTCACCTACCGGTGTGTTCCGTTTGCCCTGCAACACTCTGCCGTCCGGCAGGTGAACTTCCACCTCATCGCGCGGTTTAATGAATGTGATTTGATTTTTTCCTCGATCGCTCATCTTTACGTTTGCCTACAAAAGGTTGGGTTTTAAAGAGTAAAAATCAGTATACCACCTTGATTTACAACCGAAAAAAATTGGTTGTGGGGTTTCCTTGAATACCGCCTGCAAATCTGCAAGGGCTTTGACTGACCAAAGCCCTTGCAGAACCGCTAAACGATCCAAAAAACTTTACGGCCTGAGCAGCTCGACCTGTGCAAAGTCATCAGCGGTTAAAGTGCCGGGATCGGCCTGACTGGGCGAATAGGTACTGCTCAACATCACCTCCTGACTGGTCTGGCTGTCAGCCGGCCAGATCAGGTCAATGATGCGGGTATGATTGCGCCGCCCATCGCTGGGTGCCCCGCCAAACCGCCATTGGGCTGATTTTTGCTCAACATCCCGCACTCTCCACACCCCAGCGGAGGGGTATCCTTCCTGTCCCAGGACTGTAACGACGAATCCCCATGTGGAGGGATCCCCACTCCCCAGCGCGGCGCGCGGAACACGCACCGTCACCGTCCGCGCAGCAGGATCAACCAGGATCTTCATATTTATTTCGCTGGCCTGCACCGGTTCGAGAGTATCACTCTTCGGAATCAGCACCTGCGGCGTCCACCCCTCCAGCCAGAGAGCATATTCCCATCCATTGCCGCGAGATAGAGCCGCATTTCGGCCGGGCAACAACAAACGCGCACCCGTCCCATTGCCGGGGTCTTGATCAATGTAGATATCAACGGTTTGAATGGCCAGACCATTTGGAGAGCCCCACGGATTTGGAATCGGTCCGTAAAAACCGATCCGGAATATTAAATTGTTATCATCATAGGACACCCGGAAGGATTTAAGGTCAAATGCTTTATTCTGAAAGACCGCATCGGTGGGGTATGTGTAAGTGCCCGGGCCGTAATCATCCCCTTCTGGATCCTCCACCTCGAACAAGACCGTTGAAAGGCCCAAATCCGGAATGACAAATTGCGCAGGTCCTTTTTGGGGGAAAACGGACTGACTCGGACCAACCCCAATGAAAAAGCGGTATTCATCACCGGTTTCAAACTCACCCAGCAGAGTGAGTGGCAAAGAAATCTCCAGGATGCCTGCGCTCGAAGCGGCTTCTCCTATGGATTCACCCTCAACCCAGTTTTCCGCGCTTGCTTTGTAAAGGGTCAGATTCCCGCCGCCATCCCAGACCAAGGCATAACTGGCTGCCATACCAAGTAAACCGGGTGGTTCAGATAGGGTATACGGGTAACTGGATTTGGTGCGGCGATCCTGTAAATAAATGACCACCGGCGTTTCAAGAGTGCGAGCCATAGCCCCGCCGCTTGCCGCATCAACCCGAAGGTAAAGGTTATTGGCATCCATTGCATAAGCAAATCCTGCGATTACAGTATTTTCACCACCTGGGTAGTAGGCTGCCTTGTCCCACTCCTCTGCCCCAACAGCACCATCAATGACCGGTGAGGAAAGACCTTGTAGAGGAGTTTCGGCGCTCACCGGGCGTGCCTGAATGATCGGCACATCAACAAACGTCGGCACCGGCTCATCAAGGGTTTCAAATACTTTGCGTAACAGTTCACGAAAGCCGAGATCAAAATATTCATCCTGACCCGAGTCCTGGTCAGCCCCATACCACCAGAACCAATCCGAACCTTCGGCAAGCAGCATATAATCCAGGGCGGTTTCAACTTTTTCCACAGGTGCCTGACGAACTTTGGAAATGTCATATTTTGCCAGTACTTCTCGGGTTTGCCGCAGGTATTCCCATGCGGTATTCTCTTCCGCTTCGCCAATCCAGGTATCGTAATTCGGGCTGAACCACGCTCCTGGGAACAGGTCTTGGATCACCCGCTGGTCGGGGAATTTTTGAATGTATTCACTGGGAGTAATCGTCCGAATGGTTTTGCTTTCAGACAGCAGTTGGTAAAAAGTGCTGAGAAATTCAATGCCGTCATTATCGTAATACTCCCAGGCATTTTCTCCATCGAGAATAATTGAAACAACATGCGGCCCCTCGGCATTTTGCTCTTTCAACTTTGCACGGATATTCTCCAATCTCTGGATTAGATCCTTGGCTGCTGCCGTTCCTGAAACGCCCGAGTAAGTAAAGCCAATTTTGTCCGAGAGGACGCCATCGCGGAAGAAAACCGCCAGTTTATCACCAGCCTGATTGGTCACGTAATAGGGACGGTAGAGTTCATCCGGCTGATTGACGGTTTCTTTACTATCACGGGTGAAACCATCCAGCCCTAGCGATTTTGCGAGTACGGGTTCACCTGTTGCCATCCAAGAGTAACCGGCCCGCAAAACGAACGGCACCATGATTTGCGCCACTGCTCCCTCACCCGGCCAAAGTCCACGCGGCGGTTGGCCAAAATTGTCTTCATACAGGGCAACACTGCGCTGCAAGTGAGTCAAGGCATCTTGTGGATAAGAAAACTTTTGGGGCAAATCCGAACCGGGGTTGCCTTTTGCTTGCAAATTGGTATCAATCAGCAACGGTAAAATCGGATGAGCGTAAGGGGTGGTGGTGACTTCGATTTGTCCGGCTTCCTGCAATTGCCGGTGAAGAGGGATGATTTCCGCCATCACCCGCCGCACTTCTTGAAAGACAATCACCTTATCCTCTTCAGTAAAATTTTCCCCTTTCTCAACTAAATCCTTCAAGGGTGGTTGATTGAGGAACATCGGATCAAACCACACTAGATTCCACCAGATTTGCAGGTCGCGGAAATCCTGTTCCGTAAAGGTATTCAAAGCATTTTGAATTGCTTCTGGATCGGTTCCTCCGCGCTTTTGCAATAATTCTTTATAACGCGGGTAGCGACCGATCAACTTGTCCCAATTGGCATCAAAAAATCGCTGAAGAATAAAGCGTTTTTCATCCTCCGTTAACTGGTTTGCAGCTTTCTCGGTCATCACCCAGTAAAGGTCCTTTGCCCCGTTGTTGACGAAATCTTCCAGCTGGCGCAACAGGACAGGGGTGAGGTTAAAAGTGACATGCACATTCGGGTACTGCGAGACCAGATAGGCCATGTCATAATAATCTTTGGTAGCATGAACCCGAACCCACGGTCGAGTATATACTCCATTTTCATCCTTGTAGTAGAGCGGCTGGTGTTGATGCCACATCAGATTGAGGTAAAGCACATCTTCTGTTGCTTGCAATTCTGGTGTGGGAGTGGGTTCTTCAACCGCAGGAGTACCAACAATCACCGGCTGCGTTGGGGCAACCGGCGTAACGGGCTGAGTCTGACAAGCCGAAATTACCAGAACCAGCACCATAAAAATGAGCAGAATACGATGGTAAATTTTCATCTTCTCATCCTCCTTACATCAAGAATTATCGTTTTGCTAACGCAGGATCATAAATTTGCACGCCACTTAAAGCCGTACCAATCCACAGCCTGCCGAAGGGGTCGAACGCAAATGCCAGCGGTTCGCCTCCGTTGAAGCCGGAATTATTCTCGCGATAAATCGTCCACTGATCTACCCCATCGAACCGGCTGACCAACCCACCCGGTTCGGTCGGGAAACCATGACCGAGCCAGAACCCTTTTCCGGGTTGCTCGATCATATTATTAACCACACTGGTGGGCAATAAAGAGGTACCCAATCGGTAGAAAATCCAGTCCTTCTCATCCCACCGGGCTATCCCGCCGCCGATGGTGGCAATCCATACCCGATTTTGAGAATCGATCATCAGATGAGATACCCCTCCCCATCCTAAATCACGTGAAGAAAAATCCCAACTATCCATCGTAAGGGTGGAAAGTGCCAGTCGAGTGACTCCTTTTTGTGTTCCAAGCCAGAGATATTCTTCTCCCTGGAACATTTGATGCGCAAGGGAAAAAATGAAGGGGTCAGGCAACGCAAAAAAATTCTGGCTATACGAAATCAATTGTCTTCCGTCCCACTCAAAAAGTCCGTTCAGTGTCCCAATCCAAAGATGACCCTTCTCGTCCTCTACCAGGGAGCGCACCTTCACTTCTCTACCATACTTACCCGCATCCAGGATTTGTTCCCAATTTCCATCGCACAGGCAACTTAAACCACTTTCCGTCCCAAACCATAAATTTCCCTTGCGGTCTTCGTAAACCACCCGCACCCGATCATCCCCAATACCGGAGTTTTGACGGTTATACACCCGGCTATCCTCTCCCCATGGCGAACCCTCACTCACATGCCACAGGGCCGCCCCTTGATCTGTTGCAATCATCATGTCCCCGTTGGCTCGCAAATGCAAATTATAAATGGTGTTGGAAGGCAACGGAGCTGTTTGTGCCATCAAGTGCTGCCATCCGCCCCGCAATAAAGCCCGGTCATACTCATAAGTGACTTTACCAATCACGATGAACCCTGTGAAAGCAATGATCAACCACCAGAACACTTTGGGCGGTTTAGGCAGCATTTCTTCCAGATAGTCCCAATATTGCTCCTGCTCCATAATCCAGGTATAGGCCGACCTTAAAAACCCCGATCCACTCATACATAGCGCTGGAATGACAATCAAAGAATATTGCGGCCATTTGGTTGGGTAGACCAGTAAAATTACAAATTGGACAACAAACCACCCCGTCAGCCATGGTTCTTTTCGTCCGTAAAAATAAAGCCCGACTATCCCTGCCCAGAAAATAAACTCGTCCAGAGTGAGAAAAAAGAAGACCCGTGGATGCCATGGCAAAGCAGTGGCCACCCAGATTACTGGCTGCCACCACGGGTAGCCAGCCTGCAGTACATCTCCCCCTTGGGTATACTGGCGGTGAAAGTTGAAAATTTCAACCACCCGGCGCAATGGTTCATTCCAAAGATAGGGGTTGAGTGCAAAAAAGGTTCCCGCAGCAATTCCGCCCCAAAGGATCAATTCCTGCCAAGCAATCTTGCGGCGGAACTGGCCGATTAAAAATGCCAACGGGATGATCATCATAGCGTATGGATATTTTCCGGCAATCGCAGCGCCCATTGCTGCCGCTGAAAACCACAAAAGCAATGGATTTCCAGGTTTCGATTCCCTTTCAAAATACTGCCGGAATAACAAAACCGCCAGCAAAGAGGCGAACAGGGGAAAGGCTTCCAGGTAAACCTGACTGGTGTATTTAATGGTATAGGAATGAAATGTCAGCAGCAGTGCCGCCAAAGGATCAAAAAGCGCCAGGATCAAAACCTGCAAAACGCCGAAAAACGCACTAATAGAACGGTTAAAGTAAAATTCAAAATCCGGGTTGACACTTTCGCCCCTCAATAAAAATGGCAGGCTGTACATCAATTTAATAAGAGGCGGGTGTTCTCTATTCTGATCGTAGTTGATGATTCCATTCCAATCCCCCTGCCGGATCAACTGAGCGTACTCCCTGCCTGCTCGCATGTACACCGGTTCATCTGCGTCTAGCGGTAACTGCCAGACCGCCCAGGCATGGATCAGGCTGGACAACAAGACAATCACCGCAATCGTGTGCCGGCGTTTCCACCACTTGGGAAGGGCACGAAGAGGAAAGTTAAGCAATTTGGCTAACATAGGCAGCTGCTGCCACTAGAAGGGAGTCGTTTAACTCTCTGGAATCTGAATGAATTGATAAATCAAAACATCCCCGGCCGCGATTGTCTCCGGAAACTCAAAATCATCCAAAGATCCATTCTGCTCTACCGAAACGATCGCATCAATCAGTCGGCCTGCCAGCGGCTGCAAACGATATCTCCCGGGCTTCAATCCTTCTGGTGACCGAAGGGTCACCCCATTTTGCGGCTGGTCACCCAAATTTAATAGGATCAAAATCTGATCGTTCTGGCTGACTCGGGCATAGCTTAGAATAGAAGGCGAAGAACTGGACAGCGGAATAAACTGGCCGGTTTGCAACGCGTCTGATTGGTTTCGTATCCTCAACAGGTTAATGTAAAACCTGAGTAATGATTCGGGGTCTTCCAATTGCTTCTGGACATTTTTCTCGGGGTAATCCATTTTCGGAAATATCCATGGAGTAGTGCTGGTAAAGCCGGCCATCCTTTCCGATGACCAATGCATCGGCGTGCGGATATTACGATGATCACCCTGGCCGGTCAGCCCGATTTCCTCCCCATAATAAATAAATGGCACTCCTGGGCTGGTCAAATATACCGCTGCGGCAAGACGCGCCTTATCAATATCCTTCATCAGGACGGTCATCACTCGGTCTTGATCGTGATTGGTCAAAAAGACGCCCATGCTGCCGGTTGGGAATAAACGCGTTTCGAAGGTCAATGTATTACTCAAAGAAATCGCATCCCGATCATTGATATTACTCAAAATGGAACGTGCCAGATCAAAATTGAACACCATATCCATTTCGGAATTGCGAACATAACGGACTGCTTCAAAACTGTTCGCCCAGACCTCCCCCACAGTTATCGCCTGGGGCTTGAGCGATTTGTAATAAGCGTAGAAATTGGCCAGCCATTCATGGGTTAAAGCCGTGTTTTCCTGCTGGGTTTCTTCTTCAATCAGATGTTTGGCGGCATCCAGACGAAAGCCATCTACACCTACATCCTCCAGCCAGAAACGAACAATTTGGTAAATTTCCTCTTTTACTGCCGGATTTTTCAGATTCAGGTCGGGCATTTGATCCCAGAAAAGCGCGTAATAGTACTTTCCGTTAGACGCTCGATGCCAGACTACCTGTCCTTGCGGCCCGCTATATCCGGGGTTTTCATCCTGCCAGATATAGTAATCATAGAAAGGAGATTCAGATTCTAGCGCCTGTTTAAACCATGTGTGCTGGGTGGATGTATGGTTGATGACCAGATCAATGATGACTTTGATCCCGCGCTGGTGGGCAGCCTCGATCAACTCCCTAAAATCATCCATAGTGCCATAATCGGGATTGACATTGTAATAATCGGTCACATCATATCCATGATAGGACGGCGAAGGGTGAATGGGCATTAACCAAAGCGCAGTAACGCCTAAATCGGTAGCCGTTTCGGGATTTCCATCGTTCAAGTAATCCAGTTTTTGAATTAAGCCACGAAAATCACCGATCCCATCCCCATTCGAGTCGTAAAAACCGCGGACAAAAACCTGATAAAAAACCGCCGTTTTCCACCATTCTCCATTTTCCTGAACCACATCGGTAGGAGTGAGGGTAATGACTGGCTCATTGACCGTCTGGGCATTCAGCGGTTGTCCCCATTCGTCAACATCGGTAGGGGTGAGGGTAAGTACCGGCTCATTGACCTGCACCGCATTACCATTCGGCGAGGATTGAGGTGCTGTACACGCGCTGACCAGAGTCAGGATGATAAGAAGAAAGACAGGTTTGTTCAATCGCCTTGAAATCATCGGGTTTTGGACAAAATCACACCGCCTAGCGCTGGCAAGGCGAGGTGCGTGATTCGATCTTGAAGGACTCGCTCACAATTTTGGTCAGTTTGAACCTGAATGAACCACTGACCGGGAAGGGAATAATTTTGCGAGGTTGACGAAAGATTGATGACCACCGCCAAAGTTTCCTGCTCGTATTGCCGCTCCAGCACAACCAACCAATCGTTGCAATCCAGCACCTTGAACTTGCCTTTGCTGAAGGCCTGGAAATTTTTCCTTACCTCAATCAATTTTCGGTAATAGTTCAACAGTTGTGTATTCTGTTGTTTTCCCCACAGCATCGGCAGCCGCGATTCCTCCGGTACACCGCGCCCGTCCTGCCGCACATCTCGCTTCTGAGATAAGCCGACTTCTGTACCATAATAGATCACTGGCGGACCCGAAAGGCTGAATTGTAACAAAGCAGCCAATTTAAGACGGCGCTGGTCGTTGCCGGCCGCCCAGAGGAAGCGATTCATGTCGTGATTATCCAGAAAAGATGGCCGGGAAAAGTCTGCGGGGAAGTAAGCCTGATGCCTCTCTAAAAACGATGCCAGTTTATGACCATCCCAACGCCCAAATGCAAGCGACTGGCGCAACCCCTCTAACAGAATAAAATCCAGCGCCCCATCCAACTGACCGGTAAATGTCAATTGAACATCGGAGGGATCCACAATCTCCCCAAATGTCCAACAATCCGGCTTTACCTGCCGGGTCACCTTGCGAAAATCAGCCCAAAAATCAGCTGCCGGCCCAATGGCGTAATCTACACGAAACCCATCTACGCCAAATTCCAACCAGTAACGGGCGGCATTCAAAACATACTCTCGAGCGGGCGGATAGCGGAGATTCAATTGTGGAAGACTCTTGACCCCAAAAAAGGTTTCGTAGTCATCCGGGTAATGATGAAAGGTGAACCATTCGCGGTAGGGACTTTGCGGATCAGAAATTGCCGATTGAAAATAGGGATGCAGGTTTGAAACATGATTTGGAACAAAGTCCAGTAACACCCTGATTCCCCTGTGATGCGCTTCCGTTAGAAGATCGCGTAAATCATCTTTACTGCCAAGCCGCGCTTCTACCTCAAAAAAATCGGTGGCATCATACCCGTGATGGCTGGGACTTTGAAAGATAGGCGTCAGCCAAAGCGTGTTGACTCCTAAATCGGCCAGATAATCAAGATGATCGGTGATTCCCCTCAGCGTTCCGCCAAAAAAACCACCTGGGGTTTTCGGTTTCTTCCAGTTCTCGCCCTTAGCCGGAGAAAAGCGGTCCACAAAGACCTCATAGACAATGGCATCCCTGGTCCAGTCAGGCAAGGGGTCATCATCCACGTAGCAGGCAAACACCCGCCCATGATCCGACAACACTTCCCCTTTCCCGCTTACCTCTAAACCAAAACAATATCGCACCACAGTCCCCGCCGGAAATCTGGGCAATACCGCTTCGTAATAACTGATATATCCCCACAGGACATTATCCCATTCTGTGTGAGTAAAAAGGAGCGGAGCAGCAAATCCATTCAAGGCATGTCCAAAGTTACCTTGTGGATCACTGCCGTCGCTGGTCCAGTAAACCCAACCCCGCCGCACAGGGAATTCCGGGCCGGCTGAAAGCACCAGTTGAATTGCATGGGCCGGCAGTGGATCACGCGGAAACCTGCGAAATGCATGACTAATTCCCGCGCGGAGACCATATACCCGCTCCAGTCTTAGTTGTTCGGTTGCTAATGTACCAAAGATGAAATCGTCCACCAAATTCCCTGTTTTATTTCAGGATTAACCCTTTACACCACCAACCGTCAAGCCAGCTTCAAAGTATCGATTCAAAGCCAGATAAACCAGAACGGTGGGAATGACAACAATCACAGCACCGGCCGCAAATTGACCCCAAGGCACTGATACGCTGTTGGCCAGTGAGTACAAAGCCGGAACGGCTAATTTAACCGTATCCGGTGCAGGTACCAGTACGGATGAGAAAATGAAATCTCCCCAACCGGTCATAAAGGCGAGAATGGCAGTCACTGCGAGTGCCGGGCGTGCCAGCGGCAGGGCAATCAGGAAGAAGGCTTGCACCGGCGTGGTTCCATCAATCTGGGCAGCCTCCTCCAAATCAATTGGAATGGTATCGAAATATCCTTTGAGATTCCAGGTACAAAATACGAGAGTGGCCGAGGTAAAGGCTAAAATCAAACCCAAATGCTTGCCAAACAGCCCAATAGCGGTCAACACCTGAGCAATCGCCACCAGCGAGAGGATCCCCGGAAAAGTGGAAATCGCCAGCAGGAAAATCAGGAAAAACTCCCGTCCCTTGAAACGAAACCGCGACAAGGCAAACGCCGCTGAGGTACACACCACCAGGCTGGCAACTGTAGTAATACTGGCAACTTTGAAACTATTGGTAAGCCATGTCAGGTAAGGTCGCTCAAATAGCATGAACCGGTAGTTTTCAAAACTCCAATCAACCGGGAAGAACATACCCGGCAGGCTGAGGGTATACAGACGCCCACCTGAACGCCCCGAAGCCAGCAGAGCAAACCAAACCGGGTAAAGCGCAAAAATAACCGCAATGACCAGAAAGGTATATTGCAAAATTCGTACACCGACCGGAGTTTTCCTGATCATGACTCATATGCTCCTTTCGTAATGCGGGTAATTCTCAAGCTATACAGGGTAGCAAGGAAGAGCATGATAAAAATCAACACCGCAAAGGCAGTTGCACGCCCGTAATTTTGCAGCTGGTAAATCTGGCGATAGGCATATACCATCACAAATTCGGTTGCGCCAGGCGTATCGGCGCCCGCTAGCGGCCCGCCTGCTGTGATGGCATACGCTGTCCCAAACATTTGAAATGCGGTGATCGAGGTCAGCACGGTTGCCGGAAGCACCGCCGGACGAATCAATGGCAAAGTAATCCGCTGTAACTGAACCCACCAGTTAGCCCCATCTACTTCGGCTGCCTCATACAACTCAACCGGAATAGATTGTAGCGCACCAAGAATAGCCACCATGAAGAAAGGGTAAGAGAACCACAGGTCGGCCAGCACCACCACCCCAAACGCACTGACCGGGTTTTGCAGCCAGATCGGCCCCTGAATTCCTATTTGGGCTAGCAGCTGATTGATGGTACCCTGCTGGCGGAAGAAAAACTGCCACACCAGAGCCATTAATATTGCTACGGATGAAGCTCCCCACGGTACAAACAAAGCCACGCGGAAAAAAGTTTTGCCCTTTAAGCGGGTGTCGTTTAAAATCAATGCCAGGGCAAGACCAAACACAAAAGTCAACGGCACCCGAATGGCAACAAAGAGAATGGTTCGCAGCACCACCACAATGAACGGACCCGTGGACATCAATTGATTAAAGGCAGCCCGGATCGAAAGCACGTAAGCCAACCCAACCACCAGCAGGACGGCAATCAGCCACACCATCCCGCTGGAAATTGGCCTGTCAATTTCCCGGTCAAACCTCCGGTTGACATACACCGCTCCGACCAATGGTGCAAAGACCAGCAAAATCTTGCCGAGCGCCATCAAAGCATCGGCTGAAAACAATTTACCCAGCAGGGCTTGATAATTGGCAAATAATGGATCTGCCAGACGATACGGCGATCCAAGTCCCCCCTGAGCATTTTGTCGGAATTGAGGCCAGCAAAGAGGATCGAGGAGACCGGTCAAGAAAACTTCGCAATCTGGTTTTGGGCGAAATTTGTTCCGATTGGTGAACGAAATGTAAGTATTCAAAACAATGGGGTAAACATTGAATACCAGAATGCCCAACATGGTTGGAAACAGAAACAAAAAAATCGTCAGGCTCTTGCGTGTTCCCTTCCAGGTGACCATAGCGGACTCCTCTCTCCTGTTTTCATGAACGGGAAGGATAAGAAGAGGGAGAGCCCCATAATCAGGGCTCTCCCATTTTGGTTACCGATTTACTTCATTCCTTCAACGGCTTCCAAGATCGCAGCCTGGGCTTCTTTCAATGCAGTCTGCGGATCCTGAGCGCCGGTCCAGATAGCGGCAGATGCGCGGCCAACCGGACCCCATTGAGCAGAGGAGAACGGCGACGGCGACATCGGCACACCGATGGCTAGGGCTTTACCGTAACCAGCCACTGCCGGCAGCTGAGCAACTTCGGGATCGTCGATGGCCGCTTTTTGAGC
Source organism: Bellilinea caldifistulae (assembly GCF_001306055.1). Taxonomy (GTDB): domain Bacteria; phylum Chloroflexota; class Anaerolineae; order Anaerolineales; family Anaerolineaceae; genus Bellilinea; species Bellilinea caldifistulae. The sequence goes on along the minus strand of NZ_LGHJ01000016.1, from coordinate 81,314 downwards.
CGGGATGGTCTTGTTAATCAGAGCCAGTTTCTTCTGAACCTCGGCGCTGGTGAAGTACTTCATCACATCCAGGGCCACCTCGGCTTTACCGCGGTCAACCGCATTCTTGCTCAGCATGAGAGTCTTGATACCCACAAAGGGTTTCCCCATCGCCACGATGGTGTAATCAATTCCAGCATCTTCGATGCCAGCAATTGCCCACGGGCCGGTCCACCACATGCCAACCTTGCCTTCCTGCAAAGCAGCATTGCAGATATCGTAGCTGTTTTCAGCCAGCGATACGGCTTTGAGTTTAACCAGCCATTCAGCCGCTTTCAAAGCTTCCGGAGTATCCATGTAGGCATTGCCGTCTTCATCTACATAAGCCGGCACACCAAAGCCAAAGTAAATTGGCGACATGTGATAGGCATCTTCCGCACCAAACCCCTGGTTGCAGATTAGCGGAATACCCTTATCGGCGTAGAACTTTTCAGCCTTTGCCAGAAGGTCATCCCAGGCAAACGGATCGGTGGGCAGGTATTCTTCGGTGACCAATGCTTTATTGGCAACCAGTGCAATACCTTCCATCGTTTCAGGCAACGCCCAGATCGTATCCATCCAGGTCACACCGTTGATGCCAGATTCGGTGTAAATGCTCTCAAGGAAAGCCTTGTCAATACCGAAATCGTTCAACGCAACGATGTTGCCCTGCAACGCCTGTTCACCGATTTTATCGTTTGCCCAACCGATAATGTCCGGACCTTCGCCAGCCGGGATCGCCACGTTCAGAGCATTGGCAACATCCTCAGGTTTAGAAAGGTCAATTTTGACATTCGGGTGAGAGGCTTCGTAATCCTTAAAAGCCTGGGTAATGGCTTCCAGATATTTACCGTCCCACTGATGCCAGATGGTAATGGTCACTTGCTCCGCAGTCGGAGGTGTAGTGGGTTCTGCCGGGGCAGACGTGGGTTCCGCCGGGGCAGTCGTCGGCTGTTCGGGAGCAGTCGTGGGAGCAGGGGTAGCCGCAGGTTGGCAGGCTGCCAGAACAAACGAGGCGATCAGCAACAAGCCGATCAAGGGCATAAATTTTTTCAACATCTCTTTCCTCCTAAAAAGTTTGGATTTACGAGTCCCTCCGCTGGAGGGCAACCCTTCTCAAAAGGGTGTTCTCTTCTGTTGTAACTAATCCTTTCAATTGAAGCTGAAAATCCTGCACATCACCTCCTTTCCAAAAATTAACTTGCTTCAGCCAGTTGATGTAAACTCAATGAAATTGCCTGAGCAACGGCGCCCATTGCAGAAGAGCGCCTGCCAAGCACGGCAGAAGTAATGGTCACTGCTTGCGAGGCAACTTTGAGGCTGCGTTGTTTAGCCACTTTACGCACCGGTTCAAGCAGTAAATCACCGACCTGAGCAACCCCTCCGCCAATCACAATCCTGGTCGGATTAAAGAGGTTAATCAAATTCGCCAGCGCAGTTCCGAGGTAATAACCCGCTTCTTGAACCAACTTTTGGGAAAGATGATCCCCTTTGCGGGCTGCAGCGATCACATCCATTGCACTTATGGTTTCTATGGAAGGGCGCTCACTCAATGTAGTGCGTGTGCCGGCTTTGATGGCTCGAATCGCTTTCTGAGCAATAGCCCGTCCGCCGGCTAGCGCCTCCAAACACCCGCGATTCCCACAGGTGCATAAAGGTCCATCTTCCTCAATAGTTACGTGACCGATTTCACCCGCACATCCGGTCGTACCGCGGTAAATCTGTCCCTCGATTAACAATCCCGCCCCGATACCGGTGCCGACTTTGATATAAACCAGATTATCTACCCCACGGCCGGCTCCAAATGCCCATTCTCCCAAAGCACCAAACTCGGCATCATTCCCAAGCGTCACCGGACATCCCCATGCCTTCTCCAACCACTCGCGAATCGGGAAGAGATCCCACCCCGGCATAATGGGAGGGCCGCTGACCATTCCAGCATCAGTCACAATCGGACCGGGCACCCCAACACCAATGGCCGTAATTTGACTCAATTTCACGCCGAGTTGTTCCAGCCACGAGCGCATCATTTGATCAACAAAGGGCAGGCAAACCTGTGGCCCCTCAAAAATGTCCAGCGAGGCTTCAATTTCATCAATTACATGAGCAAGATAATCCGCCAATACAAAAGTTACGTGGGTCGCCCCGATGTCCACTCCCACCACCAGCCCACCTTGCGGGTTGATTTCCAGAGCAATTGCACGTCGCCCACGCGAGGATTGGCCGTTCGTTTCACGTACCAGACCGGCTTTGATCAAATCCCCAACAATTGCGGTAACAGCCGCACGGGTTAATCCCAGCTCCCGCGAAAGTTCTATTCTCGAAATTCCGCTTGGGCTGAAACGGATTAAGTCCAGCGCGGCGTGCTTGTTAAGATTTTTAACACTTGCTTTGGGAACTTGCCAAAAAGTCGTGTCCAAAGAGCGCATTTCTCCCTATATCTTGTAAAGATTATAACCAAATTCGAAAGAATGTCAAGTAACTTAACAATCGCGGGAGAATACAGAAATATAATGTATATACAACATTATATCACGTCGGAATCGTTTCGAGTATAATTTGCTTCATGTTCCAAACATCCATCTGGCGATTAATCAAAACCACACCCGCCCCTGGCGCCTGGAATATGGCACTGGATGAGGCCATGCTCCAGTTTGCAGCTGAGGGTAAATCTCCCCCAACCTTACGGTTGTACGCCTGGGAGCCTCCCTGCCTTTCATTGGGTTATGCACAACCCATCAAGGATGTAGATTTTCAAAATTTGATCGAGAACGGCTGGGAACTGGTACGCCGTCCTACCGGAGGTAGAGCAATTTTACACACGGATGAACTGACTTACGCGGTCATTGCCCCCCAAACTGAACCTCGGGTTGTCGGCTCAATTCTGGAAAGTTACCGCCGCCTTTCAATGGCATTGGTAGAGGCTTTGCGATTATTGGACCTACCCGCCACGGCAGATAAAGAATACCCGCTTCCCGAAGGTAGCCAACCAAACGCAGCCGTTTGTTTTGAAGTGCCATCCAATTACGAAATCACCGTTAACGGTAAAAAATTAATCGGCAGCGCTCAGGCTCGCCGCTACAAAGGAGTCCTCCAGCACGGCTCTTTGCCCTTATATGGTGACCTGACCCGCATCACACAAGCCCTACGCTTCGAATCTGAGACCGAACGTCAACAGGCTGCTCAGCGATTGTTGGATCATGCCACTACGGTTGAGATGGTGCTCGGCAAAGTCTTAGATTGGGAAACGGCTGCAGCGGCTTTCAAAACCGCCTTTGAGCGAATCCTGAACATTGAATTTGTGGAAACCGAACCAGAACCCGATGAATTGAGATGTGCAGAGGATTTATTTATTCAAAAATATGCTCATCCTTCATGGACAGAGCGCATCTAATGCCCTTTCTCTTACTTGATAAAGATCACATCAGCGTAACCCAGACTGCGGAACAACCGGCCGAGATAGGACTCGGCGTTTAATTGAGCCCAATTCAAAATACCATCTGCCAGCGCGCTTTTTTCAATCTCACGAACAGCTGCCTGGCGCGCCAGTGTTTCTAATTGGATTTCCCCCCGGCGTAATATCCCGGTTTCCCGATCATAAACATACGAAAGGTCATTGTCGAGAGTGGTCAAAAAAATTTCAGCTTCTGGCAAACGAACGTACAAAATACCATTTTGAACCCATAAATCTTCGGGTTTTAATTTTTCCAGGTCCACGCCGGCAATCACTTTACCATGCGCCACGAATAGCAATTTATCCCCAAACAAAAAACCTAGGTCATTTTGTCCCGTTTCAGCTGTAATGATCTTTTCCATAGAGTATTGCGCCGTTTCCAGACGGGCTAACGAGCGAATTTCGTAGATAATCGTTACAGGATCCGGTACAATGGTAGGGGTGGGGTTAAATAGTAAGGCTGATTGAGTTGCAATGGCATCCCGGACTTGCTCCACGGGTTGTAAAGCCTGTTGAGTTGTGTTTCGCACCACCGATACCAGCACAAAAATAGCCAGTGCAAAAATTAAAGCAAACGACAAAATCACCAGCAAGACCGTTTTTAGAATAGTATTGAAATTCATCTCACCACCGATACCCAATCACTTCTACAGAAATGAACCGCCAATCCGATTATAATCAACATACATCCACTTCGGAGCAAAATCTGTGTGATTAATCCTCCCGCCTTCTCCCCATCATCCAATTCCATTTTTTCCATCCTAAGCGGATTAATGATGATCCTGATTCTGGTTGCATGCAGCGTCCAGCCGGCCCAAACGCCCACCCCAACCTTCACATTAACTCTAACCGAGGTGACCACTTCCACGCCCACCCCTGCACCGCTCGGTAGCAGCCAGAATCCACTGCGGATGGCTTTCCTTCAGGAGGGTGAGGGTAATCGCCGGATTGAAATCTCCCGCGAAGAAATTCGTGACTATCTTAAAGAAACCACCGGTTACGAATTTGAAATCGTAGTTTTTGAAAAACCTGCGGATCTTTTTGAAGCCCTTAAAGAGCAGAAAATCCATCTTGTCTGGCTGCAGCCATTAACCTATCTCCACGCTCACAATCTAGGATTGGTAAAACTCGGTCTCCTCACCAATCACTTTGGGACTTTCTACTACGGTACTCAGTTCCTCGCTAATGTCGAGAGCGGTTACGTGTCCTATTTTGACCCGCTCGCCAACCTCAGCACAGCCGATGCCCAAACTGCCCTTTCCCAATTGAGTGGTGGTCGGCCTTGTTGGGTTGAACCCGGTTCGATTTCGGGTTACATTCTCCCCTTTGGAATTTTAGAACAACTGAGCATTCCCACCCAAAGCGGTGTGTTTGCCCAGACTCACCCGGCTGTGGTTCGCGCGTTGTATATAAAAGGCATATGTGATTTCGGAGTGACATTTTCCATATCTGGTGACCCCCGCACCTCCAGTCAGGTGATCAACGACCTGACCGACGCCCCGCAACGCATTGTCGTCATCTGGCAAACCAACCCGGATATTCCAAATATGAACCTCTCCTACGCCGTCTCGGTTAGCGACTCGATTATCAAACAGATCAATTCTTCATTGCTTGAACTGGTAAAAACAACTGACGGCAAGCGCCGTATCACACAAGCCTTAAGTGATTATGATGTTCAAGATTTACAAGTCGTGGATGACTCGGTTTATGACCCGCTGCGCGCGGCGGTGCGCTGGTCTGGGGTAGATTTAGCCGATTGGATTGGTCGCTGAAGTATCCTTTCCTTACACGCCGGGTTACTGGCACGAACCTTGTACGATCCGAATAACATTTGTGCCTGCTGAGCATGGTAAAATCGCCACATGGTCAAAAAAATTCTGATGTTCCTGTTTCGCTTTTTCCTTTTTACCGCCATTGCCATCATTTTGATTTTGGGTATTCCCAATTTAATTGCAGAATGGTTTGCCCGATCCCGCCAGTTTCAGGTTACCCAAACCCCATTTGCACCGGTAGCCATCGTTTTCGGTGCAGGATTGACCCGCGATGGGCAACCCTCACCGGTATTGCGCGACCGTGTGGCTGCTGCTGCTCAGCTGTACTTTGACGGGAAAGTCCAAAAAATCTTAATGAGCGGGGACAACCGGTTTGTTGAGTACAATGAACCTGGAGCAATGAAGCGCTTTGCCCTTTCTTTAGGAGTACCAGAAGAAGACATTGTTTTGGATTATGCCGGCCGGCGCACCTATGATACTTGTTACCGCGCCCGTCACATATTTGGTGTCCGTCAGGCAGTCCTGGTCACTCAACGTTTTCACCTGCCTCGAGCCATTTTTACCTGCAATTTCCTGGGGATCGAGTCAGTCGGTGCAATTGCCGACCAGCGGGTGTACAGTCGTTACGCTTATCGTTTTTGGCGTATCCGCGAGATACCCGCTACGGCCATGGCGTTTATGGATGTGTTTATCACCCGGCCTTTGCCGGTATTGGGTACACCAGAACCAATCTTTGGATTGACGGATGAAACTTCCATGCAGGAGCAGACTCACCCATGAACCGAGAAGAAGCGTTTGTTATCGTCACAAAATACGTCAAGAACCAAAACCTGATCAATCACATGCTGGCAGTTGAGGCTGCCATGCAGTTTTACGCCGAAAAATTAAATCAAGATGTGGAACTCTGGCGGGTAACGGGTCTTTTACATGATTTTGACTGGGAAATTCACCCCACCCTGGAAGAACACCCACAAGCCGGGGTATCCATTCTACGTGAACATGGCGTCTCCGAAGAGATCATTCGTGCGATTCTCAGTCATGCTGATCATACCGGTGTACCGCGTCAAACTTTGATGGAAAAAGCTCTTTTTGCATGTGACGAAATAACTGGATTAATCACCGCCGTGGCGCTGGTGAGGCCCTCTCGTTCACTCTATGATCTCACCTCTACCTCGGTAAAAAAGAAATGGAAGGATCGGGCTTTCGCAGCCGGTGCAAACCGCGAAGAAATCGCTCGCGGAGCTGAGGAATTTGGGGTGGAATTATGGCAACATGTGGACAACGTCATTCTGGCTATGCGAAAAATAGCCCCCCAATTAGGTCTTGAAGGCAATCTCAAACCGGAGTAATCAGTTTCACCTTCATCAGGGAGGATCGTATGAATGGATTAGCGGGGAAAGGCTTTTTTATCTGGAAAATTCAGGATTGTGAAGGGGGAAATCCTCAGGCCATTGCTGAAGCCGCACAACGGGCCGGATTTACGCATGTTTTGATCAAAATCGCTGATGGCGGCTGGCCGGTCAACATTGATCGCAAGACCAACACCGACCTCCTCCCCCCGGTGGTACAAGCCCTGCGCGAGAAGAATATTCGGGTTTGGGGCTGGCATTACGTTTATGGCAATGATCCCCTGGCTGAGGCTAATGTGGCTATCCGTCGCATTCAACAATTTCAACTGGATGGATACGTCGTTGACGCAGAAATCGAGTACAAACAGGCCGGTAGGGATCGGGCCGCCCGGCGATTTATGGGTAAACTCAGGGAAGCATTGCCCAACATTCCAATTGCCCTCTCCTCATACCGCTTTCCTTCCTACCATCCCCAGCTGCCATGGAAAACCTTTCTGGAATTTGCAGATTACAACATGCCTCAGGTTTATTGGGAAAAAGCCCATAATCCCGAAGCCCAGTTACGGCGGAGCGTTCGAGAATTTCAGAATATGACGCCTTTCCGGCCGGTAATTCCTACCGGCCCAACCTACAAAACCGGCGGATGGGCTCCAACCGAACAGGATATCCTCGAATTCTTGCGCACAGTACAGGCTTTGGGGTTGAGCGGGGTAAATTTCTTTTCCTGGGACGAATGCCGCAAACAAACTCCCGCCCTGTGGGATGTGATCGCCCAATTTTCCTGGTCACCCCAACCTCCGCCACCGGATATTGTTGACCTCTACTTCCAGGCACTCAACCTGCACGATCCATCGCTCATGCTGCATCTTTACCATCCAGATGCAGTCCACATTACTCCTGCCCGGGTAATCCAGGGCAGTCAGGCAATTCGGGCCTGGTACACCACTTTATTCAACGATCTCTTACCCCAGGCAAGTTTTACCCTGACCCACACAACCCAAAGCGGCAGCACCCGCCACTTCAACTGGACAGCCCAATCCGGTAATGCAACCGTGAAAAATGGCGCCGACACCTTCGGTATCATGGATGGAAAAATCGCCTACCATTACACCAACTTCACCATATCCGCTTAAGATGATTTCTCCGTCGGTTTTCGCCCGCGCCTCTTCGCTGTAGGTTGAACTTGCTCCGCTTGAGTTGACTGCCTTTTTGACCTTCCTCTGGTTGTGGAGGATTGGGAAGATGCTTTCTTATCCGGCTCGGATGAAGTGAGTGTCGTCTTGCGACTGCGCCTGACCGGTTTCGACCCGACCGACGGAGTTTCCATAGGGAGTTCACCCTGCTTTGGTTGAGCAGTCTTTCTGCTGCCTTTTGCGGGTTGTTTTGGTGTCTCTGAACCAGGCTTTACGCTTCCAGCCCCTTTTTCAGTCACTCGGCGAGGTCGTTTGGGGGTTTTTTCCTGCCCCTCCGCCTCCCATTTGCCCAATTTCTGGACAATTGGCAGTACATTCCTGACCCTCTCACCGGGTTTTAAATCAAAGAGAGGTTTTCCACTGGCTGCTCTTTTGCCGGCAGGTATACTATCCAGACGAATGCTTTTGGCTGCCAGATGTTCAAAATAAATCAAGATATTTAATTCCGCCGGCCCGCTAATCCCACCAACCAGCCCGGTTCCTTTTCCCAGCCGTGCCGCGATGATTCCCTGCCCATAACGGCCCTGGAGAACAGTTTGGGTAGCAGGCATGCGCCAACCCTTTCCATCCTCCGACACTAAAAGCATATCTTCTTCCTTGTTAAAGATCATCCCGCCAACCACTTCATCGCCGTTGCTCAATTTGATCCCGTTAACACCAGCCGCAACCAATCCCATTGGGCGGACTTCACCCTCCGCAAAGCGAATCATCATTCCGCCTTTGCTCACCAGAACAATTTCATCGTTCCCCGCCGTGATGAGAACATTCAACAGTTCATCACCGCTGTTGATTTTCACCAGAGTAAAGGTCTGCGCCGAAGGTCCGGGTAATTCGCGCAAATCGGTTTTTTTGACCATTCCATTTCGACTGATTGTGACGACAAAATAATCTTTATCTGATGGAATCCTCATTGGAGAAGAAAACAAAACCACGGGCAGGGTTTCACTGCCTAATGGACAGGCTTTGAAAACAGGGATTCCATCCGCAAAATTTTCCACATCTGGCAGGGATTGGACGGCAATCGCGGCACACCGTCCATCTTTTGCAGCCAGATAAAGGGTATGGTTTGAGCCGGAAAGGAGCAATAACGCCGGAGCATCTTTTCCGCTAAAGCGAGTCAATTTTTCGGCAGTCATTCTCCCGATCAAACCCTCTTGGGTCATCCCAACCCAGACCTTTTCCTCCGGCATCAATTCACTGGTGGTCAGGATATCTCTGGCTGCCGCACCTTGTTTCAGCGAAACAATTTGTGTCCGACGGCGATCCGCATACTTCTGCTTGATACTGACAAGTTCTTCGGCAACTGCTTCTCTCAATTTTTTCGGCGATCTGAGTAATTCTGTCAGGGATTTGATCAATTTGAGCGTTTCTTGATATTCCAATTCAATTTTCTTCCGCTCCAATGCAGCCAACCGACGCAGTTGCATTTCCAGAATGGCATTTGCCTGAATTTCACTCAACTTATAGCGTTTCATCAATTTCGCGCGAGCATCTTCCACATCCTGTGCCTTGCGAATCAAATTGATTAATTCATCCAGATTGGCCAGGGCTACCCGCAAACCCTCCAGGATATGCGCCCGTTGGCGGGCTTTTTCCAGGTCATGTTCACTGCGCCGCCGTACGACCGTAATTCGATGATCCAGATAAACCCGTAAAGCCTGCTTTAGGGAGAGTAAACGCGGCTCGCCATCAACGAGTGCAAGCAGTGAAATACGGAAAGTGCTTTGCAAGGGAGTGCGTCGGTAAAGTTCGCGTAATACATTCTGTTCTTCAGCAACTTTATTCAACTCAATGACAATTCGCATTCCCTGCCGGTCGGATTCATCCCGCAGGTCGCTAATCCCCTCCAATTCGTTTTCGCGGGCAAGTTCCGCAATCCGTTCGATGAGCGAGGCTTTATTGATCTGGTAGGGTAGCTCAGTGATGATAATCCGGCTCTTGCCCCTGCCCATATCCTCCAGCTGAACTTTTCCCCGCAGGGTGACCTTGCCCCTGCCGGTTGCGTAGGCAGAAAGTAAATCCTCCCCGCCGTTTTCCTGGAGGATAATCCCGCCAGTTGGAAAATCAGGCCCGCGTACGAATTTCATCAAATCATCAACACCAATATCTTCCAAACGCTCCCATCGTTCCAACATGTAGATGAGTGCATCAATCACCTCCCCGAGGTTGTGGGGTGGAATACTGGTTGCCATACCCACCGCTATCCCAGAGGCTCCATTGATCAGCAAATTGGGCAAGGCAGCCGGCAGGACGAGCGGTTCGTTCAAGGAGTCATCGAAATTCCGCTCAAAATCAACTGTGTCGCGGTCAAGTTGAAGCAGTAAATCTAACGCAATCGGTGTCAGGCGGGCTTCGGTATACCGCATTGCAGCCGGCGGATCGCCGTCAATGGAGCCGAAATTGCCCTGTCCATCAATCAGCGGATAGCGCATGGTGAAGTCCTGCGCCATGCGCGCCATGGCTTCGTAAACCGCTTGATCTCCATGTGGATGGTATTTACCCAAAACTTCACCAACGATTCTGGCAGATTTTTTAAATGCCGAATCGGCTCTCAGCCCCATATCGTACATACCGTAAAGGATTCGCCGTTGCACCGGTTTTAAGCCATCCCTGGCATCCGGTAAGGCTCGAGCAACAATGACGCTCATCGCATAATCCAGATACGATTGCTGCATCTCAAGGTCAATATCTACTTTACGAACGAGTCCAATCTCCATCAAAAACCGCTCCTCACTGGATCAGTTTAAAAATTATTTTTCAATTCAGTTTATCATGGAAAGCCATTGGACGAACTTAAAAACAGCGAGGGCATTAACCTGCCCTCGCTGCTGTTCAATTGATCCAATTGATTAATCTGAACTGGTGATATTGGCGACCGAAATGCGGTGAACTTCCTGATCGTTGTTCTTGTTTTCCTGCAGGGCTTTGAAACGCCCGTATTCAAAGCCCGTCCCAGCTGGGATCAATTTTCCGATAATCACATTCTCTTTCAGACCGTAGAGCGGATCCTCGGCACCGGCAATGGCTGCCCCTGCAAGAACTTTGATCGTATGCTGGAATGAGGAAGCAGAGAGGAACGAATCGGTGCTCAGAGATGCCTTGGTTACACCCAGCAAAATTTCCGCAAAGCGGGCTGGTTGTTTGCCCTCGCGGATCATCTGCTCGTTCACCCGGCGTAATTCAAGCCGATCAACGATATCCATCGGCAGGTAATGCGTATCACCCGGCCGGATCACCTGAACGCGGCCCATCATCTTGCGGATGATCACCTCAAAGTGCTTGTCATTGATGTTTTGACCCTGCGCGCGATAGACTTTCTGAATTTCGCTCAGCAGGTACAACTGGCAGGCATCGCGTCCTTTGATTTTCAAGATGGTATGCGGGTTCAACGAACCTTCGGTCAACGGCTGGCCGGCTTCAACGTGTTCACCGTCTTTGATCAGTATCCGCGAGGTAGAGGGAATTTCATATTCCTCGGATTCGCGTTGTTCATAGGTGACAATCACTTTACGGCCTTCGATGCGAACCCGCCCGGTGTGTTGGGCTGTGATGGAGGCTTCTCCCTGTACCGCGATGGGATCACTTAACGAAACGGTTCCCTCGTCCTTGACAACGATATCCCAGCCTTCGGGGATCTCGTACTCATCACTGACCAGTTCGCTGTGTTCGACTCGCACCACACGCTGATCGCTGTAGCGGTCAGATTGGATAATCTTTGCCACACCGGAAATACGCGTGATCACGGCCTCGCCTTTAGGAGTTCGTCTGGCTTCAAACAACTCCTCCACGCGCGGTAAACCGGTGGTAATATCGCCGCCGGCAGCCACCCCACCCGTGTGGAAGGTGCGCAATGTCAATTGCGTACCCGGCTCGCCAATGGATTGGGCAGCAACGATTCCAACTGCCGCACCCAGTTCAACCATCTTACCGCGTCCCAGATCCATACCGTAACACTTGGCGCATACCCCGTGAATCAATTCACAGGTAAGCGGTGAGCGCACTTTGACCTCATCAATACCGGCCTGCAGCAGACGGCGGATGCGGTCATGGTCGAGCAAATCATCCCGTTCGGCTAACACTTCTCCGGTCAACGGATCAATGACCCGCTGAGCAACGGTGCGGCCGTACAAGCGTGCACTCATGGGTTGGCCTGCCACATCATCCGCCTTGCGGATCCAGATGCCTTCCTGAGTACCGCAATCCACCTCGTTGACAATCATGTCCTGCGCCACATCAACCAGGCGGCGGGTCAGGTAACCCGCATCGGCTGTACGCAGCGCCGTATCTGCCAAACCTTTTCGCGCACCATGGGTTGAAATGAAGTACTCCAGCGCAGTCAGACCTTCGCGGAAATTGGACTGAATCGGGAGGCGGATGATACGGCCGGCCGGGTCAGCCATTAAACCGCGCATTCCCGCCAGCTGAGAAATTGGGCCAAAACCGCCTTTGGTTGCACCCGAATTCGCCATTGTTGCCAGGTTACCGGTCGGATTCATGGCACGCCGCACAGCATCTGCCACTTCCTTGGTGGTTTGCTGCCAGATTTCAATTTCTCGTTCGTTGCGCTCCTGCTCGGTCAACAAACCACGCCGGTAAGACCGCTGAACATTTTCGATTTTTTGTTGGGCGCGTTCCAAAATTTCTTTCTTATCCGCCGGCATGGTGATGTCATCAACCGAAATGGTCGCACCAGAACGCATGGCATACTCAAACCCGATGTCTTTGATCCGATCTGCAACGTCGGTTGTGACATCCTCGCCGCAAAATTCATATACATCGGCAATCAGGTCTTTTACACCGCCCTTATCCAGCGTTTCGTTAACAAACTGCACCTTTTCCGGCAAAATGCGGTTGAATAAGGCTCGTCCCACCGTGGTTTCGATCATCGCCCGTCGGGGTTCCGGCAAACGATTATTCTGATCATCATACCAGGTATCCACGACCAGCTTAATCCGGGTGTGAACATCTACCTGGTCGAGCTGGTAGGCCAGTTCAACCTCATCCAAATCGCTAAAGTAGCGTCCATTTCCTGGGTGTTCTTTATCATCTATCATGGTCAGATAGTACACACCCAGCACCATATCTTTAGACGGACTGATAATCGGCTCGCCATCCGCTGGTTTGAGCAGATTGCGCGAAGAAAGCATCAATTCACGGGCTTCGCGCACCGCTTTTTCGGAAAGCGGAACGTGCACCGCCATTTGATCACCGTCGAAGTCAGCATTGAAGGCGGTAGTCACCAGCGGATGTAATTGAATGGCGCTGCCTTCGATCAGAATTGGCTCAAAGGCTTGAATACCCAGGCGGTGGAGCGTTGGCGCACGATTCAACAATACTGGCCGGTCTTTAATCACCTCTTCAAGAACTTCCCAAACTTCAGGCCGGTTGCGTTCGATGAACCGACGGGCGCCTTTCACGTTGGCAGCATACCCATGCGCTACCAGGCGTGCAATCACAAAAGGCCGGAACAATTCCAAAGCCATCGTCTTGGGCAGGCCGCACTGGTACAGTTTGAGAGTCGGGCCGACTACAATGACCGAACGACCGGAGTAGTCCACCCGTTTACCCAGCAGATTGCGGCGGAAGCGGCCCTTCTTGCCTTTGAGCATATCGCTCAATGACTTCAATTCTCGCCGGCCTCTGCGCGAAAGAGCCTTGCCGCGTTGAGAATTATCAATCAGCGAATCCACCGCTTCTTGAAGCATGCGCTTCTCATTGCGCACAATCACATCCGGTGCGCCAAGTTCGAGCAGGCGTTTCAAACGGTTGTTACGGTTGATCACCCGCCGATAAAGATCGTTCAAATCCGAAGTCGCAAAACGCCCACCATCCAGCTGAACCATAGGGCGCAAGTCCGGCGGAATCACGGGTAAAACCGTGAGAATCATCCATTCGGGACGATTTTGAGAACGGCGAAAGGCCTCTACCACCTTGAGCCGGGTAGTTGCTTTTTTACGTTTTTGCTTGCTCTTGGAGGTGCGTACTTCATGCCACAACTCTTCCGAAAGTTTATCCAGATCGAGCCGGCGCAACACATCATAGAAGGCCTCGGCTCCCATGTCCGCTCGGAAAACCTGACCCCAGCGCGATTTCAATTCGCGATAACGGGTTTCGGTCAGGAAAGTAAAAGGCCGCAGCTCCTGCAGTTCATCCCGCAGGCGGGAATTGGCATTTTGAGAAACGTTGGATTGATCTTCCAATTGATTGCGCAAGGCTTCCATTTCTGTTTCGGCCTGCGCACGGACTTCCTCGATCTGCATTTTGATCTGTTCCAGATCGCGCTGAAACTGATCCCGGAATTCATTTTCCAGTTCGTCCAGACGTTCCTTAACTACTCGCTGAACCCTGCCGATATGTTGAGCCGAAACTGTCTCGCCTGCGCCGACGATTTCGGTATTGGTCGCCGAAAATACAATTGCCGTGCGGGTAGCGCTTCCAATCTTATCCTGCAACTGGCGCTCCAGTGACTGACCTTCTTGAATGACCGGCTCCAGGCGCTGGGCAATCAGTTCGTCACGGCGGGCTTCCATATCCTGCCGGCGTTGATTCAGCTCGGCAATTTTACGGTCACGCGCCTGCTTGACTTCCAGAATCCGCGCGTTAATTTCGGCCGCCTGCTCCCGTTCCGACACGCTGATTTCATCTTCCAGACGTTTTAGGGCCTTGTTACGGGCGTCTTCATCCACATAGGTCACGATGTACTGAGCAAAATAAAGCACCCGGTCGAGGTTACGGCGTGAAATATCCAGCAGCAGACCCAGGTATGAGGGAACACGGCGGGTATACCAGATATGTGCCACAGGTGTAGCCAGCTCAATGTGCCCCATCCGCTCACGCCGAACCGAGGCACGCGTGACTTCCACACCGCATTTATCACAGACAATTCCTTTGTAGCGTGGATTTTTGTACTTTCCGCAATAACATTGATAGTCCCGGGTCGGCCCAAAAATGGCTTCGCAAAAGAGACCATCTTTTTCGGGCCGCAACCGGCGGTAGTTGATGGTTTCAGGTTTCAGTACTTCCCCGTACGACCAGCTGCGAATAGTATCTGGGGACGCAAGGCTGATGCGCAGTGCAACTAAGCTTTTCGTTTCCACGAACGTGCCTCCTCTTTTATTTCAAACCACACAATTTAAACAAATAGAAACGCACGAGAGTCCTTCCCTTGCGTTGAGCTTATGAGATCATCAAATCGAATGCATGCATGCAAATGATAATTATAGCACAATCTATCAAATTTCAAGTGTAATTTACAGATCAATTTTCATTTTTTAAGGTTTGCAACACCCCCATTTCGTACCGCTTCCTCAGTTATCGTCAGTGGTTGATCCACTGGCAATTCCATATAAAAGATACTTCCCTTACCCAGCTGACTATCTACCCACACCCGTCCGTGGTGCCGCTCGGCAATGGACTTTACAATCGCCAATCCCAGCCCAGAACCTCGTTTCTCGTAGGCTTCCCGTCGCCCGCTTCGATAAAATTTCTCGAACAAGCGAGGTAAATCTAACGGTGCAATCCCGATTCCGTTATCATGGACTTCAAATGTTAATCGTTCATTGCCCGGGCGTACCCGTACCATGACCTGACCGTCGTTACGTGTGTATTTTATAGCATTATCTACCAGATTAATCAAGGCTTGTTGCAATAATGCCAGATCAGCTTTGATCATCAACCGTCTTCCGTCTTGCGGCCCTTCAAAGGTTAACTGAATGTTCTTTTGGGAGGCATGTGGTTGATATTGACGGATAATTTTTTCCACAACGATCATCGGATCCACCTCCTCCAACTTGAGGGGTATTCCCGATTCAATCCGACTCAGATCCAGCAAATTATTCACCAGATGAGTCATGTCCTCAACCGTGGATACAATTTTGTTAACATAAATTTGCTGCTGTTCATTCAACTCACCGATCATATTCAGCATGGTGCTATAACCACGCAACAATGTCAGGGGTGTGCGTAAATCGTGACTGACGGTTGCCACAATTTCCGACTTAAGAGCATCCAATTCTTTATAATGAGTGATGTCCCGCAGCACACAAACTTTTCCTACCTGATAATCCTCACCCATCACCGGAGCGACACTGGCGTAAAATACTTTTCCATTCGATAACTGAATTTCTCGGGAGGCGATTCGATCTTCCAACGAACCGCTGATCAACCTGATCAGATTTTCCGAGCTCACCACATCCTGAAGCGGCCGACCCGGTAAGGCTGCCGAAATTAGACCCGGAACATGGATGGCAGCCGGATTGAGCAGCAATAACCGATCCTTTTCATCAAACACCAACACCGGCTCAGGCACCGAAGTCAGTACCGCCTCCAAACGCCGCCTGCCAATTTCAGCTGATGCGTATAAGCGGGAATTTGCCGCCGCTAAGGCTGCTTCACTGGCCAGGGTATTCAGAAACCGTACTTCATCTTCGCTGAAGTTTTTCGGTTTATCATACGCCAGCCACAAAGCCCCATAATATGTCGTTTCAAAAAACAGACCGAAGGCAATCAACGCAGCAGGGTGCGGTTGACCACCGACCGCGCTGATTCGGCGCACCCGGCTGGTGTTTGGAATGGAGAGCAGATGATGCGAGCGCATTTGTTCGAAAATTTGACCATCCAGATGGTGGTACAAGTCCGGTTGTTTCCCCACCCCCCAACTGACCAGTTGATCCCCTTCAAGATCCAGTTGCACTTCTTGAATCAGGACAACTCGAGCAGAGACACAATCTTCATCCAGCGCCGCTTTGAGAATCGGCTGAATTGCCTCAGAAATTTCCAGATTGGCAGCCACTCCTTGACTGACCACCAGCAGTTGATTTAATTCTTCAAGCCTCTTTTTGAGGCTGATGCGCATAGTTTCAAAGGCTTTAGCCAGCCGCCCAATTTCATCGTTACCCTTGCTCTCAATGGCATGATCCAGCTCGCCAAGGGAAATGTGAACTGCCTGATCAGTGAGTTTGAGCAAATTACGAGTCACAACGCGGACTATCCCGAACATTAATGCCGAACCAGTCCCAAACAAGATGAGCAGGATAACCAGAGTCGGGATGGCAATATTCAAAGCAATTTGCTGAGCAACACTGGCGGGCACCCGCGCCACCACCTGCCAGGGACGTCCGGTGACTTGCTCGGCCAGCACCAGCAGGCGTGTACCGGTTGGAGAGGTATCTTCGTACAATCCTGCACCGACCTGTAGATTCCCGAGAAATTGATCGGCTGCTGTAAGGGGTGTAGCATTCGATGTCTGGTAAAGAATGTTTCCCTGTTCATCTAGAATGAAACCCTCACCGCCGTTTTCCAGCACCCCTTCCAGAGCACTGAGGGCGGGCTGGGTAAATGGGTTACTCTCAAAATCAGTTCTGCCGAGAATTGTACCTTGAATAATTCCCGTTTCATCCTTGATCGATGCGATAAATGCGACCTGTGCCGATTTTTCACCCGGATAGGGTGGGATTGGATAAACCTGAACAATAACCCCGTTCAACGCCAGGGCAATCCCCACTTCCTCATCCGGCGAAAGTCTTAAGTCCATGCTGCCTTCTGCGGGATAAGCATTCAATGGTTGGCCACCCTTGTCGAATACCACCAGTTGGCGAAAATAGGGCACAGCCCGAATATCTTCCATCAAAAGCAGTTGTACTTCTGAATTTGATTTTTGGACTAAATCGGGCTTTGCAAAATCAATGATCAAACTTTGTCCACTTTCTAAAAAATAGGGGAGTGATTGAGAAGCAACCCGGGTTAATCCCTGCAAACGCGATTCCATCATCTGCCGGGCAGCCTGCCCGGCTACCCACCAGTCTGCCAGAATCAATATAACGAACAACAATACTGCCAGGGGCACGGTAAACAACAAAAATCGGCTTTGCAGGCTGGTCTCATTGGGAGAAGGAAGCAATTGCTGCGGTTTTTTCCACAATGCCGGCAGAAATAAATAAATCAGCTCAAAAAACAAACCGCCAAATCCCAATTCAATTCCACGCACAATGTATTGCGGCCAGTTCTGTGCAAGAGCAAAATCCAGCCTTTCAGCCAGATTACCGGGAATGGCAAAAAATGAGACGAACAGAAATATTGGCAGGTAGGCAATCCAAACAATAACCGCCCCGCCCAAAGGGTGGCGTAACATTTTATAAAAGGCAGTGCGGTAGCTTTGGGAAAGTGCAATGCCGATGAATAAACCTAAAAACCCCCACTCAACAATGGAGAACAAATCGTGGGTTGCAAACAGCCCAAGGAATAAGCCGGTGAAAAGACCGGTCAACAGCGAGGGAAGCAAACCAGCCAAACCCGCCGCAAAAAAAATGGGGAACGCCACAAAAACCAGCACCCCCGTCCGGTTCACTTCTAGCGGGAGGTTTGGTACAGCGCCACTCTGCAAGATAGACAACTGAAGTTCAAGGAGCAGAATTGCCAGCGGTACAAGCAGCAGCGCAACAAGGAAAACATTCCACTTAACCGGGCGACGAAAATCGGATATACGCCAAATCCTGCCTCCCCCCAATAACACCAATGCCAGCATAGCCAGCCATCCCACCCAACCCGATGAGTGAAATGGCAGGTAAAAGAAAGGATTTTGAAATAGTTGAATATTGAATAGATTCATCTCAACCAGTGGTTAAGATTATAGCATTGCTCCGCAGGATGATGTTTCGGATTTAACGGACGAGTGAGCCTAACCCCGCTTCACGGTTAAATTGCCTCCATGCCAGATCGTAAAAGAAATCCAGCCTTCTTTCTGGTACTTTTATAACATCCTCCAACCAGCCTTGCTCGGCTATTTGCGCCCTGCGAAAACATTCTTGAGTAAACGTCCGCCGCTCTATCTCGCTTCGAGAACGTTTTTCTGATTCCTGATGGAGAAATTCATCCTCCATTTGATTCCGTTCAACCAAAAACAGACGACTTCTTTCAGGATAATTTTTCAATACGGTACGGTGAAGAATTTCATGCTTCCAGAACAAGGTAGTGGGATCAAATGTTCCCCGCGGATGTCCAATCAAATCTTCCGGCAGGCCGCTATCTATCCAGACTGGTTTAAACACACTCAGGCAAGGCGCGGACGTGCCTGTCATCCAATGGGTTGCCCCATTCGGTGTCAGACGGCTGACCATGGATCCAACCGATTGACTGCCCCTTATCGGCCCAAATCCGGCGTGCATACATACCTCAGAACCGGTCAATCCCCGGTCAATTCGTCGTTCCTCCTCCCCAATGCCAGCATGAGAACGCAGCACATTGAACATCGTTTTTTCGGTGACCTTCCCACGATGAATGGAAAGCAGATCAGTGCTGCATTTTTGACGCCGCCTTGCATCACTAAATCGGGTGTAGATTACATCAGAATAGCAGCGGGCAAAGTTAAAATCAGATTTCGATTGACACCATCCCTGCTTGATTGCATATTCAACGAGGCCTGACGAGGCTAAATCCCACGTTTCACCAATTGTCAAAGCATTGGAGATAGAACGGATGTCTTTTACTTTTTCTGCTGCCCAAAACTTGCCAGCAGTTTCTAACACCCACGCCTCTCTGGCATCCGCCAGGATAAAACTGTTGTGGTACACCATTCGATGGCGAAAGCCACAATTCCCACCCTGGCCATATTCCTCTAATAAACTGATGATACAGTATAAAGCCTCCTCCGCAGTGCGGCTGCGTTCCAGAGCCAGACGGATAAAGTCCATCCCGATCAATCCATTTTCTTTTGGATGAGGAACCCGGGTAAATACGGCTTCATTGCCAATAACCACTCCATGCTGATTTGTCCCCATTTCAGCTCCCCATATCCAAAATGGCCTGGCTAACAACACCGCGTAGGTGTGACTCACCTGAGGAATTTCAATGTAAGTGCACTTCACTCTCGAACCAGCGGGGTGTTCTGCTGCCGGGATCAGGATGACCTCATGTGCTTCGTTCGGCTCACGGTCGGAATTTTTGGCGAACAAAACCGAACCATCCGCCGTTGCATTTCCTAAAACTACCATGGTGTCACACATGATCATGTCCTCCCTTTTTCAACCCAAGCGTAAAAAGATCTCTACTGTCGTCCAGCTGCCCGGTTGACTCTGAATGCTCAAGGAGCCTTGAACAATATCCAATATTCGATTAACAACTTCAAGTCCCAAACCGCTTTGCTGAGAGGGATATAGCCTTCTTTCTTTTTGGACAAAACCGCCTAACCCCGCTATTTGTTCGGGAGTCATCCCTCTCCCGTGGTCAATGATTTGAATTCTATAAAGGCCTTTCTCACGAAGCACTTCCCCACGCACACTGATTACACTTCCAACTGGTGAAAATCTGATCGCATTTTCCAGCAGCTCTTCCATTAACTTATGGAAATAGTTTTCAGAAATACAAACCAGAGCCTCGCCAACCTCAATCCGAAAATCCTCACGACGTTCTTCGCTTTCTGGAATTGCGGCAATGGCTGCCAGAACCTCTGATCGGTTAATCTGAAAGCGGGAGTGCCTTGCTCTGGTGATTTTCTCTGCATCCGACAAAATGACCTCCAATTCTGCATAAAATAAATACTTTTGGAGGGAATGCAGCAACCGTTTGGCAGCATTATGAATATCACTGACAATTTCCAGGGTTTGCAAATTGGCTGGTTCAGCAGATAAATTATTGATCAAAAATTCCGAAAATCCCAAAATGACGCTAAGCGGGGTCAACAATTCATGGGGAAGGGAAAGACTGATATTGGTACGCAATTCGATTAATTTTTGTTGAGCTTGCAGACGTAACTGTTCGTGCTTCAACAATCGGGTTTCGATCGCTTGAAGCAGTTCCAATCGGGTAAAAGGTTTGGTGATGTAGTCGTCTGCCCCTAAGACCATCCCTTTTCTCAAATCTTCTCGCTGCGTTTTTGCGGTTAAAAAGATAAACGGTATCGTAGATGTGAATGGGCTCTTGCTGACCACCGTCAATACCCCATAACCATCCACCTTCGGCATCAAGATATCGCACAAAACCAGATCAGGGAATTCCTGCCAGATTTTGTGAATACCCTCTTCTCCATCTTGGGCGCCAACCGCCAGATACCCCTCTTCGCTCAACAGATCAATGATATTTTCGCGAATATCCGATTCGTCTTCGATAACAAGAATTTTTTTCATCCCGTGTAATTCTCCACTGATTAAGTTCTTACCGGAATGCGGACAATGAATATAGACCCACCCTCGGCTTTTTCCTCATAGTGAATTTCCCCCCCCAATGCTTCCACCGAGCGCTTGACAATGGTCAAGCCAAGCCCTGTGCCAGGAATAGAATTAACATTTTCTCCACGATAAAACGGCTCAAAAAGATTTTCGCGATCCTTCTCCGGAACCCCAATCCCTCGGTCATGTACTTTGATCCAAAAATGATCTGGAGCGGTGGTCAGTTCTAACATCACTTCATTACCGGGATATGAGTACTTCACTGCATTGGAAAGTAAATTTGAAATGATATTTCGCAAGGAGCGCGGTTCGGTCCTCAAAAGGCTCAACTCGCCGGTATGGACGAATACCAGCGGGTGCTGATTCTGGTCTGCCTGCTGAATCTCGCTAATAACATCATGGCACAATTGAAGAAGATCCACTTTCTCGCTGGCTTCCAATCCTGCGCTGCTTTCCACCCGATTGACCTCCAACACATCACTCAACATTTGATTGAGCCGTTGAGCAGCGGCTTTAATGCGGTTGATGTGATCACTCCGCTTTTCCGCACTCCAACGTTCGCCGTAAGTTTCCAGAAGCTCAATCGAGGAGAGGATTGTACTGATGGGTGTTTTAAATTCATGGGTGGTCATCGTTAAAAAACGGTAGCGTAATGAATTGAGTTCCTGCTCTGCCTTTAATGCCCGCTGAAGTTCCTCTTCTGTCTCTCTCTGCCGCGTTATGTCTCTGGCAACGGCCATCACAAATTCAACTTCGTCTTGGGAGGTGAAAATAGGCACTAACCAGGTGCCAAGCCAAATTTTTCGCTTCGAAATAACGGCTGAATTTTCGGTGTAAACAGCCTGTTGAGTCTGAAAAACTTGTTGAACTGGGCTTTCGGGGATCAATTTCAAAATATGACTATAAGATGGCAATCGGGTTTGGAATTCGCCCCATCCCAGTGCCTGCCGCGCGTAACTATTGATGTACTCAATCGTTTTTTCACGGGAAATTAAAATGATCAAATCTCGTGATGCTTCTGCCAGGCTTCTGTAAAGATTTTCGCTTTGGCGGATGGCTTCCTCGTAATTCCTTTGGCGGGTAATGTCAATAAAATATCCGATTCCTTCAATGGGTTGTCCTTCGGCGTCACGCAGGATTTTAATTTCCTCGCGAAGATAATGATATTGTTCGTCAGCTGCTAAAAAACGGTATTCCATTTCTATGTAATCAAGCAGTTGCATTTTATTCAACTGCTCCAAAACCATTGGACGGTCTTCAGGATGAACCTTCGATTTCCAGAAACCGGCATCTTCGATGAATTGCTCCGGCGAATAACCGGTAACAATCGTCACATTTTCGCTGATATACCGAACCCGGTATGGGGGGAATGGCGTTGTGGAATAAATCACCGCGGGACTAACCGCCAGAAGGCGATTAAGGATATGACGGGTATCCCGTAGTTCCTGCTCCACTTGATGATTTTCAGTCATCTCCACAATCCTTGCACAATTCAAAAACCCTTTTCAAAACCTCTTCAACGCTCAATCCATCCGTGTTGAGGATGACCGCATCGTCCGCTGGCTTCAGAGGGGCAATCTCACGGGAAGAATCAATTTGATCGCGCTGTTTCAAACCGGCAAGCACATCTTCAAATCTGACCGCTTCACCTCGTTGAATCAGTTCTCGAAAACGCCGTCTTGCTCGTTCTTCCAAAGACGCATCTAGAAAAATCTTAAGATCGGCGTCCGGCATGACCACTGTGCCAATATCTCTGCCAACCATCACCACTCTTCCTCGTTTGCCAATCCGTCGCTGCAGCTCGGTCATTGCCCGCCGAACCCCTGCATAAGCGGAAATCTTTGAAACCCTTTTCTCAACTTCCGGCTCGCGGATCGCCCAGGTGACATCCTCGCCATCCAAAAGCACATCTTCTTTTCGCCCATCGGCAACTGTCGGGGGACGTACATCAATGTGTACGCGATGAGCCAGTTGGGTAACCCCTTCTTCATCATCCACGCCGATCCCTGCCCGAATAACCGCCAGCGTAACTGCCCGGTACATTATTCCTGTATCAAAAAACAAATATCCCAGTCGTTCGGCAAGCCTCACCCCTATCGTTGATTTACCGGACGATGCCGGCCCGTCTATTGCAATGCTGTTGGGTATGGTCAAGGTTGCACCTCGTTTGAAATTTCACTACCCGGGAAGAGACTTTCTCTCGCCCATAAGAAGATCATCTTGTTTTCCAGGGGAGCAATTTTGAAAATTGCCCACTGCATCCATTCCTTGGCTGTCATTAGATCCCAAATTGGCTGTACTTGCCAATGGAAATCTTGCCCACGATAATTTTCCCCAAAAACGACCCCCTCCGATGATCCTGTTAGAACAATTGAACTCTGAATTTGGGGTTGAAAAGTATTTTCAAACTTAAAATTGGTGAATTCTCTGGCGAACCAGCGCATTGCCGGTTGATCCAATCCAATCGCCATTACATCCAATCCCGTGCGTGAGCGCACATTCAGTTCCGATAAATCACCAATGGTATCTTTTAGCAAATCCGCTTCGCTGATGAACCAGCCCCGTCGAAAGGGATTTGTTTCCGGATTTTCGCCCAAACCGGCTGCATGAAAGCTCCCAGACAGCCAAAAGAGCATCAGCCATACCAGTAGTCCCCATGTGACCCCATAACCAGCCACACGGGTAGACCATCCCCACCCGATCAAAATAACGGAAATGATCACAAACAACAAAGCAGCCAGAATAGCAATGATTTCAGGTTGAGTATTGACTGCCACCCGCCCCGGGCTGAATAGGCGCATGATATTTTGTGAAGTAAACATCAAAAATATCAAAACCACCACCCCGTATATCAGTGCTGCAATGCGTTGATCAAAATTAAAACGCAACAGAGATGATAAAAGTCGCGCCGCCAAACCGAGAAGCGGAAGCGATACCCATAACACATCCAGAACTTCACGCGCTGGATAGAGGAAGCAATGAATCAGGGCAAAAAAACTCCAAATCGTCAAAAAGAGTTCCAGACTCACAGATTTTTTGATCTGCCGGAGGGAAGCAATTAAACCAAACAGGGTGCTGATCGGCTGATAAATCAGCATGGCTGTTAAGATCATCCCCACTGAAACACCGGAAGGGTTGTTCCAACCACGCAGATAAGAAATCAGACCGCCTCCCATTGCGCTCCATCCGGTCGGCAGGATTAAGAACAAGCTCCCAAGAACCAGCAAAGCCCCGACCGCCCAAGTCAGAAATTCTTTCCAATTATTCCTAAACGATAGCCATACGTCGTTCCACGCAAAACTTTCCCACCTGAACCAGAGATTATAAACCCCAATAGCAACCCCCAAAGGGATTAAACCTTTCCAAACCTCAACCCCTCCCAGTAACAGTAAACCGCTAAAAATACCTGCCATTTTCCAGCGCCGAGAGGAGACAGCCCAAATTACAGCCAATAAGAACAAGACTGCCCAGGTGTGACTGCCGGCTTGCCGGGAAGCCGCAAGCCAGCCGCCGTCCAATGCCAGCCCGAACGCGGCAATCAAAGCCGTTTTTCTTCCCAGAAGTCTTTGAAATGCCAACGGAATCAGGCAAATCAGCGTTCCTGCCAAAGCCGGGATCAGGCGAGCCAGAAATTCACTTTTAGAAAAGATAAAAAATAATCCAGTCGTCGTAATCAAATAACCGCCGTCCGGATTGAAAAATGGCGAACTTTCACCGCTGGCTAACCCAAACGCCTGCAAAGCCAGCCGGGCCTCTTCATCACTGAGCGGCAGCTTGCCCAGTTGAATTAATCGTAAAGCAAGCCCAATGATCAAGATCAATCCATATAAAACCTTTTCACCATTTAGAGAAAATGAGTTCTTTTTCATCATATTGACATCTCAGGGTGTTTTTTCCACCAGTGCATCCGGCACTTCGTATATCCGCACATTGGAATTAGCAAATAGCAAACCCAAATTTGCCGAAAACTTATTTTCGGAAACACGATAGGCACTTCGTTCTACCGGCCCGATATAAATATAACGGATGCCATATTGCTGGATAATTTCCCTAGCCCTCAACCAATCGCTGGTCTGATAGAGAGTCTCAATATCTACCCGGCGTGAGCCCATCTCCCGGGCAGTACCCCGCCACTGAATTTCGTGGCCTTCCCAACCCAACAAACCGGGTTGACCGGCATGGGTCGCAACCCTTGCGAATTGAGGGTTGTATTGTGGACCGACCGCTTCAACTACATTTCCCAAAGGCATCTCCCATAAAAACTGGAATGCCTGCCATTCATCCGGTTCATCGCGCTGTAAGTAAGCTTTTCCATCCAGAGTCAATGAAACGGGCTGGCCGCGGAGTAGCCCCGTTTTGGCCGGTAGCATCACCCCCGGATAAATCAAAGAACATGCCATCAGGATCACCCAGACAATTTTTACCACCCCTCCCCGTCCGTCGTGGAATCGCTGCAAAAGAATGGCACTCGAATAGGCGGCCGCAATTCCCCACAAAATCCATGTCTGAAAATAGAACTTGAAGATTGTGTTCATTCGGGTGCCAAAATCATCCTGTAAATAGAAAAACTCCGGTGCGAGAGTCAAACCCGCACCCAGCAAAATCAACAATAATACAAAACCCCGGTTTTGATCTTCTTCCGGCAATGACCGAACAGGATCATTTTCTGACGCCAGAGAAAAACCATATAAACGCCGCAAAGTGACAATCGTGGCAAATACGAAAATCAAAATAATCATCAATGTGAGCCACGTACCCGGGGCGCTAATCCGCCGCAGTAAAGCAGCCTGAAACAATTCCGTACCCGATCCGCCCTGTTTGATGAAAAACAAGCCGCTCAAACTGGTCAGCGTTTGCCCCATCCTTGCCAGATTGGTGTCAGCAGCAGTCATCCACGTTTGTCCAATTAATCCGGCCAGTTCGATCACCTTACTGGCGATCAGCATCAAAATCCAACCCGCCGCTACAATAGCGGATCCGAGCAGCACACCCCAGCGCAACCCCGGCCGCAGGTAACCTCCACCCTGAAGAAGCAGCCAGAACAAAATGGGTAACAGCAAAGGCGCAAACATGACCCAGAAATGCACCCCGCGGGTGTGAAAAATCAGGCTCGGCAGAAAACCGCCTGCCTGCGAAGAAAAACCCAAATAAAACGGCAAATACAGCAAAATTCCCAGAATTCCCACCGTTATTGCCACAAACACAAAATCCCCAACCCGCTGCCACCCCCACCCGTTGTGCAAATAACGGTAGAAGACATATACTCCTGCAAACAACCCCAGATAGATGGGAAAATCCCATGTATTCAAAAAAGAAAGACCGCCAAAAATCAAGGCGCTTAACCAGATATGTGGATCTTTGAGCCAGTTCAAAACCGAAGGTTCCGGGGGCGATTGTTTTTTGAAAGAAAAGTAAAAATTCAATGCTAAACCGGCAGCCAAAAGGACAAACGGCATTCCCAGGACATGCGGGTGCATATCTGCCAGCAGATAGGAGAAGAAAGGAAATTCATCAATCACTTCTTCGCGCTGATTGAGCAGGTTAAAATCCTGCAATACGCGTGAGCCGCGCCACCACAACCAGTAAGTACGCTTGGGCGTCCACGAAAGCGGTTCCGGCGGGGGTTGGTCAAACTCCTGAATTCCCAGCCATTTCCAAAAGGATGATTCCAGAACCCCTTGTGGATTACGCTGCCAGAAGATGCCCCGCGCATGCAGGATGTCCAGCAGGCCGGACAGATTGCTGACAATCAGGATAAACAGCGGTGCCAACAACGCCCAGCCAACCGCTTTTCGGTTTGATTCCGCCGGTTTATTCGTAGACAGGATACCGCTCAATAGATTGAACAAAACCCCATACGCAGCCAGTGCAGTCAACCCAAACCACATGGCAATCCCCAAATTGAACCCAATCGAACTGGGCACCCCGCTCAGGTGGATCAACATCGCGACAATAACGTAACCAAAGTAATAATAGGAGATTGCATATCCTGCCAGCCATGGATCGAAGGGAGGAAAGGATGGTGAGCGCAAGATAGCATTGATAAAGGCCAATTCCATCGGCTTCTCGGTATAGATGATTTCGGGATTAGCAGCCCTTACCACCGTCCAGGAAAGATAAGCAATCAAAAACAGACTTTCAGCCGTTAAAATTAACCGCCTCTGCGTACCGAACCAGTCCTTGAACTCAAACCAACCTCCGCGCATGAAAAAGGCGCTCACACCCGCCAGCAAAATCAGTCCGAAAAGAACCCCTCCGGCATTGTTTTGTAACAGACCAAAAGTAGTCAGCAGCCAAAAGATGTATCCCCACAGCAGCAATCCCAGCGAACGGCTGAAGGTAAAGCCGCGATCCGGTAAAAACTTCAGAAAGCGAAAAGCCAGAGGCAGCGTTAAGTAACCCGCCGCCGTAACCATCAAATACCAGATCAATGTCATCAGAATTTGGCTCATCGCTTCATCCCCAACCGTTCAGGCAGATAAATCTTCCAACCTGCGATTTTTCCAATCGAGAACCAGAACTCGCCGGATTGCTTCAAGCGGGATTTCTCCATATACATGAGGATAAGCGTTTCCATTTGGAGCGATTTCGTACCTGACCTCTACCGGTAAGGACTCCTGGTCAATTTCCAACACAACCACATCCGTCCGATCAGAGAATAATCTCTCGGCTACTTCCATGACCTGTTCACGCGTAGAACAATGGATGAAACCTTCAACCCTCAGAGAATCGGACCGGTATGAGCCCAACTCGATACCTTTTAGCCACTCTTTTTGTTCCGCAATGTGATAAATCATGTCGGAAGTTTGTTGTGTGTTCAAGGGATTACCTCATAAATCACCGTGTCCATATCGCGGTAAACTTCTTTCCAAAGTTCACCATCCCATTGGGGGAATTTGGATAGTCCTGCCGGCTCGTAATAAGCCTGTTCCAACTGCCCCACAATAATATATTGTACAGCGTATCGGTCTAAAAGTTCTCTGACGACCTCCTTCGAGAGACTGTTGTAAATTTCGGCAACATCCAGAATGCGGTTTTGAACGGTAAAATCATTCTGCACCGCTGCTCGTTGCTGGCGTTGATGCCAGTCCCAGCCGATGATGGTTGGCAGCCCGGTGTAAATCGAAAAACGCGATCCCCACCGATACAATGGTGTGTTGGCTTCCACAATCACCGGCGAACCTTTCACATTCTCCTGCATCCAACGTATGGCGCGGTAATCCTGACTGAGATCCATCGTGCGCCCCTGATCGGAATACTCCGCTGTACGCATATACGCCATCCCATCCAATCCATGTGGAGCAATACTGCTCATTCGATCGCGAACCTTGGCTGCCCCCGCCATCAGCGGATATAACAACGCTGCAACCAATAAAGCACTCAGTACAAACTGCCAGACGGGCTTCCAGCCGGATTTCCATTGGGACTCAATGGCTGGCAGCAACCAGCCGGTCGCCGCTGCCGCGCTGATGGCCAGCAAATTCCAGGCCTGCAAGTAAAACTTGAACACAGTATTCATCCGGCCAATATCACCCACCAATACGATAACTTCCACCATCAGCGTCAGGGTGACTCCTGTACCAATCAGAAACAGTACAGCGCGTTTGGCATCCGGTTGATAAGGTCGAAGCAGCAAAATCAAACACCACACTGCTATAGTGAGCGGGTAAAAGGCAATTTCGACTTTCAAAGAAACATTTAACAAAACAACGGCTAACAGATAAATCCCCAGCCCACTGAAAATCCAGAACCGCCATGGACGCAATTTTTGCAACGACGAGAGCGGAGTGTTCGCCATCCAGTGGATGGTTTCATATACCAACCACGAGGCAATCACAAAGAAAAACAAACCCCAATGGGTCAGATAGGAAGCAACCGGGGAGCGGCTTCCTTCCCATAGTTGCACACTACCATAACCCTGCGCGTACCATTGCGAATACGGCAGGAATAAGAGAAATGATAACCCGGTCAAAACCAAGCTGGCCCCCAGACCAACCGCCAACCGTTTTAACCAAACCGGAATACCTTTCAGGTAAGCATCCCAACTGCTATCATAACGAATGGCGGAGTAGACCAGAGCAGAAACCCCCAATCCCAGATAAGTGGGCATATCCCACGTGTTGGTTGGTCGTAAAACCCCAATGACCAGTCCGCCCACCAGTAGCGAAAGAAGAAAGGCTGGGACAGTTTTTACCTGATTGAATCCCCAACGCCATTGACCAAAAACCACCGAAAGACACCAGCCCAGAGCCAACATCGTTAAGGGAAGCGCAAACAGGTGAGCGTGGGGATCCGCATATAAGAATGTAAAAAACGGGAATTCCGTAATGGCTTCACCCGGCAATGCCCGGCTGGGAATCCAGTACCAGTCACCTGTGCTGTAAGGCAGCCGCGCTCCGGCTAAAAAGCGAGAAAGTCCCTGAATTGTCCAGGAAAGTTTCAAGAAAAAGTTTGCCTCTTCCAGTGATGAACCACTCATCGCAAGGCGCATCAAACCGTGCCAGATCATCCTGGCAGTGCCCAGATTGCCCAGAATCAAGGCTGCAATGGCGGACCCAAGCCCCATCCAAAACGGTTTTCCAAAGACAGACCGCTTTCCCCCAACCCCTTCATCGGATTGTCTGCTCTCTTTGAGAAAATGAGCAGCAATGTTCCAACCCGCGCTGAATGCGCCCAAGGCAAAGGTAGCAAACATCGTCGGCAGGATCAGGTTGTAGGCTATTGAAGGGATAATTCCCAGCCATTTGGTTGGTACCCCTGCCAGCACAAATCCGTAGTAATAATAGTTGATGTATCCACCACTGTACCATGGATTGTATGGGGGAAAAACAGTGCTTTTCAGTATGGCGTTAAAGTAGGCAAAGTCCATCGGCTTCTCGCCGCCAAAGGCGGGATGCCACAAATCCGGGTTACCAATCCGAATCAAAGTGAAGAATATAAAAAATGCCAGCCCAATCCCTTCAACCCGCAGATAATATGCTTTTCGCTCGCGAAATTCCTCAATTAAATCATTACGCTGCCAGAAAGTTGCCAACCCACTGAATAGCAGCAGAATCAAGAATACGATTGTTATTGTGCTACGCTCAAACCTGCCTCCCAGGGACGCAATCAGCCATACCCCCCAGGATAAGAAAAGTAAGCCAGCAATCTTGCTAAGGGGAAAACCATGGTCCGGCAACCCCTTCATGGCTACGCGCAAAATCGGATAGGCAATCCACCCCACTACACTGATGACAAGATACCAAATCAACCAGCCCAACATCGGAAAACGGTTCAGCAGACCATTGCTGTCAAATAACTCAGCCCAGGTCCCGCCGCTGCGCTGTAATGCCAGCAGATGATCCGGCAGCATCAGGTTGGCCGGGTAAGAAGGTGCCCTTCCGGGAAGGACGTGGATCACTGCTGATAAATCCACACTTCTCAAAAGACGCGCTGTTTGAAGGGGATCAAATCCCTCAATTTTTTTGAAAATCAGCACTTTGGGATGGTCGTAAACCGTGAAAGCCTCTTCTGCAAATTGGGTGTTGATTTCGACTCCCCCCAATTTCGGGTTGGACTGAAAAACGGCTACCAGTTCAAAACCCAGTTGACCGTTGAACATGCCCGGTTGGGCAACCCGGTAGCACCATAAAAGGTCTTTCTCCGCCGGACACCCCAGCAAGTAGCGATAGTAAGCGGTGGTCAGCGGGTAACGTTCAGGTAATCGGGTAGTTGTTCCCCACTGCCGGTTGGATGAGATATAGATATAATCCGCCCGGTTGAGCAAATCAATCATCTGCTCACGCTTTTCCACCGAATCATCGGCATATAAATCAAGTGTCAAATCACGCGGATAAATCCCTCCATATGGGTCAAACCCTTCCAGGCGTAAAGGTAAGCCGTCGTCCCAAACCGTTTCATTTACACCCGCAGCAGGGAAAAAGACAATCTCTCCTTCCCCCTCCACCAGATCCATTTGAATGGTGTAAGTTTTTCCCGCCTCCACTTTCAAAGGTGGATTTAGTGCTAAACTCACGCTTTTTCCTCGTGCATCCAGCCCTTCAGCCGTAAAATCATCAGTCAGAATTGCGTTGCTGAGCGGTTGCCCAGCAATACTGCGGTCAAAAACCTCGATCCGAAAGGTTTTCATCCCTTGCGATGCAGTCCGATCCACAATTCGGTAAAATCCAATCTCGTTCAAGAGTCCGGATCGAAGTGGCTGGAAAGTGATTTCCAGAGGGCGGTTTGACCGGACAGATTCCGTCCAATCTACCAAAAGCTGGCGGAATGTACCCTCCTCATTACGGATCAGTACCGCACCCCCACCCTGCAAAGAGAGGGCTGTTTCTGCCCCCTCAAACCAAACCGAAATCGTGTACAGCTTACCCGCCTCCACTGCCAGTGGAAAATCCAGAACAAGCCTGTGGGGACGGGGCTGATTTTCCGCAAAGGTTTGCATCAGCATACCTGAGCCTTTGGCAGCATAGACCTCTCCGGCTTCCTGAATCGTGACAAGCAATGTCTTGGGATTATCATTGAGGGTCAAGTCGCGGATGTTGTCAAAGTAAATTTCACTTATCGTCCCGCTTTGAGCAGCGCGAAAACTGGTATGGATTGCTTCACCTCGCTGTAGAACCATCAGCGAAGTAAAAGCCAGCGGTTGATGATACTCTTCGTTTTCCATACGAATGGTCAGGTTCACCGCTCCCGGTACGTTTTGATAAATCCAGCGTGATGCCTCAACCCGCGTCACCGGGCGCGTGTAAATCCCATCAAAGGCAACCGCCCATCCGGCTGTCAACCCCATAACAATCAGACCTAGCCCAATGATCCCCCAACGACTTTGCCGGATTTTCACCGGGTTGTTCCGGTAAACGTGATTTGCTTTTTCCCACAAAGCGAATATTGTCCAGCCAGCGGTCAATGCCAAAATTGGATAAATCGGCAGCTGATAACGCATCGTCGGATTGCCCTGCAAGGACTGCCAGATAAAGAACAAGACCGTCCACCCCCAAACAGCAGTAAAAGGATGGGTGAAGCGGTTCTTGATCAACTGCCAACCCAGCCAGATCATTCCTGTCCAGGCCAACAAGCCCATTGGGAGTCCCATTCCCCAGAGCACCATGTTTTGAAAGGAAAAAGTAATGGGACGACGCGCCCATTGCAATGCCGGTGGAAAATCCACATCACCGCCGGTTTGTGCCAGTAAACTTTTCAGATTCTCCACC
Source organism: Bellilinea caldifistulae (assembly GCF_001306055.1). Taxonomy (GTDB): domain Bacteria; phylum Chloroflexota; class Anaerolineae; order Anaerolineales; family Anaerolineaceae; genus Bellilinea; species Bellilinea caldifistulae. The sequence continues at coordinate 49,161 of NZ_LGHJ01000016.1, read as the reverse complement.
CACAGCGGATTTGGGAGGACATTCCAAACCTGCGGCCCCTGAAAAGCATATGGCTGGAACAGCCGAAAGATCACAAATGCGCTGAGCCCACCGATCAGCAAACCGCCCAAAACCTCCATCGGTGTAAAAAACCTGTTTTCGCGTCTCGGATTAAAATACCCCCACAACAGAACACCCGGCAGGATTAATGCCACAACTCCAACGTGGATTTTACAGGCGGCCGCCAGACCTGCTGCCGCCCCAAAGACGGCACAATTCCACACCACCCGAGCATCAATTTTTTCAACCAAATTACGGGAGGATTGCTCTTCTACCGGTTTTTCCGTCAGGGTCGCCAAGCGGACGGCAAAATAGATCGCCAGCGTTGAGAAAAAAGTAGCAAAAGAATCTGTCGTATAAAAATGAGCCTGCTGAATTTGCAACACAGCCAGCGCAGAAAATGTTGCCCCTAAAATCCCAGCGACTTTTCCCCAAAGGCGTTCCCCAATCAAAAAAACCAACAGCACCGTCAACAGGTCAAACAGCGCGCTCAAACTCCTGCCAACCACAATTATTTGTTCCCAACCGTTACTGGAAAAAGCCCATTCGGCCAGGTAGCGGGTTAGAAAAATCGGGAATGTGCCGTAAACAAAAAAGCGATGACCGACATTGTGAGGGTTCAGGGTGGATTGAGCCGTATCAAAATAATCTCCCACTCGATCAACGGGTTTCAAATCGGCCGTAACCCACACCAGAAATCGCTCATCTGGATGAAGATATTGTCCTTCCCCCCATTCCAAACCATTAAACCGGAGGATTAATCCAACGAGTAAAACGCCAAGCAGGCAAATGTCCAAAAGCCAGCTTAGACGAATCGGCTCAATAAAAAGCCGGCTTTGCACTTTTTTCGTGGTGGAAACACCCTCACTCATGGCTGCACTGTTCCATCTTCCGTCCCGGCAGGGGGTACAAAATAAAGCAGAAAATCCTTTCCTTCTAACTCCACATCATAAAAATACAACCACCCAGTCGGGTACAGCTCCTGCAACTTATGGACGGCATCCTCATCACGCGGATTAATCACAAACAATTTAGCCCGTGTCTCACTCAAAGTCGTTTCAAATTGATCCGGCCACAACGCATAGTCCTTCAGGGGAAAACCGGCATTGATACCCACCAGGCGGGTATCTACCCAGTGCGGGTAAGGTACCACATAAGCCGTATCTGGGTTACCCTGTGCTTCGCTGAAACCTCGGATCACCGCCCCAATTTGGGAAGTGTTCCATGCCCCGGCCATAAACTGCCGATCAAACTGCCGAAACACCAAATCGTAATTCGCCGAACTGATGAAAAATATCAATAAAGCGGTTACTCCAAGCGGGATGATGCGTTGATAACCGTTCGAGTAACGCCGCTCGATAGACCGAATCACGGCATCCAATCCCACTGCCGCTAAAATGAACACAGGGATGATCGCCCCACCGCTGCGGTTTAGCGAGGGATTTTCTTCCGGAAACGCCAGCGAGAGAATTGAGGGCATCATCAGCAATGGAATGGATACCAGTAAGAACAAATCAAGCCAGTGACGCTGACGAATGTAACGAATGACCACCAATGTACTTCCAAGGAAAAACAAAGCCGCACTAATCACATCCAGCGCCGGCCGATTAGGAATCGAATGAACCCAGATGTTGCCGTTTTTGTAGAAGAACATGATCATGGACTTCCACAAGTTATTCAGGAAAACAATCCCAACGGGGGCCGGATAAACCGTTTCGGTTTCACCCAGTCGAGTCAACGCCCGATAGGCAAACATTTCTGGATCGCTGAGCGCATAGCGCAGCAAAGGCAGAAACACGGCCAGAGAGGTAATCGCCAGAAGAATGAGAGCAATTACTGCTTCGCGGCGGTTACCCTCAGATTGACGATGAATCAGATAAATTATGACGGCCGCAACAACCACCATGGGAACAAGACGCGCCGGGCTGTAACCATGCAGTCCCAATCCAAGGAAAATTCCTGCCCAGATAAAGTCATTTCGGCTGCGGTATTTCAATCCCTTGACCAGAAAGTAAAGAGTTGGAGCCGCGAATAATGGATACAGCGGGAATCGCAGCCCAATTCGAGCAATCACATTTGCCCAATAAGCAACACCTGCCAGCACAAACGCCAGCAATCCAACCCGATTTCCGCCAATTTCCCTTCCTGAAAAGTAAATAAAAGGGAGAGTCAGGACACCCGCCAGGGCTGTCCCAATTTTCAGACTCATGAAGGAAAGTTTTGTTCCTGCAACAATTGCAATCAGCGCAGTCAAATACATTTGAATTGCTTCACGTCCAGTGTTTCGTGGGAAGAAAATGGATGTTTGTCCTTGCAGCACATCCGCTACATCCATCAATTTTTCGGCATGGTCACTGAACATCTCGCCCGGCACTTCACTCAACCGATAAAAACGGAAGAACACCACCAACCCGATGGCCAGCAGAACCAGAATACTCCAGGGTGTGATTCGGATGATCACTTGCGGAGCAAGGAAAAATGAGCGGATTTTGCTTTTGAGGCTTAACCGGGTTCGAGAGGGAAGGTAAAACCCGGCCACAAGTGATATTGTGCCTGCCAGCCAGAGAGTCAGGTTAAGCGTAGTAAAACGATTACCACTAAAAAAGATAAAGGCCAGCAGCAACAAAGGTAGTGAAAGCAGAATCGGATTCCGATTTACGGTAACCGCCATTGGAGTAGCCGTATGATCCGCGTATTCCGCTAATAACCACTCTTTAGAAATCACTGCAAATATCAGAGCGACAACCGCCAGACCATAAAAGATCAGTGCAACACTGACCTGCTGACGGGGAGGTTCCAGAAAAGACTGCCCAATTACTGCCAGGACAAATGCCAGCAAGGTCCGCCACCCAATCGGCAGTTTTAATCGTTCCTCAGCCGACGAGGGGAATACCACCGGTTCGCCCTTTTCCTCTACCTTCATTTCCAGCGTTGTAATATCAGGAGAGGTACTCAGATCTTCTTTTGGTTCAACCAAGGATTGATCAGCCGTCGGTTGTTTCGCTGAAAGCGCCGGTGGTTTACCTTTCCACGGCATCAATAACGCTTTGACATAATCCAATACAGTGGGTTCTTTTGATTCGTCCATGGTCGCGAGAAGGAATCAATTAATCACTACGATGGTATATCTTACATCAGCCTCGGATTACTGACAAGCGCTTCGAATGTCAGGTGTTTGGTTTAGATATTTTTCGGGCAATATAAAAGGAGTAAACCCCCTCCTTTTGTTGGGGTGTTTCCAGATAAACCGACTTGCACACCGAACGAGTGATTGCCAGATTCCAAGGCTGACTGACCAGAATCCAGCGTTTGAACAACCAGCGGCTGAACAAAGAAGGCAAACCAAAATAATGCCCCCATTCCAGAAGGGCTAAAGCACGCGGCGAAAAGTAATCCCAATGGCGAAGCACTTCAAAGCCGGTGCGGGTCAGGCGGTCCTTCCATGTAGAAAAATCGTCACAATGGTAATGTCGAGAAATCCGGTTGAAAAATCCCCGGTAGCGCTTTGCTGCGCTTTTCAAGCCTGTTCGATCCAAAAATTGGGCAATAGAAAGACTTCCCAGGAAACGATGATTGGGAACACAGAACACAAACAATCCACCCGGTTTGAGAACCCGCGCGGTTTCCTCCAGAACGGGCATTAAATTGGGAATGTGCTCCAGGACTGAATTACTGACGACACTGGCGAAAGATTCATCTTCAAAGGGCATTGTCGAACCGCTGCCCCTTAATGTGAGGCGGTATGTGCCCCTTTCTGCTGCTTCTTTGACCGGTTTCCACCACGGATCCAGACCAACGGTGAGCGGTTTTTCAAATGCAATTGAGGCAAAATGACCGTCTCCACAACCCAGATCGAGCACCGGTTCGACCAATTCAATGGATTGGTAGAAACGGGCTTCAACCGCACGCAATACCCCCCGAAAATAGGGCAATTCACGGATATTGAGCCATAAAAAATCTTTTTCGAAGGATGAAGTCTGTTCCAAAGCCTTCTCAACCTCAAAAATCAGGATCTACGAAGATCTTGTTGGATTTCGGTGAATAATTTTTCGTATTCTTGCGCAATTGTATCCGGCAGATAGCGCTGGCGAATCGGTTGAGGATCTCGTATAAACGCCTGCCGGTTGCTCAGCACTTCCAACAATGCCTCTGCCAGACTGTGGGGGTCACCGATTTCAACGACTTTACCCATCTCATGGATCTTGACCGGCTGCCGAACCCCCGGTAAATTGGAAGCAATCGAGGGAGTCCCACTGATCATCGCTTCGATTTGGACGAGCCCAAAAGCCTCGGTTGAGTTCAGTGACGGCAAAACCAGCACATCCAAATTGGGGTAAAAACAAGCCATCTGATCAGGAGAGAGATTACCAAGGAATTGCCACGCTCCGATTTGCTGAAAACGAGCAATGCGCGGCATGATTTTGGCATAATACGCCTCTTCTCCCACAATGTTTTGGTAAGTGCCGGCAAATTGCACCTGAGCTTGAGGATAGGCTTCCAGCACCTTTGGCAGTGCCTCAACCAGCACTTCCACGCCTTTCTCGGTTGCCAGGCGAGCGGCCATTCCAATCACAGGTTTACGGTCTTGCGGGTTTGTCCGCTGACGGAATTCTCGAACTGCCTCCGAAGTCACCCGTGGCAATTCAACGGGAGGAGGAATGACCTTCAATTTGTGCAAATAACGTCGCAGGTAGGGCGAATTTTCTGCATAATCCTGGGTGTAGGTCACAATTCGATGGGTAAATTGGGCTGCCAGTTCATTCATCAGCAATACCGCCTGATTGGCTGCCCAACTGAGTAATCCCGGCGGCATTCTCAAATCACAATGGTAAGTGATTACGGTAGGTTTTCTTAATAACCGTCCGCGAAGAGCCACTCCGGCAGCATCAAACTGCGGTAGGTGCAGTTGAATCACATCATGTTCACGCACCAGCCGATTCGCGGTTGCTCCAAAGGAAGGCATAATTACTCCCTTACTGACCCGCATGAAAACCGGCACACGCACAATTCGTACTCCGCCAGCCATTTCTTCCAACGGCAGCGACTTATCATACTGTGAGGTCATTACCGTTACCGTGTGACCCCGACGGGCAAAAGCCTGTGCCAACCTTTCTGCGTAAATCGTCAACCCTGAGGTATGAGGGCGGTAATAAGTCAGGATAATCAGAATACGCATAAGACTTAAAACAAATCCTGATTGGTCTTCACCCACTCAAAAAGGCGCTGAATACCTTCTTTGACACCCACCTTTGGCTTCCAACCCAGAACTTCCTGCGCCTTGCGTATATCGGAAATAAAAACCCGCTGATCACCCGGCCGCCAATCCCCTCTTTTTACGGGAATACTTTCACCGAGCAGTTTTTCAAGCAATGGACCAAATTCTTCCCAAACGGAAATCGTAAAATCGGCTCCGCCGCCGATATTGAAGACCTGACCAGCCGCAAGATCAATGTGTTCAATCGCCAGGTCATAGACATCGCACAAGTCTTCAACAAAAAGAATATCCCGCACTTGCTTGCCATCGCCATAGATTGTAATGGGCAGCCGTTTAACCGCTGCGATGACAAACCACGCCACCCATCCCTGATCTTCAATTCCGAACTGGCGGGTGCCATAAATGCAGGATTGGCGCATGACTACCGTCCGCAAGCCATAAATCCGGGCGTAGTCACGAGTGTATTGGTCACCACACCCTTTCGAGCAACCGTAAGGGGAATGAAAATCCAGTCCAAAAGTTTCTGGAATGCCAAAGGGATAATCCACATACGCATAACGGCTTTCCAATTCCTTGACTTTTACCTCTTCCATCCCCCCATACACTTTGTTGGTTGATGCATAAATCACAATTGGGTCACGTCCCGAAAGCCGCGCCGCTTCCAAGATATTGAAAGTTCCCGCTGCATTGATTTCAAAGTCAGTGCGTGGATCAACGACGGAAGTGGTGACCGCGACCTGACCGGCTAGATGCACAATCACATCTGCCTCTTGGGCCACTTCCTGAAGTGACTGAGAATCGCGAACATCTGCCTGAACAAGCCGAAATGAGCTTTCACCGTAGGTCTTTCTCAACCAGGCCAGGTTGCGGACAGCACCGGCGCGTGACAGGTTATCATACACAATCACCTGCTCGCCTCTTTGCAGCAGCCGGGCAACATAATTCGAACCGATAAAACCTGCACCACCGGTGATTAAGTAATTTCTCGGCATAAAACCATTCCCTCCAATTTTCAGGATGAAGTTGGATTGATGACTTTGGCTTGAATATCCTTTAGAAATGTTCCCACCGATTTTCCCTGCCGAACCAGGGCAATCAAACCCAAAATTCCGGTAACAACGAATTGAATAAAGTGAAGGGTAATCGCATACGCCAATGCAGCCGTCTGATCAATCCCCAAAATCGTCAATGCCCCAACAATCGAAGCCTCAAAAGTTCCCAAAGCAGCCGGTGCCGAGGGGATGGCAATCCCCATTGCCAGAACCGCATCGGTGAACATGCCCCACCAGAATGGCGCTTGAGGATCAATGGGCAGCAGGAAAACGTAATAAGTGGAAACGGCAACTCCCCACGAGACCCCAATCCAAAACAGGCTTAGAAGAAACTGGCGCGGTTCGGACAAGGTGGATAACCCTTGCATGAGTGCATTTAATTGGGGAACGACTACTCTGCGAACAAAACCCCATTTTGCCCCAATTTTTTCCACCAGACCAATAACCCATTGCTGATTGCGGGACATGAGAAACAACATCAATAATCCGGCTATCACCAATCCCAAAGTCAAAATGGCAACCGAACGCGCCCACGCCATACCCAATGCCAGCGGTAAAGTTGCCAGCAACAAACCCGCCGCAATTGCCAAATCGAAAGCCCTTTCAATCACAATACTGGAAAGCACACGGGCAGGCGGCAGGCGAGCAGCCTGCCCCAACAGCAAAGCCCTTCCGAATTCACCCGCCCGGAAAGGGAACAGGTTATTCAAAAGATAACCCTGATTGATCGCCCAAAAAGTCTGGCTGACTGAGGCATGATTGCCCAGAATGACGCGCCATGCCACTGCCCGCGTCATCAAAAATAACAGGGTCAGGAGCACTGCTGCCAGAATAAAAAGCAAGGGTATTCTGGCAATCGCCGGCCCCAATTCATCCCATTGAGCCAGCCGAAAAACCACAAACAAGGCAATCAGACTGATCAGCACGCCGGGCAACCAGCGTCCGACGTTTTTTATGGTCCCTTTAGTTTGACGGTTCAATCTTCCTCCAAGCGAAGAATGGCCATGAAGGCTTCCTGAGGAATTTCGACATTCCCCACCATTTTCATCCGCCTTTTACCGCGTTTTTGTTTCTCAAGCAATTTCTTCTTGCGGGTAATATCACCGCCATAACATTTTGCCAGTACGTCTTTGCGTAAGGCTTTGACATTTGCCCGCGAGATAATCCGCCCGCTTGCAGACGCCTGGATAGCCACATCGAACAATTGACGGGGAATCAATTCTTTCAATTTGCTGACCAGCGCCTGTCCTTTATGATAAGCATTGTCACGATGGACAATGGTTGCTAGCGCATCAACCGGTTCGCCCCCCACCAGCACTTCCAGTTTGGTCAAATTGCCAGGGCGGTAATCGGCAAAGTGATAATCCATGGAAGCATAGCCGCGTGTGCGCGATTTGAGTTCGTCAAAAAAATCCACAATCAATTCCGAAAGGGGAATTTCAAATGTCAATTGCACCCGGGTTGGAGCCGGGTATTCCTGTTCTTTAAAAATTCCGCGTCTTTTCTTAACCAATTCCATCACGGTGCCGTAATAATCTACTGGCGTGATAATCTGTAAAATCATCCATGGCTCACGGATTTCTGCAATCTGAGATTCATCGGGTAATTGGGCCGGCGAATCGATGCGTATCACTTCGCCGCTGTTCAAAACAACTTCATATTCAACCGATGGCGCAGTGACGACAATATCCAGATCGTATTCACGCTCCAATCGTTCCTGAATGATCTCCATGTGGAACAGGCCAAGGAAGCCACAGCGGAAACCAAAATTCAAGGCTTGTGACTTTTCAGGCTCAAATACCAGAGAGGCATCATTCAATTGAAGTTTTTCCAGTGCTTCCTTAAGGTCTTCGTAATCTTCGCCTTCAACCGGATAAATACCGGCAAAGACCATTGGCTTGGGATGCCGAAAGCCGGGCAATGGTTTTTCGGCTGGCCGAACAATGGTGGTTATGGTATCTCCCACCCGGCATTCCGAAACGGTTTTCAAACCGGTGGCAATATACCCCACATCCCCTGCTTGCAGCTCCTTAACCGGCCGCATATCCGGTGAGAAAACGCCGATCTCAACCGGACGGATGTCCACATTGGTGGACATCATCCGCAGCATATCCGTGGGATTGACTTTCCCATCCATGACCCGCACGTAAGCCACCACCCCCTTATACGAGTCGTAATGCGAATCGAAAATTAACGCCTGCAAAGGGGCGTCCAGGTCGCCTTTAGGTGGTGGAATTTCCTTGACGACCGTTTCAAGGACTTGATCCACATTAATCCCCTCTTTGGCTGAAATGCGTAAAATTTTCTCCGGTTCAATTCCCAGCAAATTGTGGATATCTTCGGCTACTTCATCCACCCGCGCAGAAGGCAAATCTATCTTGTTGATCACCGGCACGATCACCAGATCAGCATCCAGGGCAAGATATAAATTGGCAAGCGTTTGAGCTTCAATTCCCTGGGTGGCATCCACCACCAACAAGGCCCCCTCACAAGCCATTAGAGCCCGGCTGACTTCATAACTGAAATCCACATGCCCGGGTGTATCAATCAGGTTAAGTTCGTATGACTCACCATTTTTAGCCTGATAGATCATCCGAACAGCCGAGGCTTTGATGGTTACCCCCTTCTCTCGTTCAAGATCCATCGAATCCAAGACCTGGTCCATCATCTCACGGTCTGAGATGGTGCCGGTCAATTGCAACATCCGATCCGCCAGCGTGGATTTTCCGTGATCAATATGAGCAATGATGCAAAAATTGCGGATGTGTTCCTTATCCATAATCGAGGTTAGTATACCCTAATTACCCTCAAAGTAACAGAGCGCACCACCATGGTGCGCTCTGTACCAGACCAGACGATATTAGAATCTCAGGCAATTGAAAACAGGCGCATGCGAACCTCATCCGACCGCTCAATGGCAATCCCTCTCTTGCGAACATTTTCGCCCAGGGTCATAATCGCCTGCGATAATTCCGCACTTTTGTTGACTCTCAAAACGGGCTGTCCCAGTGCATCAGATTTTTGGGTCAACTCCGGATCATCCGGCAGGGTTACCGTCACCGCATGTTTAAGCCGCTCACTGATTTTTTCGACACTAATCGGATTATCTGGATTGAAGCGATTAACCACCATCGCAACCCGATCACGCGACATTCCAAACGCATCCCACAAATCCAGGAACAGACGGGTGTTGCGGATGGCATTAATCTGCTGCGAAGTGACCAGCACCACCACTTCTGCCGCATCCAAAGCGGCCAGCACCGGATCGGATATGAATGAGTCGGTATTCACCACAATGTAATCGTAGTAGCGGCGCAGGAATTCAAGGATACGGGTGAAATTTTCACCACTGATTTTTTCGGCAAATTCGGGACGAGGTGGTGCCGGCAAAATGTACAATCCTGTTGCCCGGTTTAAGAGCATGACACTTTCAACGAGTTGTAAATCCAAATCATAAATCCGCGGCACCAGGTCCAGAACCGATAATTGTCCCAATTCGTTGAAAAATAAATGAACATCGCCAAACTGCATACTACCATCCACCAGAACAACTCTGGCTTCGTGATCAATGTCCATCAACGCCAGAGCCAGGTTGGCTGCAATCGTAGTGGTTCCGACCCCTCCCTTTGGACTGTAAACCGCGATCACTTGACCGTTGGCACCCTTCCCACCCATCGGTGTGGCGGCAGCTCCTCCCGGCCCAAGCACTGGCGCACTGATCTTTTGTCGTTCGCTGTGTGCCAGTGCTGCTGCCCGGTGAAGCACATCCGACAACTCTTTGATGGAAACCTCATGGGTGATAAAGTCACAGGCGCCAGTCCGTATGGCTTGCAGAACAATATCTGTGTAATTATCTTGGGAGATCAGCACTACCTGAGTTTGCGGGAATTCTTTACGGATAATCTCCGTCAGATTGATACCGTTCATATCCGGCAGGTTATACTCGATCAGAGCCACTTCCGGTTTCAAATCGCGAATCGCCTCGATCGCTTCCTGCGCAGACATACACGAATTGACCAGCTCAATATCATCAATCAGGCCTATCGTTTTTTGCAGATGCTTGATCATTTGTGGAATATTTTCAACCAGTATCACCGATATCGCACCCACATCACTGTGCATACCCACCTCCCGACGACCGGTTCCGTTATTTTTATTTTCTTCCAGAAATTGCTCCATAGTGCACCCCCGTAATAATCTTTTCTCATTATACAAACAAAGCGGGCGGAAAACAATGTGTAGAATTTGAGACTTAAGAAAATTATAAACAATTTTTGGAGTTAAAGTAATTATAATAATAAATGTATTTCAAGAAGCAAAATTCAAGGGATTGTATTGGGCGAAATTTGTGTATAATGAAAAGGGGGACTCAATATGAACACCCTCCACAACCAAGATTTATCTGATCATCCAGAGTCAGACAGAGAGCAATTGCAGAGGGACGCCGTGAGCGATTCATCATCTTTAGAAATTGACCATCCCGAACTTGAGACGGATACCATTGATTCATCGGTAAGCCTATCCGAAAAGTCTGAAGAAGGGGCAAGCACGGTTTCAGAACAGAATATTACCGTCGAAAAGACCACTCCCGTAGCCGAAGTGAACCCAGAGCCTGCCCCACCAAAGCAGAACTGGATACAACGTCGCATAAAGGTAGTCACCGATACGGTTGAGGAATGGAAATGGCTTCGCCGTGAAATTCGATCTTTTCCTGCTCGAACACAGCAACGGATGAAGGAAATCGAAAAGCACTTTATGGTATATCGGTTGACCTTTGCCAACCTGACTTATAAAGCACCCCGCATTGAAGAAGAAATTCAGGAAGTGTACGATCAGATTGTTAATCAGATTCCCCAACTTGAAGAAAGAACGAAGAAACGTTCGCTTATCTTCCGAAACTTGCAAACATTACGCGACCTTCATCAAGAATGGGTCAAAATATCCGAACAACAGGAACACTTAATCGCCCTCTTGCAAAAAGCCCCCAAAGGCATGGATTTTTACAATCGCATGCAAATTATTCGGGAGCAGCGCAGACAGGAAGAGCTTCGTCAAAAAGAAAATCAAGAGCGTATCGAAGCCGCTTATGAATCCCTCAAAAAAGCCTTGAGCTATGTGGAGCATCAATGCAAGGACGACGAACCCATTGTTTATGGCAACGAAGTTCTTACCCTGGAGGATGCTCAAAAAGTTTGGAACGAGCACATCACCGAGATCCTAACGATGAAGGATTTGAAAAACGCCAGCGTAGAAACGGTGCTTGCCCGAATTCGCTCTCTCGAAGAAACCATCCGCGAATATCCCACCCTCTCTAAACAAATTCAACGGGTCGGTGAACGGTTTTCCCGCCTGATTGCTTTGCACGACCTGCTCTCTTCCTACGGTAAAAGGATTATTCCACAAGCCGAAATTTCCCGTTCTTCCACCATAATGTACGAACAAATCCCTGCGCTCTGGTCAACTGGACAATATCACAACCTGAAGATCATGCTGGAGCGCGTGGAAAACTTCCTGAATTTCTACGAAAACACCGTCGAGCTGGAAGTTGCAATCGGCGAACGCCGCCGCTCCGGGTTTACCCAGGGGTTGGCACCTTCGATTATTCCGGGAGTTGGCGGTTTATCCCCCTTGATTGGGCTGGCGCGCGTGTTGGTTGCCGCCATTGACCAACGCGATCGTTACATGATCGGCCATTCGGAGAAAGTTGCCCGGCTGGCGGTGGATACTGGCAAGAAACTGGCCTGGTCGAGTGGCGACCTTGAATTTCTTGAAATTGCCGCTTTACTACACGATATTGGTAAAATTTCCATTCCCGAAACCATCTTGACAAAGGTAAAACCCCTTACCTCTCAGGAATGGAAGATGATTCAGATGCATCCCTATTATGGGGCACAAATCGTCAAACAAATGAATGTCTTCAACCGGATTGTGCCATGGATCTATCACCATCAAGAACATTGGGACGGCACAGGCTATCCCGATCAGCTCAAAAAGGAAGACATTCCTCTCGCCAGTTCCATCATTGCAGTGGCGGAAGCCTTCACGGTTATGACCGCTGAATTACCCTATCGGACGGCTGTAACCACTGAAGAAGCCCTTGAAAACTTAAAAGAATCGGCCGGAAAACAATTTGCCCCCGAAGTTGTTGAAGCTTTTGTCGAAGGCGTGGTAGAATCAACCCAAGAAAAGTCAAACAGCCCTCAAAAATAAGCCTCTAAATCCCCATGACCAAAATTCAACCGTTCATTCATTACGCACCAGAGACTTGTGCATTTTGTAGTGGCAATGGGAGCGGTCGCTGCCGGGATGGAAATATCTATGAATTATGCCCGGTTTGCAATGGTATTGGCACCGTTTTGGTAGCGCAGGAGCCCAAGAAATGCGCTTTTTGCTCCGGCGGCGGTGGTGGTTTATGCAAAGACGGCTATGTTTATGATCGCTGTCCCGTGTGCAAGGGTTCTGGTTGGGCTTATGTTTATGAGGAAGAGACCGAATAAGGGAAAAAATCTAATTCGCGGGGGTAAGTACCAACATGAGATTCTTCAAACCGGTCTTTGCAGCAATTTTTGTTGGTGTCATTCTCGGATTAGTCTTCAACATCGTTCCCCTCAAAAATCAGCTTGATCAGGTTCAGCAAACCCCGGTTGTCGCTTCGACCGATCTTCCCCTTCCCGTACTTCGGAAAACAGAACAACCCCTTTCCAACAATTCAGCTTCGTTACAAAATGCTGAACCCAACCTCGCTGTACAACAACCGCAGAGTCAGACTAACCCAACCGCTACACCAACCGCCACGCTAATTGCTTTTACCCCTACCCCCACATCTGGCTCGTTCGAAGAATTCGAACCTCGCCCTCCAGCGGAAATTGTTACCTGTGCCGAAATCTGGTCGGTACCGGAGATCCCCCTCAATTTACCATTGGTATTGGAATATCCACGCAGCGTGGAGGAATTGTACACCGAGTACAACTATTACTATCTGGCAGCCATGTTAATCCAGAACAAGGTTGTGGATGCCAGTCAATGTCCTTACAATGGATTGCAATCCGCAACCACCGCAAATCAATGCGGAGTTGAAGTTGCCCGGCCAGTGATCATTGAGTGGCAGAATCAATACGATTCAAAGATTTTTGAAACTGGCGTCAAGCATGGCGTGCCGGCTCGTTTGCTGAAAAAGATTTTTGCAATCGAAAGCCAGTTCTGGCCAGCAATTTATATTGACATTCTGGAAAGCGGCTTCGGCCAATTGAATGACACTGGCGCGGATGCTCTCTTATTATACAGCCCTTATTTTTATGCCCAATTCTGTCCGCTCATCCTCCATCCAAGAACTTGCGATCAGGGGTACCTCGGAATTCCCGAGTCGGCTCGCGCTTTGTTGCGCGGGGCGTTGGTACGCCAGGTCAATGCCACCTGTACTGACTGTCCGCAAGGAGTTAACCGCCAGCGCGCCTTGAACAGCATCCCAATTTTCGCCGAAGTGGTCAAAGCCAATTGCAGTCAAATCAATCAAATTGTCCAGAATACCACCAATAAAAAAGCAGGCCAGGTAGCCGATTACGTAGATTTATGGAAATTTACCATGGCAAATTATAATGCCGGCCCAGGTTGTACTGCCCGCGCAATTGAAAGCGCCTGGAAAGAAGAGGGCGAACTCACCTGGAACATTGTATCGGGTTACTTCACCTCTAAAGAGTGCCAGAGTGCACCTTTTTACGTATCCGATATTTTCAAGGACTGAATCGACTGGTTGATAATTTGCTCAATAACCGAGATGGGATTATCCAATCCCTCTCCAGATAAAGATAACCACATTAAGAACTCGATGTTCCCTTTGGGACCAATCAGGGGAGAACACATCAAGCCGCGAATGACCCATCCCTCCTGCTGACAGAACTGGGTCATCTCCTCCAATATCTGACGATGAACCCGTGGATCACGGATAACACCCTCACCACGGGCAGCCACTTTTTGACCCGCCTCGAATTGGGGCTTGATCAGGGTAACAACATCACCTTTTTTGTCACGAAACCATTGCCGAACAACCGGCAATAAGAGTTTTAAGGAAATAAAAGAAGCGTCTATCGTCACCAGATCAATCTTTTCCTCAAATCCTTTCAAATACCGCGCGTTGGTTCTTTCCATGACAACCACCCGCTCATCCCGGCGCAGCCGCCAGTGAAGTACCCCGTATCCAACATCCACTGCAAAAACTCGCCTTGCACCGTGCTGCAACAGACAATCTGTAAAACCACCGGTAGAAGCCCCCACATCTACACAAACTTTCCCGCTGAGGTCGGTCAATCCAAATTCCACCAGAGCTGCTTCTAACTTTTCTCCCCCTCTGGAAACAAAACGGGCAGGCTGGATAATTTCAACAACTAATTCGGGATCAACCATCTGTCCGGGTTTTTGTGCGATCGTATCACCTACCCGAACCTGACCGGCCATAATCAAACGCTGCGCCTGATTACGGCTTTCTGCTAAACCTTGCTCTACCAGCCACACATCCAATCTCTTTTTCATACGGATATATTCTATCCCTCTTTCCCCATCCGAACCAAATTCCAACTCAAAGTTCTTAAAAATTGCGGATACTTTTGGATCATTGTGATATGATTGGGGTATGCTTTCTGCGTTAATTAAGAGCATGCGACCGCGCCAGTGGAGCAAAAATGTCTTCGTTTTGGCTGCGGTTGTTTTTGATAAGAAACTGCTCAATCCCGAAGCGGTCAGTAAATCGCTGGCGGGTATGATTCTATTTTGTCTGATATCCAGCAGCGTTTATCTCATCAACGATATTCTCGATGCCGAAGCAGACCGCAATCATCCTCAAAAACGCAACCGCCCGATTGCATCGGGAAAATTGCCGATTCCGGTTGCCGCAGCGGCTGCAATTGGCATTATTGTCATTACAATTCCACTTTCATTTTTGCTTTCAACTCTATTCGGCTGGATTGCCTTCGTTTATTTTCTGGTCAATCTGGCGTATTCTACCCGTCTAAAACATATTCCCTTGATTGATGTCTTGATCATCGCCGCTGGATTCGTCCTCCGGGTAGCAGCGGGGGTTTCGCTGATCGAAGTGGAACGTTTTTCACCCTGGTTATATGTGGTAACCACGTTGTTGGCGCTTTACATCGGTTTTGGTAAACGCCGCGCCGAACTGACGTTACTCCAAAATGACGCGAACAATCATCGCCGTGTTTTAGATGGCTATAACCTGACATTACTGGATCAATTGATTACCATTGTCTCCGGTACAACCATTGTGGCTTACAGTCTGTACACATTTTCTGCGCCCAACCTGCCGGATAACCACAGTATGATGTTGACGATTCCTTTTGTCATATACGGCATCTTTCGTTATCTTTATCTGATTCAGGTAGAACAAGCCGGTGGGGCTCCTGAGGATATTGTCCTCACCGATAGACCATTACAGGCGACGATTCTTCTGTGGGGTTTATCGGTTTTGTTTGTGTTTTACTTAAACTGAAACCATGCCTGCTGTTTCCGCCTCCGCCCCCGGAAAAGTGATCTTGTTTGGCGAGCACGCCGTCGTTTACGGTCAACCAGCCATCGCTGCGCCGGTGACCGGGGTTTTTGTCAAAGTGATTGTGCAGCCAAACCCGCTTAAACCTTCTGGCAGCATCGAGATCGAGTCCCCGGCAGTCAACTTCCATGCTACACGTGCTGAACTGCCCGAACAGCATCCCCTCAACACCTTATTTCAACAAATTGAACAAACACTCCAAATCTCTCGTTTGCCGGCAATGAAAATTCGCATCAACTCCACCTTGCCGGCCGGAGCGGGAATGGGATCCAGTGCAGCGGTCAGCGTAGCCATGATTCGGGCTATCACCCAATTTTTAGGCCTGCCGCTTGATAACGAACAAGTCAATCGGATTGCTTTCGAGGTTGAAAAAGCCTTTCATGGCACCCCCAGTGGAATTGATAATACGGTGATTACCTACCAGATGCCTATTTATTATGTGCGAAACCATCAGCCCCAGTTGATTCACGTCAAAGAACCCCTCACGCTGGTGATTGCCAATGCCGGTGAGGCCCCCTCCACAGCAGAAATGGTTGCCGGTGTTCGTCAGCGCTGGCAGCAACATCCTCAGCAGTATGAAGGGTTGTTTCATCAGATCGGTTGTCTGGTTGAATCGGCCCGCCAGATTCTCGAACAAGGTAGCTGGCAACAACTTCCGCCCTTAATGGAAAAAAATCATCAATTGCTTCGGGAAATTGGGGTTTCTTCCCCGGCATTGGACAAACTGGTGAAAGCCGCTTTACAATGCGGGGCATACGGTGCAAAATTAACCGGCGGAGGCGGAGGCGGCAATATTGTTGCATTGGTACATCCAGAAGAAGCCGATTCGATTGCACAGCAACTGCTGAAAGAAGGTGCTTTACACACCTGGTTAACCACACTCCGCCCCATTAACGAGGAACGATGAAAATGAGGCGCATATTTCTGAAACTGGGTGGTTCTCTGATTACCGATAAACATCGTGCCGCAACCGCTATTCCTGAAATTATCGAAAGGTTAGCCGAAGAAATTCATTTGGCAATACGAAACCAACAAAATATTCAGCTCATCATCGGTCACGGTTCTGGTTCTTTTGGCCATATCCCCGCCAAACGATATCGAACCCGAGATGGGGTTCAAACTCCTGAGGAGTGGCGAGGATTTCTTGAGGTATATCGCCAGGCGCGTAGGCTGAATCAAATTGTCTACGAAATCTTCAGTCAAAAGGGTTTACCGGTTATTGCCTTTCCACCCTCTGCAATTATCCAGGCAGAAAACAAACGCCTCGCCGAGTGGAATTCAAAGCCACTGGTTTCCGCAATACAGGCAGGTTTTATTCCATTGGTCAACGGTGACGTGGTATTCGATTCACGAATTGGGGGAACGATTTTTTCCACCGAAGATGTGTTCATGGCACTCGCAGGTTCGCTACCCCCTACCGAGATTTTGCTCTGCGGCATTGAAGAAGGGGTATTTGCAGACTTTCCGACCTGTTCACATCTTCTTCCCAAAATCACCCTCGCCGAAAAAGATGGCATCTTGCCGCTCTTGCAGGGTTCAGCAGCTCCAGACGTAACCGGTGGAATGGTCGAAAAAGTCCGCCTGATGTTCGAATTGATTCAAACTGATCCACAATTACGCGCGATGATTTTTTCCGGCCTGACTCCCGGCAATCTACAAGATGCTTTATCGGGCATTCCGACCGGTACCCTGCTCACTAAAGAGTAAAAAAGGAGGTTATCAATGGTCACCCGCCAAGAGCTGGAAGAAATTGAAGACAAAATATTGGCGCCATATGCCAGTCGCAGCAAATATTCCCGTGGCCGGTTTTACCCGGAAGATGAACCGGCCTACCGCACCGTTTTTCAACGCGACCGCGACCGCATTTTGCATACCACCGCCTTCCGCCGATTAGAATATAAAACTCAAGTTTTCATTAATTACGAAGGGGATTACTACCGCACCCGCTTGACCCATACCCTTGAAGTGGCTCAAATTGGTAGGACGCTGGCGCGTGCATTGGGTGCAAATGAAGACCTGACAGAAAGTATCTGCCTGGCTCACGATTTAGGTCATCCCCCTTTTGGCCATTCGGGAGAAATTGCTCTGGCACGACTAATGAAGGATCACGGCGGCTTTGAGCACAATAAACAGTCCCTGCGCATCGTCACCGAACTGGAACAACGTTACCCCGAATTTCCTGGTCTCAATCTCTCCTGGGAAGTACTGGAAGGTATTGTCAAACACGAAACCGAATATGATAAAACCGATGCGCGCGATTTCAACCCCGAATTACGCGGGCACATTGAGGCTCAAATTGCCAACGTTGCTGACGAGCTGGCTTACACAGCCCACGATCTGGATGACGGCTTACGTTCTGGAATGATTACTCAGGAAATGCTGGAGGAAATCGAAATCTGGCAAGTGATGAAATCTTCGATTGGCTGGCAGGGTGATGGTCTGGACGATCTGACCCGTCACCGCATCATCCGTCGCCTGATCGGGAAAGAAGTGGATGATATTGTCGAGACCACCAGCCAAAATCTGAAAGAAAGCGGCGTTCAATCCGTTGAGGATCTCCAAAGATTGGATTTTAACGTGGTTACTTTCAGCGAAACTTTTCACCGCCGCAACCGCCAGTTGAAGGATTTTCTTTACAAGAATCTCTACCGTCATTATCGTGTGGTACGAATGGCAGTCAAAGCAGAACGCCTGATCAGCGAGCTTTTCAACGCCTATTGCTCAGAACCAACGATTTTGCCGCACCATGTCCAAAAAAGAATAGAAAAATTTGGCATTCATCGAACGGTTTGTGATTATATTGCCGGTATGACCGATCGTTATGCCACGGAGGAATATCGAAAATTATTTAACGCCGAAACTCTTCCCTAATTGGCAATTATTTTTCCACGACCGATCCCTTTTCCAAGAAAAACATGGTATCATTATTGCCGTTAATGTAAATGTTAGGAGTAGGTTAGAATGGCTGAAGCTTCATACCTGACCCAAGAGGGTTTAGATCGCCTCAAACAAGAACTTGAATACCTTAAAGGCCCCGCTCGTGAGCAACTTGCCAAGCGCCTGCGCGCAGCGATTGAACAGGGTGATCTTTCCGAAAATGCGGATTACACCGCCGCCAAAGAAGAACAGGGCTTTCTGGAAGGCCGCATTCGCGAATTGGAACAGCTGCTTTCCAATGTCATTATCATTGACCACGTAGAAAAGAATTTGAATGAAATCGGAATTGGGGATTACGTTACCATTCAGGAAGATGGCTTCGAACCCGAACGCTATCACCTGGTTGGCCCCAAAGAAGCCGACCCCAGTAACGGAAGAATTTCCCACGAATCCCCGATTGGCCGAGCTTTGATGGGGCATAAAGTCGGCGATGTAGTTATTGTGGATACGCCCAACGGAGAAATCCGCTTAAAAATTCTCAAAATTGAATAACACATTCTAGATGCAAAAGAAATGGGGCTGCTCGCGAGCAGCCCCATGATTTTTACGGCCAATTGTGTTTATGATTTTGGCCACACAGCCAGTTCAAGCGTTAACCGTTCAAAATAACTGTTTTCGGGTAAAGCGCCGCCACCCAGGCTCACATCCACCACCCTTGCTTCCAGTTGCAGGGTAGCCGTTTCCAGCAATACCCGACGGTCTTTGGCAACCTCAACGGGTTCGCCTTTGGATTCCAATCGTTGGCGGATAGCCGGATCATTAAAGGCATGCGGGGACATCAGCACTTTGGTTACCGTTTGAATGTCATTTTTATCGAACAACCAAACTTCAAAAGCAGTAACCTTTTTGGGATCTCCAACACCAATTGTTTCGGAAATCCCGACACCGCACTCGCCTAAAAACTCACCAGTTGGCGAGTCAATGCTGAACGAGTCATCATACAGGTCATCCCCCATGACGTAGGTCGTCATGAATTGATTGATGGGCGCTTCCTGTCCTTCAGCCGCATAATCTGTGCGCTCAGCCTGACGATTCAAATCCTGCGCGACCCCCGCCGGACTTTCAGTTTTGACTGGCCGTTTGCGAAGTACCAACAGGTAAACCAAACCTGCCCCAACCCCCAGCGTTACCAAACAGAGCAAAATAACCAGCCCCAATCGTGACCCGCCCCCTGCAGCAGGTGGTTGGGTTGGTACCACCGTTTCACCCGGCAAAGGCACGGTGGGCCCCATCACAAGCGCCCGGAAGGAATTGATATCCCCTTCGGATAAATTACAGGTACCCGGTTTCAGGGAATCAAGCAGGGAACCGCCGGATTCCCCTAATGCTTCAAATCGCTGCATGGCAATAGCGGTGTCCCCTTTTCTGGCATACGAATCAATGACCAGGCACAGGTACTCCTGTTTGAAATCATCCCGCAACTGGCTGGGATCCGCATTGACCCACTTGACCGGCCAAAGCCCCCACCCCAATACAGGCAAACCGATGATCAGACCGATCACGAAGCCCGTAATCGCTGAGATGAGCGGATTGCGTAATTGTTCTCGAATCTTATCCATGATTTTTTGCTCCTCACTGGCTGTGATTTTCTCTGCCGTGCAGTTTTCACCAGACACTTGAATTTATTGTAGAACAAGGTTCAAATTGGTGCAACTGCGATGACGGCATGAATTTCCGACTGAGGAGGTGAGTTGCAATTATCATGCCGATTCCGGCGAGGTTACCCCAATCTCTTCTTGCAAGAAACTTTCCTCACATTTCAAACATTGCAATTCCCGTTTATTGGAAATGACCAGCAAACCCCCGCAATTCGGACAGGGAGTTGCCACCGGCCGTTTCCAGGTGGTAAATTGACAGGTCGGGTAGTTAGAACACCCGTAAAACACCCGCCCCTTGCGTGTCTTGCGTTCAATCAAATCGCCGCCGCATTCGGGGCAGGCAACCCCAATTTTTTCCAGCCATGGCTCGGTATAACGACATTCAGGAAAATTGCTGCAAGAAATGAACTTTCCGTATCTTCCCCAGCGGATAATCAAATCGTGACCGCATTGAGGACAGGCACGCCCAATCTTCTCCACAGTTTTGGTCACGGGTATGGATTCTTGCGCCTTCTTGATGGTGGGTTCAAAATTCTCGTAAAATGAGCGGATCACATCCACCCATTCACGGCTTCCAGAAGCCACCTGATCGAGGTCGCTTTCCATCTTGGCCGTAAATCCAACATCTACAATATCCGGGAAATGCTGCACCAGTAAATCGTTAACCAGTAAACCCGTTTCGGTGGGAATCAATTTCTTGTTTTCACGCACCACATAACCGCGTTCCACAATGGTGGAAAGGATTGGTGCATAAGTAGAAGGACGCCCAATTCCATTTTCCTCAAGGGTTTGTACCAGAGTGGCTTCGGAATATCGCGGTGGTGGTTGGGTAAAGTGCTGTTCGGGCAGCAAGCGCTGCAATTCCTGCAGCTGTCCTTCCTCCAAACCGGGGGGAATACGTACGTTGTCCTCGTCTTCACTCTTCTGGTCTTCGTCGCGCGATTCCTCATAGACCGCCAGAAAACCGGGGAATTTCAAGGTCGAACCCGAAGCCCGTAACAGATAGACATTGATCTTGCCTTTGCCTTCTACCTCAACTGAAACCGTGTCCATTACAGCCGATTCCATTTGAGAAGCGACAAAACGTTGCCAGATGAGCATGTATAATTTGTATTGCTCAGGGCTGAGGAATGGTTTTACCTTTTCGGGCATCCGCAGCACGGAGGTTGGCCGGATTGCTTCGTGCGCTTCCTGAGCACCGACGGCACGGGTCTTGTACTGAGGCGGCGTTTGAGGGAGATATTCTTTCCCATAGGTGTTCAGAATAAAATCCCGTGCTTCTTTTTGTGCCAGATCAGAGATATTGGTCGAATCGGTGCGCATATAGGTGATCAGGCCGGTCGAACCACCCTCACCCACATCCAAGCCTTCGTATAATTGTTGAGCAATCATCATCGTGCGGCGGGCAGTGTACCCCAATTTTCGCGATGCTTCCTGCTGTAAGGTGCTGGTGATGAAGGGAGCAGCTGGCTTGCGTTTCCTTTCTCCCCGCTTAATTCGTACAACCCGGTAAACCGCTGGCTCCATATCCTCAAGCAAACCTTGGACGGTCGCCTGATCGGGTAATTGAGGTTCTTGCTCATTGACTTTTACGAGTTTCGCCACATACGATTGCCGGCCGCCGTGGGGTTTCAATTCGATAGCAATTGTCCAGTACTCGACCGGTACGAAGGCTTCGATCTCACGTTCCCGCTCCACAATCAACCGCAGAGCAACCGACTGCACCCTTCCAGCTGACAGGCGGCTGCGCACCTTCTCCCATAGTAACGGACTGAGATTGTAGCCCACCAGGCGGTCCAAAATCCTTCGTCCTTGTTGAGCATTGACCAGATTCATATTGATACTGCGCGGATGAGAGAAAGCTTCCTCAATCGCCGGTTGGGTAATCTCATGAAAAACTACCCGCCGAGAGAGATTTTCTGGAATTTCTGCAGCTTCCATTAAGTGCCAGGCGATTGCTTCTCCCTCCCGATCCGGGTCGGTGGCCAGATAAATTTCTTCAGCTTTCTTAACCAGATCCTTTATTTCCTTCACAACCGCCCGCTTTTCATTCGGGACACGGTACTTGGGTTGAAAATTGTTTTCAACATCTACCGAAAGTTCTGAACGCAATAAATCGCGAATATGACCGACGGAGGCCTTAACCGTATAACCTTTTCCTAAAAAGCGGCCAACCGTGCGGGCTTTTGCCGGCGATTCGACAATCACCAGTTTCCCACTTCGTTCATCATGGCCGTTATCCTTTTTGGTTCTGCGTTGGCGTTTGGAATGGGCTGCGTTAATCAGCTTGTCCGCCGGTCTTTCTTTCTTTTCCGGTGCAGGCAGATTTTCATGTTCGGGGGTTTTCCCCATGCGGAACAATTGGGTACCGCAAACCGGGCAAATTCCCCGCGTAACGGGTGTGCCTGCAGCGTTAAATTCCGCTCGCGGAGAAACCATCTCTCGCTTTTCTTTGCACTTTACACAATAGGCTTCCAAGGTTTACCTCCCTGCCTTAAAGATAATTATCTTTTCCACTTTGTTTCAATATCTGGACTAGTTCACGAACTGACTGGGCCTTGTCTTTGTGACAAACCAGCAGCACATTTCCGCTATCCACGATGATCAAATTCTCAACCCCAATCGTAGCAATCAGGCGCTGATCGTCCTCACAAAGCACCAGCGTCTTTTGGGAATCAAGCGCAAGCCACTGGTCGCTCAACCGGATATTCCCGTTTCCATCGCTTTCCAACACCTCAAACAGCGAATCCCAACTACCTACATCATTCCAACCCAGGCCGGCCGCCGGGATGACAACCACCTGCCGGGCACGTTCCATAATCCCGTAATCAATGGTTTCCGGTTTCAATTTCATCCAAAGTGGCAGCCACTCTTCCTGTCTTTCAAAGCCGGCGTTTTCAATTTGGATCATCACTTGATACAATTCGGGTAATTGATTCGCAATTTCCCGGCGAATTTGTTCAACCTTCCAGAAAAACATACCTGAATTCCAGTCGTGATCACCACTTTCTACCATCCGTCGGGCAGTATCCGCATCCGGTTTTTCCTTGAACTGGAGCACTTGATACACCCGTTGCTGATTGATTTCCGCCACCGGCTGACCACGTTGAATATAGCCATAACCAGTTGAAGGGGAGGTTGGATGGATCCCCAGGGTAACCAGATATCCTAAACGGGCGGCTTCATCGGCTACCCGTAAAATCTTTTGAAAATAAGCCACATCCCGAATAACGTGATCAGCCGTCAGGATCGCCATTACGGCCTGTCGGTCTTTCGAGTACAAATAAGCAGCTGCTAATCCCACTACCGCAGCTGTTCCCTTTGGTGCCGGTTCGATCAGGTAATTATCTCCTGGGATTTCGGGGCAATCCTTCTGCAAATCCATGGCCATTTCCGCACCGGTCACTACCAGAATTCGTTCAGGTGGCACCAGTCCATACAAACGGTCAACTGCCTGTTGAAAGAGGGTACGCTCCGAGCCCAGTTTGAGCATTTGTTTTGGGCGCACCGAGCGCGAAAGAGGCCACAAACGAGTTCCCCCTCCTCCCGCCATGATCACAGCATAAAACGATTTATTCATCATTCCTTCCGTAGTATTCCGTTTCCTCGCGAATTGCACGGTAGTTCGTTCCACCATTATTTCGTACCAGACCTTTTAATTCCATCATAATCAGGCATGCCGACACTTTTTCAATCGGCAAACCCGAGAGGAAACTGATTTCATCGGCTGACAGGTTATCATCACCCAAAACTTGCAATAGTTTAGCCTCTGTTTCATCAGAAGGCAATACTTTTCTGGCAATCCGACGGGTATTCACCTGTTGGATGTTCAGCGCCTCCAGAACATCCGAGGGATTGAGCAGCGGGCGCGCCCCATTTTGGATCAGCCGGTTCACCCCTTTCGAATTGGGAGAGTGGATGTTCCCCGGCACAGCCAACACTTCCCTCCCCTGATCCGCAGCAAAAGAAGCCGTTATCAACGCCCCGCTGGTATCGCCGGCTTCAATCACAACTGTTGCCAGCGCTAAACCAGAAATAATTCGATTGCGCGGCGGAAAATTACTGCTTTCCGGGGGCGTTCCGGGCGGATAATCGCTGATAAGTGCACCATTAGCCATAATTTCTTCGGCTAATCGGCCATGTTCCGGCGGGTAAACCAAATCCACCCCACAACCCAGCACGGCCAGCGTGCGTCCCCCCGCCCGCAAAGCCGATTGATGAGCCACTGCATCGGTGCCACGCGCCAAACCACTCACTACTGTTACCTGGTTGCGGGCCAGAAACGCAGCCAGTTCCTCGGCTACCTGCTTTCCGTAGGCAGAGACCCGGCGCGTCCCAACGACTGCCACAGCCAGTTCGTCTTCCGGCAGGTATTCACCTTTGATATAGAGCACAGGTGGCGGCTGATCGATCTGACGGAGAATTGGGGGGTAGTTTTCATCCTCCCAGGTAATCACATGAATGGCTTTTCGTTCGATATTTTCCCAAATCCGCTCTAAATCAATCTGGGATCGAATTTTCAAAACCCTCTCCACCAGGTGGGGATGCAGCCGTGCTGCCATCAATTTTTCATAGGGAGCATGCCATGCAGCTTCCAAATCCCCGTTAAAAGTCTGTAATAAACGGCTAAGACGGACTGATCCAATTCCCTTAACGTAATTGAAACCAACCCAGTAGGCTTTGGGGTTCATCCATTTCGCTCCAGATTACAACCACTCTGGTGGAGAAATGATAATCATACGCTCTGCTAATCGTATTTCGAGAATAAATTCTTGGACTGCCGGTACCAGTAGTTCTGATGCGGAGTCTTCATCCCGGATAATATAGACATCATTTGCGCCGGTTTCGAGGATTTCAACCAGTGTTCCAAGCCTCTTACCGCCAGGTGTAAAAACATTCAGGCCAAGCAATTCATGATGGTAGTACTCACCCTCTGGCAGGGGTGGAATCTCATCCGAACGGACAAACAGGTATTGATTGCGGTAGGGCGCAGCCGATTCCGGATCGCCAATTTCTTCAAAGGCAATCAGCACCTGTTTACCTCTGGAGCGCAGTGAGCGAATCGTCAGGCGGACATGCTCATCTCCGGCATAGACGATTTTACCCCGCACCAAACGCTCAGGGAAATCGGTCAAAATGTCCATGACCATCTCTCCCTGAAGGCCATGTGCCCGCCTCAGAAAGCCAACAGCCAGAAAGACAGGCTCGCCCAAGGGAGGCGAGCCTGACGATTCCCCGTTGTAGTCCGATTGAGACGGACGATGTTTCATCAACGCGGCTCCATTACATCCAGTGTAGCCTGCTTTCCCTCGCGGGCAGCTGCCACACGCAATAAGACCCGCATGGCATTGGCAACCCGCCCGCTTTTACCAATGATTCGGCCCATGTCTTCCTTGGCAACCCACAACTCCAGCCGGGCTTTTCCGCCAACCCATTCCTGTCGCACCCTGACCTGAGTTGGGTCATCCACCAGTGAAGCGGCAATATATTCAATCAGTTCTTTCACGATCAATCCTTTCGCACGAGGGCTTTGGATGACGATTCAGTCAAAGGTTATACCGGGTTGGTTTTTGCATCCACCTTACGGGAAGCGTAATAGGCCTCCGCTTCCTTCAAAACCTCTTCGACCGGCTCGCCCGCTTTGACCCGTGCCCAGCGTTTGCTCAATCCAACGCTGTCAAACAATTTTTGTACCGACTCGGTTGGTTGAGCACCGTTCTTCAACCAGTGATAGATGCGTTCCTCATTCACCTGGAAGGTGAACGGCTCGGTACGGGGGTTGTAAAAACCAAGAATTTCAAGGAAACGACCATCGCGGGGGCTTTCTTTGTCAGCCGCCACAATTCGGTAACTGGGTTGTCCTTTTAAGCCAATTCGGCGCAATCGTATTCGAACCATAGTTGATTTATTCTCCTCATTTGTACATGATCATTTTAGCATATAGATGGCGATTCAAGTTATCCTCCAAAAGTCGAGGGGCGCTGAAGGAAGCGCTTTCTTTTAGAGTCACTTTTCAGCCAAACAGACGAGGTAATCCACGACCTCCTGTTTTTTGTAACGTCTTGAACATTTTTTGTGCATCTCGAAACTGCTTGAGCACCCGGTTGACATCCTGTACCTGAGTTCCGGAACCGCGCGCAATTCTCCTCCGCCGGCTGGCATTCAGGATTTCTGGTCGGCGGCGTTCTTCACGGGTCATCGAGTTCAGGATGGCTTCCGTAATTTTCAAAGAACGCTCCGCCTCCTCCGGTGAAATATTGCGCGCCATTTGACCCAGTCCGCCGGGCAGCATCTCCAAAATCTGCGCCAGCGGTCCCATCTTGCGGATTTGCTTTAATTGTTTGGCAAAATCCTCCAACGTAAAGGAACCGGAAAGCATTCGTTCGGCTTGTTCCTGAGCTTCCTTTTCATCAAAGGCTGCCTCAGCCCGTTCAATCAGGCCGATCACATCACCCATACCCAGAATACGGGAGGCTAACCGGCCGGGATCATAGACTTCAATGGCATCAATTGCCTCACCAGTGCCAAGGAACTTCAAGGGGACGCCAGTAACCGCCCGAATGGAAATCGCCGCCCCACCGCGCGCATCTCCATCCATTTTGGTCAGCATCAAGCCGGTCAAGGTCACCGTATCGCGAAAACCTTCTGCAACATGCAGGGCTTCCTGACCGATCATCGCATCCACGACCAGTAAGATCTCATTGGGGGTCACCCGCCTCGTAATCGCCTTCAACTCATCCATCAGAGCATTATCCAGCTGTGAACGCCCGGCAGTGTCCACAATCAAAACACTAACGCCACTCTTTTGGGCCTTTTCAAACGCTCTGGAAACCAGTTCGGGCGGTTTAACGCCGCTTTCTGTGTAAACCGGCACACCAATTCGTTCACCCAGCGTCTGCAATTGCTTGATTGCAGCCGGCCGGTAAGGGTCAGCGGCAACCAGCTCAACCCGTTCGCCCTGAGAACGCAACAACGAGGCCAGTTTTGCAGCAGCCGTGGTTTTACCGGAGCCTTGCAAACCCACCATCATGATGACTCGCGGTTTTGGGCCGCTCAGGTTCAAGCGGGCTGGTTCACCCAGCGTTTTAATCAATTCCTCATGGACAATTTTAATGACCTGCTGGGCTGGATTTAAAGCCTTCGAAACTTCTGCCCCGACTGCCCGCTCGCGGACACGGCTGATGAAGTCCTTGACCACGCTGAAGTGAACATCTGCCTCCAGCAATGCCAAACGGACTTCGCGCATGGCAGCATCCACATCCTGTTCGGATAATTTACCCCGCCGGCGAAGTTGTTGAAATACTTGTTCCAGCCGTTGTGAAAGTGATTCGAACACGCTGACCTTAATCCATAAGAAATCAACACCCCTAAGGGGCGTTACGCCTCCCAATTCTAGTCGGAGAAACACCAATGGTCAAGGTTTGGAGGAGCGGATTTTTTCTGGTCGGGATACGCAACTTTTTACAAAAGTTGGGGTTATATGCAAGAGGAATAATATAATCATATAAAAATAGATCATCTGAGGAGAGAAACCATGTCGAAGGTTGCCGTCGTAACGGACAGCACTGCCTATATTCCAGAACATTTATCGAATGGTTATGCCCTGCATGCCATTCCCCTGCAGGTTGTTTGGGGAGGAGAAACATTCCGGGACGGGGTAGACATCACCCCGCTGGAATTTTACACCCGGCTTCAGCACGCCAAAGTCATGCCCACAACTTCGCAGCCTTCACCGGCCGCTTTTCAGCAAGTATACACTTCCCTATTGGAACAGGGTTACGACATTCTTTCCATTCACATCTCGGCGGCACTTTCCGGCACGATCGACTCAGCCGTTCAAGCCAAACAAACCCTTCAAACCGACCGGGTGATCATCGTTGACTCGTATTCAACCGGGATGGGCTTGGGTTTTCAAGCCCTGCAGGTTGCCCGCGCAGCTAAACAAGGCGCCTCCCTTGAAGAATGTAAAGCCATCGCCGAAAAGGCTGTTCAACACACCGGTGTTTTATTTGCCGTCAGCACGCTGGAATTTCTACACCGCGGCGGGCGCATCGGGGGCGCTGCCGCCTTTCTTGGCACTGCCTTGGGCCTTAAGCCAATCCTGGCTTTAGAAAACGGTAAGATTGTGGCTGTTGAAAAAATCCGCACCATGAATAAAGCCGTTGATCGTCTGATTGATATTTTTGTTGAGCGGGTCGGCAGCCAGCGGCCGGTTCGGATTGCGGCTTTACATGCCAATGCCCCTGCCGAAGCAGAACGCCTGCTTGAAAAAGCCTGCCAGCGTTTCGATCCATCTGATATTGCCGAAGCCTTTGCCGCCACAGTATCCCCGGTCATTGGTACTCATACCGGCCCGGGTACCGTGGGCATTGCCTACATGGCTGGAATGTGATGGGTCAATCTTCCTGAAATTGATTGACAGATTTCCTTACCGCTCCCCAACCTCTTTATTATTAAACGGTCTTTGGTAAAATGGAAAAGACCGTTTTCTTTTTCCCTGTATCTCACCTTGAGGTTATCACAATGCGAATATATTCCGATATTGGTGTGCAAGTTGCGGATGTATTACTCCCCCGCAAAGGAATTGATTTACGCAAATGGGCTACCATTGCCTGCGATCAGTTCACCTCTCAACCCGAATACTGGGAACAAGTAGCCAAAGAAGTTGGTAATGCTCCGTCCACCCTCAATCTGATTCTGCCTGAGGTTTATCTGGGCAAACCGGAGGAATTGGAGCGCATCCAGACTGCCCAGAAAACCATGCGTCAGTATTTGGATGACGGGATTTTCGATGTACACAGTGGATTGATTCATGTGGAACGCACAGTTAACAGTAAAACCCGGCATGGCTTAATTCTGGCACTTGATCTGGAAAAATATGATTATTCACCCGGCTCACAAACCCTCATCCGCGCCACCGAAGGCACCATCGTTGAAAGGATTCCTCCCCGCATGCGAATTCGGGAAGGAGCCGCCATCGAACTGCCTCACATTCTCGTTTTGATTGATGACCCACAACAAACCGTCATTGAACCGCTCGCTCAACGCAGCGATGCGTTGATCCCCCTGTACGATTTTGAACTCATGCAGGGCAGCGGTCATCTCAAAGGTGCTCTTGTCGCCGATCTCGAAGTCGAAAAGCAAGTTATTCAAGCCCTGCAGCATTTGGCATCGCCGGAAGTCTTTTACCCCAAATACGGTGTTGGCCCGGAGAAAGGCGTGCTTCTTTTTGCGGTTGGCGATGGCAATCACTCACTGGCTACCGCCAAAGCTTGCTGGGAAAAGTTGAAACCCTGCGTGGGAATGTATCACCCGGCCCGATATGCGCTGGTCGAAATTGAGAATCTCCATGACCCGGGTCTGGTCTTTGAGCCCATCCACCGTGTGCTTTTCGCTGTGAAACAATCACCCCATAATGCCATCCGGCGCTTTTTTGGCGAAGATGCCGTTACCTTGACCGATTACCACGACGCTCATGCCATGGAAAGGGCTGTCAAAGAGCAAACCGGCAAAAGCCAGACCTTCGGTATTGTTATGCCGGATGGATATGCCACTGCTACCATCCATATGCCCGCCTCAAATCTGGTAGTGGGTAGTTTGCAGGCCTTTCTGGACGATTGGTTGAAACAAGGTGGAGCGGAAAAAATTGACTATGTTCACGGCGAAGATGCCCTTTATCACCTCTCACAACAGCAGGGCAATTGCGGTTTTTATTTGCCGGCAATGGACAAAAACGAATTATTCCGAACCGTGATTCTGGATGGCGTTCTCCCTCGAAAAACCTTTTCCATGGGAGAGGCTATCGAAAAGCGGTTTTACATGGAAGCCCGTAAAATCATTTAAATGAAACGTTTTCATCCCTTGCAACCCCATCCAGATGCCGTACCCCCTGAACAGGTCAGGTTTTTAGATTTGCTGGTAGAACCTTGGGAAGACCGCCAGCGGGTGCGGGTTCATGCCCGGATTACCCCATTTCAAAAACCGCCCAATCTTGAATTCGAAATTCGAGACGCAAACGGCGAGATGCTTGCCAGCGCTTATATTGTAGAAAACATTGACTTTGATCTGGTCATCACCATGCACCTGCGCCGGCTTTCACTTCAGCCGCAGCAATTTACCCTTCACGCAAATATCCAATACGATGAAATTGGATTGGTTTACGAGGATCAAATCTTGTTTTCTTTATAAAAGATAGAATTTTCAATAATTGCCTGCATAAGGAGCTGTTTGGATCGAAGAAAAAGACAATGAAGAGACATCTCCGTAATTTAAAAACACTGGTCAAGCCGTATTTTCGTCAAATCGTGCTTGCCAGTGTTTTCCTACTCATCCTCACCGTAATCGAAATGGCTTTCCCGGCCATCATTCGGCAAGTAATTGACGTCGGCTTGAAAGGGGGTGATCAACGATTCCTGATTGTGGCGGCCGGCTTGATTCTGGGTTTGGGATTGATCAAGGCGCTGGTAAACTTTCGGGAACAGTACCTGACCGAGTGGATTGCCCATCATGTGGCTTACGATTTGCGGAACCGCCTGTACAACCACATTCAACGTCTCTCCTTTCAATATCACGACCACATGCCCACTGGTCAGCTCATCAGCCGGGTGATTGAAGATGTGCGTTCCCTGCAAAGTTTTGCCGGACACGGTCTGGTAGAACTGGCTCGGATCGTGATTCTGCTGGTGGGTATTGGTATTTTATTATTCAGTCGACATCCTGTACTGGCGGCAATTGCCATCTCGCCCCTGATTCCAATGGTGCTGTTGACCACCGATTTTGGCAAACGAGTAGGAAGATTGTTCCTTGCCGTGGACAACACCCTCGGTGAACTTTCTTCCATCTTGCAGGAAAATGTGGTTGGCGTTCAGGTGGTGCGAGCCTTTGCTCAGGAAAAGTACGAGACCGACCGCTTCGACCAGACCAACCGCAAATTATTCGATCGCCAGATCACGGTTGTCCGTGAATGGGCGAAAGTGATGCCCTCGACCATTTTTCTGGTTACTCTCGGCACAATTTTAATATTGTGGTTTGGCGGCCAAATGGCAATTCGGGGTGAAATTACAGTTGGAGAATTGGTTGCCTTCAATAGTTACATGCTCCTGCTTGCCAATCCCGCTCAACAACTGGCGTGGCTGGTCAACGCTGCCGGTGAAGCCTACGCCGGTTTACAGCGTACCTTTGAAATTCTCGAAACCGAGCCAGATATTCAATCCCCGCCCAATCCAATCCCTTGTCCGGTCTTTCGCGGCGAAATTCAATTTGAGCGGGTCTCTTTCCGATACAAACAAAGTGAAAGACCCATTCTCCGGGATATTAATTTGAAAATCGAACCGAATCAGCGGGTTGCAATCATCGGCGCAACCGGATCGGGCAAAACGACGCTGGTCAACCTGATTCCCCGCTTTTACGATGTAAGTGAAGGTGTTGTCAAAATTGACGGAATGGACGTCCGCCAGATGGATTTACCTTCATTGCGCCGACAAATTGGCATCGTTCTACAAACATCCTTGCTTTTTTCAACCACCATTCGAGAAAATCTGGCTTATGGACGGCCGGATGCCAGCGAAGAAGAAATCATTGCTGCGGCCAAGGCCGCGCAGGCCCATGAATTTATCCTGGAGCTACCCCAAGGTTATGATACGGTGGTCGGAGAAAGAGGAGTTACCCTTTCGGGTGGTCAGCGACAGCGAATCGCCATTGGCCGTGCCTTATTGATGAATCCGCGCATCCTGATCCTGGATGATTCCACTTCGAGCGTGGACACCCACACGGAGCATTTGATACAAAAAGCCCTCTCAACCCTGATGGAGGGACGAACAACCCTGATCATCGCCCAGCGGCTATCTACCGTCAAAAAAGCCGATCTAATCCTGGTAATGGATCAGGGGCGCATTGTTGAACAAGGCACTCATCATCAGTTGCTGGCATTGGACGGTCTTTACCGCCAGATTTATGATCTTCAATTGAAAAATCAGGAGGAATTAGAAGATGATCTCCTCACCCAGCCAATAGACCTTTCCAGAGTTAACTTTCGTTCGAGGAATTCGTTGGAGTAACAGAAAACCATGGCAGTAACGGCTCCCTCCACCGTTCATGAAGATATCCAGTTTAAGGGATATGACCCGCAGGTAATCCGCGGTTTGATGGCGTTTGTCCAACCGTATTGGAAACCCCTGCTGTTCTCTCTGCTCCTTATGGCAATCACATCTGCCGCTTCAGTAGCCGGACCTTATCTGGTCAAACTGGCGGTAGATGAAGGCATAGACGCCGGGTCACTGCCCAGGCTGCGCAATCTGGTTTTGATCTATCTGGCAATTGCTGTTGTACAATGGGCGGCAATTTATGGGCGGGTTTTCATCATGTCCCGAATTGGACAATCCATCATTTACGATATCCGCTCTCAACTTTTCCACCACCTCCAGCGTCTCTCGCTCAGTTTTTTCTCTCATTACTCGGTCGGCCGCATTATCGTTCGAATCATCAATGATGTCAGTGTCTTACGGGAATTCATTACCTGGGCCATGCTTGCCATCGCGCGCGACCTGTTCGTACTGATCGGCATCATTTTCACCATGTTGAGTATGAATCCGCGTCTCTCCTTGCTGACCTTTAGTGTGATCCCGCTAATCATCCTGATCACCCGTCTCTTTCGCAGTCGCGCCCGTGAATATTATCGCGAAACCCGTAAGGCCATCAGTTGGGTAAATTCCGTACTTGCTGAAAATATCAACGGGTTGCGGGTTGTTCAGGCGTTTTCACGCGAAGATCGAAATTATGCCTACTTTCGGGATGTGGTCAACCGCAACAATCTGGATATCAACCTGAAAGCCGCTCGTCTCGCTGCGCTCTTTTTTCCAGGTGTTGATTTTTTGGGCATCACAGCTATGGCGTTGGTGGTCTGGCTGGGGGGCAGCGCCGTGCTGGGCGAGCAGCTTTCACCCGGTACGCTGGTTGCCTTTGTTCTCTATATCAACCGTTTTTTTGACCCGATCCGCGACCTTAGCCGCCGCTTTGACTCGTTTCAGTCCACCATGGCAAGCGGTGAACGCATCCTCAACCTTTTAAACACGCCCATCGAAGTTGAGGACGCGCCGGATGCCGTCAAAATGCCTCCCATTCGGGGTGAAATTCGCTTTCAAAATGTCAGTTTTCATTATTCCGACGATCCCACCCCCGTTCTGAGTCACATTGATTTGTTGATTCCAGCTGGTCAAACAGTGGCGCTGGTTGGGAAAACCGGTGCCGGAAAATCAACGTTCATTAAACTTGTTGCCCGTTTTCATGACCCCACCGAAGGGGTGGTGCGCATTGACGGCTATGACCTGCGCGAGGTAACCCAGCAGAGTTTACGCCGTCAATGCGGCATCGTTCTTCAAGATCCCTTCTTATTTTCCGGAACGGTGCGTGAAAACATCCGCTTTGGGAGATTGAACGCCAGCGATGAGGAGGTTGAAGCCGCTGCCAGAGCCGTTGGAGCAGACGAATTCATCCGCCAGCTACCGCAGGGTTACGACACCCCGGTTGAAGAAGGCGGCGCCATCTTGTCCGTAGGTCAACGCCAGCTGATTTCATTTGCCCGTGCCTTGCTGGCCGATCCGCGCATTCTTATTCTGGATGAAGCCACTTCCAGCGTGGATACTCAGACCGAACGAATCATTCAGGCAGGCCTTAGCCGCTTGTTGGACGGACGCACTTCTCTGATCATCGCTCACCGCCTTTCCACCATCACCAATGCCGATCGAATCCTCGTCATCGAAAATGGACAGATCATCGAAGATGGAACTCACTCCGAATTGATTCAAAAAAGAGGGGTTTACTATCATCTATACAGGTTGCGCTTCGAAGATGAATGATGGTGAAACTAACAATATTGATAAGCCAACCCAATTGCAAGGCGTTTTGGTTGACCGCACATTTTTTTGAATGCTACAATAAACCTTAAGTGAATTATCGCTCGAAGACACTCAAAGAAAACGGCATTCAGGCAGGTTCGACCGTCTGTTGCATTTCGTGTTTTCGCAATGCTACTTTTCATATCAACATTGCCAAAACGTTCGGTATTGGGAGATAGATGGCTGCTTCCCCAAAAGCAAATAAAAAAAGACAACCGTTAGGCTGGTTGACCTTCTTCTTTGCTCTATTGGTGGTACTTCTCTGGATCGGCATCCCGATTATCCGGGATCAATACCTGCTGCTTCCTACCCCAACCTTACCGGCGCTTCTGCCAACTATTCCCCCCTTAGATACACTCGTGCCAACAGAATCATCTCCACAAGCCAGTCTCTTGAATGTGGCTCTTGGAGAATCGATAGCTCCGCAAAACGACACAGATCCGGACGGCTTGATTGTGCTTGCGATGAGTGATGGACCATTTGTCCACCTGTTCGCCTTTCATCCCACCCGCTTACCACTTTCCCGCCTGACCAATCATCCGTGGGATGATTTACACCCCGCAATCAGTCCCGATGGCAGCCGAATTGCTTACGCATCCCGGCGCAATGGCTATTGGGATATTTACATCTTTGACCTGCGCAATGGAAACTTAACTCGCGTGACCGACACACCGGAGTACGATGGCTGGCCGACCTGGTCTCCAGATGGGCAGTGGCTGGCGTATGAAACCCACACAAACGGCAATCTGGATATCTTTATCCAGTCACTTTCGGATTTGAGCCAGCCACCAATCCCGCTCACCAATACCCCCAGTGCCGACCATTCCCCCGCCTGGTCACCTTTGGGGCAAGAAATCGCCTTTGTTTCTGACCGCAACGGACAGGATGAAGTCTGGACGGCTCGTTTGGATCAAATTGGCGAACGGTACACCAACATCAGCCTTGGAGTCGGTAGTCCGGTTCGTTCGCCAGCCTGGTCACCGGATGGTCGTTTTTTGACCTGGGGAGGACAAAATAACGCCACAGACACCATCTTCCTTTGGGATAGCAGCACTCCGCAAACCCCCGCTTTTCCAGTGCTGGCAGGTCACAATTCAATCTGGAGTCCGGACGGAAAAGTACTCCTCACCCGCCAGGCCGACTTTTTACAGGATAACCTGGCTGGTTTTGAGGTGTCATCCCAAAAACTGGCTTTGCCGTTATCGGTCATGCCGGCTGCCATTCATGGCATGGATTGGAAAGGCGGGCAAATCAACGATTTAATTTCAAAATTTCTGGTGGACAGCCCGGCAGTGCTGCCTTCGTTGTTTACCGTTCAAATCACCCTTGCCCCTCAATCTCCTCCTAATCGTTTTGGGCTGGTTGCTCTGACCGATGTCAACGTCCCCTACCCCTTCCTGCACGATGCCGTAGATGAATCCTTTCTCGCCCTTCGCCGTGAAGTCGCCAGGCAGTCCGGTTGGGATGTGCTGGGTAACCTGGAAAACGCTTACTTACCCATCACCGAACCGCCTCACCCGGGCAGTGTGGATGAGTGGCTGCTGACCGGTCGTGCCTTTGCGGTCAATTCGCTACCCGTTCAGGCTGGCTGGATGACGATCACCCGTGAAGAACGCAACGGGCAAACCTTCTGGCGCATCTTTATCCGTGCCCGCTATCAGGATGGGTCACAAGGATTGCCGATGCGTCAGCACCCGTGGTCTCTGGATGCGCGCTATAACGGCGACCCGCGCGCATACGAACAGGGCGGTGCTTTGGTTTCTATCCCTGACGGATACTGGATTGATTTTACCGAACTGGCCAGCCGCTTTGGCTGGCAGCCAGTGCCGGCATTGCAAAACTGGCGTACCTTCTATCCGGCTGCCCGGTTTAACCAGCTGGTCAAAACCGATGGCCTGAACTGGGCAGCGGCAATGGCGCAATTTTATCCGCCGGAGGCACTCCAAACTCCCACCTCCATCCCAACTTTGACACTCACACCGACCGTTTCACCGACTATCCGTTTTTACCGGACTGCAACTCCTCTGCCGAGTTCCACGCCAACCAGTCAGCCAACCCGCCGTCCAACCTGGACACCACTGCCCGGAGCCGTTCAGCCATGACCAAATCCGGTTTTATTTGCTTTCTGGCTTTGATTTTTGGCTTCTTCCTGAACGCCTGTCAGAGGAGCGCTGCCGCAGATGCATCCGAACCAGGATTCATTGAACCGTCATTGAATAGTATCACCACACCCACACCCGATTCTGTCCTGACAATCTCAAAGGACTTAACCGGCTTGCAAAATCCGGAAGCTGAAGAACCGCTGAAATTCACTTTTCCAACACCATCAGACCCGCCGGTTTCTCTTTGGCGTCCTCCGCTTTACGAAGTTCCGTGGGCGTTGAGTCCGCACGATCATTTTTACTTCATCCGCCCAATTGCCGCCGATGAGGTCAACTGGCCGCTGGCTGACTACCGTTATGGGTATTATTTCACTGGCACGAATATCGTTCATACCGGCATTGATATTGACGCCATGCGTGGCACACCGGTCATAGCAGCTGCCGATGGTACAGTTGTTTGGGCCGGAATTGGTCTCTACAAAGGGCCGGATTCACCCGATGATCCCTACGGCATCGCTGTTGCCATCCGCCATAATTTTGGTTTTGACCGCCGTCAGTTGTATACCATTTACGCCCACATGGATCGCGTAGACGTTTCACTCGGCCAAACGGTCAAAGCCGGAGATCAACTGGGTATTGTCGGGAACACTGGCTTCACCACCGGCCCGCATCTCCATTTTGAAGTGCGCCTCGAACGGAATAGTTATTATGTGTCTCGCAACCCCGAATTATGGCTCGCACCACCGCAAGGATGGGGAGTGTTGGTCGGTCGGTGGATGAAAGCCGATGGATCTCTCATCCGCCTGCTGGACGTAAGAGTTTCATCGGCGGAGATCAAACGCAGCTGGGTAGTACGAACCTATGCTCCCGAAAGTGTCAACAGCGATGATTACTACCGCGAAAATCTGGTGCTGAGCGACTTGCCGGCCGGTGATTACACGCTTCAATTTTCCTACAATGAAACCGATTACCAGACCCGCTTCAAGATTCTACCAGGAGCAATTACCTACATAACCTTCCGGGAAGGATACGGATTTTCAGACCGCTTACCCGATGCGTCCTCCTCCAATAATGCCCTGTGGCAGCCCATTGAACCGTAAAACCTTGACAATTTGAGCGGGTCAGTACAGAATCGGGGGGTTGTCTGCCAGACAAATGGCAGGTATCATTAGGTTGGATTGGAAATTGGAGGAAGAATGATATCAAACAAGAAAATTACAAAGCAGGTAATTCTGTTTACCCTGCTGACGGGTTTATTACTGCTTTCGGCATGCAGCCGCTCAGAAGCAACCCCCACCACCGACCCGGCCTTGATTTTCACACAAGCCGCGGAAACTGTCGCTGCCGGTTTAACCCAGACCGCAGCCAGTCTGCCATCCGCCACACCGACGGCGACTTTACCACCGACTAATACCCCTGAACCGACTCAAGCCGTGTCACCTACCAGCGCCGATACACCCACCTTAACCATCCCCCCAACTGCAACCCGTCCGTCGGTGGCAGATCGTGCGGATTTTGTGACCCAATCTCCACTGGATGGTACGGTCATGTACCCGGAGCAACCCTTCACCCTGACCTGGACAGTTAAGAACACTGGCACGACCACGTGGACAACCGCCTATCAGGTCAGATTTTTCCTTGGGGATGCAACACTGCGATTTGGAGCGTCGGACATTCGCTTTCCCAAAGAAGTTAAACCCAATGAAAATGTGGATCTGGTTTTGAATATGAAAGCGCCCGCTAAGGCCGGCGATTATCGAACCATCTGGGTTTTGACCAACGCCGATGGGCAAAACTTTTTCACCCTGACTCTCGACATTAAAGTTTCCGGCAGCGCTCCCACGCCAACGCTAACAGTCGCCCCAGCCACAAATACACCACCGCCAGCGCCGACCGAAACGGAAACCCCATCCCCAACACCGTAGTTCTCTTCACAATGGTGGGGAATTCACCAGACTTGAAGGAATTCATCAAAGCCGAGGCCATTCGTCTCGGCTTTGATCTTGTTGGTTTTACGGATCCTTCTCCACCGACATCCTTTCCATCCTTCCAAAAATGGCTCAATCAAGGGATGCACGGTGAAATGGCCTATCTCTCCCGCCCGGATGCAGTTGCCCGACGAGCTGACCCATCTTTGATCCTGCCGGGTGTTCGGACCATCCTTGTGGTTGCCCTCCGCTACCCCCGCCCCGAAGATGCCCCTCCCGCGTCTTCAAAACCATTCGGCAAGGTGGCGGCTTACGCATGGGGAGAAGATTACCACACTATCATTCCCTCCCGATTAAGGGAGTTGGTCACAGCCTTACAAGGAAAAATTGGTCGGTCTTTTGAATGGAAGATCCTTACGGATAGCGGCCCCGTTCTGGAACGCGATTTAGCCCAACGTGCCGGCCTCGGCTGGGTTGGCAAGAACACCTGCCTGATTAATCCACGTATCGGCTCTTACTTTTTACTGGGTGAATTATTCCTCACTCTTGATCTCGAACCAGACTCGCCCTTTCCTGCCGATCATTGCGGCTCATGTCAGCGGTGTATTCAAGCCTGCCCAACCCACTGTATTCTGCCTGACCGCACTCTGGATGCCAGACGGTGCATTTCTTACCTCACCATCGAAAATAAAACCGAAATTCCACCGGATCTTCGCCCGGCTCTCGATAATTGGGTTTTTGGTTGTGATATTTGCCAGCAGGTCTGCCCGTGGAATATCCGCTTTGCCTCACCCCATCATGATCCTGCATTTTCTCCAAAAGAGGACACAGCCCGTCCGGTCTTGAGCCGTGAGATATTGCTTTCACAGGCTGAATTCAAGCAGAAGTTCAGCCAAAGCCCCGTTCTGCGCGCCAAACGGCGCGGCTACTTGCGAAATGTGGCAGTCGCCCTCGGAAATTCTCTGCGCAGTGAAAATCTGTCGGCACTGATAACGTCTCTGAAATCCGATGAGGAACCACTGGTTCGCTCCCATTCAGCCTGGGCAATTGGGCGCATCGGCGGGGAGCAAGCCCGCACTGCCCTGCAAGAGGCTTTGAAGACCGAAACCCACCCCCAAGTAGTCCAGGAAATCTGCTCTGCCCTTCAAAACCTCCCTTAAGATCGGGTTTTGCCCCGCTTCCTTCACGGCATCCATTGAGGAAATGCACCGTTTTCAAAAAGGGTTTCAATCTGCTGATTTTCCCGTTGCCAGATTAAGATTTTAGGCAGGTCATCCGGCTGACCAAGATTAACCTGTTGAAACACCACTCTCTTTCCATCCGGCGACCATTGGTAGGATGAATAATTCATTCGCGGCTCATTGGTGATCTGAACCAAAGGTTGACCCTGATTGTCAAACAGCCACAATTGTTTGCCTTCCTGCCGGCTCTGAGTTTGAACCGCACACACGACCAGTTTCCCATCCGGCGACCATGCCGGTAATGAAACGTCCAGCACCTCAAACGTTTCTTCAAAAAAACGGCTGACCGAACGGCTTTCCAGGTCCAATCGAAAGAGATTGCTGCGCGGGATCGCTGCTTCACCATCCCAATCTGCCACCAGCAAAGTGTGCCCATCCGGTGACCAGCTTCCGCGTCCCGCCACGCGGCTGGGGATGATCGAACTGCTGCCATCCAGTAAATTGACAAGCCGAATGGCTTGTTCGCCAATATCGTAAAACGAAACCGCAGAACCATCCGGCGAGAAAACCGGTAAAGATCCAAAGAGACCGGGATTATTAAAAAGTAAATTACTGCTGCCGGTCTCCACATCTACAACGTAGATTTTCCCAATTCCTTCCATCAAACTGGCAGTCAAACCGCTTTCATAACGGGTATACGCCACAAATCGGCTGTCCGGCGTCCAGGTCGGTTCAATGCAGGCAAATTCGCCGCATTCCACCAATACCTTTTCACCCGTACCATCCCGGTTGATCAGGATCAGATCGGTACCATCTCGAAGGTTGATCCTGGAATAGATAATTTTTTCTCCATCTGGCGATACAGCAAAATCGAAAACCCGCCCTCCACTGTTGGTCAGTAATTGATGTTCATTGGTCAGAGGATTCATCCAAACCAATTCTGTCGAAACAAGCGGATCATTCAGAAAAACCAGCGAGGCTGGACGAATGCGCAGGTTTACCATATAAGCCTGGCGTAAGACCCGCCCGTCACGGCTGCGAGCGCCCTGCCCCAGAATCAGTTTGAGAGACGTTCCCTCGCCAAGCGTAAGGTCGGGGAAAAAGCGAATCGTGCGATCATCCACCCAGCGCCATGTACCCTTCCACCCCGGCTCGAAGGACAGCCGGCTTTCAACCGAAGAACGCTCCATGTCTTGTTGAAATTGCAATTCAACCGGACCGCGCCCGCCAATCCATCCTGCCTCACCCGCAAAAATAACCTGCGGATTGGACAGCCCGATTTGAAAGGTGATCAAAGCCAACCCTGCCAGCACAGCCACCAGCAGGACGATGGTGATCACAACCACTCGTTCAAAACGACGCGGCTTCATGGGAAAAGATAGGGCTGTGCCGGTGGCGCGACCGCCTCAACCGATTCGGCCAGTATCACCGGCAGCATGCGGCCATCCCGCTCCAGTAAATCCAATTTTCCTTGCACCCGCACCCAACCGAGTTGTTTCAACACGGCAGCCTGTGGGTATTCAACGATCATCCCTAAAGCGGTTGCATCCGCAACACAGCAAGTGATCGTGAAACGCCCCACCATGAATTGGGTTTCACTCAAGCGGCCATCCGAGAACACAAATCCCGTAACATCCACTGGTTGACCAACGAATTGCTGCTGGTTCTCGCTAAAGCTGAACAAGCGAATCCAATCCAGCACCGTCCTTTCAGTGGGACTAAGAGAAAGTAAATCAGACGTATCTTCGATGCGTGCTGAAAGTGGTGCATCAATGCTGATTCCCCGGTTGGCTACGGCCGTGGGACTTAAGGGTCTGGCGGGTACAAGAAAACCAATCAGAATCGGAATGGACAACCACCACAGATTCGATTTTGAAAAACTTTTGGTACTTTCCTCCTCATTCTGGCTGGATACCCGTTCTGCATAAAGAACCTGGGCAAGGATGACAAAAGCCAAACCCGCCAGAAACACCAAAACCACAAAGCGCTGATTGATATACAACAAAATGTCCCCGCTCCAGATGCGGCTGAGTAAAAACAATCCCAATAGCGCCATCAACAAAGCCTGAAAACTTCTTCCAACCCGAAGTGCCACCTTCACCTCACCCACAAATTAATCGCTGCGCTGGCAACCAGGGTTAACAGCCATGGTAAGACGATCAGGATCACAACAGTTTTCCTTCTAAACACCCGCAAGTACATCAGCGTTGCTTTGATATCCACCATGGGGCCGTATACCAGAAAAGCCAGAACCGCACCCGTAGAAAATGTGCTGCTGAAAGCCAACGCAATAAAGGAGTCAACCGTGGAGCAAACCGAAAGCAGTACCGCCAGCAGAGTCAGCACAATCACTGAAAGAATTGGGCCTTGTCCCAGGGAAAGCAGCCAGGTTTGCGGCACAAAAGTCTGCATCAGAGCGGCAAGCAAAGCCCCTACGACTAAAAAGCGTCCCATTTCAAAAAACTCATCCGAGGCAATTAACAATACCTTTTTGAATTTTTGTTTTAAAGAGGGAGATTGTTCATTGGGATGATGGTCGTGACCAAAATCGAGATGAAAAGATGGAGCAAGGTCTGCATTCATCGGCCGGATGATTTGGCTCATATCTGTTTCAAACAGGAACAACAGACCAACCCCAACTGCAATCAGCAGAGTAAGTGCAAATCGAAGCCAAAAAATGGGCGTATTCCCAAACGCCGCAAAAGTACTGGCTATGACAATCGGGTTGATGACCGGGGCTGCCAGTAGAAAGGCAATCCCAACCGGAACCGGAACTCCCTTTCTCATCAAACGGCGTGCCAGCGGTATACTCCCGCATTCACATACCGGGAAGAATAAACCGAGCAATCCACCCAGCCCAACTGCAAGGAAGCGGCTGCGCGGCACCAAACGAACCAGTTCTTCAGGGCTAAAGAACACTTCCACCAGACCAGATGCCAGTGTTCCCAACAAGAGATATGGAGCCGCCTCAATAAAGATACCCAGAAATACTGCGGAGAAATTGCTCATACCATCGCTTAGTACAAGCAGCCATTCAATTTGCCAGTTGAAAATCTGCTGTAACCGGGCAATTCCCGCCAGCGCTAACACACCGGCTAAAATGACCACCGGTAAATGTGCCGTAATCCGCTCCCCCCAACCCGAACTGACAGCAGGAGTTTGTTTGAACATTTCGAGGATTTCTAACTCCAAATAACCTGAATTACGAAGAATTTATACCATATTATGATCCGGAAAGAAGCAAGGGGCTTTCCTAACCGTGAAAGCCCCTTTTTTTCTTGTTCGAAATCAAAAATATTTGTCAGGAACTGCTGGTCGGCGAAGGGGTCGTGGTCGGTTGTTGATCCCCCGTGGTTGGGGTTAACGTTGGTGGACGGGTGGGAGTCGGCGTAACCAGATTGACCCGCACAATTAAGACTTGTCCGGCAGAGATCAAATTTTTATCGGTAATTTTATTTTGCAGCATGATGTCATCAACCGTGGAGTTGAAGATCGAGGCAATGTAATCCAATGTATCTCCGGTTTTGACCACGTACTCGATCCGTGTACCACGCGGTAGGCCGGTCGGCAGCGGGGTTTCAGTGGGCAATTGTTGATTGGGAGCGGGGATCAGAATTTTATCCCCTTCGCGAATGGGGCATTGTCCGGCGGGAAAATTATTCAACGCCAGCAGCACCAGCAAATCCACTTCATATTTGACTGCTAAATCGAAACAGGTATCCCCGCTTTGAACGGTGTATTCAAATGGCCCTGAGGGTGTGAAGGTGAGCGTTGGGGTCGGAGTTTCGGTTTCAGTGGGGGTCAATGTCACAGTAGCAGTCGGTGGCACCGGGCTTGGGGTCAACGTTGAAGTGGCAGTCGGTGTAGGAGAAGAAAACAAGGCAATTTGCGGCCGGTTTCCTCCACTGACCCATAAAAAGATCAGGATGATTCCCATCAAAACCAGCAATCCTGCCAGACCCCATGTGATATATGGCATCATCTGCTGGCGTTTGCGATAGGAATCGATCACGCTTTGAGGCGAATTTTTTCCACTCATGATTTTCCTGCTCCATTTCCGGGGTGAATCATTTTCTCCGGTGAAAGTGGGATGGGACTTACAGGTTTACGAGAAGTATTCTACACTAAAAAACCAGAATCGGGATAGCCTTGATTTTGTCAAGCACTGATAAAGGATTGCTCATGATATAATTTATTGAACAACCGCCCATCTTAACCAACTGGAGGAAATCCATGGAAATTAATCACACAGAATTTAAACGCTGTGATGTGGTGAAAGTATCCGGTCGCGTGGACAGCGCAACCGCTCCGCGTCTCGCCGAGAAACTCAACGAAATCATGGACGCAGGTCGTTTTCGGATTGTATTAGACCTGCAAGATTTGGATTTCATCTCCAGTGCCGGATTACGGGTGTTGATTGGTGCCCAAAAAACCTGCAAACGTTATAACCGCGGTGAGGTAGTACTGGCAAATGTCCAGCCAAATATCCTTTCCGCTCTCGACCTCGCCGGTTTCACTCCCTTCTTCAAGATTTTTGACGATACCGTTTCCGCGGTGGGAAATTTCTAAGGTTACAGGTTCTGGATTAATGCCCACCTTCATTTTCCCAGGCAAATACGAAAGCCTGGCTAAAATTGCAGAACTGGTTCAAATTGCTACCCGAGAATTTGGGCTGGATTCTTGTGCTGCCTATGGCGTTGAAACCGCAGTTGACGAAGCCTGCTCAAACATCATCGAGCACGCTTATGGTGGAGAAGATCGAGGCGAGATCGAGTTCTCTTACGAGATCACCGCTGATTCGCTCATCATTACCTTGCGTGATCATGGGAAAAAATTCAAACCCAAAAAGATTGAAAAACCTAAAACGAATGTTCCCCTGAAAAATCGTTCAGATCATGGTTTAGGATTGTATTTTATTCACCAGTGGATGGATGAAGTCCAATATGATCATCGTGAAGGGTACAACATCCTGACACTG
Source organism: Bellilinea caldifistulae (assembly GCF_001306055.1). Taxonomy (GTDB): domain Bacteria; phylum Chloroflexota; class Anaerolineae; order Anaerolineales; family Anaerolineaceae; genus Bellilinea; species Bellilinea caldifistulae. Next base: position 4,686 of record NZ_LGHJ01000016.1, on the reverse strand, counting down.
ATTAAGCACAAAGGCACGATGAGCAAATGAGTCCCGCTCCCAAGCAGACGATTGAACCGGATTGGAAGGAATTTCTCCGCTTCGGGGAAGCGCTGCTATCACAGACAAATGTGGCGAGTCAGTGTGAAGCGATTTGCCACTGGATTGAGAGCAGACTGACAGCCAGCGCCGAATTATGGCTGGCAAAACCTTTGTATCCTCTACCGGGGGATAATTATTCAAAAATTTTACCGTCGGATGATGCACCCACCCTTTTGCAGGAATGTTACCAAAAACGAAAACCTGTCCTGCAAAACGGATCATCACAATCCTCATCCGAGGATTCACAATCCACGCCGCAGATTGCCATGCCTCTGACTACCCAGGACAACCTCTTGGGAATTTTGCATGTGCGGAGAGTTAACCGAGAGCCTTTCACTCGCTCAGAAATCGAGTATCTGGAGGGAATTGCTGCTCATGCAGCGCTCGCCATGCAGGTATTGCGTCAGGCAATCATTAAAAAATGGCGGCTCGAACAACTGTCCCTGGTGCGTAAAGTCAGCTCCGAAGTAACCCGCCTGCGGGATCTCGATCAATTTTGCCAGCATTTAACCAGCACAATCCTGGAAAAGTTTGATTACTTTCTGGTTTCGATTTACACTTTCGATCCGCTTTCGAAAACTCTGGTTCATCGTGCCAGCGCTTCAAAGATCGAAGGAAAAGCTGATCAACCACCGCTTTTGCAAATCCGCCTGGGTGAAGGCATCATTGGACAGGTTGCCGCAAGCGGCAAAGAAATCATTGCCCAACGAGTTGAAAGTGATCCTTACTACCGCTCCCTGCCGGGTTGGGAAGCAATTCAAGCTGAAGTTGCTATTCCAATCCAATTTGGCGGCCGAATTTTGGGTGTTTTGGATTTACAAACCGATCAGAAGGACGCTTTCCACGATGTAGATCTGGTCGTGCTGCACGCCCTGGCAGATTATCTGGCTTTTGCGCTGGAAGGTATGCAGTTAATCAACGGTTTGGAAAAGCGGACTCACCAGATTTCAGCACTATTGGATATCACCCATAAACTTACCTCGATCCTCGATTTTGACCAGCTGTTGGAAGAAGTTGTTGAAGCCATACAACAGCATTTTGGATACCCCTACGTTCACATTTTTATTTTACACCCTGGAAGGCGGAAATTAATTTACGAAGCTGGTAGCGGTGCCCGCAGTCACGCCCTGGAAGAAAAGCAGGTTGCCTATGACTGGGATGACCCGCACGGAATTATCCCTTGGGTAGCACGCACCGGCAAAACCTTGCTTGCCAACGATGTAAGTCAGGAACCACTCTACCGCCCCTCCGACCTGCCCCCCGCCGATACTCGCGCCGAATTGGCTATTCCCCTGGCGTATGCCGGTGAAATCCTCGGTGTTTTGGATTTACAGTCCGATCAGGTCAACAGTTTCGATTTTCGGGACATACCACTCCTTGAGTCACTCGGATCTACGATTGCCATTGCCATACGCAATGCCCGCTTATACCGCTCAGAAGTATGGCGACGTCAGGTCGCGGACTCATTCCGGGAAATTGCCGGACTGGTTTCTGCAAATGTTGCCTTACCAGACCTGTTGGAAAGGATCCTCAACGAGGTTGACCGAAGTTTACCTTGTGACGCAACGGCTATCTGGTTGGTTCAGCCCGGCACAGAAATGAACGCAACTCCCAGCCTGATGCTGGCAGCGGTTCATGGCGCTCCGGCAGAAAAAGTATGGGAAGTGATCCAGACCAATCCGAATGCCCATCAATATTTGCTGGAAGCATTAAACGCCACCTCGCCGTTGATCCGCCAGCCAACCGATCCGATTGGACCACTCGGCGAAGCGCTCGGCTTCCCGCCGGATTATTCCTCTCTTGCGGCTCCATTGCGAGCTGGCGATGAACCACTCGGACTGCTAACCCTCGCCCACCACCTGCCCGGGCGGTATGGCAGCGAAGCCCGTCTGATCACAATGACGTTTGCAAACCACGCTGCCGTTGCCATTCAAAACAATCGTCTGTTCATGGCTTCTCAAGAACAGGCCTGGATTTCGACCATCCTCCTTCAAATTGCCGAGGCCACTCAGGGAACTCAGACCGTCGAAGAGCTGCTGGATACGATGGCCAGGCTGACACCGATGCTGGTAGGGGTCAGAAAATGCGCCTTTTTTGTCTGGGACGAAAATCGTCAGATTTTTATCTTGCAATCTGAACACGGTCTGAACCTCACCGATAACTCCCTGCCGCTAACTTTTGACTTATCTATTCCGTTGGTGCAGCGGCTTGTTGAAACCCGCGAGACCATATTTATTCAGGATGTTTCTGAAGAATTACACCTTGCCGAGGCCGGTCTGGATGAAGAAAGCGGCACGCTGGTAATTTTACCGATGATTTCACGAGGACGATTGCTGGGTGCTTTTTTAGTCGCCCACACACCGGAAAACAATTTACATTCAAACCGGATTTTCGATCAACAGACCCTGGATCTTCTGCAGGGAATTGCCCGGCAGACTGCTCTGGCAATGGAAAATCTGATGCTGATCGAAGCCCGACAGGAAGAAGCCTACGTGACAGCAGTCATGCTGCAGGTGGCTCAAGCGGTGGTCAGCCAGAACAATCTCGAAGATATTCTGGATACCATCGTTCATTTGATGCCCATTTTGGTAGGAATTGACGCCTGTGTCATTTACTTGTGGGAAGAGCACCTGGAACTGTTTCGAACTGCCAAAGTGTTTACCGGTTCTCAACGGGAGGAAATGATGATGGAAGGGGAAACCTACCGGCTGGGCGAGTTTCCCTTATTGGATGCTGTCTTGGAAAGCGAACAACTAATTGCCTGTAAGACGACAAAGAAAGACTTTTCCATCCAAAACTGGCAAACCCTCGATTGCCTGCTGCCAGCGGAAGAAATCGAACGGCAGTACGATCCGCAGGATCAATGGATCCTCGGGGTACCGCTTTCGGTAAAAGGGGAGTTTTACGGTGTGCTGGTTGCCAGTGAGTCAAATGTGCCGCTTTCTTTCCACGACCGGCGATTAGAAATTCTCTCAGGGATTGCCCAACAGGTTTCTCTGGCAATCCAAAACGACCGCTTGAACCGCGAGATGATTCAGCGCGAACGGCTCGAACGGGAAATTCAACTTGCCCGCCAAATTCAAAAAACATTTCTGCCCAATCGTCTGCCGAAGATCCCCGGCTGGGAAGTGGATATTCACTGGCAGACTGCTCGCGAGGTGGGGGGAGATTTTTACGATGTGTTTCGCATTAAAGGCGACCGTTTTGGCGTGGTAATCGCAGATGTTTCAGACAAGGGCATGCCAGCCGCCCTTTACATGACCGTGACAAAAACCCTTATCCGCGCTTTTTCACAAAATGCCGAATCTCCTGCCCGAGTGCTGGAACGAGTCAATCGGGCATTAACTTTTGAACCCCAAAATACCATGTTCGTGACCGCAGTTTATGTCATTCTCAATGCTGAGGATGGCACCCTGCGCTACGCTAACGCTGGTCATAACCTACCTTTCATATTACGCCACCAAAACGGTTCAGTGGAACTCTTCCCCAAAGGGGGAATGGCGTTGGGAGTTTATTCCTCCAACAAATTAAGCGATCATGCTCTCACCATTGGCGCGGGTGACTGGCTGATTTTCTATACCGATGGCGTAACAGAAAGTTTTTCGCCTAACGGGGAAACTTTTGGAGAGCAGCGTTTACGGACGACAATTGAAAAAGCACCTAAAACCAGCCCGGCCGACTTTCTCGATTTTGTTCGACAACAATTGAGCGATTTTCGGGAAGGAACCCCGCCATCAGACGATCTGACATTAGTCGTACTACATCGCATCTTGTCAGAAGAAGATCAAAAAGGCGCAAACGGATAACCCTGGCTGGCATCAAAAATGCACCCCTCATCCAGGATCAAGGATGATGACCGCATGCAGCCAGAGAGACTACTCACTCACCAAAAAACAACGCCCACCACACCTCTACATTGCGTACTGGCGAAGGAGTTACTTCGGGTTGGATGTTCACCTGACTTTGAGGAGTACCTTCCCCCAAGGGAACAATCAACTTTTCACCTTCTCGAATTAACCCGTGATTGCGGGCGTATTCGTTTACCGCTGCTTCTGAGGTGGAGTATATGATTTGTGTGCTGAGTGCCGATTCGGTTGCTTTGAGACCAGCTACCTGGGTTTCAATTTTAGCCAGCTGGTTATTCAAACGGCTTAAATCTCCCAACCGGTTATTCAAATCCATCAGTAGGAAAAACAAGACTACAAATGCCAGTAAAACAAGCCATTGCTTCCAGTGGGTGAAAAGTCTGCTCATGCCTCTATCTTACAATAATCTCATCCATCGGACAAGTGCAATTTGCTTTGAAAAATTAAACCCCGCCTTTCGCGGGGTTTTAGTGCCGAAGGAGGGATTTGAACCCTCACGAGCGCTATGCTCACTACGCCCTGAACGTAGCGCGTCTGCCAGTTCCGCCACTTCGGCGTTGTTCGTATGGTATTTTATCTTGATTTGCCAATTTGTCAACCTTTATACCCCTTGAGATTGTTGAAAAACAAACAACTGGGATTGACGAAAAGGGGAAAACCTTAATACAATCGAACCAAACCACTTTGGAGATCAGCGGGATGGAAAAGCAGCGTTTCGAAGAAACCGGCAAAGGATCAT
>NZ_LGHJ01000019.1 GCF_001306055.1 Bellilinea caldifistulae | reverse complement strand
AGCCCTCTTGATGGAGATCTCAGAAGAGTGGCAGATCGGCAAACATTATTGCTCTGGCAAGTCATTTGATTGTTAAAGAACGATGGATATTTCTGACTCGAATTTACAGAAAAAAGGTTGCGTAATCCCAATTAGGTACATAGAAAAACTGAAATTCAGAACGTTCGTGTTTTCTGTCTTATAATATTGAGATATCGTAATTCTTTTATCAAAGGTTAAATAAAATTCGTTCGTTTATGGTGCCTGTTCATTATACAAACGCACATCCTTCGCGTGTGATGTCAACCGTCCTGGCCTGCTTTCAACCAATCTTCATACAGGAAGTATATTCTTGTGCGTTGTCAGATGGCCACATGTTAGAAATCCAATGTCAGAAATGGGGAGATATTGGGAAGATAAGCTGTCTTGAAAAGTCGTCAGGTCGAACAGAGTTACGTTTTGACCCACCACAACCCATCACCCCGAATGAGCTTCCAAAGTATGAAAACCTGCTCAGTGTAGAGGTCCTTGGCCTCAGAGGACGACTTGCCGATTTGTATGGCCAGAAAGATGTTTTCCGGGCCATTCTCTCTGATTAACTTTATGAGAAGCGCGTCCAGCGACAGCAGGAATTCAAAGTCTGGCTTTCCAGCAGATTACAAATCTTTGGTTATCACGATCTGCCTTTTGGAGCTGTGGGAAACGGCTCAGAGAAAATCGATGAGCAGTTCGATTTCTCCATCAAAGGCACGCCGGCGCAGTTCGGGGTCATGCTGCGTCAATTCGCCCTGGCCTTACGGAGCAAAGCAAACTACCAATGGCTAGCGTGCCAAATTCTACTTCCGGGCGGACGCAAAGATGCTGGCAGCATTCCACAGGATGCCAACCCAATTGAAGTAAAGTTGTCAATCGGAAGGAATCTCCTGTCCATTCACGCTCATGTTCTACCCCTAGACGGGACCCTTTTACGAATTCGCATGACTGGTGAAAGAACCCTCTGGGACCTGTGGGATGCGATCCGCGACGAACTGGAAAAGTTGGGCTGGTTTTCCTTGCCAGAAATCCCCGAAGTCACTGCTTCTACTACTCCACAATCTGTAACCAGTACCGAAGCGCAATCTCAACCAGCAAATCCAACTGCGGAGATCTGGATGACCCTTCCGAATGTCGGACCCAACCGCGAGATCTTGCGCCACTGGCACAGAGGCCTGACCTGTGAGCAAATCGCGGTTCGGGTAAGCCTTTCGAGAAAAACAGTCCTCAACCGGATCAATAAGCTGCGAAAAGATTATGGGGCTGAAGTAGTACCCTAAGGAAAGTCGAATTACATCAAGGATTCCAAGAAGAAGCCCTCTTGAACCAATAACCTTCGAAAAAAGGATATGGAAGGGATAAAGAGGGATATTGCGGGTACTTGAGCAAGGGATATCCCTGGCGGCAGAATGGCGGCCTTGAACGATAACGCCGTCATTTTATTTTGCCGAAAGGAGATCTATGCTCAACCGTTTGAAAATCTTCTTAGAACAGCCTTAATACTCTGCCCTGATCCATCTGGCGGAGCAGGAACTGCGTACGCCGGCGGACCAGGCCAGACTCATCGTTCGCCTCGACTTGATCCGGCGCGGTATGTTATTACCCTCAGAAAGCCCATCCGCAGAACCACAGGAGAATTGTGTTCGCCATGATTCAACCTGCTGAAACCCTCCAACTTTCACCGGAGGAGCAGGAGAGGTTGTTGGTGCGCGTCTACGCATACATCCTCAGTGATCAATTTACAGGTACGAAACCCGAAGGCCCCCGCACGCAGTGCAGGGGGAGAGAGCCAGGCAAGAAATCGGACCAACCCTCCACAAAGAAACGCAAGGTATGAACCACAGGAGACACAGCTGTTTTAGACGCAGAAACCACCAATAGCCAGGAGCCCAAAGTATGAGCCTCACCGACCTGTCCCTTTCAGACAAACACTTGAAGATGCTTACCGAAGAATCGGGCATCTCGGAACAGGTGATTCGAGAGCGTGGCTACCGCACGATTACCAGCGAGGGCGACCTGGTTCAATATGGCTTTTCGCCCGCCCAGCGGCGTGTGCCCGGGCTGCTGATCCCCTTACACCCCACGGACGGCAAGGTTGGCTTGCATGTCTACCGTCCGGACGACCCACGCACCTATGAAAATCGCGGCAAACGTGATTCGGACAGATTACGACCGGTCAAGGTCCTCAAGTACGAGATTCCCAAGGATACCGGTGTGCGGGTGGACTGCCCATCCTCCTGCATGAAGAAGCTCAAAAATCCGAGCATTCCGCTGTACATCACCGAGGGGCAGAAGAAAGCCGATTCTTTAACCACGGCAGGAGCTTGCACCATTGATTTACTCGGCGTCTGGAACTTCAAAGGACGCAATGAATTTGGCGCGACAACCATCCTGGCGGATTTCGACTTCGTTGCCTGGGAGAACCGCTCGGTGCGCATCGTTTTCGACTCGGACGTAATGTACAAACCTTCGGTGCGCCAGGCAATGGAACGCCGAACGGAAATCCTCCAGCGCAAGAGAGCCACGGTTTCGGCGATCTATCTACCCAACCATCCCAGCGGGGCCAAATGGGGTGTGGATGACTGGTTGGCCAGCGGGCATGATCTGAAGGACCTGGAAGTGCTGGCACAATTCCCCCGCCCCATCCCCCATGTTGCCCTGCCGACCATCAAGTTGTTGGATGAACCTTCGCCCAATATCAAGCGTCCCCTCTGCCTGATTGGGAAATATGCATTCGCTGCGACCTGGCTGCCGGTGCGCACCACCCAGCGCGAAGTGTTGGACAAGGATGGCAACCTGATCGTCCACAACCCGCCCCTGGTCGAAGAAAAGACCTGTTTGTTTATCGTTCGCAGCGACCGGCGTGTTTTCACTGAAGTCAGCGACGGCCAAAGCACACGCCCTCTGAGTGAACTGGGGATGAAAGCCATCCTCCCCGAAATCATCCCAATTGAGAAACGCTGGTCTACGCGCGGCGTACGCGCCTTCGTTCAGGGCAAGATCCCCGACCCGATCTACACCTTCCAGCAAGTCGTGGATGTGGTCAATCGCTTCCTGGATTTCGACCATTCGTTGGGTGACCAGCAGGCCATGGCGGAACTGGTTGCCTGCTTCATCATGGCAACCAACTTGCTGGATGCATTCAATGTGATCGGGTTTCTCTGGCCAAACGGGGGAGCCGGATCAGGAAAGACTAACCTGCTAATCGTGGTGACCGAAATGGCTTATCTAGGGCAGCTCATCCTGGCCGGCGGCAGCTTTGCCAGCCTGCGCGACCTGGCGGATTATAGCGCGACCCTGGCTTTCGACGACGCCGAGAACCTGGCTGACCCGAAAAAGACCGACCCGGATAAACGCGCATTGCTGCTGGCCGGCAACCGGCGCGGTTTGACCATACCATTGAAAGAACCGGACGGACCTGGAAAATGGAAGCTGCGCCACGTGAACGCCTACAGCCCGCGCTTGTTTTCCGGGATCAACATACCCGATCCCGTTCTGGCATCGCGCACCATCGTCATTCCCCTCATCCGCACCGCCGACCGTGACAAGGCCAATTTCGATCCCCTAGATCACACCTTCTGGCCACACGACCCCCCGCGCACTGGTCGATGATCTGTGGGCCGTGGGTCTGGCAAATTTGCCCTTGCTGCATGATTTTGAAACTCATGTCGCCCAAAATGCCCGCTTGAGTGGGCGCAACCTTCAGCCGTGGAAAGCGATCCTATCCGTCGCCGCCTGGTGGGACAGTCTTGATCAGCAGCACCGATTGCAGCACTCTTACACAGTTCGCAATCAAGGTCAGGACCAGGTGGTAATAGGCGGCCTCTGGCAGCGATTGGAGGAGATGTCCTGGCGCTACCAGCAGGAGGAGAGCGCCGACCAGCAATCGGGAGACATCTTTTTACTGGTGCTGGAGGGGCTGTGTAAGCTGGCAGATGAAAAGAGTGACATTAAAGACAACAGTGACATCCATTCAGCCGGATGGACATTTACGACATCTCAGATCAGCGAAGCCGCCCAGCACATCGCCGAGCAAACCGAAGCCGATATCGACCCGGAGAAAATAACTTCACGGAAGGTGGGACGGCTGCTGGGAAAACTCAGGCTGCGCAAGGCGTGTGAAGCCGGCAAAGGTACGCGCATGTGGCAGATCACCCTCGCAGATCTGACACGCTGGGCAGCCGTTTATAACATCCAACTGCCGAACGAGCTGGGGCAAGAAAATAATGTCACTCATGTCACTGATGGCCAAATGTCACAAGAGACTGAAGCACTCTGGTTGAATTGTGAAATCGTCATCCGCCTGCCCGCGGACAGTAAAATGCCCACGATTGGCGGCTGCTGGCGCCGGCTGCCGGATGGCAGGATCGAGGCCGGTTACAACCCAGAGCTGCTGGCTATGGCACTGTCGATCTTCCTGGATAAGGATGTGGAGGCCGAGAAAATCAGCGGCTCGCCCATACCACAGTTGAGAGAACGATTGACGGCGGTTACAGATGGGGAGGTCATCCATATCTATCTTCCGGAGAAATCCGAGGAAAGCAAAGATGGATGACGTGATTATCCATGACCCGTATATAGACCTGGCCCTGGCCATGATCTACCATCCCGTGCTGGATCTGGAGAGCGATAACCCGGCCTGCGTGACCGAGGCTCGAACATGGTTTCAGTTTGTCGGGCTGAATTGGTGCGAACTGCTGGGCGTTTCCGAGGAGGAGTTAGAGGCATGGGTGGCTGGCGGTTTTACGCTGCCGCCCAGCACCCATCGTAACTAGCGCTATTGACTTTTGTTCCGGTTGGCTCGCTACTTCCGGATAGCCCGAATTCGATTACTCGCATATTTGTTCTATGAGATATAATAGATAGAACAAAACCATAGGATGGTTCGTGCAGGTGTAGCGAGCACCTACACGAACCTGACCCCAACCACCGGTACTAGCGGAGGTAGGGGCTGATCTCATTATAGCTGATCAGCCAGGATTCGCCCTCGGTGGGGACCATTTACCGGGGGCTTTTTGTTGCCCCCTACATGTATAGGAGGCTCATCTTGGCTGATCAATCTTTTCTTTTTCGATTCCGGGAGACTCTCTCGGAAATTGAGACCAACCTGACCGATGGCATTGCCGCCATCGGTCTCTGGATCATGCCCATTCCCAGTGCGGTTTTGGTGGCCAATCCCACAGTCAAAGACTTGCATTGGAGCGCTGAGTTAGCTTGGGTCGCCGCTGAGATCATCGAGAGCCTGGGCCTACCGTAAGTACCAGCCTGCTGCTTTGGGAGTACAACGCCGGCAAAAGGAAAAACGAATCCAGACGCACCGTTTTTATTGGCAGCTTCTTTAGTCGGCGTTTACCTGGTTTCCACCATTGGTTTGACCGTGCTGCTGGATATTTACCCAGATCTGGCCCGTTACGCGCCGGCGCTCTTTCCAATTCTGGCGCTGGTCGGTGCCGTCAATCTGGCCTTGTGTTCTGGTCATCGCCGGCGTCTGGCAGGTATTGCCCAGGATCGTGCTGAGCGTAAAGCGGAACGTCAAGCTGTTCGTCCAACAACGGGGAGTCTGACTGAACTGTTAGCGTCCAATGCAGCGTCTAATACTGTCACTCCAGACAGCTCGTTAGTCAAAGCGCGTCAAGCCAGGGCGGTCATTCAAGGTAACCGAATGGACAATCTTTTGACACTGTTCCGTGACAATCCAACGATTGGGGTGACAGATGCTGCGCGTACACTGAACATGTCCAGGCAGATGGTTTACTCCTACCTGGAACGTCTCGAAACTGAAGGGCGCATTCGGCGCAATGGACATGGCGTTAAGATCATTAAGGGTTAGGTGATAATTATGGCTACCAAACGTGCGATTATTTACTCTCGGGTTTCTACGAACGATCAGCGATCCAACTTCAGAATTCCCACCCAAATTGCGGAATGCGTCAAGTATTGTCAAAATAACGGTTATACCCTAGTGGGCAATGCGTTCGTGGACAAACAAAGCGGCCTGGATGTTGAGAAAAATCCCAATTCAATTCCCGCTTACGTTGATGATTATTCCTCCCGTGAAATGAACCGTCCCAGTCTGGATGCTGCGCTGACCAATCTCGAAGATTATGGCTTTGATGTTGTTGTGGTCCATTCGATCGATCGGTTAGCCCGCGACCCATACATCCGCCAAACCTTGGAGAAGGAATTCTTCCGGCGCGGAGCTAAAGTCGAATTTGCGCTCGGAAATTATGACGACTTCCCTGAAGGAGAGGTGCGCAAAGATATGGACGCCACGTTTGCCAAGTGGGAGAACGCCAAACGGGTTGAGCGTTGTAATCGTGGGAAACGTGGTAAAGCCGAAAAGGGTCTGTATGTTGGTGGACGGACACCGTATGGTTACATATTGGATGCGAAGGGAATGGGGGGACTGCCTATTCATCCTGAGCAAGCCGAGGTCGTTCGATTGATCTTCTCGCTTTATGGCGAGGAGAACTACTCTATGCACAGGATTCGTGTTGAGCTAGAAAACTGTAGTATTCCTTCCTACACGGGTAAACCAAACTGGCACTTATCCGCCATTCGAAACATCCTGACCAATACCACTTATAAAGGGTATGTCCATTACAACAAATCGGTATGCCGGAGTAATTCGGATCTAAAACCACGTGAAAAACGTGAATGGATTAAGATTGAAATTGCCCCTCTGATAGACGTGCAATTATTTAACCTCGTTCAAATGAGGATAAAGGACCATCGTGAAGCGCTCCGCCGCCAACCTCAACACTTTTATCTATTATCCGGGATGATCCGTTGTATGGAATGTGAGAAACCTTACAGAGCCAATTTCCAAAAGGATCGTCCAAAGGAGCATCGAAAAGCCCATCGATCCTATCGCCATCGCAGAATTGAAGGCCAGTGTATGGATCGGGAAATAACAGCAGTAAGTCTGGAAGAACGTGTTTGGGAAGCCGTAAAGGAAATGCTGGTCGATACAGAGGTTTTGAGACAGGCTTATTACCAGGCTCAACAATTGGATGTGGAAAATCGCTCGCGTTCGCGCATCCTACTGGAAGGGTATTATCGGTCAGCCGGCAAACTAGAGCAAAAGTTAACCAATTTGACCCGCGCTTACACCGATCCAGACATCCAGATGACAAAAACCGAATATCTCGCCCAAAGGGTGCAGTTAGACCGGGATCTTACCGAAGTCCGCGCGAGAATAGAGGAGATTGAGTCCGTACCCACAGCAGTACCAACTCAGAGGCAGTTTGAAGATTTAGAAGGTTTTGCCCAGAAAGTAAGGGAACGGATTGCAAATGAGGATTGGGACCCTACACCAGAGAGCAAGCGTCAGGTGCTGGAGCTGTTGCACGCCAAGGTTATTCTCTCAAAAGACGGCTCCGGGAAGGTGACCGGGTGGTTTGGGGAGACGTCAGGGTTTTCGTACACACGCCGTTGACATTCTGTCCACCGGGGCCGGAAGCACGGATAAAATCGAACTCGATTTCATCTTTGGGGATTTCAATTCGAGGTAATTGATTGGGCATACAATATAAGTATAACAGGATGAATTTGCTTTCAGATATAATTTCATCAGAAAGTCAAAATTGAATTGTAAAATGAGGAGGCTGGCGATGGAATTGGAACAGGTACGCAGTAAAATTAAAGCGGCTGCCTGGCAGGCAATTGCCCAAAGCGGGGTCAATCTGGCTGCCCTTTCGAGCGATGATCAAAATAAACTGGTGGATGCAGTTACCGCACAGATGCTGGTGGTGATGGATGAAGTGATTGGGTCGGATGCGGATGATCAACTTACCCGACTTGCTGAATCTGGTGACGGAGAGCAAGTATTGTGGAAGGGCAGACCGCTGCTTTCGCTGGTTGAATATTATGTGATCACCAACGAGAGGATTAAAGTGGTCAAAGGGCTGTTGGGAAAGGACTACGAAAATTACGAGTTGATCCGGGTTCAGGATATTGACTTTGCTCAATCGGTCGGTGAACGGCTTCTGGACATTGGAGATATCCGCATCAAAGGCGCCGATCCTTCTCATGCGGAAATTGTTCTGAGAAATATCAAAAACCCGCATGAGGTTTATGAGCTACTGCGAAAAGCATGGCTGGCAGCCCGCAAGAAGTATGGGTTAATCTTTCGAGAAGAAATGTGACTGTAATGCTGAAAACGTGGTAAAATAAATGCGTTCGTCATTCATCATCTGACATCCTGAGGCTCTCTGGTATTGTTTTCGGTCGCATTGGTTTTCTATCAGCACCACAATAACAAAACTGCACTTGGGATTGTCAAACAGAAAAGAAAAGGAAAAAAATGAATATCTATGTAGGTAATTTGTCGTTTGATGCGACCGAAGATGGGGTTCGCGAGTTGTTTTCTGCCTTTGGTACGGTTACTTCTGTTAACCTGATCAAGGATAAGTTTTCGGGTCAGCCGCGCGGTTTTGGTTTTGTGGAAATGGCCAACGAAAGCGAAGCGCAAAATGCGATTCAAAACCTGAACGGCAAAGCGTTCATGAACCGCAATTTGACAGTCAATGCTGCCCGCCCTCGGGAAGAACGCGGTCCGCGCAATTTCGACAGCGGGTTTGACCGCAGAAGTAATTATGGCAATGACCGACGGGGTGGAAAGTCTGGTAACCGTGGTGGCGGTGGCCGTCGCGGCTGGTAATTTCTTTTTGAACAATTGCTGTGCTTTGGTGTGGTCTGCAAAGGCCACACCATTGTTTTTTAACTCAAAGCCCTCTGAATAAATTCACTCTTTACCCGGGTGTATTCCGAAGGGCTGAGACTACCTCTGGCGAAGAATGAACGTTTGAGGTCTTGATAGGCAGAGCGAAAAGCGGGGTCAAGGCGCAGCCGATCGCGAAAAGTGCGGAATTGATTTACCCTGGGTGAATCCTTGTCAACGATATAGAGGTTAATTAAATACGATTTACCTTCATAAGGCATGGATGCCACCCTCACCAGTGGTGTTGAGGAAAGCGGATCGTTGGGGTGTGGTTGCTGAAAGCCAAGCCGATCCAGGGCTTTCTGAACCGGTTCGATCTGATCGGGCGAACTGATCAGCATCAGATCAATAATGCCGCTGCCCGCTAAACCGGGAACGGCCGTGCTACCGATATGTTCGATCCATACCTCGGTTAACTCCTCCAGAATAATCCCGATTGCCGCATCGGCAACCAGGATTGTAACCGGATCGGCTGGTTTAAGTTGGGGAGGTGGCGGTTCGTAACTTTGAAATGGTTTGGAAACTTCCATTAAATTCTTTCACCCTTGAGGATCAGAGTCTTTCAAAAAACAATTTCTTCTTTTCCGGTCAGTTTTTCCTGAATGCGTTGAACAACGGTATCCAGATGTTGGGTTTGATGAACGAAGTCGAGGTCGTCTGTGCGGATGGTTAGGACCGGACAGAGATCGAAGGTACGCATCCAATCATCATAAAACGTTTCGAGCAATTGCAGGTATTGAGGGGTGATGCTGCTTTCAATTTCCCTGCCGCGCTGGCGAATACGTTCAATTAGTACCTCAACGGGAGCTTTTAAGTAAATGAGAAGCGATGGCGGCGGTAGAGTTCGAACGACAAGATCGAACACTTTTCGATACGTCTGGTAGTCGCGCTCATTCAGGTTGCCCAAATGATGGAGGGCGCGGGCAAAAATGGCGGCATCTTCGTAGATACTGCGATCAATGATCGCCGAGCGGGGATCGTTCCACATATCCAGATGCTGCTGAGCGCGATGACCCAGAAAATAAATCTGTAAATGAAATGACCAGGCTCGCATATCACGGTAAAAATCGGGCAGGTAGGGATTATCGCTCACCGATTCGTAGGCAGTTCGCCATCCCAATCTCGCTCCGATGCGTTCGGTCAGTGAGGTTTTGCCCGATCCGATATTCCCCGCCACCAGAATCAGCCGCTTGACCATGTGGAAATCTCCCTTTTTCTGTGATGAATGGTGTTTGTGATGAGATTATTATACAGGATGAGGAGAATTCAGTTTCCGCAGGAAAGCCGCAGTTTGTTTTTATTATAAATGCGGGCTCACCGCAACTTTTCCATGCTCAGGTGGTTTAATAGAATGATAGCGGTCATTTCCGAAATAGATTGTAAATAACCATACTGCTAAGTTCAGGCCTGTGATAAACTAGCCGAGGGCACCTGAGGGGTAAGACACGGGGTTGCTCTCCGACACCTGACAGTCAAAAAAATTCCAAAATTTGAGGTGATTAATTAATGGCAATTGCACTGGAACAAACCAAAACGCGGGCTGTACGCAAAAGAATTCCAACAACCCGGCGGGAACGTTGGGCATGGTATTTTTATGATTTCGGTAATTCTGCATACGCTGCGGTGGTCTTGTTAGCCGTTTATTCGGCTTATTTTCAGGGACAGGTTGTCGGGGGTTCGCAAGGAACCCGGCTGTGGGGTATTTCGGTCGGTATCGCCATGTTGATTGTGGCTGTTCTCTCACCGATTTTGGGGACACTGGCCGATTTTTCTGCATCCAAAAAAAGGTTCTTGTTGTTTTTCACAACCTTATCGGTGATTTTCACGGCAGCTTTATTTTTTGTCATGCCAGGGGATATTTTCGCGGGTATGTTGTTTTTTATTCTGGCTGAGACCGGATACCGGGCAGCGCAAGTTTTTTATAACGCGCTGTTGCCAGAAATTGCCGCACCCGAAGAAATGGGTAAGGTTTCCGGGAATGGCTGGGCGTTTGGTTCTCTGGGAGGGATTGTTTGCTTGCTGATTGTCCTGGCTTTGATTATGAGTATCGGCGGAACGACAATCGTGCGCTTTTCTTTCTTAATCACCGCGGTTTTTTACCTGATTTCATCTATTCCCTTGTTTTTATGGCTGCGAGAACGGGCTGAGCCGCAGCCTTTGAGACAAGGCGAGGGATATATTGGAGTGGCTTTTCGCCGTTTAAGCGACACATTTCGAGCGGTACGCCAGTACCGTGAGTTCATCAAGTTCATCATCGCCTTTCTAATTTACAATGACGGCATCATGATGGCGTTGAATTTTGCCGCCATCATTGGGGCGGTTTTGTTTGGTATGACCCAGCAGCAACTGATCGTTTTTATGATTATCATCCAGATCACCAGTGTGGCAGGAGCTTACGTGTTTGGGATTTTAGCCGACCGCTGGTCAAGCAAGCGTTCATTGATCGTATCACTGGCCATAATGATTGGGGCGGTGGTGTGGATGGTGTTTGTGCAGAATGTAACGGTATTCTTTGTGATTGGCGCCATTGCCGGTTTTGCGCTGACGGGAGTTCAATCGGTGAGCCGCACGCTGGTGGGGCAATTTGCTCCAGAAGAAAAAAGTGCCGAGTTTTACGGGTTTTTTGAAGTCGGCGGGCGGACTTCGTCTTTTATCGGGCCGGCGGTCTATGGTTTTATTGCGGCAGAGGCAGCCTTGATTTTGGGGGGGCGCGGGATGGATACAATAAACGCCGAACAGACTGGAATTCGCATAGCCATTGGCTCGATTGTGGCGTTTCTCCTTTTCGGGCTGGTTCTTTTATTGAAAATTCGTCAACCGGAGACCGAAGAAATCGGCCAATCTTCAGCCTCCCTTTGAATCGAGTGATGTGCATGAACGATATGACGATTACTTACCCCCGTCGGAAAGTGATCCGAACAATCCTGCGTCAATTAATCCGGGTTGCCTTTCAGGTTCTTTCTGATTTTTCCATTGAGGGAAGAGAAAATCTTCCAAAAGAGGGACCGTTACTGGTCATCGGCAATCATTTTAGTTTTCTGGATCCGGTGGCGGTCATTGGCTCAGTCCCATATCCAATCGAGTACCTTGGTGGACTGAGGATGCCGAACGCCCCTCAAAGCGTAATCTGGCTGGCAAAATTGTATGGGTTTTTACCAGTCCGGCGAGGCTCAATCTCGCGGGATACGCTTTATGCATCGCGCGCAGTCTTACAATCGAAAGGCGTTCTGGGCATTTTCCCCGAGGCGGGCAATTGGACAAGTGTATTACGGCCTGCTCGACCGGGGGCAGCTTACCTGGCTTCTTCTACCCGGGCAAAAATCCTACCAGTAGGTCTGGATGGTTTGACCGACCTGTTCCCCACGCTCAAACGCGGGAAGAGAGCCCGAATCACCGTGCGGTTTGGTAAACCGTTCGGGCCGTTTTTTGTCTCAGAGCGGGGTGAAACCGACCGCAATCGTTTAGAAGAAATCGGACACGAGATGATGCGCGAGATCGCGTTGCTGCTTCCTTCTGAAAAAAGAGGATTCTACTCTGATGATCCGGCGGTGCGTGAGTTTGCTGCAATGCAGGCTGTTTATCCGTGGGATGGGAAGCCAGAGGAGTGATATTTTCTCAATAACTGGTTGCACGGACATCGAAACGCTTAAACTCTCCAGTAGGCTGCTGCCATTCGAAGTGAACACCGGTCACGTGTGCAGCGGGTGGACCGACTCGGAGTTTGCTGAGGAGATTTTCCAAGGCCGAACGCGGCCCTTCAGCCAGCACTTCTACATCTCCGTTCCATCGGTTGCGCACCCACCCAGTCAGGTTCAGGTTTCGGGCGGTTTCGAGGACGAACATGCGAAACCCGACTCCTTGAACGCGGCCCTCGACGATGGCATGTAATCTGGAAGGGGTGTCATTGGGGAGCATTTCCAGCAATACCCTTTCTCCCTGAGGAAAATATTGTCCAGAAAATTGGCAATGAAACCAGAAGTAAAATGAGCAGATAAGGTTGTAGATTATTCCAGGCCAGTGAAGCCAGATCCATGCCAAGCACCTCCTGCCGCCAGCGTGTTTCGAGTTCCGCAATGGACTGACCGTAGACCTTCCGCACACCCTCCTCGCAGCCTAATCCGTCTTTATACGAAAAAATCAGATCACGTAAAGAAGAAGCACCGTAAGTTTGATAGAGAAATCGGATGAAGGAAGCCGACTGAGCATACGAGAGAATTGCGCCAGATAAATCAGCAGGAAATGCAGAACACAGGTTCACAAATGGTAATAGGTTGTCGTTTTCACTGGCCTTTTGGAGGACGCGTTGATATTCGGGGTTGGGATAAAGTTCGGCAATTGAGGCCAGACCTTCAATCAGCCAAACGGGCAAGCGGGTGTAGGCTTCGCCGGCGAGCTGGTATTGGAGAATGTGCATCAGCTCATGGGGAATTTGCCGTTCCATTTCTGCGCGCTGATCGGGGCCGGGTGGGATGGAGACGAGGATAACGCCAAGATCGGGGCTGGTATGACCGGCTACCCAACTATTTGGATTGAGGTTGAGTACGGACTGTAAATCTCTAGCGCTTGGGTAGATGTAAATGGAAACGGTTTCCCGGAGGGGGCTATCCAATATCGCAAGATTGCTTTGGAGGCTTTGAACGGTTACATCCAATGCTTGTTGACCAAAGACCAGATCCCCTTGTTGCCAGGCGAGGTTGATCTGCTGAGCGGAGAGCCGCTGCCATGTCACACGGTTGTCCTCGTAAAAAAAGGCGGCTTTTTCACCGGTCAGGTTATCGCCATTTTTCATTTCAAGCCGGTACCAGTATTCGACCGTGGTAAAAGGCCGCAGGCTATGGGTGGTCAGGTCAATGACGATCGGATTGGTTTCTCCCAACGGTGAAGGGAAAGGAATGATTTGAGTTTCTTCTCCGTTGGATTTGAGCAGCAGGAAAGCGGCCTGTACTTCATCGGGTTGTTTCAATTGCAAATTAAAGCTTATGGATCTGCCAAACTCAATTTGCGGGGGCAGGAGCTGTACACCGATTGACTGTTGTGGCAGAAAAGTCCAACCGCCAATCAGAATGCTCATCATCCAAAACAGGAAGAAAATATTTTTGTTCAAATTTCCCCCTTTGAAGAACTTAATTGTTTCGGTAATACCGATGATCTTCTGGGTTGTCGTCCTCTTCTTCCTCTTCTTCGAGGTTGATGATGGAGCTCAGATCATCTTCATCCTGCGGCTCGAAATCAAACATCTCAAAGGAGACCAGTCCTTCCGTCAGGAAGAGATTATCCAGTGCATCTTGCAAGAAGTCGGCTTCCTCGGCATCTTCGGATTGATCGAGAAGGTTTTCCAATACATTGCGGACTTGCTCGCCGCCAATTTCGGAAAGAGACCAGATGACTGCCATGCGTAATTCATCATCCTCGATTCCGGATTCCAGCATTTCCAAAAGGATTTCACGGGCAGCTCCGGCGCTCAACTGACCAGCGGCGCGCACGGCTTCAAATACCACTTCGGGATCCGGATGGTCCAACTGATCAATGACGGCGGGAATGTATTCCTGGCTTGCCGATCGTCCCATGGCAAACAGAGCCGAACACAGCCACTCCGGGTCGTCATTATTATAGGCGGCAAGAATTAATGGTTTGACTTCGGGGCGGCTGGAGTAACCCAATGCTTCAACAGCTCGCCGACGGACGAGAGGCACTTCCGAGCTTTGCGCAACCGCAAGCAGATGATCCTCAACCCGCTTTAAAATTTTGGGGGAAATTTCTTCCAGCTCTCCCAGAAAGACGTATCTTCCTAATGTGCTGGCGGCGGTGGCACGCACCAATGGATCGGGGTCTTCTTCCATCATGGAAATGAATTTGGGGACGAGTTTTTCGTTATCCGTTTCCCAAAGGATTTCTAAAGCGGCAGAGCGGACGCGCGGCTCTTCGTCATCCAGTGCAAAAATGCTTAGATCATCAAAGGAAACCAGGGTGTCAATTTCTGCATATTCTTCAAGGTCTTCCATCAGCGCAATTCGGCGCTGAGGCGAAATTTGCGGCCAAATGGTTTTTAATTTGGTCAAATCGGTTGGAGTGAGGTCTGAAAAGCGGTGCAAAAATACGGGCGGAAACGGCCGGCTGTCATCTAAAAGGGCGGCCAGGATTTCATCAAAGGGAACAATTCGTTTTGTTGAGGAGGTCATTTTCGATCTTCCATTCGTTCAAGCCTAAGGTAGTTGAATAGGGTTAAGAATGTCTTGAGCCGTTATGTAAAACATCAATAAAATCAATGCTACAAAGCCAATCAAGTGAACAAGGTTTTCATACTGAGGCGGGATACGCCGGCGGGTAATTACCTCAGGGAGGATGAATAAAATTCGTCCGCCGTCCAAAGCAGGGATGGGGAAGAGGTTGGTCAACCCCAGCGCAATGGTAATCACCGTCATCAGACGCAGAGTGAGGGTGCGTTCAAAGGGATCGGTCGAGGCGGCGTTTTCTTCATCCATCTCGCGAGCCTGAGAAAACATGGAGTAGATGCCTACCGGTCCGACAACTCGTGCCTGTTCGCCGGAAACTTCGCCGCGGATCAGTCGCCCCGGCATTTCCAAAATCATGCGCGCTTGCTCGAAGGTCGCCCTGAAGGACACCGGTACAGTTTCAAACCAGGATACGCTGGTAATTGGATTGGTCATGGAGATGCCCAACGCTCCCTCGCCCGGCGGGGGTTGAACGCGGGGAACAGCCTGGACGGAAATTTCCTGATCCCCCCTGAGAAGAGTGATGGTTACTTCTTTTCCTTTGTTTTCCTGAACAGTGGCAATCAATTGCTCCATGCTGGTGACGGGGGTTTGATTGACGCGGATAATTAAGTCCCCAACGGCCATTCCAGCCTGCGCGGCAGGAGATCCCTCCGCAACCGAGGCAATCATGACTTTGCGCGTATCCGGCATACCGGTCTGAGTAAACATGACTGAGAAAAGAACAACACCCAGGAGCAGGTTCATTACCGGACCGCCAAGCAGAACGGCGATTCGGGCAAGGGGATTGGCGCTGCCAAAGCCACCCGGCACGGAAGGATCGTTTTCGCCGGAGAGCCGTACAAAAGCCCCAAAGGGAATTAAGTTCAGGGTAAAGTCGGTTTCTCCGATTTTAAATAATTTGACAAGGCGGGGAGGAAAGCCAAAACCGAATTCCTCAACCCGAATCTTGAAAAGCTTGGCAACCAGGTAGTGACCAAATTCGTGCACAAATAACATCACCCCAAAAAACAGGATGAATTCCAGTAAAGTCAGTAAATTCACCGTATAACATCCTTTCCGGACGGTTGATTGTGTTTTCTAAAACAGATTATATCCGTTTTGTGTCCGGTGTGCAAAAAGAGTTAAAAGCAAGCATTTGCCTATTCTAATACGGTTGCAGCTCCTCCAGGCCGGCAGACGAGAACCTGCTCCACGGCCGGGATTTGCTGAAGCCGGAATTTTACCTCGTTCAGGGCTTCGTTGAGACAAATCATATGCACGTTGGGGCCGGCATCCAGGGTGTAACATACCGGTAAACCCGCATCTCGCCAATCGCGTACTTTTTTCATCAAGTCAATTGAGGCAGGATTCCAATAGAATAATGGTGGTGTAGAGGTCATCATTACAGCGTGCATAAGATTGCTGTCTAATTCAACAATTTGAGCCAAGGCCTCAAAATCTTTTTGCAGGATGGCTCGCCGACAGATATCCAGACGGCGGGGGGCATCCTCGACCCGTGCCGCTTGAAGGGGGCTGGTGGCAGCCAGCTGATGTCCTTCGGTCGAACCGATGGATTTGTGATCGGATTCTACGATGGCGATGCAGTCAATCAATTCCCAGTGATTGGGTGGTGCAATGGAAATGGCATAGGAATCTTCATCTTCACTGCCCGGCAGCCATTCAACGAAGCCGGCTGGGATCGAACGACAGGCAGAGCCCGATCCACGCCGGGCAAGGGCCGAAAGTTCCTGGCGATTAAGATTGAGCCCCGCCGCCTTAGTGGCAGCCAGGCTGAGTGCGGCAAAGGCTGCCGCGGAGGAGGCCAGTCCGCTGCCGGTGGGGAAATTGTTCTCGGAGACGACTTCGGCAAAGTAATTGAAATTTGCCTTTTTTCGGACAATATCCAGAAAGGCGCTGACACGTTGAAGTGCTTTTCCGCCCTGAATTTTTTGATTGAGGATAAAAGTATCGTTCTTAAGTCTGGTTTCGAATCGAACGGTTGTGCGGGTTGTCAACCCATCCAGATTCATTGAAATTGAACCATTTGCCGGAAGGCGCAATTCATTGTCCCGATTTCCCCAGTATTTAATGAAGGCGATATTGGGGTGGGCAATTGCTGTGGCGACACCAACCGTCGAGGTTTTCTTGAACATTCTCTATTCAGTTTACCATAATAAAAATTAAACAAATATTTTTTGTGGAAGATTTCAATGCACGTTTATCAACATGAGATCCAAAACCATCAATCCAATCTCTATCATATCCTGTAATTTCAGCGAATTTCACCGATGAAAACCGTGAAGAGCGTGCCTCCGGTGACCATCAGCCCGAAAGAGAGCAAAACCAGCCATAGACTGGCGGATAGCACGCCGATGGTTATTAGAAGAGGTAGAAGTATACCAACCGTGATCATTGCTGCGCTGATGATCAGATCCAATCTGGGCAGGAAAATAAGCAGAACTGGAACGCGAACCGGCTCAATTCGAGTTTGAGGTAAAGTCCTGGTAGCAGAAGCCATAGCACACCTCCTGTGCAGTTTACTGAAAGTTTTGTCCTTAAATTATTATATAAACCCTGCAAGAGGGTGACATCCGCCAGGTGGATAGGCTTTCAACTGTACTCAGGCAGGATTTTCCCTGTAAAAATATTAAATGCCTGGCCGGTAGAGACCTTCAAAATTGGTGCCAAACATCCCGGCTTCGTAAGAACGGCGGTCAATCGGGGAGAGGAGCGCAATGCTCTCTGCGGTAAGCAAAGGGATGCTTTTGAGGGAGTAAAAGTGGTCAACTACGATGGCGACATGTTCTTCATTCACCGCCCAATCCAGATGCTGAAAACGGTTCAGGTTCAGCGGCCGGGTGTACCCGCGGAGAGTTTTTTCTCCGTTGATGTTGTAAAAAGCCTCAAAATAGGACATGGCTAATTCCCGCAGCGAGCGGTATACCGGCTCGCGAAACCTCAAACCCACGAAATTGGATTTGGCAATTGCTCCATAAAAACCATTGATCCGATAAACTGCGAGAACATGATCATCATCTTTTCCGGGTTCAGGTACGAGATCCATTAGCAACGGGGGAAATCCGAGGCGGCTGAGGGCTAATGCAGCCAATAAACCCCCATCCAGGCAGTGGCATTGGCGGTCACGCAGAACATTCAAGGGGGAACGGTTCCGCTCTTCACCGATATAGGGTAAGCTGTCCAAAAAGTTTTGAATGGCAAGAGGGGAATTCAGCGATTCCCATTCCAATTGTTCGGGAGGGGTCAAGTGTTGAATAAACTCCATCATGGTTATTTGCATCCGTTTGTGAGAAAATCAGACAGATTGAGTATACCACGTGTAAATTTCTTGATACCACCTGTTTGATATGTTGGAAAAACCGTTCTTTTTACGTAACTCCCTGTCTGTAAAGGGGTTATTACGTTCAGAGTTTATCAACCAGAAAAGGCGATTTTTGGAGGGCTGTCTTGATAGGGTTTGTTCGATCGGAGAAATTGGAAGGTTGTGTACCTGTACTCTCATCCTTCTCATCCTTCTGAATAGCAATCCAGTCTGTTAGTAAATTTGCCGTGTCTCTCTAAGACATGGTTTATCCATTTTAGCGATACCTGAAAAAAAACACCTTCTTTCAAAGGAGAGAAAAATGTTTGATCCTAGAGCCGTTGCAATTGTCGGAGTGGGGGCAATTTTACCGGATGCTGAAGATGCGCCTGCATTCTGGAACAATATCAAGCAAGGGCGATATTCAGTGACCGAGGTTCCGCCCGATCGATGGCGGGTGGATTTGTATTATGATCCTGATCCAAAAGCACCGGATAAAACTTATACCAAAATTGGGGCGTGGGTACGATCTTATCCCTTCGAGCCGCTGAAATGGGGGATCCCCATTCCACCAAACGTTCTGGCGGTGATGGATGAAAGCCAAAAGTGGGGCATCAGTGTAGCGCGGCAGGCTCTTTTAGATTACGGTTACCCGCAGAAACCCCTTGATGGAACACGTACGGCGGTGATTATTGGCAATGCGCTGGCGGGTGAAAACCATTACATAACCAGCCTACGAATTCGTCTGCCGGATTATATGGAAGCCCTTAAAGAAGTGGAAGCATTTGCCCAACTACCACCAGAAGTGCAGAAGGCGCTGCTGGAGGGAATGACGCAAAATATCCGCAAAAGGGTGAGCAATATTACCGAAGATACCATGCCGGGTGAACTGGGCAACGTGATTGCCGGCCGAATTGCCAATGTGTTCAATTTTTCTGGCCCAAATTTCATCACAGACGCTGCCTGTGCTTCTTCTCATGCAGCGGTTCAAGCCGCTATTGACGGGCTGGTCAATCACCAGTTTGATGCGGTTTTGACGGGCGGTGTGGACCGCAATATGGGGGTTGAGGGGTTCGTAAAATTCTGTAAGATTGGGGCGCTTTCGCCGGACGGTTCACGGCCGTTCGCTGAAGGGGCGAATGGATTCGTCATGGGCGAAGGGGCTGTGCTCTTTTTGTTAAAGCGGCTGGCCGATGCTGAACGGGACGGGGATAAAATTTATGCGGTTATCCGCGGGGTTGGCGCCAGCAGCGATGGCAAAGGTAAAGGGATTACGGCTCCCAATCCTCTTGGTCAGCAGCGTGCGATTGAACGGGCCTGGAAGAATGCCGGCGTAAACCCTGCCAGTGTGGGTTTGATTGAAGCCCATGGCACCTCCACGCGGGTTGGGGATGTGGTGGAGACACAATCTCTCAACGAGGTTTTTGGAAAGTTTGGTCTGCCACCGCGCAGCATTGCGATGGGATCGGTCAAGTCCAATATTGGTCATTTGAAGAGTGCGGCCGGGGCGGCGGGTGTCCTGAAAGCCATGTACGCCTTGTACGAAAAAGTTTTGCCGCCCTCTGTGAATTTCCATAAACCCAACCCAAATATTGATTTCGACCGCATTCCCTTTTACGTCAATACCGAAACCCGACCGTGGGAAAATGCCCCTGGAGAAATCCGCCGGGCTGGAGTCAGTTCGTTTGGTTTTGGCGGCACCAACTTTCACATGGTGCTGGAAGAATGGGTGCCGGGGCTGCTGACTTCTGAAACAAAGGTGTTTGCGGTGCCGGAAAGAAAAGCGGCGCAGGTGGAAAGTCCTGCTCCGCAAGTCGTGGCGGAAGCGGTTTCTTCGACCTTGCCCGTGCCTTATCGCGGAATCGCCTTCCTGAGTGGGGAAAACAGCCAGCAGTTAAAGGAACAACTGGCTCAAATTTTAGAAAATGCCCGCCAGGGTCAATTACCACCTTCCCAATTGCCAGATGCGGCGATGGTAACCAAGCCCGAGCGATTGGTGATTGACTACTCATCGGTTGAGGAGTTGATTTCACGGGGAGAAAAAGCGCTTAAAACGCTCGACAATGAAGCCCCAAATGCCTGGCAGGCGCTGACTGCCCAGGGGGTTTATCGGGGCAGCGGGAAGGCTGGTAAAGTTGCCTTTATGTTCCCCGGGCAGGGATCTCAATATGTCAACATGCTCAAAGACCTGTGCGAAGCCGAACCACTTGTAGCGGATACCTTCAAAGAGGCTGATGCGATCATGACACCCATTTTGGGGCGTCCCTTAACCAGTTACATTTATGTAGAGGGGGACGAAGAATCGTTAAAACAAGCCGAAGCCGCATTACGGGATACGGCGATCACTCAGCCAGCGATGTTGACGGCCAATGTCGCATTGCTGCGGTTGATGGAGAAATTCGGGTTTTCCCCCGATTTTGTGATTGGTCACAGCCTTGGGGAATATGCCGCACTGGTGGCATCCGGCGTATTGACTTTTGCGGAGGCTTTGGAAGTCGTTTCGGCACGCGGCCGTGAGATGAAAAAAGTCTCGGTGGCGGATAATGGTGGTATGGTGGCAGTTTCTGCTCCCATTCAAGAGGTTGAACGGATCTTACAGGAAATCTCGGAATATGTGGTCATCGCCAACATCAATAGCCCCATGCAATCGGTCGTGGGTGGCAGCACGGCAGGTATTCAGGCTGCCTTAGAGGCTTTTGAAAAAGCCGGTTACCAGGCCACCCGCATCTCTGTCTCTCATGCGTTCCACACAAAAATTGTTGCCCCGGCAAGCGAGCCCCTCAAACAGGTTATTGCGCGTATGAACCTGCAATCCCCCAAGATTCCGGTGGCAGCCAATGTGACCGGCGAGTTTTACCCCACCAGCCGGGAACAGATTCTGGATATTTTGGGAAAGCAGGTTGCCTCGCCAGTGCAATTTATTAAAGGCATGGAAACGCTCTATAATGCCGGAGCAAGAGTCTTTGTCGAGATTGGGCCGAAACGGGTATTGAACGCTCTGGCAAATGATATTTTCAAAGACCGCTCGGGTGTCATGCTGCTGGCAACCAATCATCCCCGAAAAGGTGCAGTGGTCAGTTTTAACGAAGCAGTTTGTGGTCTGCTGGCAGCGGGAATTGCGCCCGGTCGAGAACAGAAACTTGAAACGCCAGCACAAGTGTCCACTCAAAAATCCGCTATTGATGAGGTAAGTGTGAAATCAGTCCCCCCGGTTGCGATTAGCGCGTCTGTAAAACCGATGGTTGAAGTACAGACACCGGTCAACGACGGTCGCCTGCCATTGACGGGTTCGGTCGTGATCAGCGGTGCAGGCTTGGGGCTGCCGGGCAGATCAAAACCCGTTTTCAATGATGAGAATATCCTGAGTATTTTAAAAGGCGAAATCCGCATTGAACCTTTGCCGGAAGAATTGCGCAAGCGAATGGTGGAAAAGCGGCCAACCCGTTTGGAAAAAAGCGAAGCCGGCGCCCAGATGATCCCGATTGAAAGCGTGGATTTGACCGTAAAGTTGGGTGGACAGCGCGGGCAATTTGATCCGGTGGAAGAGTTCGGCATTCCGGTAGAGCGTGCGGATGCCTGGGATATTACCACCCAACTCGCAGTGGCTGCCGGCATTGAAGCTTTGAGGGATGCCGGAATTCCCCTGGTAATGGCCTATCGTAAGACCAGTAAAGGCACTTATCTCCCCGACCGCTGGCGCTTGCCAGAAGCGCTGGCTGATGAAACCGGTGTGATCTTTGCTTCTGCCTTCCCGGGGCTGGATGAAATGGCGGAAGAGATGTCGCGTTATTCCGAATACAAGCAAGTTGAGAAGCAGTTAGAAGAAGTGCGCAACATTCTCAGTCTGGTCGCAGTGGATCAGACGGGGGTGAGAAACCTGCTGCGCGAGCGAATCAAAGCACTGGAAACAAGGCTCAAAGAGATGGATTACCATTTTGATCGCCGTTTTGTCTTCCGGGTGCTTTCAATGGGGCATTCGCAATTTGCTGAATATATTGGCGCACGCGGCCCGAATACGCATGTCAACGCTGCCTGTGCCACCACAACCCATGCGATTGCGGTTGCTGAAGACTGGATTCGCGCCGGACGTTGCCGCCGAGTCGTCATCATTGCGGGTGACGATGTGACCGGCGGTCCGCTGGCGGAGTGGATTGGAACCGGCTTGTTCGTTTCTGGTGCGGCTACCACAGAAGGTAATCTGCGTATGGCTGCTTTGCCGTTTGACCGCCGGCGGAATGGGATGATCATGGGAATGGGGGCGGCCGCACTGGTAGTTGAGTCCGAAGATGCGGTGCGAGAACGCGGCATGCGGGCGATTTGTGAGGTGTTGGCGACGGATATCGCCAATAGCGCTTATCATGGAACCCGCCTGGATGTTCCCCATGTGCGGGAAATCATGAATCGCCTGATCAGCACGGCCGAGCAGCGTTTTGGTATTCGCCGGGAAGAAATTGCCGCTCAAACCATGTTCATGTCTCACGAAACCTACACCCCCGCCAGAGGCGGTTCGGCTTCCGCGGAGATTCAGGCACTCCGATACACCTTTGGCGATAAAGCCAATCAGGTGATCATCGCAAATACCAAAGGGTACACCGGTCATGCAATGGGCGTGGGGATTGAAGATGTTGTGGCGATCAAAGCCCTGGAACATGGAATTGTGCCGCCGATTGCCAATTATGATGAGAATTTTGAACCCGACCCGGATCTGGGTGATTTGAACCTATCAAAAGGCGGTGAATACCCGGTCAG
This sequence comes from Bellilinea caldifistulae, assembly GCF_001306055.1. Taxonomy (GTDB): domain Bacteria; phylum Chloroflexota; class Anaerolineae; order Anaerolineales; family Anaerolineaceae; genus Bellilinea; species Bellilinea caldifistulae. Next base: position 236,968 of record NZ_LGHJ01000019.1, on the reverse strand, counting down.
TTATGCTCTGCGGTTGGGGGCCGGTTTTGGCTCGCAAATTGCCATGGCGTTATTCCGGGTGGTTGCCCATGTAAAGGAAAGGATCAATCAACCAGTCTATCAGCAATGGCTGGCGGAAATTGCGGGTTACGAAAAAGCCGAATTGGAGGTGGAAAAACGCACTCTCCGGATCCGCCACATGGGACCGCCGGTTAAACCGCCGGCTAAATCCCGCTGGCAGTATGGGCAGGGACCTACCCGCTGGGCAGAGCAGCCGGATCAATTGCCGCAATCTCAACCGGTCGGTGTGCCGAGTCCGCAGCCTGCCGCTCATCCTGTTGAAGCGGTTGAAGAAAAGGAAAAACTCCAGCCTGTTGTCTTGGGAACTTCCTCGCCCGCCGGCAGATCACCGGTCAAGGTAGATGAGATCAAAGAATTTGTTCTCAATCTGGTCAGTGAAAAAACGGGTTACCCGGTCGAGATGCTGGATTTGGATCTGGATCTGGAAGCCGATTTGGGCATTGATACGGTGAAACAAGCTGAAATCTTTGCTGCAATTCGAACGCATTACAACATCCCCAGACGGGAAGATTTGCGGCTGGTTGATTACAACACCCTCAACAAAGTGATTTCCTTCATGGCGGAAAATGCGGCTGCGATAGCTGCTCAGGCTCAACCGGCTGAAGATGTAGCCATGCCTGCTTCGGATAAGTCTGAACCTCAGCCGATACCTATGCAGGTGGCTCAATCAGTCCCGTCTCTTTCTGCAGCCCCGGCCGTTGACCGGGCAGCCATTCAAGAATATGTGCTTTCAGTGGTCAGTGAAAAGACCGGTTACCCGGTTGAAATGCTCGACCTGGGGCTTGACCTGGAAGCCGATTTAGGGATTGATACCGTCAAACAGGCTGAATTGTTTGCTACCATCCGCACCCACTACAACATCCCGCGGCGGGAAGACCTGCGGCTGGTGGATTACAACACCCTGGAGAAGGTGATTGACTTCATGGTGGACGCTTTGAGCAGCGGGGTTGTCAGTCAGTCTCAACCGGCTGCTACAACGGTTGCCCAGCCGGTCAGCAAGGCGGTTGAACCTGCCGAAGTATCGGCACCAGTCCAGGCTGAGAGCGAACAGCCTTCTTCAACACCAACACGGACTTCCATCTCCGGTGTGGATGAAGAGGAAATTAAAACCTACGTGCTGTCGGTTGTCAGTGAAAAGACGGGCTATCCGGTTGAAATGCTGGATTTGGATTTGGACCTGGAAGCCGATTTAGGAATTGACACGGTAAAACAGGCGGAACTGTTTGCGACTATCCGCACCCACTACAACATCCCGCGGCGGGAAGACCTCAGGTTGGTGGATTACAACACCTTGAAAAAAGTCATCGGCTTCATGGTTGAGGCGTTATCAACGAATGGGAAGGCGACCAGCACCGAGGAACTGCCCGTTTCCGAAGAAAAACCTGTCACCGCTACCCCTGTTGTTGAGTCCGTTTCAACAAAAGAGCCGACGGCGCAGGCGCTGTCAACCAAAGAGGTGCAAGCTCCGGTTGCCATGGAGACCGTTGAAGAGCCTAAACCAACCGAAGAGCCGGCAGAGACGCAAATTCTCATCCGCCGAAGGGTTCCAAAACCGGTGCTGCTGCCGAAATTGGATTTGTGTCTGCCGAGCGGAGTCACTCTAGATGAAAACAGCAGGGTGATTCTGGTGAGTGATGAAGGCAAAACAGCCGATTCCCTTGCCCGCAGGTTGCGCGCCCGCAAAGTCCAAATTTTGACTCTGGATTCCTCCCAGACGCCCGAGGAATGGCAGGAAAAAGTTGCCTCCTTCCAAAGCACTGGCAGGGTTCAGGGTTTGTATTACCTGGTCGGTTTGAACCATGAGCCATCACTGGCGGAACAGGATGTTCGTGTCTGGCAATCTCTGGTAGATAATCGCCTGGTACGCCTCTATCACTTGCTCCGGATGGTGGAAGGTGAGCCTTTCTTGATCTGTGCAACCCGCATGGGCGGCCTGCATGGAACCTGCGTAACTGCGGCTAAGAATGTTTCGGGCGGTTTGATTTCCGGCTTTGCCAAAGCTATTAGCCGTGAACGGCCAAACGCGTTGGTCAAGGTGGTAGATTTTGAAGCAGGCGCAAATGATAGCCAGATTGCTGCCCGCCTGGTCGGAGAGACGCTCGGCGATGCCTCTGTGGTTGAAGTCGGCTGGGAGGGCGATCAGCGCTTTAGCATTGCCCTCTTTGAAGAAGAAGGAAACAATCCGGTCCAATCAACTCTACCTGAGAAACCGGTAATGATTATCAGCGGCGGGGCTGGCGGTATTGTTGCGCCAATCCTTACGGATCTGGCACAGCGAACGCAGGGCATCTTCTACCTGCTGGGACGCAGTCCGTTAGCCGATCCTCAGGATGCAGCCCTCCAGCGATTAAAAGCGGATCGGGATGGCTTGAAAAAAGACCTGCTCAGAGAAATGAGCGCCAACGGACAAAAACCTTCCCCTGCGCAGGTGGAAGAGAAACTGGCTGCATTGGAGCGTATGGCTGGCATTCTGGATGCCATTCAGACTGCCCGTTCACTTGGAGCCAGCGTGGTCTACCGGTTATGTGATGTTACCGATCCTCATCAGGTAGGGGAGACCATTGGTCAGATTGTCGAGGAGAATGGTCGCGTGGATGTCCTGATTCATGCAGCCGGCATTGAACGCAGCCGAAAGCTGCATCTCAAACCGGAGGAAGAATTCCGTACGACTATTCAGGTTAAAGCCGGAGGTTTCTTCAATCTTTACAAAGCCCTTCAAACAGCGGATAGATTGCCAAAGCAGGTGTTGCTGTTTGGTTCGGTTGCCGGCAGGTTTGGCAATTCCGGTCAGACCGATTACAGTGCTGCCAATGACTGGCTGGCAAAGGCTGCTTCTCACCTGCGTGGTCTGCACCCGGAAATGCGGGTGGTCACCATTGATTGGAGCGCCTGGGCGCAGGTGGGGATGGCGAGTCGCGGATATATTCCTCAATTAATGGAAATGGGCGGGATTGACCAGATGCCTCCGAAGCAGGCAGCCCGCTTTGTTTATGAAGAACTGGTAGGGAATGAGCCGGTCAGTGAGGTGGTAGTTTCCGGTTCGTTGGGTGTTCTGGAAAAACCGCTCCGCAAGGAGAGCGGTTTGAACCTGGAAGCCGCTAATCAGGCTTTACGCGAAGGTAGCCCGGCGCATGTCATGCTCAGCGCAGTGAACGGCTTTGACCTGCAAACCGGTGTGCTGCTGGAAGCCGAATTGAATCCGAATGACCAGCCGTTTCTCAAAGACCATGCTTTGAACGGAATCCCCTTGCTGCCGGGGGTGATGGGAATTGAAGGATTTTCAGCGGCGGCGAAGCATGTTGCTTCAGTGTTGGGTGCTGAAAAAGTCGGCTTTGCAGTTGAACGTCTGGAAGATGTTCAATTCCTGGCTCCCTTCAAGTTCTACCGCAACGAACCGCGCCGGGTAACCTGGAAAGCCAGAGTAATCCGCGAGGCGAGTGGTTTGGTGGCTTATGTCAGCCTTGAATCGACCCTGGTTGCTAAAACTCGTCCGAATGAAGTCATCCAGCACTTTGCCGGAAAAGTTTATTTGACCCCAAAGACGGAAAAATCTGCATCGGTTAAAGTTCAACCGCCCGGTTGGAACGGCGCTTACACCGTTGCCAGCGATGAGATCTATCGTCTCTACTTCCACGGCCCTTCTTTCCAAGTCCTGGAAGGCGTCCAACGGGTGGAGGGGAAGGTGTTGGGCAAAGTCCGTGAATCCCTGCCGGCTATCACCGAGCAGCCGGTCTCGTTGGTAACCATGCCGATTTTGCTGGAAGCGATTTTGCAGACTGCTGGCATCTGGGAAGCGGGAGCGACCGGCACATTGGCATTACCGCGCTCAATTGGCGAACTGGTGCTGCATCGCAGTGTGCCGCAGGAGGACAAGCCATTGTTTGCCGAGGTCATTCCCAGCCGATCGAGTGATGGCAGTCTGGCATTTGATGCCAGGCTGGTGGATCAGAACGGCATGGTCTACCTGGAAGTGAAGGATTACCGGACTGTGGCATTGCCCTACACCGTAGATGCGGCACTGCTTAAACCGATGAAATTACTGGTCAATGGGACAGATGCCACTCTCTAAAAGGCAGCGCCAGATCAATTTAGATTGGTGCATCGGTGAGGTTTTCCCGCAGAGGGGAGACCTCACCATTTTTGATACCAGCTGGTTGTCTCACGAGGAACAGCGTTTCCTGGAAACAATTCGATTCCCCAAGCGGCGCAGCGAATGGTTGAGCGGCCGCTGGACGGCCAAACGGATGCTGCTGAGTGTTGTTCCGGCTCTTGCCGGAAAGACGATGGCTGAAATCTCGGTTGAAAATCACCATCACGGCTATCCGCTGGTTAAAGTGGGTGGTGAACCGCTGGCTGGTTGTCTGAGCATCTCTCACCGCAGCGAACGAGCGGCGGCAGCCTATACCGCAAATGAGGGTATCTGGATTGGGATTGACCTGGAATGGATTGAGGAACGGCATCCTGCGTTCTTGCAGGATTACTTCACCGGTGAAGAAATCGAATGGGTAATTTCAGCCCCCACAGAGGCACAGGCGGGACGTACCACATTATTGTGGAGCGCCAAAGAGGCCGCCCTGAAGGCTTTGCGGCTCGGGTTGGCTGTGGATACTCACCTGATTCAGGTGTTTCCCGGCATGGCAACGAATTTGGGAGACTGGCGGATTTTGGAATACCGCAGCAATTTGCCGGAAGAAGGCCATCGGTTAATTGGCTGGTGGCAGCAACGCGGCAACTACATGGTCACGCTGGCGGTTCAACTACAAACCGGTGAAATTCCATCTATTCGCTTGCGGGAAATTCAACTGAGCGAATGAAATGGACCCGGGGCTTGTCGTCCTGTTGAGGCAAGCCTTTCAAGCCTTTTCGAGGATAGACTCTGTCAATGGCTGGAGTGGTTGGTAACGCTCCAGATCAGGGCTTGTTTGGACGCCGTAGGCGTTCAGCAAACGGACACGCTGCAAATATGCCGCCCCGGTCAGGATGTGGAGAGCAATATCTACGACAGAACGATTTTCAGGCTTTTCAAGATAGGTCCCCCGCACCCATTCGTTGAAAGCTCCCATTGCCGGCCCGCACCAGATCTGGTAGTCCATCTCGCGGCCCTTTTCACCGCTGTTTGACCAGCGGGAAGACAGTCCCAGGTACCAGCGAAAGACCAGCGCCATTTTATGACGCGGATCTTTCTCGGCTCTTTCTAACTGACGCGGATCGCGCTGCTGGAAGAATCGCACCGTATCCTGCCAGATTTCTTCGACTGGGCGCTTGAAAACGGTCTTTTCCAGTTTTTGAAGTTCCTCAACGGGGATGGCTTCAAGGGATGGATAGCGGGAATACAATTCGTAGAGCTTGGAAGCCCGCATGGCAAACATGGTGCCGCGTTTCAAAACCTGGACTTTGACGCCCATTTCGAACATGTCGGCGGCAGGTGCCATGGTAACATCCGCCATGTCGGCCTGGGCGAGCAGGCGGCGGGTGTGTTCGGATGCCCCGGCCTCAATACAGGCCTGATTGACCGAACCGGTGACAATATAAGCAGCCCCCATCATTAACGCTGCCAGGGCTGCCTGAGGTGTGCTGATTCCCCCGGCTGCGCCAATTCGAATCGGAACGGGGTACTGCATTTGATCTTGAATCTCATCCCTCAGGGTCAGAATAGATGGGAGCAGTCCCACTAATGGGCGGTTATCGGTGTGTCCTCCCGAATCAGCCTCAACGGTGATGTCGTCGGCCATTGGAACACGGCGGGCGAGATTTGCCTGAGTTTCGGTCAATCGGTTCTCCTGCACCAATTGATTGAGGATCTCATCAGGGGCCGGGAGCATGAACTGACGGGCGACTTCTTTACGGGATAATTTTGCAATCAGCCGGTTTTGAATGCGGATTGTACCGTCCGGCTGACTGATTAATCCGTTGGCGCGGTAGTACACCAGGGCAGGGGTAATTTCCAGATAAGCGGAAGCCTCCACGCTGCGAATGCCGTGTTGGACATACAACTCGGCCGCGCGACGTTCCAGGGCGGGTTCATTTGGGCTGTTGATCAGGTTGAAGGCATACGGCCCTTGCGGCAGGGCAGTTTGAACTTCGTGGATAGCCGCCTCGATCCGTTCGGGGGAAAGACCTGCCGCACCAAAGGATGCCAGAAAACCGGCTTTGCCCATGGCAATGACCAGGCGGGTGGAGGCAATCCCGTTGGCCATGGCGCCGCTGTAATAAGCGTAACGGCAGCCGTACCATTCCTGAAAAGATGAATCACCAAGCGATTCGATTGGTGAAGGAGGCAGGGTTGCCAGCCAGCGGTAGGAGGTGGTGGAGTTTTTCTCCCCTGGCAGGATGGTTCCCTCATCCGTGAGCCAGACATTCTGACCGTCAGTTACCACCAACAAGGGTGAGTCTAAGGATAACAGTCTTTGGCGAATGATTTCAACATCCGTGGAAAGTGCGGCTGTGTCACCGGACCAGAAAAGATTTTGAGGGGAATTAAAGCGAGTATGAGAGCCTATTTTTAATGGATCCATGGTAGGTTTATACCTCTCAGGGTTAAACCCAGAAATAATCTTCAAGTTGCGCTGACATGCGGTATGAATATTCGATCAAGTGCCGGATTTATTCTTTAACGTAGCGCGGATACCCCTGTTTGGCTTGGTCAGCTTTGGAGAGGTCAATTTCAATCGTGATGAAGGGATGAGTATCACTGGTGGTGGCGAGTAAGTCGCCTTGATCCGGTTCGGCGATCCAGCCGCTGCCGCCCCAATCAAACCCGGCCCCCGAAGGGCCGCAGCGGTTCGAGGAAAGGCAGTACGCGCCGCTCATCACGGCCGCAACACGCCCACCCATCACCCATTTGGCAGTAGTGGCCTTTTCGGTTGCGCGAGGGGAAAGTAAAATCCGTACCCCCTGACGGGCAAAATTACGGGCGTGTTCGGTGAACCAGATTTCGGTGCAAACCAGAAATCCCACCTTTCCAAAGCAGGTGTTTGTGGGAATGAACTGAACTGGCCCGCGGTCGTACCAGGTGGCTTCCCAAAAACCGGGTTCATCGGGGAGATAAGTTTTGTGATGGACGGCGCGGTAGCCACTTTGAGCATCCCACAAGAATGCCTCGTTCAACCAGCGCCCGTTGAGAATCGCGGGGCGAGTTGCGAACACCACCGCCGGGCTTAATTCAGGCAGCCGTTGCATCCATTCATCATGCTGACGGACGAATTCCATCCAGCGCTGGGTGGACACCTGATTGTCGAGCATCACCCATGGGGCAAAAGGCATTTCCGGCAGCAGAACCAGATCGCTTTTGTGTTGTTGAACATGATTGACCAGAACCGTCCAGTCTTCAGACAGGCCTTGAGGATCATCGCGCATTTGACAAACGGTCACTCGGATCGGTTTCATTTCGCTTCTCTGATGAAAGGTTGTCGTCAGTCTTATTCTAAACTGGTATGGGACTGGCTAGTCCCCCAGATTGACTCCTACCAACCGCGCTCCCTGAATCCAGGCATGATCAAGGGGGACGGTTTTGGTCTGATGGGCTACCTGATCCAGCGGTGTCGTGACCACTGTTCCGGAGCGCGTGCCAACCATCACGCCGAAAACACCTTCCTGAATGAGCGCAGCACAGGCGGTTCCTAGTTGAGTGGCGAGAACCCGGTCAGTGGCCGAGGGCGTACCGCCACGCTGTAAGTAGCCCAAAATGGTGATTCGGGTTTCCAGTTTGGTGAAATCTTCCAATCGGTTTGCCAGATGAAGGGTATCTCCGGCGGCGTGTTTTTCAATCTCTTCCAACCGCTGTTCCACTTCGGATTGTTCTGTGCCCTGGCGCAGACGACGGTTGGCAAGACGTGCTTTTTCAAAGAAGCGCACGCTTTCCTGAGAGATGGCACCTTCCGAAACGGCAACGAGGGAAAAGCGCTTGCCACTGTGGCTGCGCTTTAGGATGGCTTCGGCGACTTTTTCAGTGTGATAAGGAATTTCCGGGATGAGAATTACATCTGCGCCGCCGGCAATTCCTGCCGCCAGAGTTAACCAGCCGGTTTCGCGTCCCATCATTTCCACGATGATGATGCGGTGATGGCTGATGGCGGTGCTATGCAGACGATCAATCGCTTCGGCGGCAACCTCGACGGCTGTGTCGAATCCAATCGAAGTGTCGGTGCCGGGTAAATCGTTGTCAATGGTAACCGGCAGGGTGATTACATTCAAACCGCGCTGCATAAGATAGTACGCACTGTCCTGGGCGTCACTGCCGCCAATGCAAACCAGCGCATGAAGGTTGAATTTGTCAAAGTTCTGCAGGATTTGGGAAGTGGCATCCTGCGGAACTCCATCAATGATCACCCGATCGGGGCGGTCCCGGTTGGTACCCAGAATTGTGCCGCCGGTGGTGAGAATACCCGAAAAAGCCGAACCTTCCAATTCGACGGTCAATCCCTGTGCCATTCCGCTGAAACCGTCTTGAAAGCCGATGATTTCCATGCCGTACACACCGGTGGCGGCCTTCCCCAATCCCCTCAAGGCAGCGTTGATCCCGGGACTATCGCCCCCGGTGGTCAATACTCCGATTCTCTTTTTCATAACTCCTCACTTTTTCCCTTCATCTGGCGGATAGAGTTTTTTGTACTTTTCCAGATCAACCGAAGCGATATAAGGCAAATTGCGCCCCTTCTCGTCAATATCCAGACCATAGCCCACCACAAAATAATCCGGGATTTCAAAACCGAGATAGTCAATGTGGATGTCCACTTTATGACGGGCTTTTTTGTCGAGCAGTGCGCAAATTTTCAGGCTACGGGGCTGTCGTTCCAGTAACAATTTGCGCACGGTATAAAGCGTGTAACCCGTGTCCACAATGTCATCAATCAGGATGACATCCCAGCCGTAGATATTGGTTTTATGGTCGGCGTCAATTCGCACAAACCCGCTGGACTCTGTACCCGCGTAAGAGGATACCAACATGAAATCCATCGTCATTGGGCGGCGGATATGCCGCATCAAGTCGGTCATGAACATCACACTGCCGCGTAACAAGCCCAGTAAGAGCAGTTTATCGCTATGCTGATAATCCTGGGTGATTTGTTCGCCCAAATCGGCAACGCGCTGCTGGATTTGTTCCTGAGTGATGAGGATTTCTCCAATAAATTCATAGGGGAATTTTAACCGCGGGTTCATGGTGCTCACCTCACTGACGATGGGGATGAATATTGACCAATGAATCATACCACGAACTTAAACGGGGACATGCTATAATTTTGTTATGGATGTTGTCACAATCTCGCGCCAGATGGGTAGTTGGGGCTCGGTGATTGGTAAACTGGTTGCCGAGCGGATGGGGTTTCAGCTTGTCTGGCGAGATCTGATTAATCAGGCGGCTTTACGGGCGGGCGCACCTGAAGTAGCGCTGGCGATGATTGACGAACTGGGGTTGCTGGGAGTAAATCCTACCGGCCAACAACAACAAGATTATTTAAATGCCGTCAGCCAGGTGCTGCACGAACTGGCCGATGCGGGTAAGGTGGTTATTATTGGCAGGGCAGGACAGGTTGTCCTGAGAGGACACCCACGAGTGTTTCATGTGCGCGTAGTCGCAGATGAAGAAGTCCGCGTTCAGCGGATTGTGGAGGAAAAGAAGGTTTATCCCAAGGCTGCCCGAGCACAAATATTGGCAAGTGATCGGGCACGAAAACTGTATCTTTCGCGATATTATCAGGTAGATTGGAATGATCCTTGTTTGTATCATCTGGTGATCAACACGGGGAGAATCAGTTGCGAAGTGGCTGCTGAAATGATCTGTCATGCATTGAATCGCTTACCGGAACAAATCATCCGCTAACCCTTAGAACAGAGGTGTCCCTTCATTGTCGCAGGATGAACAAAAGAAACCCGTTTTCGCACACCCGGCAGAGGAAATTTTTGCCCGTATTTTGGATTTTTACGGAATCCGCTGGGAATATGAACCGCATACCTTTCCTCTGGAATGGGACGAGAAAGGGAATGTAACCCTTGCCTTTTCCCCCGATTTTTACCTGCCGGAACAGGATTTGTACATCGAGCTGACCACGCTCAGACCCCAATTGTCCACCCGTAAAAACAAGAAAATACGGTTGATGAATCAACTCTACCCGCATATTAAGATCAAGCTGCTTAAGCGGCGTGAGATGCGTGACTTAATGGTGAAATACGGCCTGTTTGATGAGGCTAACCAGTTAAAGGGTACGGAGGCTCAAAAACGAAGTGATGACGAATGATGCGATTCTGGCAAAGTATGGCGAACTCGGTCGTGATATTCGCGAAATTTTGATCACGGAAGATCAGATTCGTCAGAAAGTCCTTGAATTGGGAGAACGGATTTCGCAAGATTATGCCGATAAAAATCCGGTACTGGTGGGGGTGCTTAAGGGAGTGCTATTTCTGATGGCGGATTTGCTGCGGGTGATCACTATACCCAGTGAGGTGGATTTCCTGGCAGTTGCCAGTTACTCTGCCGAAGCACGTCAACGGGGGATGGTACGGTTGATCAAGGACCTTGAAATACCGATTGATGGGCGACATGTGCTGTTTGTGGAGGATGTGATTGATACCGGCTTGACTTTGGGTTATCTGCTGCGCAGTCTGCGGGATCGCAATCCTGCCAGTCTTGAGGTGTGTGTGTTGTTCAACAAACCAGCTCACCGCTTGATTGATATTCCCCTCAAGTATAAGGGGTTTGACCTGCCCGATCGTTTTGTTGTCGGGTACGGCTTAGACTACAATGAAAAATACCGCAATCTTCCATTTATAGGGGTGCTCAAGCCAGATGTGTTGAAAGGTAAAACCTGATAAACACACAAAAAAACACCCCCGGTAATTTCAACCGGGGGTGGAATGAGCAGGGGCTCAAAGTAACCTACTTGCTTTCCTCGTCGTTTTCCTTGGGCATCCTTCTCTGGCTTTTACTTCCCGTTTTTCAGGGGAAGGGGTTTTCCGCAACCCACCAGGAAGCGAATGCACCTTCCGGGGTGACTGTACACAGTCTTTTTAGGTAATCTGTTTTTAAGGTTTGACCCTCAATTCTCAGTTTTACCAAAAACTCCCGGTTTCCCGTCGAGGAGCCATCAATTCCTTTGAGCTCCCTGCACTTTTATTATAGAAAGGTTGGCGCCGAGAGTCAAGTGTTTTAAGGATGTCTGGACAAATTCCCGGTGAATTTTAAGATTCTTAATCCATCTCAGGATATTTACACGAAATTCGGCATCAATGTTCTGGCTTATATCTGAATTCTTCAACCGGATGATCCTTCATGAGATGCTGAAAGAAAATTTTTTCAACTTTTACGTCATCAATGTTCCAGTAATAAATACCATCCGGTTGGACGACGAGGGTAGCGCCATTTTCGCAAATATCCAGGCAGCCGGCCAGTTGACACTTGACCCGGTATGGGGCCTCAAAATCATCCAGTTGGTAAGCACGGATCAACGATTGAAGGCGATCAAACACCCGCTCTGCAATGGCGCGGTGAGCGCATTTCCCATTGCCACAAATATACACCCGCCTGACCGGAAAGGAAGAGTTTGACCCAGGATTTTCTGGCGGCATGGGTTAACGACCAAACAAAGTAATCAGGGCATCGGGCAGCAGGCGACGCCAGGCTGGATAATTGTGTCCGCTTAAGCTCTCCTTATAAGTGAAGATATATCCTTTCTGCTCTAGCAAGGCGGCCATTTCTCGGTTGGTCTCGATAAGCGGCTCATAAATTCCGCAATCCAGCCATAGATGGATTGGCAGGGTTTGCTGGTGCTCCAGTAAACTCCACACCACCAGTTTTTGGTCTCCGATTGTGAATGCACCTGATTGGGAAAGCACTTTACCGAACCAGTGCGGTAGCCGCAATGCAGCATATAACGCCATCAATCCCCCTAAAGAAGCTCCCCCAATGGCCAGACTGCCTTGTTTTTCCTGAGGAGGGATAATGTTAAGATGTTGTAACGCCGCAGGTAACACTGAAAATTGCATAAATCCAAGGGTTGCCTCAGAACAAAAGTATTCCATGGTACGATAACGCCCGCCGTTTTCGATCATGGCAAGCGCTATCGGCTCAATTTTGCCCTGTTCGACGAGATTTTCCACAAGGTGAGGGAGCATTGTCCGTTCCAGACATTCCTTGCCGTCCCACATAACCAGTAAGGGTACGGGGCCTTGGGTAGGGGGTTGGTATAAATGGATGCTGCGTTTTTTGCCTGCCAAAAGTTGATGAGTGGGAAGGCGAAGGCTGATCAATTTGCCTTTTAGCGGAGGCGTGTCCTTGGGGAGGAAGAATGCCAAATCGGAAGCCGGAAAGGTGAAGTAGTGATTATACTTCCCCATGCCGTTGGGGGTGCGATGAGAATTGTTGGGATCGGGGATACGCCGTTTATGGCGGATGAAAGCGTATTCGATGTATGTGCCAGCCGCCAATTCCAGCGGGTAAACCCACAAATCTTCCGCGAGATGATCAAATTGAAGGGGATGCTCTTCATCCCAGTGATTGAGGTCGCTGATGATGGATGGCGGATGATCCCCCAGCCAGCAGAGATAAATTCTGTCATCCAAAATAACCGGATTACCCGATTTCAACAATTGGGAGCGGATTAAGCCAGAAATATCTGAATTTTCCATAATTGCTCCAAATCACCTCTTTTCTTATGGCTAATGTTGAGTATACTTGGAATTGTGAATTGGAATGGCTTTTATCGTTGGGTAAATTCCATGCCGGGCAAGGCATGGATATTCTTTTTGAAATATAAGCGAGCGCACAAATGAAGAAAAGAATTGCTGTTTTGGCTAATTTAAAGAAAAATGCTCCTCATTGGGAGGGAATGCCAGCCGACCAGTGGGATGATCTGGATTCTGAAGCGACCGTCGAGGCAATTGTGAACGCCATCCGCTCCGGCGGATATGAGGCGGAATTTTTTGAAGGGGACATTCGTCTGGTGGAGGAATTGGGGCGGTATCAACCGGATATTTGTTTCAATATCTGTGAGAGCCGTTTTGGGGATGCGCGTGAGGCGCAGATACCGGCTTTGCTGGAGATGATGGGGATACCCTACACCGGTTCCAAAGTGCTGACATTAGCCTTAGCGCTGGATAAACCGATGACCAAGCGGGTGCTGACTTATCACGATCTTCCCACCCCTGATTTCCAATCCTTTGAAAGGGCGGATGAACCCCTGGCAGAGGGGATGCGCTTCCCCTTGTTTGTCAAACCCAGCCGGGAAGGCACCGGCATGGGAGTCAGTGCCAATTCCATTGTGTATAACGAAAAAGAATTACGCCAGCAGGTTGCTTACATTTTGGAAAAATACCGCCAAACGGCGCTGGTGGAGCGTTATATTGAAGGGCGGGAAGTGACCGTGGGCATGGTCGGCAACCTGATTGGGCCAGTTGCCCGTCGTTTACCGCACAATTTGAATGCCCCCCGCATTCAGGCTGGTTTAAGGTTTTTCCCGCCAATGGAAGTGGATTTGAAACCGTTTGCAGATAGCGATGTGGTTTATTCAAACCGGTTGAAAGTGCAATTAGCCGAGGATTTGAACTATCTTTGCCCGGCGCCGCTAGATGAGGAGATGGTGGATGAGCTGAATTGGCTAGCCGCTGCCGTGTTTCGCGTTTGCGGATGTCTGGATGTGGCGCGGGTGGATTTTCGATTGGACGCGCATGATAACTGGAAACCCTATATCCTTGAAGTAAACCCGCTGCCGGGTTTGTCCCCCGGTATTTCGGATATTGTGATAGAAGCCGCTGCGGATGGTGTCAGCCATAGCGAATTGGTGTTGATGATTTTACACACTGCCATGAAGCGTTATGGAATGCTCGATTGAGCCCTTGCTTTTTTTGTGAAAAATAAAAAAATGACCACGACCGGTTTTTGAGGCCGGTCGTGGTCTTTAGCCTAGTTTTCTTCTTCGTCCTCGAAATCAAATTCGTCGAAATCTTCTTCTTCACCACCGTGGGCGTGGCCGTGTTCTAATTCTTCTTCTGTGGCGGCGCGCAAGTCCAGAATTTTGACATCAAATTCGAGGGTTTTGCCAGCCAGAGGATGATTGAAATTCAGACGAACCGAATCCTTCGTCACCCGATCAATGGTTGCCAGCAAAGTTTCATCATCTTCATCCCGAATTTCCAATTCAGTTCCAATTTCGAGCGGAATTTCTTTCGGAAAATCGCTGCGCGGTACTTCCATAAAAGCTTCGGGGTCTTCATCACCATAGCCGTCTTCCGGCTTGACGATCACTTTCTTGGAATCGCCAATATTCAGTCCATATAACTCTCTTTCCAAACCCGGAATAATGTTCCGGTAACCCTGCAAGAAGATCAAGGGGTCTGATTCTTCTGAGGTATCAATTACTTCGCCGTTGACGGTTAAAGTGTAGGCCATGGTGACAACTACATCATCGGCAACCACTGTGGGAGCGGCTTTTTGATTCATGTTTTTCTCCAATCTTTCTGGACTTACCCAGAGCAAAATATTTTAACTTTTAAATTATAACATCAAAACTATCTTATTCTCCAAACACTTCACATTTTATAGGGCTTTGTGGGGAAGTTAATTTTTCCCAGTGAAGAATTGCCTGATCGAATGGAAGATTGGAACGCCAGTGTTCGGGAATGATGTGACTCCATTCGATTTGTTGAAAAGCGGTTTGTTCCATTTCCACAAAGCGATCACAAAGACGGGCTAGGTAAGCGCTCTCCACCGGGATTACCCCGTTGGTTTGATTTTCGGGAGAAAAAACTTCGTTCGCAGTTAATCCGGCAGCAAAAAAGGAAAGTCCCTGATGATCTATGAGGATGTAATTATCCCAGGCCATTTGGGTCTGAAGTGAAACCTGTTGAATGAAAGGGGGATTGAGGTTTTTTGTTTTGGTCAGTTTAAAGGTCGCCAGCGGGAAATTTTCCCGCCCTATTGGAGAGGGATAAATGGACTGCAAGATAATTTTTGGCTCTGGAAAATAAAGGATTAGACCCCAAACCGAGATCACATCCGGTTGATTTTTCTCCAGCTGATCCACATGGATTAATAAAATATTTTGCTGATGGGCTGATGCCGGCCGGGCTATTTCCTGAACAGGTTCTTGTGGGTTCACGCTTCCCAGTGATTTTTGTGCAATTGCGATGCCTGCCACCAGGCAGGTAAGGAAAGCAAGGATGGACAGGACGAGGAAGGGTTTGCGCATCAGAGTTATTTTTTATGCAAGCATTTCGGGATGGGAATTGTCTTGGGCCGCCCTGGGCGATTGCTGGTTGAAGAAGGGTTGGTCTGTTGAACGATGGCCTGTAAGGTGGAGTAAAAGGGATGGAGGGTTTTGTGCTCGGTCAGCAAAGCCGTCTGATTCCCGAAGACACTGCCGGCAGGGGGGGGATTCAGGCTGGGTAAAAACACCACCCCCATATAGAGTTGAGAGCGCATCTGAATCAATGCTTGCTTGAGCCACTCCGCCTGTTGAACCGATTGAGTATATTTTTGGTCGTTCGAATCTATTGTACCATTGGGTGGAGTAAGCAGCGTCACCCAGAGGATGCCATCTGCGTGATCGTTTGCCAGCATAATCTGGCGGGTTTGTTCGTAGCGGCGCAGAGCAAAATGATCCTGAGCGGAGGCAGGACGGGCAGGATCGCCGCTGAGCATCGGCATCTGGATGCTCAAAATTGGCATCCATTGTTTGGCTCCTTGGGCGTATAAAGCCTGCAGGAAGGCAAGGTCATCCCAATCTTCGGGGTCTGAATGGGAATTGAGCGGTTGGAGTCCGCCCGCGACTAGCAAGAGGTCGTTCCCGCGGGCTTGCAGGGAAGCTTTTACTTCCTGAAAAAAGAGAGCATATTGAAAGGGATCCGGAGTATTTCCCCATCCCTGGCGGGTATTGGCAGCCGGAAGCAACTCGACTGCTCGAAGCAGGGATGGGTAGCGCTGGCTGAGCCAGACAAGCCATTGAGCAGTGATGTCGGAATTGATGCCGGTTTCGCTCCTCGCCCAGTCGGGCGGGTTGTAGAGACGTAACATCACCACTGCCCCCCGCCCGTTGAGTTCGTTCATCACCACATCCACAGTGTCCAGAGCAGGTGCACTCGAAATTTCGGGCATGACTTCTGCCCAATTTAGCGGAATGGCAACCCAATCCAGGGGGATTTCACCCACTATCTGGGCGCTTTCGGCGCTGAGGTTGGATTGGGGATGAATCCATGCTCCATAACCAAAATCCGGTGAACCGGGTACACCGCGGACGGCCTGTATGGTCTGCAACGGAACAAGCAATAAACCCAGGAAAAATAGAACAATTCCTGATTGCAATGAGCGTTTCATGAAGTTCACCAGAGGAATTGGATTAAGTGGGGAATGGCAAAACCAACAAAGAATCCAAACAAACCACTCAGCACAACAATGGAGAAATAGAGTTTGAGGTCAGATGAATTTTTGAGCAAAACTGCTTGCCGAATCAGGTTGCGCAGCCAAACCGAGCGGGTGAGAAGATCAATGGCTACATCCCAGAAAAGCAACTCGCATTTGTGATAAAGTGACCCATTCATCAGTAATCTCCGTATTAGCGCGATGATGTGAGTTTGGTGATTTTCCCATCAGCCGTAACAATGGCGCGAATGGTATGCCGAATCGTTTGACCGTTGGCGGTTGTGCCTTTGCCCTCGAAGATCAACAAAAAAGTGCTCCTGGTTTGAGGTTTAACTTTGGGAGTTGCTCCGCGCACTTCGGGGTGTTTTTGATACACCTGGCGGCAAACACTTTGAAGGACTTTGGCATCCATGGGGTGTTCCTTAGGGGGATTTATCGAATCCGCCGGCGCAGGAATGCGGGAATATCCAGATCGGCTTGAATGGTGGCAGGTTCCTGGGTTGGACTTGCTTCAGCTCGCTCCATGACCGGGAGGGAACGGGGCGAGGGGGCGGCAGCAGTCACCGTTTCGGGTTGTTGGGCTGGCCGGGTTGTAATTTTGGGTACTTCGATTGGGGTTGCCCCAATTCCCGTCAAAACCATTATTACCTGAACCCGATCTCCCATTCGCTCGTCGGTAATCACACCGGGGATAATTTCCGCCTGATTGCTGGTCTTTTCCTGTAAATCGGTCAGGGCTTCCATGACTTCCATAAAGGTCAGGTCAGAGCCGGCGGTGAAATTGACAATGATGCCGGACACATTTTCAAGGTGGATGTCATCAATGAGGGGATGGTGAAGGGCCTGTTCAATAGCTTTTTGAGCCTTGCGTTCCCCCTGACCAAAACCAATCGAGAGCAGCGAACCGCCGCCCGATTGCATCACCGTTCGGATATGGGCAAAATCCACATTGATCAAGCCGGGTTCCGTGATTAATTCGGATATCCCTTGAATACCCTGACGCAATACGTCATCTGCCAGACGGAAGGCCATTTCAAGCGTCAAATCGCGCGAGGCGATTTTGAGCAGCCGGTCATTGGGGATGGTGATGAGGGTATCGGTGTAGGGGCGTAAGCGTGCCAATCCTTCGCGGGCATTGACCTGGCGGCGACCAATTTCAAAGCCAAACGGTGTGGTTACCACTGCTACGGTCACTGCACCCAAAGCCCGGGCTACCCGCGCAGCAATTGAAATTGCGCCGGTGCCGGTTCCTCCGCCCATGCCGGCGGTTAGAAAGACCATATCCGCTCCAGCCAGGGCAGCGTTCAACTCTTTGTAACTTTCTTCGGCTGCGGCTTCCCCAATCTTCCAGTCCCCACCAGCACCCAGTCCTCTGGTCAGGCGTGGACCAAGTTGAATTTTGGTGGGGGCAAGGCTGTTTTTGAGGGCCTGGGCGTCGGTATTGGCTGCAATGAATTCAACGCCATTGATTCCTAATTCAATCATGCGGTTAATGGCATTGGAACCGCCGCCGCCTAAGCCGATGACTTTCAAAATAGGCTTGTGCAATCCGCTAGGAGATGATGATTGAGATGTGGGGGTATGAATGGTCATGTTCATGGTTTTCCGCTCCTTCTCTGCTGATGATGCAATAGTCGTGCCAGCCTCATTCCAACCAGTCAATCTGGCAGCCTTGTTTTTGCAAGGCAACCAAAATATCCTCGGGCACCTGATCGGGTGTCACTGCCAGGGTAATGCGATTTGCCAACCGGGCTTCATCCAGTGAAAAACCGATGGTGGGATGGTATTGCGAGATGAAACCGGCGTGTTTTTGGAAAACTGACACAAGGTGGGCTTCTTTGTTCTCCCCAAGGTAAAGATAATGCTGAAGGGGACGAATCGCTTTTCGAAGAGAGTCTTCATCAAGGATTCCATGAATGTTCGGGCGAATGATTGGAACATTTTTCAGCTGACAAAGATGAGAGGCTGCTTTGGAAACCGGTTGAGATTCTTCAAACCATGCAAAGGCGTAAGATGGGGTACCTTGATCAGCGCTCAACAACCAGAAGTTAACGCTGATGATTTCTTCTGGCAAATGAAGGGATGCGGGTTTGTTTTCCAATGGTGTTTTTGAAGATGTATTCAGGCTGTTGATGATTTCCAAAAGGTTTTGCTGAACTTCTGGTGTATTTTGAAGACCTGAAAGAAGTTTTTCAGGAGAAGCTGGCAAACCTGCCTGAAGAAGAATCATCGGACAGCGTTTTTGAAGAACAGCCTCGCTGATCGCACTGTACCAATCGAAAGCCCGGAAACCGCGCTGGTCTTGTGAGTGTGGCGGGGTAAAGTAAGGGCGTGCTTCTGGCCAATTTTCCGGGCCGCCTTCCCCCCAGTTCAAAGGATGTTGAAAAGTCCAGCCATAAACGGCAAGGATCAAGCGATCGAGTAGGGCAGATTCCTTTCGGCGCTCGATTGCCTGTAAAGAAGCTCGCAGGAAGGTCGTATCCCAAAAGTTACCGCCCGGTTCCAGAGGAGGAAAAATTGGAAAAGCACCGGCTTCCATGCTCAAAGCCGCCAGCGGCAGGTAGCGATCCAAAAATCGTTCGACCAGATCTTGCTGAGCCCATTGGTTGGCCGGCCAGGATTGATGAATGTTGGGACGGTCAAAATATTGATGAAAGACGGCGCCCCAAGCGGAATAGGCTTCCACCAACGGCGAAACGGCCCTCAAATCGGGCGGGCTTTGCAGGCTGACCGGGAATTGAATCACCGGCTGGATACCGGCTTTAAGCAGACCACTGATGAAATACTCTGGAATAGCGCGGTTGATTTCCGTACGGAGGACCATCCAGCCCACACCCAAATCCATTAACAACGGCAACCATTGCTGTAAGTCTTTTTCTGTGTAATGGAGGGTATCCGGGAAATAATGAAAACCGAGTTTCTGGCGGGAGGTTTGGGGAGATTGGGTATTTGAGTTCATGGTTCTATTTTCCGGTCATCCATCAAAACAGGTGGGATTGATGGCATAAAATGCAAGTTCCATGCCACTTGAAGCCTGAACTTGAACAGGGTTTGCACCGATAAAAATGGACAATTCTGCTATAATTCAACCAGTCATGATCCTTGTAACCGGTGGTACCGGTTTTGTTGGTAAAGCTCTTGTCCAACACCTGATTGCCTCCGGCAAAACAGTGCGGATTTTGTTGCGTCCTTCCAGGGTTTCTCCCCAACTTCCGCGTGGAGTTTCAGTAGATGCGGCTGTGTGCAGCCTGCGGGATGAACGTGGTTTACGCGCAGCCATGCGCGGCGTGGATACGGTCATTCATCTGGCGGGCGGTGAACGGCAGAGTGGGCGGGCAAACCTGACCGAAGTTGATGTACTTGGCACGCAGGGGTTGGTCAACGCTGCCAAACAGGCCGGCATCCAACGCATTCTTTATCTCAGCCATCTGGGAGCTGATCAGGTATCGGCTTATCCGCTTTTGCGTGCCAAAGGACTGGCGGAGAACATCTTGATCCGCTCTGGGTTGAATTACACCATTGTCCGTTCGGCCGTTATTTTTGGGCCGGGTGATCAATTTACCACTGCCTTTTCGCGGTTGCTGCGCTTATCGCCGGCTTTTGTGATGATTCCGGGAGGAGGCAGTTCCCTGCTTCAACCGGTTTGGATTGAGGATCTGGTCAATTGTCTGGCGTTAGCCATTGAGCGAGAGGATTTGATCGGTCAAACGATTTCGATTGGCGGGTTAGAGGCACTTACCTTCCGTCAGATTCTGGTTTACCTCATGGAAGCGATGGGAATCCAGAGACGGTTTTGGAGTGTTTCACCACCAACATTACGTCTGCTGGCTTTGCTTGCCGATCAAATTCCCGGTTTTCCGGTTTCAATTTACTGGCTGGATTACCTTGCCGTTGACCGGACAACTTTACTGGATTCGATCCCACGTACTTTTGGAATACTGCCAGCCCGTTTTTACCGTCAGCTGGATTACCTGACACCATCAAGTAAACAATCAAGCCGAAGAAGAGGTTTTGTTTTATAGATGAGCGAAAAAGCAGTGTGTATCCATGGTCATTATTATCAACCGGCGCGAGAAGATCCGCTGACCGGTGAGGTTCCCGTTGAAGCGGGAGCGCATCCTTATCGAAACTGGAATGAACGCATCCATGACCAGTGCTATCGCCCCAATGCGGAATTAGGCAACTTTGAAAAAATCAGTTTTGATCTCGGCCCAACCCTGATTAACTGGATGATTTCGTATGACCCGGCCACTTTTGCCCGCATTGTTGAACAGGAAAGGCGGAATTATCTGCGGTTTGGGGTTGGAAACGGCATGGCCCAGCCTTATCACCACACCATTTTACCGCTGGCAAAACGACATGATAAGATTACCCAGATTCGTTGGGGGATCGCCGATTTTCAGCATCGTTTTGGTCATTCGCCAGCCGGTTTGTGGTTACCCGAAGCAGCCGTGGACCGGGAAACCCTGCAAATACTGGCCGATCAGGGGATTGAGTTCACCATTCTTGCCCCCTGGCAGGCCGAAGATGCCCAAATTGATGTGGGGTTGCCGTACTGGGTGGAATTGGATGAAGGACGCCGTCTTACCGTCTTTTTCTACGAAGCCGAATTGAGTATGCGGGTCAGTTTCGACCCGGCTGCAACCTCTAACGGGGATCGGTTTATGACGGACTTTATCGTGCCGCGCCTTTCTGCCAATGGCCATCCAACGGATGAGGCTAAGTTATACATCATTGCGTCAGATGGCGAATTGTACGGCCATCACCAGCCGTTTCGAGATAAGTTTTTGTATTACCTGACTCACCGGGATTTCACTCACCCGCGGTTGATACAATTTACCTATCCGGGGTTGTGGTTGAGACAGTATTCCCCCAACCGCTCCGTTCGAATTCGCGAAAACACATCCTGGAGCTGTCATCATGGGGTTGCCCGCTGGAAAGAGGCCTGTCCGTGCGCTCCGAACGGGGATTGGAAGATGAAACTGCGTCAAGGGTTAGATTGGATTGCCGATCAGGTTGATAAGGAATTTGTTAAGGCGGTTTCCCCTTACGCAAAAGAAGTCTGGGAACTGCTGTATGCCTACATTGAGGTTTTGCACGGTAAAGTTTCGGTACGGGAATTAATTCAACGCGAGTTAAAGAATGATCTGGAAGAATCAGAGATCCGGCGGATTGACTTGCTATTAAGAGCGCAGCTTTATAAACAACGAATGTTCACTTCTTGCGGCTGGTTCTTTGAAGATTTTGACCGGATTGAACCGCGGATCGTCGTCACCAGCGCGGCGCAGGCGGTTTGGTGGTTGCGTGAAGCGGGTGGTATTGACCTGATTCAGGCCGCAAAAGAACGCCTTTCAGAAGTGCGATCCTGGCGCTCCAACCTGCGCGGCGATCAGGTATTCATGAAACATATCGAAAGGCTGCGTTACGAGCAGTTATCCTTCCCATTTGTTCAAACAGATATTGAGCGTTTTTGAATTAACCGTCTTTTTCCAAAAATTTACGCTGCCATTCGTAAAGCTTATTGAGCGCCTCGATGGGCGAGAGATTGTTGATGTCCAGTTTTTTCAATTCATCGAGCAGGGGATTGGTCTCTGGGAAAAGGGCAATTTGCCGGGCGGCCAGGGGGTCAATCCGAACGGCTTTACCGGCCGAGGCTTCTAATTGACGCAAAATCTCTGCAGCGCGTTGGACAACCGCCTGTGGCAGTCCGGCCAGTTGTGCGACATGAATGCCGTAAGACCGGTCAGCGCCGCCTGGGACGATTTTATGCAGGAAAATTACTTTTCCCTCGGACTCACTGACTGCAACATTGTAATTGCGGACGCCGGGCAGCAAGTCGCCTAACTGAGTTAATTCATGATAGTGGGTGGCAAACAACGTGCGTGCCCGCAGACGCGGGTGATTATGGATGTACTCCACCACAGACCATGCGATGGAAAGCCCATCGTAGGTGCTGGTACCGCGCCCAATTTCATCCAAAATCAGCAGACTGCGGTGGGTGGCGTGATGCAGAATATTGGCAGTTTCGACCATTTCGACCATGAAGGTGGACTGACCGGCGTGGATCTCATCCTGGGCACCGATTCGGGTAAAAATGCGATCCACCAACCCAATCGTAGCCTGACGGGCTGGTACAAAACTGCCAATCTGCGCCATGAGAACGATCAAGGCAACCTGCCGCAAGAAAGTGGACTTGCCGCTCATGTTCGGGCCGGTGATGATACGAACGATTTCACCGGTTTCAAAGACGGCGTCATTGGGCACAAATCGTTCACCAATCAGTGTTCGCTCAACGACGGGGTGGCGTCCATCGCGAATATCGAGCGTATGATCCTCGGTCAATTGTGGGCGGCAATACTCCCCAACGGCAGCCGCTTCGGCCAGTGAGGTGAGGGTATCCAGTTCGGCAAGGGTGGCGGCGCTGGTGAGTAGTTGGGGAGCGGCTTTGGCAATTTGCTGACAGATTTGTTGAAAAAGGCGGTTTTCAATTTCACGGATACGATCCTCCGCATTCAGTACCAGCGCTTCATATTCCTTCATTTCAGGGGTGATAAACCGTTCGGCGTTCACCAGCGTTTGTTTACGAATGTACTCGGCCGGTGCAAGATGGGCCGCTCCACGAGAAATTTCAATGTAATAGCCAAAGACTTTGTTGTAACCCACCTTAAGGGTTTTTATTCCCGTTCGTTGGCGTTCCACCTCTTCCAGCTGCGAAATCCACTCACGGGCATGAGCGGAAGAGTCAATGACCGAATCCAGTTCAGCCGAATAACCGCGGCGGATGACTCCGCTATTCTGTAACGTCGCCGGTGGGTCATCGCTGATGGCCGCTTCCAGAAGTTGGAGGACTTCCGGACAGTCGTACAGATTTTGCAGCAGGGCGGAGAGGTGCGGCAGATGTGAGGGAATCAATTGACGGATGTGGGGCAATAATCGCAGAGTAGCACGCAGGCTGACCAGATCGCGGGGGGTGGCGTGGCCGGAAACCACCCGATTGGTCAAACGTTCGAGGTCAACCAGCGGGCGCAAGGCTGCACGCAACTCGCTGCGCAGCATGCCATCTTCCAACAACTCGGCAATCCGCTCCTGACGGCGTTGAATGGCGCGAATGTCCAGAAGGGGTTTGCTGACCCACTGACGAATCATGCGTTTTCCCATGGGGGTTACAGTGTGATCCAGAACGCTCAATAATGAGCCCTCCGTACTCCCGCTGCGGATGGTCTCGGTTAATTCAAGGTTGCGGCGAGTGGCTGCATCCAGCACCATGAAATCGTTGAGAGTGTAGGTGGCAATTCGATTGAGCAAGCGCAGGGCAGCCGGTTGGGTTTCCTGAAGATATTGGAGAATTGCGCCGGCGGCACGGATGGCAAGCGGCTTGCCGCGCAGGCCAAATCCGTCCAGAGAAGCCACTTCAAAGTGGCGCAAGAGAGTTTCCTGACAACGGCCGCTTTCAAAGCGCCATGCCTGCCAGCGGGTGATGTGCCCCGGCAGGTTGTGGTTGAGATCAATCCCTTCCGGGAGGATGATTTCGGCGGGTTGTAAACGGATTAGTTCGGCGCGCAGTGCACTTTCGGCATCGCCGTCGGTCAATTCGGTTGCCAGAAATTCACCGGTGGTGATATCCACGTAGGCAATTCCGGCATGGTTATCCTGGATGACGAGCCCCGCCAGATAATTGTTGCGATCGCCTTTGAGTAAGGTTGGCTCAATGATTGTACCGGGCGTAACCACGCGGACAACCTCGCGAGGGAACAAACCGCGCGTAGGTTGATCTCCGACCTGCTCGCAGATGGCCACATGGTAACCTTTTTCGATCAGGCGTGCCAGATAGTTTTCAACGGCGTGATAGGGAATACCAGCCATCGGCACGCGGCTGCCTTTTGCGACATTGCGCGAGGTGAGGACGATGTCCAGCTCGCGGGCGGTGATTTCGGCATCCTGATCGAAAGTTTCGTAAAAATCCCCCAGGCGGAAGAAGAGAATAGCATGGGGGTACTGGCGCTTGATTTCGAGGTACTGTTGACGGATGGGAGTAACGTCTTCGCTCATTTGAACTTTCTGAATGGGAGGTGTTGTACACAGCCCTGCATGTTCTATCTGCGGGAAAAACTGCCTGATGAAGGTAATTCTACCAAAAGAACAGACATAAGACGAAGATACCTACACGCTTTTCAATTTTGTGGCTTGAAATGGGTGGATGGACAATCTAAAATAACCTTGTAATGAAATGGATGAGGATTGTTGCCATTTTTGCTATTCTCACGGCGGTTTTCCCTTCTAGCGCGCTTGCACAGGGGAGTGTGGATGAATTGATCGTATATGACGATCAACTGGCGGAGAACTGGTTGAACTGGTCGTGGGGCGGTAGCGTAGAATTGAACTCTACGGCGGCAGTTTTTGCCGGCAGCCGCAGTATTCAAGTAATCTATGAGGGCTGGGGAGGACTTTCTTTCTACAAGGCTTACGTTCCTCTTTTGGGAAAAACCTATCTTCAGTTCTTTGTTCACGGTGGTGCAGGAGCGGATAAACCGCTGTGGTTCTTTGTCAATTTCGAGGACGGTAATGAAGGGCCACGCGTACCGTTCACGGCGAAAGCCAATCAATGGCAAAAGGTTGAGATACGGCTGAGCGATCTTAACCCGGACAACCGCAAAATTAGCCGGCTCAACTGGCAAAATGCCAGTGATCAAACTGGAGTTACGGTTTATTTCGATGAGATCAAGTTTGTGGGAAGTGTTTCGGCGAATGCCCCGCAGATTTTGAACGCGGAATATCGTTCTCATTCCATCAGGGCTGGTTCCAGTCTGCTGGTGGTTCGGGCTGAGGTGAATGACCCGCAAGGAAGTGATACGATTGGGCAGGTGAGTCTGGAAAGCGATTGGGAGAACTGGCAATCTGTACCGTTGCTGGACGACGGCCTGAACAATGATGAGGAGGCAAATGACGGCGTTTTTGGGGCGGCGTTTGTTCTTCCGGCTCAACTGGCGGGACGTGAAATCGGTCTTTTTATTCGAGCGACGGACCGCGATGAGAATGTTTCCACCCGTTATTTGGGGGTATTATCCGCGCTGGGAGATTTCAGCAGTCCACTGCCGGCTGCATTGCCGCAAAAACTGGGATGGGGGAGCAATGCGTGGAGCGAGAACCCGGCGGATGACTGGCAGAAAAATACCGGTCTGCCGTGGAGTTATGTTTATCAGTATATCACCTGGGGATGGGAAGGGTGGGGCGGCAACTTCGTGAAACGGTTTGTACAACATTCATGGAATAATGGATTTGTCCCGGTTGTTACGGTCTATATGATGCTGGGGGCAACAGGCGGTAACGAAAACGCTGCGGCCTATGCCGAAAGATTGAAAAATCCGCAAGTTGTGGAGAATTATCTCCAAAGCCTCGAAAGAGCGCTTGATGAAGCAAATGGTCAGCAGCCGGTAATTTTTGTCATTGAACCGGATTTTTACGGTTTTATGCAGCAACTCAGTAACTCTGACAGTCCACCGGAAGGGGTGCGACCGGATGACCCCGATTCATTCATAGTGGCTTTAAATAAAACCGGTTATAGCAATACGCTTTCTGGCTTCGGACAGTATATCATTGACCTGATCCACAGCCGTGCGCCGAATGCACTGGTTGCCCCAATGGTCTCCATGTGGGGTGTAAACCGCGATCCGATGCTGGCAAGCCTGCCTGACCTGACGGAGTATGTCCGACGCACCGCTGGTTTTATGCGCAAAATGGGCGCCGAGCGTGCCGATTTGATTACGGTGGAATGGTCTGATCGGGACGCCGGGCGCGGCATCCGCCCATGGTGGGATGACCGTGATGCCGAACTGCCCCGACCAAACCGGGCTATCTTGTGGGGGCATTTACTCGCTCAGCAGTTGAACAAACGGCTGCTCTTGTGGCAGGTGCCGGTCGGCAACATGGATTTGAACGACACCTGTCAAAATTACCGGGATAATCGGGCGGCATACCTTTTTCATCATCCACAAGATCTGTGGCAGGCTGGCTATGTCGGTATCCTGTTTGGTGGGGGAGATGACTGCTCAACACAGGTTTGGACGGACGGCGGGTTTGTGGAAAATCAGGCGCAATTGTATTACCAACCGCCCTCCGCTCCGCTTGACCTGCAAGTGGTGATGGTGAGCGGTGCAATCGCCCGCCTGCGCTGGAAAGAAAATCCCGAAAACGATGTGGTTGGTTACCGTTTGTACTATCAACCGGAGGAGGGCGGACCAATCGGCTGGGTGGATGTGAGCATGCGCAACTCGGCCGTGCTGATCCTCCCAATCAAGGGACGCTGGCGAATATGGGCAAGGGCTTATGATTTGCATGAGGGGGAAAGCCCACCGTCTAACACGGTAATTGTGGAAACCGATCAGTCCGCTGAACGCCTTTACCTGCCGGTGATTCGTAGATAAAATCTAAAAAAACACGGAAAAAAACGATGAGCGAACATTCAGTCCAACTGAACACAATGCCGGTCTTTGAAAATGTCGAAATCGGAATTGGTACGTGGGCGTGGGGTGACCGTATCTTTTGGGGGTACGGAAGTGGATACGGTGATCAGGATTTGAAAGAAGTCTTTGAGTTCTGCTGCCAGAGAGGTTTCACCTTTTTTGATACTGCAGAAGTATACGGGCAGGGGCGGTCGGAAAGATTGTTGGGTAAGTTCATGCAGGAAACGAATTTTTCGGTTCGCATAGCCACAAAATTTATGCCGTTCCCCTGGCGGTTGAGTAAAAATTCATTGCGCCGTGCCTTGCAGGGCAGTCTCAAACGGCTGGAACGCAGCAAGGTGGAGTTGTATCAGATTCACTGGCCTTTTCCGCCGGTGCGGATTGAAACATGGATGGAAGCACTGGCTGAAGCGGTGCAGGATGGTCTGGCAGAAGCCGTGGGGGTTTCTAACTATGACCGTGCTCAAACCCAGCGGGCTTTTGAAAGTCTATCTCGGCTGGGGGTGCGGTTGGCGTCCAATCAGGTGGAATATCATCTTTTGAATCGGAAAGTGGAGAAGGATGGGTTGTTGCGCCAGTGTCAGGAATTGGGCGTGCGCCTGATTGCTTACAGTCCACTAGCGCAGGGGGCTTTGACCGGCAAGTACTCTCCTCAGAGTCCGATGCGCGGTTTTCGTGAAAGGCGTTACAACCGCCGCCTGCTGGAGCGGATTCAGCCGCTTATCCAAAAAATGCGCCAGATCGGGCAGGATCATGGGGGAAAGACCCCCTCTCAGGTGGCCATCAATTGGGTAATTTGCAAAGGCGCGCTGCCAATCCCGGGAATCAAAAATGTGCGTCAGGCAGAGGATAATCTGGGGGCGACTGGCTGGCGTTTGACCGATGAAGAAGTGGCCATGCTGGATGAATTGAGCGATCGGGTTACAACTGCCTGAATCGGCGTGCATTCGATTATAATTGCGCCCATGAGTAAAGAAAAACAAGTCCGCTTCATCCCTTTTCACGCAATCAATGAATTTATGCTGCCGGAATACCGCCTGAAATTGCTTCAGGAGGTCTTTGGCAATTTCGACCGTCTGTCCGAGGAGCGCCAAGCCGCAATCAACCGGCTGGTGAAGAAACTGGTGAAAGTGGCCGGTTTTCGCAACAGCACCCTGGCGCCGGCAGCGCTCAAAAGTCGTGCGTCTGTTTCGGCCTTTGAGCGTTCTCCGGAGATGGTGGCACAAATCTGTCAGGCGTGGTTTGAACTGCACACCGATTTAGCCGCCAAAGTGGTGGCGTTTTTACAATCCAGGGGCTGGGAAGTGTTGCCGGTGGAAGCCGACCGTGCCGTCCTGCCCGGATTTTTAACCCGTTGGCCGGAAAAGGATAATTTTGTAACGCTGGATGATGCTTTTGCTGAGGCCTATCCGGAGGATACCACGCATGAGTATGACCTGAATATGATGATCGTCTGGGTCAGCGGACGGTTGCCGGTGGAGCTGGTGGCTGAAGAGAGCGAAAATCTGCCATCAGAGGAATGACGCTTCTCTTTCACGGTTGCTCTTCTTCATCTTCGTCCCAGTTGATATTTTCCATGTCCCGGCTCAAATCAGCTGCGGGTTGGACTTCGATGTCAGAAAACAAGCCGTTTTGCTGGGCGGCAACGATGCGCCGTTTGACCAGTTCCAGCAGCGCCAGAAAGGTAACCACTACCTCAACGCGGCTGGTATCTGGTCGCAAGAGAGAGCGGAAAGTGGTCATTCCGCCAGTGCGTAAGCGGTGGATGATGGTTTGAATTTTCTCGCGGATGGTGATGCGAGGCATACTAACCACCCGATCCAAGGCGGTAAGTGTCGGTTTATTGAAAAACACACTCCTTGCGGCGTTAACCAGATCCTTCAAAGTCAAGCCGCTCAAATCAAGACGAGCCGGCGGTAATGGATGAGGGGGAGGGGCTAGGCGCAGGTAGGTGCGCAGCTGACTTTCCTCGCGTTGCTGAAGATAGCCAGCCAGTTCTTTGAAGCGCTTGTAAATGATCAACTGACGGGCGAGGGCTTCTCCGGGGTCTTCTTCGGTTATGCTGGTTTCAATGACGGCTGGGCGAGGCAGCAGGGCGGCCGATTTTATCTGAACCAGCCGTGCAGCGATGACCAGGAAAGCGGATACCTCGGCCGGATTGTGTTGCTGCAACCGATGCATGTATTCCAGATATTGATCGGTGACCTGTGCCAGCGCCAGACGGGTGATATCCAGTTCAGCCCGTTCAATCAATTCCAGCAATAGATCCAGAGGGCCGTTGAATACCTCCGTGTTGACCTGATAATGCTCGGTCTGGTGAGCGGCGATTTGAAGACTCATGCGGCTGATTATAACATTGTGCGGAGTGGCCAAGGTGTGTAAGCCGGTTTGGCATTATAATTTTGCTATGACCGATTCGAAACTATCTCACATTGATGAAGAAGGCCGGGCGCGTATGGTGGACGTCGGCTCAAAGCCGGAAACGGAACGAACAGCCGTCGCAAAAGGCGAAGTCCACCTAAAACCCGAAACCATCTCATTAATACGTGCGGGTCTGATGAAAAAGGGCGACGTGCTGACGGTAGCCCAGATTGCCGGTATTCAAGCTGCCAAGCGCACCGCCGAGTTAATTCCCCTGTGCCATCCGATTCCCATCCATCAGGTTCAGGTTGATTTACAAATTCGGGATGAATTACCGGGCGTCGAAATCACCGCGCGCTTGAAGAGCAGTGGCAAAACCGGGGTTGAGATGGAAGCCCTGACCGCGGTAGCGGTGGCAGCCCTGACCGTTTACGACATGGTCAAAGCAGTTGAAAAAACAGCCCGCATTCAAAACATTCGTCTGGTAGAAAAACGCGGCGGTGTAAGTGGAGATGTGATCAATGAGTGAAATGGGAGCGATAAAAGTCTTGTTCTTTGCTCATCTTAAAGAATTATGCGGGGTGGATAAAGAAATGATTGTCTTGCCCCAGCCTCTTCGGGTAGCGGATTTGAAGCGCTTGCTGGGGGAGCGTTTTCCCCTAATCAACGAGCGGCTGGCGAATGTACTGGTGGCAGTAAACCAGCAGTACGCCGCTGATGAGGACTGGATTCAAGCCGGGGATGAGGTGGCTTTCTTTCCGCCGGTCAGCGGGGGCAGCCCGCCGACGATTTTCCGAATCACCTCGGAGGAATTGGACTTGAACGAACTACTAGATGAGATTACCTTGCCGACAACCGGTGCCGCCTGCATCTTTACCGGCATGGTGCGGGGGGAAACGTGGCGCGGCGAAGTCCACCAGACCATTGCGCTGGAATACGAGGCCTATGTACCGATGGCAGAAGCCAAAATGGCACAGGTCGCCGCAGAAATCCGCGCCCGCTGGCCGGCAGTCGAAGGCATTGCAATTGTGCAACGCGTCGGTCAT
Organism: Bellilinea caldifistulae; assembly: GCF_001306055.1. Taxonomy (GTDB): domain Bacteria; phylum Chloroflexota; class Anaerolineae; order Anaerolineales; family Anaerolineaceae; genus Bellilinea; species Bellilinea caldifistulae. Next base: position 206,693 of record NZ_LGHJ01000019.1, on the reverse strand, counting down.
CTCAAACCGCGCACACCTACCGTCATGATTGCCTGCACGGCAGCTCATCGGGATACAGGGGTATTTGAAGCCGCCCGCTACGGAATTGACCGATTGAAGGAAATCGTCCCAATCTGGAAAAAAGAAATCATGCCGAATGGCGAAGAATGGATTGAAGGAAGTTATCATCCTCAGAAGGGTGAATAAACATGGCAAGAATCCAATGTGTGGTGTGCGGCAAACCATATCCGGATGAGGGTGTACCGTTTCGCTGCCCGGAGTGCGGCGGAGTTTATGATTATGACGATGTCCCTCACTTTTCGCTCGATGAGCTCCAACATCACCTGCCGGGTTACTGGCGGTACCGGGCTTTTTTTGATCTGGTCGAAGGCGCACCGGTGGTGACGCTTGGAGAAGGGAACACGCCATTATTGTGGGAAGTCATAGCGGATCAACCGGTGGGGCTCAAAATGGAAAGCCTCAACCCGAGCGGGTCCTACAAAGACCGCGGCAGCGCTGTGCTGGTCAGTCAATTACTGGGACGAGGGGTGAATGAAGCCGTCGAGGATTCTTCCGGGAATGCCGGGGCATCATTTGCGGCGTACGCTGCCCGTGCCGGTTTGAAGTGCCGCATTTATGTTCCAGAGAGCGCTTCTGGCCCGAAGCGACGGCAAATTGAATGGTACGGCGCACAGCTGATTCCTGTGCCCGGCCCGCGTTCGGAGGCTGCCCGGGCTGTTTTACGGGAAGCAGAAAAAGGCGTGCCTTACGCCAGCCATGCTTACCTGCCGTTTGGCCTGATGGGAATTGCCACCATCGCTTATGAAATTTGGGAACAGATGGGCAGAAGTGTACCCGCCAGTTTGATTGCACCAGTTGGGCATGGCGGCTTGTTGTTGGGGATTGTACGGGGATTTTCTGCCTTGAAAAAGGCAGGATGGATTGAACGAGTACCTTACTACGTGGGTGTGCAGGCAGCTGCTTGTGACCCGGTGGTACGGGCTTTTCAAAGCGGATTGGATGCAATGGATGCCACAGGGGAAGGGGATACCCTCGCGGAAGGTGTGCGTGTTCGTCAGCCGGTCAGGGGTAAGGTCTTGATTGAGGAAATTCAAGCCAGCGGAGGGGATTTTATAGCCATTGAAGAAGAAGAAATTTACCAGTCTTATATTGAATTGGGAAAGCGCGGCTATTATGTAGAACCCACCTCCGCTCTGGTTTGGGCGGCTGCAAAAAAAAGCTTATCGAAAATACCCCAGCCAGTAGTTGCCGTAATCAGCGGAAATGGGTTAAAATATTATCCTTCAAATCAAACTCATTGAACTAAAGGAACGCGAGCTACTTGAGCGGTAATGGATTGGATAATCCGGCTGGGTGGCTTGCGCCCCTTGAGTTCCGCGGAGGAATCTATGGAAAATGGTGATCTGCATTTTGTGCAGGAATCGCCTGAGGAACTGGCAGCCCGTTTGGGGCTGGAATTCAATGATCCGTTGCTGCTGTACCGATGTTTAACTCACCGTTCTTACCTGAACGAGCATCCAGAAGCGCTGGAAGATAACGAGCGGTTGGAATTCCTGGGGGATGCTGTGTTGGATTTTGTGGTAGGGGCATGGCTTTATCATCATTACCCCGAAATGCCCGAAGGTGATTTAACCCGTATGCGCTCGGCTCTGGTACATACCGAGCAGCTGGCCGATTTTGCCCGCCAAATTAAACTGGGGAATGCCATGCGTTTGGGAAGAGGCGAGTCGCAGGCTGGGGGGCGGGATCGTTCGGCGTTATTGTGCGATACCTTCGAGGCTTTAATCGGCGCTATTTATCTGGATGGTGGTATTGAAAAAGTGGAACAATTTCTATTTCCTTTTCTGGAAACAGCAGCGGAAGATATCCTGATCAACCGAAAAAACGAAGACCCAAAAAGCCTCCTTCAGGAATGGGCTCAGTCGCAGGGCTTTCACGCTCCACAGTACGTCACCCGCTCAGAACAGGGGCCAGACCATTCCAAACTATTTGAGGTGGCGGTGGTGATAGGCGGCGAAGTTTATGCCGAAGGTGTTGGACCCAGCAAACAGGCAGCCGCCAAAAACGCAGCCCGCAAGGCGCTTGAGAAATTGGGACTGGTGTTCTAAAACCCAGCCGGAAAGAAGAAAAGATTGAGTCCTTCATGACCAGCCGATTAAAAACCCTTGAACTGCAAGGTTACAAAACTTTTGCCAGCCGGACAGTTTTTGAATTCCCGGGCCGAATTACCGCAATTGTTGGGCCAAATGGCTCTGGTAAATCCAATATTGCGGATGCCATCCGGTGGGTGCTGGGTGAACAATCGTATACCCTCCTGCGCGGCCGAAAGACTGAGGACATGATTTTTGCCGGTTCGGAATTGCGCCCGCGCGCCAGCATGGCATCGGCAATGATTACCTTTGAAAATGAGGATGGCTGGCTGCCGATTGATTATGCGGAGGTTTCCATCGCACGGCGTGCCTATCGGGATGGGCAAAATGAATACCTGCTCAATGGTCAACGGGTGAGATTGAAAGAAATCTCCGAGATCCTGGCACAATCGGGCCTGGCGGAACGAACTTATACCATCATCGGTCAGGGTTTGGTAGATGCTGCGCTTTCTCTACGCCCAGAAGAACGCCGAAAATTTTTTGAAGAGGCAGCCGGTATCGGTTTGTACCGCTCAAGGCGGGAAGAAGCGCTCAATCGCCTGGAACAAACCCGCCGCAATCTGGAACGGGTTCAGGATATTCTGAGCGAACTAGAACCACGATTGAAGAGCCTGGAAAAACAGGCTGCCCGGGTGATCGAATACGAGCGGATCAAAGCCGATTTGCGACTGCTCCTGCGAGAATGGTACGGTTACCAATGGCAGCGCTTACAGGGAGAGCTGACCCACGCCCGTGAAGTGCTGACCGTACAGGAAAATCGGCTGCATCAAGCCCGTCTGCAAAGCCAACAGGTGGAAAAATGGGTGCAGGAAATTCGGCTTCAAGTTCAACGATTGAGAGAGGTGTTGAATGAGTGGCACACCCAATCGGCGGTGGTGCATCGGCAGCGGGAGGAAATCAACCGCACTCTGGCAGTGTTAGATGAACGTCAGCGTTCCCTAAACGAACAAAAGACGACTACTCAACACGACTTAACCCGTTTGGAAGAAGAACATCAGCAACATTCCAGGCGATTGCAAGAAGTAAAGGAAGAACTTGACGCTCAACAAACCGCGCTTCGTGATGCCGGACAGCAGGCGGAAGCGGCTCAAACTGCTTTTGCTGCAAAGAAAGCCCAGCGGGATCAGGTGGAAGGAGAGGTTCGTGATTTGCGTCGAAAATTAACCCGTCTGGAAACGCAGCAGGTTGAAATCAATGCACGCCAGCGGGAGTTGTTTCATCGGTTGGAACGATTAGAAAGTGAAGAAAACCGTCTGGCGCAGCAGATTCCGCAATTGGCAGATGCGCTTCACCAGTCAGAAATTGAGCTACATGGGGTTCAAAAAGCGCTGGATGATCTGGTGGGTAGAAGGCAGCAAGTGGAAGTTGGGCTATTGGATTTGCAAGAGAAACAGCGTCTGCTCGAGGAAAGCCGCAGTCAACTGTACGAACAAAACAACGCAATCCGTGCCGAGTTGGCCCGTAAACAAGCCGAGCGTAAAGTACTGGAACAGGCCGAAAAAAAACTCAGCGGGTTAGGTCAGGGTGTCAAACTGATTATGATGGCAGCCGAACAACGCAAAATTGGGGGCGAAATTCACCCGATAAGCCGTCTGATTGAGGTGCCTGCTGAACTGACGACTGCGTTAGCGGCTGTGTTAGGGGATCGTTTGGAAGGTCTGGCGGTCGAATCGGGAGTAGAACCCGAAGAGGTCTTTCAAGTTTTGGAAAATGCCGAAAATGGACGGGCTGTGTTATTTCCGCTGGAATGGTTGAGAGGCGAGAGCCATTATCCCGCACCGCAGGAGGAGAACGTCATTGGAAATGCCGCTGAGCTGGTTTCGTATCCTCCGGCGATGAATCAGCTGGTCAGGCTATTGTTGGGAAAGGTTTGGGTTGTCCGTGACCGGAAAACAGCCCGGAAACTTTTCCCCAATCAGCCTCCTGATTTGCGCATTGTGACGTTGCGCGGCGAGGTTTTTTTTGGCAGTGGTGAGGTGCGTGCCGGTAAGGAAACCCGCGCCGAAATCATCTCCCGCCCGCGTCAATTGAGGGAGCTGAGCGCAGAAATCCGCAATTTGGAGAAACAACTGGCGGATGGAGAAGCATTCTTGCTCGAAAACCAGAAACAACGCGAAGCGCTGGAAAACCAGCGGCGGGCGACCGAGAAGGAATTGGAAGAGGCGCGGGAGCAGGAAAAGCAGCAACAGCGCCAATTGCAAAAAATTACCATGCAGGTAGAACAATCCCGTCAAAAATTGAACTGGCAGCAGAGTCAGGTGGAACAACTCACTCAACAAATCCAGAGCAGTCAAAAAGAATTAAAGGAACTGACGGGGCAATTGGATGTCCTGAGACGCGAATCTCAAGTGGTGGAGTCCAATGTGCGAGAAAAGCAGCGATTGCTGAACGCTCTTGTACTGGACGAGCTTCAAGCCCAGGTTGTTCACTGGAATACGCAGGTAAGCGTGATGGAACGCGCCATGCAGGACACTCAGCGGCGGATGAAGGACTTTCAGCAGACACTTGAAAGGAATGAGCAGCAACAACACACATACCGGGAACGCTTGAATCAACTCGACCGGTTTTTGGCTGAGATAGAAGAGGAAAAGAACCGGTGCAAGGGCGAAGCAGCACGGTTGAATCAAGCCATTGATGAGGTGCAGTCCAGGATTCAACCTGCCGAAGAAGAACTGAACGAACTGGAAAATAAATACGAGGAGTTACAAAAAGAATTGAGCGCCGCCCAGCAGAATACGGCGGTTGCCGAACGGCATACCACCCAGGCTCAACTGGAATTTGGGCGGTTGCGCGAAAATCTGGAAAGTTTGCGACAGCGCATTGAGGAAGACTTTGGGCTGGTGGCATTTGAGTACCAGAGTGAAGTTTCTGGTCCAACGCCGTTGCCGTTGGAGGGGATGGTCGAGCAATTGCCGGCGGTCAAAGAAATTCCGCCCGATTTGGAGGAAAATATCAACCGCCAGCGCAGCCAGTTGCGGCGGATCGGAGCGATCAACCCGGATGCTCATGCGGAGTACCTGTCGGTTAAAGAGCGTTATGAGTTCCTCATTCAGCAGGTTGCGGACTTGAAGAAGGCCGATCAGGACTTGCGGGAAATTATTGCTGAGCTGGACGGGCTGATGAAGACGGAATTCCGCAAGACATTCGATGCGGTGGCGGCGGAATTCAAGGAAAATTTTGCTCGATTATTTGGGGGTGGCACAGCCCGGCTTGTACTGGAGAATGAAGAAAATCCCACAGAGGGAGGCATTGATATTGAAGCGCGCTTGCCGGGCCGGCGCGAGCAGGGATTATCGTTGCTTTCGGGCGGGGAACGCAGCCTGACGGCCGTTGCCTTGATCTTTTCCCTTCTGAAAGTATCCCCAACGCCTTTTTGCGTGCTGGATGAAGTGGATGCCATGCTGGATGAAGCTAATGTGGGTCGCTTTTGTGAACTGCTGCAGGAGTTGAGTCACAATACCCAATTCATTGTAATCACGCATAACCGCAACACGGTTCAGGTAGCGGATGTAATTTATGGGGTGACCATGGGAAAAGATACCGCCAGTCAGGTTATCTCTCTGCGTTTGGACGAGGTGGGGGAAGAAATGGTGCGTTGAGAAAAAAGACCGGGGAATAACCACGGTCTTTTTTATGGATGAAAAGTTGAGATTAGAATCCCAGACCGGGCGGGAGAGTCGGTACGGTTGGTACTTTGGCGATCCAATTCTCGTTCCGTTCGATCTTAAGACTGGCTTTGGTTTCCTCCAGCCACGAGTCGAATTTTTGCTGTTTGAGGGTGCTGAGACGGTTTTCGCTGACCGGCCGGCGTTCTTTCCCCAGCAGCTGGATGATGTGATAGCCAAATTGACTTTGTACCGGATCGCTAATTTGTCCGATTTCCGTCATGGAAAACACAGCATTTTCGAACTCGCTGACCATTTGTCCTCGTTCGAACCATCCCAAATCTCCTCCACGCTCCTTGGTGGATGTGTCGGTTGAAAATTGAGCGGCCAGCTGAGCGAAGTCGGCACCGTTTTTGAGTGATTCAGCCACCACGGCGGCTTCCTCAGGCGTTGCGACCAGGATATGGCGAGCCCATACCCAGTCCTCTTCGGTCGGCACATCTCTGGTAATTTCATCGAAGACCTTTTGGTAGAGCAATGATGAGCGCACAATTTCTCGGAAGGTCTTTTCATCAATTTGTGCTTCGGTTTTTAAGGTCGCCAGATAATTTTCCAATCCGCTTTTGAAGCCTTCCTCGGTCATGGGGGTGGGGGTTGGGAAGGGTGTGCTGGTCGGACCGAGTGTGACGGTTGCCTGAGGAGTTTCCACCGCTGTCTCGGTCGTTTCAGGGGATTGGGTGGGGGTCGGAGCCTCGGTGGGGGTTGCCGTATAGGGCGCCAGCGTTAACTGCTGAGGTGAATAGGTGGCGGTGCTAAAGGGGGTGGCGGTTGGGATCGCGGTCGGCGTGCCGTCCGGGAAAAATCCAAAGGCTTCCTGGAATGCTTTTTCCACTTCCTCATCGGTCACCGTGATACCTAATTTTTGGGCCTCGCGCCGGATGATGGCTTCATTGATCAACTCATCAATAACCTGATTGCCCAATTGAGTTGGATCATTGAGTTTAGAAACGTTCAATTGAATTTGGGAAGTGAAGTAATTGGCAGAATTTGGGTCGGCTTGAAAGAGTTGCTGATACTGGGCAAGTTGAATGGTGTTCTGGATGAGCTGAAAACGGTCAAAACGGGCGCGGTTCTGAAATTGCTCCAACGTAATTTTCTCACCATCCACTGTAGCCACGGGACGCATGTTTTGCAGGTAGAGTGTGTCTACCACCCCGTAGCCCAAAATGAGGACTACCGCAACGGCAATGGTGATGGTCACCATCAAAACGATGCGGCGTTGCTGCCGTTCTTTTTCAACCCGGCTTTGTTGTTTGCGGGAAACTACAGCAGGTCGGGATGTCTTTGCCATCTGAAAAGCCTTTCCAAATCAAAAAATAGAAAAGGGCATTGGGCGTGTTTTTGCCCATGCCCTGAACGTTTGCCACAGGAAAAAGAATTAGCGGATTGCCTCACTCCAGTCTTCGGCAACAAAGGGGAGCAGGGCAATGTGGCGGGCACGTTTGATTTCGCGCGCCAAAACCCGTTGATGTCGTGCGCAAGTACCGGTCTGGCGACGCGGCCGGATTTTACCTTCTTCGGTAATGTACCGGCGCAAGAGATCCACATTTTTGTAATCAATGGCCAGGTCTTTATCAGCGCAGAACTGACAAATCTTAGGTCGGGCGACGAATCGCCGTGGACCGGTAACCTGTTCGTTCTCGCCTGGAATTTGGTCGGTCATACTATCTTACTCCTAGAACGGATATTCGTCTTCAATTTCTTCTTCCTCACCTTCTTCAAGAGAGGGGGAGGTTTGATTTTGGGCATTATCACGGCGGTCACCGAGTATCATCATTTCACTGGCGACAATTTCGACGGAAGTATGCTTAACCCCTTCAGAATCTTCCCAACGGCGGGTTTGAAGCCGACCTTCGACATAGACTTGCTGTCCTTTGGTCAGGTATTGTTTACAAATTTCTGCCAGATTGCCCCAGGTCACCACATTAAACCATTCGGTTTCCGTATGGCGTTCACCGTCTGCGGTGTTCCATGTGCGGCTGGTAGCCACGCTGAAAGTGGTAACCGGTCGTCCGGAAGGGGTGTAACGCATTTCCGGATCGCGTCCCAAATGGCCGATGATCATGACTTTGTTAAGACCGCGGCTCATGATATTCTCCCTCAAAAAAATTGGTTTCTCAATCGCGGTTGACGATTAAGAAGCGCATTACCTGTTCCTGAAAGCGCAAATTGCGTTCCAGTTCATTGCTGAAGGCGGGTGGCATGTTCATGTCGAACAAAATGTACTGGCCTTCGCGGCGTTTATTGATCGGATATGCCAAACGCCGTTTTCCCCAGCGATCAATTTTGCTGACAGTCCCACCGGCTTCCGTGATCCAACCTTTTACTTTTTCGACCAGTCCTTCAACGGCTGTATCGTCCAGTTCCGGTTGGAGGATGAAAACCAACTCGTAGCTGCGCATGTAGGGATTCCTCCTTTCCTTGGGATTGCCCTTTGTCCCTGCCGTGAGCCGGTCAAAGAGCGGAAAGCAACCGTGTTGTGCTGCGTTGCAAGCCGATGTAGTTTACTACAAAAAAGATTTTTTGGGTAGGTACAAATTTAACCACACTTTAATAGTCGCAATCAGCATAAAACTTCAAAAATCTGATACAGTATACTCACATTTTAACAATCAGGAGGTTGATTCCATGAAAGTAGAAATCCTATTCCGCCCTTCTTATTCGATCGCGAAGGTGTTGCTTGATCCGAATGAAGGAATTATCGCCGAAAGCGGCGCAATGGTTGGCATGTCCACCGACCTTCAAGTCGAAACGAAAATGCGCGGCGGACTGCTGCAATCCCTGGCGCGATCGGTGTTGGGAGGGGAGTCGTTCTTTGTCAACACCTATCGGGCTTCGGCTCGTGGCGGTGAGCTTTTGCTCGCTCCCACATTACCCGGAGATGTTTTTACAACCGAATTAAGCGGGGAAACCTACCTTGTCCAATCTGGTTCCTTCCTTGCTTCGGCGGAAGGAGTGGTGACCGACACCAAATGGTCAGGAGCGCGTACCTTCTTCGGCGGCGAAGGATTGATTATGCTGCGGTGCAGTGGAACGGGAACTTTGATCCTTTCCAGCTATGGGGCGATTCACGAATTATCACTGTCCGCCGGTGAAACCTATACCGTAGATACCGGGCATCTGGTGGCTTTTAGTGAGAAAATGGGTTTTAAGGTGCGGGCAATTGGCGGGCTGAAAACCACCGTGCTGGGTGGTGAGGGTCTGGTGGTTGACCTGACCGGCCCGGGGCGAGTTCTGCTTCAGACCCGCAGCGAAGGGGCTTTCCTCAACTGGCTGCTTCCAAAAATCCCTAAACGCTCCAGCGATTAGGCATTTTCCCTCATCAGGCTGGTAGGGGATGCCTGCCGATAGAATTCGCGGAAGGCGCGGCTTTCTTCCAGTAAGGAACGCAGCCGCGCTTCTTTCTCATTTGTGAGTGCAGGGTCTGGAACGCCTCCCTCGGCAAGGGTGAGGGATTGGTCATCTCGTTCAATGATGCGGATGAAGCCCTTGCCAGCCAGCCATTCAATGCCGGTGAGGATGGTTTCTTCGCGCTGATTCAATGCGGCAGCCATTCGGAGTAAGGACGCTTTTCCGCCGTTTTTCTTGAGTATATACCTGATCATGCCGGTTAGAGCCTGTAAAAAGGGCTGGGGTTTGTCAACGGGCGGTTCAAGGCAGCCCAAAACGAGTCGTTTGGCTTGAACCTGTTGGAGCGCTTCGGATAATACCTTTTGGGAAGGAGGAGGTGTGCAGATGACCAGTGTCTTCGCCGGGGTCAGTTGCCAACGCTGTTTTACTGGTATGTCGAGGGAGACTGCTCCGTCCGCCCAGAAAAGCATCTGCTCGGAGGGAATGTTTTTTCCGGCAAGTTCCTCCAAAAGGGATTCGGAGGTGCGTAAATCAATGACTTCCAGCGGCGTGGTGTCGGATATTGAAATGGAATCCATCTCTAATGGTCGGGCAACGATCCACTCCAATTGAACTTCTAAATCACCGCCAAAATTGACCGGCCGGGCATGGTAAGCCAGGTCAAAGCGTCCTTCTGGAAGCATGGAACGAGCACCCTGCCACCAGATCACCCGGCGGGTATTTCCTTCCTCATCCTCAACAATCGTCATCAAATGTTCTTGCGTTTTACCAATCGGGGTTGAATTCAGCAGGGTGAGATTGCGGCTGGCAAAGACCAGTGGTGGGTTACCCGCTCCAAAAGGTGCCAATTTTTCCAATTCCTCGATCCATGACAAGTCCAGATCGCTGAGTTTCATCCACGCGTCAACCAGGAGAAGCGGTTTTTGCTGATTTTGGGTTCGCTGGTACTCCACATGAGCCGATACCAGACGGCGAAATTCGTGAAAATTTTCGGGCGGCAATGCCAGCCCAGCCGCCATGGGATGTCCGCCAAAGCCGCTGAGAAGGTGTTGAGCACTGGCAATGGCATCAGTAATGTTGATACCCTCAACCGAACGAGCCGAGCCGCGCATAGGCTGGCCGGGTGGTGAACTTAGCAAAATCACTGGACGCTGAAAGATTTCAACCAGCCGACTGGCGACGATGCCATTGATGCCGCCGGGCCATTCCGGGTGGTGCAACACCAGAACAGCATAATCCAGGACACGCGAGTCTTGATCAATTTGCTGTAAAGCGGAGAGGAACACCTGATCGGTGAGAAAACGGCGCTGACTGTTGTAACCCTCTAATTGCGCTGCAAAAAGGGCAATAGCTTGCGTATCGGATGAGGAGAGGAACTCAACTACCGGGTTTGCATCACCCAGACGTCCAATGGCATTCAGGCGGGGGGCAAGGCTGAAACCAATATGTTGTTCGTTCAGGTGAGCCGGGTTGATTTCAGCATTTTGCATGAGCTGCAGAAGTGCCGGGCGGTGGGGATTTCGCATCAATTCCAAACCACGCTGTACCCAGTAGCGGGTGTCCCCCCGCAGAATAGCCACATCGGCCACACATCCTAATGCAACCAGATCGAGGTGTTCTTCGGCAACTTCAGGTTTGTCCATCCTTTGACACAGGGCTTGAGCAAATACAAAAGCCGTCCCAACCCCAGCCAGTGTTCGCATGGGATGATCTTCGGATAATCTTTGGGGGTTGATTACCGCGTCAGCGGTGGGGAGAATGCCGGGCAGTGTGTGGTGATCGGTGATCACAAACCCAATCCCGCGCTGGCGCAAAAAGTCCGCGGCCGGCTGAGCAGTGATTCCCGTGTCGCAGGTGAGAATCACCTCCACACCCTTGGCAAGCATCCGTTCTAATCCATCCAGGTGAACGCCGTGTGATTCGCGTTCGCGTACGGGAATATAGTATTCCACTTGTGCACCGAGGGATTTGAGAATTGAAACCAGCAGGGTAGTGGCGGTTTGTCCATCTACATCAAAATCACCCCACACGCCAATTTTCTTGCCATCGAGGATGGCATTGTGGATCAGATTCACCCCTTTTTCCACATCCGGCATTTCAAAGGGCTCCGCGGGGCGGTAAAAGCGGTGATCCAAAAAGGCACGGGCTTCCTCAAAGGTCTTCAACCCACGCCGGGCAAGAGTTCGGGCCAGCAATGTATTCTCCCCCGCCAATTGCCGTAATCCCGATGGGATAGGGGTGTCCTCGGCATCCAGCCAGATACGTTCAATGCCTGCAAACGATCGTTTCATTTAAAATTCGGTCTCGCCAATTTGATCGAAGGCTATATCCAGCCGTTCATCATCCACTTCCTCATCCATCTCGTCTTCTGCGCTGCCAGCGGTAATTCCTCGATTGCAAAGCGAACGATAGACACAAAGCGAACAACGTTGCTCTTGTGAAGTGAGCGGAAAGAAAGTTCGGGCATCCTGTTCAATCTCCTGAACCAGTTTGAGCAGGTACTCACCATCGCGCTCTGCCTGTTTTTGGGAATACGGGAAGTGTTCCGGGCTCAGCGGATCGGCCGTGAACCAGTAAATCATTTCGATTTGTTCGGGCGAATAGGGGATGGTTTTATCCAATGCTGCGGAGCACTTCCACAGGAGAAACGGATACAGGCGGGTTTGAATGCGGCGGGAGAGGATACTGCGCGGGGGTTTGCGCCGTCCGGTTTTCCAATCCACGATGATCATTTTCTCGCCAGGTTGAATGGCGATTAGATCAAATTTGGCAAGAAAGCGGTAGTTGCCAAATGTGGTCTGAAGGATATGTTCGACAAAGCGTCGCTCCGGTAAGGGATGCGGTTGGCTGCCAAGGTAATCTTCCCACCAGGCAAGCAGGGTTTGATCGTAAGCCTGCGCGCTGATTCTTTCGACCGGCAAGCCGATTTGATGCTGCTGGATCATCTGGTGGAAAATTTCCCCGCGGCGCAGGTGCTGTTCGTGTTCAAGTACCGGTTGGGACTGAATTGCCGGCCAGGGTTGCCGCAGCAGGTAACGCAGTTCAAAACGACGTGGACACTCGATAAAATCCTGTAAATTGTTCTGGCTAAATGTAAATTCAGGCGGAAGTTTCACGGCGGTATTCCTCCCAGAACTTCTGAAGATGGACAAAAGGCAAAGCCGGGGAGTTCTCGCTGCCTTGGGTATCTTTGCCGGTATTCCAGGTGATTATCAAAGAACGGCGAGCTCGAGTGATGCCCACATAGAATAAGCGCAATCGTTCGGCGCAGTATTCCAGCCGGGCTTGTTGGGTGGCAATACCTTCCTCCAGATACAGGGATGTCAATTCTCGGTTGGCGAGGGCTTTCAATCGGCTGAGAGCCTCGGCTTCAAGATTAAGTTGATTGCGGACAAAGTATTTTTCGGAATAATAACGGTCAAACCCTTGCGCGGAAGGAAAGTCGTAATTGTTGACCGACATCAAGTAAACCCGGTCCCATTCCAACCCTTTGGCTTTGTGAATCGTGGCCACCACCACCTTACCCGGATGTTCATCCGGGTCAAATCCTGGCTCTTCGTCACTGAAACCGAGGATACGCCGTTCGTTACGGGCAATTAGTCCCAATTCTTCCGTAAATTGCGGCAGTTGCCATTCCGGGTGACGCTGAGCTGTGCGTCCCAACAAGAGGGCGAGGCTGTGCGCCAGGGCTAATTGGGTTGGTTCGCGGAATAAATCCTGAGCAATGGTCAAAATCAACTGGTCAATGGGCAGCAGAATTGCTTGCTGCCAGCGGCGCATGAGCAGAGCAAAATCTTTCAATATGGCTGTGGTCTGGTCGAATAAATCGTCCCTGCGGTGTAACTCATCCAGCCAGTTGTTTTCCGCGCGGGGATACAGATAATTTTCGGGTTCGGAATTTGCCCACAATAATTGTGTTGCCTGCTGCACAACCCCGTTATCAGGGGCGTTTTCCGGGAAAAGTAGCCGGATGACCTCCTTGAACACATCCACCAGCAATCGGTTATCGGCGGCTTTATTAAGACTTTTGAGGATCTTTTCCAGAACGGCAGCGGTTTGCCGGGTGGTCTGGCTGGATTGAAGCAATTCAATGACGGGGATGCCGGCACCTTTCAGCGCAGTGACGACTTTGCCACCGCGTTCATTGCGTGGCACCAGCACGGCTACGGTTTGGTGCGGGTGCTGCGGCAGCCAGCGTTTGAGCGAGTCAACCACGGCCTTTATTTCCCCCTCGGGAGAAAATTTTTTCATCACAAGGAAGATTTCATTGGGCTCATCCGGCGGATTGGGCTGCGGGTCTCCGGGCGGTGTGGGGCGGACATAGGGTGGTGTCAGTGCATTTCTCAGGGCTTCGACGGGGTGATCCTGAATCGTCCAGCGGATCAGTTCATTTGCCAGACGGATGATGCTGGCTGTTGAGCGCCCCGAATCGGGCAGGTCATATGCCTGGACGCTTTGCAGTTTGAGAAAATTACGCAAATATTCCGGGCTGGCGGTTGTAAAGGTTTCGTAAATGGCTTGATTGGGGTCACCTACCCGCACCCAGTTGCCGTCTTCTCCAGCCAGCCGGCGTAAAATTTCTTCCTGAAGGCGCGAACTGTCCTGGGCTTCGTCTTCTAAAATATACGGAAAGCGATAGCGAAGCCGCCGCAAATAATCTGAATCGGTATTCAGCACATTGAGCGCCAGCCGGATCAGGTCATCAAAATCAATCAAACTACGCAGCATCAGACCGCGCTGGTAGCTTTCATACACATCCAACCCCAACTGAATCAACGAATGATTGTAATGGGTGCTGCTCAATTGATCACGAATTTGTTGAGGTGAAAGCTGCAAATCTTTGGCCTGACGGATAAATGCCCGTGCTACCTTAACCAGTAAGTCCTCCCATTTTTTTTGCAGGTCGGAATTTCGCTGGGGGTTGAGATTGGGGTTTGTCCATTCCAGGATGAATTCCGGGTGAGAACGCACCCACCCCGATACGGCTGCCTTGACGATTTCATCGCTGTCACGCTCATCTGCGATGCTGAAACGGTCTGAAAGACCGGCCAGGTCGGGGCGTTCGCGCACAATGTCATGGGCCAGGCCATGAAGGGTGCGGACGCGGTAGTTCATGTCGCGCATCAAGCCGAATTGTTCTACAAACGAACCAATCCGGGTGGCAAAGTTATCCACTGCGGAATTGACCAGGGTGACAATTAAGACTTCCTGTTCCTCATTGATCTTACCGCTGGTGATGATTTGAGCTGCCAGTAAGGAAAGCGTGTAGGTTTTTCCACTGCCCGGAACTGCAGATACGCCCATCCATCCGCCGGAATAATTCAGGATTTGGGTTTGGTGGGGGCGAGGTTGATGGCGGTTATTCATGGGCTGCCTCTTGCTGATGTAACCGGCGCAGTAAACCCTGGAAAGCCAGCAATAAAGCGCCACGTTCCTCGGCACCGCGCTCATTAATTCGGCTGGTGCAAAGGAACACATGCTCGCTGCAACGGTAGGTTAAACCCCGAATGATTCGTATCAGGGATTGCTGATTGGTTTCGTATTCTTCTACGTCCGTCCACAACCTTCCTGGCTGCCAGTTGCGGCTGAGAACGTAGGGGTGGGTGAGTGGTTGAAACAGGCGTTCCCACCAGCCGAAATTGCCACAATCCAACCAGAACTGAAAGCGCACCGGGCGATTATTGATGATGAACGAATATGCCGGTGATATTAAAACGGCATTTTCTTCTTCTACAGGGGTCAGATAAAGAGCGGAAATTACTCCCTGTTGAACCATTTTCAAATATTCAAACCCCACCGAAAAACCGGGTTGCTGGCTACGTACCGGTTCGATGACTTGCCGAAATTTCTGAATAGACTCAATCAAACGAGCGGTAACTGAAGCATCATCCAGATGATCGTGAAATCCGTAACCGGGCTGGGATAATACTTCCCCAAACAAGAAGGCGAAAAAGACATCCAGCTCCTCTTCTTCTCCCCGCTCGATATAATTCAACAGCCATTCACGTAAGCGGGAGTAACGCAAACCAGCTGAATAAGTGATTCTTTCGCGTCCCCCCGCACCGATTTCCTCAAAAGGACGCAGAGGGAAGGATTGCTTTTTGGCAGCGAAGCCCATTTGCATTAACAAATCCGCACGGACTAAATCGAGATCTGCGATGCAGTGGACCAGCATGGAGCGGATTTCCTCGCGGGTGGGCGGCATTTCCCAATGGGGATGGGCTAATTTTGCCAGTGTGATCAGGGTGCGTACAGCCGGTTCATCATACAGACTGCGGGAAGGGCGGTGGGAGCGGGCGGGGATCTGGTACTCTTCCAAACGGTTCATCAACGAAAAACGCAGCGAATCAGACATAAATGGCGCCAGTACGGCAATTTCACACGGGGCTACCTGCTTTTGGTGGACTAATTCATCAATGGTTTTACAAACCCGATCCACCATCTCCGGGTAAAAACGAGCCGGTAAATGGGTAAATGCGGTTTTGATTTGCGGAGTCAGTTCTTCAATGGTCAATTGGCGCTGAACGGACTTTACCAGGGCGGATTGAAACTGGCGTATTGGTGGAGGGCAGATCAAGCTGGGGGGAAATTCCACAACTTCATCGCAAAAATTGGCCAGCAAAGCCGCCGATTGTGGATCGGCGCCCAAAAAAATGCGGTGGCCGCCGTGCAAATCAAAAATGAGTACGGCTGAATCAAAAATCGGCAGCCATTCACCGATGACATCATGAGCAGCCGGCGCATCTTCTTCGATATTATCGTAAATCAGGTGGCGGTATTGGGTTTGTAAATAGTTGCGTACCAAAAAAGAACGCCACAAGTGATGGATGAACAATTCAATTTGCAGGGAAAAATCCAGCAAGTTATTTGCCAGGCAATATTCCCGAAACGCCTTGATGCATTCCTGGGCCTGATCAAACACGATCAGGTGCTGGGATTGACCATTCCAGGCCTGTTTCAGCCGTTCACCAAGTGTGGTGTGAGCAAAGCCAACCAACGCCGCTTTGTTGAGGTTATCCAATAACTGTGAGTAGAGCCGGTTACGGTCAATCACCAGTTGTTCGAAATAGCCCTGATCGAGAAACGGTTCGACGACTTTTGCCATGTAATACTGAGCCGTTTCGAGGGTGAGAAACAATGGGGGTTGATGAGGTTGGGCAAATCCTGCTTCAGCGCTGATTGCTGGCCAAAACAATTGAATAGTACGCTGGCTGAGGCCGCCCAAGGTGACAATGGTTGGTAATCCGCCGGGAGGGAGCGGGTTTTGAGCCAGATAGTCGTAATAAGGTTGGGCTAAGGTGCGCTGAGGTAATAAAATCAAAATCTGCTCCGCCGGAATACCACTTTCTAGAAGAAAAACCAGCCGTGCCAAACCGGCTGTAGTTTTACCGCTGCCCGGTTCGCCATGTAAAAATATTTTCCGGTTCAGGGGAGATTCGGCAATTTGACGTTGGGTGGAGAAAAATTCTGGCAGGCTCATCAGGGTTAACAGGGTTAATAATTCAGCCCGGCAATTTTGTAGAGTAATGCGCGGGTTAGACGGGCGTCATCGGCTGCACGATGAGAATTGGGAAGCGGAATATTCATGCTTTGGCCGGCTTCTTCCAGTTTGAAGAAACGATAGGCGCGACGCGCCTGATCCCATTGGCCACGGTAAGCAGCGTACAACTTCATGACATCGAAGGTGGACAGCCGTTCTTTCCATGGCAATTTGTAGACTTCATAGGACTGACGCATCATGCGCAGGTCGAATTCTGCGTTGTAAACCGCAACCTTGCGGTCGAGAATCAGGCTGCGTAATGAAGCCCAAACGACCGGAAAAGTGGGGGCATTTTTTACCATGGAGTTTTCAATTTGGTGGATGGCAGTCAAATCCGGGGGAATCGGTCGGTAGGGCCGGACAAAAGACTCAAATAGCGTTGAGCCATCCTGGTCAATGACCGCAATTTCGATGATCTCGGCATTTTTATCCAGTCCGGTGGTTTCGGTATCCAGAAAAACTGGCTTTTCATTGATCCATTGGAGGGCTTGTTCAACGACTTGTTGACGGCGGGGATCAAAACTCATAGCGATTACTTAATCCAATTTCCAGATGGCAAACTCTTCGGCATAAACGGTGAAATTGGGGGTATTCCGTGCAGCAATCACGATGCCATATGAACCGGGTTCGGTGAAGGTGTTATCGCTGATCTCGCGGATTTTAACTCCGTTAACGTAGAGGGTGTAATTGCTGCCGACGGCGTAAACCCCAATTCGGTTGGTCTGGTTGGAACCGGTGCGAATGGCATCATTGACATTACCGCCTTCCGCCAGGTTGACATATTGTTGTCCATCCCAGTAGCCAAATGCCCATTTACCATCACAGGTCAATTGGAACCAGTAACCATTGACGAAATCCGATGAGCGAAAAACCAAACCGTAGGTATCCAGCCCATTGCATTCACCAGTACGAACAAGGGTTTCCAGGTAGGCATTTCCGATTTTGGCGCCACCGGTGCGCCAGCCCCGGTAACCAATGGCGTATCGGCTGGTCAGTACCAGAGCGCCGTTTTCAACACGGATGAAGGTGTAATCATCGTCGTAGGATTTGTCCTGTAAGCCAAACGATCGGCCATTGTCCAGCGTATCCACGAAAGTGGGATTACCCAACACCTGGCGAGGGTCATCGCTGAGAGTAGTGGGGGTGAATGAAGGTTCGGGGGAGGATGTTGGAGTTGTGCCGGGGGTTTCGGCTGGGAGGGTCGGTTGAGCCGGCTGGTCGGTGGGGACAGGGGTGTCGCTTGGCAGCGGTGGAACGGTCGGCTGGCTGGTCAGGATTGCGGCCACCTGAGTTGCTACCAGATCCATGGTTGGTGTGGGGTTGCCGCCAGCTGGTAAATTGCAACTGCTCAAGAAGAACAAGAGAATGGTAAAAGAGAGAATCCGTTTCGGCATGGGTGATCCTTTGATTAAACAAACCGCTGATCAAACAATTTTTCAATGATATTGATTATAATCGAAATCACCCGCCGGAAAGAAAAGTAGAATAAATTTTCGATGAAAGTCATTGCATTTTACAAACCTTATGGGGTTCTTACCGCCTTCCGCGACTTGGAAGGTCGTCCAACGCTGAAAGAATACATCCCGCTTCCCGGCATCTATCCGGCTGGCCGGCTCGATCTGGATAGTGAAGGGTTGTTGATTTTGAGTGATGACGGCCGCTTGATTCACCTTTTGACCGATCCGCGCCATCGCATTCCAAAAACTTACTTCGTGCAGGTAGAAGGCAAAATCACCCCGGAAGCGCTGGCAGCCCTGCAAAGGGGAGTGGAAGTGAAAGGCAAAAAAACACGGCGCTGCGAAGCGTTGATCATCCCACAACCCGACCTTCCGCCGCGCAGCAAGCCGGTTACTCCCCATGACGAAACGACCTGGTTGAGGCTGGTACTGCAGGAGGGGCGCAAACGGCAGATCCGGCACATGACGGCCGCAATTGGCTTTCCCACCCTTCGTCTGGTGAGGGTGGCTATTGGACCGATTACGCTGGAAGGTTTGCAGCCGGGGGAATGGCGTGAGTTGAAGGATGAGGAAGTCCGGCGGTTGTGGGAATACGGTCAATCCAACCGACGTGTATAATTACGTTTAAGTCTTCCCGCTGCACGCATCTTTTCAATGAAAACCCAAATTATTCGTCTGGAAAGCCATGATGATTACATCTCGATTCGCGACAAGATGTCTTGGAGCAAAGCGAGACGAATTCTACTCGTGTTGCCGCGCCGCCGTCCGCCGGTGTTGCAGCGTTTGGACTTACTTCTTCTTCAGCGGCAAGCCCAAGCCCTCGGCGGTCAGGTTGGTCTGGTCACGCAGGATAAAGATCTGATTGCAGAAGCACAGGAAGTGGGTATGCCGGTTTTCCCGTCTATCCCGGCTGCTCAACGAATCGGCTGGCAGTCAAGTTCCCGACGGCGGAAATTGCTTCGATTTCGGAAAACCCGAAAAATCGATTCTCAAACATTGAGAAATCTGCTCAGTCAGACGCATCCCAAATCGGAAAATGTCTGGCTCCGATTGCTTTCTTTTTTATTAGGTGTGATCAGTTTCAGTGGATTGATGTTGTTTTTCCTTCCCTCTGCAAGGATTGTAGTGAAACCTTTTCAGGAAGAACAAATTTTTGAAATGCGCATCCGCGCCAGTCCGCAAATCGAAGTGGTTTCCCCTTCAGGATCGATTCCGGCTGAAATTTTCAAAGTGACCGTGCGTGGTTCTCTGTGGGGAGATGCCACAGGATCTCAGCCTATTGGCGAAAAAAAAGCGAGCGGCACGGTCAATTTAATAAACCTGACCGAGGAGGCGGTTTTCGTTCCGCAGGGAACGATCCTGCGAACACTCTCCGAGCCGTTTGTTCGCTTCGAAACGACTCAGAATGTGACTCTACCGGCCGGTAACGGACAAACCCGTGAAGTCAATGTGCGAGCCCTGGTAGCAGGAAGTCATGGCAATGTACCGGCGCAGGCTTTAGGAGCGGTGGAGGGAAGTCTTGGTCTGGTTGTAGCAGCAGAGAATCCCCAGGCGATTTTTGGAGGTAGCGACCGGCAAGGTAGAGTAGTCAGTGAACGGGATGCGGCGCGGGTTTATGACAGCTTGATTACTTCTCTGGCAGAGGATGCCCGCCAGGAATTGCAAAAAATTCTCCCGCCGGGAAAGATCCTTTTGCCGGAAACGCTGGTGATTGACAGGGTGGTCGAAAAGGTTTATCAGCCGGCCCCCGGTGAATTGGCCGACCGGTTTGTGCTGAACTTGCAGGTGGAGTTTGAAGCGTGGGCTTATGATCAGGCTCACCTGGAACGGATTTTGAACGATGCGATGAACGCCAATCTTCCGGAGCGGATGACTGTCCTAGAAGACACTTTTCAATATCGCCATAAAGGACAAAGCAGTTTTCAAGAAGGGGAATCGGTTGAATTCACCATCGAGGCAAGGCGGCTGGTAAAAACAAAAATTGAAGCGGCTCTGATTACCTCATCCGTACGGGGGTTAGCGCTGGAAAGCGCTTCTGAACGGGTCAGCCAGCAGTACCAACTTGTAAGCCCGCCGGAAATCTTCGTTCAACCCGTGTGGTGGAAGCGTCTGCCGTTTCTCACCTTCCGTATTGGAGTGGAAGAACGATGAGCAGCGAACGCGGACGGGTTTTGGCGGTGGATCCGGGTGAAAAGCGGATCGGGCTGGCAATTTCGGATCCAACCGGTACGATTGCCAACCCCCTGCAGGTGCTTAAACATGTTTCGCGTTTGATTGATGCGGCAACTATTGTACAAATTGCGCAGGAATGGGGGGTTGTTGAAATCGTAATTGGTCAGGCAATCGAACTGGATGGAACGCCGGGTGTGATGGGAAGAAAAGCCCAACGGCTGGCTGAGGCTATTCGTGCTCAAACTGAAATCCCGGTTGTCCTGTGGGACGAGAGCGGCAGCACCCAAACAGCCCGCAGCGCAAGACAGAAAATGGGTGTAAAACGAAGTCAGCGGCGCGGCCACATGGATGACCTGGCCGCGGTGGTCATTTTGCAGTCTTACTTGAACAGCCGCGATTCAGTCTTTCCAATTGAGGAAGAGTGAGAATGGAAAAATCGAATAAACAACGTCTTTCATCTGGTTGTTTTTTGTTTCTGCTGATAGGTTTAATCGTTTTGATTGCTTTGGGTTGGTTTCTGGTTCAAATCCCTTCCCTGGCAGAGGTGCAGTTCGGTTATGCCAGTTCACGATTGGATCTTCTAGACCGGTACTGGTATTCCATCCGGCTAATCTTAAACCATGATAAATTAACTACCCCCTTGGATGCGCAGGGATCGCCGCGCCTGTTCATCATTCAAAGCGGAGAAACAGCCGAGCAAGTTGCCGTTCGATTACAACGCGAAGGTTTAATTCGCGATTCCGAATCTTTTCGCGATTACATGGTCTATTCGGGTCTGGATACGGCGATTCAGGCGGGAGAGTATGAGATCAGCCCGGCGTGGAACGCCATTGAGATCGGACATCATTTGCTGGATGCCACACCTGACCAAATCACGTTTGTTATTCTGGCTGGGTGGCGGGTTGAGGAAATTGCTGCTTCACTACCGACTTCCGGTTTGCAAATCACACCGGATGAATTTCTTCAATTTGTGCGCAATCCACCAGCCGAATGGCATCCGGCGGGCAGAACTTCAGCCGGATTCAGCCTGGAGGGTTATCTTTTTCCGGGTGAATATCGCTTCAGAAGGGATGCCAGTGTGCGCGAGGTGGTTGCCGCTTTTTTGGAACGCTTCAATCAGCAGGTGGATTCCAATTTGCGGGAAGCTTTTTCCCGTCAGGGACTGACTCTGCATGAAGCAGTTACCCTGGCTTCGATTGTTCACCGCGAAGGGATTGTCGAAGAAGAAAGACCGATGATTGCTTCTGTGTTCTACAATCGTTTGAGGGCCGGCATGAAACTGGATGCCGACCCCACCGTTCAATACGCATTGGGATATAATTCATTGCAGCAGACGTGGTGGACGAATCCATTAAGCCACAATGACTTGATGATTAATTCCCCTTATAATACCTATCAAAATACCGGATTACCGCCCACCCCCATTTGTAATCCATCCTTAAGCGCTTTACAGGCTGTGGCTTACCCGGCGGATTCCCCTTATTTTTATTTCCGGGCGCGCTGCGATGGATCGGGCAGGCATTCCTTTGCAAAAACGTTTGAAGAGCATTTACAAAATGCATGTCCATAATCGAACGGTAAGGAGAGAAAAAATGGAAGTTCTCGGAATTGATATCGGCGGATCCGGAATTAAAGGAGCGGTGGTTGACCCGGTTACCGGTTCGTTGCTGACTGAACGCCGGCGATTGCCCACTCCTGAAGGCGCAAAACCAGAAGATGTTGCCGAAACCTGCGCCGAATTAGTCCACCAATTTGGTTATGAAGGAGTGATTGGCTGCGGCTTTCCCGCCCCGATTTTGCAAGGAGTGGCTATGATGGCAGCAAACATTCACCCGACCTGGATCGGTACGAATGTCAACGATTTGTTGACCCGATTTACAGGCTGCCGTACTTTTACCCTGAATGATGCGGATGCTGCAGGGATTGCCGAAATGAAATTTGGGGCCGGCAAGGACGTGAAAGGGGTGGTGCTGGTCATCACACTCGGCACGGGTATTGGGACAGCAATATTTACCGACGGGGTTTTAGTGCCGAACGCAGAGTTTGGGCATCTAAAAATTCGCGGTAAAGATGCCGAATGGCGGGCATCCGATGCGGCGCGGCAGAGGAAAGACCTTTCCTGGAAAAAATATGCCAAACGCTTGCAGGAATTCTTAAGCGAGATGGAGAAACTGTTTTGGCCGGAGTTGATCATCATAGGCGGCGGGCTGAGTAAAAATGTGGAAAAATTCTTACCCTATCTTTCTACCCGAGCAAAAATAACACCGGCATTGTTCTTGAACAATGCCGGCATTGTCGGCGCAGCAGTATACGCCAGCCAAAGGACCGAATAATTTATCCGCCGCCTCCACCGCCGAATAATCCGCCTTCGGTCAGTTTGCGCATATCACTGAATACGGCGCGAATATCGTCTTCGGTCAGTGGCTGACCGGTGTCTTTATGCTTGAGAGCGCCTTCGCGTACCTTTTCCAGCGCAACTTCCTGAACGGTTAAATCACGGCTGAGGGCTTCTTTAACCAGAGCCGCTCCTGCCAGATAACCGATGATCGGATTCAGCGCAGTTACCACGATGGTGTTGCGCGCCAGCCAGCCCTCGGCTTTGGCACGGTTGGCTTTGATACCGACCACGCATTTATCGGTAAAGGCGCTGATTGCCCCAATCATCACGTGCATCATCTCAAAGAGATCATGAGCGATGATCGGCATCATCACATTTAATTCCAACTGACCGGCTTGAGAGGCCATGGCAACGGCGGTATCCAGCCCAATCACATGATACATGGCCATGTTCAGCATTTCTGCCAAAACCGGGTTGACCTTTCCCGGCATAATGGACGAACCCGGCTGTACCGGCGGCAGGCGAATCTCATCCAGCCCGGTTGCCGGCCCCGAAGAAAGCAGGCGTAGATCGTTGGCGATGCGCGTCAGAGTCAGGGCCAAGGTGCGCAGGGAAGCCGAAAAATCTGCCATGTCTGCCATGGATTGCATGGACTCGAATAAATTATCAGAGGTGTAGAGTTTCAATCCCGAAACTCGCGAAAGGACTTCCACCATGCGGGGGTGATATTCCGGGTGAGCGTTCAAACCGGTCCCAGTGGCCGTACCGCCAATTCCCAACCGGCGCAGGCCTTCGGCAGCCCGCTCAA
Source organism: Bellilinea caldifistulae (assembly GCF_001306055.1). Taxonomy (GTDB): domain Bacteria; phylum Chloroflexota; class Anaerolineae; order Anaerolineales; family Anaerolineaceae; genus Bellilinea; species Bellilinea caldifistulae. The sequence goes on along the minus strand of NZ_LGHJ01000019.1, from coordinate 183,212 downwards.
TGCGTTCTCGGTCGCGGTCTACAGCGCGCGCATAAGCGCCAAATTCCTGCCCTAATCGCACTGGGACGGCATCTTGCAAATGGGTGCGGCCTGATTTGACAATGTCATCAAACTCGATGGCTTTCTCTTTGAGAGCCTCAATTAGTTTTTGAATGGTGAAGGTTAACTCGTCCAATCGCCACAAACATCCCAGTCGAATGGCTGTGGGAATGGTATCGTTGGTGGATTGGGACATATTGACGTGATCGTTGGGGTGTACAAGATACTCGCCGATTTGTCCACCTAAGATTTGAGTAGCCCGATTGGCAATGACCTCGTTGGTGTTCATATTGTGGCTGGTACCGGCACCAGCCTGAAAAGGATCCACCACAAAGTGATCATTCCACTGGCCAGCCATAACTTCTTCCCCGGCTTGAATGATGGCTTTGGCGCGTTGTTCATCCAGCAATCCAACTGCATGGTTGACTTCGGCGGCGGCGCGTTTGATCAATGCCATAGACCAGATGAAAGCCCGGTAAGGGCGCATGCCCGAAATGGGGAAATTGAGGACCGCGCGCTGGGTTTGAGCGCCGTAAAGAGCGTTTGCCGGTACCATGACTTCGCCCAATGAGTCTCTTTCCACCCGTAGATTATTTTCAGTCATTGACTTTATTTACCTCCTTTGGCGAATTTTATTGAAAAAAAAACAGGGTTGTTCACCAGTGGCACGGATAATTGACCTCGCTCCCGGCGCTCACCAGTCCATTTTCACCGGGATTTTTCCATCTTCCACCGATAACAACCCTGTAAAAGGGGCTGAAAAGTTTAACCGGCTGCGCTGTAACCGGGTCCTTCCTTGAAGTACTCGTAATTTTTGGCAATGTCGGGAGTCAAATCCACAACTTCACCGGCCTTGAGTGTGCGGGTGGCCTCTAGGTGAACCGGTTCGCCGTCATGATTCACACCATCATAAATCTCGGTAAAGCCGGGGGTGCCGACTGGCATGGATTGGCGTTCTCCACCGCGCGCCACATAGGCGGAGGGAACTTCATCTTCCGGGAAAATGGCAGCATAGGGACATTCCGGCACACAGGCACCGCAGTCAATGCAGGTATCCGGGTCAATGTAGAACCACGGATATTTATCCTGTGGTTTACCGGGAACAATGCATTCTACCGGGCAGACGGTAACACAACCGCCATCACGCAGACACAGGCTTGTAATAATATGGGTCATCGTAACCTCCGTTTGGATGAAATGGACAGAATTTGAATGCAGAGGGAAAGTAAGCGAATACCGGAGAAAAATTGAATCAAAATGATGTGGGTAAATTCATGGGATTTCTTGACTCCAGACACCTCCCCTCGGCCATTATTTGATTTTCCGACCAGTTTTGTAATATTGGGATAAAGTTATTCTAGCCAGCCGATACCTGTTTGTCAAGCATTCCTCCGCGATATAATAGGGTGATTATGATCTCACCGCAGAAATCATCCCGTTTTTCCCCATTCATCTTAATAACTGGCATCCTGGCGGTTTCCACGGCGGCCATTTTCATCCGTTATGCACAACAGCAAGCGCCATCTTTGATTATTGCGGCTTATCGTTTGGGACTGGCCAGTTTGATTTTAATGCCATTTTCTCTCCGACAGGCACAACGCGAAGTGAGCACTTTACCGATAAACGGCAAACTTCAAGCACTGCTGGCAGGGGTTTTTCTGGCGGTTCATTTTGCAACGTGGATTATCTCGCTCGAGCTCACTTCGGTCGCCAGTTCGGTTGTGCTGGTTACCACCACCCCCTTGTGGGTTGCGATTTTCTCACCATTGTTTTTAAGAGAAAGGATGAAGAAAGAAGTATGGTGGGGTTTGGGGCTGGCTCTCAGCGGGGGTGTGGTAGTGGCTGCCAGTCAGGCTTGTGTGTGGCAACAAAGCCGCTTGGTGTGTACCTCGCTGGGTTCTTTTTTCCAGGGAAAGGCTCTCTTAGGTAATCTACTGGCGCTGATGGGGGCATGGATGGCAGCCGGCTACCTGTTGGTTGGGCGGAAAATTCGCCCAATGATCTCTTTGAGGTCATACATCCTGATGGTGTATTCAACGGCCGCGGTTATCCTGATCGGCATGGCAGCGGTAATGGGGTATTCCTTTACGGCTTACCCATTGCCCGTATTCGGGTGGTTTTTACTGCTGGCCATCATCCCGCAGGTGATCGGTCATTCATCTTTCAATTGGGCACTGCGTTATTTGCCGGCCACTTTCGTCTCTCTGGCTTTGTTGGGGGAACCGGTGGGAGCAACTATTCTGGCGATGATCTTCTTGCGAGAAACTCCGCTTTTAAATGAGGTCATTGGCGGGGGAATGATTTTGGGCGGTATTTACCTTGCTTCCCTCGCCAATCGAGAATCATCATAAGGTTTTACAGCGGATAATTGGGGGGTAATTCGGTTTGGGCAGTTCGCTCAATGTCGGTGCGGGCATACAGGTAATTGACTTCTTTAAGCCGTTTCAAAATCACGGGGTTGAAGGCTTCAGGGTGAAGCCTCCAGCACCAGTTACCACTGGCTCGCCCCGGCAGGTTCATACGGGCTTCATTCCCAAGTCCAAGTACATCCTGCATGGGCGCAAGGGCAAAGACGGCTACCGAAGACCAGACAGCCCGAATCATGTCCCAGGAGATATCCTCCCCGGATCGTGCGAGATAGCGGCGGATAAAATCCCGTTCTTTTTCGGGTGCACTTTGATACCAGCCAAGGGCAGTATCGTTGTCGTGGGTACCCGTGTAAGCAACGCAATTGGTTTCGTAGTTGTGCGGCAGGAAGGGATCCAGCGGGTCGGTGGTGAAGGCAAATTGAAAGACCTTCATGCCGGGAAGATTGAACGAATCGCGTAATTCGACGACGTCCGGGGTGATTACCCCCAAATCCTCAGCGATGATGGGAAGATCGCCGAGGGCTTCGCGAATAGCGTTGAACAGTTCTTTACCAGGCCCCTTCACCCAGCGGCCAATTTCCGCTGTGGGCATGCCAAAAGGAACCTCCCAGTAACCGGCAAATCCGCGGAAATGATCCAATCGGACAATATCCACGAGACGCAGCGTGGCCTGCATCCTCCGAATCCACCAGCGGAAGTTTTGCTGGCGATGGATTTCCCATTTATAGAGAGGATTTCCCCATAATTGGCCGGTTGGTGAGAAGTAATCCGGCGGAACACCCGCTACGACGGTGGGTTTGCCTTCTTCATCCAGATAGAACAACTCCGGGTTAGACCAGGCGTCCGCGCTGTCATAGGCAACAAATATTGGAATATCGCCGATGATCAGGATATTTTTTTGATTGGCGTATGCCTTCAGGTCAAGCCACTGGCGGAAAAACAAAAACTGTCGGAAGGCGTGGCGTTGAATGCGGTCGGCCTCGCTTTGTTTAAATTGGTCAATGGCCTGCGGCTGGCGGGTTCGTAGTTCTTTTGGCCAATGATCCCACGAAACACCGCCATTGGCTTCTTTGATTGCCATGAAGAGGGCAAAATCATTCAGCCAATCCGCTTCCTCTTCGACAAATCGGCGATATGCATTGTTCAGGGTGGGGTTTTTCTGGTGCTTGAAGTTCTCGTAGGCCCTGTCAAGAATCTTTAACTTCCAGTTGATGGCCAGACCGTAATCAATCCGAATGGGATTGAATTCTGGGCGGTCGGTCAGGTCACTCCGTCGTAAAAGACCATCTTCCAGAAGCAGTGCCGGACTAATCAGATAGGGATTTCCGGCAAATGCCGAAAAACACTGGTAAGGAGAATCGCCATAACCGGTTGGACCAAGCGGCAAAACTTGCCACAACTTACATCCAGACTCGGCCAGGAAGTTGATCCAACGGTATGCCTCCGGCCCTAGGTCGCCAATCCCATCTGGGCCGGGTAAACTGGTCGGGTGAAGGATGATTCCCGCGGCGCGTTTAAATTTCATTGGGTAATCTCCGTGTTTGAACGTATTCACCGGGTTTCACCTCATTACCCGGATAGTCTGATGATACCACATCCGTTCCAACCGTACCACCGGCGTGCACGATTGTGCCATCCGGTACAATGCTGTTTCTCCCAATCATGGCAAATTCGAGCCGGCCGTCCAATAATTCGCCGATTTGACAATTTTTTCCGACCTGAATACGTTTATCCAAAATGGAACGCTGGATACGGGTGTTTTGATCTACAACCGTATTCGTGAGGATGATCGAGTCCTCCACATGACAGCCTGAACGGATGACAACACCCGGTGATAATACCGAACGAATCACACTGGCACCTTCTTCGATCAGACAGCCGTGGCAAATCAGACTATCCTCGACTGTCGAACCCTTTTGGAGCAAGGCCGGTGGTCGTTCTTCTGTTCGGGTATGAATGATCCAATCGGGTCGGTACAGGTTGAAAGCCGGTGGATCGCACAATAGGTCCATGTGTGCCTGCCAGTACGATTGCACGGTTCCAACATCCATCCAGTACCCTTCATACTGGTAGGCAAACACTCTCCGGCCGGTTTCAACCAGACGCGGAAGGATGTTCTTGCCAAAGTCATGCTGGGAATCCTGCATGAGGTGATCTTCCCACAGTGCTTCGTTGAGGATATCCAGATTGAACAAATAAATCCCCATGTTTGCCAGAGTGGATGGGGGATTTTCCGGTTTTTCCACGAAGGAGGTGATTCGGTGATTTTCATCAATGCCGACAATGCCAAAGCGCGAGGCTTCCTCGATGGGGACATTGATCACAGCCACGGTAACTTCAGCCTGATTTTTTTGATGAAATTCGATCATTGGGTTGTAATCCATGGCGTAGATGTGATCGCCAGAAAGAATCAAAATCGTATCAATGTTGCCGCGTTTGATGAAGGTAAAGTTTTGCTGAACGGCATCTGCTGTACCGACAAACCAGGTTGACCCACGTGCCCGGTAGGGGGTGAGAATCCGCACCCCGCCGGTGAAATCGCGGTTCAAATCCCACGGGCCGCCGGCGCCGATGTGCTCAATCAGCGAATGGGGGCGATATTGAGCAACCAACATGACATCGAAAATGCGTGAATTGACACAGTTAGATAAGGGGAAATCAATGATCCGATACTTTCCGGCAAAGGGTACGGCTGGTTTGGTGCGTTTGGCGGTCAGGATACTGAGACGAGTACCTTCACCGCCAGCGAGTATCAGACTTCGGATTTTCATTTGGTCTGCTCCGCAAGTTCGAGATAAATTTTGGCGTACTCAATGGCTGATTTTTCCCAGGAGAAATCCTGCTGCATGCCGTTGCGTTGTATCATACGCCAGATTTCGGTATTGGGATACAGGATCAAGGCGCGTTCCAACGCTTGTGCAAATGCCTGAGGAGAAGCCTCCTCAAACAGAAAGCCGGTGGATTGGGCTGGATCATCCTGATCTTGAATAGTATCCCTCAGCCCTCCGGTGGCGCGTGCCAATGGTACACAACCGTACCGCATGGCGATCATTTGTGCCAGCCCGCACGGTTCGTAGCGGGAGGGCATCAGGAGGACATCGCCAGAAGCATACATCCGCCGGGCAAAACCCGCATCAAAGCGGATGATGGCGCGTACCCGGTCGGGAAATTCGGCTTCCAGACTGCGGCAATCGCTTTCCAACAACGGGTCACCGGTTCCGAGAAGGACGAGTTGCCAGTTGCGATTGGCCATCTGGCGCAGGCCAGCGATGGCAATATCAATTCCTTTTTGTTGATCCAGCCGGCTGATGATGATGAGCAGTGGTGTATCTGATTCGACCGGCAGGCTTAAATCTTCCTGAAGGGTTTTCTTGTTCAGGGAACGCTTTTCCAGGGTTTCTATGGAATATCGTTCAATCAAGGCCGGGTCGGTTTGTGGGTTCCAGGAGTCTTGATCGAGACCATTCAAAATTCCTGTGATTGAGGAACGGCGGGTTTTGAGAAAGTCCTGTAAACCACAGCCAAATTCGGGTGTCAAAATTTCTCTGGCATACCCCGGCGAAACCGCAATAATTCGATCCGCTGCCAGTAATCCTAAGGGCAGGGGAAACAGGGTCGCCCATTTGGGCAGCCGCTTATCTTTTGAACGAGGTATGCCGTACTTGATCATGGCCTCTTCGGCGTCTTTTCCCATGAAGGGCAGGTTGTGAATGCTGAGAACCTTTCGGATTTTTTGAAATTCGGGCTGGTCTTTTTGCCGGATTTGTAAAGCATACAGGCTTGCGGCGGTGTGCCAGTCGTTGGCATGAAGGATATCCGGTTGCCAATCCAGATGTTTCAACATTTCCAATACGGCCAGAGAAAAGAATACATATTTTTCTCCGTCCAATGCAGCATCGCTACTGTAAACAGGCATGTCCGGTAAAATGGGAGGGCCTTCGATAAGGTAAACCGGCAATCCATTCACTTCGGTTAGAAAGGCTTTGGCAGGCAGGTCTTCTCCGGGGTGGTCAACCAGAAAAGAAGCCACAAAACGTGGTTCGCGAACTTTGAGTTTGATTTCCTCATGGAAGGGCAGCACCAGGCGGACATCCAGCTGCGGCCCTGACCAGAGGGGAGGCTGCAACCGGCGTAAAGCGGGCGGCAGGGAACCGGCTACATCTCCCAGTCCACCCACCTTAACCAAGGGGGCGGCTTCTGATGCCAGAAACAGCACATTCAATGTGGGTTTTTGAGTGGAATTCGTCATCCTGGCTCGTTCTCCTTGGGGTGACATGAATGATCAGGTGTTAACCAGTTCAATATAATCCTGGGAGATGGTTTGTTGGGGTGATGCTCCTAATTTTTCTAAAATTTCCACCACCAGCCGGGATTTCAACTCGGCGTCTTTGCGACTCCACGTGCGGCTTTTGATTTCCAGAAAATTACCCAGGTCGGGTTTGTGCAGATGATCAAGGTTGATGAAGAATTCGGTTTCCTGGTAGCGTACCAGATAGCGCAATCGTTCTTTTTCAATTTCCGTTTCGCTGACGGGTTTGAAGTACTCGCGGTAGAAACGTAAACTCTGTGTAGCAGTGGCTAAATAACGGCTGCGGGAAAGTAGCACTTTTTGCGGGAAAGAATATTCACGGGTTGGGCCGAGGAGGGTCAAACGGGTGCGCACCCGGCTGACTTCACCGCTAGGGGTGATAAAATGGTCTTCGCGGTAGCGCAGCCGGGATTCTTCTGGAGGCGGGAAATTGAAATATACATCATACTCACGATAGTGACGGGTGCGTAAAATTTCGAAGGCGGGATCCAGGAGCCGTTCCTGAATTCCGGCGATACTTTCCACGGGTACTTTGACTTGAACTTCAAAGGATTCTTCCTCTTCGGTTGCTTCTCCCAGGGCAAGCAATTTGGAAAGCAGCGATTTTTCGCGTTGGATGAGGAATATGTCAATCCGACGGGCGTAATCCTCGGCTTCGCGCAGCATTTCTTCTTCGTTGAGGGTCAGCAGCCTGCGGTCACGCATCAACCATTGACCGTTGACCATTACATCAGTCACATCCATTGCCTTGGCGGCATAAACAATCTGAGAATAAATACCCTGCGGGTCTCGTTGAAAACGAGGAGAGTTGTGTACTGGTGTCAGATCGAGCAAAATTAAGTCAGCTCGTTTGCCCGCCTCAATCGAACCGGTCAGATGACCCACATGCAGGGCTTTTGCGCCGATGCTGGTTGCCATGGCTAAAGTTTCCAAAGCCGGCAAAGCCGTTGGGTCGCCGCTGGAACCCTTTGCCAGAAAAGATGCCAGGCGCATTTCTTCGAACATATCAAGGTCGTTGTTGGATGCCGGCCCGTCTGTGCCGATGCCTACGTTCAGCCCCAATTCGAGCATCTTCTTTACCGGAGCAATGCCGGAGGCTAATTTCAGGTTTGAGGATGGGTTGTGGGCAATACCGGTGTTGTAGTGTTGAAATGTGCGCATTTCGCCTTCGTCAACATGGACGCAGTGGGCTGCAATGACTTTGGCATCCAGTAAACCCAGTTTCTTGACAAAGGGAATCACCGGCATACCCTGTTCGCGGCGCATATTTTCTACTTCTTGAGCAGTTTCGGAAAGGTGGATGTGAAGGGGGACATCCATCTCAATGGCCAGTTGTGCGCAGGCTCGTAGGATTTCGTCTGTACAGGTGTAAGGGGCGTGCGGGGCAACTGCCGGGATGATCAGGGGGTGATTCTTCCAACGTTGAATGTAGTCGCGGGCATAAGCAAGTGACTCTTCGTAGGATTGAGCATCCGGAGTTGGAAATTTCAGTACCGTTTGACCACAAATCCCGCGTAAACCTGCCTGAGCGGTAGCCACGGCAATGTCTTCCTCAAAGTAATACATGTCTGCAAAGGTAGTTACTCCACCGCGAATCATCTCTGCACATGCCAAACCGGTTCCGAGGCGGACAAAATCGGGTGAGACAAACTCCCTTTCAACCGGCATCATATAACCTAACAGCCATACATCCAACCGCAGGTCATCCGCCAGACCGCGCAGCAAGGTCATCGGTACATGGGTGTGAGCATTGACCATTCCCGGCATGAGGATTTTACCGTCACAATCCATGATCTGCTCTGCTGAGTATTGCTGTAAAATCTCATTTTGCCGCCCGGCAGCCACAATGTTTTGTTGCCGAATCACCACTGCACCGGGTTCGTATAGATTAAATTGAGGATCCATTGAAACAACAATGGCGTTCTTAAGGATGAGGTCGGCTGAAAATGTCATAAATGATTTTCTCCAGATAAGTTTGAAGGTAGACGACGGCGAACAAATTCAAGCATGGTGCGCAGTGCCCACATTCCGGCCAGCGAGGGCGGCCCTCCATATGAGCGGCTTATCTCATCCACATCCTGTGGCGTCCGCAGAAAAATCGTTAATTGCTGTTGATGTTCCCCACGCTGGAGGCTGGCCAGCAAGGCGATCGAACTTTGCCGGAAAGCCGGGTTTTGGCGGTAATTTTCCACAAGAGTATGCAAGTCGGTGTACGGTAAGAAGAACAGGTTTTGAGGGTTGGTTACAACCGTTTCGAGCCGTTTTCTTAACTCTTCCGGGAAACCGGCAACGGAAATGAATATATCCCAGTTTAAATCGCGGAGTTTTTCGGCAACGACCTGTTCTAATTTTTGTTGATTGACCCCAAAAATGGCAAATCCCATTCGTTCGTAGATTTGACGGACGGTTTCTTGAATCATCTGATCGGCCTCCTCGATGGAGGCGGCTTTGGCAGTAATTCGAATATCCACCTGCCCCGGATGAGCAAGCAGCCCCACAGTTGGATTGGATTGCTTTTCTAAGTCGGCAATCCATTCATCTACCTGCGATTCGCCTACTCCAGCGGCGTGGAGTACATAAGCACGAATAACTTCGCGCAAATCAAACTTTGAGCGAAGAAGAGGAATTACTGACTGCAAGAGAATGGTCTCCATCTCGCTGGGAACACCCGGCAGGCAAACGATCACTTTTTCCTCAAGGGGATAATAAAACGCCGGTGCCGTTCCTACCGGATTGGGAATGGCAACCGCCCCCCTGGGTAGAAAAGCCTGCCGACGGTTATTCTCGGTCGGCAGGCGGTTGTAACGACGAAAGCGCTCTTGAATTTGATCCCACAATTCCGGGTGAAAGACCAGTTCGCTGTGAGTGGCCATGGCAACTGCTTCGCGAGTGGGATCATCAATAGTGGGGCCTAAACCTCCGGTTGTTATCACAATCTGGGCGCGGGAGAGTGATTCGCGTATGGCATCGGCAATCCGCCCGGCGTTATCGCCGACGATCATGGTTCGGTAAATATCCACCCCATAATCGCGCAGGGTTCGGGCAATGAAAGCCGTGTTGGTATCGAACGATTCTCCCAACAGCAATTCGGTTCCGATGGCAATGATTTCAGCAGCAGGCATAGGATTGGTTTTTTGGTTAAAATAAAGAGAGTGATTAAACCTTTCTCAAAGTTTAGCACAAAACCGCCTTCTGGCAAAACCGGATAAGGTGCTGAGAACAATTCGGCAGGAAAAAGCACCGGAAGAATCGCTGAGGAATGCGTGAAAACTTATCGTCAACAAATTGGAGCGTGGGGTGAGTCTGTGGCTGCCAACCTCATCAGCGCCGCAGGCTATACCCTGATTGCTCAAAATGTTCGCACTCCCTACGGGGAAATTGATTTGATAGCCCAACAAGGACAGACTATGGTGTTCTTTGAGGTTAAGACGCGAAGCACGGATGATTTTGGGAATCCGGAGGAAGCCGTGGATGCCAGAAAAGTCGAGCATTTGATCGGTGCTGCTTTGTATTTTATCCAACAACAGCCCAATTTCGTGGGGGATTGGCGGATTGACCTGATTGCCATTCGTGGAAGGTTGGGGCAGAAAGACCCGGAAATTGAGTGGTTTGAAAATGTCACCAATTGAACCTTCCAATCGTTTGATCGTTATTGTGGGGCCAACCGCGGTTGGAAAGACAGAAACAGCCATTCAATTAGCTGAACAATTTGATGGGGAGATTGTTTCGGGAGATTCGCGGCTCTTTTACCGGGGAATGGACATTGGCACGGCCAAACCTACGCTGGAAGAACGCCAGCGCGTGCCGCATCATTTGATTGATGTTGCGGATCCGACCGAAGTGTGGAGTCTGGGTGTGTTCAAGAACGCTGCAAAACGGGCGATTGCTGGAATTCATGCCCGCAACAGGTTGCCATTTCTGGTTGGGGGGACGGGTCAGTATATTACAGCCCTGATCGAAGATTGGTCTGTGCCGCCTCAACAACCGGACACAAAGTTAAGGGAGGTGTTGGAAGGTTGGGCGCAAATCATCGGGAACGATGCCATTTATCATAAACTGGCAATTTTAGACCCGCAGGCTGCCAAAAACATTGATCCCCGCAATCTCCGCCGCACGATCCGTGCCTTGGAGGTTATCCTGAAAACCGGTAAGCGGTTTTCGGAACAGCGCCTAAAAGGGGAGTCTCCTTATCGGGTATTGAAAATTGGCCTAAAGAGACCGCGTCAGGCGTTGTATCAACGAATTGACCAGCGGATTGATCAGATGCTGAAAGCTGGTTTGGTAGATGAAGTCAAAAATCTACTCGAACGAGGTCTGGATGCCACCTCGCCGGTGTTTTCAACTATTGGATATCGAGAGATTGCGGCATACCTTCAGGGCAAGATCACGCTGGATGAGGCGATTGGTTTAATCAAGAAAAATACCCGGCAGTTTGTGCGCCGACAGGCAAACTGGTTCAAAGAACACGACCCGCAAATTCACTGGTTTGATATGAATGAAAAAACCACCCGCGAAATTGCCGATTTGATTCACGGGTGGTTGAAAGAGGCTTGAGATGGGTCAGTTATTGGCTGCCATCGCGGGTACTCCGCTTCGCTTGGGAACGGGGGGCGGGAAGATTCGCTCAAATTCCTCGCGGGAGATGGTTTCCACTTCCAGCAAGCGCTGGGCAACCGCATCCAGTTTGTCGCGATATTCAATGAGGATCTGGCGGGCTTGTTGATAGGCTTCATTGACCAGACGGCGAACTTCGGCATCAATCTGTTCAGCCACCGCTTCGGAATAATCGCGCTGTTCGGAGATTTCCCGACCCAGAAAGATTAATTCTTCTTTTTGCCCATACACCATCGGCCCCATTTCGCGGCTCATGCCCAGACGGGTGACCATCGTGCGGGCAATTTGGGTAACTCGCTCGATGTCGTTGCCGGCGCCAGAGGTAATATCGTCAAAGACAATTTCCTCGGCAGCACGCCCGCCCAGCAAACCGACCATTTGGGCGATCAACTTCTTGCGGGGGATGATGGTACGGTCCTCGGTGGGCAGAGCAATGGTGTAGCCGCCGGCCATCCCGCGAGCAATAATGGTGACTTTTTGGACAGGGTCATGATCCGGCAGAGCGTTCATCACTACGGCGTGGCCTGCTTCGTGATAGGCAATGATGCGTTTTTCCTCATCGCTGATCAGACGACTCTTGCGTTCCGGTCCTGCAATGACGCGTTCGATGGCTTCTTCAAATTCCGCCTGAGAGATGCTCTTTTTATTGCGACGGGCAGCGAGGATGGCGGCTTCGTTCACCAGATTTTCCAGATCTGCGCCCACAAAACCGGGGGTAGCGCGGGCGAGCACGCTGAGATCCACGTTCGGTTCGAGTGGCTTGCCCTTGACATGCACTTTGAGGATGGCTTCCCGTCCACGGACGTCCGGACGGTCCAGCACAACTCGCCGGTCGAAGCGGCCGGGACGCAGTAAGGCCGGGTCAAGAATATCGGGGCGGTTGGTCGCGGCCATGATGATGATGTTGGTATCGGTATCAAACCCATCCATTTCAACCAGCATCTGATTGAGGGTTTGCTCACGTTCATCATGGCTACCCCCCAACCCGGCTCCACGTTGACGCCCTACCGCGTCAATTTCATCCACGAATACGATACATGGGGAGTGACGCTTGGCCTGATCGAAGAGGTCGCGCACGCGGCTGGCACCAACGCCCACGAACATTTCCACAAACTCAGACCCGGAAATGGAAAAGAACGGCACCCCGGCTTCACCGGAGACAGCCTTCGCCAACAGGGTCTTACCCGTTCCAGGCGGACCAACCAGAAGCACGCCTTTCGGGATGCGCGCCCCCAACTGGATGAATTTTTGGGGCTCGCGGAGAAATTCGACAACCTCTTTCAATTCCTCTTTGGCTTCTTCCACGCCTGCAACATCGGCAAAGGTCACGGTTGGATGATCGCCGGTGAACATGCGCGCCCGGGATTTTCCGAAGGACATGGCAGCGTTATTACTGCCCTGAGCCTGGCGGAAAATGAAGAAGAAAGCACCGATCAGAATCAGAAACGGTAAGATGTAACCCAATGCGGTTAGTACGCCAACCCACGCGCTGGGTGGTTTGATGATGATTTTGATGCGTTCCGGGTGCAGTTGTTCCTGAGTTACCCCTAAGTTAAGCAATTGCTCAACCAAAGTTGCGGAAGGTTCCTTCGTGGAAAGTGCTTCGCTCAGGTCTTTGTAGGTAATCTTCAGACGGTTGTCGTCCTCTTCAATTTTTGTAACCCGCTGATTTTTGATGTCTTCAGCCAGCTGGTTAATGGAAACTTCGGAGGTGGTGCTCCGCTGGTTAAAGCTATACATCACCATGGCGATGATAGCCACAAACAGCAGCAGGTAGACAACATAGGATTGGTTGCGAGAGCTCACATAAACCTCCAGATTAAAGTGAAACCCATCAGGGCTAAATGCCTTTATTGTTGGTAAGAATTATACCAATCTATCCATGCCCCTGCCAGTCTATGAATAAGGATTGAGGCGGTTTTTATACAACTCTTATATTGACGGGATGATTATCCCTGTCTATACTGGAGGTAATGGCAAAAATTTTGGTCGTGGAGGTGAACAAATGACTGATCAACCGGATTCATCCGCACCGAAACCCTTTGACGAACGGATTGAAGAAAGTGATAAAGAGGAAATTGAATATTCTGAACCGTCTGACCGGCCGATGCGGGCTGTCTTTCCGGTTATCGAGGGGGATGAGGAAAAACAAATCCCGGCAACGGATGATTTTATTACCCCGGAGCGGATTCAGGCTCTCCATGAACGTGCCAGTCATGCGCTGGACAGAATAAAAGAGGAAATCAACAAAGTTGAATTGGCAGGTCAGCTATTTGACAAAATCGAACGATCGCGTCAATTGTTGTTTGAAGGAAAGGACAATTACGAAGAATCGGAGCGATTAATTGTAGATGTTGAACACCGTTTAGATTTTATTCGGCGTGTTAAGCAATCCTCCCGCACGGTGGGAATGCGTTTATTTATTTATGAGTTGATTATTTTTATCACATTAATTGCTATATTCGTTCTCATCAATACCGAACCGCAGGCTTCGCTGATCAATCAGGCAAGCCCGTTTGCATCGGTTAATCTGGTTCAGTTTATTAATACGTTGTTGTGGGGCGGTTTTGGGGGCGTAGTAGGCGCATTTTACGCGTTGTGGAAACACATTGCAGCCGAACAGGACTTTGATCCTCAATATGCGCTGTGGTACATTACCAACCCATTATTAGGAATCGCCCTGGGGGCATTTGTTTTCCTGGTCTTTCAGGCGGGTTTCTTCTCCCTCACAGCAGGAACAGAGGAAAACGTTAGCATTCGCTCTGCGCTGGTCATTTATGTATTTGCCTGGGTGAGCGGGTTTAAACAAAATGTGGTTTATGAAATTGTCCGTCGAATTCTGGATGTCTTTCGGGTTGAGTTGGGCGGAAAGAGCGGGGAATCGCAGACGATGGGGGTTGTAGAAGAAGAGCGTAAATGACTACTCCGCCATCACGGCCTGAATTGTTTGCCATGCCTGATTGATGTGGATACGGTCATGCGTTGCCACAAAACCGACCAATTCCTTCAGGGTTGTTGGGCCAAAAATGGCGTGGCGAGCCGGTTTGTGCCAGTCCTTTTCGTTCAGATTGAGCAACTTGCTGATGATTTCGCTGCGGGCTGAAATAAATCCCTCCAAAGCGTTTCTTCCATTTTCGAGGATGCAATTTCGCTGTTCAACCCAACCATCGGTCATAGCGGCTGGCAAGAAGGGCCGATTTTTCGTCAAAATGGTTTGGATGCGTTCCAGATTAACTTCACGGTCTACATCGCGTAAATGACATAAGATTTCAGTAAAACACCACTCTTCAGGTTCGGGTCGTTGATTCCAAAGATGATCTGGAAGGGTCGAAGAAAAGGTGTCCAGAGCAGCGGGTGTGGATTGCAGGGTTGCCAGGATGGCGGCTTTGCTCTCATAAGACGACACAGATTCCATTTGGGCAATTGTGTCCAACCAATCCAATACCTCATCCAATCGGCCAGTTTTACTGAGAGGATGGCGGTTATCAATTTTTGACGGCTGGTTGTCATTGCAAACGTAATACGTAGGCAAGCCCAATCTCTCTGCAGGGAGAATGTCATCTTCGATACTGTTGCCGACCATTACCGAAGGGGTATGAGGCCAGCGCAGAACGGCAAGGATTTCTGCGAAATAGGCGGGATTGGGTTTACAAAAGTGCGAGTTTTCGTAAGTCGTTACCAGCGCAAATGGATAACGGTCAACCGGCAAACCAGCCCATTCCAGGCGTTGTTCAATCGCAGTGCGGGGAAAGAGCGGATTGGTAGCGATGACGACCTGCCACCCTCGCTCAAAGGCACATTCAACCAGCTGGATGGCTGCTTCTCGGGGTCGAGTTAATTCTTTCAGTAGCGGAAACTTTGTCCGGTAGAAATCATCAATGCGTTCTTTGAGTTCTGGTTTGGATACACCCAGGGCGGGGTAGAACACCCGATCAAAGGTTTCTTCTAACGTACCGGCCGGCAATTGTTTATTGAGCATTGCATAAACGGCTTGTTGCATTGCTCGCTGAAAATGCTCGGGTGAGAATGACGCAGCCAATGCCTCAGCCAGCATTTCAAAATAGCGTTGAATGAACGGCTGAATATCGTTGTCCAACAGAGTGTCATCTAAATCAAAAAGAACAGTCAGGGTCATGAGGATTTTGGTTCGTTGAAAGGCGGTGGAAGTGGGTGGCACTGACCGCATCCTACATGCGGTTCAGAAACGACTTGATAGGTCTTATTGCAGTAAGCGCTGATGACGACTTTCCGGTTAATGCCCAAAAATCCACGTGTAACTCTGGCATCCAGCACCATAAATGGACAGGCATTGGCCCGTTGGATACTTGGAACCGGACAGGTTTTGCACAAATCGGCCGTCCAATGATGGGGAGGAGGAGCATTACCAATCAGGCGACACTCCTCCCTTTTTCGTCCTCGGTAGTAATCCCCATAAAAATAACTACACTCGAAACCCGCCGGGGTCTTCATTATAGAGCAGTATTTGATGTTACTGGACGCGGGTTACGTATGTGCCTGTACGGGTATCTACACGGATGATGTCACCTTCTTCCACAAAGTTGGGTACCTGCACCTGTATACCAGTTTCGACGGTGACGGTTTTGGTTACCCCGGTTGCGGTATCCCCGCGTACGGCAATTTCCGCGTAGGTGACTTTCAAATCCACTGTGGTAGGAAGTTCGACATCCAATGCTTCGCTACCGTAGAAGGTCAATTTAACCGGCATTTCTTCTTTGAGATAACCAGCCGAATCACCAAGGATTTCAGCTCGGATGGGGTACTGCTCAAAGGTTTCCGTGTCCATGAAGTAGTAAATTTCGCCGTCGTTATAAAGGTACTGAGCGTTGTGGTATTCAAGACGTGCTTCGGGAACACGGTCGCCAGAAGTGAAGGTTTTTTCCAGTGTAGCCCCGGTACGTAAATTACGGGCTTTGATTCGAATTGTGGCGTTACCACGCCCGGGTTTATGGTGGCTGTATTCAAGAACTTTATAGAGGTTTCCGTCCAGCTCGAAAGTTACTCCCTTGCGAAGATCGTTGACGTCAATCATATAATCTTTCCTTACCTTCAATATAGATTCAGAACGGCTAGATTATAGCGCACAGAAGCGGGAGTGGCAAGTAAAAAAAATCACACCCCCATCGGGGGGTGTGATAGGAAGTTAAGGTATGCGATTAACCCAATTTTGGTTCGATCAGACCATACGTACCATCACGGCGGGTATAAAGCACATTAATGGCGTTGGTGTTCGCATTGTAAAAGACGAAGAAGTCTTCATGTCCGAGCAGTTTCATTTGCTCGATGGCTTCCATTTCGTCCATGGGAACCAGCGAAAATGTTTTGCGGCGGGCAATGATGGGCATTTCCTCAATGTCGGTTGGGGTTTCTTCGGCAACCGGTTCGCGGGCGACCTCTGAAGCCGGGGTGCCGTCCCCGCGTCCCCGTTGTCGCTTTCCTTTGAAGCGGGAAATCTGGCGCTGCATTTTATCAACGGCTTCGTCAATCGCCGCAAAAAGGTCGTCTGCCCGCTCTTCTGAGCGTAAAATGAAACCCTTGCCCCGAATGGTAATTTGTGCAACCTGTCGGTCAGAGGCGCTTCTTGCCGATTTTACATAGGAAAGATCTACGCGGGTATCTTCAACATCATTGATCAATTTGTTTAATTTGGAAACTTTTTTAGTGACATAATCCCGAAGGCGATCAGTCAGTTCCAGATTACGTGTAAATACTTCAATTTGGGGTGTCATTCCTTCCTCCTGAGGGTAAGATTGGGGTAAGGCAAATTAGCGAACCGGGATTTTCTCTTAGTATACCTCAACTTGAATCGAGGTGAACAGTACGGGCGAGTGTGAGTGCGTATACTTTTTCGGCGCCGGCGGCTTTTAAGGCTTCGGCACAGGCTGAAAGGGTGGCGCTGGTGGTAGCAATATCATCAACCAGCAAGATGGCTTTGTGTTGAACGATTTTAGACCGGGCTGCAAAGGCGTTTTTGACGTTAATGCGTCTTTGTTCGGCATTCAATCCTACCTGACTGCGGGTTTCTCGGATGCGGATCAGGGCTTTATTGTTGAAAGGGGTTGAAACTGCCCAGGCAAGCAATTGAGCCAGCAAGGCGGATTGATTGTAACCTCTTTCTCGCAGCCGTTGGGGGCTGAGCGGGACGGGGCAAATCAAATCAATTGTCCAATTTTGTTGTTTATAGAGCGAGATGAGCAAGTGGCAAAGCGTGTCTGCCAGCGCCAAATCGTTCTCGTACTTTAACTCGTGAATGCTTTGTCTCAGGGCGCCTTCATAAACACCATAGGAACGCAGCAGATCAAATGATGGCTTCTGAGACTGACAGTCGGGACACAGATGACCGACAGCCGGCAGATCACAGAGCGGGCAGGCCTGTTGATGATCAATCGGGATGATTTGTTGTTGGCACGAAGTGCATAAGCGTTCACCTTTTTTACCGCAAGCAGCACAGGAAGGAGGGTACAGCCAGTCCATTGCAATCCAGAAGAAATTTTGGATTGCGAATAACGGAGAAGCTTTGGTTAAGGTGTGCATGGTTTACCAGGCCTGATTTTGAGCCTGTGAGTTAATAGGTTGTGGCGTTGAATTTTTATGGCGGTTATTGAAACATTCCGCCAAGGGCTGACTGGAACAAACGAAGCGCGGCTGGTGTTAGCAGAACGATCATTAATGAGGGGAAGATGAGAAGCGCCATCGGAATAAGCATTTTAAGCGGTGCTTTATGGGCTTCTTCTTCAGCCCGCTGGCGGCGTTTGACTCGCATCTGATCGGATTGAATGCGCAACACTTTTGCCAGACTAACGCCTAATTGCTCGGATTGAATAACAGCGGCAACAAAACTGGTCATTTCAGGAATGCCGATGCGTTCAGCCATATCCCGCAGGGCTTCACGGCGGACTTTACCCAACTGAATTTCCTGAATCGTGCGGGCAAAAGCGAAAGAAAGTTGAGATTCCCATTTTTCACTGACTTTGGACATGGCGGCGTCAAAGCCCAGACCCGCCTCAACACAAATGGTCAACAGGTCAAGCGCATCCGGCATCGCTTTGCGGATTTCTTTTTGACGGCGGGAGATTTTGCTGGAGAGCCATAATTGGGGGAACATGTAACCCAAACCGCCAAACAACCCTGCGAATAATAACACGCGGCCAAACGGCCATTTGGTCGCTCCAACCGTGAACACCAGAACGACAAGCCCGCCAAAAATGACCGCACAAACCGCTTGCAGGGCAAGGATCATGGTTGCATCAATGTTAGCAGGGCTGCCTGCCAGCTCCAGTTTGCGGTTGATGGAATTGATGGCGTTTTGAGGGGTGAATTTTATCGCCAGTTCACCCATTTTACGCGCCATGGGATAAATTACCCGTTGAGTAAATGGCTGGGAGAGTTCTAATTTTCGCAGGTCTACCTGTTCGCCGGTGCGGCTAAATTCTTCGAGACGGGCTTGAAGCGCGCGTTCGTTTGCCAATTCGGGGTTGCGAAGACCGATGACGGTTAAGATGATCGCTGCAAGAATTACCAAACCACCGACAACGAATAAAATCCACATTTCAGCCTCCTTTGTTTAAGCCTATACTTCAATGTCGGCGAGTTTAGTCATTGTGAAATAACCGGAGATGATGAGAATGGCAGCCACTCCCAAAGCAATGTAGCCGCAAGGGACGCTTTCCGGTTTGAAGAAGGTCATGATATAGTCGCGGTTAAGAAGGTAAAGCACACCAATCAGGATAAGCGGGAGGAGGGAGAGAAATTTTCCTGAATACATAACCTGGGTCGTGAGAACCCGAATTTCACCTTTGATTCTCACCCGTTCGCGGATGGTAAATGAGATTGTATCCAGAATTTCGGCCAAATTACCACCCACCTCACGCTGCACGTTGATAGCGGTGATGACCAGATCGAGATCATCGGAGGGAATGCGTTTGAGGAGGTTATCTAGAGCCTTTTCCATCGGAATACCCAGCTGCATTTCCTGCACTACGCGATGAAACTCATCTGAAATAGGTGGAGGTAATTCTTTGGAAACGGCTTCCATAGCCTGCATGGTGGAGTAACCGGCGCGCAGCCCGTTCACCATGAGATTGAGCATGTCCGAAAGTTGTTCATTGAAACGGATAAGCCTTTTATTTTGTTGACGTTTTACGTAAAAGCGAGGCAAAAATGCGCCGGCGATTGCGCCAAGGATTGCGGTGATGATACTGTATTGACCAATGACATAGCCCACTCCTGCCATTACGACGATGCTGATGACAATCAAAGCAATGAATTCACCGGGACGGAATTTGATGTCTGCCCGGCTGAGTTCTTGTGAGATTCGATCCCCCAGAGAAGAGCGTTCAACCCGCCTATTTAACCAGTCGGTCAGGGGGGTGGAACGTCCCTTTTCACTTAAAATTTCCTGCTGTTGGGTTTCAACATAGCGTCCCAGGCGTTCCTCGACCATGCTGCGTTCGCTGGTTATTGAAACGACGATGCCGAGGATTAGCAGCAGAAAGGCAAATCCACCTCCGATCAGTAAAACCATGGTTGGGCTGAATATCATAGGTTCACCTGCTTTCTGGCACTTATTGAGCCAAATGGCTTCGGTATCTTAGCGTCTGCGGGCTTCTCCCAACCCCCATAACGAGGGAGGAAGATGAATACCGGCTGCTTCGATTTTCTCGTAAAACCTTGGGCGCAGTCCGGTGGGGCGTAAGCGTCCAATGACTTTGCCGTTCTCATAACCGGCCTGTTCGAACTGGTAAATATCCGTCATGGTAATCACATCACCTTCCATGCCGGATACTTCACAGATGTTGACCACCTTACGGGTGCCGTCCCTCAAACGTTCTTGATGAACAACCACATCAATAGCCGATGAAACCTGTTCGCGAATGGCGCGAACCGGCAGGTCCATGCCGGCCATCATCACCATTGTTTCCAGACGGGAAAGTGTGTCGCGCGGACTGTTGGAGTGCAGTGTAGTCATTGAGCCATCATGGCCGGTATTCATCGCCTGGAGCATGTCCAGCGCAGCCTCATCGCGGATTTCGCCCACGATGATGCGATCGGGGCGCATACGCAATGAGTTAATCACCAGTTGGCGAATGGTGATTTCCCCGCGTCCTTCAATGTTGGGCGGGCGAGACTCGAGGGTGACAACATGCTCTTGACGAAGTTGAAGTTCTGCGGCGTTTTCGATTGTAATAATGCGTTCGTCAGCCGGGATAAAGCCGGAGAGAACGTTCAAGAGGGTGGTTTTCCCGGAGCCGGTACCTCCCGAAATGACGATGTTCAAACGTGCCTTAACGCATGCATCTAACAGCTGAATTGCTTCGGGGGTGATCGAGCCAAATTGGATCAATTGATCCACGGTGATGGGATTTCGGGCGAATTTACGAATGGTGAGCACTGGTCCAACCAGCGAGATGGGGGGAATCACTGCATTGACACGGGAGCCATCCGGCAAGCGGGCATCAACATAGGGAGAAGATTCGTCAATGCGTCTTCCTAAAGGTGCAACGATGCGTTCGATGATACGCATGACATGCTCGTTATTCTCGAAGGTGATGGGGGCTCGTTGAATTTTACCTCGCCGTTCAACATAAACGTTCTTTGCACCGTTGACCATGATTTCCGTGATGCTGTCGTCGTCCAACAATGGCTGGAGCGGGCCAAAACCGAGGATTTCTGCAGCGATTTGCTCGTACATTCTGGCCTTTTCGGGGCGAGAAAGGACAATGTTTTCCTCGGTCAGGATTTGCTCAAACAACTCCTGGATCGTTCGACGCACTTCGGCAGTGCGGGTTACATCCATATTGCTGTCCAGATTTGAGAGCAATTTATTCTGTACGCGCACCTTCAGGTCCTGGTAGGTATCCTGAGTGGTTGGCATGGATGGTGCGCCAACCCGCCGAGCCGGAATAGAGGAAGGAGGAGTGGTACCGCCGGGTACTTTCCCTGTCCCCCCTGGGGTTGGAGTTTGATCACCTTGAATTCTTTTTAATATGGACATGGCTAAATCTCCCCTGATTTACCTTTACTTTCTCCCTATCACTTCTCTTTCGGGAGTGGTTTCGTCTTGTTGAATCCGTTTGTAGATTTGATCAACCAGGTTGTGGAAATTACGGCTTACAAGCAAGTTCGGATTTTCGATAACAATCGGTGTTCCGCGATTTACCGAGTATGGAATGTTTCTTTCATCCAACACGATCGAGCAAATAATCGGATGGTGTAGCCTTTCGCTGATGGTTTCTGCGGTTAATTTTAAGCGATTGTCGAAACGATTGAGGACAAACAGGATACGGTCAATGATCTTTGATTCATTGGCGATGGAGAGGAAAACACTGCAACTTCGTAAAGCGGGGATATCCTGGGTTGTGACCAGTATGATGTAATCTGAAACCTCTAAAGCGGCCTGAACCGTCTCAGTCATGTAGGATGCAGTGTCCACGACGACAAAATTGTAAATTTGTTGAAGAAACTGCAAGGTGATCTTGAACTGGTCAGCGGTGATGGTTTCGGCAAGTTCAGGGCTTGGTGGACAGGCGAGAATCTGGATGCCAGATGTTTTGTGAGTCGTGACAACATCCTCGACAATCTCGGGGTCCAGTTCCTCGGCGCGCCTGGTGAGGTCGTATAAACTATTTCGCCCTTGCTCGTTGAGGAAGATAGCCACATCACCGAATTGAAGGTCGCCATCCACAATAAGCACTTTATTATCGGCTTTTTTGAGAGCGATTGCCACATTGGTGGCAATGGTGGTGCAGCCGACTCCTCCCTTAGGACTGTAGACTGTGATAATTTTTCCCTTTTGCAGTACTGGGGAGGAGCCGGCTTGAGCCGTATCCATGTTGTAAGCCGGTAAAACGGACGCAACTTTCTTGCGATCCTCGGCGGCCATTTGACCGGCTCTCAGGATGGCTGTAATCAAATCATCGGCATTGGGAGGTTTGCTCAGGAAGTCGGTCGCTCCGGCAATCATTGCCCGTCGCATGTAGTTCGGGTCATTTTGGACCGTAAGGATGACCACCCGCGTAAAGGGAACTTTTTTGCGAATCCTTTCAGTGGCAGTGATGCCATCCATGTCCGGCATATTGATATCCATGATAGCCACATCGGGCTTGGTTTCTAGTGCCAGACGGATGGATTCCTCACCATTGGCAGCAAATCCAACAATTTCGATCCGCTCATCAAACTTGAGCAGCTCCGCAATAACCTGGCGGGTGTGACTATTATCATCTACGATAATAACTCGAACTAATTCGTTATCAGGCATACATTCTCCTAACCAAACCGGTAATTCATGCGGGGTTCCGTCTTATTGAACCGGTACGGGGGTCGGGCCGAGTTCCGGCATCTTGAGTTTATCTACACGCGGTTCAATGGCGTAGGGCAGTTTGGCGGGAAGTGGGATATTCTTTTGATCCATGAGATACTGCTGTGTAACGGCATCTGTTACGATGGGTTTGGTGTCGGTGGGGTTGCGCAGAGCCAGGTTGAGGGTCACCTCACTCAAAAGCATATAATTCAATGCAACGGCATCCTGCGGGCTGACCACCAATGTGATGGGGAAAGGTTCGCCAAATCCCTGAACAGGTGCTGGTTGTGCTCCTTGTTGCTGTTGTTCCTGCGGGATGGGGGTGGGTTGAACCTGAGGTTGGGACTCCTGCCCGGTTCGGAGCACAACAGCGTCTTGGATCACGGTCTGACAGACCAATCGCGGCCGCTGTGGTTCAGAGGGCACGATGTAAAGAGGTAAATTGAGGGTGGGGTCTAATTGTGCTCTTCCTTCGGTTGCTCCGTCAGGCGCCGGGATAATTCCAGCCGAGGCTCGTTCGGGTCCGGCCTGTTCACCACCGGCTGCGCCCGGTCGCTCAACTACACCGACCTCATTGGGTAATTTTGACTGGAACTGGGTGTCCACATCCACCAGCAACATACAACCAATCACCATGACATGGTCCCCGGGTGCAAGGGAGTTATCTACGGAAGTTAACCGGGTTGCCGGGATTGGCATGGCAACAAAATCCTTTGGTACGTCAAAGGATGCCACCGATCCACCGGCAGGTTCGATCAAAACTGCTTTGGTGAGTGGAACGCTGGGCTGTAGATCATATCTGGCGCGACTGCCAATGACCGATTGAATGTCGCGGATGAAAGTGCCTTCGACATAAGAGTCAGCGGGATAGTCAATCATCATCACTTTGGCTTCGGTGATCTCTTCGCCACGGGCGATGAACTGGGTTGTGATAACGATTTGTACCATCTGTTTTGCTGGTTCTGCTGTGGGAAGGGGTTGTGCGCTCTGTTGTTGTTGCATCTGCAGCCACAGATAGACTGCACCGACTGCAAAGATCAAGATTAGAGCCACCAGGATGATGATTTGCCCACCTCTTTTACCTTTAGCGGCCATGGAAATTCCTCCTGAGTTGAGATATGAATTTTGAAATGTGCATAAGTGTTTGGGAATGGGTGTGAGGAGTTAAGAACCTGAAAAATGCCAATAAAACCACCAAAAAGCATTTGACTATATCACCATTATATAATATCAATCAAAATGTGCAAGGATTATGATGAGCAAAAATCCTAATACTTTTGAAAGTTCGGTTTGTTTTTAAATGATAAACCCTGCCAGAACAGGGTTTATCAAAAAGGGCTGAAATGAAAGACGACGAAGAATTAGATAGAATTCATGATGTTGGAGAAGATGTTGCCGATGGCCGGGCCGAGCAATGCCAAAATAACGATCACAACAACGGCTACCAGAACAAGAATTAACGCATACTCTACCAGACCCTGGGCTTTTTCTTTGGGAGCGAATAACATGACTGTTCACCTCCTTTCTGCTCGTAAATTATTAAGTACCAAATCTAAACTTTATTATAACCATGTCATGTGATAAATCAAGCATTCTTAATTACAAATACCTTACAATGAGATCTGCAATGATTTATCAAAAGGCAAAAGATAACCCCCACATATTGTGGGGGTTATCTTTTTTTCAAAAGCGAGTTGCTAGATAGCTCTCATGATGTTGGAGAAGATGTTGCCGATGGCCGGGCCGAGCAATGCCAAAATAACGATCACAACAACGGCTACCAGAACAAGAATTAACGCATACTCTACCAGACCCTGGGCTTTTTCCTTCGGTGCGAACAGCATTTATCTCACCTCCCTTCTGTTCAAGATTTACTATTTGAATGTAATTATTTTATACACCATTCCTGTAAAAATACAAGTGATTTTTTCCCTGATTTCCGAGATTTTCAAGAAATTGCAACCAGAGAAAAATAAATAACGTATACAATACCGAATTGTGATGAATTTTTGATTACATCCCTAAACGATTTGGTAAAACTGGTTGCAGCAGCAGGGTGGGATGGCTATAATGATAAAAGATCAATGACAAATTGGGAGGCAAAATGAGCGACTTATTTGAACGGGTTACGGGTGATCAGGACATCATCAAAAAGTTGTTGGCCAATGTGCCGGGTTTTAAGGGCTATCTTGAAAAAAGGAATCGCAAGATTTCCGATAAACTATTGCGAGAAGCGGTAGCCAACCGGTTCGAACAATTATGGCAGCGGATTTCGGGTTTACAGCTAGAGTTGATTTCATCCGGTGAAATTGGCCGAATTGACGATCTGGAAGCAGCGGCAATTAAACTGCGTCAGTTCGTTGATCGGATTCGCACGGCTTCCTACGGCTATTCTCCGTTTTTTGCAGCTGTAAAGATCAACAGCGAAGATCTCGCACGAGTGTATGAGTATGATAGTGCAATGTTTGATCTGGCCGATGAAGTTGCCCGGGCAATTGACCACGTTGAGGCTTCTTTAGGAACCGAAGGTCTGCCGGCTGCCATACGAAACCTTACCACCACAGCCCAGGCCTGTTTGGATGCCTTCAATAAGAGAGACGAAATCATGATAAATTTTCAGGCTGGCGGGACAGAATCGTAAATTCCAGTCACATGTTTTGAGAGGAGTGATCATACCATGGCAAGAATATTTGATGTTGTTGAATATCCGAGCGAGATGACCGATGAGCTGGTTCATCGCTTCCCTGAGCAAGGAATTGCCGATTTGCGGCTCGGTTCTCAGGTGATTGTGCGTGAGTCTCAAAATGCGGTGTTTATGCGAGACGGTCATGCCCTCGATGTGTTTGGTCCCGGCCGCCATACCATCACAACTGCGAATATACCGCTTTTGACTCGACTGATTGGGCTGGCCTTTAACGACCGCACTCCTTTTACCGCAGAGGTTTATTTTGTTTCGATGCGGGAATTCCCCGATCGAAAATGGGGCACCCCGCAACCCATTCTCGTCAGAAATCCGGGGATGGGATTGGGAGTTGCGTTGCTGCAGGGCTTTGGTACATATAGTTTTCAGGTAAAGGATGCCCAGCAGTTTGTAACCCAAATTGTAGGGGCGCAGGGTGCCTATCGCATGGCCGATATTGAAAACCGCCTGCGCACCATGCTGCTTTCCAAACTGCAAGACCTGTTGGGTGAAATTGGGGCAACAAAATCTGTTGCTGAAATGATTGGACTGATTGAAGAAATTGGGGCAGGCGTGCGCGCCAAAGCACAAGATGACTTTGCCGCATTGGGTCTTCTGCTGAAATCCTTCTACATTGGAAGCCTCAAACCATCTGAAAAATCTGCAGAAGAACTGCGCGCGATGGGCATGCTCGATATGGCAACCTATACCCAATTGCAGGCGGCAGATGCATTGCGCGACGCGGCCCAAAATCCCAGCGGCGGGGCGGGTTTGACTGCGGGGATTGGTGCCGGTGTAGGCTTGGGAAATGTCATCTCCCAATCTTTACAAGGCATGGCCAGTGGCGGGCAAGGCGGACAAGCCACCTCGGCGGCTGGGGCAGCAGCAATTCCCTCGGTTATGACGCCGGGTGAGGCGGCTCAGATTCTCAAAGTCTCAGAAGAAGATGTGGTGGCAGCAATTCAGTCCGGGGAATTGAAAGCCAAAAAGATTGGAAACGCTTATCGAATCAGCAAAGAAGCTCTGGAAGAGTTCTTGAAAGGTTGAGATTTTTGAAAAAGACCCGGCTTGATGAAATGTCGGGTCTTTTTGTATTTAAAACCTTATTTATCTGAATTGACCTCGTGGTATAATCCCCACATCGGTCAAGGCCGGGTATCTTTGGTTTGGGGAGAGTCTATGAATCTACATGAATATCAGGCAAAACAAATCTTTTCGCAGTATGGGATACCCATCCCGCGCGGAAGGGTGGCTGCCAATCCTGCCGAGGCAAAACAAATCGCCGAAGAATTGGGCGGAAAAGTTGTCGTAAAATCGCAGGTTCTGGTGGGCGGCAGAGGGAAGGCTGGCGGCATTCGTCTGGCAAAATCGAGCCAGGAAGCTGAAGAACTGGCAACTTTGATTTTAGGAATGGAAATTAAAGGTTTGCCTGTTCGAAAGGTGCTGGTGGATGAAGCCGTGAGTATCGAAAAAGAGATCTACCTGGGGATAACCAACGATCGTTCTTCTAGAAAGCCGGTTTTGATGGCTTCTGCTGAGGGCGGGGTGGATATTGAGGAAGTAGCCGCCCGAACTCCCGAAAAAATCATCAAAATCCTGATTGATCCGCTTTTGGGACTGAGAGAATATCAATCCCGGGATGTTGCGGTCTCGATTGACCTGCCCAAACCATTTTGGCGTTCGTTTATCTCCCTGGCTGAATCTTTATGGCGAGTCTATCGCGAAACCGATGCAACCCTGGTTGAAATTAATCCATTGGTGATCACCAAAGATCAACGATTACTGGCATTGGATGGAAAGATGAGCATAGACGATAACGCTCTCTTCCGTCACACGGATTTGGCTGAAAAGCGGGATCTGGATATTGAAGCACCTGCTGAAATTGAAGCCAGAAAATACGGTTTATCGTACATTAAGCTCGATGGAGAAATTGGCTGTATGGTCAACGGTGCTGGTTTGGCAATGGCGACAATGGACATCATCAAATTATACGGCGGGTCACCGGCGAATTTTCTGGACATTGGCGGAGGAGCCGGCGCAGATAAGGTGGCAGCCGCGCTGAGGATTATTCTTTCCGATGCAAATGTCAAAGCAGTATTGATCAATATTTTTGGTGGAATTACCCGCTGTGACGAGGTTGCACGTGGAATCCTTGCCGCGATCGGGGAAGTTAAGCCGAGTGTACCCATGGTGGTAAGACTGGTTGGAACCAATGCCGAAGAAGGTCGTCGTCTGCTTGCGGATGCTCAGATGATCACAGCTGAAACGCTGGTCGAAGCCGCTCAGAAGTCGGTTCAGGTTGCCCAGGGAGGTGCATGATGAGTATCCTGATTAACAAGCATTCGCGGGTGGTGGTGCAAGGAATAACCGGGCATGAAGGTTCATTTCACGCTCAGCAGATGATCGCTTATGGAACCAATGTTGTGGCTGGGGTGACCCCCGGCAAAGGCGGCGAATGGGTGCTGGATGGAAAGGTACCAGTTTTTGATTCGGTAAAAGTGGCCGTAGAAGCTACTGGAGCGAATGTTTCGGTGATTTTTGTGCCGGCTCGGTTTGCAGCAGATGCGATCTTTGAAGCGGCTGATTCGGGAGTCCCGCTCATCTTCTGTATTACTGAGGGTATTCCCGTACAGGACATGATGGTAGTGCGTGCTTATCTGGATCAGAAAGGTGTTCGGTTGGTTGGCCCGAATTGCCCGGGAGCATTAACTCCCGGTGAGGCAAAAGTGGGGATCATACCAGGCAACATTGCAATACCCGGAGATATTGGCGTGGTGTCTCGTTCCGGAACTTTGACTTATGAAGTGTTGTACGCCTTGAAACTCCACGGGATGGGCGCCAGTACCTGCGTTGGCATTGGTGGCGACCCGGTAAACGGCACCCCCTTTATAGATGCGTTAAGTTTATTCGAAGCAGATCCCTACACCGAACGAGTGATTTTGATTGGAGAAATCGGTGGGTCGGATGAAGAGAAAGCCGCTGAATATATTTCAAGGCATATGACCAAACCAGTGGTTGCCTTTATTGCCGGTCAAACCGCTCCCCCCGGCAAACGAATGGGACACGCAGGCGCTATTATCGAAGGCGGAAGCGGGACGGCCGCGGATAAAATACAGGCTTTGAACAATGCCGGTGTTCGAGTTGCGCGCCACCCGGAGGAAATACCGTCCCTTCTGCGAAGTTGAAAAAATGGATTTTGGGTTATAAATGAGGTAGCGTGGAAAAGATAATCATTCGACCATTTCCACGCTACTTCTTCTTTTACTTTTTATGAGATTGAATGTAATTTACTGCATCCTGCACGGATTTGATTTGGCGGGCGTCTTCATCGCTGATTGCCAGATCGAATTTTTCGCTCAACCCATCAATCAAGAAAAACTGATCCATCGAGTCCGCTTTTAAGTCTTCAATAAAACGTGTTTCTGGAGTGATTTCCGCCCCATCTACTTTCAGGACTTCCACAATGACTGCTTTGACTTCTTCGTAAAGATCACTCATACCAAACCTCCAAATAGTTTATACCTGCTGTGAAATTATTGTAACTTTCCTATCTATTCTGTCAAGCCTGTATTAGCAAAAAACATTTTCACCAATGAAAAGCGAGATTTTTGTATGATCAGAATCGTCTATTTCCCCAAAATTGGTGTCCCCCAATTCAATCTGCCGTTTACTTCTTTGAGAAGTGCCCTCGCCGATCCGGAAGGGTTGGTTTGGGTTGATATGGTGGAATCCGATGCGGATGAGATAAACCGTGTTCTGGTCAATCAGTTTCACTTTCACCCGCTGGCGGTGGAAGACTGCCAATCGGATGGATACCAGACACCCAAACTTGATGATTACGGAGATTATCTGTTTTTGATTATTCAATCGGTGATCGGCGAAGGTTCGTTCGAAGATGAACCGACCCGAGAATTGAATATATTCCTTGGAAAAAATTATCTGGTTTCCAGTTCCTTGAAAAAAATCACGGCTGTCGAAATTTTCAGGAAACGGCTCGAAAAAGATGAACGGCTTTATCAAAATGGTTCCGATTTTCTCTGTCATGCGCTATTGGATCGGGTGGTAGATGACTTCATTCCGCATCTGGATCAACTTGAGGAAGAAATAGACTACCTCGAAGAGGCGGTGCTTTCAAACCCTGACCCGAAAACCCTTGAGCGGATTTTACGATTGAAACGCTACACTATGACCCTGAGGCGGGTGATCGCTCCACAGCGGGAGGTAATCAATCGTCTGTGCCGGGATGACTTTCCGATGATTGATCCCTACAGCCGAATGTATTTCCGGGACATCTACGATCATCTTGTGAGAATTTATGATCTCTTAGACGGAATCCGGGATATGACCACCAGTGCTTTAGAGGTCTACCTCAACGCAACCTCCCTGCGCCTGAACGAAGTCATGAAGGCATTGACTATCGTTTCTACTATCTTTTTGCCGCTTTCCTTCGTGGCAGGAGTGTATGGGATGAATTTCCATTACATGCCTGAACTGGAATGGAGATGGGGTTATCCAATGGTTTGGCTGATTTTTATTTTGATTGTGGCAGGTATGTTGACTTTTTTCCGGAAGAGACGCTGGTTTTAAGTTGACAAATTAGAATAAATGTTCTATAATGAACTTGCACAAAATTGTTCCTTTGTGCAGGAGTAAATGAGATGACCGCAAGACCCTATTATGAGCCAAACCATTGGCAAAAGGTGCTTCATTATCTTCAGAGTCAACGCAAGGCAATTTATGGAGCAATTCTGGTGGTGGCTTTAATTGGATTTGAAGTATTCAATTACAGCACTACAGAACTTGCTCTGGGGGATTTATTGGGAGAGCTGCGTTTTGCCGGTTTCCGATGGGCAACAATTCTGGCCGTCGCTTTTTGTGGAATTGATTTTGCAGGGATAGCACGGTTGTTCCTACCCGAATCGCATGATTCAAGGGAAACATGGTACTTGATGGGGGCGTGGTTGATTGCGGCAACAATGAATGCCGTCCTGACCTGGTGGAGCATCTCACTGGTTTTGGTCAACCGGACCCTTCAAAGCAGCTCATTCATCTCACAAGATATTTTAATTGAGGTGATCCCTGTTTTTATTGCCGTACTGGTGTGGATTACCCGAATTCTTCTGATTGGCACATTTTCATTCGATGCTACATGGCCAGAAGAGAGAACCACAGAGCGTGTGCCAGAAAGGAATATGGCTCAAGTGGAAAGAAGCGTTCCAAATTCCTCAATCCCTGGTGCTCAGCCATTACGCCTGACCCGCAAGGAAGCGATCTACGCTCAAAGCCGCAAGTCAAAGGAAATTCGCCCCGAACCAGAATATGTTAGCGAGAACAGCGATGAAGCGTATATTCCAGTGCCGGAATTGCGCCGAAACGCCGTAATCCCCGTAGATCAGCGGACTTTGCGCTAGTTGTTGATCATTTTCAAGACGGATCTCAAGGCATCACTGGCGCTGGAAAACACCGTAGCACCTGATTCTTCCAATGCTTTTTTCTTGTGCGGGTGAGTGGTGATCCCCCAAAGATAACAGGTTACTACCCAGCCGGCATTCTCAAGGATCTGTGATGCACGCAACACCGAGCGGATTCCGTTTGGTGAATCCTCAAAAATGTGTATGTGGAGCGGTTCATTTGGAAGATACCTGGCGAGATGAGCGGTTGATTTTACCTGTTCCTGGAAAGGAATGCCTTGATACAGGCTCATGCAAAATTCCACAGCTTCAGGAAGATCGTTAAACGCCAGTGCTATGGCGGTTAAGGCATGAAATTCTGAGGGTTTTAAGACCTGATCAATTGCAAGATGATATTGCTGGCATGCCCACAAGAGAGTTCCGTAACCAGCCAGTGCAATACCGTCCAATCCTGTCATCCGAAGAGCAATTTCGGCTTCGGGAGAGAAGCCGGCGCGGTAATGATTCCCATTGACTGAAACCCCCTGTAATCGGTTGGGACGCAAAGTCATTGCCGCGGCCTGAATTCGACGGTTTTGGAGATGATTTCTTAATTCAATTTGAAGTTCTGCTGGCAGATTGGGTTGATCGTATTTTTCCAGAGTAGACTCAACGGCAACGGCTGGTAATCCCGGATAAATTTGCTTAAAGGTGGTTTCGCCCAGTACGTGATTTTGAAACAAGCGGCTGAAGGGATTTTTGGAAAAATCACGCGTGTTTGAAAGTATTTCACCCGCAAAGGGTTGAGCAGCAAGATTGGGATAAGGATGATGGGAAAGATTTTCCCGAAAACGGTTATAAATCGAGTCGGCAAGAGGTAACCCCGCTGTACCCCATTTCAACCATTGTGGGATATGTGCGGTATAAGCGGGGCGGTCATGCAGCGGGCTGCAATCGCGGAACCACTCAATAGCATGTTGTAAAGAAGGCAGGTGAATGTTTTGGGTGGAAAGTGCAGTTTCGAAAATCGTGGCATATGTCAGAGGGATCATATCCCATTCGCTGGTAATGCCGTTTGCTTCAAAAATGCCGATTTCCTCTTCGGTTAGATTGAAATGATCCGGCAAGCCGAGTTGTTCGAGAAAAAACGCAATGGTTCGATGAAGAGCGGTGCGATAGCCGCCGGGTTTAACCAGCACTCCGTCAATATCCAGTAAAAAAATGTTTGCCATAGCCAAACCTCTGAAGGCTCATTATAATAGGTAAGGTCTTTTTTTTGTAAAATCATCCATTCGATACAAGGTGAAAAAATGATTGACTTGACGACGGATTCATGCTCAGATTTATCCCGTGAGATTATTCAAAGTCGGAATATCCGCGTCCTTCCGCTACAAGTATTTATTAATAATCAGAATTTGAAAGATGGGGAGGTAACCCCTCAACAGTTATTTAAGTTTGTAGAAGAAAGTGGCAACCTTCCCAAAACGGCTGCGCCTTCGATTGCCGAATTTGCCGAGTTTTTCAGGACTCCCGGTGAAACAATTTATATTGGTATTTCATCTAAACTTTCTGCCACAGTCCCTAACAGTATTCTTGCTTTGGAGTTATTGGATGGCAACAAGAAAGTTTATATTGTTGATTCGCTGAATCTCTCCACGGGAATTGGTCTGCTGGTGTTGAAGGCAGCCGATTTACGCGATGCTGGCTGGGGTGCAGCAGAAATAAGTGAAGAAATCCAGCGCTGGGTACCCAAAGTACGCACTTCATTTATCATTGATACAATGGAGTATCTTTACAAAGGTGGTCGGTGTACGGCCTTACAGGCAATTGTTGGTTCGGTTTTGAAAATACGGCCGATTATCGAAGTTCGCAGCGATGGGACACTGGGTGTCAAGGAGAAAATACGTGGGGGGCGGATGAAGGGATTGAACTCCATGCTGGAGGATTTCAAATCCCATTTACCCCATGTGGATCCAACCCGTGTTTTCGTCACGCATACAGGATGTGATGAGGATGCTGCGTATCTGGTGGAAGAAATTCGAAAGACTGGAGCCGTGCAAGAAGTTCTGGTTACGATAGCGGGCGCAACCATTTCGAGCCATTGTGGCCCGAACACCATCGGCATTTTATTTATGCTTAAGTAAAACAGGCGCAGGCAAATGGTTTTGCACTGCGCCTGAGATGGTTGGATTTTCCAAAAAAATTAAATCAAGCCGACCATCTTACCCACTTTTTCGAATATCCCAATGACCCGGTCGAGTTGCTCATCGGTGTGAGTTGCCATGTAACTGGTGCGCAACAACTGATGACCGGGGGCAACCGCGGGACTGATGACGGGGTTGACGAAAACCCCATTTTCAAAGAGTAATTTCCAGGTGAGGAAGGTTTTTTCATCATCCCCAATTATGATGGGGACAATGGGGGTAACCGAATGACCAATGTTAAAGCCCAGATCGGTGTAGGCTTTGCGCATTCTTGCTCCAATTTCATTAACCCGTGCAATTCTTTCGGGTTCCTCGCGCATGATTTTTAGGGCTGTGAGAGCGGCGACCGCATTGGATGCGGGAATACTGGCGCTGAAAATCAACGAGCGGGCATGATGCTTGATGTAATGGATGACATCTTCATCTCCAGCCACAAAACCGCCCAGGGAGGCAAAGGACTTACTGAAGGTGGACATAATCAGATCCACATCTTCGGTGACCCCGAAATGAGCTGCCGTACCGCGTCCGCCACCGAGGACACCCATTGCATGAGCATCATCTACCATCAAACGTGCTCCATACTTTTTGGCAACCGGAATTAGATCAGGAAGAGGTGCAAGATCACCTTCCATACTGAAAAGCCCATCCACAACAATCAATTTTCCGGCAGCCTCTGGCAGTGATTGAAGCACACGTTCGAGGTGTTCCATGTCATTGTGACGGAAGCGTTCAATTTTGCCATAACCAAGCCGAGCGCCATCCACGATGCTGGCATGGTCATCTTTATCAAGAATGACGTAATCTCCCCGTCCGACCAGAGCACTAACCGCTCCAAGATTGGCCTGCATGCCGGTGGAGAATACCAGCGCAGATTCTTTTCCAACCCACTCGGCAAGTTCATGTTCCAGCTGTTCGTGGAGTGCCAGGGTACCGTTTAGGAACCGCGATCCAGTGCAGCTGGTGCCGTAGCGCTCCAAAGCAGCACAGGCCGCTTCTTTAACCCGTGGGTCGGTTGTCAGGCCAAGATAATTGTTTGAACCACACATAATCAGGCGATGACCGTTGTAGACAACCTCTGTTCCTTCGTTTTCATCAAGAGGGATAAAGTATGGATAAAAACCCTGAGCAATTGCCTCTTTGGCTGCGGTAAATTGTCGGCATTTTTCAAATATATCCATGATAACAAACCTCTTCTCTTTGTTGAATGATTGCAAATCTTATGAAAAATATATTCGTCCAAATCAACCGGATTTTCTGGCTAAATCCGAAACCAAAAGTTGTCTGGAAAATCCTGTCTGGATTATACCCTGTTCGCCGATTTTCGAGATAAAAATTGAGGGGAGGTTTGTGATATTATTAACATGTCCAGAGATTATAAAAATCACAAAAAAAGGAGGTCAGTCATGGAACTCTACGGTGGTGTTGAAGCCGGTGGAACCAAGTTTGTTTGTGCAATCGGAACATCGCCAGAGGATATCCGCGCTGAGGTGCGCTTTCCGACGACTGAACCCAGGGAAACTCTGGCGAAGACGGTTGAGTTTTTCCGCCAGTACATGGTTAAAAATAATGCCCGGTTGACGGCGATTGGAGTTGGCTCGTTTGGCCCATTGGATCTTAACCCGTCCTCTCCAAATTTCGGAAAAATAACTACAACCCCCAAATCTGGTTGGGCTTTTACCCCGCTTGTTCAAACGTTGCAGGATGGAACCGGAGTACCGGTCTTTCTGGATACGGATGTCAACGCCGCTGCTTTGGGTGAAGGGACATGGGGGGCGGCCAAAGGATTGAAGGATTATATGTATATCACCATCGGCACCGGCATTGGAGGCGGGTTAATCATCAATGGAATGCCGCATCACGGATTGGTTCACCCTGAAATGGGGCATATTCGCTTAATCCATGATCAAAAAGCAGACCCATTTGTTGGAATCTGCCCTTTTCACGGGGATTGTTTTGAAGGGCTTGCCAGTGGGCCGGCTTTACAAGCCCGGCTGGGTAAACCGGCCGAGAGCGTTCCCGCCTATCATCCGATCTGGGAGCTGGAAGCCGAGTATATTGCGCTGGCGTTGAATGACTTTATTTGTGTCGTTTCACCACAACGCATCATTCTGGGAGGAGGGGTGATGCAGCAAACCCATCTGTTTCCCATGATTCGCGTTAAAGTCCAGCAATTTCTCAATCGGTATATCTTTGCTTCGCAGATTCTGGAACGGATTGACGAGTACATCGTCCCCCCTGCATTGGGGAACCGGGCTGGAGTCATGGGCGCAATAGCCCTCGCCAAATTGCGGGTAGAAGGTTGATTGTTTGGAGAAAAGGCATGCCGCCGCGCTTAATCTTTTTTTGTGAATTGGATACTCCCCAATTAAGGGAATTGTTTCAAACCAATGAGGTTTTAGACGCTCTGCAAAAGTTGGGGGCGGGGGTTGCGCTGGCCATTCGGGATTTTTCGGATGAGAGGGCGCAGGTTGTCTGTCGGATGAATGAGGCTGGCATACCTGTCACCGCCTGGCTATTATTGCCTGAAGAGCAAGGTTACTGGTTCAATCTGGATAACGCTCCATTGGCGGTTCAGCGCTATGCTGACTTTAAGGCATGGAGTGAAAAAAAGGGATTGAAGTGGCAGAGAATTGGGCTGGACATTGAACCGGATTTTCGATTGATTACTGCGCTTAAGGAAGGTGTGTTCCCGTTTTTCAAGGTTTTATTTCTCACTCTCAAGCGCCGCAAAAAACTATTCTCCACCGCCCGGAAGATGTATGAACAGCTGATTGAGCAAATTCATGCAGATGGTTATGAGGTAGAAGCCTACCAATTACCGCCTGTTTTGGAAGAGCGCCGAACCCGCTCGTCGGTTTTACAACGTTGGCTGGGGATTCTTGATCTGGCGGTTGATCGTGAGATCTTGATGTTGTATTCCAGTTTTAGCCGGCCGTGGGGAGATGCCATGTTGTTGAGTTACGGCAAAGATGCACAATATGTTGCTATTGGCAGCACGGGCGGCGGGGTTGATTTAGAAGGAGTGGCGGATACCCGTCCGCTGGACTGGCAGGAATTCAGCCGGGATTTGTTAATCGCCGGACTGTTAAAGCCGGAGGTTGCGGTATTCAGTCTTGAGGGTTGTGTTCACCAGGGTTTTCTGGAGCGCCTGGAGAAATTTGACTGGCAGCAATCCATTCAGGTTGAGCGGAAGAAATACGTCATTGTACAGCAGGTGAGACAACTGCTGGCAGCCAAATTATGGTTGCTGGAACGCCCTTGGCTGCCAGCAGTTATTTTCCTTTTGCTGATTCTGCTTCAAGTCAGGCGGCGAAGGAACTTAGATTAAGTCTTCGACTGATGCCTTGGTCAGGTGGATGCGAATGACACGGCGTTGGCGGGCAAGTAGTGCTTCCAGATCGCCGAGGGCTTGTGCGCGTTCAAGGATGCCAAAGGAGATTCCCCGGCCTGGGATTTCCACGTCCTGATCCACTTCCCGGGTGATTTGCAGGAACAGGGCGCGATCAGGGCCGCCTTTGTGCAGCTGCCCGGTGGAGTGCAGGAAGCGCGGGCCAAATCCCAGGGTTGTTGCGCAGCCGGTTTTTTCCAAAATGACATGACGAAGTTTTTGGAGCACCTCCAAAGTTTGAGAATTTCGGGGGAGATAAGCGTTGATTGCTACGTAATCCTCTTTGCGCGCTTCTCGGAGGAAGAGCTGGACAACTTCTCGCAAGGTGGAAGCGCCAGTCAGCCCTTCCAATTGAATTCCATAAACTCTCCCCTGCTCATTTTCCCACCGAGGTTGACCTTCGTCCAAAACCGCGGTGCGCCGATACTCCTCAATCTTTCGGGTGGTGCGGTCTTTGTTATCCTGCACATCTGGCTGGTCAAATCCGTTGATGCCTAAAATTGCACTGGCTACAGCCGTCGCCATTTCCCAACGGTAAAACTCCGCCCCCAAATCATAAGCATCTTTCAAATCAAAAACCAGTACAGGATGACCTGCCTGACGCAGAGCATTCGCCCGTTCGTCCCACAACCCGTTGGAGCGGAAATAAACAAACAGACGATCTTCCCCATAATGTTCAGCCGCCACGGGGGGTTCAAGATCAACCGGAATAATGCCTTTCCCTTCCTTGCCGGTTGACTCGGCAATCAACTGCTCCAACCAGGAGCCGAATGACTCGAAAGGCGGTTCGGCGAGAATGGTCAACTTGTCGCGGCCATCAAGCACGGCTTCTCCCAGGATTGTACCCAAGACCAAACCCGGATTGCGGGCCGCCGGCAAAGCCGGCAAGGATTGCGCCATCATCCGCTCGGCACGCTGGAGAAGGGTGTCGAGATTGATGCCCAACAGAGCAGCCGGGAATAATCCAAAAGGGGTCAAGGCTGAGTACCGTCCGCCGACTTGCGGGTCACCGGCTAAGATGGCGCGAAAACCTTTTTCGCGTGCCAGTTTCTCCAACACTGTGCCCGGATCGGTGATTGCCACGAAGTGAGCCGCTGCCTTACCGCCCAGGGTGGTTTGAGCTTGCTGCCAGAAGTAGTCGAAAAAGGCGTTGACTTCACTGGTGGTTCCGGATTTGCTGGAAACGATAAAGAGGGTTTGCTCCAAGGGGGCGCGGCTGGCGGCTTCCAGAACTTGCTGAGGATCGGTGGAATCCAGGATGGCTAAATCCAGCGCATTTTGATCACCGATCCGACCGACGCCGAAGGTAAGACGCAAGACTTCGGGAGCGAGAGATGAACCGCCCATACCGAGCAAAAGCGCGTGAGTCAGACCGTCCTTGCTGCAGGATTCAGCCAACTGTTGATAATCCCGGTGGAGTACACGGCTGTTTTGAGGGGAATGCAGCCAGCCCAGCCGCTGGCGAATTTCAGCCTGCCCATTTGGATCCTCCGTCCACAAAGATGGGTCCATATCGAAAATGCGCCGGACGACTTGTTCCTGTTCCTGCCGTTTGACCGACTCGGGCAGGGAATTGCGCAGGGGGCCAAGTTCCTCAACAGCGGCCTGACGGCGTTGCTCGATGGCCTGTTGCAGGGCTGTAAATGCATCCGCAAAAGCTTTGACTCCCTCAACTTCCAGCTCGTAGGTAACCTGATCCATCGAGATGCCTAATTCTTCCAGCTGCCGGATCACTTTCTTTTCTGCTTCTACATCCGGTCCCAATTTGACCTGCGCTTCACCGTGGTCAAGAAAAGCTTCCAGTGTTTGAGGCGGAACGGTATTGACCGTATCGGGACCGATCAACTCTTCCACGTAAATGACATCCCGATAAGCAGGATTTTTGGTGCTGGTGGATGCCCAGAGTGGGCGTTGGGTGCGGGCGCCTTTTTCCCGCAGAACGACAAAGCGTTCTTCGGCGAATTTTTTAAGGTAGAGGGCATAGGCTAAACGGGCATTGGCAATGGCTGCCTTGCCAAGCAGAGATTGGGCAAGGCCGGCGTTGCTTTCCTCGTTCTGGATAATTTCATTGAGGCGTTGGTCAACCTTTGTATCCACGCGAGAAACGAAAAAGGAAGCCACCGAAGCAATTCGATCAACCGGCAAACCCTGGGCAAGACGGTCTTCCAGACCGGAAAGGTAAGCATCAATGACTTCGGCGTAGCGGACGAGAGAAAAGATCAGCGTAACATTGACATTGATCCCGGCGGCAATGGTCTTGCGAATGGCAGGGATGCCAGCAGCAGTAGCGGGGATTTTGATCATCAAATTAGGGCGGTTGACCAGCGACCACAACCGTTGAGACTCGGTGATTGTACCGTTCGTATCGTTGGCCAACAACGGGTTGACTTCCAAACTCACGTAGCCGTCGGAGGCGTTGGATTCTTCGTATAGCGGTCGGAACAAATCAGCAGCGGCCTGAATGTCTTCGATTGCCAGTTGGTAAAAAATCTGCTCGGCGTTCCAACCCGACCAGGCCATTGGTTTGAGTGCGGCGTCGTAATCATTTGAGCGGGCGATGGCATTGTGAAATATGGTCGGATTCGAAGTAACCCCGCGAATTAAGCCTTGCTCGATCAATTGAGCTAATTTGCCGTTTTCCAGTAAGGAACGTTGAATGTTATCGTACCATAAGGATTGGCCGAGCTGATGAAGCCGATGGATACGATTCATGTGCACACCTCTCAATTTTCTTTTTCGATGGTCTGAATTTTTCCAAAGCGGCGGGCATGGCGTTCTTCACCGCTGAATGAAGCCGATAAAAAGGCACGGACAATTTCTTTGGCCAGTTCCGCACCGATGATCCGGGATCCGAGACAAAGCACATTCATGTTGTCGTGTTCAACCCCTTGGTGGGCGGAATAGGTATCATGGCATAAACCAGCGTAGATGCCCTTGAACTTATTGGCAGCAATGCTGGCACCCACACCCGATCCGCAAATGACAATTGCTCGCTGGGCTTCACCGCCGATTACTGCCTGGCAAGCCTTGCGAGTGAAGTCGGGGTAATCAACCGCCTCGGTGGAGTTGGTACCGAGATCGAGTACCTCGTGCCCGGCAGCCCGCACCGCAGCGATGATTTCGTCCTTTAATAAAAAACCGGCATGATCACAAGAAATGGCCACACGCATGGACTGTTTCTCCTATGGATTGCTGACGCCAAGCAAGTTGCGGGCTTCTTTGAGGATATTGGTGGAAGTCAATCCAAACTCTTCGTAAATTCTTTTGTAAGGAGCAGATGCACCGAAACGCTCAATACTGAGGATGCGTCCCTGATCGCCGACGTAGCGATGCCAGCCCTGTGCCACGCCGGCTTCAACTGCCAGACGGCGCTTGATGGACGGGGGTAAAACCTCATCCCGATAGGACTGGTCTTGCTGTTCAAACAATTCCCAGGATGGGAATGAAACCAGACGGACATTGTAACCTTCGGCAGCCAGATTGTAACCGGCTTCCACAATTAAAGCGACCTCGGAGCCAGAAGCCATCAAAATAATTTGGGGTTTGGCTCCGCCGAGGTCTGCCAGCACATAAGCCCCCCGGTGTAATCCATCGGCAGGGGCAAAGGTGGTGCGGTCAAAAACAGGTACAGCCTGACGAGTCAGGGCAAAAGCGGTTGGCTGGTGACGGTTTCGGATGGCGGCGATCCAGGCTTCGCGAACTTCGTTGGCGTCTGCCGGACGGATAACCACCAGATTGGGAATGGCACGCAGGGCAGCCAGGTGCTCAACCGGTTGATGAGTGGGGCCGTCTTCTCCCAAACCAATGCTATCATGCGTGTAGACCCAAATGGAAGGGATATGGGACAGTGCGGAGATGCGCACCGCCGGCCGCATGTAATCCGAAAAGACCAGAAATGTTCCGCAGTAGGGGATTACTCCACCGTGCAGGGTCATGCCATTGACCACTGCACCCATGCCATGTTCACGAACCCCAAAATGAATGTTCCGGCCGAGACGATTATCCGCCTGAAAGGAAGGGCTGCCGTTGATCCAGGTATTGTTGGAGGGTGTCAGGTCGGCTGAACCACCAATCAATTCGGGCAGGCGTTCGGCTAAGGCATTAATCACTTTACCAGAAGCAGCCCGGGTGGCCAGGCCTTTCGGATCGGCAGAAAATTCGGGCAGGTTTTGATCCCAACCATCGGGGAGTTCTCCGGCCAGCCGGCGCTTTAATTCCGTTGCCAGTGTGGGGTAAGCCTGCTGGTAGGACTTGAAGAGGCGCTGCCACTTACGTTCAGCGCGTTGACCGTTTTTGAGCGCTAATCGAAAGAATTGAAGCACATCCTCAGGAATATAAAAATCCGGTTCAAGCGGCCAGCCCAGTTTTTGTTTAGCACCACGCAATTCGTCTTCGCCGGGGGGTTCACCATGGGCTTTGGCGGTATCCTGACGGGTGGGTAATCCATAACCGATGTGCGTACGGCAAATGATCAGCGAGGGACGAGGATCTTTGCGGGCTTTACGAATGGCTGCCTCAACTTCACGGATAGATAGACCATCCACATTGCGGATGACTTGCCAGCCATAGGCTTCAAATCGCCTGGCACGGTCTTCGGTGAAAGCCAGGTCGGTAGAGCCATCAATCGAGATACGATTGTCATCATACAGGTAAATCAATTTACCCAGCCGCAGATGGCCGGCCAGGGAGGCGGCTTCTGAGGCGACGCCTTCCATCAGGTCACCATCGGTGACAATGGCATAGACATAATGGTTGATGATCTCGAAGCCGGGACGATTGAATTCGGCTGCCAGATGGGCTTCGGCGATTGCCATGCCAACACCGTTGGCAAAGCCCTGACCTAAAGGCCCGGTAGTGGTTTCCACACCGGGGGTGAGGCCGTATTCTGGATGACCGGGGGTTCGGCTGCCCCACTGGCGGAAATTTCTTAATTCTTCCAGAGGGAGATCATAACCGGTCAGATGTAACAGGGAGTAGAGCAGCATGGAACCGTGACCGCCGGAGAGGATAAACCGGTCGCGATCCGGCCAGGCCGGGTTAGCCGGATGGTGTTTGAGGAAACGCGTCCAGATGACATACGCCAAAACGGCTGCTCCCATCGGTAAACCGGGGTGACCTGAATTGGCTTTCTGAACCGCATCCGCTGAAAGGAACCGAACAGTGTTGATGGCTTTTTCTTCGAAATCTGGAGTGAGTTTGCTCATGAGAATTTCCTTCCGTACGAGAAAAATTGAAGATTGTAAAATAATGCCTCGCTTGAAATTCTACCATTTTATTGTTTGGATGTTTCAGGATTGATTGCAGATACAAAAAAATGCACAGATTCGACTTACAGCCAGAATACTGTGCATTCAGGATTTACCGGGGAAAGTTTGTTTAATCGAGGCTCACTTTCCTCAACCGTAAACTGTTGCTGACCACAAAGACGCTGCTGAACGCCATTGCCGCAGCAGCCAACATGGGGTTCAGGAATCCCGCCGCTGCTGCCGGGATAAGGATGGTGTTGTAAAAGAAAGCCCAAAACAAATTTTGTTTAATCGTACTTAATGTCCGCCGTGCAAGGCGGATGGCACGAACCGCTGCACGTAGATCCCCGCTGATGAGGGTGATCGGCGCGGCAGCCATGGCAATATCGGTGCCTGTTCCGATTGCGATGCCAACATCGGCCTGGGCCAGCGCGGGGGCGTCATTTACACCGTCGCCAATCATGGCAACCACTTCACCCTCACTTTGCAGTTCTTTCACTTTTTGGGTTTTTCCATCTGGTAAAACTTCGGCACGAACGTCATCCACTCCCACCTGAGCAGCGATTGCTTCGGCGGTTCGGCGGTTATCTCCGGTTAGCAGGGTGACTTTCAAGCCAAGCCGATGAAATTCATCAATGGCTTCTTTTGATCCTTCCTTGACTTGATCGGCGATTCCGATGACACCTTGGAGGACTCCATCCACATTGACCAGAATGACGGTTTTTGCCGAATCTTCCAGCTGGGTAATCAGGGGTTGTACACCATTCAGAGAGATATTCTGGAAGACTTCCCAGCGGGGGCTGCCCACCCAGACCTGATGGCCTTCGACTTCGGCTTGAATTCCGTGACCGGTAACCGCCTGAAAGGATTGTGGTGAGGTTAATTTTAGATCGTGGTTACCAGCCTCGGCAATAATTGCTTGTGCGAGCGGGTGTTCACTGACCTGCTCGGCGCTGGCGGCAAGTCTTAGCCATTCCCAATCTGCCGGGCGATTGTCGGTTGGGGAATGAGCGAGTGAAATCAAATCGGTAACTCCCGGCTGACCGCGAGTGACGGTTCCGGTTTTATCCAAAACGACACGGGTGACCCGTGCGGCTCTCTCAAGGGCTTCGCTGTTTCGAATCAGAACACCGGCTTCAGCGCCGCGTCCTGTGGCGACCATGACGGCAGTCGGTGTTGCCAGGCCCAAAGCACACGGGCAGGCAATTACCAAAACTGCCACCATATTGACCATGGCACGGGTGAAAAGGCTGGTCTGAGTAGTTTCGGGTAGTGGAATGAGAAAATACCACACCAGGAAGGTGATCACGGCGATACCAATCACGGTTGGAACGAAGACGGCTGCAACCCGGTCAACCAGTTTTTGAATGGGAGCTTTGCTGCCCTGCGCTTCTTCTACCAGACGGATAATCTGGGCGAGTACAGTCTGTTTGCCAACCCGGCTGGCTTCAAAACGGATGAATCCGTTCAGGTTGAGGGTGGCTCCAATCACAGGATCACCGGGTCGTTTCTCCACCGGCATGGATTCGCCGGTCAGCATGGCTTCA
This sequence comes from Bellilinea caldifistulae, assembly GCF_001306055.1. GTDB lineage: Bacteria > Chloroflexota > Anaerolineae > Anaerolineales > Anaerolineaceae > Bellilinea > Bellilinea caldifistulae. Next base: position 140,109 of record NZ_LGHJ01000019.1, on the reverse strand, counting down.
TCTACGCTGGTATGGCCTTCGATGATGACCCCGTCCACGGGAATTTTTTCACCGGGGCGCACCAACACAATATCGCCAATCGTTACTTCATCCACCGGGATTTCCATTTCCTGGTTATTGCGAGAAACCCGGGCGGTTCGTGCCTGCAGACCCATCAATTTTTTGATGGCTTCACTGGTGCGGCCTTTGGCACGCGCTTCTAGAAACTTACCCAATCGCACGAGAGTGATGATCACCGCCGCTGTTTCAAAGTAAACATGATCATTCACCAATCCCAGCAGAACGGCGATCGAATAAAAATAAGCAGTGGATGTACCCATGGCGATCAGGACATCCATGTTGGCCGAGCCGTTTCGAAGAGCGTGGTATGCGTTTCGATAATACTGACCGCCAACATAGAACTGAACCGGTGTGGCTAGAGCAAACAGCACCCAATTAAGCCAGTCCGAATGCCGCCATGCCATCGGCAGCACGCCAAAATCGCGTCCCATGGAAAGCAGAAAGAGGGGCAGCGTGAAAATGATGCCGGTAATCAACAGTATGCGTTGATGTCGAATCTCGGCGGCACGGGCTTCACCTTCCGCATCGTGGAGCGAGGCATCCTCCTCCAGTGCGGTAAACCCCGTGGATTGAATAACTTTTCGGATTTCGGTTTGGTTTAGCAGGGTGGGAATGTACTCCACCTGCACGCTTTCGGCAGGATAATTGACCTGAACTTTCAGGACTCCCTCCAGGCGGGTGAGGGCTTTTTCCAGACGCCGGGCATCGTTGTCATCGCTCATTCCTTGCACGACAAAACTGGCCCGGCCTGCCGCCACGCCATAGCCGGCGCGTTGAACGCGGTTGATCAGGTCATTCAATCCGACCAGTTGCGGGTCAAATTCGACCACAGCCCGCTCGGACGACAGGTTAACCGCAACCGATTGAACGCCGGTCTGTTTTTTAAGATTACGCTCGATGGTTGCGACACAATTAGCGCAGGTCATGCCGGTAACCGGCAGGACGACTTGCCTGGTTTCGCTCATGTTATTTCTGCACGGGGTAATTGATTTCCGCGAGCAAAGTTTCGATCTTTTCCGGGCTGGCGGGAGGGACAAACGTTACGACGACCTGTTTTGAGTTCAGATCAGCCTGAACCGATTGCACGCCCTCTAATTCACCGACTTCCATTTCGATGGTGTGAACGCAGTGATGGCAATGCATGCTCGGAACTGAGTAAGTGATGGTATTCATGAGATTCCTCCATGTAGATTTGGGTTTAGACTTTGGACATGGCTTCGTACACATCCACAATTTCGCGCAGGACGCGCTCTCTTTCCTGAGGGTCTTCCCCGCGGACAGCGGTAATCAGGCAGGTGTTGAGGTGGTTTTCCAGCAGGATTGAACTGACTTTGTTCAAAGCTGATTGGACTGCCTGAATCTGACGGATAATGTCAATGCAATAGGCATCTTCTTCGACCATCCGCTGAATACCACGTAAGTGGCCTTCGGCGGTTTTCAGGCGATTGAGTACGTTTTCATGTTTCATCAGCCACATCCTCCATGCCCACCCCGGTAGGGGTGGGGTTTAATGTAATATAATCCATTTGTGTCCTATTTGTCAAGTTAAATCCTGTTCTTCGTTCTAAACCATTCTTGACAGCAAAGGTACTCCCTCTTACCATTACAGTATGCTGATGAAGATGCATGAGAGTAAGTGGTTTTTTCCGCTTTTGCTGGTATCCTCGTTGCTGATCATTCTCTTGACCGGCTTTTTTTCACCAGCCGAATCCAATTCGGGGCAGGCACTGCCGCGGGTTGGTTTTTCAGCTCCAAATTTCTCTCTGCCAGATAGTGAAAACCAAATTGTGACGCTGCAAGATTTTCGAGGCTCAGTCATCATTCTCAATTTTTGGGCATCGTGGTGTCCTCCCTGCCGGGCAGAGATGCCCGCTTTTCAGCGGGTATTCGATTCCCATAAGGAGGACGGTCTGGTGGTAATTGGAGTGAATACCACCTATCAAGATGACGTGCAAGAAGCCCGGCAATTCGCCATTGAGCGTGGGGTGCAGTTTCCGGTGCTCTACGATTTGGATAATTCTGCTTCGCGCGATTATCTGATACAGGCATTGCCAACAACTTTTTTCATTGACCACCGTGGGGTGATACGCAAGGTGATTTATGGGGGGCCGCTTACTGAGGTTTTTTTTGAAAGCCGAGGCTGAGAGATTATTGGAGGAGGCGCGCTGATGTTGCCGGTGTTGAATGTCGGGCCGTTGGCTATTCAATTGCCGGGTTTGATTCTTCTGGCAGGAATTTGGATTGGATTAAATCGCATTGAAGCGGCTGGCCGTCAGCGGAGCATGAATGTGGAGCGTCTCAGTTGGTTGGTTTTCTATGCTTTGCTTGCCGGAATTTTTGGGGCGAGACTCGGTTATGTTGCTCAAAACCTGGCTGCGTTCATTCCCCGTCCGCTTGATGTATTTTCAATCTCCGCCCAAATGCTGGATGCTCCCACCGGCATGGCTGCCATGCTACTGACCGGCTTCATTTATGGGCAGCGTAAACGCCTCGATTTTTGGCAAGTCATGGATGCACTCACACCCGGCCTGGCGGTCATTCTGATGGCCCTGGCTTTGATGAATCTGTCATCCGGCAATGGCTTTGGGGTTGCGGCTCGTCTGCCGTGGAGCATATATTTATTCGACGAATGGCGTCACCCAACCCAGATTTACGACTTTATTTTCGCCTTTGCCATCTGGCGGGTGATCGAATCCAATCCACGTGATGCGATCCTGCCAGATGGATTTCGCTTCTTGACCTTTGTGGTATTATCCGCTGCGGCGCGTATTACGGTGGATGCTTTTCGGTCTGAGAACGTCCTGAGCGGTTTTGGGGGTGTGCGGGTTACTCAGATGATCGCCTTACTAATCTTACTTGGGTCTCTGGTAGTGATGCGCAGAAGAAGATCATCCTACAAGGAGGTTGAGCAATGAACCTGAAAGGTAAAACAGCGCTGGTGACGGGTGGTGCGCACCGGGTCGGAAAAATTCTTACTCTGGCGCTGGCAGAAGCGGGCGTGAATGTCATCGTGCATTATGGCGCTTCTCAGACCGCTGCCCGGCAAACCCTTGCGGAAATTCAGCAGAAGGGCATCAAAGGCTGGTTGATTCAGGCTAATCTGGCTGATTTGGGACAATTGGAAAATTTTGTTGAACAGGCTTGGAGGTTCAGTCCCTTTCAAATTCTGGTCAATAATGCTGCCATCTTTGAAGCCCTCTCCTGGAATCAAGTTGGATTAGAAGATTGGCAAAGGCATCTGGATATTAATTTGACCGCTCCATTTTTGCTCAGTCAGGCATTTGCTCGAAAGTTGAGCGGTCAGGAGGGCCGCATCATCAACATCCTTGACTGGCGAGCTTTACGGCCGGTAGACGATCACCTGCCATATACAATCAGCAAAGCAGCCCTTGCAGCCCTGACCCGATCGCTGGCGGTTGCGTTTGCGCCTTCCATCACGGTGAACGGGATTGCCTTGGGGGCTATTTTACCCCCTTCGGATGGCGGAGATGCCGATCTGGCCATTCAAGATGTGCCGGCCGGGCGTTGGGCACAGGCCGAAGAAGTCAGCCGGGCTTTGATTTATTTATTGAGCGGCGCAACCTATACTACCGGAGAAATTCTCCACGTGGACGGCGGTAGACATCTTATTTAGGGAGGACGAGGATGGATCAGACTTTTATCAAAGACTTGTTGGTCCGCGGGATTATTGGGATCAGCGAACGAGAACGTTCTCAGAAGCAGGACATCTTGATCAATATGGTTTTGTTTGGAGACATATCCAAAGCCGGGCAAAGTGATGCCATTGAAGATTGCATTAATTACCGTACGGTTGCAAAAAAAACGATAGCCTACGTGGAGCGGGCTGCGCGCTATACAGTGGAGGCTTTAGCGAGCGATCTGGCACGATTATGTCTGGAAGAGCCGGGTGTGGAGGGCGTGCGGATTCGGGTGGAAAAACCCGGTGCGGTGCGGTTTGCTCAATCGGTTGGGGTTGAGATTGAACGTTTCCATCCGACTGGTCAACAGCGCCGTCATCAAGCCTATATCAGTTTAGGGTCAAATATAGCCCCACGCCAAAACCTGATACAGGCCGTTCAATTACTACGGCAGGCGGTCTCTGTGAACGCCATGTCTTCTGTATGGGAGAGCGAAGCGGTTGGCTCGGCGGGGCCGCGCTTTATGAATGCGACTGCCTGGATTTCAACCGATTTGGACGCGGTATCCCTCAAAGAGCAGGTGCTGCGCTCGATTGAAGAAAAACTGGGAAGGGTGCGCAGCGAGGATAAATATGCGCCTCGGACGATTGATCTGGATATTCTGGTATTTGACGAAAAGGTTCTGGATGACGGGTTGTGGAAACAGGATTTTCTGGCAATTCCAACGGCTGAATTACGCCCGGACTTGCTGGAAGAGCAAACCGGGCGTAATCTCGGCGAAATTGCCCAAAGTCTGAAAAGCCACTCCTCGGCGGTGGTTGTGCCGGATCTGGATTTGAATAATGTTTAAAAGTGTAGCGGTTCAGAACTGCGGGAGATGTTATCGAGAAATTCCATTCGCGTAGCCATGTTGTTGCGGAAGGCACCTAACATGCTCGATGTGGTCATCCGAGAATCATGTTTTTTGACGCCGCGAATCATCGAACACATATGAATGGCTTCAATAACCACGGCCACGCCACGCGGATGTAGAACTTCCTGTAAGAAATCGGCAATCTGGCGGGTCATCCTTTCCTGAACCTGTAAACGACGGGCAAACATATCCACAATTCGCGGAATTTTAGAAAGACCGATGACCCGGCCGCGCGGGATATAGGCAACGTGAGCGCGTCCCAGGAAGGGCAGCATGTGATGCTCGCAGAGAGAATAAAACTCGATATCGCGGACGATGACCATTTCATCGTAGTCCACTTCAAAAAGAGCATCGTTGACCAGGGCTACCGGGTCAGTACGATAACCTGCCAAAAGTTCCTCGTACATCCGTGCAACCCGCTCTGGGGTTCGTTTCAATCCGTCCCGTTCAGGGTTTTCCCCAACGGCTTTGAGAATACTTTCCACATTTTGGCGGATCGTTTCGTAATCAATGCCGCCATCGTTGAAGAGTTCTGCAGCTTGATAAATGTCTTCGCCGGGGATGATGAGTTGCTTTTCCATGTTATTCCTTCCTTCCTCTCAGTTAAAAAATCACAGGGTTACGTATTCCCTGAAGTAGGTTTTTCGTTTAAGAACTGCGTTTGAGCAGCGTCAGCGCCAGTTCATGAAGTGCCTCACCAGCATCATTGGTGAGGTTTGCGTTTTCGAGTGATTGCAATGCCTGACGGGTGTAGACTTCGGCCTGTTCTTCCGTATGACGTTGAGCGCCTTCTTCAATCAACAAACCGGCTAAGTACTCGATTTCATCGGGTTGAATGGGGCCGGACAGCCAGCGTTCAGCAAATTCACCCCTTTTCTGAAGGGCAAAGACGATGGGAAGGGATTTTTTACCCGCCAGTAAGTCGCTTTCGGTGGATTTACCTGTTTGAGCAGCGTTGCCCCAAATGCCCAGCCAGTCATCTTGAATCTGAAAGGCAATGCCTAATGACCTGCCAAATTCGCTCAGATTGTGCTGCTGCTGATCGGGTGCACCCCCAATCAAAGCACCAAGTCGGGTGCAGGCGCTGATCAGTGCTGCGGTTTTGCCCTCGATCATTTTCCAGTAATCGTCCAGGCCGATATAACGTTCATTTTCGTAAGAAATATCCAGATGTTGACCGCCAGTCAATTGAACACAGGTATTATTCATGATGTGCAAAGACTGAAGAACAATTTTCTCTGGACAGGTCTCTTGTAGCAGATAAATGGCTTGAAAAGCCAGACTGAAGAGAGCATCACCGGCGTTGATCGCCAGAGCATCTCCCCATTTTTTCCAAACGGTTTCTCGGCCACGCCTTAACGGACTGCGATCCTCAATGTCATCGTGGATCAAGGAAAAGTTATGTAGCAATTCGACGGCAGCAGCAGCCGGAAGAGCAACCTCCCAGCGGTGATCATTGCAGGCAGCACAGGTCAGCAGAACCAAGAGCGGACGAATGCGTTTTCCCTGCACCTCACTGCGATTGGAAGCCGCATCCCAACCAAGATGATAGGAGAGCATCTCCTTCAATCCTTGATAATGGTGGATCAGGGGATGCGAAAGGACAACCCGCTGCATGGTCTGGTCAATGGCAGGTTGCATTTGCCGGTTGAATTGCTGAAGGCTGGTCAAGATCATACCTCTTGGAGGGGAGTCAAGCGTAGAGCGGTCAGATTTTTAGCCCCGCAGGCAAACATTGCAATCCGCAGGGTGTTAACCACTTCATCTATTGTGGCTGCAACTTCCTCGGCAGACACGACCGCAGCTTTTAAAAATGGCCCGGCCATGCCGCCGAGTGTGGCGCCGAGGGCAAGACATTTGGCAACATCCAGACCGTTGCGCAAGCCGCCCGAAGCAAATACGGGAATTCCTGGCAAGGCCTGATGCACCTGACGAACAGCCTCGGCGGTGGGGATGCCCCAGTGGCGAAAAGCAGCGGCGATGCGAGCCAACGAAGGATCATTCATGCGGTACATTTCAACTTGTGACCATGATGTACCGCCCGCACCGGCCACATCAATGGCTGCAACGCCGGCAGAAACCAGCCGGCGAGCGGTTTCTGCGGAAATACCCCAACCGACTTCTTTGGCAATGACGGGTACGGGCAGGGCTTTACATACGGCTTCGATCTTGTTTAGCAAACCGGAAAAATTGGTGTCTCCCTCCGGTTGGAGTGCTTCCTGGAGGGGATTCAGGTGAAGGAAAAGTGCATCCGCCTGAGCCATCTCAACAGCGCGCAGGCAGTGATCAACTCCGTAACCATAATTTAATTGAACCGCGCCAAGATTGGCGAACAAGAGGATATCCGGTGCGACAGAGCGAACCTGAAAAGTAACCTGCTGTTCGGGATGTTCCAGAGCAGCGCGCTGAGAACCCAGCCCCAGAGCAATCCCTTTTTCCTGAGCTGCTTCAGCCAGCCGCAAGTTGATTTGACCAGCGTGAGCGGTGCCTCCGGTCATGGAAGAAATCAGAAGTGGAGCGCGAAGCGGTTTCCCGAACAGGGTCAGGCTGGTATCCACCTCGGCTAAATTGAAATCGGGTAGGGCTTCGTTGAGGAAATAATAACGTTCCAGCCCGGTTGTACGGCTTGAGGCAACATCCTCCTCCAGATTAATCCGGATGTGGTCGGCCTTGCGATGGGTGAGGGGTGAAGGATTACTATCCATTTAAGTCATAATCAGGCGTTTAAAGTAATTTGAGTATACCAAATATCCCAATTCTGTCATCAGGCGGGTTTACAAAGATTGTACATACTTTGGATGAACAGCCAATAATCTCAGTCTGGGGATCAATCAGAAAAAAGCAAATCTGGTCTGAATGGGCGTCTCATCAATCAATAATGATACAATCGTTCAAAAATGGAGAATGTAAAGAATGACAACCGTTTCAATTCAAAAATTAATGGACTTATTACCAAAGTATTTTATACCCGAACAGGCTCAAGGAATTAGCGCGCGAATCGGATTCGATCTTTCAGGTGAGGGGGGTGGTTATTGGACGGTGGTAATTGAAAGTCAAACCTGCCGGGTGTATACCGAAAAAATCGAACCTCTCGATCTTGTCCTCTCGGGCGAGGCAGCTGTGGTTTTGGATATTTTCAGCGGCCGATTGGACGCCATGCGAGCCTATCTGTTGGGCAAAATTAAAATGACCGGCAATATGAGCCTGGCAATGCAGTTGACCGGTCTATTCAAGCCCGACAAAGAGGAATTGAGGGCACTGGGAGGTCGGCGGGATTAGTACAATCCCCAACCTAAATCCACGCCCTCTTCCATCATTGAAAAATCCCAAACTTCCATGCCCAATTCAATCGAGACGGGCATTTCGAGTCCTTCTTCGGCTTTAACGCGGGTCATGTCAATCAGTGCAGGGCCATAAGGACAAAAGGGGGTGGTCAGAATCATCTTAATTCGGGCTTGATCTTCCAGCACCTGAAAATTGCGAATCAGACCCAATTGAATGACACTCAGCCCAATTTCAGGATCCATTACTTGATTGAGAGCATCCCGCAATTTTTGACACAATTCGGGATGGGTTGCTTCCGCGTCCCATACCGGACGGTTGGTTCCGGGGGTTCCAAATTCTTCATTCATGGTTTTGAGTTCCAGCCTTTTCCAGAGGGATGATATAGGTACAATGATGATCGCCGCTGAGCACACACTGAATTTTATGGGCCGGGAGAGAGAGGACGGTGGAAATCAGGGTCTGGTCCACCGTACACACTTCCGGGTGGGCCTGGGTCACATGGAAATAAGGACATGTGATTTCGTGGATATGGTAAGAATCGCCGATTTGTTCCCACTCGATGATAAAACCCTCGTCACTGAGGAGCTTTTTCAGAAAATCCAGTTTTTCTTCCAGGGTCATATTCTGGGTAGCGCGCAGATGATCTTCAGCCAGGTCGCGCGCCATTTCTGCAAAAATCGTTTCCACCGCCGAAGCCGGCAAAGTTTCTTTCAGCCTGCCCAGCAAGCGGTTGGCAAGCCGGAAATAACGGGTGGGAAATTTTTCCAAACCACGCTCGGTCAGAAAATACACCAAACGAGGCCGGCCAACGCCATGGCGTTCCTCTTCCGAAGCAACCAATCCATCCGCAAGCATACTGTTTAAGTGGTGGCGAACGGAGATGGCATTAATCCCTACCGCTTCTGCCAGCTCGTTGATTGTGGAGCGTGGATTGTTCAGCAGGGTATGCAAAATTTTATCTCGAGTACTTTTAACTTCCATTCTTTACCTGTAGGTTGCCATAAAAACAACAGACCTTCTTTGTTTGGAAGTATAACAAGGGCGGATAAAATTGTCAATATATAAGAAATTTATGATAAATATTGACCCTAATCCGGCTTTGTGCTATAATCCGTCTGGTGTTTGGATTATACAAGATTTTTATAATGATATTGAAATAAATTCAACGATCATTATACTTAAACAAAAATTTGAAGGAGCAACCCTGAAATGAGCGACGAACTAATCATTCGTAACCTGAGAGTGAGCATCGAAGGTAAAGAAATTTTGAAAGGTGTCAATCTGACCCTGCCGAAGGGCGAGGTGCATGCAATCATGGGGCCAAACGGCACCGGAAAATCAACGCTGGCTTATACATTGATGGGGCATCCGGCCTATGAGGTGACAGACGGGGAAGTCATTTTTAAGGGACAGAACATCTTGGAATTGGAGCCGGATGAACGTTCAAGGCTGGGTATTTTCCTCGCATTTCAATATCCGGTTGCTATTCCCGGGGTAACGGTTGCGAATTTTCTGCGTACTGCCGTCAACGCTCGCCGGCGGGCTCAGAACCCGGAAGACAAGGGTATCCCGATTCCGGAATTCCGCAAGTTACTTAAAGCTAAAATGGAACTGTTGAAAGTTGACCCGTCCTTTGCCGGGCGCTATTTGAATGACGGCTTTTCGGGTGGCGAAAAGAAGCGAGCAGAAATTTTACAGATGGCTGTGTTGCAACCCGAAATTGCCATTCTGGACGAAACTGACTCCGGCCTGGATATTGACGCACTGCGAATTGTGGCGGAAGGCGTAAATGCTCTGCGCGGTGAAAATTTGGGCGTTCTGGTGATTACCCATTATCAACGTATCTTGAATTACATCCGCCCGGATGTGGTGCATGTAATGATGGATGGTCGAATCGTTGAGACTGGTGATGCTGATCTTGCTTTGCACCTTGAAGAACATGGTTATGACTGGGTGCGTGAAAAAGTGGATAACGGCACCCCAGCCTGATTGAGAATTAGGTCTTTTTTACTGGCAAACAGGAGGCTGAAATGAGTGTGGATCCGCAAACGGACTTTTTGGAGCAATTAGGGGAATATCGCTACGGGTTTCAAGACCCGGATGTATCCGTTTTCAAAACGCGCAAGGGACTGGATGAAGAGGTTGTCCGTCAAATTTCGGCAATGAAGGGCGAGCCGGAGTGGATGCTCCAGTTCCGTCTCAAAGCGCTCAATCATTTTTTGCAACGCCCGATCCCGACTTGGGGCGCAGATCTTTCCAATCTGAATCTGGATGAGATTGTTTATTATGTAAAACCAGCAGAAATGGCCGGGCGTTCATGGGATGAGGTTCCCCAGACGATCAAGCAAACTTTTGATCGGCTGGGTATTCCTGAGGCTGAGCAAAAGTTCCTCGCCGGGGTTGGTGCTCAGTATGAATCGGAAATGGTCTATCATAGCATTCAGGAACACCTCGAAAAACAAGGGGTGATCTTCCTGAGCATTGAAGATGGGCTTCGTCAACATCCCGATTTGTTTAAGCAATATTTTGGTACGGTCATCCCGATTGAGGATAACAAGTTTGCTGCCCTCAACAGTGCAGTTTGGTCAGGCGGGTCGTTTGTTTATGTGCCCAAGGGGGTTAAGGTGGATTTACCCCTCCAGGCTTATTTCCGTCTGAATATTGCCAATATCGGTCAGTTTGAACGAACCCTGATCATCGCTGACGAAGGTGCTCAGGTGCATTATGTGGAAGGCTGTACAGCGCCGCAGTATACGACCGATTCTTTCCACAGTGGTGTGATCGAAATCATTGTCAAAAAAGGTGCGCGCGTGCGCTACACCACCATTCAAAACTGGTCAACCAATGTCTATAATCTGGTCACTCAACGGGCAATTGTGGAAGAAGAAGGCACCATGGAGTGGGTGGACTGCAACCTCGGCTCGAAGGTGACGATGAAGTACCCATCCTGCTACTTGATGGGGCCTGGGGCGCATGGTGAAATCCTGTCCATGGCATTTGCCGGGCCAGGTCAGTGGCAGGATGCCGGCGGTAAGGTGATTCACTTTGCGCCGCATACGAGCAGTAAAATCACCTCCAAATCCATCAGCAAAGGCGGCGGACGGGCTTCTTACCGCGGCTTGTTGAAGGTTTACAAAGGGGCAGAAGATGTCCGTTCCAATGTTGTGTGTGACGCATTGCTGCTGGATCCACAATCTCGCTCGGATACTTACCCCTACATCGAAATTGACGAGCAGGATGTAACCATTGGTCACGAAGCATCCGTATCCAAAGTCGGAGAAGAGCAGTTATTCTACCTGATGAGCCGCGGATTGAGTGAAGAAGAAGCTACCACCATGGTCGTTTCGGGTTTCATTGAACCACTGGTCAAAGAACTGCCCATGGAATATGCTGTGGAAATGAACCGGTTGATCCAGTTGCAGATGGAAGGTTCGATTGGGTGATGCGGGTAATGTTGACATGTAATATCAACGAAAAGAGGATTGAATAGACCTATGACCAAAGAAACACCGAAAATCGTTACCCGTGCCCGGCGGCGAGATGAAGCCGCCGTTAAAGAGTTTGCATTCCGCCAGGAGATGGTTCGCTCGGCAGGTATGAGCGAATTCATCCGTAATTACCGCCTGCAGGCATGGCAAACCTATCAATCGCTACCCATGCCAACGGTCAAAGAAGAGGCGTGGCGACGGACTGACCTGCGCGGTCTGGAAGCCGATCTTTTCCGCCTGCCGCAAAATGAAGCTTACCTGGATTTAGCACCCTTGCCGGAAGAATTAATGCGACCCATTGCGGATGGGGAGCATGGCGGGCAAATCATCTTAATGCCCGGCGGTTCGCAAGTTAACCTTTCTACCGAGCTGGCTCAAAAAGGGGTGGTCTTTACCGATTTGCGGACAGCCGAAGAAAAGTATCCGCAAATTCTGGAAAAAGTGTTGAACAAAGTGGTCAAACCCACCGAAGGTAAGTTTGCAGCCCTTGCGGCCGCTTTGGCGGATACTGGTGTACTGCTTTACATCCCCCGTAATGTGGAAATTGATCAGCCCCTTCACAGCCTTTTATGGGGGCCGGGTGTTCATTTAGCACACATTTCCCATATTATCGTATGGCTGGAAGAAGGAGCGCGGGCCACTTATGTGCATGAGTATGCTTCGCCGACCGAAGCCGGTCAAACCCTGCATGTTGGTCTGGTGGAAGTGCATGTCGGTGCAGGTGCCAATCTGCGTTTTGTCGAATTGCAATCCTGGGGTGAAAATGTGTGGAATTTCACCCACGAGCGTTCACAAGTGGATGCTGATGGCAATCTGGACTGGATCTTTGGCGCAATGGGCGGCCAGTTAACCAAGAATTTTGCCGATTTGGACCTGATTGGACGCGGTGCCAGCGGGCGCATGTCCGGTTTTTATTTCACAGATGGACAGCAGCATCTGGATTACGATTCTCAACAAAATCATCTGGCACCGAATACCACCAGTGATTTACTCTTCAAAGGGGCGTTGATTGACCGCAGTCGGGTGGTCTGGCAAGGCATGATTTATGTGGCTCCGGGTGCGATGAAGACGGATGGTTATCAGGCAAACCGGAATCTGGTGCTCAGCCGGGATGCACGGGCCGATTCGATTCCGGGTCTGGAAATTCTGGCGGATGATGTACGCTGCACTCATGGGGCAACCGTTGGAAAAATTGATCCCGATCAGGTGTTCTACCTGAGGGCGAGAGGAATTCCCAAAGTAGAGGCCGAGCGTTTGATTGTGGAAGGTTTCTTTGACCCAATCATGCAGCGTATTCCCTTTGAAGGAGTACGAGAGCGCTTCCAGGAGGCAATCACTCGAAAGATGGAAGTCTACCACGGCTGAGTTTTCTAAAATCATTCGAAAAACGGTTACCCTTTCCGGTTAATCACCGGAAAGGGTACACCTGTCTGAATGGGTGTCCAACAGGCCCAAGGCTTTGTGATAAAATTAACCGATTGAAAAAAAATCTTAAGATGGAGCAAGGTATGGCTGGAGTTCCTTTTATTAACCCACCGGAACCGGAAACAACCTTCGAGGTAGGGGATACGGTTGAGGTCTATTGTGACCATGAAAAAGGGGGGCAACGCGTACGCGGTTGGTTAAAAGGGATTGTGGTTCAGGTTGACCCAAAAATGGTCGCTGTACAATTCCGTACCAACGTTTTCTTAACCGATGGCTGGATGGTGCCCGACCATATCCTCTGGTACCCTCAAAATTCACCTCACATCCGCTTCCCCGCCAAAAAAGGCTCGCGAGCGGAGATGGCAAATCAGGATTAACGGAAAAACTTATTGGGCTGAATGAGGATTTGAATGAACACCACAATAACTGAGCGGTTGGATGTGATCCAAATACGGGAGGATTTTCCAATCCTCAAACGCGAAGTTGCACCAGGCGTTCCGCTTGTCTATTTGGACTCGACGGCTACCTCACAAAAGCCGCTGGCGGTTATCCGGGCGATGAGCGAATACTACGAGAGAAGTAATGCCAATATCCACCGCGGGGTGCATACCCTTGCGGAAGAAGCCACCGCTCAGTATGAAGCGGCTCGCGAAAAAATTGCCGGATTTATCGGCGCGCGCAAAAGCCGAGAGATCATCTTTGTTCGAAATACCACCGAGGCAATCAATCTGGTGACGTTCAGTTGGGGGCGTAAGTTCCTGCAACGCGGTGACCGGGTCTTGCTGACCGAGATGGAGCATCACTCAAACCTGGTCCCGTGGCAAATTCTGGCGCAGGAAAAAGAATTATTGCTGGATTTTGTTCCGGTAACACAAGCAGGATTGCTGGACCTGCAGGAGTTTGAGCGGCTGTTGAGTCATAAACCAAAAATTGTCGCAATGACCCAGATGTCCAATGTGCTGGGCACGATTAACCCGATCAAAGAAATGACCCGACTGGCTCATCAAGCCGGGGCTGTGGTAGTGGTGGACGGTGCGCAATCGGTGCCGCACCTTCCAGTCAACGTGCAGGATTTAGATGTGGATTTTCTGGCATTTTCAGCACATAAGATGCTCGGACCGACCGGCATTGGTGTACTTTTTGGTAAAGAGGAATTGTTGGAATCCATGCCACCATTTTTAGGGGGCGGGGATATGATCAAAAAAGTTCATTTGCGTAGATTCAGCCCCAATGATTTGCCCCATAAATTCGAAGCCGGCACACCAGCCATTGCAGAAGCGATTGGCTTTGGTGCAGCCATAGATTACCTGAACCGGATTGGCATGGAACGTGTGGCGGCTCATGAGCATGATCTGATTTCCTATGCACTGGAAGCCTTGAATGAAATTGAAGGCTTGACCCTATACGGCCCGTCTGCTGATCAGAAAGGGGCAGTCGCATCATTTACGATGCGCGGGGTGCATCCCCACGATGTATCACAAATTTTAGATAGTCAGGGAATTGCGGTTCGGGCCGGTCATCATTGCGCCATGCCGCTTCACGAAAAATTTGGATTACCAGCGACGACACGGGCAAGTTTTTACCTTTACAATACCCGCCAGGAAGTGGATCAACTGGTGCGCGGACTTGCGAAAGTAAAGAAGATTTTTGGCTGAAAGGCAAACCCTAATGGATGATCTTTATCGCGAAATTATTATTGAGCGGTTTAAAGAGCCTCTCTTTCGGGGTGTACTTGAACCGCATGATATTTCTTTTGAAGATGAAAATCCCTTATGTGGTGATCATATTCGCATTGATTTGCGTGTAGATGAAAACTCACGGGTTGTTGAGGCTGCCTTCAGCGGTCATGGTTGCGCCATTTCTCAGGCTTCGGCTGATTTGCTTTTGGAAAGCATCATCGGTAAAACTCTGGACGAAGTCAAACAATTAAATAAACAGGATGTTCTGGATTTACTGGGGATTGAACTTGGGCCTGTCCGTCTGAAATGTGCCTTGCTTCCGCTTAAAGTGGTCAAAGCCGGGGTATATGGACTGGGGGAAGCCAGTGATAGTCTTGTTGAGGAGTGAGAGCGTATGTCCGAGCCGATTGATTTGACGGATTATTCTTTCTACACCGTTGCAAAAGTGGAAGATTTGCCGCCGGGGGAACGTCTTTTTGTCGAAATTGGGGATGTTTCCATTGTGGTATTCAATATTGCCGGAAAGTACTTTGCCATTGGGGATGTTTGCACCCATGATGACGGTCCTTTGGGTGATGGTGAATTAGACGGACATCAGATTATCTGTCCGCGTCACGGGGCGCGCTTTGATGTGCGGAATGGCAAGGTGCTTTCCCTGCCGGCAGTGGTGGATATTCCCACCTATCCCGTTCGGGTGACCGAAAATGACATTGAGGTTGGTGTGCCGGACTAATCCGGATAAGAAAAGGAAGCCCCGCTGTAGCAAAGCGGGGCTTCTTCTTTAGATGTGATTATGTGCCATTATTGATTGGGCTGGCGAAAGTCCCCACAACCCGGAGGATATCGAATCCTTCGGCGTAGGGCCGTTCGCAGATGGCACCATTGCGAATGAGAGTCGAACGGGTGATGTCGGGGTCAAAGTAGTAGCGATTTTGATAGGTTTTATACTGTTGGAGGGCTTCAATTTTCTTTGTGACCGCCGATTCGCTCACTTCCACCAGAAAACTCGGGAAAAAACCGTAGCTGCTGCGGATGACATCAAAACCCAAGACTGTCGTTCCTCGAAACGCCCGCAGGGCTTCTTCTGTAAGGGTAGCATGGTCCTGGTGGATGTCCGCTTTGGTGTGAACGAAAATCAAATCCGGTTTGAAGGAACGGTTGATCTGGATCAGGTATTCCAAAATTTCCTGACGGTAATGGGGAAAACGGCGGGTTTCAAACTGCCCGAGGATGGCTTTTTCCGCCGGTACGCCCAAAACAGCCATCGAGTGATAATGTTCCTCAACCAGATTTTTCAGTTCAGGATTTTTCTGGTTATCTGAAAGGGTAACACAGAGGATATCGGTTTTATCCACAATCTGCGCCAGCAAAGCCCCGCAGCCAATTTCGATGTCATCCGGGTGAGCGCCGAGGAACAAAACTCGTCGCCCGTAGAAAATCAAATCCTGTCCCATAGGTTACTTGGTTGCCAGAATACCGCCGACCACTTTGGTCATGACCAATTTTCCGTCTTTTTCCAATCGGCGGGTGGCGGTTTCTTCAATTTGGGTCATGATGCGGTTGAAGTCTTCCTTATCCTGGAAGAAGGATTTCCACAAACGGCGGTCTTCAGAGAGTGAGGCGCGGGTGTACTCAATGAACGGTTCAACCGTTTCAAAGGTCAAAGGATTTTCAAAGATGTGCAATTCGGTTTTTGAAAAGGTATTCTTGATGGTTGAGTAAATCTCACTAGCGTAGCGAGAGCTGCCGGGCATGGGTGGAATGGGTTGTTGAGTGGCTTCCCGGATAATATCGTAAAACAATTGTTTGTTTTCCGGCATTGGCCCGGAAGTGAAGAGTACCCCACCGGGCTTCAAAACGCGGTGCATTTCCCGAATGGTGAAAGGGATATCCTCTGCGTAATAAATTGCAAAACAGCATGAAAGCAGGTCGTAGGTGTTTTCGGGAAGATCGAACGGCTTGTTGAAATCGAGTTCTTTGAATTGAATGTTGGCATTGCGGCGTTGGTTTTCGGCTTTTGCCTCATCCAACAATTCCTGATTAACATCCACACCCAGAATGTCGGCTTCTCCATTCAGATGATCATAATATGAGAAGCACTGTTTGCCTGCGCCGCAGCCGACATCCAGAATTTTTTGACCCTTTTGGAGAGGCAAAATTTCGAGCATCCATTGATCAATATTGCGGCTGCCAAATTTTGAGTGAATATCAATCCTTTTGAGTAAATCTTTGGTGGTTTCCTGATAATCGTATTTCATGCTCAAGGCTCCTGTTTTAATATGACATAAGTATAAAGGAGTTAAATGGATTGTCAAGAAAACATACAAATCAGTATAATTAGACCATGGAAAAAATCCGCCCGATGCAGTCTGTTCTCGGCTTTTGGGCAAAAAGCTTGAATTGTCCGGTTTGTGATCATTTAGGGTTGGAGGTTATTCGTGAAGCGGGCGTACCCGATTTACTTCACTGTACGATTTGCGGCACGGAATTTGAAGTTTCTGAAAGCGGGGATTCAATTCGACTGATTCAGTACCCGCAAGGGTTAGGGGTTGATTTGTATGGGATTTGGATGCCCTTTGGAACATTGCGTGAAAAAATCAAAGCGAAGATTGAGAATGAGGGCTTGAACTTGCCGGCGATGATTGCAGTCACCGGGTCGGGCAAGCCCGTCAGTCGAACCAATCTGATGAAGGATGATTGGGGTGGTCATGAAGCCTCAACGGAACCGCCTGAGCGGGCGGTTAAGCAGGCCAGAAAACTACTTGAATTGGGAAATTCACGAGGAGAAATACGTCAAATTCTGGAAAAAGACCCACGCCTGAATCCCATTCAGATTGATCGAATCATGGAAATCATTGAGGAACCAGTCCGCACGAAATCCCTTGAAAGGATTTTGACATTGATTGCCTTGATAATGGGGCTGGTTGTGGTTGTATTGCTGATCTATCCCACCGGTGTATTTGATCGTGTCCTGCTGGCGGTAAATGGCCTGATCAGTGGGGAAAAGGTAGAGTTGATTCCACCTCCTCCAACGGTTACGCAATATGCACGGCAGGGGCGTTCTTATGGCTGTCCACCCACTCAACAGGGAGCCGCAGCCTTGTTCGGGGGAAAAGCCGATCACTGGCACTTTGATGGAAAGAATTGGATTTACACCGATATCAAAGGGGTTCGGGTGTTTGTTCCAGAAGGACTATCCGCGCGCTATTCTTACGTGACCCCAATTCTTGAAATCAAGACCGTGGAAGGGCCAGCATTGATTGATCCAATTATGGCTGTTTCGATTGATTGTTATCGTTAAAACAGAGTGAAACATCTTCGCTGGATCCCATTTCTTCGGGTGGTTTCCCTTCTTTTCATCCTTGCTGCTGGCGGGTTGGTCTTGCTTGCCGAACAGCAACTCCGCCAAATTCAAGACATCTTACCGGCAAACAGCCAGTGGGGAGTGGTAAATGTTGGCGGGTTAACGGTAGAACAAGCCCGCCAACGCGTTCTGGCGATTTATCTCAGCCCAATTGAATTGAACTACCAAAACGAGAGGATTCAGGCATCGGCCGAGAGGCTGGGTTTTCGGGTAGATTTGCCCGACAATTTGGAAAACTTCCAATCAAACAGTTCCGCATTTTCTTTTTGGGCATACCTCTGGAACAAGCCGCAGCAGCCCAAGGTTTTACCGATTGAATTTTCGCTGGATGAAACTCAACTCAGGGCATACCTGCAAGACGAGATTGCCAGCCGATACGACATATCTTCCATTCCACCTCTCCCTCTTCCGGGCAGCAGTCGTTTTTCGACGGGTGTCTCAGGCAGACATTTAGACGTGGAGGCATCGGTGGCTCGTTTTCAGGGTGTGTTACGCGATCCGTTCAATCGAAAGATTGAACTGGTTGTCAAGCATGAGCCCGCCAGTCAAGTGGGATCTAACCTCCTCAAGGCAGTGCTCATCAACGAGTTGAAGGAAGCCAATTTCAATGGAATTGCCGAAATATTTGCTTACCACTTGACCGAACAACAAGTTGTGCATTTTGCCGTTGCTGATGGTCAGGAAGTATCGGCGGAGATTGCCTTTTCAGCCGCCTCCACCATCAAGATTCCCATTTTACTGACCGCTTTGATGCAAATTGAGCCCCCGTTCCCAGATGAATTCATCCGGATGGCGGAAAGAATGATGGTTTACTCGGAAAATCCACCAGCGGATCAAATGATGGAAACTTACCTTGGTTCGACACTGGCTCCGCTGAAAGTGACCGAATTTTTACAAAACGCCGGTTTTCGTAATACCTTTCTGGCGGGTTATTTCTACCTTGGAGCTCCGCTCTTGCGGCGATTTGAAACCCCTGCCAATCAACGTGTGGATATCAACCTGAATCCGGATGTGTACAATCAAACCACGGCCGGAGATATGGGACAGATGCTGCGGGCGATTTACTCCTGTGCCGAATCAAATCAAGGGGTACTGGTGGAAATCTCCAACGGTCAACTTACATCCGAGAAATGTGCGTTTTTGTTAGAGATGATGAAGCGCAATCGAATTGGTGTGTTGGGGCAAGCCGGTTTACCGGAGGGTATCCCTTTTGCGCATAAACACGGTTGGAGCGAAGAGAGTGATGGTCTCTTGCACACCATCAGTGATGCTGGCATTGTCTTTGGCCCACAGACGGATTATGTGCTGGTCATTTTCCTGTATGACCCGCAGCAATTGTTATTTGAACCCGCCAATATGCTGATGGCGCGCCTGAGCCAGAGAATTTTTAACGCCTGGAACCCGGATTTTCAGGTTGAATGGAACTTTGGCAAGTTCCAATATCGCTAAATCTTTTAGCAAATACGAGGCAGGATTTCACCAGCCAGCATGTCAAGGATGCGGGTAGCCCCAATCCTGGTTTTGAGTAGAACTCGCCCGGCATCGTTACGGGTAACTTCCCCAATGCGAGCTGCGGATTTTCCATAGGGGTGGCGGTGCATCGCCTCTAGGGCAGCCTCGGCTTCATCGGGAGGAACGATGGCGATAATCTTACCCTCATTGGCAATGTAGAGAGGGTCAAATCCCAGCATCTCGCAGGCGGCCTGAACGGCAGGATTGATCGGAATGGTGTTTTCGTAGAGCAGCATTCCAACCTGACTCTGTGCTGCAATTTCATTGAGGGTGGTTGCCAGACCACCGCGGGTGGGATCGCGCAAAACGTGGGTATGCGGCGCAGCTGCTAAAAGATCCTGAATCAGACCGTTTAGCGGGGCGACATCCGACTGAATTTCGGCGGAAAATCCCAATTCACCCCGTTCTGCCAGGACGGCAATACCGTGATCGCCCATGCTGCCGGATACGAGGATCACATCACCGGGCTGAGCCTGACTGCCATTGATGGTTCTGCCTTCGGGTAAAAAGCCAAAGCCGGTTGTGGTGATGAAGAGCCCGTCTGCTTTGCCTTTTTCCACCACTTTGGTATCCCCCGCAACAATTTGGATGCTGGCTTCCTGGGCTGCAATGCGCATGGATTCTAAAATCCGTACGAGCGTTTGAACCGGTAAGCCCTCTTCTAGAATAAAACCGGCGGTCAGATACAGAGGTTGCGCGCCGGAGACTGCAATGTCGTTAACCGTACCACATACCGCCAATCTGCCGATGTCGCCGCCGGGAAAGAAAAGCGGGCTGACGATATGACAATCGGTAGAAACGACCACTTCGCCGTTCGGTCTCGTCAGGCGGGCGAAATCATCTCCGCTCAGGAGAGGAGGGCTGCTTAGGTAGGGTAAAAATATATTTTTGATTAAATCGTGGGTCAGGCGTCCACCGCTGCCATGTCCTAAAATGATCTGGTCATCATGCTTCAGCGGAAGGGGACAAACCGGCCCTTCCATGGAGGGAAAGGAAGCCTCTGACATGGTCGTTATCCTTTCATGGATGCCGAACTACGGGCAAAGCGGTAATAGGCAGAACATGCCCCTTCAGCGGAAACCATCGGTGCTCCCAGCGGGTTTTGCGGGGTGCATGGATCGGCAAATGCGGGGCAGTCGAAAGGTTTCTTAAGACCTTGTAAGATCTGCCCGGCAATGCACAGAGGTGATTCGCTGGTTTGAATGTTTCCTACATCAAAACGAAGCTCGGCGTCAAATTCAGAAAATTCAGGCCGTAAACCCCATCCACTGAGCGGGATGCGGCCGATCCCGCGCCAGTTGCGATCAACCGGCTGAAACACTTTTTGGATGATGGCCTGAGCAGCCAGATTGCCTTCGGGTTTGACTACGCGGGCGTAGGCGTTTTCGACCCTCACCTCGTTCTGTTCCAGCATTTTTACAACCGAATAAATGCCCCGAACCAGATCCAGGGGCTCGAAGCCGGTAACAGCCATCGGCACACGGTACTGATCTGCAATCGGTAGATAGTCCTGATATCCCATGACTGTGCAAACATGCCCGGCAAGAAGAAAGCCCTGTACGCGGTTGTGTGGGGAGGACAAGATGGCGTGCATTGCAGGGGGTACCAACACCTGAGAGACAAGCACGGAGTAGTTCTTCAAGCCGAGAGCTTTGGCTTGTAACACACTCATTGCATTAGGTGGAGCGGTTGTCTCAAACCCAATGGCAAAGAAGACCACCTGCCGCTCCGGATTTTGTTGGGCAATTTTTACGGCGTCCAATGGTGAATAAACGACCCGCACATCAGCCCCGCCGGCACGCAGCGAAAAGAGATCCTGATTGGAGCCCGGTACGCGCAGCATATCCCCAAAGGAGCAGAAAATCACTGCCGGGCGGGCAGCGATTGCCAAAGCCTTGTCAATCAATTCCAGCGGAGTCACACAAACGGGACAGCCGGGGCCGTGAACCAGTTCAATTTCCGGGGGGAGAAGTTGATCCAGCCCGGATTGCATAATTGCGTGGGTCTGGCCGCCGCAAATTTCCATCAGAACCCAGCTGCGGGTCAATCGGCGGCGGATTTTTTCAATTTCGGCCTTGACCTGGCGTTCATCCCGCAGAGTCTGGTTGAGTAAACTTAAGTCCATTGGATTCGTTCCTATGTCGGAGAGGATGGATTCAATTCTTCATCGAGCACGCCGGCATCGCGGAGTAGTTGGAGGGTTTCGAGGGCTTCCTGCTCATCTAAAAGATTGAGCGCGAACCCGGCGTGGATGATGGCGTAATCACCGACTTTGGCTTCGGGCAGCGTTTCCACACAGGCTTCCCGAAGCACACCGCCAAAATCAATTTTTGCCATTCGTAAGCCAGCCTGTTGATATAATTCGACAATTTTACCGGGAATTCCAAGACACATTTTACGATCCTTCCTGAACGAAAGAAGAGGAATGAAGTTGATCTGCAGCAACTAAGGCCTGCCCAAGCGCAATTCCACCATCATTGGCAGGAACACGCTGATGGGTGAGGACTTCAAAGGATGATTTTTCCAGAAGAGGTATGGTTTTCTTCAGAAGTAACGAGTTTTGCCACACTCCGCCGGACAATGCGACTATGTTAACGCCACTGATCTCACGGATGGATTGGACGGCATCGAGGATGATCTGGGCAACCGTGTTATGAAACCGACCGGCAATCACCGCCAGTGAGAGACCATTTCTCCAGTCTGCCAGAATGGCTTCCCAAAGCATGGACGGGTCAATTTCATCCTTGTTGATTGAAAATGGATAAATTCCTGTCTCGTGCTCATCCGCCAGATTTTCCAGTTCAATGGCGGCCTGTCCTTCGTAGGTAATTCGATCACGGATGCCCAACAAGCCAGCCACAGCATCAAACAGTCGTCCCATGCTGGAGGTCAGGGGGGTGTTTATCCGGTGTTCTAACTGGGTACGCAGGATGGTTCTTTCCTCCTCGCAGAGCGCTTCGACAGGCGGCAGGTCTGCTTCCCAATCCAAACCGGCTGACCAGAGGTGTGCCAGGGCAATTCGGCTGACCCTGCGAGTGGCCGCGTCGCCTCCCGGCAGAGGAACGTATTTAAGGTGCATCCATCGCTGAAAGCCGGCGCGGTTGCCCAGTAAAAACTCACCGCCCCAAATTGCGCCGTCGCTTCCGTAACCGGTACCATCCAGAATCACGCCAATCGCTTGCTGCTCGGCGGGGAATTGGTTATCTCCCAGACAGGAGACTAAGTGAGCATGATGATGTTGAACTTGAACAAGGGGAAGGTTTTGGTCTCTGGCGCGTTGAATGGCGTAGCGCGTTGCCAGATAGTCCGGGTGCAGGTCACTGGCAATTGCCTGAGGCTTGATTTGGAACACACGCTCGTAATGTGAAATGCCTTCTTCAAAAGATTGGAATGTTTCGTAATTTTCCATATCTCCGATGTAGTGACTGAGGAAGGCATATTGACCGCGGGTAAGGCAAAAGGCGTTCTTTAACTCAGCACCAACTGCCAGTACTGGAGGTAAATCCTGATTAATCATCAACCCATCGGGTGCAAAGCCGCGAGAACGGCGAATAAAATACAATTTTGAACGATGGGATTGAACCACCGAATCATCCACCCGCATGTGAATTTCCCGGTTGTGGAACAGAAAGGCATCCGCCAGTGAAGCCAGTTGACGGCGGGCCTGATCATCGCGGTACGCAATCGGCTCATCGCTGAGGTTACCGCTCGTCATCACTAAAACGGGCGGGTAACCTTCTTCCGGCTCGGTCAATAAAAGGTGCAGGGGAGTATAGGCCAGCATGAAACCCAACCGCCGTTGGCGAGGGGCGACATTAGCGGCTAAACCTTCAGGTTGACGGGGTTGAAGGAGAACAATCGGTGCAAAACGGGACTCAAGCCATTCCTTTTCCTGTGGGCTGATCAGACAGTACTCTTCAATTGTTTTTGTATCGAAAGCCATCAGGGCAAAAGGCTTATCGCTACGCTGTTTGCGTTCGCGCAGCGTTTGAACGGCTTGTGGATTGGTGGCATCGCAGGCAAGATGAAATCCTCCCAGTCCTTTGATGGCAAGGATTTTCCCTTGCTTAATCCACTCCCGGGCAGTTTGAATGGCAGCTTCTTTACAAGCCGTTGGCCGACCCTCAACTTCAAACCAAACCTGCGGGCCGCACTCGGGGCAGGCAATCGGCTGGGCGTGAAAACGGCGGTCTTGCGGGTTTTGGTATTCTTCCCGGCAGGTATCACACATTTCAAAGCCGGCCATGGTGGTATTCGGCCGGTCATAAGGCAAACTCTGAATGATTGTGAAGCGCGGACCGCAATTGGTGCAGTTGATAAATGGATATCGAAACCGGCGGTTTGCCGGATCAAATAATTCGCGGCGGCAGTCGGCGCATATGGCAGTATCCGGTGAGATGGGCTGGAATTGAGTGGGATCGCTTTGGCTGGAAAGAATTCGAAAATCATCCGGATTTTCAGGCAATGTGTTGATGACTTGCAACGAATCAACGCGGGCGAGCGGCGGCAGCCGGTTTTGTAGTTCGAACAAGAATTGATCCACATGGTTGGAGGTGCCTTCGAGATGAATTTCCACATTGCCGGAAGTATTGCGCACCCAGCCTTTCAGGTGGTATTTTTGGGCAAGGCTGTAAATAAACGGGCGGAAACCAACCCCCTGGACAATTCCACGAACCAAAACTCGAACGGCTACGGCTTCCACATTCATTTTTTACGGTGTTGTTGAACTACCTCATCCAGCCAGTTAATCCATTCAGACATTCCCTCGCCGGTTTTTGCCGAAACCGGAAAAGTGCGTAGGCCGGGGTTGAGTATTTCTACTCCCTGTTGGAAATAGGCCATGTTGAAATCAATGTAAGGGATCAGGTCCATTTTATTGATGATCAAGACATCAATTCCACGGTACATATTCGGGTATTTGTATGGTTTGTCGTCCCCTTCGGGCGTGCTTGCAACCAGTAGATTGAGATGTGAGCCTAATTTGAAAGCAGCCGGACAGATCAGATTCCCAACATTTTCGATTAGGACGATATCAACACCATCCAATGGCAGGGATTGTAAACCCGCATGAAGCATCACGGCGTCCAAATGGCAATCTCCGCCAGTGTTAATTTGAACAACCGGTAAACCCAAAGCAGATATCTTATCGGCATCAATCGTCACGGGGGCGGTATCCCCTTCGATGACTGCCATACGGTATCTGGGAGACAGTCCTTCCAATGTTTTGAGGATGAAGGTGGTTTTACCGGCGCCGGGTGAAGCCATAACATTGATCGCAAAAGTTCGATGATGGTCAAACAATGCCCGGTTTTGCTGGGCAACCTGATCGTTTGCATCTAAAATTTTTTCGACAACCGGAACACGGGTTGGAGTCATACAGTTGCTCCTTCTTTTTCGACAATGATTGATTCGACATAAAACTCCTCGCCGCCAATGACATTTATGTGATAGCCACCGCATTGGGGGCAGGGAGAGAGAGAATCCTGAACTTCGAATTCCAATTGACAATCAACGCATCTCAAGCGGGCTGGAACACGTTTGAAATGCAGGTTTGCATTCTGACAAAGTGTATTTTCAGCGATGATGTTCCAGTAAAATTGCACCGAATCATCCACGATACTGGACAATCTTCCAATCACCAGATAAATATCGGTTACCCGGTCAGCATTGACCTGACCGGCGTGGCGAAGAGCGATCTCCAACACGGATTCGGTTACGGCTAGCTCGTGCATGATGTTTTATTCTACCATTAAGAGAATTCGGAGTAAAAACCCCTGAATATATTGTCTTACCTGGTTTTAACGTCCGTTTCGCTGGATGATTGAAGGATCAAGTCCATCAATTGCAGTTTAATCGTGAGGAGGTTACTGGCAACCACATTGGCAACTCGCCGCATAATGACATATCCAAGGCGAGGGTCTTCTTCGCAAAGCCGATTTAATTCATCTCCATTCAGGACAAGCAGGGTTGAATCCTTCAGGGCAATTGTGGAGGCTGTGCGTTGTCGCACAACCGGGGTCAATTTGGACCAGCCGATGATGTCCAATGGTTCAGCGGTGGTGATGCGCACAATTCCACGGGAAGGCACAGCCATATCCACGCCAATTTGGCCGGAGAGGATGATGTAGATATTATCCACTCGATCACCTTCACAAAAGATGGCTGTGCCTTCTTTGTAATGTACAATGGAGGAAATCCCAGCCAGCGCTTCAATTTGCTGGGGTTTAAGATCCAGGAACCAGGGAATTGTCCGCAGAGTTTCAATCAGGCTGGATGTTTGCATGGGGTACAAATCGGTCTTGTAGTTATCTACTTTTGTAACACCGAATACCATATTCATTAAAGTGACCTGCGTCATCATTCAGGTGGGTAACATGTCACCAAATTTGACCTGACGTTCAACCAAGCCAGTCCATTACCTGTTTAACTGCGGGTTCAAGCAGTTGGCTGGCAGCCGGAGAGAGGGATTGACTGAAATTGAATTCATAGCCCCGCACCGACAATAAGGCACCCTGTGGTACTTTTTGGTACAAAGCGGCACATAATGCCAGACAGGTCGCCGGGGTCAAATGATGGGTGAACGGTGATGGCTCAAAGCGGGCATTCAGGGGGGTAAAGCAAATTTCCTGCGGGATGGTACCGGTGTGAGCATCCAGAAAGAGTACTCGTTCCACCTGACTCAGCCATTCGGAATGTTCAGGGATCAGATGAAGTGCAAAACCGATTGTAATGGTAGGAGAAACTTCATACTGGTATTGTTCAGGTACGGCTGGTAATTGAGCATCCAGGTTTTCGGCTACTCTTCTGAGGATATGCCAGGCAATTCCATCGTCCTGCCGGTCGAGGTTACCGTATCCCAGTAAGAGGATTCTTTGAGCAGCAGGTTCCGGCTGCGAAGTTTGTGCTGGAACCTGCTGCGGAGGGTACGCTGAATCGGTTTGCATACTACCTTGAGATGGTCTTCACGAGGTTACCTTGATGATCCAGCATCTCCACCATGATGGGCATCTGTCCGACGGCGTGAGTGGAGCAGGAAAGGCAAGGATCATAGGCTCGCACGGCGGCTTCTACGCGGTTAAGCAGGCCTTCGCGGATTTGTTGACCGTTGATGTAGGTCTTGGCAACGCTATCCACGGCATGGCTCATTGCCCAGTTATTGTTGCCCGTGGCTACAATCATGTTGACCCGCTCGAGCTGGCCGTTGGGTTTTGCCCAATAATGATGCCACAAGGTCCCACGCGGCGCTTCGATGACACCAACCCCTTCGCCTTTGAAGTTCTGGCGGGTGTTGAGGATGTCGGTGCTGAGGATATCCGGGTCTTCACATAAGAGCCGGACATTCTCGGCGGCATAGAGGGCTTCGATCAGCCGGGCGTAGTGGTAATACAGGGTGTTTTCAACCGGTTTTCCGTTGTTGAGGGTTTTGAACTCGCGCAATTCGGCATCTGCCAGCGGGGTGGCTATTCGATCACTGGCGTTCAGTCGGCCTAATGGCCCTACACGGTAAACGCCGGCCGGGTAGCCCATCTTCTTGTAGTAGGGGAATTTCAAGTAAGACCACGATTCGACGTGTTCGGCGATGTAATCCAGATACTTACGGCCGTCAAATAACTCCAATTGTTTTCCACTCGCATCAATCAGGCGGACTTCTCCATCGTACAATTCGAGGGTGTTACCGGGTTTGACCAGGCCAAGATAGCCGGTTGGGAAAACGGCGAATTTATCAATGTCTTCGCGGTTTTTCTCAGCCCAGCCCTTGAAGATTTGAATCCCCATTTGGATGGTGGAGATGACTTCATCCAGTCCGGCCAAAATGGTATCTCTTTCGGCAGTCTTCAAGGCTTTGTTGACGCCGCCGGGGACGGCAAAAACGGGATGAATCCGCCGCCCGCCAAGGATGTGGATGATCTCCTGGCCGTATTTACGTAAATTGACGGCTTTCAAAGCCAGTTCGGGATTGGTCTGAATCAAACCCACCACATTGCGTATAGCCGGGTCAGCATCAAAGCCAAGGAGCAAATCCGGACCGGCAAGTTCGAAGAAGTGCATCCCGTGACTTTGAATGATCTGCCCCATGTGCATCAATTCCCGCAACAATTGAGCCGGGCGCGGAGGGGGAGAGCCATAAACTTCATCCCCCGCCTTTGCAGCTGCCAAATGGTGCGAAACCGGGCAAATTCCACAAATGCGAGGGGTGATGGTGGGCATTTCAAAGACCATGCGCCCTTCGCAGAACTTTTCGAAGCCGCGAAATTCGTTGATGTGCAGGTAAGCCCGTTCCACATTTCCATCCGGGTTTAGATGGATGGTTACTTTGGCGTGGCCTTCAATACGGGTCACTGGTTCAATTGTGATTTTCTGAGTAGTCATTGTGAACACCTCCTCTTAGTGCCAGTGCAGTTTGTCGTCTTTCAAAACCGGCTTGCGGCCCTGTGCCAGTTCTGAAAGCACATAGAAAATGGTATCTGCATCTGGCGGGCAACCCGGCACAAAAATGTCCACCGGTACGACCTCATGGACGGCTCGCACGCGGGTCGGACGAGCCAGTTCAGGATCATCGGGAATTTTTCCCTCTGCATCGGTACTTTCCGTTTCGACGTAGGCGCGACGCAGGGTCTCTTCAATGGTGAAGAAGTTGCGCATCGCCGGAACACCACCAAAAACGGCACAATCACCCAATGCAACCAGAATCTTGCAGCGTTTGCGCATCATTTTAGCGACTTCTTCGTTGCTGGTGTTGTTAATGCCACCTTCCAGAATGCCTACGTCAACGCCGGTCTCATCGGGGTGTTTCAGGTCGGTAATTGGTGTGGAACGCAAGTCTACCAGCTCAGCAATCTTAACAATACGTTCATCCATATCCAATAAGGACATGTGACAGCCAGCACAACCTGCCATCCAATCAGAAGCTACTTTCGGTTTGCTCATTAGTGATCCTCCTTCCAAAATCCTTTCCAATAAATCTCAGATGGCGATGCTGACTGGAGAGGGCCGCATCGAAATCACGTTTTTCCAGTCACTCTCTACGGATGTACCCAGTTTATCTGCAAGCGCAGATAGAACCGCTTCATTTGTCCAAACGGTCTCAGCCGGTTGAAGGACTTTTGCAGCGGTTTGTAAGCGTCCATCGAGGTTGATGAAATGCCCGTCCTGTTCCAGCCAGTTGACTACCGGAAAGACAACATCGGCCATTGCGGTTAGGCGAGAGTGGTAACTGGCCTGTACGATGATGCTGGAGCACTTTTCGAGCTGCTGAATCAGTCTTTCTTTGGGTTCTTCATCGCCGATGGCAATGAAAGCCACCTGCTGGCCGTTTAATTTGAGAGTTTTATCCAGATCCAGTTGAGCAGCCCCCAGAGCATTGGCTCCGCCTTTGATGCTGATCATTGCGGCCCCAGTTGTCTGGCTCAGGGTGATCAGCAAGTCCATCACATCATCGTTTATGGCAGCTGGATCGTAGATGATGATCGGTTTCTCGCTGTTGGTCAACTGGAAGGCTGCTTCCAGGAGCAGATCCGAAGCCACACCGCAAGTACTGCTGGCTTTTTGCACTTCTTCATCCGGTTGACCGCTAAACGGGACTTGATTCTGTCCGAGTTTGGCTACTGCGGCGATCAACCCCTTCAGGAGTGCAGGTTGGGTTTTCTTTTGAGGGATCAAGGCACAATGCGCCAGATCACCGAGGTGATTTTGATCTTCATCCACCACAATCAACTTAATCCCTTCGGGGAAGCGTCTGCGGATGAAGAATCCCAAAACCTCATGCTCATTGACGAGATCGGCCCCCATGACCAGGAATGCTCCGGCTTCGTGGACCTGATCAATCTTGCCTTCAAATGGCTTCCCCAGTTTTTCAGCCCATTTGGAGAGGATTGCGGTGCGGCTTCCTTCATCAGTAGATGTGACCACCGCGCTGCGCAAATGTTCGGCGAATAACTGGCGGAAGATGACCAGGCTTTCAAGCGGCAGGCGGGTAGAAGCAACCGCAGCGATACCATTGCCGGAAGCAGTCTTAATCTTCTCCGCTGCGGCTTCCAGTGCTTCTTCCCAGGTAACGGGCTGCAGGCTGCCGTTTTTACGGAGCAGGGGTGTCTTCAATCGTTCGCGGTCATCAAAAGCCGGATAGAAGCGACCGACTTTGCAGGTGACCCCTTGATTGACCGGGGCGTCCCAATTGCCGTCAATCCGAATTAATTGTTGATCACGGGTGAGGATATCCACACCGCAACCAACCGAACAACCCAAACACAGCGTCTGCTGATGATCTACGGTGGTGTTTTGGCCGCGGTAGGCGCTGCGACGGTCAATCAACGCGCCCGTAGGGCAGACCTGGACGCACATTCCACAAGAGACACAGGAACTTTCTCCTAACGGGACATTCAGATCCGCAATCACAAAGGTCTTTGCACCACGTTCTTCAACGCCCAGCGTGTTTGCACCGACCAGTTCCGCACAGGCCCGGATGCAACGCCGGCACAGGATGCAGCGATTGTGTTCCAGGATGAAGTAGGGGTGGGAAGCATCCACCGGATAAGGCTGCCAGTTGGGCTGCAATGGCCAGTGAGTCATTCCCTCGCCGTAGGCGGCATTTTGTAATTCACAATCGCTGCCGCTGACCTGGCAGTAGGGGCAAAAGTGGTTGCGCTCACTGAATATCAAGGTGAGGACAAACTTTCTGGCTTTCCGAATCTGCTCTGAGGTGGTGCGAACGACCATGTTGTTGGTTGCCGGTATGGTGCAGGAAGCCTGCAAGGTGCGGAAACCCTCTATTTCAACCATGCACAACCGGCATCCACCGTAAGGTTTCAGGTGGGGGTGATCGCATAAGGTTGGAATGTGAATTCCGGCTTTTCGGGCGGCATTGAGCACTGTGGTGCCTTCCGGAACTTGAATCTGTTGACCGTCAATGGTTAGCGTAATCATTCCAGACACTCTCCTTCTCAATGATTTATGAATGGTTCTTTGCTTGTAAATACCGCTACCGTTAAACCACACATTCTCATAGCTTATTCATCCGCTAATTCTACCTTTACAGCTGTGATCTTGAATTCCGGGATTTTTGCAATTGGATCGAGCGCGGCGATGGTCAACTCGTTGGCATTGGATTCCGGGAAGTGAAAATTGGCGTAAACCATACCTTCAGGAACACGATTGGTTACCCAGGCTTCTGAAACAATGCTGCCACGCCGTGAGGTGATTTTGACCATTCGATTGCCGTTAATACCAATCCGCAAGGCATCTTCGGGGTTCAATTCGATGAGTGGTTTGGGATAAACCTCCATCAGCCCTTTGGCGCGACGGGTCATTTCGCCGCCGTGCCAGTGATACAGAACACGCCCGGTGTTCATCAGCATTGGGAATTCGGCATCCGGCTTTTCGGCAGGCGGCACATCAGTGGTGGGTGAAAAGAGGCCTTTACCACGGGTAAATTGACCAATATGCAAAATTGGCGTGCCGGGGTGATCGTATCCCTTGACTGGCCAGTGAAGATTTTCACCACGATCCAGACGTTCATAGCTGACGCCGGCGTAGGATGGTGTGATGCTGGCAACTTCATCCATGATCTCGGCAGGTGAGCCGTAATTCCACCCGGATTGTGGGGCTTCAGCGGGTTTACGGTTGCTGACGGCGATCATCCGCCGCGCCAGGTCGCTGATGATCTCCCAATCGGGGCGGGATTGACCAACCGGCTCAACGGCTTTACGGACGCGCTGAATCCGCCGTTCGGTATTCGTAAAAGTGCCTTCTTTTTCAGCGAAGGTTACACCGGGCAGCAGCACATCGGCGTATGCCGAAGTTTCGGAAGGGAAGATTTCCTGCAAAACCAGGAATTCCAGTTCTTCCAAACAATGGCGGACGTGATTGACGTCCGGATCGGTCATGACCGGATTTTCGCCGAGGATGTAAAGCGCTCGGATTTTACCTTCTCCATCTGCAGGGATCATTTCGGTAACGGTCATGCCGGGTTTGGGAGAAAGAGATACGCCCCAAGCGGTTTCAAACTTTCCGCGGGCAGCATCGGAGGCGACCGGTTGATAGCCCGGATACACATTTGGCAGCCCGCCCATATCGCAGGCGCCCTGTACATTATTCTGACCGCGCAGTGGGTTCACGCCGCCGCCCGGCACACCCATGTTACCCAACAGCATCTGCAAATTGGCCAGGGTTAGGACATTCTGAACGCCGACAATGTGCTGAGTGATGCCCATTGCCCAGAAAACGGCCATGGGTTTGCAGGTTCCCATGATCTCGGCAGCCTGATACAACTGCTCGAGAGGGACGCCGGTAATTTCAGAAACTTTTTCCGGCGGGTAATTTTGCAGGTTGGCTTTGAATTCGTCAAATCCTTCGGTGCGCTCGGCAATGAATTGTTCATCCGCCCAGCCTTTTTGGAGGATAATGTTCATCAAGCCGTTGAGCAGGGCGATGTCGGTACCGGGTCTTTGTTGCAGGTGAAGGGTGGCAAAGTCCACCAGATCAATCCGGCGGGGGTCAGCCACAATCAATTTGACGCCGCGTTTCAGTACCGCCTGCCGAATCATTGTACCGAAGACCGGGTGCTGTTCGGTGGTATTCGAGCCGGTGACGAAAATCGCCTGAGCATTTTCAACAATATCCTGCATAGTGTTGGACATGGCCCCAGAACCGTAGGAAATCGCCAAACCGGCTACGGTACTGGCGTGGCAGAGACGGGCGCAATGGTCAATATTGTTGGTGCCCAGTACCTGCCGCGCAAACTTATTCATCAAGTAGTTTTCTTCATTGGTGCATTTGGCCGAACTCAACACCCCAATGCTGTCAGCGCCGCTTTCAGTGCGGATTTGATTGAGCTTACCGGCCACAATGTTCAGGGCGGTATCCCAATCCACCTTGACCCATTCACCGCGGTTCTTCTTGTCTTTGCGAGGTTCGCCTTTCAGCAGGTACTCTCGCACCATGGGCTGGGTCAAGCGGTCTGGATGATGAACATAATCATAGCCATAGCGGCCCTTGACGCACAATCGCATACCGTTGACCGGCGCATCCGGCGTCGAGGTCACACGGATAATTTTGCCATCCTTAACATTCAAGTCAAACTGACAGCCAACCCCGCAGTAAGAACAGGTGGTGCGTACAACCTTATCCGGCGCGCCGAGTCCAACCGACATCTTGTTATCCAGCGCGCCCGTGGGGCAGTAAGCCACACATGCGCCGCACGATTCACAACGCGCTTCCAGCATGGGTTCGTCCAGGCCGGCTACGATGCGGGCCTCATAACCACGTTCGGAAAGCCCCCAGACAAAGCGTCCCTGAACCTCCGCGCAGGCGCGGACGCAACGGCCGCACAGAATACATTTATTTAAATCAACCCAAACGAATGGATTGGGATCGCTGTTGACCTCATAGCGGGGTTTTTCAGCCATGAAGGCTTTCATGTCCAAACCGTAGGCGGTTGCCCAGTATTCCAATTCGTTCGGGTGTTCGTCTTTTTGGGCGTAACCGGAATCGTAGTAGGTGGAGAGGAGCAGTTCCAGAATGGTGCGGCGAGATTTTCGCAGGCTTTCCGTTTCGGTTTGCACTTCCATGCCGTTTTCTACCGGCAGGGTACAAGAGGTCATCGGCACTCGTCCGCCCTTGAGTTCAACAATGCACAGACGGCAGCCCCCATAGGGAGACAGGTCTTTATGATAGCAAAGGGTTGGGATGGTAATCCCCGCTTTTTCGGCAGCCTCTAAAACGGTTGTTCCCTTTGGAACATCCAATTCTATGCCATTAATTTTGATTTGAACCATAATCTCCAGTCCTTCCAAGGCTTAAGTGGCTTACTTACTCCATTTTTTCAGAAAAATGAACCAGTAGACCAGTCCAACCAGTACTGCCCCGCCAATGATGTTACCGATGGTGACCGGCAAGAGATTGTTGACGAAAAAACCCTGCCAGGTTAGATTGGTAAATTTTTCGATGGTTACGCCGGCATCCACCAGGGCTTTCGATTCCCAAAAAGAAGCCGGGGCGAATTGCTTGATGAACAATCCCAACGGGATAAAGTACATATTGGCAATCGAGTGTTCAAAACCACATGCCACAAAGCCGCTGATGGGCGGAATGATGGCAAGGATTTTATCCGTGGTGGAACGCGCCGAGTAACACAGCCAAACTGCCATACAGACCATCGCATTGCACATAATACCGAGGGCAATGGCCTGCACAAATTCAAGGTTGACCTTGCTATTGGCGATATTCAGCGCAGCCAAGCCAATCGAACCGTTTCCAAAAGTGTATTGGCGGGTGAAAAACATGAGTACGGCCGTGGCAACCGAACCAACAAAATTACCGAAATAGACGATCACCCAGTTGCGTATAAGCCCTTTTAGGGTGACTTTGCCATTGGTGAAAGCCATGATGATCAGGTTGTTGCCGGTGAACAGCTCCGCACCACCGACAATGACCAGAATAAGGCCAAGCGTAAACACCAGACCGGTCAACAAACGGGCAACCCCATAGGGCAAGGCTGCTGAACCAGCGCTGACCGTGGTGGCAAAAATTGCACCTAATCCGATAAATGCGCCGGCCAGGATGGATAAAGCAAACAGGGGCCAGAAAGCCAGATTGGCTTTTTTCACGCCAATGGCTTCTGCTTTCTGGGCCATTTCGGCAGGCATAAGAGCGTCAATGGAAATTACGTTGTTTTCTACGGCCATGATATCAAATCTCCAAACAAGTAAGATTCAGGGTTGGGGGATCATCTCCTCCATTTTGCAAACTCCGGCGGGGCAAATCTTCAGGCGGATATGAGCCTCCACTTCGGCGCGGAAGTAATTCAAAATATCGCGCAAGGGGGTGCCGGCGGTTTGCCCTAAACCGCAGTTGGATAACATGTACAGATTTTCGGAAAGTTCTGCCAATTTGTCGAGGTCGCTCAGGGAAGCCTGACCTTTCGAGATTTTATCCAGCATTTCCCAGGCTCTTTGAGTACCGATTCGGCAGGGGTTGCATTTTCCGCAGGATTCAACCCGGAAGAAATTCAACAGCACTTTTGCCAGATCTACCACGCAGGTATCTTCGTTGCAGATCAACAAAGCACCCGAACCCAGCGAAACACCGGCTTTGGCGTAGGAGTCGAAGTCCATTGGGGTGTCCTGCAGCGATGCGGGAATGATCGAGCCGCTTGAGCCACCGGTCTGCGCCAGTTTGAAGTTGGAGCCATTTTTCATGCCCTTGGCGTAAATGGCGATGACTTCTCTGAGGGTGATGCCCATGGGAACTTCGATTAAACCGGTGACGTTCACATTTCCCAGGATGGTATACACTTTGGTGCCGGGGCTGCTGGGTGTGCCGAAACTGCGATACCAATCTGCACCGTTGTTGATGATGGGGGGAATGTTAGCCAGCGTTTCGACGTTATTAATCACGGTGGGTTTACCCCACAAACCAAAGGTTGTCGGATAGGGCGGACGTGAGCGGGGTTGTCCGCGTTTACCTTCAATGGATTCGATCAGTGCGGTTTCTTCACCGCAGATGTATGCTCCAGCCCCCGCGTGGATGTGAATTTCAAAATTGAAATCGGTGCCGAAGATATTCTTTCCCAGAAAGCCCATCTCATGGGCATCCTTGATGGCTTTTTTGAGGCGTTCCTGAGCCAGCAGGTATTCGCCGCGTACGTAAATGTAGCCTTCATCTGCGCCAACCGCATAACCGGCAATGGCCATCGCCTCGATCATGCTGTGGGGGTCTCCTTCCAAAATCAGGCGATCTTTGAATGTGCCGGGTTCGGACTCATCGGCATTGCAGATGATGTACTTTTTGTCGGATTTCTCGCGGGCGACGAACCCCCATTTGGTGCCGGTTGGAAAGCCAGCACCTCCCCGCCCGCGCAGACCGGATTTTTTAACCTCCTCAATGACCTCTTCCGGAGTCATGCTGGTGAGGACTTTCCCAAGCGCTATGTAACCATCGTTGAGGATGTAGTCCTCGATACTGGTCGGGTCAATGATGCCGGCCCGCCGGAGGACAATCCTCTGTTCGGCGGGTAAGGTGCCTTTGCGGGCATGCAACCACGCAATTCTGCCGCTCAATTCGCGAACCGAGGCAACCAGTTCTTCGGCAATCCGCCCTTTGTAAAGGTGTTCCTCAACCAGATAAGGGACTTTATCCGGTGTAACCGGCCCATAGATGACCGCTTCCGGATAAACGATGACCAGCGGAAGGGCATCATGGCGGCCTACATCACCAATCATGGTTAAAGAGATTTCATCCTCCAGGCCGAAGGCTTTGATTTGGTCCTGTAATGCCTGAAAGACTTCCTGCGCTCCGAGCTGCATGCTGATAGGATCACTGGAGACCAGTACCATTGAACGAGTCATTTTCATCGGGCACCTCCTTCACTCATACCGCGCTAAAATTTCCGGGACCTTTCGGGCATCCACATTACCGTAGATGTCTTCGTCAATCACAATCACCGGTCCGACCGAGCAAACTCCCAGACAGCTGGTGGTGATCAGCGTCCATTTTCCGTCCGGAGAGGTTTCATTGGGCTCCAGACCCAGTTCTTCTTTCAGGGCTTCGAATACCTCTCGTCCGCCGACCACATGGCAAGGTGCACTTTCGCAGAATTGGATAACGTGTCGCCCGCGCGGTTTGGTGGAGAGCATGTGGTAGAAACTGGCTACCCCAAATAAACTGCTCTTGGGTTCTTTCAAGCGGCGGCTGATTTCTTCCATCGCCTCGGTTGGGATGTAGCCCAATTGGCGGTTTACCTCGTTCAGGATGGGAATCAATTCCTCTTGCTTTGCACCGAACTTTTCGATGGCAGCATTGACCGCTTCGAGTATCTTTTCGCTGCTTTTGGTTTCAACGCTCATACTTTTCCTCCTTTGGTCTGATTCGGACGATCAGTGTGACGGACTGGGTTATTCGATGACCACTGCGTTGAAGTTACAAACTTGCATACAAATACCGCAGCGGATGCAGGTATCCGGGTCAATAACATGCGTCTGGCGGCGCTCACCGCTGATGGCGTTAACCGGGCAGTTGCGGGCGCAAACCGTACAACCCGTGCAAGCATCGGGCAGAATTTCATAGCGGATCAAAGCGCGGCAGACTTTGGCCGGGCAGCGTTTTTCGTAAATGTGGGCTTCGTACTCGTCACGGAAATAGCGCAGAGTGCTGACTACCGGGTTGGGTGCCCCTTGACCCAATCCACACAGGCTGTTGGTACGAATTTCCTGACAAAGATTTTCGAGTAATTCGATGTCACCATCCTGCCCTTTGCCGTCGCAAATTCGGGTGAGGATTTCCAGAATGCGGCGTGTACCAACCCGGCAGGGAGTACATTTTCCGCAGCTTTCATCTTGGGTAAAATCCATAAAGTAGCGGGCGACATCTACCATGCAGGTATCTTCATCCAAAACGATCATACCGCCGGAGCCCATAATGGTGCCAGCCTGAGCAAGTGATTCGTAATCGAGCGGAAGATCGAGATACTCGGCCGGGACACAGCCACCCATCGGCCCGCCAATCTGGACGGCTTTGAAGGCTTTTCCATCTTTGATGCCGCCGCCAACATCATAAATGATCTCGCGAAGGGTGATTCCCAAAGGCACTTCGATCAGGCCAGTGTGATTCAGATCACCGGCCAGTGCAAAGGTTTTGGTGCCTTTGCTTTTTTCGGTGCCGTAACTGGCGTACCATTCCGCGCCCTTAAGAATGATTTGCGGAATGTTGGCGTAGGTTTCAACGTTGTTGACGTTGGTCGGTTTGTTCCACAAGCCCTGTACAGCCGGGAAAGGTGGACGCGGACGAGGTTCACCGCGACGGCCTTCAATGGAGGCGATCAAGGCGGTTTCCTCACCGCACACAAACGCACCGGCGCCCATGCGTACTTCAAGGTCAAAATCGAAACCGCTGCCCAGGATATCTTTTCCTAACAAACCCAAATTGCGGGCTTGCTGGATGGCAATGTTCAGGGTGGATACCGCAACCGGATACTCGGCACGGCAGTAGATATACCCTTGATGAGCGCCGATTGCGTAGGCAGCAATGATCATTCCCTCAATTACCGAATGAGGGTCACCTTCGAGTACACGGCGGTTCATGAAAGCGCCAGGGTCACCTTCGTCGGCGTTGCACACCACATATTTGATATCCCCCGGTGCCTGACGGGTAAATTGCCACTTTTTACCGGTCGGAAAACCGGCCCCACCGCGGCCGCGCAGACCGGATTTGAGGACGGTATCAATGACTTCTTCGGGGGTCATTTCGGTGAGGACTTTGGCAAGCGCCTGATAACCGTCTTCGGCAATGTAGTCCTCGATATTCTCCGGGTCGATTTTTCCGCAATTGCGCAGAACAATGCGGACTTCTTTTTGGGTTGGGGCGCCAAGCTCTTCATCTACAACTTTGGTGGTGGGCATCTGGAATTTATTGACAACCCGCCCTTTTAGAAAGTGTTCTTCCACCAGATAGGGCACATCATCGGGTGTGACTCCAACATAATGGACACCCTCAGGATACACCATCATCTCCGGGCCTAAACTGCATCCACCAATGCGGGATGTTTCCAGCACCTGCACTTCATCAATCAGGCCGGTAGCGACCAGTTCATCCTGCAAGGCATCCACCAACTCATGGGCGCCTTTCTGAAGACATTCCGGGTCTACACAGACTAAAACATGTGAGCGATAGTATTTCATAGCTGTCAACCTTTAGCCTTACAAAAATGGTTTACCGATAAGAGGCTTAAACCTGAATTACGTATTCTTTAAGCACATTACCGTTCTTGACGTGTTCTTTCATGATCTGACGGGCTACATCCGGCGAGACCTTGCCGTAGGTCACTTTGGGCTGGTCGCCAACAACAACCTGGACAATGGGTTCTTTCTCGCACAGGCCGATGCAACCGGTCTGGGTGACAATCACACCTTCAAGATTCTCATTCTGGATGGTTTCGAGGATGGCTTTCATGGCGTCGCGTGCACCGGCGGCAATCCCGCAAGTACCCATTCCTACGATCACCTGAACCTGGCCTGAGGCAGTTTTTACTTTGCGTTTTTCCAGAGCTTCCTCACGGATTCTTTTCAAATCGTCTAAACTTTTGATGGTCGGCATGGTAAATCTCCTCTCTACGGATTGATGAAGGAATTCATCCGCTTAATAAACTGAAATGGATTGAAGTGATCGAACATTACTTTCCAGCAATTCGCGCAAGTAAGAAAGTACCAGTGGATCGGAAAGGGGGACGTCCTGCAATTCTTGTTTAATCTGCTGATCGTCCAGTTCGAAGGTCTCCTGATCCACACTGTAACGGAAAACCCAGTGAATTTGTGGGTTTCCAACCAGCAAAGTGAGAAAAGTTCCGGCAATATCACCCAACGGCATCCGGTCAATGTGGCTGCGTTGAAATTCCACCTCAACCAATGTCCCTTCACCAACTTTGGAATGTATTTTCAGCCAGCCATTGCATGCTTCGGCGGCGGCTTTCAGGAGAGGAATGCCCAGCCCAACCTTGCGGGTAGTGCGGGTGGTCACGAAAGGATCGGTTACTTTTTTGACCATTTCCTCATCCATGCCTTTACCATCATCCTGAACACTGAGGTACAACCGGTCGGCGGTGGTATCCTCCCGGATGGTGATGGTGATATTTTTCGCGCCGGCTGCGATGCTATTTTCGGCGATATCCAGCAGGTGAAGGGAAAGTTCTCTCACTGCTTGCTATCCTGAATGGAACGTAAAACCTGAGGGAATTTATTAGGGCGGAGACGCCCAACGATTTTGTCATCCACAACGACAACCGGAGCCTGACTGCAAGCACCAACGCAGCGGCATACTTCGAGGGTGATTTCACCATCGGGTGTGGTTTGTCCCGGTTCGACCCCCAGCAAGGATTTGGCTTTGTCAATCAACTGAGGCATACCACCAACATAACAGGCTGTACCCATGCAGAACTTGATGGTGTGCTTACCGCGGGGGGTGGTGGTGAAGAAAGAATAAAAAGAAACGACCCCATGAACCGAACTGACCGGTACATGCAGTTTGTCGGCAACATATTGCTGCATGGCTTCGGAAATAAAACCAATCCGGCTTTGAAGCTCGTTGAGCACGACCATCGTTGCACCGGGGAGGTTCTTGTTTTTTTCCAGAATCTCATCAATCAGTTTTTTTTGTTCGGGGTTAGCCAGTGGATCATTGGCTGGTATGGAGGGTTTGGTGTTTAACATAGGTTACTCCGGTAACAAATTGGACGAAATTGGTAGAATTAATTGTGGATAATCAATCCAAAGTGTACTCGCTTGCTTATGGTTAAGTAATTACCAAATGTCATCATTCCTTGTGAAAGTTGTAACAAACGAAATTTGCTGGTTATTCCCCGGCGAGGATTGTGCTGGAAAGGATACGGTGTGAACGTCCCTGTTCGCCGCGCAGTGCCAGTCGAATTTCTTGAAGAGTGGGGGATTGTAAAGTGAACTGGTTCAGCCCTGAAATTTCATCCAGGCGATGAGCATCTCCGCTCTGGATCAACGAGTAGCTATGCAAGGCCGGATATATTTTAACCGCTTCTGCCGGTTTCAGGTGACGAGAAATTTCCATAACTTCCAATGGAATATCGTCAGGGGGCATTCCCAGGATGGGGAACAAGCCGTTTGCGGTGCGGTTGACATGGGCGGGGATGAACAATCCACCCAACCGGGTTACCTGATGAAATGCATCTGCCAGACTCAAATTGACCGAAGTGAGGAGCAACCGTTCCTCCCGTTTGAGAAAATCGCCATTGGCGTCTACAATCAATTGATCGCCGAAATAATCCGGGCGATTGGGGATTGCCGGCAGGTGACGGTCAACAATTGCTTGCCAGGCAAGAGCCTGTTCGAGAGTGTCAAACAGACATAACGAGTGAACTTCTTCACGGGTTTGAACTTCCATACCGGGCAGCACAGTTAAATCCGTTCCCTCGGCAGCCTGCTGTACCGCAGAAATATTAGCGGTTGCGTTATGATCGGTGATGGCGATCAGGGAAATGCCCTTTTCGAGGCATTCCATGACAATCAACGGGGGCAGCATTTCAATCTCCGCACATGGGGAAAGAACCGTATGAATGTGCAATTCTGCCCGATAAGTTTTCAAAGAGAACCTCCCTGAATGGGAGCCTGCTTACCTGGAGGATAAGTTAGCGGATGCCCAGTTCCCACAACCTGCCCACCACCCGATAGGTGTCTTGTTGACTGGATAAAAGGGTCACCCCTTCGTCATTAGCCTTTTGGATGGTTGCTTCATCGGGTTGTGCCCCTTCGGTGATGATGATGGCGCTCAATTCCAGCAAAGCCGCCACGGCTACGATATTACTATGGGCCTGCAAGGTCACCCACAACCCTCCCCGTGATGCGCCAGTCATTACGCAAGATAACAGGTCGGCTGCGTAACCAGTGGTTGGCTGAATTTCATGAAATGGCTTTTGCTCGGTCAGCAGTTTCAGATCAAGCGACTGGATGATTTGTTCCAGATTCATCGTTTTTCCTCCAAAGATTTGGCAGCATGCCCTTCCCCGACGGTGTCTTCTTTTTTGAGGAAGATTTTCATCCTCAATCTGGTTCCCTTACCCCATACGGATTCAAGTTTCATGATATCCACGCAGCGGGAAATGTTGACCAGCCCCATACCTGCTCCAAAACCCAATTCCCGGACTTTCTCACTGGCGGTTGAGTAACCTGGTTTCATGGCTAATTCCACATCTTTTATTCCCGGTCCGCTGTCGTAAACATCAATAGAGATCTGGTGAGGTTCAATTTCGACCCGAATCACACCTCCCTCCGTGGTGTGGATGATAAGATTCATCTCTGCTTCGTAGGTGGCAATTCCACAACGGCGGGCGATCTGCGGACTGGCACCCATACGACTGAGCGCCCGTTTGATTTTGGATGAGGCTTCTCCGCCATGGGTGAAATCGCCAGCCTTGATGTTGTAACGCAGGATCAGGCTGGTTCGTTCGGATTCGATATCTTCGAAAAGGTGAGAGGCACGATAGCGGCGAACTTCTTCGGTCTGGTAATCCTGTTGGAGGGCTTTGAGCAATCCGCGTGTGATGTCTCCCTTGGTCAAAATGCCAATCAATAGGCCTTCTTTGTTGACCACCGGCAGCCGGCCTACTTTGGTGCTGACAAACATTTTCAAGGCTTCTACCACCGGATCATCACCCTTAACGGTGAAGGGATTGCGGGTCATGTACTTTTGGATTTCTGCCTCGAGGTCAGACTTGATCAGACAGCGAATCAAGTCTTCTATGCTGATAATGCCAATTAACTGCCCCTCTTCAACAATTGGAGCGCCGGAAATACGTGCTACTCGGAATTGTTCCAGCACTTCCTGCATTTTCATGCTGGCGGTCATAGTGATTGGATTGGGGGTCATCACCTCTTGAACTTTGATTTCATACGCCAGTTCTTCAACGCGGGTGATGTTTTCTGCTTCCTGATCACTGATGAGGCTGGATTTACGAAGAGGGGTCTGTTCGGTCATTGTCAATTCTTAAGAAACTTAACCGGCAAAACAATCCTGATCGCTGACCGGTTTTTCAAGGCAGCTCAAACCGGCTTGATAGAGGATACCGCAGGCTTCAAACATGCCAAAGGGGGTACTGATGAGCGGAATACGCTCGTTTTCCGCAAGTTGCACGGTTTCTGCCGGCGGGGTTTTCCCGCGCACAAGGACAATTGCGAGAACGTCCGCCATCATCGCCGTGCGTACAACTTGGGGGTTACACAAACCGGTGAGTAAGATGGCCTGAGGTTGAATGGAAGCCAGCACATCGCTCATCAGGTCGGCTCCGCCCGCGCCTTTGACTTCGATTTCCAAATTAATTTTGGAATTGAGAACTTTGCCGTTCAGTTTTTGGACGATTTCATTCAGTTTCATAGCATGGCCTGTTGGGGAGAAGGTTCTAACGGGGTTTTCCCGAAAGGTTGTGCGATAATCTAGTCAACATTAACATAATTTGAGCAATTTGATAAGTGTTAAATTTCCTATCCTTAAATCCCATTTGTCACGCGAAAAAGCCGTTAAACTTCGGACAAAAAGGACAGGACATGTTAAAATGATAGACCATAATACACGGCAGAGGATGTGAAAAGGTATGGAAAAAATTATTCCTTCTGTTAAAGGAACCCGCGATTTTTATCCTGAAGAAATGGCCATCCGTTCATGGCTATATCAAACCCTTCGGGAGGTCTCTGAGTCTTTTGGATATCAGGAATATGACGGGCCTTTTCTGGAAAAAATTGATCTTTATGCTGCCAAATCGGGCGAGGAACTGGTCAAAGAACAGGCATTCGTGTTTCCGGACAGGGGAGGGGATTTAATTACCCTGCGTCCCGAGTTAACCCCTTCACTGGCGCGCATGGTGGCTCAGCGCCAGCGGCAGTTGACCTTCCCCTTGCGATGGTGGTCGTTTGGGCCGTTTTGGCGTTACGAACGTCCTCAAAAAGGTCGGACGCGGGAGTTCTTCCAGTGGAATATTGATTTGATTGGGGCGAATTCACCCGAATCGGATGCCGAACTGGTAGCGATTTGCGTGGCGTTTTTCAAAAAAACTGGATTGAAGCCGGATCAGGTGGGGGTTTTTGTCAATGACCGGCGGTTGATGGATGCCGAGTTGGAAAAATTGGGAATCACGAACACCGAAGTGAAAAAACAGGTGTTCCGTTTGATTGACCGGCGGGACAAAATGCGCCCGGAGGATTGGGCGGCTTATGCCATAGAGGTTGGATTGAGTGTTGATCAGTTTGAGGGGTTGAAAACGATTCTCGATAACCGTGAATTATGGAAAAATTCTTCTGACATGCAGCGCTTTTTTGATGCCTTGCAGGCGATGGGTGCAGATGAATATGTTCACTACAACCCTCAGGTGATCCGTGGATTGGAATACTACACCGGTACGGTCTTCGAGGCTTATGATCTGGCACGGGATGGGCGTGCCATTCTTGGCGGGGGGCATTACGATAATCTGGTTGCGGACGTGGGAGGTGAGCCGCTGCCGGGGGTGGGCTTTGCCATGGGGGATGTGATGATCAGTCTGGTTCTCCAAAAATATGGCTGCTTGCCTCCTCTGGGAACAGCCCCCGCTGATGTGTTGGTGACGGTCTTCGATGAGACTTTACTGATTGAATCGCAGAGAGCGGCCCACCAGTTTCGGGAAATGGGATTGAGGACGATTGGTTACACGGAGGTGGTGCGGCTGCCGCGACAATTGAAGTTTGCTGACCGTATGAATATCCGTTTTGTGGTCATCATCGGCCCGGATGAAGCAGCGGCAGGTCAGGTTACGGTCAAAGATTTAGCCAGGGGCGAACAATTTACTGCTACCGTTCTCGAAGCCGGCGAGTTGATCAAGAAAATGCTTGCATAAAGCCGAGAGGGTGTGATAGAATTCGGATGCTTTACGGTGGCTGTAGCTCAATGGCAGAGCACCTGACTGTGGATCAGGTGGTTGTGGGTTCGACCCCCATCAGCCACCCCTATGAAAACAAAGTCACCCGTCCGCAATATAGACCGTCTGGCAGGCTTGATGATCAACCTGGTGTCATCGGTGTTATTTACAACCTGCTTGGTCACGGCTTGGTTTGCGGCAAATAATAGCAGGGTGCATATAAAAACAGATGCTTTAACTGTGGTAACAACTGAGGCAGTTAAATATGCCTTAGGAATGGTTGAATATATATTGTCCTATCCGGGCGTGTATTTGCTGGCCTGTCTGGTGATGGTATTTATCCTGACGGTCAGCGGTGTTGGTCTTTCTTTCATTGTGTGGCTTAGAGAGGAGTAAATAACATGGATACTTATCTCCCTATCAGCAAAGCAGCCACCATCACAAAACTAGATAAAAAATCGTTGCAAGCCTTAATTGCTAGTGGTACGATAAGAGCAATAAAGGCAGA
The DNA here is from genome assembly GCF_001306055.1 of Bellilinea caldifistulae. Lineage (GTDB taxonomy): Bacteria > Chloroflexota > Anaerolineae > Anaerolineales > Anaerolineaceae > Bellilinea > Bellilinea caldifistulae. The sequence goes on along the minus strand of NZ_LGHJ01000019.1, from coordinate 95,843 downwards.
AAATCAAATCTTTGTAAATAAAAATGACTTGTCTATGATCCCAAAAGAAAACAGACCCGATTATGAAAAATATGCCCATCTTTCCGGGATTGGTATTCTTATTTCAGAAGCGAGCAGAAAATACGGGGTTTCAACCCAAACAATCTCACGTTGGGCTAAAAAAGGGTATGTGAAAGTTTTATCCAAATCAGTACGCCGAACTTATCTGGATGAAGCCGATATTGCTTATCTGGCAAATTATTATTTGAGCAATCCAGGGCGTGGGAAAAAGACTATTCGCAGGTTGTAAACCTTTCAATTTTGTAAGCCGTCATTAGATGACGGCTTTTATTTTGTTTTCATTTCCGCATGTCTATTGACAAACATGCGGAAACCGAGTATTATTGGATTGTCCTATATATTTCCCCGCTTGGAGGTGCAATTGAATACTTTACCTCGTGGATACGTCTGGCGGTGCATAAAAGACCCAACGGGTATGTTCTTTGGGCGATATTTCCGCTGGACGGACATAATGCCGTTTCCGAAGTCAGACCTTGAATACTGGACTGAGGGAACGGCATTTTGCAATATTGAAACCGGCACGGTGTTAGTCGTGTGCGGGAAAAGATTAGTCAACAAGGAGGTATATGACAAACACGAAACCAGAACCATGCAAGCAATCCGCTCTATTTAGTCGTGCGCTGCACCAGGCAGCCGTAATGTTTGGCATGGAATCTGAGGAATTTGGGCGGGTATTTGAACGGGCCCGGAAACACTATCAGACCTGCCAGCAGTGCAAAGAATACACCGAATGGGTGTGGGAAAACTGCAATTCACCTCACCCGGAACTGGACGAAAAAGAACCCCAAGCCGATTCCGGCAAACCGGCTTGGGGGCAAGGAGTGTAGCCATGCAACCGTATTATTACATCCATGCAACTCGTATTATAGCAGCCATTCAGGAATTACTCAACGACATTCCAGAAATCAAAAAGGCTGATCCTGAACTGCTGGTTTATGACGTCCTCGCTTACATTGGCTTCAACGATGCCATGATCAAAGAGGCCGTTGGGGAACGCATTTACAACAAGGTTAATCAACCAGTCGCTTTCGAGGTGGCACAATGACTACTGTAATTCACTACTTTGGCCCTGAGACTGAGACAAATGACGAAAAAATCTCAGAGCGTGCATTACAAGCCATCGAAAACTCTGACGTTGAAATCAAACTTCACGATTTCAATAAGTTTGATGTTCTTGTCAAGTTTGAGGATGATGATCCAATTGCATACACCTTTCAAATAAACCATGGTCAAATATCGCAAGAGTTAGTATACATTTGCCCGAATTGCGGTGATGTGATTGCTGCTTTTTATGCAGAGACGGTTACTCACAATACGATCCTTGAATTGATCAATAAAATTCTTGACCATAACCGCCGTCACTGCTTAGCAACGATGGAACTTTCCGCAATCCGTCACCACTTACTCTCATCGCTGAATGTTATTGAAAGCAATGATGCCTATGTCATAGCAGCCTCGATTTACTACCTTGCAGAGGTCATCAGGAGGGTTAGGCGATGACTTTCTGGCGTTTGTACATGATTTACACGCAAGCGGATCTGCGCTCAGCACTGGAACGCTACGAATTGTCAACCGGCGTGAAGCCGAAATATGCCCGCATAAGCGCAAAAGCCCCTGCTGAACTGATTGAGATGATGCGTGCCACGGGCCTACAAGTTGAGGTGTCAAAGTCTTTGCTGAGCCGTGATATTTGGCTGACACATGAAATTGAGCAACCCGTTTTGTGAGGCGCAAAATGGCAATCATCGCAATCGCAAATCAAAAGGGTGGCGTTGGTAAAACCACAACAGCCGTGACTATTGCAGACGGACTTGCCCGCTTGGGCAAGTCCGTTATGTTGGTTGACCTTGACCCGCAGGGTAACGTTGCCGATTCGCTTGGTGTTGACCCCGGCGGAGACCTGAACCGTGCTATATCCAACAACATGACATTGCAAGACGTAGCAATCAACGTGCATGATGGGTTGGATATTGTCCGTTCCGATAAAACAACCGTTGTCCTGAAATCAAAACTAGCCGGTATGGACTTTCGGGAGTACGTCCTGGTGAACGCAATGGATGACGACAATCACGATTATGTGATTTTCGACTGTGCGCCGTCCATTGACGTGCTGCACACGGCTGCGCTTGTGGCTGCGGATTACCTCATTGTCCCCACACGCCTTGACCAGTTTTCGGTTAAGGGCGTTGTTGAGGTCTTGCGAACTTTGAGCAGTATCCGCAGGTTTTCAAATTCCGGTTGTGAGGTTGGCGGGATTATTCCGACCTTCTATGACCGGCAAACGGTAGAAACGCAAGAGCAATTAGAGAACCTTGTATCCACCTTTGGTGAACTGGTATATCCGGTTGTACCGGTAGATACAAACTGCCGTAAGGCTCACAGAGCAGGCAAGACACTCTTTGAGTTTGCACCAAAGTGCCGGGCGTTGGTTGGCTATCCCGAATTGCCTTGCGGCTACATGGCAGTCATTAACAGGATATTGAAACTATGAAGCGCAAGGATAACGGTCTTATAGACCTGACCGCCATTGACCCTGTGGTAGAGGCCACTCTATCACAGGGACGAAGGCGCATTGCTGAACGCTCACTGCCCAAAGATGAGCGCAAAAAGACAATTCGTGAGCGTGAAAAAGCGGCAAAGCGAAACCGTGTCATGCTGGACATTGACCCCGCAATCATGCGCGACCTATCTAAACTGGCCGAACACTACGAGATTAGCCAGTCACAATTAACCAGCCTGGCACTAGTTTTGTTTTTGAATGCAATTGAAAAAGGGGAATTGGACATACTCCCCTATCTGAAACCAATCAACAACCCTCGATATTCGTATGTCGTGAATTGGAATAAATGATTTGCTGGGGGTGTCCCCTGACGGTGTCCCCGTGTTTTTGCGGGGGTGTCCCCTGTGGGTGTCCCCCAAAAATACGGGGGTGTCCCCTGACGGTGTCCCCAAAGCCAAACAGACGGGCTACAAGGTGGGTGATCTAGCGAGGTGATATTCTGATATGGATAAACCAAAAAACACCAAAAATAACGGCAAAAACGAGGCTTTCACGGCCATTGTTAATCAGGTTGAGGGGCATATTTCGGCGTATGTCCCGGAGTTTTGCCAGGCATTTGGTATCAAGGCCGGAATCATGCTTAGCCAATTATTGTATTGGCAAGTCCGTTATCCAGATTCAGATTTTTACGTCTCTGTTGGTGATATGTACGCCCAAACCGGGTTAAATGCAGAAGAGCAAAGAACTGCTAGACGCTCACTCATAAACTCAGGTTTGATCACCGCAAGAATAACTAGCGTTCCGCCTGTATGGCATTACAGGGTGAACATAATGGCCGTGATCGAAAAATGCCAATTATCGAGAAAGTCAATTATCGAGAAAGTCAATTATCGAGAAAGTCTATTATTGGAAAAGTCCATTAACAATTATCGAGAAAGTCCATCGTTAATTATCGAGAAACTCGACAATCAATTATCGAGAAACTCCATTAACTTAAATATGAATCATAAAATTACTACAAAAGATTACAACATAAAATTACATAAACCTCCTCCTCCTAGCGAAAACGAAATTTTTGACGATGATCAATCCCCCATCGAGGAGGAGGAGGTTTCTCAGGGGGTTTGGCTGTCAGAGTCTTTGTTGGATGATCTCAGAGACTTTGGCGTATTTGAGAACAACATCACGGAGGTTGAGGAAGCGGTTAAGGTTGGCTGGTCAGAAGAGGCTATCCGTGAGTTGATGGCAAAAGTCGAAGATGATCACCTGGCCGGGCGGATCCAATCGAAGCCTGGAACGTTGTTACACCGGTTGCGTAACCTGAAACCGCCAAAGCCGAAAATAAACAAATTCAAGATATGCCCTTATTGTGGTCAATATCCATGTGAATGTGACGCACAATGGGCAAAATGAAAGGAGACAAAATGGCAGACAATATAACGATAAACTTACACAATTCTGCATTGGAACTAGCCGATAAAGCATACATTGCTAGAAAAAATGGTGACCTCGAAATGGCAAAATTTTATGCTCTATGTGCAATGTCTTATGAAGTCATGGCAGCCAAAAGATTATTGCCAAATGCCGACAATGAACCAACCCGGAGTGTGATCTACCGATCTGCCGCTACATTGGCTATTTGGGGTGGTGATTACATATCGGCGTTGCATTATGCGCGGGAAGGAAAATCATCTTATACACCTGCTGATATACGTCACGAATTAGACGAGATTGAAAAATCATGCAAAGCGCAATTACAGAAGTGACGATGAATTGGCGGAATATCAGCGGTTTGAAGAATATGTCAAAAATCCCCGCCGGTGAGGCGGGGATTTTTTATTCAAAACTTTTCAGGTCTGCCGCCGCTTCCATCGCAGCGGCTAGCCCGCGCAGCGTTTCCGCTGCCGCAAGAGCGTTGTCATCTCGCTCAATGCGGGCGGCCAGGCCGCGCAGGTAGGCGGCATCGCGGCGCATGTCCTCCGGCCAGTCGTAGACGTGGCAGAGGACAAGCACCTCGCCAGCAGCAATGGCTTCCAGCATTTGCTGGATACTGCCGTCACCGGCGCGATGGCCGCGGGACAATGTAAACCCCAAACGCCGTGCGGTTTCGCGCACGGCACTCAGGTTATTGAGATGAACGGACAGGTTAGGCGTTTTCATAGTTCTATTAGCACATTATTTCGCATTCGGTGGGTTATCTTATTTCCACGCTTATCCGTTATCGCGATAATGTAACCGTCCGGTAAGACAACAACGGTATCATTTTCGACTTGCTCTATTTCATTTGCACTTTCGGCGTATTGTATGCGTTCTGGTCGGATGTAAATATATTGATACCAAGCAGGGTCGTTCGCATCAATAATGTCGGCGAGATAAAAACCGGCTTGCACAAGAATTTCCTTTGCACTTTCTAACTCGCCCATTGACATAAGGCCAGAAATGAGAGTTACTTTCTTGACTTCTTGGGTTTCAATGTCTACTTGTGTTAACTCTTCCATAATTGGCGACTGGTCTATTTTTAACCTCCCAGTCAACAAACAATCTAATCGAGAATCGTAAAACGCTATCATTTCATCCTCCTGTGCCGGTTTGACCACCCACCGGCAAGGTTTTTTGAAAAACTACTGGCAAATCTCGCATTTATGGCCACGCGCGCGGTGAACAGAATGTCCGCGTGGGTAATCGCTGTACTCGGCTTCGCGGACATACTCAATCTTGGCTTCGCCTTCGCCGTCCCAAGTTACCCGCCAAACCCGGCCTGGAGCCTCATATCCGTCCGGGCCCCAGTAACTACGGCTAGTAACAACTTCCAAAACCTCACCGGCGCGAATGTGGGTAAAGTGATGTTCTACGCGGTCATAATGTTCTTTGCCGAGTTCAATCAGGCGGCCATACTCATCGGCTCGCCCGCCGTCATAAGGGCGGGTGTCAGAATAAATTCTTTCAGTCATTTCAGTCTCCTTTTCTGCCGGGTCTGACCGCCTACCCGGCGAGGGATAATTGATTATTTTACAATGATATGTAGAGGCTCGCTCCCGACGCGGGATCCCCAGATTTGCACTTCTGCATCTGGGATATGCAGATAGACGTAATCAAGAAGTTCGCTCATGTGCTGGGTAAGTTCTCCGTTGTGCCATGCCTCAATGTCAGCATCTGTTATTTCGTTATCGAGGTATTCTTTCAATTCTTCGGCGTTCATCTCATCGCTCCTTTCGTTATCTTGCTTATAGTATAGCATACTATATAGCAATTGTCAATACTATATAGCAATCTGTTGTAAACTCTAATGTAATGTTCTAAAATTGTTCTATTTGAAGATGCATTAAAAAATTGGTGGAATATCAGCGGTTTGAAGAATATGTCAAAAATCCCCGCCTCACTGGCGGGGATTTTTTGTTCAAGTTTTTAGTTTTTTGATTTTCTAACACGTTTTGAGCGTTTGTCAAGGTAAGAGTTGATTGCTCTGTAAGTCATTGCCCAGTCCCGCCCGATTTTTTGAGCCTCAATACCACCAGTTTTACATAATTTGCGTATTCCTCGCTCGGTTATATTGATGCCGATTTCGCGGCAATAAATCATTGCCTGCTTGATATTGATGATTGCGTCTTCTGGTGAAGCATTTGCCGTTGGATGCGCAAATTTCATCATCGCCTGGTCTGACACTATCCATCCAAGATCATCCACAATTTCTAATGTCCGTACGTCATCATCGGCAATCTGACTATAACCAGTGTAGTCGTACCAGACGCCACGATAACGGCCGTCTTTGCGATTGAATGGAGTGTCAGTTAATAAACTCCCATACATATTTTCCGCGATGATAACATCTCTGATGATTGCTGGAACGTCTAACGGGTGAGCAAATAGGACGTCTTCTTTGGAGGGATCATAAGTGGCGATTCCGTATCGCCCCTTATTGTCACGGACAATATACCGGCGCCGCAGAACAGCGCCTGCTAATTCCAATTTTGGCAACTCGTTTGGGTTCATTTTCTCATCTCCTTATCGGGCGGTGCAATCACCGTAGCAATAGGTATGGCATTTTGGGCAAAGATCGTAATCGTTACGCGTGTGCGTGTTGATGTTGGCGGGTGTTGCGGCGATGGTGTTATCGGGCATGACACCGTATGGCTTGTTTAAGAACCGCTCAAGTTGCTTTGGATCAACCACCCATCCGCGGCGGTCAGCATCCCATTTTCCGTTCAGGTATTCTTTGATCCAGCTTTTCACCGGATATGTGTCTCCGGTGATCAGGTTGCCATTAATTTGTACTTTGTGATTTTTTATTGTTGCATTCATTTGTGTCTCCTATCGTGATCTTGATTATATTGTACCGCATACGGTACTATTTGTCAATACTATATAGCAATCTGTTGTAAACTCTAATGTAATGTTCTAAAATTGTTCTAAATAATTATTGGTAAGCCCTATGATAACGAGAAATAATGTTCTAAAATAATAAATATCGTGGAGGTGATTATGCGGTTAACGACTGTACAGTATCTCTTGTTATCACGTATCTACTCGACTGGTGGGGTGCGCTCACTGCGGAGATTGTGTACTGATCTCAACGTGGATTACAGTAATGCACATGAGCAAATCAAGCGATTGTCTGCGTGTGGATTGATCAGCGTCCAGCGTGCTAATCGCGAGTTAGTCATATATCCGAAACTAAAACCAATGCAGCGCATGGCACGCAAGCCGCGGCGTGCGCCCACCCCGGCGATACAGGCTAAAATCCGCTGGCAAATGCGTAACCGTTCTGCCAAAACCGCGGAACGCTGAATACAGAACGCAAAGAGGCTAGTAGCATGAAAACAAAAATCCCGCTCGAATTAGCCGAGAGGACTGCCAGTAAGTACTTAGAAATGCTTGCACCGTTCTGCAAACGCATTGAGATTGCTGGGAGTATCAGGCGGAGAAAGTCAGAAGTAGGGGATATAGAGATTGTGGCAATACCATTGATGGTCAGAGACCTTTTCGGAAACCCAAACGGTTATTTTAATCTCTCTTTACCAGCCCCAGCGATTAAGAACGGAGAACGTTACAAGCAGTATATATTACCAGAAGGGATTAATTTGGACTTGTTCATCGTTTTACCACCTGCCGAATGGGGCGTAATCTTTGCGCTCCGCACTGGGGGTGCAGAGTTTTCAAAAAAACTAGTTACTCCGAAGCGGTACGGCGGTTTTCTACCGTCTGCTTATGTTGTGAGAGATGGAGCGATTCATCATGTCGAGAACGGGGAGACGCTTCATACCCCAGAAGAAAACGACTTTTTTAATCTTTGTGGTATAGGCTGGATAAAGCCAGAAGAGAGAAATTAGAACCTTAACTAAACGTAAACACTGGCGGGCGGCGTGGTGGGAACACGCGGGAGAGTTGCTAACTGCGGGCTTCCTGCTGGTGGGACCGCAGACCAGACCAGCACACTGGGTTCAAATCCCAGCCCGCCATCATATACGCCAAATGGCGTTAGTTGTCATAACGGGTTAGGCGTTGCCGATAAACTCAACTAAACTCAACCCTGCGGAATACGTGAGGTGACGGCAAGCCGGATAGCGTAACCGGCAAAGTTTTAGAAAGGACATGAAAAAACGAAAATGATGGATGAAATTGATGAGCAAATAAAGCAACTCGAAAAAGAGTTAATTGCGGCAATGCGAAAAGTTACTGAATTGGAAGAAAAAATTGCCGAACTTGAAGAACGAAGAGAAAATGACAGAGGTTAATATGACGCCACGATTTGAGACCTTGATCAACCAGTATGCAATGCGTGATCACACGTTGCTAGTGCTGTTTATGATCACGCTCTCTCTTGTCGTTGCATGGATTATCGCAGATAGAGGTTTTATCAAATCTCGTTTCCGTGCTTTCCTGCGCGCTCTTGTGCCAGGCTCTATATTGGTGTTGTTGCTGTTGACGTTAATCTATTCCGTGAGGGGGTAATTATGGGACGGCGCAAACGGTCAACGGGTCTTGGTATTTTGGGTAATGTCTTTGAGGTTAGTGATAGACGCCACCGCCAGCGTGGCCTTGTGCGCCTTGCACCAGGCGTTGGCCGGGTGCGCAGAAAGCGCAAAAAAGAGCCGCAGATGACGGATTATTTCAACCTGGCAAACCGCCTTGGCCTTGGGAGTGGGCGCAGGCGTAGAAAAAGCGGTGGTTTGGCGAATCGTGCGGCGCAAGCATGGACAGATCGCCTCACCCCAACCGAAAAAGCGGAAATCCGCAGAGAGATTGACGAGGCGGTTGAGGACGATCCCGAAACGCAGGCCGTAAAAGCAGATTACAAACTCCGTCAATCATCCTCGTGGTGGTACAGGATTGTTTATCTCATTACCAAAAGGTTTAGAAAACCAGTTCTATGATTTATTTACTTTTCCTGATAGCCACAATCATTCGCTTTTACCGCCTCGATGCCGCGCCGTACTGGTATGACGAGGCATTTACCGGCCTGCTTATGCGCCTCGACTTGCCAGCCCTGCTAGATGCAATCGCGGGGGATACTCATCCCCCACTCTATTACCTGCTTGTGTGGCTGGTAACAAGAGTTATTGGTGTTGGTGCGTGGCAGATACGGGCTATATCAGCGGTATTTTCTGTGGGATGTGTTGTAATTGTCTGGTTCTTATCCGCTGATTATCTCAAATCCAAACAAGCGCGCCTGCTGGCCACCGCATTGACGGCTCTTATGCCCGCTCAGTTGTGGTTTGCTCAGGAAGCACGCATGTATAGCCTGCTCAGTTTTGAGTTTCTTTTGACACTCTATTTTGTCAATCGGCGCAAGTTTTTACCGGTTGCCATTGGCGTAACCGCATTGCTATTTACTCACAATTACGGATTGTTTTATGCGTTTGTGTTATTTTTGATTGCTGCTAAGCGTGAGTTACCCCATCCGCTTATCGTATCTACCGATAGATATTATGGTTTCGAGAAATGGCAGCCGGAAGATCGGGCTAGACCAAAGGATTTGTTGTTATCGTTTGTTATTCCCGTATTTTTGTATGCCGTTATCTGGTTGCCGGTTTTGTTTTCTCAGATGCGGGAGATACACGGTAACTACTGGATCATGCCGGTAACTCCCGGTGCGGTTTTATACGTTGTGCAAATGCTGTTTTTATCTCACGCAACCCCTGAACCGTTGCAAGCATTATTTATCATGCTTGCGTATGGCTTATTTACTTGGTCAATAGTCGAGGGATTGTTTGAAAAACAATTAGAGTTGCTTGCAATCATCCTTGCGCCATTTGTGCTTGCGGTTTGTGTAAGCCTGCTCTGGCAACCAGTATTACTCCATCGTGCTTTTCTGCCAATTGCCCCGGTTGTTTATATCCTGCTTTCTGGCGTGATCACCAAAAGCAAGTTGAAATTTATGTTTTCGTCAATACTGATTACGCCGATATTGGTTATCGGCCTGGCGGCGGTTTATATCATGCCACCAGTGATGAAAGCGGAATATGTGGACCGGATACAGTCAATCCTTAATCAGGGTTATGAGCCTGGCGATGTCGTACTTGCTACCAATGACGGTCCAGCCGTCACTCTTAAATGGGCAATGCCGGAATTGCAGATTTACGTAATGCCAAACTGCGGCAATGATCCCGGCGCGCTGTCCAATAAAACAAGGCAGGCTCTTGGATTTCAACAGACAATACCGGCCGCCAAACGTGTATGGTTTATTTATGCCTTGGGCCCGCTATCTACGCAGTGTGAACATGACCTTGCGGACAAGATTAAATCTTTGTCCAGCGAGTTAATCACGGTTGAGGACAATCCGCTTAAGACATTGGGGATATATCTTTATGAACAGTCTTGGTAAGATCATACGGCGAATTGAACCAGATAAACCAATCAAAGATCGCGTATACCGTGTAACGCCGAAAACAAACGGTAAATTGCTTTCACAATCCGGCGAGATTACACCGGATACAAATGTTACAGTAACTACTGAACCATCTGAAACAATCGTAATCAATCCGGAATCAGAAAAAGCAGGCGAACCTGATGAGGCAAAGAACCCCTATCAAAAAACAATCTTTGCTCATCCGCCTAAGAACCCGTGGCGCAGGCTGATCTTATGGGATATACCGAAACTGCTTAAACGTGAAAAGAAACTCACGCCTGAGGAAATACAATACCTCGAAGAAGTCAAGCGCAGGGAACTGCTAGAAAATACACTCCGGGAAGAAGCAGAACTGTATAAAGCCCGGATTATCAACACGCTTGACCGGCTGGAAAAGTGTTACCGATATAAAAAATCTGAGCGTGATTTTATGTTTTCAGGAAAACAATCCGTCCGGTTTGATTATGTTGTTATGCAGCCGGATGCTCACTACTTTCGTGTTGACATTATGCACCTCCCCCGTGGGGTGGCAATACGTGATTTGTTTGACGAACTGGTATTGACGGATTTATCCATTGCCTGTGGGCGCAGGGTGAGCGGGGAGTACTCAGAAAAAACCGGGGCATGGTTTATCGTTGAGCGTGCAACAGGTGTATTTGGTATTCCTGACCATGTGCGCTATCAGGATATGTTCAATGCCTTTCCCGCAAGTGCCGATGGTCTTTCAATACCCCTTGGCGTTACTGTCAACAGTAAGCCCGTTTATCGTTCGTTGGGTACGATGTATTCGATGTTGATTGGGGGAACAATCGGGAGTGGTAAATCAAATATACTGAACGTCATACTTTGCACACTGATACGCAGAAATAGCCCGGAAAGATTGAAATTATTACTTGTTGACTTGAAAGGTGGGCTTGAATTTAGTTTTTATGAGGGAATACCTCACCTGCTCAGTGTGCCTAACGTGGTTGAGGGCGGTATTGCATATTACCGTAATCAAGTGCCTGAAATGCTGAAATGGTTGCTGGATGAAGGGGAGCGCAGAATTAGCATTATGAAAAATGCTGGTTATAAGGACATTGCACGCTATAACCAGCACCACCGTAAAAATCACATGCCCCACCTGGTCTTGTTTATTGACGAGTGGGGAGATGTAAAACTAGACCCTAAAATTGGGAGGGAAAGTGAAGAAATACTTACTAACATTGCTCAGCGTTTCCGTGCTGTTGGCATTCACGTTGTGCTTTGCACCCAGATGCCGAAAAGCGAAGTTGTTTCAACCCGTGTCAAAGCGGTATTACCTGCTAAACTCGCCTTCTCAACCCCCACCATCGAAGCCAGTAAAGCAATCATTGACAACGGTCACGCTAAGGGCCTGAACCCCCCTGGTAGGTGCATACTACAATGGGTTGAAGAAATACCTATCCAAACGCCTTATATCAACGAAAAAATAATCCATGATGTCGTTCAGGGAGCGATCTCCGGGCAGTATACGGAGATCAATCAAGGGCATGATGTTACACCCCTTGAAATCCAGCAATGGGCTTTGGAAAACGATAACGGCTATCTTGCAATCAAAAAACTTTATGAGCAATTCGGCCCACGTGGACTAACAAGGTCAGAATTAATGTCGTGGCTACAAGAGTGGGAAGAACAGACATTCGTTATTGGATCGAGCCTATACAAAGTCGAGCCATCTGCTGGTACACGAGCGCGCCGCCTGGTGGCCATCAACGAGGATGAGGATGAGGATAACAATCACAATTAGCCTGCTTATAACCATCCTGCTTACTGGCTGCGCCACTAGCGTATATGCGTATCAGGCGGATCTGCCCACTCCAAGAGTGCGCCAATTGGCCACTCCAACGTTGGAGGCAACCGCCACCCAAACGCCATCAGACAGGTGGTACACCATACCAACCGCTGTTGTGGGGGCAGGTGATAAATCGTTTGGCTGGCAGGGTCAAATAGGCTGTTACGACTGTACCCCGTTCAATCAGCGCATAAAACTAACCCATTACAATCCCCAAAAAGGGGATATAAATTGCTGGCTTTGGTCAGACGAGTTTAACTGGTGCATGTCTGAGACTTTCTCAGGTATCCCGTGGGAATCTGTATGGGGATTTGGGGCAGCCTGCCCGCCAGAATGGCCAATCGGCACATGGGTAGAAATCCCCTCTATCGGTTCATTTGTTTGTTTCGATAGAGGGGATATGGTTGTTTGCGACTTTGAGCAGGGGATTTGTCAGGTGGATTTGCTAGGGCCGGGCGGCGCAGAATGGGACGGAAAAGAGTTTGAGGCCGTCCTGTGGGTCCCGCTTAAACCCCGTAAATAAATCCAGATAAAAACATTGTGCGACGCAGTTTAAGCGATTAAAAACCCCCCGAATCCCCTAATTTCGGGGGGTTTTTGCGGCCATAGTGTCGCACAATATGTATTGTACGACTATATTGTACGACACTAATTTTCAGGTGTTTGTGTCATTTCCAGCGTTAGAGTTGGTGTTTCGGTTGGTGCTATGGTTGTTTCTAACGTTGGAGTAGGCGTTTCGGTTGGTGTTGGCGTGAATGTTGGTGTTGCGGTTACCACCACAATCTGAGTGTGGATGACTGTAACAACAATTGGCATAGGCACTACAACCGTACTGTAAACGGGACGATCTACATAAATGGGGCGATCTACCGCCACAATGCGGGTTACTTCCTGTACCCAAGGGGTTTGTGTAGCCATTGGAGTACTGGTTTGCGTGGCCGTGGCCGTAATCCGTTGGTAGGTTGCGGTTATGCTTGCATATCTGGTTAGCGTTGCTGTTGGAGTAGGTGTGTGGGTTGCGGTTGTGGTCATTGTAGGTGTCTGACTATCGGCGGCAGATGCGCGCTTATTGCCAGTTACGGCAAATATAACACCTCCGCAAAGCAACGATAATGCAATCATACCGCCAAACAATAACAATAGTGGATTAACCGGTTTTCTCTTGCGATCTTCCGGTATTTCCATGGGATTTATGCCTGGTTCTGCCATTACAAAATGAGTGCGTCTAAACATAATCACCTCACACAAACGGGATGGCTTTCTTTATGCTCATATAGAGTTTGTAAATTACTCGTGCTGGTTCTAGGATAAACATTGCTATCATAAAAAATGCAAAAAACGATAAATCGAATGAAGTTGATAGCATGATGAAAAACACACGTAAAACAACGCTACTAGCGTTGATATAAACATCCTGATAATTTGTTTCTGACCGTTCAGGGAAGCGTTCCAGTATTCCATCCCTGATCACATTGATCATGGCTGATACTATGCCATCCCAAAATGAGTTACCCTGTTTGATTTGCTCCGCTGGGTCACCGGCTGAATTATCACCACCAGTCAAACCGGGGTTGTAGAGATAATCACCGGCTCTCACCCAAGTATTACCATTTACAAAACCACCCTCAAAAGGTCGTAGTGTCCAACCGGCGAATTGTACTGATGTAACACCTGGAACGCCAAAATGCAAATGATAATGATTAGGTTGCTGGTTAGCCCATCCGCAAGTGTCCGTAAAACTGCCAACCACCATCGAGGCAAATTTGACGCCACGGCTCAGGTTATAACCAACCGTGAGGTTGGCGTTGTCCTGTAAATGGGCATAAAGAAAATTGCCAGCACGCACGGCCACGCTGTGATCATCACGGCAAACGTAAGTGATTTCGCTATCGGCACTGGCATAAACCTCATTGGGCGCAGCTCCTGAGCCAATGTCCGTACCGCTCACCAGGTCAATCGCTTTCCATCCGGTTAAAGAAAATCCTGCGTCATGTATCCCACGAGAGCCAATCACAACCTTTGTTCCAGGCTTGAATGGTAAAACCGGCAAGGTTGAATTAGAGTAATCGCCATCGTCTCCCCCTACCGTGCCATCATTGAGCGTGCCAGGCTTATATTGCTCATAATCATTCATAAATGCACTGGTAAGGCTTGCATATTCTGGTGAACCTTCTAATCCGCTGAATGTGCCATCTGTGGCTATCGTAAATAACTTGATGGCACAATCCAGATTCCAGTTTTGAGGATCGCACCCCTTTATGGCTGCAACCGATACCACATACACAGAGCCGTGGGTGGTTATATCCGTAACAGCGTAATACTCTGCCCCATCAACCGGATTGGCAAGCAGAACACTAGTTACAATGTCCTCGATAAATAGAGGCACTGTAACAGTGTGCCGAGCATAGGGAATACCATCCGCTACTACCCTATGCACCGGCATTGATAGCAGGATAAGCAATGCAATTAGTTTCCAAATTGCTTTATCCATGCGTTGTAGATATACATAAAAAAGACGCCAGCCAGAACCAGGTTGAAAATAGTATTTATCCATTTATTTACTCCCAGTCCATTCAGGACATTTAGAGCAAAACACATTGGCGCAGATAATTTAGCCCCAACGGCTTTGGTCATTTCGCTTTGGCAGAATGTTGAAAATGGCGTCATTGGCTTCACAATATCTATTCGGCCATTGTTGAATGGGCTGCTGCTTGGCAATTGTGCCAGTATTTCCCAAGGTTGCACACCACCACCTAAAACTTCTGCCCCATCGCCACCCTGAGCGTCTGCCCATCTGTACTGGTTAAATTCCTCCTGAATTTTCTGAGGTAATGAGGTGAATTGCAGAAGTGTACCAAACGGCTCACGGTTATTAAATTCAACAAGGACAGACATAAGCGATTCAGCATGATATGGGCAAAAACTAATCCATTTGCTGAACGCACACCGATTGTATTCAATCCATTCTGGCACATCGAGAATTGAATCTGGACGCAAGCATATCGAATTACACCCGTTCACGGTGTAATCCGCTGGATCGGGGGGTGGTTCGTTAATGTCAGATACACGATATATGGCTATCACCATCTGACCAGTATTCGTGGCAAAAGTACCCTCCGGGTCATGTACCCTAACCCTGTAATATTTTCCTGCCTCAACCGAAAAATAAGCACGGTAATGTAATCCATCTGATAACGGCACAACACACTCTAATGGGTCAGATACCCCCTGGCTGTTTATTGGCACATACGTACCCAATAGGCCGCCGCTGGTAATTTCAACATCATAAGATGGCGTGGCCTCGTTCAGCCAAGGGCCTTCCATGGTTTCAAGCATGTATTTACCAGGTGCTAATTTCAATTCAATGCCATTTTCGAGATTGGCATACAAAATTGGCAAACTGACCACAATGCGATTTGTGTTATACGCCGATTCGCAAGAACCCGGCGGCGGATTTGAGGCTGACACCTCAACCCCATACAATTTATAGTTTACGCTCCCCGAATTATCCTCGTATTGCAAAACATCCTCATGGGCGCGAAGCAAGTATTGAGAATATTGAGCGCGGAAATAAATCCTTTTATAGCCGTCATTTTCTTCTGCACAAGCGACACCCGGAAAGTCGGCCAACGGATAAAAGGTTTGCCAGCCGGAATCACCGCCGGATATATCCGCTTCTTTGCTCTCTACACCGGCATTTGACCACGGCGGAGGCACAATCTCAATGGCATACCAGTTGTTAGGGGTGAGGTTGTATTGGATGCGATCTCCCCCGCTGAGATTGGCCGGTATACTGCCGGTTTTCAACACATTGCCGAGTGTGAATGATTGAGAACATGCACCATCGGCCTTGTAAGATGTGGCTGTGTAAACAGAAAACTTTACATAGCCCTTATTTCCAAGATATTCCAGCGGGTCATTGCCATCGGATGCCCGTATTCGATAATTGCGCCCTGCAACGTATTTGAAATAGTACTTATAACCGCCAACCCCTTTCTCTGCCTCACATTCGCCGTTCATATCACGAATGTTCACCCATGTTTGACCGCCATCAATGGATATATCCACACCGTGTTGAGGTTTACCTTCTTCGTCAAACCATGGCTCGGAGGATATATCAATCACGTAGGTGGTGTTTGGAATTGGCGATGAATAGGCAAATACAGGTAATCCATCTGAATACCATGCAGGGACACGTATTGTATTCACAAACTCCCCAATATCAAAATTAGCCTCGCAGGCCGCTGGTGGTGGATTGTATACTGCCTCATTAACCTTGTAGTGCATGAGGCCGAGGTTATCAAAATAATCGCCATATTCGTTGTAGGCCCTGATACCATGCAGATAATCCGAGATCTGCTCATCGGCATAGAAAAATAAGCGACCTTTGCCATAATCGCCTAACGGCTGCCAACAACCATTAGGGTATTGGGATAATTCGTACCATTCAACCGCCCCTGCAAGCGACCAGAACGGCGACATTTCGGCCTTGTATGACGGATACCATTGCGTTTCACCTGTTCCATCCATCCAATAAGGGTCTGTTACCTCTACGGCATACCATTTACCACCTTCTATGCCAGGCATTGCCTTGCCATTTTCACCTTCCCAAAGGATAGGCGGTAATGTCTCATCGTTATACGGCTTTACGGTATCAGTGGCTACTTGCTGGCCAATCTCAAAATAATCCCAACAATTCAATTCCGTTTTAGGCAATGGCTCATTTGTACCGTAACATAATAGCGAAACATTCAATAATTTTACATACCATCCTGCATTCTGCTTCCATGCAAATACACTTTGTATTCTGGAAATTCCCTCATTATTGAGATTCTTAGTGACTATATTCCATGCTTCAATACTACCCTTTAATTGCCTGAGTTGTTCGCAATAAGTTAAATTCGTTCCATCTCCCCTACCGCCACACGCATTTACCTGGATAGTCACATTGTTAGTATTGCTTGGAGTATACCATTCATAAACAACTGGCCAATCAGTATATCCAGTACCTGATTTATTTATACTGAAAATAATATTCCCACCAGCGGGGTCACTAACTGAATTTGAGTGATAAAGAGCGGTAAATGATGCGGCGCGCATTTCATCTAGACCGCACGTCATTGCTTTTGGAAGTGGATAATCGTTTGTATTTTGTGTAAATGTCAGGTCAAAATCTTGTTCAATCAAGTAGTAATGAGGCGTTGCGTTTGGGTCTGTTGGTGTTGTGGTTGGCGTTGGTGTTTGAGCGTAAACATCATTGGCCGCTGATGCAATTAGCATTAGGGCTAGAAACATCGCTATAAAACCAGCAAGTACAAGTAACCTTTTCATACAAACCTCCTGAATGGCCTCATGGGGGCTACCCACCTGAGGCAGCCCCCATGAGGTGGGGTGGTGTGTTTTGAACGCAGACAGATTCGGCTTAACCGCGAATAATCGAGGAAAAAGCCTTCACGATCACGCCCAGAATACCGATGCCCAGGGTGATACCCAGAGGGACCAGGTACACGGGAAACAGACCGTTGACGATCTGGGATGCGTTCGAGAACACGCCCGAAAAGTCAAGGCTGAACGACAGCATGGGGACTCACCTCCTTTCTGTTTAGTTTGGTCTGAATACAAAAGGCTTAAACGTTTGGATTTGTAGAGTGGATCACCCCCTTTCATAACTTGGACATCTTTCGTAGTAATCCTAACCAGATAACGAATGACGCGGCCATGAATCCCATGGCGAGGAATAGCGCAATCATCCATTGAATGATTGGCCCGAATACATACGCCATCGCTATCTGGAAATAGGCAAACTCTTCATTCATCATCTATCCAGAAAAACCATTTCAATTGACGAACCAGTAGGTGGCTAACGGTGATCGCCGTCAATACCAGGCAAAATCCGTAAAACGCATTTTGAAGAATGTCCATTGTCAATGGTTCTAGTGCAGCCATTTTTTAGTTACTCCACCTATGCCGAATATCAATAGTACGAGTGCCGCGAGCAAAAAAAACTGGCGGCTGCCACGTCTCCCGATCCCACAATGCCGTAAACTACAAAGGTCGTATCTGTGGCAATAGCAATCTCAAACACGGGCGTGAATGTTGGTATTGGAATGGTGGCTTTTGGTGTTGGTGTTAGAGTGATCGTTGGAGTTGCCGTACTGGTTTCCGTTGGTGTAACTGTAAGAGTTGCCGTATTAGTGAATGTCGCCGTAGGTGTAATAGTTGCGGTTTTAGTTGGCGTTGCTGTTGGGGTTCTAGTTTTAGTTGGCGTATTTGTAACGCAATTCATGTAAAGCGTTCCTATCGTAGTGTATATACCAGTCGGTGTGTTTTTACTGTTGACATCCTGAACCCGAATATATATAGTTGTGCCGTTGCGATATTTAGAAGGAATCGTTAGCTCAAAATATTTGTCTGACGACCTGGACACTGTATAAGCAATTGCCGTTAATGTAGAAGGCGTTGTTGTTTCATTTAGCATGGCATAAACAACTACACCACCAATTGAATAATCCGGGTCCCATGCAAACCCAGTAATAACGCCAGTACAATCACTAATGGTTTCAATGTATCCTGTTGGTACAGCGGCATGAACAACGTTGTTGGGAGTAACCAATAGCAACAACAATAGAGTTGTTATTGAAAATTTCCTCATTGCAACCACTCCTTGACCACAATCAACAGCGCCACGATGATGACAATAACGAGCAAAAGCATAATGGCGGATATAACCGCCATCTGCCCATAGGTAATTGATCGTTCCATGTGAAATTGGACGGTATCAGCCAATTGAATATCCGTCATCCACATGGGAGTTGGCAGCGGGGTTGGGGTTGGGTCCATTATTCTTTCCCGACAAGGTGATCAATCAGTTGTGATATGCCAAATGTAATGATCACAGCCGATATGCAATAAAACAAAACTCCCACGATCAGGATGACAAACTCGCGTGATATAGGCATATAAAACAGAGTTGTCATAATTTGATTATGGATTTGTTGCTTCTATAATAGTTATAGGATTTGTAACCGCTAATTATCGGATTTGTAACAATATCGGTTGTTTTTCGGTATGTAACTTGCACAATGCGCACCTCGGAGGTTGCGCCATGTCAGACATTACCGATTTTCTAAACTCCAAGGCATATTCTCAATGTACTATTGAGTCGTATAGGCGACTACTTGGTCTTGCCGAACGCGAAATTGGCGATTTGTTGAGACTAACGCCAGAGCAACTACGATACTGGCTATACAAACACAACGATTGGGGAGATAACCATCGCTGGGTTGCGTACTGTGCCATACGGTCTTATTTGCGCTGGCGATGTGGTGATAGTCATCCTGCATTGAATTTGAAAATCAAGCGCAGGGATACAGCACCGCAACGTTTTTTGGGCGATGACAGTGTTGTCAAAATACTTGAATCATTCAACACAGCCACGCCGAAGGGAAAACGAGATTTGGCGATATTCTGCGTACTGCTGGATACAGGCCTGCGCTGTTCAGAAGTTTGCAATCTAGAAATTAAATATCTCGACCTTGATGCCTGCCATCTATCCGTGATCATTAAGGGCGGCAAGTGGGGTAATGCAACATTTTCGGACTATACGAGACAGGTTCTTATCGCCTGGCTTGCTGAACGCAAACGGATCGTATCTAAATCATTTCGTTATGTCTTCTGTTCTGTTGGTGGCAACACACCAGGCAACAAACTTACCAGGGATGGGCTAAAAGTCATTGTTCGAGGCTGGGCCAAAAATGCTGGATTGTCTAAATTATCTCCCCACGATTTGAGGCGCACGTTTGCTATTATGACAACACGCAACGGCGCACCATCACGGATCGTACAAATAGCAGGACGCTGGTCATCAATCGAAATGGTAGAACGTTACACCCGCGGACTGACGATAGATGACATAAAACCATATTTGCCAATACCGCGACTCGTAGGATTAGATTGATCGTATATCAGGTGGTTGTGGGTTCGACCCCCATCAGCCACCCCTTTTTTTAAGAAATCATTTTTCAGGTGGTAGTCCCCGGAAGGGGATGAGATGGGTTGGCCCCCATCAGCCACCCCTTTTTTAAGAAATCATTTTTCAGGTGGTAGTCCCCGGAAGGGGATGAGATGGGTTGGCCCCCATCAGCCACCCCTTTTTTAAGAAATCATTTTTCAGGTGGTAGTCCCCGGAAGGGGATGAGATGGGTTGGCCCCCATCAGCCACCCCTTTTTTTAAGAAATCATTTTTCAGGTGGTAGTCCCCGGAAGGGGATGAGATGGGTTCGACCCCCATCAGCCACCCCTTTTTTTTAAGAAATCATTTTTCAGGTGGTAGTCCCCGGAAGGGGATGAGATGGGTTCGACCCCCATCAGCCCCCCTTTTTACAACATTGCCTTTCACGGGGTGTCCACGGGGGGATGATTGGGGGTTAGACGTCGGTTGACCAATCCAATTCAGGCGGGCTGAATGAACTCCTCCGCATAATGACAGGCCACAAAGTGATCGGGCTGGATTTCTCGTAGGGGCGGTTCTTCCTGGGAACAATTCGGACGCGCAAAGGGACAGCGGGGGTGAAAGCGGCAGCCTCTGGGAGGGTTCAACGGGCTGGGAACATCGCCGGGAAGGATCATCCGTTTGCGGCGAACACGCGGGTCTGGGATGGGAATTGCCGACATCAAGGCCTGGGTATACGGATGAGTGGGTAAGCGGAAAAGCGCTTCACGATCGGCCAGTTCGACAATTTTTCCCAAATACATGACCGCAACCCGATCAGAAATATGCTCTACCACTGCCAGATTATGGGCTACGAATAAGTAGGTCAGACCAAATTCGCGTTGTAAATTGCGTAAAATATTGAGTACCTGTGCCTGAATGGAAACATCCAGAGCGGAAACAGGTTCATCCAGCACAATAAATTTGGGTTGAAGGATAAGGGCGCGCGCAATCCCAATGCGCTGCCGCTGACCGCCAGAAAATTCATGCGGATAACGCATGGCATGATAGTCTTCCAACCCGACCTTTTTCAAAACCGCAAGAACCCGCTCGAAACGTTCCTGTTCTGTGCCAATATTGTGGATTTTCAAACCTTCTACAATCGATTCACCGATTGGCAGGCGAGGGTCCAGTGAAGAGTAGGGATCCTGAAAGACAATTTGAATGTTTCGGCGCATTTCTTTGAGTGCGCTTCCTTTCAACTTGAGCAGATCAATCCCATCAAAATAGACATGGCCGCTGGTAGCCTTGATCAGCCCAAGCATGGTATGCCCAACGGTGGTCTTTCCGCAACCCGATTCACCTACCAGACCGAGTGTTTCACCCTTGCGAATGGTGAAACTGACTCCATCCACAGCCTTCACATGTGCCACCACGCGCTTCAGGATACCGCCATAAACCGGGTAATACTTGACCAAATTCTTGACGACGACCAGATCTTCAGACGAGGCTGGAGACTTTTTAACCTGTGTGTTCATCCATTTCCCTTTCTAACCCTATCGTTTGAGCGGTGCGTTGTGGCCATTCCCGTCCTGATACAACCAGCAGCGGACGAAATGGTCTGCTTTTTCCACAGATTGTAAATCCGGCTCAATTTGATTGCAGATCTCCAGTCCATATGCTTCGCGGGCGGTGCAACGTGGAGCAAAGCGGCAGCCGGGTGGTAAATCCACAAGATTGGGGACATTTCCGGGAATGGTGGCTAGCTCTTCTTTGATCTGTCCGAGGACGGGGACAGATTCGATCAAACCCTGTGTGTAAGGGTTACGGGGTGTGCTGAATAAGGTATTCACATCGGCTTGTTCGACAATTCTTCCTGCATACATCACCGCTACGCGGTCGGCCATCTCTGCAATCACCCCCAGGTCGTGGGTGATCAAAATCACGGCTGTACCGGTGCGGTTGCGGAGTTCCCGCATCAAGTCCAGGATTTGGGCTTGAATGGTGACATCCAGGGCAGTGGTGGGTTCATCAGCAATCAACAATTGCGGATTTAGCGCTAACGCCATGGCAATCATCACCCGCTGAGCCTGCCCGCCGGACATTTCATGGGGATAGGCATTGATTTTTCGGTGCGCATCGGGAATTCCCACCATTTGCAACAATTCCAGCGTGCGTCGTTGAAGCTCTTGTTTGCTTAACGTGCTGTGGATTTTCAAAATCTCGCTGATTTGCTCACCGATGGTAAACACGGGGTTGAGGCTGGTTTGTGGCTGCTGAAAGATCATGGAGATGTTCTTACCGCGCACCTGTGCCATTTCCTTCTCGGGCATTTCCAGCAGATTTTTACCATCGAAGATAATTTTTCCATCCATGATTTTACCGGGTGGCTCAATCAGACCCATGATGGAAAGGGAGGTGACACTCTTTCCGCAGCCAGATTCGCCCACCAAACCTAATACCTCGCCGGGATAGACTTCAAAGTCCACCCCATCAACGGCTTTTACAACCCCGTCATCCGTGAAATAATAAGTTTTCAGATTTTGGACTTGCAGGAGTGGCGGTGTATTTTGATAAGTCATGATCAGTTCTTCCTGCCTGTTATTTTTGGTGGGTTAAGCGTGGGTCAATGGCATCCCGAAGTCCATCACCCAAGAGGTTGAATGCCAGCACGGTGATCATGATTGCAGCACCGGGAAAGAAAACCAGATGAGGAGCCGTAAACACCTGATTGCGCTCCGTGCCGAGCATGGTACCCCATTCGGGGGTAGGGGGCTGAGCGCCCAATCCGAGGAAGGAAAGAGCCGCTGCATCCAGAATGGCGGTGCCGATTCCCAATGTACCCTGTACAATCAGTGGTGGAATGGCATTGGGTAGAATACGGCGAAGCAGGATGTGAAAATGGCTTCCACCTAACGCAAGCGAGGCTGCAACATAAGCTTGTTCCTTAACAGATAACACACTGGCGCGTACCACCCGCGCATAGACTGGGATCGCCACGATGGCAATGGCTAAGAGTGCATTTTCTAAGCCGGGACCAAGTACTGAAACAATGGTGATCGCCAGCAGCAGGGAAGGAAATGCCATTAACACATCCATCAAGCGCATGATGATGTTATCCCACCAGCCTCCAAAGTAGCCAGAAATGGCTCCCAGGAGCGTGCCGACCAGAATTGCAAACGAAACCGTAGTAAAGCCCACATAGAGCGAGTATCGCGAACCGTAAAGTACCCGGCTGAATTGATCACGAACATTACCGTCAATTCCCATGATGTGTTGGGGGCGATCTTTGGGGCAGCCAAACAGGTGAATGCAGGGTGCTTCGCGTTTACTGACGTTTTCAATACCGATCAAGGGTTGAATGGGGTCATATGGGGCAATGACTTCGGCAAAAATTGCGATAAAAATCAAAAAACCGAGGAGAGCCATGCCAAAAATGGCCGAACGCTGACGGAAGATGCGCCGCAAAGTCAGCCGCCATAAACTATTGGAGCGGTAATCTTTTTGTTTAATCTGATTTGCTTTCAAATCGGTTACCATTTTTCTACCTAAACATCAAGTTATTCGAGACGAATGCGGGGATCAATCAGCACGTAGGACAAATCCACGATCAAATTGGCAATGACATAACCGGCTGCGATGACCACCGTAAATGCCTGAATGATGGGAAAATCCCGGGCGGTGATGGCTTCAAAGAGAATCCGACCGACCCCTGCCAAGCCAAAGATGGTTTCGGTCAGAACCGCCCCGGCAAACAGCGTGCCTACCTGAATGCCTATGATAGTTACAATTGGCAAGAGGGCATTGCGAAAAGCATGTTTGAAAATCACCGTTCCTCGCAAAAGACCTTTGGCACGGGCGGCGCGGATGTAATCCTGCTTGAGCACTTCCAGCATGGAGGAACGAGTCATACGGGCGATGATTGCCAATGGAATGGTGCTCAGGGCGACCGAAGGAAGGATCAAATGCTGGATGGCATCTTTCAATACCACCCAGTCTCTGGTAAGCAGAGAATTGAGAATGTAGAGATTACTGATAAACTCAACCAGATGATAGCGGAAGGATTCTTTTGGAAATTCCCATCCCAAAACCTGATAGAAGGGAACACTGACAAGGCCGGCTGATAATCTGCCGGTGGGTGGTAACCAGAAAGGTGTGTCCTTTAACAGCAATGCAAAAACATAGGCCAGAATCAATCCCAGCCAGTAAACCGGCATGGAAACGCCAATGTTGGCTCCAACCATGGTGATGACATCAATGATCGAATTGCGTTTAACAGCAGAGAGGATACCTGCCGGTATTCCCACCAGCACGGCAATCATCAGCGAAGTCAGCCCTAATTCAATGGTGGTTGGCAGCCGCTCGATGAGGATAATGGTGACCGGACGACTAAAGCGGATAGACATGCCGAAATCACCTTTGAGTACATTTCCCATGTAAATTCCCAACTGGACCGGGATCGGCTTATCCAAGCCATATTGGGCACGAAAACGATCACAGACTTCGGCGGTGGCTTTTTCTCCCAGCATGGCTTTACATGGATCGCCTGGGATCATGCGGGAAAGCGTAAAAGTAACCACCAGAATCCCGAACATGACCGGAATTGCCAGTAACAAGCGGCGAATTGTGTAAGCGATCATTGGATTCCCTTACATATGATAGAGAATAAGAAATCTTGTGGAAAACAAGATTCGCGCGGGACAGGCGATGCTCATTTCAGGAGAACCGTCTACCCCGCGCGTGGGTTAACTCATCTCACATGATTATGCCATAGGAGGCAAAGATTACTCTTCTGCCGGGGCATTCATCAATCCCCACAGGTAACTGAAGTACTCGAAAGCACCAGTGTTACCAATGTGGAGCGGGTGTTTGTAATCCCAGGCAACTACCCATGACATGACCACATCGTTGGCATCGAAAGCTGAACCGTCATGGAACTTCACATTCGGGCGCAATTTGCAAGTGTACTCCGTGAGGTCATTATTGGGAGTGCATTCTGTTGCCAATGCCGGTTTCACCTGCGTACCACCGACTTCGTAGGCGAGCAGCGATTCGAGGACCTGTTCGCAGGCGCGCAGGCTTTCGCCATCGGTTTCATCGCCGCAGTACAGGGAAATGGGTTCGGCGTTCTGCATCCAGACGAAGGTTGAGCGACCGCCCGGATCCATAACGGCGAAGTACTCGTTGCCCAGCGGGCTGGCGTGTCCGCCAACCACGTCGGCACGATAGGCTACGCCAGAACCGCCGTGAGCAATCGGCACCATCGGCACCAGTTCTTTGATCTTGTTGTTGGCCTGCTCATAGATGGGAGTTGCTTCCTCAGGATCCGCAATGCGGGCACCCTGTTCGAGCAGTTCATAGATTTCGGGGAATGGCTTCCCAAATTGAGGATTGGCGCGGCCGAAGTGGAAGTCGAGGAAGTTGGTAATGTGCGGGTAGTCAGCGCCCCAACCCAGCAGATAAAAGCCGTTCAAACGGCCGCTGGTTGATTCATCAATGAATGCACCGCTTTCCATCACAACAATTTCAGCATCAATGTTGAGGTTTTGTTTCAACTGAGCCTGAATGTCAGTTGCAACCAGACCGGGTTCGGGCAGGTAACCGCGGAACACATCCCGGTAGTAGATTTTGGTCTGGAAGCCATTGGGGAAGCCGGCCTTAGCAAGCAATTCGCGAGCCTTTTCCGGATTAAATTCGTACCAGTCTTCACCAACGCAGCCGTTTGGAATGGAGCAGGGGGTGAAGTGTGAGGCAACCGATGAACCGGCCGGGTAGAAGTTATCCACGATGCGCTGGCGGTCAATCCCCATGGCAATTGCCTGACGGACTTCCAGTTTATCGAAAGGCTCAAAGGTGTTGGTCATGCCCAGATAGAAGATATTGAGGGCTTCGCGTTCAATCAATTGCAGGTTGGGGTCACTCCGGATGACCTCGAAGTCGTCTGGGCTGGGGTTGTCAATTCCGTCAACCGTACCGGATTGCAGTTCCAACAGGCGGGCGGCGCCTTCGGATGCCCAGCGGAAAACCAGGGTTTGGGTTTTGGCTTTCTCGCCCCAGTAATCATCAAAACGTTTGAAGATGATGCTGTCACCGCGTTTCCACGAATCCAGTACATACGGGCCAGTGCCGATGGGTTTTTCCAGAATTTGCTTATTGGCCATGGCCGCTTCAATCCATTCTTTGGGCTGAATGGCGAAGGCCGAAAATGCTGCTTTGGATTCAAAGGCTGGGTCTGGCACACACAGGGTGAAGCGAACAGTAAGTTCGTCCAGAGCGGCGATTTCCTTGATGATGCCGTTGTAATTATCGCAGGTCTCTACCCCGTAGACCATTGGTTCAAAACCTGCCTGCGGGGGTGTGGTTGGCTGTTCAGCCGGGGGTTGTTCTGGCGGGGTGGTTGGTTGCTGAGCAGGTGGCTGCTGGGGGGTCGGCGTGGCAGCCGGCTGACAGGCAGCCAGAACCAGGCTGGCAACCATCAAAACCGCCAAAACCAAAAAAAATTTGTTGGCTTTCATCACTACTCCTCCTTGGTTTTTTTGAAAAATGAAACAGGTGCAACAACAAACAGGTGCAGAAATTTGTCTGCGGTAATCACCTCCTTTGGCAAAAACTACGGGAAAAAAGAATCGGGACTGACGTATTATTATGCGTTAATTCTATTAAAAACCCAACCTTTTGGAGGAAAATTTTGGCTAGAATAATTGAATCAAAAGGAAACCAACCACACCCGCCCAAAGAATGTAATACAGCATCGGAAGAAGGGTGAAACGAATGATGCTGCCTTCCTTTCCGCTTAATCCAACCACCGAAGCGGCTGCTACCACATTCAAAACACAAATCATGTTTCCGGCATTGGCTCCCAAGGCTTGCAGAGCCAGGATGATAAACGGAGAAAGATTGACCTGGCTGGCTACACTGACTTGAAATAATGAAAACATCATGTTGCTGAAGGTGGCACTTCCGGCCAGAAACGACCCAAGGCTGCCAATCAGAGGAGCAATTAGCGGCCAGTAAGACCCAACAAGGTCCGAAGCCTGACGGGCCAGTTCAATCGGCATACTTTCCAGGCCGGCCGAATTGATACCCGAATTAATAAAAATTCGCACCATCGGCAGAGCACCGCCGAGGGCAATGGCACTGCCGATTAACCGTTGTAGAGATTGCGAAACGACCTGCCGGCGATTTTGACTTTGAATGTGAAAAAACCAGAATGAAAAGAGGGCAACGATGACAAAAATTGTCCCGGGCAGGTAAAGAGGCTCCAGCGAAGTGCTGATCCCCGTACCGAGAAGATTATCAAAGCGGATGGATATGCCTTGTAAAAAGGTTTTTAAGGGTAAAAAAGGCAGACGTGTAAGCACCAGCAAAATGGTGAGTATAATGTAAGGTAGCCAGGCTTGTTGGAGGGACATAGGATGTGTAAGGGCTTGCTCTTCTTCTTTCACGTCTTCAAAATACCAGACGTTTTTGGGAATGGGGAATCCTTTGCGGGCAGCCGGTATCACAATCAGCATAGCAACCAGCGCGCCGATCAAAGTTGGAAATTCCGGTCCTAAAAACAGGGCAACCAGATAAGCAGGCAACAGAAAACTGATTCCTGCAAAGAGGGCGAATTTCCACATCGCCAGACCTTCTCGCCATGACTTGTTCCTGCCGAAGAAACGAGTGAGCAAGAGCACCTGCAACAGGGGAATAAAAGTACCCACGAACAAGTCAATTTGGACGGCTTGGGCGGCTACTGCATGAATGACTTCAGGCAGAGACAACCCGCTGGCTGCTTCAGCGACCAAACTTGCCATTTCTCCACCCTGTTGCAATCCGCGCGTCATGCCGATTTGAAAAGTAGTCCCCAAAGCGCCAAAAGTTACCGGACTGCTGTTGGCTGTCAGGGCAAGCACAACTGCTGCAAGCGGCGGAAAACCAAGCGCCACCATCAAAGGAGCAGTAATCGCAGCTGGAGTGCCGAAGCCGGCAGCGCCCTCGATGAAAGCCCCGAACAACCAGGCTACAATGATGGCCTGAACGCGCCGGTCGGGGGAAATACTGAAAAACATGGCTCGAATCCGTTCCATTGCGCCGGCCACCGTTAATGTGTTGAGGAGCAAGATGGCCCCGAACAAAATCCACAATATTGAGAGAGAAATGATTAACCCTTCTAAAACCGAAGCAGAGATTTGTAATAACGGCACTTTCCAGACCAGGAGTGCCAAAATGGCTGTAATTAACAGGCTCAACGGCATAGCCTTGCTGGCTGGCAAGCGCAACAGAACTAATAAAAGAAAAATTGCCAAAATGGGAGTGAGAGCGGTCAGCGTGGTGAGTATCGTCATGATTTCATCCGTTCCAGTTTCAAAGTAAAGCGGATGCGCTATTTTACCAGCAGTTTGGGGTTTCTCGATAAAATTGTAAATTCATTCCCGTGCGGGAAACGGTATAATAAAAGGCAACCAGACAAAACATGAGGGCGGAATCACGATGAACAAAACCAAAATTCTGGTCGTGGACGATGATCCTGCAATTCTTCGTTTGTGTCAGCGGATTTTGGAACGATATGGCTTTGAGGTAGATACATCCACATCCGCACGCGATGCGCTTCGAATGGCGGAAGAGTCCCTTTATGAATTACTGATTACCGATATTCGCATGCCGATCATGGATGGATTTGAGCTGGCCTCTCGTTTTCGGCAAATCCATTCGGATGCAGGGGTGATCCTCATCACCGGTTTTGGCAGTGTAGAGACCTCTATTCAAGCCCTACGAAAAGGTGTAGATGGCTTGCTGGTTAAACCGTTTGAATCTTCAAAGGAATTGATCGAGACAGTCAATCATGTTCTCGAAAACCGCCGCTATCAGATGGATGCCGCCCGCCTGAAAGTATTACGTCCTTTATTCGATATTATGGAAAATATTTACAGCCGGGTGGATCTGGAATCACTCAAGAAGTATTTACAGGAACTTTCGGGTGATTTGCTAAAGGCTGCTGAAGCGGGTGTTTATAAATTCGAGTATTCCACAATGGAGTGGAAACTGGTTTATGGCTGTGATTTAAGTTTGCTTGTAGAACCTCATCGGTTAGATTGGGATCGGATGTGGAGCGCTTCGGGTGATGAACGTTTGAGAATTATCCAAACCGATCAACTGGATGATGTCATCTTGAAGAATTATTTGCTCCAAAATGATTTAGACATCTTGCTGGTGCCGGTATTTCGCGAGAAGGCGAAGTTTGTGCTGTACTTTTTACGCGCCAGAGAATCGGAAAAGTTAAGCGAAGCCGATATTGAAATGGCAGCCATATTTTCACGGCAAGTAGTCATTGCCATGGAGAATGCTTTGCTTTACAAGGATTTAGAGAAAATGTTTGAGCAAGCCAAAGAATCCCAGCGTGCGATTCTGATGGCAGAAAAAATGAGTGCATTGGGCAGGTTAATGGGAAGCCTGGCGCATGAGATGAATAATCCTCTTCAGTCTGTGAGAAATTGCCTGCATCTTTCCCTGCGGGGCGATATATCCGAAACTCAAAGACAGGAGTACCTCAGCCTTGCCGTATTGGAGATTGAGAGACTCTCCAGTCTGGCACAAAATACCCTGTCTTTTTATCGTACCAGTGATTTTGAAAGGAAACGGGTTGATTTATTAGCGGTGATCGAACTGGTCAAGGAACTGATCAAACCTCAATTGCATGCAAATGGAATCGAGTTATTTCAAAATTTTCCTTCCTCGCCGGTTGAGGTGGAGATGATTCAGGATCATATTCAACAAGTCATCCTGAATGTGCTGCTTAACTCAATGGAGGCCTTGAAAAATCAGCCATCGCCGCGTAAAATCTGGCTGGATTTGAACGACCAGAACCCGGATCGGGTGATCCTGAGCGTGGAAGATAATGGCATTGGCATTCCGGCTGATTTGCAAGAGAAGGTCTTTGAGCCATTTTTCTCGACCCGACAGGGGGGTACCGGTTTAGGGCTTTCGGTAAGTTATGATCTGATCGTGGATGTTCACAAAGGGGATATTCGTTTTGTAGCGCCCGTTCATGAAAACGGGGCAAGGCTTCAGATAACCCTGCCACGGCAAGGATGATGGACATGCCCAGAATTTTGATTGTGGATGACGAAGACGCTGCCCGGGTGACCCTGTTAAGGATTTTGCAATTAGAGGGCTTTGATGC
The DNA here is from genome assembly GCF_001306055.1 of Bellilinea caldifistulae. GTDB lineage: Bacteria > Chloroflexota > Anaerolineae > Anaerolineales > Anaerolineaceae > Bellilinea > Bellilinea caldifistulae. Next base: position 65,529 of record NZ_LGHJ01000019.1, on the reverse strand, counting down.
TGATGGGGTTGAAAATGGCAGTGCAGCACTACAAGCGCTGGCGCGGCTCAATTACGACTTGATGCTGCTGGATTTGAGAATGCCTGACATCTCCGGCATTCAAGTGCTGGAAGAAACTGCCATGAAATACCCCCGTTTGAAAGTCATTATTCTGACGGCACACGGCAGTTTTGAAACGGCAGTACATGCACTACGAATGAAGGTAGCCGATTATTTACTCAAGCCGGTTTCACCGGAGGTCATTTTGAATAGCATTCGTAAGGCTTTGATGGATGATGAATCCGGCCAATTGAGGGGAGTAGTTCTGGAGCAGCGGGTTAGATACGAGACAAATGACGCTCCGAAGGGAGAGAATACGCTGTTGCGTCTTTCCAATGGAGTTCAAATTGACCTGATGCGACGCGTCATCTCATGGAATGAAAAAAACATTCATCTTACACCCAATGAAGGAAAGTTAATGGGAGTTTTGCTGGCAAATCATGCCCTGGTTATGCGTCATCAAGAACTCGTGCGGATCGTCTATGGTTATCGCCTTGGGGCAGAAGAAGCAGCCAAGATCCTGCGGCCGGTTTTTTCGCGCCTGAATCGCAAACTGGCTGTAATACCGGGGGGTGACCAATGGATTCGCAGTGTTCGCGGTTCAGGTTATGTGTTGGAAATCGAAGAACGCGAAAGCGGAGTGATTGGTTGAGTTTATTTCTGCCAGGGAAGATGGGTGGTTGGCATACGCGGCGGATTTAACCATGCCAGCCAGCCGGTCTGATGCCGTTTTTCAGCAGGTTGTTTTTCGAAACCAACCAGAAACAGGCTGGCTGCGATGAATAATGCTCCCAGCCATTGAGGAGCGTTCAAGGTTTCCCCAAGCCACAATCGAGCAAGCACAACCGTTACAATCAGTTCTCCCAATCCTAAAAGAGCGGTTTGTAAACCGCCCAATTTTTTGACACCCATAAACAGGGTTAGACGGGCGAGAAAGGTGATCGCTCCCATCCCAATCAGGGGCAGCCAGGAAGGATTGCCCGCAGGCAATTGACGGTCAAAGAGCAGGTAACCAGTCAAGACGGTAATTGCCATGCCAAGCAAAGTGTAAAAAGTAACGGTGGGAGGCGGGGCTTCGTAAAGAATCCGTTGATTGATAATCAGATGCAGAGCATAAAAAGCGGCTGAAATCAGCATGAAAAGCGCGCCAAGCCAATCCATTGAACCAGAGCCGCTATTCAGCAATAAATAAGCCCCAGGCAGGGCGAGACTCAAGCGAAACATGGTCAATGGGGAAATGGTCTGGCGATCAAGCAAAAGCCAGAAGGCAACAAAGAGCGGATAAAATGAGTAGAGTAAATGACCGATGCTGGCTTCCAGATGCGCAAGCGCAACGTAATAAAAAATTGAACCGATTCCGTTAATAAAGCCTGCCAGGAAGCAGCCAATCAAACCAACCGGATAAATGTAGAGATACGGCCGCTGAAACAGCATGAAGACCGCCAGCAGGCTGACTGCCAGAGTGGTACGCACAGCAACTACCGCCAAGGGAGAAAAACCGGCAAGCAAGGCTTGCTTTCCGAAAACAGGCAGTAAGCCCAGCAAAATGGCTGAGGATAAAGCGGCATTAATCCCCTGTGAGCGGTGTTTTCTTTCCATGATGATGGACGCCCCTCAACAGCAAGGGGTTATTTTAGAAATGCCCGTACCTCATCCAACAAATCCTCACTCATAAAATCCCCTTTCTGCATCAGTGTTTGAATGTGACCGCGTAAACGTTCTTTTTCACCGGGACTCAGTTCCTTGGCGGTGATTACGATAATGGGTATTTCGGCGGTGTCCGGACTGGCCTTCAGAGCTTCCATCACTGCAAAGCCGTCCATCTCCGGCATCATCAAATCAAGGATGACCAGATTAGGACGCCGGAAGCGAATAAGCTCAATCGCTTCCACGCCGTTGGCGGCTTCAAAGAGTTCGTAATCTCCCTGAGATTGTAAAATTCTTCGAATCAGGCGGCGGACATCCGGGTTGTCGTCCACAATGGCAATGCGCGGGAAACGATCAATGGCCACTTTGCTGAGCGCAGCCAGCAATCCTTCCTCGGTACTTTCCTCCATTTGCTCCGACGGCAGGATCACATCTTTTGACCACCCTTCGCCGAGGATGTTGCGTTCAATCGGCATGGTGTGACCGCTGACATTGATCACCACGCTTTCGTCAGGTGCAATTTGTCCGGCGCGTACCAGTTTGATCAATCCGGCAACGGCTACACCAGCGGCAGGTTCGATGGAAAGCCCCTCCATCTTCGCCAAAAAGTGCATGGCACGAAAGGCTTCCTGATCACTGACCATTTCAAACGTCCCGCCGGTTTGCAGGATTTGCTTTCGCAAAAGGGTGTAGGTGCGGCCGGGATCACCGGTTGCCAGGGTTGCAATCAAGGTATGGGGAGATCGAACCGGGGTCGCATCCTCCAGCCCCTGTCGCCAGGCATGGACCATTGGAGCGCATCCTTCGACCTGAATCACCGCAATTTTGGGAATGCGCTCAATGATACCCATCCGATACAGTTCTTCGAAACCCTTGTAGACGCCCAGCGGTCCCATGCCGCCGCTCACAGATTGAATGTACCAGTCGGGAGTTTTCCAAGGGAGGGTGGATAATCCCTCTAACGATTGAAGCGAATTACCTCTTTGGGCGGTAAATTGCTCGGCAATCTCGAAAGCAATCGTTTTCATTGATTCGACGCTGGTAATACTTTTGGCACCAGCATCCAGGTACAAGCCTCGCTGACGGGCAAATTCAGCCGCAACCTCCTTTGCCTGATCATAAGAACCGGTGACTTTGATGACTTGTGTGCCGTACAAAGCTACTTCGCGCATTTTTGCGGCAGGCACAAGGCTTGTGAGAAATGCCCACAACTTAATCCCGGCACGGGCTGCATAAGCCGAATAAGCGATGGCTACATTGCCGGTGGAGGCAATGACGGCTTCTGCAATACCTGCTTCTTTCAGGGCTGTGATGGTGACGGCAGCCTGGCGGTCTTTAAATGAGGCGGTAGGGCCTTGCCGCTCATCCTTGAGGTACAAGTTGGGATGACTGAGGATCATTCCTAAATTCAATGCCCGCAGCAGGGGAGTGCCGCCCTCATTCAGGCACAAATCCGGGTTAGGGTTACGTACAGGTAGTAATTCCCGGTAACGCCAGATATTGTAAGGGCGGCGGGCAATCAGGTTCGGAAGGGCTTTTCCGATTGCTTCATACTCATAAACTGCCTTTCGCCAGACACTTCCACAGTTTGGACAGCCAGATTGAAGCGGTGAAAAGGAGGTTTGGTGACCACAATCCAGACATTCAATGGCGAACGATAAATTTGTCAACGGAAAGACCTCAATTGGAATTAGACTTGAATACGAAGTAAAGCCTGCTCAATGTGATTAAGCAAGTCTTTTTCCCTCAAATAACTTTTATTAAGCATATTCTGGCTGAAACTGGCCAGCTGAAGATGCTGTTCGGGAGTCAGATCGGCGCCGGTGAGGATGATGATCGGTATGTTACGGTATTCGGGAGCGGTTCGAATTTTCTCCAATAACTGAAAACCATCCAATCCCGGCATGAAGAGATCCAAAATGACCGCATCTGGTTTGATATTGTGAATCATCTGCAAGGCTTTTTCACCATCGAATGCGGCGAAGATCTCAAAATTCTTTTGCTCCGCAAGTGTTTTCTGAATCAGACGCTGATCTTCCAGCGAATCATCCACAACCAGAATGCGATGAATTCGGTTTTGGCGGTTCAGGCGGTAAACCGCATTGACCAGATCTTCCTGAAGGAAAGGTTTAACCAGATAATCGGCTGCGCCCAGACTAAATCCTTTTTCTTCCTCTTCCAGAATGCTGCAAATAATGACCGGAATATCTTTAGTTTGGGGATCATTCTTCAAGGCGTGAATGACCTGCCAACCATCTACCTCAGGCATCATAATATCCAGGGTGATTGCAAAAGGTTTGAGAGATTTGGCTTTTTCAACGGCAAGTTTTGGCTGAGTGAGCGGAACGACTTTGTAACCACTGGTTTGTAAAAAGCGTTCGTATAGTTTTATGACTTGCGGGTCATCGTCAATGGCCAGAATCACTTTTTCGGTTTTGGATAAAATCTCATCCGATTTAAGTTCGCTGGTCTGTTTGGCTGGCTGCTGAACCGGCAGGGTGAAGTAGAAGGCGCTGCCTTTACCCACTTCACTCCATAACAAGCCAATCCGACCGCCATGTAGTTCAATAAAGGAGCGGGAAATGGACAGACCCAGGCCGGTTCCACCAGTTTTGCGGGTGGGAGAATCATCCACTTGAGAGAACGGCAGGAATAATTTTTCCCGTCCTTTCTCGTCAATTCCCTGGCCTGTGTCGGTAACAATGACCATGACCTCAGGTTTGTTATCAGGGCTGAGAGATTTCCTGGCTTCCACGGTGATGGAGCCGGCATCGGTGAATTTTGCCGCATTGGAGATAAAGTTGAGCAAAACCTGACGGATGCGGGTGTTATCGGCAATTACAACCGGTAAATCAGGTTCCACTTGATGATTGAGTTTGATGGGCTTGTCTTTTACCAACCCCACAGCCGTGGACATGACAGAATTGACCAAATCAGCAATGTTCACTTCCTCGAATTGCAGCTCCATTTTTCCGGCTTCGATTTTGGAAAGATCAAGGACATCATTGATCAGGCCGAGCAAGTGCTGACCGGAGTTGTAGATCGAGGTGAGATCCTGTCTCTGGAGGTCGTTGATCGGGCCATCAATCCCTTTGAGGATGACCCGCGAAAAGCCAATAATCGAATTGAGGGGTGTTCGCAATTCATGGCTCATATTGGCGAGGAATTGAGACTTCAAGCGGTCAACTTCGCGCATTTCCTGATAGGCTTTTTGAGCCAGCTCGTAGGCGCGGGCATTTTCAATGGCCACTGCAATCTGATCAGCCAGAATCTGGAACACTCCCAGATCGTCTTCCTGAAAGGCATTCGGACGTTCGGATTGAATATCCAAGGCGCCGATGATACGGTCAGCAATACGCAGGGGAATGCCCAACTCCGAGCGTGTTTCGGGCAGGTGCGGATTGGGAAGGTAGATAGGGCTTTCAGCAACATTATTGACCAGCACCGGACTGCCAGTATCGGTTACTTTGCCAATAATCGAGCGGGAGCCGACCGCAATCTTTTGATTGCTTCGCATGACTTCCTGGGCGCCCATTCCGCTGGCTTGCTGAATAATGGCGTGGGTGCCTTCGTCGTTGACCAAAAAGATGGCAGTGTGGTAAAAACCGAATCGCTCGCGAAGGAGATTGACGATCCGGTTGAGCAATTCATCTTGAGAAAGGACGCTCGTGGTATCGCGGGCAATTTCGGCAGCAGCTTGAAGTTCAAGGGCGCGGCGCTGGGCTTCTTTGAGAAGGCGTTGTCTTTCTAACGCTACTGCCACACCACTGCTCGCCACATTCAGCACACGTACCTCTTCCATGTCGTAACTGGCGGGTTGACTGGAAGTGGCTGCCAGAATACCAACAATTTTTCCGGCGCTGAACAATGGCACAAAAATACCCGAAGCAACCCCCATCTGTTTCAGGGTTTGTTTAGAAAGGGAATCCAACCGGCTATTTTCAAGATTATCCAATACAATCGGTTCTTCCCGCAATTCCTTGAGAATCGGTAAATGATTGATGGATTGGCGAATATTAGCCAGTTCCGTGTTACCGCTGACCGAGGTGCTGGCAACGACCTCAAATTCCAGCGGCACACCGTTTGGGTCGTTGAACATCTGGATGATGGACACCCGTTCTGCGTTGGCTGGCAGAATTTCGGTCATTACCAGATCAACCAAGTCGTTGGCATCACCTGCTTGCGCAATGCCGCTGCTGATCCGGTAATAAAGTTCGGTTTCGGCAAGGGCTGCCTGAGTTTGTTCGAACAGGCGCATGTTCTCGATGGCGGTAGCCATCTGATCCACGAGTGGCGGGAAGGTGCGCATCTCACGTATCGTAAAGTAATGCAACCCTTCTGAAAGAAAGAGTAAAGCACCTAATTGTTTGCGAGCAGCCCAAAGGGGTAAAACCGCAATCGAGCGTACATTTAACTCTTCCAGTGCCGAACGGGCGGCGGGCAAAATTCCTAAATCATAGATATCGTTATAAAAAGCGGGGGTTTCAATTGAAACCAGCGGATTGTAGGTGGCGTAATCCAATTCGGTACCAATCAACGGGGGATGGGCACCTCTTCCTGAGTGCCACGTTGCAGCAATTCGCAGGAGTGGGGTACTTAATGGATCGGATTGTTCAAACAGAACCAATACAATGCGATTCACCTTTTCATCGGTGATCCCGCCGGCAATGGCGCGCACCATCTCGTGGTAATCACCCGCCAAAGCCAGATTATGGCTGATTTTATACAGCGTTTCGGTCTCATCCAGCGAGGATCGCAATTGTTCCAGCAGGTCTTGGCGGACGAACGTGTTCGCCAGTGCATCTGCCGCCACCTGTAACACGCCGATTTCATCATTTTTCCAGGCTCGGGCAGTCCTTTGTTCGAATGCGATAAAACTGGGAATATCGCGATTACCCGGTACAGCCAGTAAAAGGATGGAGTGAATACCGCGCTGACGGAGGAACTCGCGTTCACGCCCTTCGAAATCTTCAGGCTGACCGGAAAACCAGCCTTTCTCTTTCAACGCTGAGGCCCAGTTAGGGAACAAAGCGGCAGAAAGCGGCTGCCGTACGACCAGATCAGAACCGGGGCGGATTTGAGGGGCAATCCAATGGTCGGTAACGATCCAGTGCAAGCCCTGTTCGTCTTCCCGTGCACTGGCAAAGTAGATGTAATCGCATTGGGCTGCTTCGCCAAGGAAGCCCAACATGGCGGGAATACCGCGAACGCCGCTTTCAGTCAATGTGGCAACTGCCTGAGCCACGTTAGCCTGATAGCGTTCACGTTTTTCGATGGCTTGCAGGGCGGTGGTAACTTCCTGGAAGAGATTGGCGTTTGCCAGAGCAATGGCTACCTGAGAGGCAATTGTGGAAAGCAAGTCTGCTTGAATATCTGAAAAACCAGCACCCTGCTCAAACTCTTGAAGGTAAATGACACCCATAACCTTTTCGGCGGTGACCATTGGGACGGCAAGAAGAGCAGCAGGAATGGGTTGATCGGGGATAATTTTTCTGGCAGATAAGGCGTTTGCCACATCCCGATTGATGCGTAAAACCTCCCGGCTGTGAACGACATAACTGATCAGGTCATCTCCAAGTGGCCTGGGGGGTAAGGGTTGAGAGTTTGAATCAACGGTATGCACGGGAAAAGTCAGGGTTTGCTGATCGGAATCCAGCATCGCAATGGTCAAATTGCGGCAGTTCAACAGTTGCACAAGCGCTTGCTGTAAGGTGGCAATGATCTGATCTTTATCGGTCAGACGCGAGATTTGCTGACCAATCTCATTCAGAGCAGCGAGATCTTTGTTGCGGCGTAAAATCTCTTGTTCGGCGCGAACTCTCTCGTTGAGTTCCTGTTGAACAGCAGCATACAATTCTGCATTTTCGATTGCAAGGCCAAGTTGATTGGCAACTTCCTGTACCAGTAGTAATTCTTCTTCGCTCCAACGGCGTTGTACGCCATCGGCCATGATTTCAAGAATGCCGATTTCTTGTTGCCTCTTTTTCAAAGGAACGGTGATGATGGCCGGGTTTTCAAGAATAGATTTTGAACGAGGTCTGACCGAAGGAGGGGCGGCTTTTTGGGCTTTTGGCTGAATCGGAGCCCTGACTGGCGTTTTTCTTGCGCTTGGGGTTGTTTGCTGGCTGGCAAATTGGGTTTTCGGAATGTCCTCATTCTCTGATTGAGGTTTTACCGGCTTGCTCTCTAACAAGGGTTGGGTAAAACCACGAAAACCGCCCTTCTCGCCGTTTAATGCGCCTTTTTTGAAGATGGTCAGACGGGCTGGTACAGGGTTACCGCTTTTGGATTGAAATACGACGGACAAATCAATGGGAAACACATCCTGATTTAAGGCATTTTGCAATGCAGTAACCGATTCACTGCTCAACCCAAATGAAGATAAGGGTTGACCGATGATCTCATCCGGTGAGTAACCCAGGCAAACCTTTATGGCATCTTCACAGAAAATAATGCAGCCGCTTTCGTCTGTTTCCCACTTCCATTGTGGCAGAACCGTCGGTGGGGGTGGAGGGGGAGGAATCTGCTCGGCGGCATCTTCCGTAATGTTGGCAAAGAGATGGTCAAGCCGGTTGAGCAATTGCTTTTTCGACATATTGCAGGATCTCCTGGGCTAATTCGCGGTATTGCAAAGCAGAACGGCTTTTGGGAGCATGGTAGATAATCGGCAGACCGGCAATGGAACTTTCCCGCAGACGGGTATCCACCATGATGACGGTTTCCAGCACACCATTGCCAAAACTTGCACGTAACTGTTCACTCAGGGTTCGATGGATGCGGTTGCGGCGATCAAACATGGTGAGTAAAAGCCGGTAGGTGAGATCGGGATTGGTTTGCGAGCGAATGCGGCGGATTAAACTCATCATGTTTTTCAAGGCATAAATGGAAAAGTACTCTGCCTGCGTAGGAATGATGAGTAATTGCGACGCGGTCAGGGCATTAATCACCACGGAACCCAAAAAGGGGGGACAGTCAAATATTACATAATCAAACGGCAGCGAGATTTCGGAAAACGCCTTTTTCAGGGTAAATTCATATTCGGGACGGGCGGGCAAAATTCGTTCGCTATAGCCCATATCATGATTGGAAGGGATAAAAAATAAACCCGGAATACCGGTTTCCCGCCATAGTTTATGGATGGGAGATTGATCGGCAACGGCGTTCAGAATGGTTGCATGTCCGTTGAGGGGATCCGTTCCCAGTGCGAGGGTTAGATTGGCCTGAGCGTCCAAATCAACCAGCAACACCTGCCGCCCCGCTTCAACCAGGGCTGCACCCAGAGAGAGCGCTGTAGTCGTTTTGGCAACTCCGCCTTTTTCGTTTGTGATGGAAATAAAATAAGTCATACCTGCCCCTTCCTGCTCGAACCGTTTGATCCGTTATTCCGTTTTTGTAGAGTGGATGGTTCATTGCTCTGCTGTTGTGGAGGTGTGGTTTCTTCACCAGTATCTTTCCATATGACTTGAGCATGGCTGGCATTCAAAGTGCGTTTCAATTCTTGAATGGCAATCTCGATCATCGTGTTCGGGTCATTTGTGGAGCGGATCTTGCTGGTGATTTCCAAAACGCGGCGCTCGCGCTCAGCGCGACGGATGGTCTTTTCCAGCAAACGCGCATTTTCCAGAGCCAGCCCAACCTGATCAGCAACTGCCTGAATGGAACGAATTTCTTCTTCACTCCAAACCCGATCGGCAATTTGATCATCTTCAATGTGAATCACCCCAACGGTTTCACCTCTCAGCCTGACCGGAACCGATAATGCCGCCGGTTGACTTTCCTTTGCCGGGCGGACGATAACATCTCCGGAGAGCAGCACATCGGAAATTTCCTGTTCGCGCATCTCTTCCAATGCAATCAAACCATGAGGTGTTGCCCGATAGCCAATTACCGGTCGTTCTCCGGCTTCTTTGCTCCATTCCTGACGCAGGTAAAGCCGGTGAACGCGTTGAGATTCCTCCAGCGCTTGCAGGGTTTCGGTGTAGAGCCGGTTATTGAGGATGGCGATGGCAATTTGATCAGCCAGGATGCTGAATAATTCAACGTCTTCCTGGGTGAAGGCGTTGGGTATTGTACTTTGCACATCCAGAGCGCCGATCACCTCGTTGTTTGCTTTGAGGGGGAGTGCCATTTCGGATCGGGTTTGAGGTAAATCGGGATTGTTGAAGAAGACTGCGTCTTTACCAACATCAGTGGCGATACGGGCTTCTCCGCTACCGGTTACATAACCCACAATACCAACCTGACCGACCTTGAGCCGGTGCTGGCGAGCAAGCATCCGTTTACCGCCTTCTGAGTTTGCTGCTCGCAGAACGGCGTATTCCTTCTGTTCGTCCAACAAGAAAACGCCCACGTGATAAAACCCAAATCGTTCGCTGATCAGGATGGTGAGCTGGTTCAGCAGACTTTCCAGTTTTTGGGTCGAAACGATACCGCGGGCTACATCCGAAACGGTTTGCAACTGGCGTGTCCTGTAGAGCAATGCCTCATTTTGTTGGGCGAGTTCACGGGTTCGCTCTCGAACCCGGTCTTCCAGCGTGTTGATCAGGTTCTTCAACTGGTTGGTCATAAAATTGAATGCCTGAGCCAGTTTTCCAATCTCATCACCGGTTTCTACCTGCGCCTGTGCATCCAGCTCACCGGAGGAGATCAGCTCTGCAGTTTGCTGCAAACGAACAATCGGCCGGCTAAACGAGCCGGAAACCACGCTGGCAATTAACCCCACCAACCCAGCAATCAAGGTAGAAATTAAGATGGATAAGCGGCCTTGCCGTGCGACTAAGCCGGCAAAAGTAGTCTGTTCGCGGACAAAGACCACATACCACGGGTTGGTTTTCAAGCGAGTGATGGCACCAATTTCAGGATGGCTGGGATCATCCGGGTGAAATTCTGCAGTAAAGAAGGGGGAGTTCAAATAGTTTTCCAAACCTGCCGAGAGGGCAACATCATTGGTGCTCATTTCGTAAAGTGGTAAATTCGGAACACGATTGGATTGAATCAATTTTCCCATCACGTCCGAAGGCAGCGGCATGACCAGTTTATAAATACTGTTGGGAATGAGCGTATCGGCCAGACGCAAATAATTCTCATCGAGCAAGATTGGGTAGGAACGGATGCCCACCAAATTTACCTCTTGCTCCAGTAATTCCTGCAAGATCAGGGCGTCAAATTTAGCGCGCAAAACACCGATTACCTGCTGGCGTTGATTCCGTACCGGGCTTGAGAAATAGATATATCCATTCCGAGATCTCGGGTCAAAAATTACAGGTGAGGCATAAACCTGCCCAGTTGTGAGCGGGAGTGTAAAGTACTCGTTTTGAGATTCGTCTTGCCCGATTTGAAGAGGATTAATATCCAGAACGGCTTTGCCTTCCGCATCAACCAAACCATAAGAACGCAGAAAGCGCTGTTGACGGGAAGATAACGAACGCAAGGTCAGAGTAGCTGCCACTTCCTGGGTACTGTTAGGGCGGTACAAAGGCGAAAGCGAAAGGTAGTTCGAAAATACAGCCAGAGAAGCTTCACTGGCAATGGATTGTTTGTTTTCTTCAAAGAACGAATCGACTTTAGAAGCAGTCTGCTGGGCTGCAAGAAGAAGGACTTGATTGGTCTGATTACGCAGAGCATCCTGAAAGAAACGCGAATTGATAATCGAGATGACCAGTAATGGGACAATGGCAATTGCCAGTGAAATTGTCAGCAGTTTGATGCGTAATGTGGCGGAAAGAACTTCCAGCATCAACAAGATGATATAAACCATCATTAAGATGCCCAACAATACCGGAATGAACAATTCAATCTGCGGCAACCTGACTTGCGAGACAGGTAAAAAGTTGCCGGCGATGACAGCCGTCAGTGCTGAAAAGAAAGCCAGAGAGATACCGGTATCCCTTCGTTGACCTTCAAGGGAACCGGTGACCAGAAGAGTCAATACCAAAAAGAGGATGATTGCCAAAGGCAAAGCGACATTGACAATGAGAGCACTGAAAGCAATGGCACTTATTGAAAGCGTTGGAGCAAGCAGGTAGGTGCGCTTTTCGGCGGCTTCTTTCTCAGGAAAAGTAGCGGCGAAAAGAGATGCAAGAAAGCCGCCCGCGCTAAAAAATGTAAGAGTAAAGATTTGCCAGTAAGGTTGATTGAAGGATGTTAGCAGGAAGATGACACTTGTAATTCCAAGAATAATGGCAGCAAGCCGAGCCACGCCGGCAGCAAAGCGATCACGGCGATACGCTGGCTCGACGCCTTCTTGCGAGATTATCCTCATCAAATTGCTCTGGTATCCGATATTCATGAAACCTCCAGTGGATAATCCCCATGCTGTATCTCTTGCGAAGGAAGAATCTGGACAGTTACTTCGCGTAAACCCAGTTTTTGTCTGATTTGCTGGGCGGTTGTCTTAAGAATTTGTTCGAAATCGGTACTGGAGCGTACCTGTGTGGCAAGATCGCCTACCAGATGTTCTCTCTCGGCACGGAGTTGTAATTCCTCCAACAAACGGGCGGTTTCCAGAGCTGAACCCAACCGTTCTGCAGTTGTGTGAAGAAGCCGCTGAATTTCAGGAGACGGCTGCCCGCCTTTGAACTTAATATTGAGCACCCCGATCACTTCACCTCGGCTGTGCAGCGGCACCTGTACCGTTTGGGCATCCGATAAAGATTGTGAAGGATTTTTCACAACGGGAATTGGTTCAACTTGCTTACGATCAGGATCATAGCGAAAACCGCGGGTTTTACGACTACTGCGGATGTACATCCGCCAGGACTTGCGGGTTTCGGTGCGGTACCCGCTTTCCAAATCGGCTACAGTTTGTTGAAGCTGGTCAATCAGTCGGATGCGTTCCAATGCCACTGCCAGTTGATTGGCAATAATTTGAAGCGATTGAATATCCACCTGTGAGAACGCTTCCGGCTCGGTAGATTGAATATCTAATGCGCCGAGCACTCGATCTCCAATCTTGATGGGAAGGGCAATTTCAGAGCGGGTGTAAGGCAAGAGCGGATTCTTGAAGTGGACTGCATCCTTGCCGACGTCCAAAGCAATGCGCGCCTCTCCACGGGCAACCACGTTTCCGACAATACCTTCCTCGCCTTTTTTAAGGCGGTGACCTTGGGCGAGCATCTTCTCACCCGCTTCTCCCAGCGCAGAAACCAGTACGGCATACTCATCTGTATCGTCCATGAGGAAAATGCCAGCGTGATAGTATCCCAAACGGTCGCGAATCAGTTGAATGGTATTACGGAAAAGATTTTCCTGACTGGTTTCCATTGAGATTTGGTGGGCAATCTCACCGGCGGTTTCCATCAGGCTGGTTTGCCGGGTAAGTAGCCGGGTGCGTTCTTCGATGCGCGCTTCCAGGTTTTTTCTTTCTTCATCCAGAATTTGGGAGAGTTCTTTTTCAGAAGAAGCTGCCCTGTTGTAAACCTTGAGAAGGTGTCCGGAAATCATGGCCAAAACCCAATTGGAAAGGACGAAAGCCGCAATCAATCCGATGAAAGGTACGAGTTCAAGGGATTGAGTTCCCAGACCAAATGGTTTCAGCAACCCAAAATGGAGAGAAATACCCGCCGTCAGAATGAGTGCCAGACTAACCAAGAAAGTGGTCATGCCCGCTTTTCCATTCCAGAATATAAGGGCAACTTGAACCGCGGTCAGGAAAAGGAGAAGTCCAATGCTTTGCATCTCTCCAAGTAAAAATAAGGCGAAACCAACCAGCAAATAAAAGATTATCAGGAAGCCAGTCCGTAAAGAGGTTGAAAAGCTTTGACGAAAAGTAACCAGCAGGAGGAGTGCGAGCAGCGGAGCTAGTGCCAGTGGAAGGAGGGGCTGTTGGGTGAGGGCGTTCTGAAAGGCAATCCACAGGTAGGCGGCCAGACTGAGTACGCTGGTGAGATTCAAAATGGGCTGGAGAGCGCCACTCAGGTCATCCACTTCACCTCCGCGGCTGAATGCGGATGATAAAGAGGAGTAGGGGCGGGTGGGGAGATTTTGACTCATCCTTCAACTTCCTCCATTTGATCTTCAACCGGCGGAATTAACTGGACGCTCACCTCAGCCACATTGGGAAGGTGACCGATTTCAAGGAGAGCCGCTTTGAGAATCTGGTCAACGGTATTTGCGCGCGAAAATTGAGCGGTCATTTCACTGAGGCGCTGCTCTTCCATTGCCCGACGTTGGGTTTCCTGAATCAAGCGGGCATTTTCCAGAGCAATGGCGGTTTGATTGATTACCCCATCCACAAATTCCATTTCTTCGGGTGTCAAGCTCTTATCGCCTAATTCAAGAGTCAGGTTACCAATTGCCTGATCGCGAAGGGTCAAGGGGATGTGGATTTGGTTAGATGCTTTTCCATCTTGAATGGCGGAGGGATTTTGGTAGGTGTACTCAAGTTTGCCGTGCATGGCAACCGCGTCTTCCCAGGATTGCATGAGGTAAGCCCGGTTGAGTGCGCGGATCTCTTCAAGATTTTGTTGGGTTTCCTGAAACAGGCGGGCATTTTCCAGGGCGGTCGCGAGCGAATCGGCAATACCCATCAAAATGCGAATATCATCTTGATCGAAGGCTTCGGGTTGGGTAGATTGAATGGTCAGGGCACCTAAGCAGACACCGCGGCTGATAATGGGTAGTGCCATTTCAGAACGGGTTAGGGGTAAGTAAGGATTGTTGAAACGGACGGCTTCAACCCCGGTATCCAGTGCAATTTTGGGTTCTTTGCGTGCTGTTGCCCAGCCAATCATCGAGTTTCCGCCAACCGCCAGTTTGTGACCGGCGGCAATCATCTGGCGGCCGGCTTCGCCTGTGCCTGCTTTGAGGACGGCAAATTCGCCGCGCTCATCCACTAAAAAAATACCGGCGTAATACAGATCAAATTCTTTTTGAATCAGGTCAACCGATTGTTGGAGAAGTGTTTCGGGATCGAGAAAGGTGTTGACTGCTCTGGCAATTTCTGCTGCGGTACGTATCTGGTTCAAACGGCGCTTCAGGGTTGTGGTTCGTTCTTCCACATTTTTTTCGAGGTTCAGACGGGCAGCGTTCAATTGCATTGTCAAGGTTCGTTGTTGCAACAATGAACTTTGTAAACCGTTCAAGATAGTGTAGATGGACAGCAAAATGAAACCGCCCACGATGCTGAAATGAATTGCCACATTGACCCAGTTTTCGAAACTCATTGAATTCAATAGAGTTTCCTGCAATGGCTGGTTCATGCCCCCGTAGTTCATCCCGTAGCCCATCCCCACCACCGTGGCAAAGGTGAAAAGGATGGCAAAAACACCAGCCCGTACCCCCCATAAAAGTCCAGCGATGAAAACAATGGCCAATACATAGGCAACCGCGTTCCGTGTTACGCCGTAAACCACCAGATTTTGAACGGCCAAACCATACAGGACGACCAGAATTGCCAGGGTACGCAGGTTGAAGGATAATTTTCTGAGGAGGGGTAAAGCAAGCGCTACCAGCAATGCCCCGGTGTACAGGTAAATTGAGGTGCGGTCTTGATATTGGATTGCCCGTTGTATGGCAAGGTAGTAAATCACTGTGCCTGCCAGCGCAAACAGGAGGAGTGTAGTCTGTAAGATACGCTCGCGCCAGGTGGCTAGCTCCCCTAAACGGGAGATGTGAGGAGGGGTATGGGCAGGATTAATTTGGCGGATGAAGTTCATTTGCCGTTATCCTCAATGTGGTGACCATTGTTGTGTTCATCGGGGATGGATGTTAAAGCAGCATGGCTCTCACGTGATGAACTTTGAACACCTGGATTAATCTGGATATGGGCTTTGCGTGCACCGACTGCCCTGCTAATTTCATTTACCGAGGTACGAAGAATGGTTTCGATATCAACCGAACGGCGAATTTTACTGGTGATTTCATAAAGCATCCGCTGTCGTTCAACTTGTTGGCGAATTTGATCCACCAGACGGGCATTGGTGAGGATCGCACCCAGTGCGTCGCCAAGTGCGCCAATGATTTCCTGATCGTTTTCGTCGAAGCGATCCACCTGCTCGGATTCCACAGTGAGAACGCCAAGCAATTCATCCGAGAAAAGAATCGGAACAGCCAGCGCAGATTGCGTTTCCGGGTGGATGGTCACATTGGTCTCACCCGACGATAGACGACCAACCCGCACCGGATAGCGGTCTCGGGCGGAAATTGCCAGCAGATGTTTGCTGTTCTGGATGTTGATCTGATTGATTTCCAATCCCTCAAATCCGATGGCGGTATGCAGGAACAGGTTGCCGCTCTGATCAGCGAGATAAAAGGCTACACGTTCCTCGCCCAGAGATGTTCGCAGGTTATAAACCGTTCTCTGGATCGCTTCACTGAGGTTCGTGCTGGTAGAAGCGGCGGTGGTCATCTGATGGAGTAAGCGATGTTTGACCAGATTTTCCTGCGCATGGGCGTATAGATGGGCATTTTCCAATGCCATTGCCAGCTGATCTGCCAGGATTTCCAGCGTGTGAATGTCCTCGGTTGTAAAGGCATTAACCCGGTCACTTTGCACATCCAGCGCACCAATCACACGGTTTGCGGTTTTCAAAGGCACAACCAATTCCGAATGGGTATCTGGAAGGAGGGGGTTGGGGTAATAATTGGGATTTTGGCGGGTATTGTTGGACACAACCGTTTCGGCTTTGGCAACGGCCTGCCCAACCAGTGAACGAGAGCCAACAGCCAGACGGTGTCCGGCAGCTTTCATCTTCTGCCCGATCTCGCCGGAGGCTTCATGTAACACCGCGTATTTTCCTGTCGGATCCACAAGGAAAACCGAAGCGTGGTAATAACCAAATCGTTCGCGAATCAGGTTAGTCGCATTGACCAGCACTTGTTCGGTCTGCAGGGAGGAAGCCACATCGCGGGCAATCTCGGCAGCGGTGAGCAGCTGTTGGGCCTGCCGGTTGCTCAGGTTTTCGGTTCTCTTCAACTCGGTGATATCCTGAGAAATCACCAGCAAAGCATAGGGGTTTTTATTGGCGGGGTCCGCATTTGAAAATAGCGGAACACGGGAAACTAGCTCCCAGAGCGTTTCTCCATTTTCCGCATGATATTCGACCATTTCGCCGACAACAGGAATACCAGAGGAAATGACTCGCATGTCATGCTGATGGCGGAGGTTGCCAGCCTCGCCGGGGATTAATTCTTCATCAGTGTAGCCGGTAATCTCACTGGCTGAGGAGTATCCAAGGCTGGCAATAAAGGAATTGGAAACCCGCAGATAACGCCCTTCCTGATCTTTGAAGTAAATTTTCTCCGGCACGTTTTCCAGCAAGGCATTCAGCAGGGTGTGTTCCTGATCGTAGGCTTGCAAAGTTGAGGTCATGTTCTCAACCAGCTGTGCATTGCGGATGGAAATGGCGATTTGGGGGGCAATTGTCTCCAGTAAAATCAGGTCTTTTTCCGAAAAGCGTTCTTCTTTTTGGGTATCCTGTACGATGATTGCACCAAGAACCTGGCCGCCCACCATCAGCGGTACACCCAGCCAGGATTTGGCAGGCTTACCAACAATTTTTGCGCCTAAACGCATGGCATCTCGTTCAACATCCGAAACCGCATACATGTATTTATAAGCGTTCCAGCTGGCGGGTAAGTCTTTCGGTTCAAACTTTAAGGGCAGCAGCAGCGATTTTCGATTCTGAATGATATAGGAGGTCAGACCCTCACCCAACGGGAAGGGTGGAATGGAAGTCACTTTCCCGTCTTCGTAGTGATAGGGGAACTGGATAATTTGATTGGCTTGATCGTAAATAGCGAAGGAAAAAGATAAATCCGCACCAATTTGTTCACTGACCTTTTGGTGCACCAACTGATAAAGAGGTTGCAGGCTGAATTCATTGCTGATCGCCTGACTGATGCTGGTCAGGGTCTCATAAGCAGACATTTGACTGCGAAGGCTGCGGATGCTGCCAAGTTTTTCCAGTACCGCACTGATGGTATGAGATAAATGGATAAAGGGTTGTAGGTTCACCGCCGAAAGCGGGGTTGGCTTACGCGAACCAATGACAAACAGCCTGACGACCCGTTGATTGACCAGTAAAGGGAAAATTGCGATGGAATTGCAATTGCGATTTTCAAAGAGGGTGAACAGATTGACAAGTTCACTGATTTCCTCTTTTTGTTCGAGGATAATACAATCTTTGCCCGAAAATAAAGTTTGCGGGTTTTCAATCTGAATGGCGGTCCCTTTCAGGGACTTTTCGGTATACCGCACCTGCCGGTCAAGGAGATGCATCAGACGCAAATTATTGGGGTAGATGTCAAAGAATGCCGAAACATAATCGATTTTGGATAGAGTTTCGTCGAGGATTTGATTAATCTGAGATTCTTCACCGGCGTGATTGATTTTTTGAGCGGCGTGATATAACGGGTTTTCCTCTTGGCGGTCAAATTCAATCGGTTCGAAGGAAAACTCACTGTCGAAGTTTTCCTGGCGGTCCTCTTCAACGGTGAGGTCTAAACCAGACTCAACCAGCCCGGAAGATGGGTCGGCTTTTTGAGAAATTGCCTGTAACTCAATTTTTCGGTACATTCGTCCCAGTTCATTGCGAAGCAGATTCAGAGCGTAGGCCAGTTTCCCAATTTCATCTTTGCTTTGAACAGTGAACTTTTGACTCCAATCCCCATTGGCGAGTTTTTCGGTTTGGGTGGAGAGATTTTCTATCGGCACGATGAACACCTGAATGAACAGCCAGGTGATCCCTGCAGCGATTAACAGGCTGATCCCTGATCCTGCCCAAAATACCGGTTGTGAAAGAATCAAAATCCATGGAGTTTGTCCGCTTGTTGCAGGTGGCAGCAGAGATACTGCAAGGACGGTGGAAGCAACCGAGAGCAGTAAGGGGAAAACTGCCAGCAAGAACAAAAATAATAGAGCCTTATGCCTGATTCGCTTGAAGAAAGTGGGAGAAGATTTTCGGGACGGGGTAGATGGAAGAGTCATCAGAAAATCCTTAATCCATTTCCCAGACGGGTTCACCTGCCAGAATGCGCTGGATTTGATCGGGGAAGCGATCGGGATCGAGTGGTTTACCCAAAAAGCCGTCAAAGCCGGCTTTGCGGGCTTTGTTCATTTGCTCCAGACTGGCTTCAGCGGTGACGGCTACTACCGGAACATTCTTGAATCGCTCAGATTGGCGGATTTTGTTAAAAGCCGAATAGCCATCCTCATAAGGAAGGCGAATATCCATCAAAATCAGATCCAAACGGGGGAGCGTATCCGCAAATTCGACTACTTCATAACCGGAGGTTTTCCACTCGCAGTGAATCCCTAAAAATCCTAGCATGCGGGCAATCAACACGAAGTTGGACACATTATCTTCTACCACCAGAACCGTAACATCTTTGAGCAGGCTGCCAGTGGTACCGGCGGCCGGGGCTGGTTTTTGAGGATTTTGATTTGAGGTTGTGTTCATAGCTGCTTGACTCGATTACCGTTCAGAAATTGATTGACCTGATCAATGAAAGTGTCAATGTCAATGGGCTTTTCGATGTACCCGTCGCAACCCGCCCGCAAGGTACGTTCCTTGTCGCCGCGCATGACATTGGCGGTCAGGGCAATTACGGGCACATGGCTGGTTTGAGGAGCTGTCTTGATTTGCCGGGTGAGGGTGTAGCCGTCAATTTCCGGCATATTGATGTCCATCAGAATCAAATCCGGAATGCGAGTTTGAAGTAACTCCAAAGCTTGATGGGCGTTTTCGGCTTCCAAGACCAAAAAGCCCTCATGTTCCAGCAGACGCCGAACCAGCATTCGATTGTCAAAATTGTCTTCGATGTAAAGGATACTCTTTCCCGCGGTCATCAGATGAGGCACTCCTTGAAAAGTGAGGAAGCAGCGTTTGAGGAAATTATTTAGAAAAATCTCGGTTAAATTATAGTATTTTCTTGGGGCTGGCTCATCATCCCTTGCATTATTGTTAAGTTATTGAAAAATAAAACAAACCGACTGGTGCAAGGATCCTGCCAGTCGGTTGAAAATAAGTGTGCCTGTCTTAGAGCGGGTGATGGGACTCGAACCCACGACATTTTGCTTGGGAAGCAAACGTTCTACCACTGAACTACACCCGCATTGTGATTGGGATTATATGCAGTTGGGCGAAGAATGTCAAGCGCCGTAATGTTGCACTATGGTATAATTTTTGATTGATCTGTGAACAAATTTAACAAATCCTTTACGGATTAAGGAGACCAATTTGGCTTTCAATCCTTTCAACTGGCTGATGGGATTGTTTTCTCTGGATATTGGCATTGACCTTGGTACGGCCAATACATTGGTCAATGTTCGGGGTAAAGGAATCGTTATCAATGAACCATCCTGGGTGGCAATTGAGAAACGAACCCGCCGCCCGCTTGCCATTGGATTACAAGCGAAAGAGATGGTCGGACGCACACCGGCCAATGTGATTGCGGTGCGTCCGTTGCGAGATGGAGTCATTTCGGAGTTTGAGATTACCCAGGCGATGCTGGGCTATTTTATTGGAAAAGCCCATCAACAATCCGTTGTGCCGATGCCACGCCCGCGGGTTGTTGTGGGTATTCCTTCTGGCGCAACGGAAGTGGAAAAACGGGCTGTCTATGATGCGGCGATGTCTGCCGGAGCCCGAGAAACTTACCTGATTGAAGAACCTCGAGCTGCCGCACTAGGGGCGGGATTGCCCGTTGCTGAGGTTCAGGGAAGCATGGTTGTGGATATTGGCGGAGGTACAACCGAGGTGGCAATCATCTCGATGGGCGGGATTGTGGTTTCGCGCTCCCTGCGAGTAGCGGGTGATGAGATGGATCAGGATATCATCCAGTACATTCGTAACAAGTACAACCTGTTTATTGGGGAACGAATGGCGGAGCTGGTCAAAATGCAGATTGGTTCGGCTTACCCCTTACCCGAGGAAAAGACAATGAGCGTTCGCGGGCGGAATCTGGTCAGTGGATTGCCCGAAACACTGGAAATTTCCTCAGTAGAAATACGAGAAGCCATCGCCGGTTCGGTTCAGGTCATTGTGGATACCATCAAGGATGCGATTGACGAAGCGCCGCCAGAAATTGTGGCCGACTTGATTGAAACTGGGATTTGTCTGGCGGGCGGGGGTGCTCAATTGCAGGGACTGGTTGAACGACTATCTGATGAATTACATGTACGGGTATGGGTTGCAGAAGACCCAATGACCTGCGTTGCCCGTGGTGCGGGGATGATCCTTGAGGATCTGGATAAATATGCCGATTTTTTGGTTGGATTGGATCGTACAGGCAGCCGATAACCAACCCTGGTCGCTTGGCCGTTGTGTTAAAATGCTGGGCATATCATGAAAACAACCGGTTCTGGATTCTGGCAAACCGCAACCCTGTTGCTGGTAGGGGTGGGGATTGTCCTGTTTGCTTTGAGTGGTTTTTTGACCCCTCTGTTGGGGACTGTGCTCTCACCCTTGGTCAATGTGCAGGAATGGCTGGCGACCCGTTACATGGCAGTTTATGAATTTGTCACCGTTCCGCGCGATGTGGCAACCCTTCGAGCACGTAATCAACAATTGGAACAAGAAGTTACCAGCCTGCAGGCTCAAATCATCGAATTACAGCAACAATTGCGTGAAGCCCAGGTGTTGTATGCCCTGTTGGATTTTGCCCGATCCAATCCGCAGGGTGGACAGTATGTTGCAGCCGCTGTAATCGGTAAAGACCCCAATCCGTTCTTAAAATATGTGTTCATTGATCGCGGATCGGATGATGGATTAAGGCGTGGAATGCCGGTGATTACCAATCAGGGATTGGTTGGGCAAATTGATGCGGTCACCGCCACGGCTGCCAGAGTCAGGTTAATCACCGATCCTTCCTCAATTGTGAATGTGCGGATCGAGCCGCATCGTAGTGAGGCGCAACTGGTTGGATCGGTAACCGGCGATCTAACCGTTGAAATGGTATCGCAGGATGCACCGCTTCAACCCGGCGATCTGGTGCTAACCTCCGGTTTAGGAGGAACTTATCCAGCCGACTTGCTGATTGGACAGGTTATTTCGGTGCGTAAACAATCCAACGAGTTGTTTCAGTCCGCCTCAGTACAACCTGTGGTTGATTTTTCTACATTGCAGGCGGTTCTGGTAATTACCAATTTCCGGCCGGTTGATTTTTCTCCGTTGATCCCTACCAGCGTGCCTTGATTTGAGATGTTGATCTCTCTTTTGGGCATTCCCATTTTTACCCTTCTACTGATGCTGCAACTGGCAATTGTCAGCCGGTTACCGCTACTTCAGGGAACAGCGGATTTAATGCTGTTATTTGTCATCGCCTGGTCACTTCATGAACGGGTCAAACATGCGTGGCAATGGACCTTGATTGGTGGCACCCTGGTATCGCTGGTTTCTGCAACCCCCTTCTTTGTACCTTTAATAGCCTATCTGGTAGCCACCGCCATTGGAAGGCTTTTGCAGCGGCAAGTCTGGCAAACCCCTATTTTAGCCATGCTGCTGATGACCTTTGTTGCAACCATTCTTTATCACGGAATCACTTACCTTGCACTGTTTTTCAACGGGACAGCGCTCCCTATTCAGGAGAGTATCTCTCTGGTAACATTGCCCAGTACCCTGTTGAACTTGATTTTTGCCTTACCGATATTTGTGATTGTCAATGATCTGGCTCATTGGGTTTATCCGGTTGAGGTAATTTAATCTCCAAAATGAACGAAAATACTCCATCCCCCGCACCTCAATTTCTCAGCGGTTGGCGCTTGATCATGACCTACCTTGTTATAGGTGGGGTGATTGCGTTTTATTTGTTTCGCTTGTTCACGATTCAAATCCTGCAAAGTGAAGCCTACTTGATACGAGCGGAGGACAATCGTACCAATATTGTGCGGCTGCCAACCCAGCGCGGCTTGATTTTTGACCGCAACGGCACGGTGCTGGCGCGGAATATTGCTTCCTACAATGTGGTGATCATCCCGGCAAATCTTCCGACCGATGAGGGGGCTGTGCAGGAAGTTTACCGCCGGCTGTCTTCCCTTATCAATGTACCGGTCAATAACGGGGAAATTAACGAGGAAACTGTTCGTAACTTTACCCCCTGCTTCAATGATTTAGGAATTGCCCAAATTGTGTTCATCGGCGATTCGCTGGCGCCATTCAGCCCCGTTCGGGTTAAGTGTAACATTGACGAAACTACCGCTATGGTCATTCGTGAAAAGAGCGCCGATTTACCGGGCGTGGAGATCGAGATCGAACCCATTCGGGATTATCCAACAGGCGTGCTGACTTCAACGATTGTCGGTTTTTTGGGACCTATCCCGGCAATTGAGCAGGATTATTGGGAAAATCTTGGTTTTGTTGCCAATCGGGATAAGGTTGGCTACGCGGGTGTGGAAAACAGCCTGAATGATGTTTTGATGGGTAAAAACGGACGGCGAGTCGTGGAAGTGGATAATGCTGGAAAAATCATCCGTGATGTTGAACCACCCATCGAACCGGTGCCGGGTAATAATATCCACCTGACGATAGATGTGCGCCTGCAGGCGGCTGCGCGGGCGGCATTGTTGAATAACATGCAGTTTTACAATATCCGCGTTGGAGATCCGGACCGTTATACGCAAGGTGTGGTCATTGTGATGGATGTCCGTACCGGCGAGATACTGGCGCTGGTTTCTCACCCGACTTTTGAAAATAATCGGATGGCGCGTTTCATCCCGGCTTATTATTATGAACAATTAACGCGTGATCCCGCCCGCCCGCTTTTCAACCATGCCATTTCGGCGGAACATTCACCGGGTTCGGTTTATAAACTGGCAACAGCGATTGGGGCGCTCAACGAGGGGGTGGTAACGCCGGAGCAAGAAATCTTCGATCCGGGTGTGATTACATTGGAACAACGTTTTGCTCCCAATGACCCCCGCCCGCGGTTTGAGGAATATGTTTGTTACACCTATAAAACAACCGGCAAAGGTCACGACCAAGTAAATTTTGTAAAGGGTGTAGGTGTTTCCTGCAATGTGTATTTTTACAAGCTGGGTGGTGGTTATCAGAATGAGGTGCCAAATGGAGGCTTAGGGGTCTGGCGTCTTAAGGAATATGCGCAGGCACTGGGATATGGCCGAACTTTTGGCATTGAGCTACCCGGTGAGGCGGATGGATTGGTTCCAGACCCCACCTGGAAGCGGCGCACCGTGGGCGAGAACTGGGCAACCGGGGATACTTACCTGGCGGCGGTGGGAGAGGGATATGATCTGGCTACACCATTGCAAGTGCTGGTTTCAGCAGCCACGATTGCCAATAATGGTCGGATGATGAAACCGACCCTGATCAAAGAAATCACAAACAGCGAGGGAGAGGTTATTCGTCCTTTTGTTCCTCAGGTGATCTGGGACATCACCAAAGATCCGGTGATCAATATCTATGATGAAAATTTCTTCCAAACCGGTGAAAAGAAAACTGTACAGCCGTGGGTTTTGGAAGAAGTTCGAAAAGGTATGCGATATACAACAGTGGAAGGCACCGCATCTCTGATCTTTGCTGGAGCTACTTTTGAATCGGCCGGTAAGACCGGCACGGCTGAATATTGCGACAACGTTGCCCGAGAAAAGGGCTTGTGTCAACGCGGCAACTGGCCATCTCACGCCTGGTATGTGGGTTTTGCGCCATACAATAACCCCGAAATTGCGGTGGTTGCTTTCGTTTATAACGGCGGAGAAGGCGCGGTG
This sequence comes from Bellilinea caldifistulae, assembly GCF_001306055.1. GTDB lineage: Bacteria > Chloroflexota > Anaerolineae > Anaerolineales > Anaerolineaceae > Bellilinea > Bellilinea caldifistulae. The sequence goes on along the minus strand of NZ_LGHJ01000019.1, from coordinate 41,180 downwards.
CTGGCTGCCCCGGTTGTGAGACGAACGATGGAAGCCTACTTCGATTTGAAAAAGATTGATGAAGGCGAATAGACCCCCCAAAAGCGGCTGCTCTTTTCAGCCACATGGCTGGGCAGGCTTTGCTATAATGGATAGTTATGATTACCCGAACAACGAATCCAGACGAAAGACCCGGTTATAAAACCGGAAACGAGAAAGATACCGCAATCACCATCAAAGGAATCCGTGAGGGGTTGCTGGTAACTCTTGGCGAGGGTGATTGGGACACATTACAGGAACGTTTGTTGAAACAAATCGAGGAGAAAGGTACCTTCTTCCGCGGCGCCCGCCTGGCACTGGATGTAGGTAATCGCATTCTGCATGCTGCCCAAATGGGAGCCCTGCGAGACCGCCTTTCTGACCGCGAGATTTCTTTGTGGGCGGTTATCAGCCATTCACCGGTAACGGAGCAGACCGCGCAAGTTTTGGGATTGGCAACCCGCCTTTCGACTCCAAAACCAGAGCGGGTCGTGCGTCCGATGGATACGCAGTTACCGGGGGAGGATGCCATCTTGATTCAACGAACCCTGCGGTCTGGATTTCGGGTTTCGACACACGGGCACGTGGTGGTGATTGGCGATGTCAACCCCGGTGCGGAAATCATCGCGGACGGGAATGTGGTGGTTTGGGGAAGATTGCGCGGCACAGTCCACGCCGGCGCACAGGGAAACGAGCATTGCGTTGTGTGCGCGTTGGAAATGAGTCCAACTCAACTTCGCATAGCCAATCTTTTTTATGTGCCACCAATAAAAAAGAAAAATAAAGGTGCCGAAATTGCGCGAATTGTCAAAAATGAAATTATTACTGAAATTTGGAATACCAAAGTGAAATAGGGGAGGAGAATGGCAGCCAAAGTACTTACTGTAACTTCAGGAAAAGGTGGTGTTGGAAAAACAACCACCACAGCAAACATTGCCGTTGCTCTGGCAGCACTTTCTTATAAGGTCGTTTGCATTGATGCGGACATTGGACTGCGCAATCTGGATGTTGTTTTGGGTTTGGAAAACCGGATTGTATATGATGTGGTTGATGTGGTCGAAGGACGCTGCCGTTTGCGACAGGCCATGATCCGCGATAAACGCCTGCCCGAGTTGTATTTAATCCCTGCTGCCCAGACCCGAGATAAAAATGCCATTTCGCCAAGCGACATGGTTCGCTTGTGCGATGAATTGCGCAATGAAGTGGATTGGATTTTGATTGACTCGCCCGCCGGAATTGAACGCGGTTTTCGAAACGCTCTTGCGCCAGCTGATATGGTGCTGGTAGTCACCAATCCGGAAGTTTCGGCAGTTCGGGATGCCGACCGAATCATTGGCCTGATCGAAGCAGAAGAGAAAGGCCCGGCTCGCCTGATTCTGAATCGAGTCAATATGAATCTGGTCAAGCGCGGCGATATGCTCAATGCCGAAGATGTGCTTGAATTACTGGCGGTTGAATTAATTGGGATTGTGCCGGAAGATGAGGCAGTGGTTGTTTCTACCAATCGCGGGCAGCCGGTTGCGCTGGATGGGAAGAGCAAAGCGGGTCTGGCTTTTCAGAATATTGCCCGACGTCTCAACGGGGAGCAAGTACCATTCCTCAGCCTGGATGAAAAAGATGGCTTTTTTGCCCGGCTTAGCAGAATGTTCCGTTCAGGAGGTGCATGATTATGGCTGGCTGGTTGGAACAACTGCTGGGTAAGAAAGACAAAAGCGCCGAGCAAGCCAAGGAAAGGCTGAAACTGGTCTTGATTCATGACCGGACGGATTTAACCCCGCATCAATTAGAAGTGATGAAAAACGAATTGCTCGAAGTCATCTCGCGGCATGTTGCGATTGATCCCTCGGCGGTTAAAATTGATATGGCTCAGGATGGGCGTGAGCAACGGTTAATTGCCGATATTCCATTGAAACCTGCCAATGCCCGGCGGAGATAGTTTAAGAAAATAAATGTTACGGCGAGAAGTCTGGCGTCATTTTGATTACTGGTTGTTTGGGGCGGTATTAATCCTGTGTGTATTTGGGATTGTGATGATCCGCTCGGCGATTGCCGGTAATGAAGAACTGGCTGGTTCTGTTCAAAGCCAATCCATTTATGTGGCTTTGGGGATGGGGATCATCCTGATCACCGCCTCGATCAATTACCGAACCTGGTCTTCATTATCTCGTCTGATGTACATTTTTGGGGTGGTGATGTTGATTGGCATCAACATCATTGGGGAGGCTGCCTTTGGATCCACCCGTTGGTTTAGGGCGGGGATCATCAATATTCAACCCTCCGAGCTGGCAAAGATTATCATGATCATTGTGCTGGCAGATTATTTTTCCCGTACAGCCGATCAACCCAAAAATTTACTATGGATTGGCAAAAGTGCGCTAATGACTTTTGGAATGGTGGTGTGGATTTTATTGCAGCCGAACCTCAGCACCTCCATCGTCGTCATTGTGATCTGGTTTGCATTGATGTGGATTAGCGGTTTGCCGACTCGTTATATCATCATTTTTGGAATTCTCGGCGTAACCGTATTTGCTCTCTTAGTCGGTCTATTGGCGGCGGGAGTTGATGTACCTTTTATTGAACCTTATCAGGTCGACCGGATTGTCAATTTCCTTTTCCCCGATCCAAACGCCCGCCACGGTGAAACTTACAACATTGAACAAGCCCTCATCACGATTGGAAATGGAGGGGCGTTTGGCAAAGGATACGGGGCTGGCACCCAGGTCCAATTACGCTTTCTAAAAGTGCGCCATACGGACTTCATCTTTTCGGCAATGGCGGAAGAGTTCGGGTTTGTGGGAACAACCCTTGTGATCGGACTGTTGGTCTTCGTGGTCATCCGTTGCCTGCGGGTGGCACAAAAGGCAAGTGATGCTTTTGGTAGTTTAATTGCCTATGGAATTGCTATTTTGATTTTCTTTCAAATGGCGGTTAATATTGGGGTCAATTTAAATGTGCTGCCGGTTACCGGCCTGACCTTGCCGTTTATCAGTTATGGTGGAAGTTCGTTGATTTCATTGGTTCTGGGGATTGGGCTGGTGGAAAGCGTGGCTGCCCATAGCCAGACCTTAGATTTTTAGAGTTCACAAGGAGCATTATGGTCGAGTCGCTTTCACCTGTGCGTGTTCGTTTTGCCCCATCGCCGACCGGGCATTTACATATTGGCGGAGCGCGCACGGCGCTCTACAATTATTTGATCGCCCGGAAAACCGGCGGTCAATTTATTTTGCGAATTGAGGATACCGACCGAAAGCGTTATGTTGCCGGTGCTGAGGAGGAAATCATCCAGGGATTGCGCTGGTTGGGGCTGGAGTGGGATGAAGGCCCGGACAAGGGTGGCCCTTACGCACCTTACCGCCAATCCCAGAGAAAAGAAATTTACCAGCAATATGCCCAGCAGTTAATCGAAGAAGGAAAAGCTTACTACTGCTTTTGTTCACCTCAACGTTTGGAGGCCGTTCGACAGGAACAATTGAGCCGTAAGGAATCACCGCGTTATAACGGCACCTGCCGGCGGCTTGAACCGGGCGAAGCGAAAGCACGGGCAATGGCCGGCGAACCGTATGTGATTCGTTTCAAAACCCCGCAGGAGGGGACTACAACCGTGACCGATTTGCTGCGCGGAGAGATTACGGTTGAGAATAGGGTTTTGGATGATTACATTCTGGTCAAATCAGATGGGTTGGCTCTATACCATCTGGCGGCTGCGGTGGACGATCACCTGATGAAGATCACCCATGTGATTCGTGGTTCGGAATGGCTGCCTACCTTTCCTTTACATGGGCTGATTCACCGCGCTTTTGGCTGGCAGGAACCGGTTTGGGTTCACCTTTCGGTTTTCCTAAAGCCCAGCGGCAAGGGTAAAATGAGCAAACGCGAATCGGCTGAGTTGATTAAGGATGGTTACTCCATTTTCATCAAAGATCTGCAAGGCCTTGGTTATCTGCCGGAGGCGGTCGTCAATTGGATTGCGTTGATGGGATGGAGTTATGATGATCATACCGAGTTTTTCACCATGGCCGATTTGATCGAAAAATTCAGTTTGGAACGACTCAACCCCGCACCGGCGGCGATCAATTTTACCAAATTTGATCATTTCAACGGATTACATATCCGTCATTTGCCGATAGAAGAGCTGGCCAAACGGGTCAAGCCGTTTCTGGTTGAAAAAGGATACTCGGTTTCTGATGAAACCTTGCTCAAAGTCACCCCCTTGATCCAGGAACGCCTTCACACGCTGGATGAAGCTCCTGAAATAGCCGGTTTCTTTTTCGTTGAGGATGTTCAGCCAGTCCCCGAGGAATTGCTGGTGAAGGATTTATCCGTAAAGCAAAGTTATGAACTGGCAGAGAGGATATTGGCGATCCTCAAAGAATTACCCGATATGCAGGTATCCACCACTGAGCCTCCCATGCGTCAATTGGTGGAGGAAACCGGATTGAAACCAGCCCAGGTATTCGGCTTGATCCGCGTGGCTGTAACCGGCCAAAAAGTCAGTCCACCCTTGTTCGAGAGCATGGAAATCATTGGGAAGAACACCGTCATAAAAAGGATGGAAAAAGCGGTTGTACTTTTAAAACAGATGAAAGAACAAAGCCCTGCGTAAGCCTAGACAGCCATATGGAAAAGTGATAGAATGTGGCTCGTTAGATTTGGGGGCTCGTCCAACGGCAGGACAGCAGACTCTGGATCTGTTGATAGGGGTTCGAATCCTCTGCCCCCAGCCTGATGGCGAAAGCACCCTTTCGAGAGGGTGCTTTTCTCTAATCTGCAGGAGGTTTTCTAAATGACCGATCAATCCCAAGAATCCAGTAACTTCATTCTCGATGCAGTGAGGGAAGACCTCGAATCGGGAAGATTCAATTATGTACGCACCCGTTTTCCACCCGAACCGAACGGATATTTGCACATTGGACACGCCAAAGCCATTTGCATTGATTTTGAAACTGCTCAGGCGTTTGGTGGAACAACCAACCTGCGGTTTGATGATACAAATCCGGTCAAAGAAGATGTAGAGTACGTGGAAGCGATCAAAGAAGATATCCGCTGGTTGGGGTTTGATTGGGGTGATCGGGAATTTTACGCCTCGGATTATTTTGAGCAATTATACGAGTTTGCAGTTCAACTGATCAAGAAGGGGAAGGCCTATGTGTGCCATCTCAGCCCGGAGGAAATCCGAGAATACCGGGGTACTCTGACAGAACCTGGCCGGGAAAGCCCCTACCGCAATCGAACCGTTGAAGAAAATTTGGACCTCTTTGAACGAATGCGCAAAGGTGAATTTCCAGAGGGTGCGTGTGTATTACGGGCCAAAATTGATATGGCCTCTGGAAACATTAACATGCGCGATCCGGTCATGTACCGTATCATTCACGCAACGCATCACCGGACCGGTAATCAATGGTGTATTTACCCCATGTACGATTTTGCCCACGGACAATGCGATTCGATTGAAGGGATCACCCATTCTCTTTGTGATTTGGCGTATGAGGACCATCGGCCCCTGTATGAGTGGTTTATCCGTGAGTTGGGTATTTTCCCGAGTCGTCAAATTGAATTTGCGCGACTCAACCTGACCTATACCATTCTGAGCAAGCGATTTTTGAAACAACTGGTTGAAGAAGGGCATGTGCGCGGATGGGATGACCCTCGCATGCCGACCTTGCGAGGGATGCGCCGTCGGGGTTACACTCCCGAAGCCATTCGTAAATTTATTGGCATGGTGGGGGTTTCCAAAAAAGAGAGCGTGGTGGATGTAGCCCTGTTGGAAAGTGCGGTCAGGGATGACTTAAACTTGCGTGCCCCGCGGGTGATGGCTGTGATTGATCCGGTGAAGTTGATTATTGTCAATTATCCGGAAGGGCAGGTGGAAGAATTGGAAGCCATCAACAACCCGGAAGACCCCGCTGCTGGAACGCGCAAGGTACCTTTCAGCCGTGAGCTTTATATCGAAAGGGACGATTTTCGGGAAGAACCCCCGCCAAAATACTACCGTCTTGCTCCCGGCCGCGAGGTGCGATTACGCTGGGGTTACATCATCAAGTGCGTGGATTATGTCAAAGATCCGCAAACAGGTCTGGTGAGCGAAATCCACTGCACCTATGATCCGGAAACGCGCGGTGGTTACGCGCCGGATGGCCGAAAAGTTCAAGGCACCATCCATTGGGTATCAGCCTCACACGCGCTGGATGCCGAAGTACGCTGGTATGACCGCCTGTTCACCGTTCCCAACCCTAGCCAACCGGAAGAGGGCAAGACTTTTCTCGATTATCTGAATCCCGAGTCAATGAAGGTTATTTCCGGATGCAAAGTGGAAAAAAGCCTCGCTCAGGCAAAACCGGGCGACCGCTTCCAATTTGAACGCAAGGGTTTCTTTTGTGTTGACCCGGATACTAGCGATTCGCTTTTGGTTTTCAACCTGACGGTCACTTTGCGGGATACCTGGGCAAAAATTGAGCAGAAAATGAAGTAAAAACGGTTATGGTAAACGTAAAGAAGGCACCCGGTAATCAATCGGGTGCATTTTTATTATGAATTTCTTTGAAAAAATACAGTTTTGTGTACTAAATCAGTAAACATTATATAATCATTTTATTGGTGTTGGCATGGATGATGAACCCCTTTTTAAGTTCAATCGGTTTAAAGTCATTTGGATTGGCCGATTTTTCTGTGTGGTGATGCTATTATTGATGGGGGCTTTCTTTATCAATCAGGTCGAAATCTTTTTTCAGCAACCGGATTTAATCGAAAATAATTTTCCCTTGAATCTGGTATTTCAATTGGGGATGATTAGCGGTTATGTTGTGGCGCTCAAAAACGAAAAAGCCGGGTCAGTATTGATCGTAATTTTTTCGTTGATGTTTTTATGGACTTTGGGAATACCCAAGATGTTCTTGTTCTTTTTTGTGATTCTGATTTCACCGCTTTATTTTTTTGCCTATCATTGGTTTCGTGTTTCGAGAGGGGGATCAGCAGAATAAGCCAATGCTGCGGGTAGGGGGGCTTTTTGTGGGATGCGGACAAACAAGAAGAGAATCAACCAGGTCAATAGCCCAAACAAAGCCGATACCAGAAAAGTCAGACGATAGCTCACCCAATCGGCTAACCAGCCGCCCAACAGCGGCGCAAGGATTGCACTGGGGGCGATGAGTGTATTGGCCAAACCAACATAGGTCGGGCGTTCCTGTTCCGTCCCAAATTCAAGGCTGACGGCAATGCCAATTGTCCAGAAAACCGAACTTGCCATTCCGGCAAAAATCATAATGGCATAAAACCAGTTGTAATCCGGAGCAAGCCAGGCTGCGCCAGCAGCGATGACCGAACACAATGCTCCGATCATCAACACCGGCAATCGGCCTTTTCGATCTGCCAGCCAGCCAAACGCCATGTTGGAGACAACCTGAACGATAAACAGGATGCTGGTCATTACACCGGCAGCAACTTCTCCCATGCCGAGCACTTTGACCGCATAGACCGTATAGAAAGCGGCAGCCATGGTTGCAAATTGAAACAGAATTCGGCTGATGATAAACCAGCGGAAGGGGCGATCCTTGCGGATAATCACCAGGACTTTTTGCCAGAAAACCTTTTGATTATCCGGCTGCGAGTCTATTGGGTGATCGGGTTCGCGGCTGAGGGAAAGGAACACCCACGATACGACCATCATCCCACTGGCAAGCAGAAAACAAACCATAAAATTGGTTGGAAAATCAAGCCGTTCCAGTAGAAAGCCGGCCAGAATCGCCCCAATTCCACCTAAGAGGTTGGCTGCTGCTGATTGAGCGCCAAAGAAAGTAGCCCGCAGGTTGTAGGGGATGATTTTTCCGATGAAATTTTGCCAGGCATTTGCGGTCAATCCTCCGCCAACTCCTTGCCAGATGAGAAGCGAGAATGCAATGGTCAGCGTAAGCCGATTATCAATCGCCGGAGACCACCATGCCAGTAATGCCAGTCCTAAAAAAGGAAGACGCTCCTGCACCGTCATAAACAACACAAACGGTTTGAAACGTTTCATGCGGCTGACCCAGCGGGCAGTCAATAATTGCGGAAATTGCCAGCCTACGGCATGGATAGCGGGAACCAGACCGATCCAGGCGGCCGAATCGGTAAAGTTGGCGATAAAAAGAGGAATTACCGTGCTAAATGAGGCAAGACCCAGGGCAAATCCAAAAAATCCCCCATCGATCAGGTTGACAATGGTGTTGAACCGTAAACTCTTTTGGAGAAGATTTTCCTGTGCCATTGCATCCAATTTTCACAAAAAAACCCCGGAATCCCAGCCTTATCCGGGGTATTGCCCAAAGGAAATATCAAAATTAGAACTCTTCTTCGTCGTCGTCAATCCAATCTTCGTCTTCTTCTTCCAGTTCCTCTTCTAAATCTTCCCATTCTTCGATTTCTTCTTCGTCCCACTCATCCTCATGTTCACTCTCGGCGGTGGGAGAGTAGGTGAGGCAGCCCGAATCGGGGTCAATTTCTACGAGTGCAGCACTGCAATAACCATCGTCGAGGAAAGCGCAATCAATATAGTGGCAGCGGATTTTTGGCATTCGATCCTCCTGAGGAGCTAAGATTCATCGCCGCTCGGTTCAAACAGTCTCTTAACTGAATAAATAAACAAAATCAACATTGCGACTGCTGAAACCACACAGAACGGACAAATCGCTTTTATAACCGCAATTTCAAGGTACGTCAAGTAGGTTGAGTAAATAATGCCGATTAATGTGACACCGAACAGGATAAAATCGGCATATTGATGGACCAAACGGCTGCGCCGTTCCGCCCACAGCAACATGAGAATAAACCCATAGGCACCCAATCCCAGTATGGCGATGGGAATTCCAAAAATTTCCGAATAAATGCTGGTATTGACCGACCAGCAATCGCCAACTCCCTGAATACATAATGATTTATTGTTGCTTAACTTTAGAATTGTCAGGTAAATCGAGTCGAGTACGCCAACCCATGCCGTGAGCAATGCAATTCTTTTCCAAAGCCTCATTCAGGTTTCTCCAATACCGGTAATGGTTCATCATCCAGCAACCAAGCCTGAACAGTTTCTCCGGCAGGCAATGATTTTACACCCGCGGGGATAATCAGTAAAGCGTTTGCCTGAACCAGGGAGTACAAATTGCCAGATCCCTGATGCCCGGTAAGGCGAGCAACAAAACCATCTTGCGTTTTTTGGACAATGGCACGCAAGTAGCTTTCTCTTCCATCCGAAAGCACGGGATGCTCAAGGATGACCGGTAGGGTGGCGGGTGGGGTGGGTTCCAGTCCAGTAAGTTTTGCAATGACCGGGCGAACAAACACCAGAAAACCAACGAATGCAGAAACGGGATTGCCCGGCAGGCTGATAACCGGTATACCGGCAAATGAACCGTACGTCAGGGGTTTTCCGGGGCGCATATTGACTCGCCAGAGTTTGACCTGCCCGTGTTCTTCCAATACCTGACGAACAAAATCGAAAGCACCCACACTCACACCAGCAGAGGTCAGAATCAGGTCGGTATTGGCGTTTTTGGCCTTCTCGAACAAATCCACTACGGCTTGATACTGATCCCTGGCAACCCCCAGACGGATGACTTCGGCGCCTTCACGCTGGGCCAGCAGCCCCAGTGAATAACTGTTGGCATCAAATATTTTACCGGGTTGGGGAGGAATACCGGGAGACAGCAATTCATCACCGCTGGAAAAGAGGGCAATTCTTGGCTTTCGGACGACGGGTATTCGGTCAAGTCCGAGTGTTGCCAGCATGCCAATATCTTGGGGCTGGAGTTTTCTGCCTTTGATGAGTAATTTCTGGCCTTTTTGAACATCCTGACCGCGTGGACGGACATTTTCTCCCGGCTTGGGAAAGCGGTAAAAAGTCACTTCGGTGGGAAGCGGTGCGGAACCGTCACGGTACGGATAACTGGTGTCTTCGACAGGTAATACGGCATCTGCTCCTTCCGGTAGGGGGGCGCCGGTCATAATGCGAGCGGTTTCACCTTTTCCAAGCCGGAGGTTGGTTTGTACGCCTGCGGGAATATCGCCTACCACAGGCAGGGTAAAATTTCCTCTCAAACCGGCACGGATATCTTTTGAGGCACAGACTGCAAAGCCATCTACACTCGAATTGGAAAACAACGGCAGGTCGAAGGGCGAGTGGATATCTTCAGCCAGTGTACGGAAAAGCGCTTCGGATATTTCGATCTCTTCTGGTGGCAGTGACGAGAATTCAGAGAGGATTTGTGAAAGCGCTTGATTAACCGATATTAAATCCGTCATGGGATCGTCCTCGTCTTTAACCCGGATTGGTGCGATGGGCTTCCAGAACGTTCGGAAGGTTCTCGATCCGGGTCAGAACCCGGCTGAGTTGATTGATATCACTGACTTCAACCACCATGTGAATCGATGCCAGATTATGGGTGACTTTCAAGTCAATATCGAGTAAATTCACCTCTTCGTTACTGATAATCATCGAAATGTCGTTCATTAGCCCCTGACGGTCATAAGCTTTTACCAGTACATGAACCGGATAAGTTTGATGGGGTTCACCCCATGTCACTTTGACAATCCGTTCGCGTTCTTTCAAACGCAGTACATTCGGGCAGTCCTGACGATGAATCGTCGCGCCGCGTCCGCGAGTAATGTAGCCGACAATTTCATCACCGGGGGCCGGATTACAACAACGAGCAAAGGTGGTCAATAAGCCTTTCAACCCAAGGACGGTAACACCATTTCCGGGAGGTTTACTTTCCTTAGGTTGGTGCAAGGTAAAAATGAAGGGATCTTTCTTGGCATTATCATCGCTGATACGGTTAATCACCCTGCCCAGGCCAATGTCCCCGCATCCGATGGCAACATACAAATCATCCGCGTTCTTAAAGTCAAAATCCTGTGCCAGCTTTTCAACATCCACATCGGTAATCCCAAGGCGGCGCAATTCTTTCTCGAACATGGCTTTACCCTGGGTCAGGTTTTGTTCGCGGTCTTGCTTTTTGAACCACGCCCGGATTTTCGATCTGGCACGCTGGGTTTTCACCAATCCTAATGAGGGGTTGAGCCAGTCGCGACTGGGACCGCCCTGTTTGGCGGTCAGGATTTCGACTTGATCACCGGTTTTGAGGGTGTAATCTAAGGTAACCAATTTGCCGTTTACTTTAGCCCCCCGACAACGGTTGCCAATTTCGGTATGGACATGGTAGGCAAAATCAATGGGGGTCGAGCCGGCCGGTAAATCAATGATATCTCCGCGGGGAGTAAAGACATACACGCGATCCTGGAAGACGTCACTTTTCATGCCTTCCACAAATTCCTGGGCATCTTCAATTTCCTGACGCCATTCCATTAACTTTCGCAACCAGTTGATGCGTTGTTCGTAAAGTTCATCTTTTGGCCCGCGTTCTTTGTAACGCCAGTGTGCAGCGATACCGTATTCGGCGTTCTGGTGCATTTCCATCGTGCGGATTTGCACTTCCAGCGGTTTACCGTCATCGTAAATAACGGCAGTATGGAGCGATTGATAAAAATTGTCCTTGGGTGCTGCGATATAGTCGTCAAATTCCTGCGGGATGGGACGCCAATGGGTATGAATGACCCCCAGCGCTGCGTAGCAGGAAGGGATATCTTTAACAATGCAACGCACTGCACGCAGGTCGCGTACCATTTCAAAGGTTTTTCCCTTTTCAACCATCTTTTTGTAGATGGAATAAATGTGTTTTGGGCGGCCGCTGATTTCAGCCTTAATCCCGTTTTCCCGGAGGATGGTTTGCATTCGTTGGATAATTTGCTGAATCTGACGCTCGCGATCCTGACGCCGTTCTGCCAGATTTTCGGCAATTTCGCGGTATTTTTCCGGGTTGACATAGCGAAACGCCAGGTCTTCCAGTTCCCACTTGATCTGCCAGATACCGAGGCGGTTAGCGAGGGGCGCGAAGATATCCAGCGTTTGCTGGGCAATGCGTTTGCGCTTTTCTTCCGGCATGTAACCCAGCGTGCGCATATTATGCAGGCGGTCAGCCAGTTTAATCAAGACCACCCGGATGTCGTCTCCCATTGCCAGAAAGACTTTACGCAGGGTTTCATTGGTCATGTCCTTGCGCCGGCTGCGTGTAGTCGTTTCAACCGGTTCGGGGAGCAGGTCTTCATCGGCGATTGCACTACCGCCATGCTGATCACCGCGGGAGACTCGTGGGAGATTGGTTAATTTGGTCACCCCGTCAACCAATCTGGCAACTTCGTCGCCAAATTCTTTACGGATATCATCGAGGGTTACTATGGTGTCTTCAACCGTATCATGAAGTAAACCAGCGATGACGACTGCCGGGGGTACCTGCATTTCAGCCAGAATGGCGGCAACTGCCAGACAGTGACTCACATAGGGTTCACCGGAGGCGCGTTTTTGCCCCTGGTGAGCGGCTTCGGCAAAGCGATAAGCACGCATCACCATCTCCCGGTCAACCACCGAGTAATTTTGCGGCAGAATTTCCATCAGGCTGTCAATTTTCATGCTGCGCCCGTTTTCACTGGTTATTTATGGTTGTAAGTATACCTTTTCCCGCCCGACTTTCAAGGTGTGAAATAAGAAAAGTTTAAACCTTGATCTTCACTGGGGAATGACCGTTGTTGTGGTGGGTGACGATTTCCGCCAGTTGTTGGAGATTTAATTCGGTGAGGCTTTTTAAAATCAGGTTTGCCTCTGATAAATCTAACCTTATACTGATAGGGTTGGGAATTGCAATGCAAAAAAGACCTGCCTGCCGGGCAGCTTTTATTCCGTTGGGTGAATCTTCCAGGGCGATTGCCTGGGCAGGCTCTACCTGAAGCATCTGGATGGCTTTCAAGTAGAGGTCAGGAGCAGGTTTGACCGTCTGGACATCCTCTTTTGTTAGTATAAATCGAAAGTATGAACATAAATCCAGCCGTTCGAGATGACCCTGGACCCAAGCGCGTGGTGAACTGGAGGCAACGGCTAGAACCATACCAGCACTTTTGGCTTCTTCCAGCAAATGGACTACTCCCGGTAATGGCTGCAATTGATTTGCTTTTTGAATGGAGCGTCGCTTTTGCTCTGTCCAGAGGGTATGATTATCAGTGGTAATACCGGTACGTTGATAAAGAATTCCGGCGGCATCAAATGCCGCTGCAGAGGTCCCCAGACAGGCAACCCATTCTTCAAATTTGAGTTCTGCCCCAAATTCTCGAAACATTTCCTGCCATGTTTCAAATTCGGGGCTTTCGGTATCCATTATCAGACCGTCAAAGTCAAAGATCAAGGCGCTAATCGGCGAAATCATAATGAGTATCCAGAAACATCTATAAGAAAATTTACACTCTGAATACCAGCAGAGTGCGCTGCCAATGATACCATAAGGTACGGCTTATTTCAGCATTTCCTGCCCGGCAAACTGACGTTGTGGTGAAAGGATTTGAAGGATGACCTCGTCATCCGGCTCGGTTTCGTTCAGCACCAAACGCGCCAGCAGTTCTCCCACACCTGGCCCGAGCATGAAGCCCTGTCCGCACATTCCGACTGCCAGCAGGAAGTTGCGCGGATTTTGGGCATAACCGATTATTGGAAACCCATCGGGGGTCATGGGGTAAAGACCCCGCCATGTGCGGCGGACACGGATATGTTTCAGGCGCGGCATCACTTCGATCATGCGACGTGATACCATTGGCAGAAATTGACTGGTTTCCTCAGTATCCGTTCCCCAGATATTGGGTGAAGGGGTGATGCAAAACACAATTTGCCCGGTAAGGTGCTGGTAAAAATAAAAATTGGAGGAGCCTGGTGCCGGCCGGATATCCACAATCATCGGGTTGAGAAATCGGGTAACGGGTTCGGTGATCGCTGCTTCATGTGAGTCGGGAAAAACGGGCAGGTCAAGTCCGGCAAGTTCTCCAATTTGCCTGGCATGCCCGCCTGCTGCGTTGATGACGATATCCGCCGTGTATGTGGCGTGGTCGGTATGAACAGCTTGAATTTCCCCGTTTTTCAATGTAAATTTCTGGACTGTTTCATTGAAATGAAACTCGGCACCCAGGCGACGGGCATGACGGTAAAAAGCGTGAACCGCCAACATGGGTGAAGCGCTGCCATCTTCTGGGGAGTAGGTGCCGCCGATCAGATTATTTGGATTCAAATCGGGAACCACTTCCAACAATTGTTTTTTATCCAACCAGTGGATATTCAGGCCAAAAGAATGCTGTTTAACCAACAATTCTTTGAGGATTTTTTCCTCGCGTTCCCGATAAGCCACAAATACATAACCGCCGGGATACCATTCAATATCATCCCCGTAGGTATCTTTCCAGGTTGAAAAGATCTCTATGCTGCGTAAGCCAAGGCGGATTTTGGCGGGGTCAGAATGGGTTGCGCGTATACCACCGATGGCGCGTTTATTTGATTCCTGGCCTGGGCTGGCAGCCCGGTCAATCACCAGCGTCTTAATCCCATTAAGGGCGAGAAAGAAGGCTGCCGGCGTGCCAATTGATCCGGCCCCGATGATGATGACCTCATAATGACTGTGATTGGATTCAGGCATGGTGATCTTCCTCATCCTCCATTGAAATACCTGCAAAAGCTCCAAGCGGAACTTCAACGAAAAGCGGCCGTCGGGTATTTTCGGTCACCTGATCCAATGGAATGCCCTCTTCGCGGAAAAGGCGCAGGATGATATTGCCGCAGGTTTTGGAGCCGCAAGCTCCCATACCGGCACGTGATAGCGCTTTGATTTCATTGATATCCCGATAGCCTTGCCGGATCAGTTCACGGATTTCTCCGGCGGTTACATGCTCGCAACGGCATACGATGGTTTCGTTTTTAATTGCTTCAATATCGTGATCAAGGGGGCGCGTCAATTCAGGCGGCTGGAGGCGTATGCCGGCGATGCGGGTAGCGATTGCACGAGGTGCCTGAACTCGTACAATTAAGGTTCGGTCATTGTCAGGAATAGCATGGATGCCGACCAACGGCACATCACCTAGATCTGCTCCATCGATATCAATGACGGTCACAGTTTCCTTGCCTTCTAAGCTCTCCCGTGGAAATTCGTAAGGAATTGAAACAATCGGGTTTTGGGGGTCTTTTCGGCTGTTTACCAAGGTAACAGCAAGACCAGGACAACCTGCCACGCATTTTCCGCAACCTTTGCAATTGTAGTTACCTCCAATAAAGTGCGGAACACCGCGAATATCCTCGCTTTCAATCACGATCAATTCCAGTGGACACAAGGTTGTGCAGGGGTTGCACGGGATTTCCTGCTGACAATGAATCACCGGTAAAATCCCACCATCTAATTCGGGTAACTGCTCCGAGTAAATTTTACCGGGTTTGGATTTGAGGATTTCGCCGGTTTGGTACCAATCTGGAGGAATTTCAACCTCGGGATGTCCAAGGTGACGGACAATTTCCAGCCCTTTTATTTTGCCGGAAAAAATGGCAGCAGACGCTTCGGCGATTTCCTCAGCATCACCGGCAACAAAGGCGGGCAGGTTGTATTTGAGCGCTTTTTGATAGAATTCGTTTACTGGATCCAGACCGACCGCAATCAGCACACAATCGCACTCAAAATGTTGTTCCGTGCCTGGAATGGGTTTAAAATTTTCGTTAATCTGAGCAATGGTCACCGATTCAACCCGATCTTTCCCGTTGGCGCTTACTATTGTGTGGGAAGTGTAGATCGGCACCCCCATGCGCACCAGTTTATCTTTGTGGACTTTGTAACCCCCACATTCTGGTAAGGCTTCGACCAGTCCAACGACCTCAATGCCTGCCTGCAAAGCGTGATAGCCGGCAATTAAGCCGACGTTGCCGCCGCCCACGATAAATAATCGGTCACATGGTTTGACCAGATCCCGGTTTACCAGGGTTTGGAAAGCCCCGGCGCCAATGACGCCTGGCAATCCATTTCCATCGAATGCAAGAAATTTCTCCCTGGCGCCGCAGGCAACCAGCAAAACTTGCGGCTGAACCAATACATACTCGTGGTTATTTTTTAGAATACCCACTTTTTGATCTTCGAATACGGCCAGGGCAGTGCTGTTCAACCAGATGTCTATGGAGGGAAATGATCTGACTTCTTGTTCAAGACGGGTAGCAATGTCAATTCCCCGAGTTCCGGCGAAAACCGCCTCGCTGGAACCAAAGAAACGGTGGGTTTGCAAAACCAGTTTTCCTCCAAGCCGATGTTTATCGTCCACCAGCAAAACCGAAACGCCATGCTTCCCTAATTCAATGGCAGCCGAAAGACCAGCCGGCCCTCCTCCAATGATTAAGACCGGATATTGCAGGGTTTTGATCTCCTTCATGGGGGGAAGAAGGTCATCCTTTGGTAAAGCCGGCAGACCGTTTGCGGGATAAACATGTATCCCTTCTTTGACCAATTCCATGCAGGATTTGACCGGTTTACCATCAGCAATGACCATGCACTGGGCACATTGCCCGTTCGCACAAAAAATTCCCAGAGGCGATTCGTCTCTGGGATGATGTCCGAATACATGGATGTTGTTCGCAATCAGGGCTGATGCAATGGTTTCACCAACGTGTGCCACCAGGGGTTGATCCTGCCAGAAAAAAGTAAGGGTTGGTTTTTCGATTGCCGGCAGGATGGGGTGCTTTTGAATTCGCCGTGAAGACATGGATAGTCCTTTTCTGTGGTTCAGGATTTGCCTGCCACTACCGTACTGATTGTAGCAAACCCATACTCGCCTTTCTACTGAAATATTGCCGCTTTTTTGCTCACGAGTGTCACCTGTTCTTTGCATAGAGGATGATGGAATGCCACAATTCCAAAGGCGGCAGTATCTCAAAACTGTGTTAAAATCGTACAGACAGCTATCATTGGAGAGTAGTATTTTCGGAGGGTATGATCATGCGTAGAATTGCTGTGTTAACCAGCGGGGGGGACGCACCCGGTATGAATGCGGCTATTCGGGCTGTAGTCCGAACGGCAGCGATTCGCGGATGGGAAGTTTACGGTGTGCGCAACGGCTATGAAGGCTTGATTGATGGTAAAATTTTTCCTCTGGGCGCCAGAGATGTGGGGGGAATTTTACAGCGGGGCGGTACAATTCTGGGCAGTGCCCGTTCGCCAGAATTCAAGACTGAGGCCGGACAATTAAAGGCGATTCGTTCATTGAATCAATTTGGGATTGAGGGTTTGGTGGTGATCGGTGGGAACGGTTCTCAAACCGGTTCACTGGCGCTACACCGACATGGTTTTCCGGTAGTGGGGGTGGCTTCGACGATTGATAATGATCTCTATGGTTCGGACATCACCATCGGGGTGGATACGGCATTGAATATTGCCCTGGAGGCCATTGACCGCTTGAAAATTACGGCATCTTCTCACCAACGCGCTTTTTTGGTGGAAGTGATGGGGCGGGATTGTGGCTATCTGGCTTTGATGGCATCCATTGCCGGCGGTGCAGAAGCGGTGGTCATACCTGAGGTTGAGGTTGACCCCGAGGAAATTGCTCAACGACTGGTACGCGCCTATGAGCGCGGTAAAGCCCACGCTATTGTGGTAGTTGCTGAAGGCGCTCAGTACAATGCTACCAAGCTTGGTTCGTATTTTGAAAAGCACCGCGAGCGCCTGGGTTTCGATCTACGAGTTACCATCTTGGGGCATGTTCAACGTGGAGGCGACCCCGGCGCGTATGATCGGATTCTGGCAAGCCGGCTTGGGGCCGGAGCCGTTGAGGCCCTTGAAAGAGGTGAATACGGCGTGCTGGTCGGTATGATCAAAAGTCAGGTGAGCACAACCCCGCTGGAGGAAGTGGTCAGCAACAAAAAACAAATTGACCTGAAATTATTCGAACTGGCAAAGATGCTGGATTAGCGGTTTAGCGTTTCCAGCGTAAATAAGCCTCAATGAAGCCGTCCAATTCGCCATCCAGGACGGCTTGTGTGTTGCCGGTTTCGTAATCGGTGCGGTGATCTTTGACCAATTGATAAGGATGCAGGACATAAGAACGTATCTGGCTACCCCACTCGGCTTTTTGATATTCACCACGCAGGGCTTCCAATTCTTTTTCCTGCTGTTCCTGTTTTAATGCTGCCAGGCGAGCTCTCAGAACGCGAAATGCATTTTCGCGATTCTGGGTTTGGGAACGTTCGTTCTGACACGTCACAATGATACCGGTGGGCAGGTGCAAAAGGCGCACTGCCGTGGCGTTCTTCTGGACATTTTGGCCACCAGCCCCCGATGATTTAAAAATGTCAATCCGGACGTCTTCCGGGTTGATGACAATTTCATCATCATCTTCAATTTCTGGCAGGACCTCCACCAGCGCAAAGGAGGTGTGACGACGATGGGCTGCATCAAAGGGAGAAAGCCGCACGAGCCGATGAACTCCTTTTTCGGATTTCAAGTAGCCGTAGGCATATTTTCCATTGACGGCAATGGTAACGCTTTTGATGCCGGCTTCTTCCCCTTCGGTCATGTCCAGGATTTCGGTCTCGTAACCGGAACGCTCCGCCCAGCGAAGATACATGCGTTGGAGCATGGCCGCCCAATCCTGTGAATCCGTTCCACCCGCGCCAGCATGGATTGCAAGCAGGGCATTCCCCTGATCATAAGGCCCGGAGAGCAGGGTGCTTAATTCCTTTTGTTCAAGGATTTTTTGCAGATCTTCCACCTCTTGTTCGATTTCCGGCAACAGGCTTTCATCTTCCATTTGTGCCAGATCGAGCAAATCGGTGATTCTTTTTTGAAGTTTTTCCCACTCGTGGACTTCTTCCCGCAAAGCGGAAAGTTTTTTCATCAGTTGTTGGGCACGAACCGGGTCATCCCACAAGGTTGGATCTTCGGCTTGTTTTTCGAGGAATTCGAGTTCTGACTTCTTTCTGGCGAAGTCAAAGATGCTCCATTAGATCATGGATTTGACGGGAATATTCCGTCAGTTGATCAATTAATTCCTGCATACTTCCTCCCGTATGAATGGTTCAGGCCAGAATGCCATCCACAAAAGCCTCGCGGTCAA
The DNA here is from genome assembly GCF_001306055.1 of Bellilinea caldifistulae. Lineage (GTDB taxonomy): Bacteria > Chloroflexota > Anaerolineae > Anaerolineales > Anaerolineaceae > Bellilinea > Bellilinea caldifistulae. Next base: position 22,193 of record NZ_LGHJ01000019.1, on the reverse strand, counting down.
AAGGTTGAAGGTCATCCGGTTGTTCGCCCAACCCGGCGAACAGGATCGGTATGCCTAATTCTTTTTGAATGGCAAATGCCATACCCCCGCGGGCGGATGAATCGAGTTTGGCAAGGATGATTCCGGTAATCTGCACGGCTTCTTTGAATGCTTTTGCCTGCTGGAGCGCATTTTGGCCAGTAGTGGCATCCAGCACAAGCCAGGTAGCGTGAGGTGCGCCCGGTAAAGCCTTACCGCTGACGCGGTAGACTTTTTTTAATTCTTCCATCAAGTTATAACGGGTATGCAGACGACCGGCCGTATCTATAAAAACTAAATCCACATTCCGAGAAATGGCTGCTTGAATGGTGTCGTACGCCACAGCTCCCGGATCAGCGTTGGGCTGCCCGCTGACAATGGGCAGGTTAAGACGTTCGGCCCAAATTTCCAATTGATCCACTGCTGCTGCACGGAAGGTATCGGCTGCGCCAAGCAGGACTTTCTTGCCCTGCTGGGAGTATTTTTTACCCAGTTTGGCAATGGTGGTGGTTTTACCGGAGCCATTTACTCCGACTATTAACACCACTGCCGGTTTGTGGTGGTCCAGATCAATCGGCGGGGCGGGGTCAAGGCGTTGAATCAGTTCACTGCGCAGCAGGTTGCGTAGATCACTGGCTCGAATAATACCCTGTTGGGCTGCTTTTTTCTGGAGGACATTGAGTATTTCCTGGGTAGTCTGGATGCCCAAATCAGCCTGAAGAAGGAGGGCTTCCAGTTCTTCCCAGGTGAATTCATCAATCTCGGTTGCCCCAAATACGGTTGCCAGTCTGCCAAAAGCAGCTTTACTGGTTCGGTTGAGCGCCTCTTTCCATTTTGAGAAGAATTCTGCCATAGCGGGATGATTATATCATAAGGGGATTGGAAGGGGAGTTTTGGGCTTGTTGAATTGCCAGCTGACCGCAGCCAGCCTGAATATCAATACCGCGCCGGATGCGGATGGTGCAGGGAACACCATGGCGTTCCAATTCGGCCTTGAACGCCAGGGCACGCTCGCGTGTACTTCCTTTTCCAGCGTATTTTTGTGTGGGGTTCAGGGGAATGACATTGACATGACACAACAAACCTTCCAAAAGCCGGGCGAGTTTGCGGGCGGTTTCAACGGAATCATTCACATTCTGGATTAATGCCCATTCAAAGGTGAGGCGGCGGTGGGTTTGGGCAACATAATCCCGACAGGCTGCCATCAATTCGCTGAGCGGGTATTTTTTGTTAACTGGCAGCATTGAGGTGCGTAGCTCGTCATCGGCTGCATGCAGGCTGATAGCCAGATTAATCTGTCTTTGTTCTGCGGCAAAACGGCGGATCATGGGTACCAGTCCTACGGTTGAGATGGTAAACCTTCGCGCCCCTAAATTCATGCCCAATGGGTGATTGAGCCGGTCTATGGCGGCCATGGTGGCATCGTAGTTATGGAAAGGCTCGCCCATACCCATTAAGACGATATTGGTGACCGATTCGCCTTCCCGGCGAAGCAGGTTTGCGTAATAAATAACCTGTTCGACAATTTCACCGCTGGTCAAATTCCGCTTGAATCCCATTTGACCCGTAGCACAAAACACGCAGCCCATCGCACAGCCCGATTGTGTGGAGATACACAACGTGCGGCGTTTCTCATACTTCATCAATACTGCTTCGATTGCTCATCCATCCGGTAATTGGAAGAGCGTTTTGATGGTTTCCCGATCGGAGGAATGGAGGATTTGAATGGGTTCTAATGAAATGAACCGAAAACTATCTGCCAACCTTTGTCTCAAAGAAAGCGGCAGGTTGGTAAATTCTTCGGGATTACGCCAGTATGTTTGATACAAGCCTTCCCAAATCTGACGAGCACGAAACGAAGGCTGCTGCCAATCTCTGACCAGATTCTCGAGATCGGTATAATCGAGATCGTAAATCAGTGGTTTTAGAGAGGGCGGTTCTTTTTCAACCATTCAGGAATCAACCCCCACCAATTCACCGAGGGAGCTGGCAATCCAATCCGGTTTGGGTTGAAATTGTTCGGCTTCGGCAAGACCGGTAACCCCGCTAAGCACCAAGGCGGTTTTACAACCGGCATTCATTCCCCCCAAAATGTCGGTATCCAAGCGGTCGCCGATCACAAGTGTTTCGTGCGGTTGAGTTCCCATACGTTGGAGCGCCAATTGAAAAAGATGAGGATAAGGTTTTCCCATGATTTGGGGTGGGGTTCCACTGGCCGTTTCGATAGCAGCCAGAATGGAACCGGCACCGGGGGTTAACCCTTCGGGGGAGGGAAAGGTCTTATCCGGGTTGGTTCCGATAAATGGGATACCTTTTTGTATCAGCAGAGATGCCTTGCGTAACTTTTCGTAAGTAAACTGGCGATCCAACCCGGCCACCACAGCCACAACACCATCCTCAGCGTGATGAAAACCGGCTTGTTCGAGGGCTTCGATTAAACCGGTTTCACCAATCAAATAAACTGCACCCCCTTCCGGATGCAGTTGTTTGAGATAATGGGCAACTGCGATTGGCGAGTTGATGATCTGTTGAGGTTGAACATCAACCCCAAAGGAGCGTAGTTTATCCACATATTGACCGATGCTGCCAGTTGCATTGTTGGTAGCAAAGGTGTACTTGAGCCCAAGGTTTTGAATTCTTTCAAAAATCCGGGCGAGGTCACCAATTGGCTGCTTTCCCCGCCAGAGTACGCCATCCATGTCCAAAATGAGGGCTTTAATTTGCGGAAAATTATTGAGGAGCATGTCAGAAAAGGGATGTTTCCGGCAGGGTTTTGCTTAACCCTGCCGGAAAGGGGTTATTTTTTCGGTGGGGTGAGAACCTGATCCACCAGCCCGTATTCAACTGCTTGTTGGGCATCCATGTAAAAATCCCGCTCGGTATCCCGCTCGATGACTTCCAACGGCTGGCCAGTGCATTCGGCCAGAATTTCGTTCAAACGCGATTTCAGTCGCAGGATTTCTTTGGCCTGGATTTCGATGTCCGAAGCCTGACCCGAAGCACCACCGAGCGGCTGGTGCATGTGGATGGTTGCATGGGGCAGTGCATAGCGTTGTCCTTTGGTGCCGGCTGCCAGCAGAACCGTGCCGAACGAGGCGGTAACGCCAACAGCTACCGTGCTGATTTTGTTGGGGATCATCATCATGGTGTCGTAGATTGCCATGCCTGCGTAGATCATTCCACCGGGGGAATTGATGTACATTTGGATACCCTTATCGGGATCTTCTTTGCTCAGGTAAAGCAGTTGAGCTACAATCAGGTTAGCAATCTGGTCATCAATTGGAGTACCAACAAATACGATGCGCTCTTTCAAAAGCAGCGAGTAGATATCGTAAGCACGCTCACCGCGGCCAGTACTTTCGATGACCATAGGGATGATATTTTGAAAAGCCGGAATGGACATGGTTTCTCCTTTGGCTGGTTGAATTGATTTGAGGACTATTCCTCAGCAGGCGCGTCCTGATTCTCTTCCTGAACAGGCTCGTTACCGGAATCAGACTCGGTTGAGGATTCGCTGGCGAGGCCTTGTTCGGCAGGTTGTTCTTCCAAAGCTTGTCCGGTAGCAATGGCTTTCATCCGATTCAGGATCATTTGATTCAGCCTGCGATTGATATTGTAAATCAATACCTCTTGGGTGAGTTGGTTTTGTTCAGCCTTTGTGGGTTTTTTGTCCATTGGCATGGATTGCAAATCACGCAATGAGTCTTGAATGGCCTGCTGATAATTGGTTTCGTCAATTTTGATTTGTTCCACGTCGGCGAATTTTTCCATGATCAACGAACGTTCAAGCCGGCGGCGGGCAATCGGTTCGAGTTCTTCTCGAATGAAGGTTTCACGGTCTTTATTGACCATCTTGAGATAAGTGTCCAGTTCCATCCCCTGTCGGCTCAAATCGTGCTGGAAGTCCTCCAACAAATGTTCAATCTCATGTTCCAGTACCTGAGGCGGGTATTTGATGGTTGCTTGGGCTTGCAGCCGTTCGAAAAGTTGATTGAAAAAGGTTTCATCGGCCTCTTCTTTTTTTGCATTTTCTAACTGCTCACGAATTGCCTTCTTAAGGTCTTCCAATGTTTCAAATTGACCGATAGTCTGGGCGAATTCGTCATTGAGTTCAGGCAAGATCAGCGATTTGACGCTCTGCACGGTCACTTGAAACTCGACCTCTTTACCACGCAGGGCTTCATCCTTCTCGTCTTGCGGGAAGGTGTAGGTGAGGGTGAAAGCATCGCCTTCTTTTTTACCAGTCAAATTTTCGGAAAAGCCGGGAAACGGGAAAGAGCGGTTCTCCATCAAATCGCTGCCCAAAATGAATTGAGCTGGCCGTTCCGGAAAAACCATCTCGTCCTCTCCTTCGGCGGGGTGCGTCAATTTTCCGGAAAATTTGATGTAAACCAAGTCACCTTCCTGAGCAGGGCGGTCAACCGGTTCAGCCGTGGCGTAATTCGTTTGCAAACGCTTGAGGAAGTCGGTTACTTCTTGTTCTTCAACGGCCTGCGGGGAATATTCCAGACGAATATCTTTGTAATTGCCTAAGTCAACTTCCGGCTCTAACGGGACGAGGAAGGAAAATTTTGGCGGGTCCAAACTGAGGATTTTTTCTAAATTACCGGCTGCGCCGGGTTTGAGGCTGGCTTCTTCCAAAATTTTTGGATAGTATTCATCAATCAAGTCTTCAATAGCTTGCTCGATTAGAGCTTCTTCTCCCACGACCCGACGCACAACGTCATAAGGTGCCTTGCCGGGGCGAAAACCGGGGATACGGGTTTTTTCTGCAATTTTTCGCGCTGAACGGCGTTTGAATTGCTCTAAAAGTTCGGTCTCAAATTCAGCAATCACATTGACCTGATGGTCATCTCGGGGTTGGATTTCGAGTTTCAACTTGATCATCCTTGTTTAAAGAATTTTAATTTGAGTGGGGAAGGCGGGACTTGAACCCGCACGCCTTTCGGCACATGATCCTAAGTCATGCCTGTCTGCCAGTTCCAGCACTTCCCCGCATTTTGGCTTAATGGGCGTTTTTTGCCCGTTTTAAGCCAGATATGGCGGTGCTTTTTTGCCACCCGCCGCCCGCAAAATGGGCTAATCATGTGCCGTAAAAGCCCATTTTTGCGGTTGATTTTTTAAGATTGGGTGTAAATAACCCGTTGACGCTAGCACAATTATAGCGGGTTGTCACAATGTGACAAGGGGGAGATTTAGCACGTTTTGATCGGCGGCTGCTATTCATTGCGGCTGTTTTTGACCTGGCTGCCGTTTTTCTCGGAAGCGTCTTATTCTTGCCCGGTTGGAGCAACGGCTGGAGCAATATTCCTGATTGCCATGCTCGACCTTGAAAATCCTTCCGCATTCGGTGCATGAAGCAAGCGGAGTTTTCAGGTTTATAGTCATTGCCAGTTGATAGTAAATGTATTGAAGCAGATTATCGGGATAAGCCACCCAAAGAAAAATACCTGGCGACCCGCTGACGCCGTCCACTTCAAATGCCGCTTCAGGGATGAGACCGTGAGGGACGCCCGCAAGGTTTTCGTTGATAGTCCATGCTACAAGCACGGAGGCTTGAGCCAGTAATTCATCATCATCTTTCGGAGGGGCTTCAAACAGTTTGGCAAAGTCCGAAATTTGCCAAATGTCCCGCAGGAAAGAAGTATCTACCCTGCGGATGGCAATCACCATTTGGAACAAAAGCCTTACTGCCGCCGCTTCCGCCAAAATGTCCGTGACTTTTTCAAGCCCTTCAGTACGTTTCAAAAGTCCGTACTGGCCGACAAAAGCGGTAACGTCCTTTGGCGTCCGTAAGCCGGAAAAGTCAAATACCAGATTGGCACATTCGTAAGGCTGATACTCTTCAGGCTGGCTGATGGTGATGTAATCACCTTTCAATGTGGGCTTGCCGCGTGTCCAGGAACGGGGATAAACCAGTTGAGCATGTCCTTGCATGGGAAATCTCCAATTTTTTAAGGTTTATGTAACGGTAAAAAAATGATAACAGATTTTTTTATTGTTGTCAATCGTTGTAATATATCGTATTATAGTAACGGTATTTCAAATAATTACCGTTTTAGGAGATGTCCTATGTCCCAAAAAATTTTTGCAATCCGGCTTCCCGGCTGGCTTTGGGAAGAAGTCCAGCGGCGGGCTGAAACCGAATTCCTAACGCCTTCAGCGGTCATTCGCCGGGAACTTTCAAAGTCGTTTCAAAAAAAGCAAAGCGAAGAGAAAACCAAAGAAAACGCAAGCGGGGCTGAGGTGCAGCATGGACAAAACTAACAAAACAGAACCCGCCGTTGGCGGCGGCGGGCAAGGCTTGAGAACGCGGGGCAGCGTTCGCTATTTGGATTATACACTTGTGAACATTTTGCGTCAATTACCTGCGGGAGAAAAAATCAGCATGACCGACCTTGCCGCAGCGCGGGGCTGTTCGGAGCGAGAACTGCGGGCGCGGATTGAAGCCCTACGCCGGGCAGGATACCCGATTTTATCAAGCACGGCGAAGGGGGGAAGCGGCTACTGGCTTGACCCTGCGCCGGAAGCGGTGAAGCAATGGAAAGCGCGAACCGTCCGCCGGGCGGTGAAGATTATCGGTTTGGCAAATGCGGTGCAGTTAGAACTTTGGGACGGCGACGATGAACACAATCTCGATAACTGAACTTGTGACGTATTCCTTGCGCGGCTGGCGCGTTTTTCCGGTGCATTCGGTGCATAATGGGTGCTGTACCTGTGGCAACCCTAATTGTCAATCACCTGGCAAGCACCCGATCGGCGCGCTTGTCCCGCGTGGCTTCAAGGATGCCACCATTGATCTTGACCAAATCGCGGTCTGGTGGACGATGCAACCTGAAGCCAACGTAGGCATTGCGACCGGGTGCGAAAGTGGTTTAGTGGTGCTGGACGTTGACCCGCGACATGACGGGGACGCAACCTTGCTTGATCTTGAAGCCAAATTCGGGCGGTTACCTGCCACCCTTGAATCCTTGACCGGCGGCGGTGGGCGGCACTTGTACTTCAAATACCCGGCGGGTGTTCAATACCTAAAATCTTCCGCCGGTGCGCTTGGTCCCGGTTTGGACATTCGCGCCGATGGCGGTTTTGTGGTTGCGCCGCCGTCAATTCATTCAAGCGGGAATGCCTATGTTTGGGAAGCGTCCTCTGACCCGGAAAATGACGAACCCGCCGACCTGCCCGGATGGTTGCTGAACCTGCTTACCGCCGGGCAAAGCACGCCGAACGGACACAAGCCACAGGGGCAGCAGGCACAGGGCGGAAAGGTGTTACAAGGGCAACGGAACACCTGGCTGACCAGTGAGGCCGGGCGGATGCGCCGGGCGGGGATGGATGAACCCGCGATTTTGGCAGCATTGAGGGTACTTAATCAGGCACAGTGCCAGCCGCCGCTGGATGATGCCGAAGTCACCCGGATTGCTCAATCAGTATGTCGTTATCAACCAGGCTATGCCTTGACCGATGCCGGCAATGCTGAATTTTTTGGCGACCGACACGAGAAACAAATCTGCTATCGGCATGATACCCGCCGCTGGTATGTCTTCCGTTCGCCGGTGTGGGTGACAGATGACGATGGCGCGGTTGAACGTTTGGCGCTGGAAGCCATCCGGGAGCGGCAGGCACAGGCGTTCGGCATTCAAGATGCCGACTTGCGGAAGAAAACGATGACGTTTTTACTGAATTCAGAAAACGGGTATCGTCTGCGTTCGATGCTGGAAATTGCCAAGAGCCGCCCGAACCTGGCCAAAAGCGGCAGGAAATTTGATCAAAAACCTTTACTGCTGGCTGTGCAGAATGGCATTGTAGACCTGGAAACGGGGGACTTTCGGGAAGGTCAGCCGGATGATTACCTGACCCAATGCGCCGGGACGCATTACGACCCGCAAGCCAAAGCGCCGCGTTGGGAGCAGTTTTTGAGGGAAGTCTTCCTGGATGACCAGGAAATGATTACCTTCATCCAACGGGCGGTTGGTTATACCCTAACCGGCCTTACCCGTGAACAGGTGTTTTTCTTCTGTCACGGGGCGCGGGGGCTGAACGGGAAATCTACGTTGCTTGATACCCTGCGCGCCGCGCTGGGGGACTGTGCCAAAAGCACCAGTTTTTCAACCTTTACCACTGACCCGAACAAAGGCGGCCACCAGGAAAGCCTGATGGCGTTGGAGGGCGCGCGGCTGGTGGTTGCTGTAGAAACTTCGACGGTTGGCACACTGAATGAGGCGGTTTTGAAACTGGTTACCGGTCAAGACCCGGTAACGGGATCGCGAAAGCACGAACACGAGAGAACCTACATGCCGCAATTCAAGTTATTTTTGGCGGCGAACGACCTGCCAAAGGTGCGGGACGTTTCACCTGCGTTCTGGCGGCGGGTGGTGCTGATCCCATTCCTTGCGCGCTTTGAGGGACAAAATCAAGACAAGAACCTGAGGGCAAAACTTCAAGCCGAACTGCCCGGTATCCTGAATTGGGCATTGGAAGGCTGTCTGGCTTACCAGCGGGAAGGGCTGAACCCGCCGCCGCAGTGCGTTCAAGCCGCCGAAGCCTGGCGCGCGGACAGCGACCCACTGGCCGATTTTCTGGCGACCTGTAAACTCGACCCGCGACTTGAGACAAAGGCAAGCGACTTATTCGCCACCTATGAGCAGCACTGCCGCTTAAACGGCGTCCCGCAGGCGGTGAAGTCCATTCAGTTATTCTCAAAACTCATGGTGGCACATGGTTTTGAACGCGAAGTGAGAAAGAACGGAAAGTTTTTCAAAGGGATTGGAGTATGACGGTTACGAGAGGTGACGAGAAAAGGCCACTTTTCAAGTTTTCTTTCTTAAGTGACCACTTAAGGGGGAAAAATCAAAAAACGCCATTTTCTCGTCACCCTTCGTCACCAAGTCAAGATCGGAGGTTAGGAATGACCACACTACGGGGCAGATACAAACAAATCTTTGAGCAAGCCTGCGAAACTGGCTATATCGTTGCGCGGGAAGGTACGCCTTTGCCGGTTTTGAATGCTTTTTGGCATTTTTGCAAGGCAAACCGGATGCCCTATTTGCGGGTAACGGCACGGCGGAAATATGCTCGTATCCACTTTGACACCTTTCCGGCCGGAAGATACTTTTCCGATACTGAACAGGAGGCTTTGCGGGCCATTGGGCGCAAGTATCTGAAGCACGGCAAGTTTTATATGTTTGGCCGGGATGGGATCACCTTACCCGCTGTGCCGCTGGCGGATGTTCCAACGGTGGCTGATGAACTCTTGCGGTTGGCGATGGAGCGAACAAATGACCGGTGACTACTGCCCGCCTTTGTCGCTTCTTGCGGTGATGGAACTCGACCGCAAGCAAATTGAGCGGCTTCATCCGCTGTACCGGGCATTTTACCGGTTGGATGCCCTTGACCGGCCCGCAATCCTTGACCAGGTGCGGCGGCTTCAGGAGGCTGTACCTGACCTGAGCGAAGGCGATTGCCTTGAACTTCTGGCGAAAATTGCGCCGTATACGGGAGGTGACCCGTCCAAGACCGGCTGACGACCGGTGAGGATGCCCAAGACAATGCGTATTATGTTGGGCAAAAAGTGTTCGGTGGTATAATGAATACAGAACACCCGTTCGCAAAACATATTTTCTATAGGAGTGTGAGAAATGGCTAATCAGCCTGCTGTTTACTATACTCCCGCTGAACTGGCGGACATTGCCCGGCGCTATCTGCCGCGCCGTGTTACGAGTGATTTCAACGGTTTACGCATTCAAGCAGGTGTTACCGTTGAAAATCCAATTTATGAACTGCGTCAGGTGCATGAGCCAATCGCTGAAATCGTGACGCTGGCCTTTGAGGGTGTGCGTCAAATGCGCAAGGCCGGGCTTGACCCGTCCGTTTCCGCTGCTGCTTGTAATCTGATTGTGGATGAAGCCGTTGAGGTGCTCCACCTGTGGCATGGGCGCATTCAGGAACTTGGCAATCAGGCTTTCGCAAAACTTCAAGAAGAGCGCACGGCGGCGAACCCGCAGGATGAATCGGTGTTCCAGGCTTACGCTTTGCGCCGCTGGCCGCAATTTGAAACTTTGTTGAATGCCGGGCGTTCCTTGCCAGAAATTCTGCTGACCGTGACCGACCGCAAAGATTGCCGGGTGTTGCGTGAGGGATATCCGGCCTGGTATCAGGCAAAGCACGGGCTGACGGGCTTCGATGCTGCTGTTGCGGACATGCACAAGGCGATTGACCAGGCGGAAGAACGCTTCATGAGCGACCGGGAGAAGAAAATCGCCGCCAAATGGCAGGAGGTGGAGGTTGGGCTTCAACGGATGCAAACCGCCTTCAGCCAGGCGCTGACCGCAATCACCCGCTGCCGTGACCATGAACCCTCACGGACGCCTATCCCGCTGTGGATGCCTTCACCAGAAGGCGAGAATGTTGTTTGGGTAGAATGAACTACCGCGAACTTCCGCTTGCCGACCTTCTGGCCAACCTGCCGCCGGAAGTGCGGCGGGATTTCGACCTTGCCCGCTTCCGGCTGGCATTGGAAGGCGCAACGGATGCGGAAGTCACGGCGGCGCTGGTGACGTTTGGCTACCTGGTGCGATTGTTTGCTGGTACAATCCATTTTGACCGCTGGCAATTGCGCCAGTATGTCAGGATGACAGAAGATGACCCGAAACGACCTAACCGCAAGGCAAAAACGCTTTCTTCAAGCCCTGCTGACCAGTAAAAGCGCACGGGAGGCGGCGCATAAGTGCGGTATCGGCGAAAAGACCGCTTACCGCTGGCTGCGGCAGCCGGCCTTCCGTGAAGCCTTGCAAGAGGCAGAAAGTGGGTTGCTGGAAGAAGCCATGCGGAGGCTGCTCAGTATGCAGAGCGGCGCGCTTGATGCGTTGTCCGACCTTGTGACCGACCGCCGACTACCGGGCGCACGGCTTGCGGCTGCTAAAACAGTACTGGATGCCGTCTTGCGTTTTCGGAATGCGGTTGAATTGGAAGCCCGGATTACCGACCTTGAACGCAGGATTGATGAGGCTGCGGCGCAGGCTGAACCGCCTACGGACTAGGTTCAGGAAAACGTCAGTTTTTTGGGCATGCCTGCCATACTGAGCAACCAAAGCCCGAAATTTGCCCGTTCTTTGGACAATCCATATCAAATGACCTGTGAAGGCTAGAACGGGCTTTCTAGGGCTTTCTGGAGGGAAAATTCCGGCTGTTTTATCCTTTCTTTGCCAAATTTTCAACCGGGCTAAACCGCTGATGGGCTTGCTGTAAGTCATTTTCGTTCTGGGCAAGATACCGGCGCAAGACGGTTAGATCACTGTGTCCCATGAGCCTTTGAAGGGTGAACACGTCGCACCCCGATCGTAGCATATTCAGGGCAAAAGCCCGGCGAAAATCATGCGCGCTGGGTGGGTTGGTGATACCGGCTTCTTTGGCACGCACACGCAGGACTTTATCCAGCCCAAAGCGGGTAAGGCGTTCGCCTTTCTCATTGACCCACAGGGCAGGATGATCATCTTCACGGTTTTTGAGGTAAGCGGTGATGGCGCGGCGGGTATTCTTGCCAAAGTAGACCATGCGGGATTTATTCCCTTTGCCTTTGCGGATCAGGACGCCGCCGGTGGCAAAGTCCACATCGGCAAGGTCAACGGCAAGGGCTTCGCTGGCGCGTGTGCCGGCATCCAGCAAGAAAAACAGAAGGGCTTTATCCCGTAAATCGGTAAAGCGGTTGCCCTTGCATGCGTCAATCATCCGTTGAACGTCATCCAGGCTGACGCCTTCGATAATCTCTTTTGGCACTTTAGGCGGTTTGACCTTACGGATGGGGGCGCGGTAAGTATCTTCACCCAATTCAGTTTCCAGCCAGAACATAAAGGCGCGCAGACTTCGATAATGGGCATGGCGACCGCTGGGATTGTGGCCGTTCTGTTCCAGCCACAAAAGATAAGCCCGGATGGTATCCGGTGCGACCTGGTCAATTTGGGTGATTGCCTGGCTATCGCAAAACTCAATAAATCGCCTGAGACAGTTTCGATAAAACTGGATGGTATTGGAAGATAGTCCGCTGGATTGCCTATCTATGATGAAGGCTTCAATGGCAGTGCTGAGGTGATCCAAACCGAAGGTAAAAACATGAGTGCGGGTAATGTGCCGCGTTTTTGAAGAAGACATGAGCCACCCTCCAAAATGCCGTATTTGTGGGGGTGGCCATGCGCGATACCGCCAGATTTACGGGTGAATGTTTGCTTAGCCAAATGGCATGATCCTAAGTCATGCCTGTCTGCCAGTTCCAGCACTTCCCCGCTGGTTTGCGCGCCAATTATACCACCTATCACGGTTGAAGAGTATAACGGCTGGGGAAAAATTCACTTTTTCAAGAATTTTTATTCTATCTATGAAGCCGGGCTGGTATAATTGCGCCAATCTTTATTCATCGAGGAGAACTATGAGCCGCTTAATTAACCCGGAAAGCGCTGGAAAACAACGGACACAATTGACCAAAGGGGTTGTTCTGGCAATCCGGGAATTGATGAAGCAAGAACAGGCCGATGAAAATACTCGTGATCTGGCAGCATTTATCGGCCTGGCCTTGATTGAAATTGGCGAAACCATTGATATTTCGGTTCAGGCATGGGAAAAGCGGGGATACTGGGTCAAGGCTGAGCGATTTCGTATGGAGTGGGAGTGGGTCAATCAATTGGGGCGGGCAATGCTGGAGTCTCTAAAGGACGAGGATTGGAATCAGGTTGCTTTGCTTTCTGTGTGGATTGCTCAAAAATTACAGAAGATTCAGGTGGCTGAGCGTAACCGCCTTGGTACACCCTGGAAAGGGGCCTGGCAACGGCTTTTACAAACCCAGAAGTAAAAAAATCAAGCCGGGCAGAATCTTTGATCGCCCGGCTTGATAACGTTTATTGTTATGCCCTATTTTTTCTTGAGGATGATGCGGGCATCCACCACTTTCAGTCCTTTGCCGGATTCGTAAACCAAGACGGGATTGGCGTCCGATTCGCTTACTTCATCAGCCAGGTCGAGAATCATGGTCGAGTACTGACAAATCACATCAGCCAGCGCCTGACGGTCACGCGGGGCCTCACCGCGCACACCAGCAATAATGGGGGCACCCCGAATCTCGTCCAGCATGCGCAAAGCCTGGCTGGACGTCACCGGCGCAACACGGAAGGTGACATCCTTGAGAACCTCGACAAAGATGCCGCCCAGACCAAACATCATGGTTGGGCCAAAGGTTGGATCGTTGACCGAGCCAAGAATGACCTCGGTGCCCCACGGGGCCATTTCCTGTACAGCAATACCATGAATATTGGCGGTTGCCTTGTATTCTTTGGCGTTCTTCATAATCGTTTTGAAGGCTTCGCGAACGCCAGCATCATCTTTGATGTTGACCCGTACGCCACCCGCATCCGACTTGTGGAGGATGTCGGGGGAGACGATTTTCATTACAACCGGATAACCGATTTCGCGAGCCAGAGCCACAGCCTCGTCCTCGTTGCGCGCCAGGCGGGTGGGGGTTACCGGTAAACCGTAGCACTCGAAGACTTCCTTGGCTTCGATCTCGGTCAACGAGTCGCGCCCCTCGCTGCGAGCTTTGTTAATGATCTTCAAGGCACGCTCTCGATCCTGAGCCAGACAAGGCATGGCTTCCTCGCGGACAATTTCTTTCATACGGGCATATTCACGCAAGGCGGCAATGGCGTTAACCGCCAGATCGGGGGCACCATAAGCCGGTATGCCGTTTTCAACCAGCCAGCGCATGGCTTCTTCGGATCTTTCACCACCTACGAAGGAAACCGTCACTGGCTTATCGGTCACACCCGAATCGACAATGGCTTTTTTGATGCCTTTGGCAATTTCCAGCGGGTCAGTCATGGCGGTTTCACAATAGAGAACAACCAGACCGTCAACCCATGGATGGGCAAAGGCAAAGCGGATGGAAGCCTGATACCACTCTGTCCCGGCCATTCCGGTCAGATCAACCGGATTTTTGGCCGAGCCAAATTCAGGCATGTGCTTCTTTAACTCAGCCTGCACATCTGCTGGGGCAAATTTAAGCGGGACGCCCGATTTTTCTGCGGCGTCGGTTGCCAGAACACCTACACCACCGCCATTGGTGATGACCAGTAAGTTATCGCCTTTCATGGGCGGTTGCAGGGAGAGGGATAAGGTGCGGTTGAACAGATCGTTCAGGTCAGTTGCCTGAACCACGCCGGCCTGCTGGAAAGCAGCCCCATACACTTTGGCGGCTCCGGCAAGCGAACCGGTGTGCGAGGCAGCAGCAGCTGCGCCATGCGCTGAAACACCCGCTTTGAGAGCGATGATGGGTTTATTCGCATTGCGGGCTGCTTCGATAAATCGCCGCCCATCCCGAAAACCTTCGATGTAAAGAGAAATGCAGGAAGTGTTGGGATCCTCGTTCAGCCAGGTAATCAGGTCGGCAAAATCCACATCGGACATGTTGCCGATCGAAATGAGCTTATCAAAACCAACCCGACGAATATAACTGGCGGCATCAATGGCAATCAGCAGCGCTCCCGATTGGGAAACCAGTGAAGCCTTACCTTCCAAAGGTAGGAAGGGGGCAAAAGAACCGTTCATCTTGTCAGAATTTGAAAGCACACCCACGATATTCGGTCCCAATACGCGAATACCGTAACTGTTGGCCTTTTCGACCAGTTCGCGTTCCAGTTCTTTCAAACCAACTTCACTGAAGCCGGAGGTGATGACAATCATCCCTTTTGCGCCTTTGGCGCCCAATTCATCAACGGTGGGTAGTACTGCCTTTGCCGGGATGGTAATGATGGCAGCGTCAATGTCTTCAGGGATATCACGGATGGAAGGATATACTTTCAAGCCCAGAATTTCTGTTGCGGAGGGATTGACGGGATAGATTTTTCCTTGATAACCGCCTTCCAGTAAATTTTTCACAACTGTATAACCAATTTTTCCGGGGGTTGCAGAGGCCCCCACCACCGCAATTTTATTCGGCCTGAGTAAGCCATTCAGAGCTTTTTGGTCCACGAGTGTTCCTCCAGAAAGAATATGATGATAGATTCAAATTCTGTTCCCTTCCCAAGAAGAAAAACGGCAAAGGTCAGAATAGAGCATAGTTGTCTGTCAAACTGTTATAAGGATACCGTATTTATCACGAATTTTGAGTTAACAAAAATCCCTTTTTTGAGGTATTTTCATCACAATTTGAGCGTTAATCAGACGTTGTAGACCTGAGGGTTGGCACAGTAAGTCAGTTTTTCACCTCGCAATCCGGCAATCAGGTTTTCCGCAGCAATCAGGGCCATGTTTTGACGAGTACGGGTGCTGGCGCTGGCAATGTGCGGGGTGATTATAAGATTGGGAAAGTGTAACAAAGGATGACCGGGTGGGATGGGTTCGGGGTCAAAGACATCCAGCGCGGCCGCAGCAAGCTTTTTTGACTCTAATGCCCAATAAAGAGCCTGGTAGTCCACCAGACCACCGCGGGCTGTATTGATCAAAATTGCCCCATCTTTCATTTGCTCAAAACGCTGGCGATTAATGAGATGATGTAACTGAGGGGTGTAGTAGGTGTGAAGGCTGATGAAATCCGACTCCTGAAGCAGATCATCCAGATTCCGATATTCTACACGGAAATCCTTCTCAGCCTGTTCATCCCGTTTGGGGTCGTTGTAGAGGACTTTCATTGAAAAACCGAGGGCACGGCGGGCAACCGCCTTCCCAATCCGTCCAAAGCCGATAATGCCTAAGGTGGCGCCGTGGACATCCATGCCCGTCAGAACATCCGGTCCCCACGCCCGCCAGATGCCTTGATGAACTTCGCGGTCGGCTTCGACAACCCGCCGAGCGGCTGCCATCAGCAACGCCCAGGCAAAATCGGCGGTGGTTTCAGTCAACACGCCGGGGGTATGGCCTACCGGGATTCCATGGCGAGTTGCGGCTTGGATGTCAATGTTATCAAAACCCACGGCCATCTGGCTGATGACTTTGAGATGGGGAGCATTTTCAATCACTGCAGCCGTTATGGGGTCGGTCAACATCGTCAGCAGACCATCCAGACCTTGAACTTTCTCCAAGATGACTTCCGGCGGAGGAGGGTACTCCGCCGGCCAGATTTCGACCTGCGCAACCGTAGAAATTTTTTGAACCGCAGGCTCGTAAATACGTCGAGTTAACCAAACGGCAGGTTTATTCATGAGGGGTTTTCTCCAAAGCAAGTTGAATTAAGTCCTGAATGCGCGGAGCGAGTTCTCCCGGATTGGGGTGAAGCCCTTCGACCAACAGGGCATTTTCATAAAGTAACTCGATAGTTTTTTGAACAATGGGCGATTCGGGCGGGAATTTAAGCATGGATGTCAGAATGGGATGCTGATGATTGAGTTCAAGAATGGGTTTTGGAGGTTCAAAATTTTGATTGAGCAGCCGGTAAACTTTTTGTATTTCTGGCTGAAGCGCTCCCTGCGGCATGACCAACCGAAGTGGAGCCTGGAGCGGATGGGTTGAAAGGCGGATGTCACTGACCCGCTCACCCAGCACTTTCTTGAAGCGTTGAACAAGATCCTCGCTCTGTTTATCTGCCGAAACGGTTGTAGGGGTTTCTGCGGAATTCTCTTTCGGTAGTTTGAGATCTTCGCCGGCGGCATTGACCAGATCATGACCGTTATAGGTCGGCATTCGCAAGACCATGAATGGATCGAGGGGATCGGTCATAAAGAGGACATCCATGCCGCGACTGCGGAAAATTTCCAGATGCGGGCTGTTTTCCAGGCTCTTTTGATAATCGCCGATTAGGTAATAAATGCAGGTCTGGTTTGCAGGAGATTTCATCAAATAATCATCCAACGAGATCCACTCCTGCGGGTGATTGAGCGAGTGAAAGCGCAGGAGGGGCTGCAAGGCGCTTACAAGATCAGGCTCGGTGGCGATGGCTTCTCGAATGCTGCGGCCATGAGCAATCCAAAAGCGTTTATATTCTTCCGGCTTCTCCTTTGCGAGGGCTTTCAGGGTATCCAGGATTTTATTGGTCAAAATCCGTTTGATTTGTGCCATGACCCGATTGGACTGAATTGACTCTCGGGACACATTCAGGGGTAAATCCTCCGAATCCACCACACCATCCATGAAATGAAGGAAAGCCGGTGGTAATAGATCCTTGCAGTATTCCTGAATCAGGACTTTTCGGGCATAGAGTTTCAGTCCTTCTTCTTTTCTCAAACCAAAGGGATTGCGTTCCGGGCTTGCGGGTATGTACAGCAAAGCATATAGTTGCACGGGTGCATCAATGGCAAGGTGAAGTTTGAGCAGCGGGTCTTGAAAATCCAGTGTGAACTGGCGGTAAAAATCTCGGTACTCATCTTCCCCAACCTGATGAGGTGGCTGACGCCATAAAGACATACGGCGATTGGCAGGTTCTTGTTCATTGCCAATGTAAATCGGATAAGGGATGTAGTCGGAATGTTTTTTGACAATCTGACGCAGCCGATTTTCGTCACAAAATTCAGCCGCATCTTCTTTGAGAAATATTTTTACCGTTGTTCCTCGTTCGGATTTTTCAGCAGGCTCGATGGTAAAGGTATCTTCCCCCCTAGATATCCAGCGGGCTGGAGAGTCGTTGGGACGGTAAGAGCGGGACTCAACTTCGATTTTGTCCGCTACCATGAAGGCGGAATAAAAACCGACCCCAAATTGTCCAATGATGTCATTCAGTTTTGTGTCTCCCTTTTGAGCCGCTTCTAAAAATGCTTTGGCGCCTGAATGGGCAATCGTACCCAGATTCTGGCTCAATTCTTCGGCATTCATGCCAATCCCGCTGTCGCGGATCATCAATATGCGCTGCTGGGGGTCGCTTGTAATCCAGATTGCCAATTCGGTTTCGGGGTCAATAATTTCGCGATTGATGAGGGTTTCAAAATGAAGACGAGTCAGCGCATCCGAGGCATTGGAGATGAGTTCACGTAAAAACACTTCCCTCTCTGAGTAAAGGGAGTGGATCAGAATGTTGAGCAACTGTCGGGTTTCAGCCTTGAAGGGTACGGGTTGTGCGTTGTGTTGTGAAACGGCCTGAGACATCTCGAGTCCTCCGGAGTGGTTCTAAAAATGACGTCATTATATTACCCGAATTTTGTAAGATTTCTATCAAAATTCGAGAGTGAGAGAGGAGTGAACAATCTCTTTCTGCTAACCGGTTTTTTTGCCGTAAAGCGCCAGGTTTTGCCTCACGATTAAATAAGGCACTTTCAGGGTGCCCATTTCTGGCAAGAGCGGGTTCGAAATTTCCACATCGTAAATGGAGGTGAAAGCCTCGCGCGTAACATCCAGATATTTCTTTACCGAGGAAAGAGCCGAAAGTCGCAGGTGCCCTTCCATTCGGAAAGTGTCCACCCAAAGGGTAACCGGTTCCATAATGCGGTTGGGTTCAGTGGGGTCGAAATCGGGTGGTTCCTGATGAGGAGGGATTAAATGATAGGCGATAATCTGACTGACAAAGATGCTTAATTCCGGTTGGAAAATTGGTTTTAATTTTGCGCCGGCTGCCGGTATCAGCATTTTTGCGTTAAAAAGCGTCAGGACTTCGGGGGCAACGTTTGTCCGCAGCCAGGTGCTCACTCGTATGGCTTCTTTGACCACTGCATCTCCCCAAACCAACTTGCCGGGGAGATAAACCATCAACGGCACAACTTTTTCATCGGCTGCCGGCGTAAGGGTGATTTTTTCCGGTGTGGTCATTGTGCTTCTCCCCAATTTTAAACCTTGACCCCATAACGTTCTTTGATGGCAGGGATGAGATATTCGTTGAAGGCGCGTTCCTTATTATATTCCGGGAACCATCCCCAGTCTTTACGGGCGGCGCTGTCGTCCACGTCTGCTGGCCAGGAATCCACAATTGCCTGTCGGCTAGGGTGTGGTTTGAAGGTGATTTGCGCCGTTGGAAAAGCATTCATCACAATTTCGTAAATTTCCTGCGCCGTAACGCTGAAACTGGTCACATTGTAAACCAGATGTTTCAAATTCTCTTTGGGGGCGCTTTCCAGCATCAGCAGGGAACGAACCGCATCAGGCATAGCCATGAAGGGCAGACAGGTATCGGGACGGACAAAGCAAGCATACGGCACACCCTGAGCAGCATGATGGAGCATTTCCGGGCCGTAATCGCTGGTGCCGCCGGTTGGAACAGTATCTGCACTGATCAATCCGGGAAAACGAATACAGCGAAAATCAATTGTGTTTGGGGTATGGTCGGCGGCCAATTGTCGGTAATGCCGGGTGTAATACCGTCCGAGATGTTCACAGTACAACTTATTGCAGCCATACATGGTAGTGGGTTCAAGCCACATCCACTCTTTTATTTTTCCCGCGTTCAGTTTGGTTTCCAAATCGGGCAAACCATAGGCAGCGATAGAGGATGGGTAGATAAATTTTACTGGCCGTCCCTGCCAGCCGGATTGCTCCACAGCCAGCCGCAGGAGATTGAGAGTGCCTTCGACATTGACGCGGTGGGCGGTTTCGGGGTTGTATTCTGCCTTTGTCGAAAGGATAGATGCCAGATGATAGATTGTGCGGATTTCAAACTCGGCTACCAGCCTGCCAAGCAACATACCATCCAGAATGTCCCCCTGAATGGAACGCAGGCAATACTGGCGCAGGGATTCATCCAGTGGCTGTACATCCAGTGCAACAATGTCCACTTTGCCTTCTCTGCCAAGATGAGTGATCAAACCATGACCGATTTCACCGTTTGCACCGGTGATCAGGACCACTTCTTTACGCATGGGACTCTCGCTTTCTCCGGGAAGGGATAGGGTGGGATTGAAATAGACGATGAGATGAAGGATTAAGTTGGTCTCCTTCAATCACACCTTAATTGTATCGGTTAAGTCCAACCTGTCACCTTACAAACGTCATTATTTTCCGCTGCCAAGGGTTAGTCGGCTGTTTTGGAGTGGAGTTTTTGCAATGCCAGCCGTTCTTTTTCATCGTGAATCACGGCTAATTTTTGTTTGACTTCATCCCATTGTGAACCGGACAGTGGGTACCAGCGCATGGTCAACCAGCTGATGGTCAAGAGGATGGCTGGTATCAACATCCATGCCAGCAAAATACCGTTTTCAGCCTGAGCGGTTTGCAAGCCTTTGGGCAAGAGAGGATCATAGCCGTTAGCCTGTAAAATCCAGAGAAATGCAGCTTGAGCGAGGCTGATGGCCGGCTTGGTAACCAGACTGTTAATCCCGGCGTACATCCCTTCGCGACGCAAGCCGGTACGTTGTTCGTCGTAATCAATCACATCTCCGTTCATGATCGGGATCAAGTACATTCCGCCTGCAAAACCGACGCCTATCAGGAAAAATCCGGCCACGGCGGGTATCAGCATTTTCCCGCCTAGCAGCATGATTACACAGCCGGCTGCAAAGGCAGCCAGCCAAACGCGGACGCAGGTCTTCACACCCCACGGATCACGCTGGCGAATCCAAAACCAGATTCCAAACACAATCCCGGCCGCCAAACCAAGATAAAGCGGCAGCGGTGTGATCATGATTTCATCGAAGTAATAGGCTACGCCCTGCATCAGACTTGTTTGTATATAAATAACGGTAAAACTGACTACCAGAAAGATGACGAAGGCAAAGTTGAGAAAACTTTCTTTCAATGACTTGAGAAAGGGAAACTGCTCGTCTTGTTGGGTAAAAACTTTTTCCTCGTAAAAAAAGGTGCTGGAAAAGACAATCAGCCCTAACACAATGGCCATCCCGATTAGAAGGAAGCGATAGGCGGCGGGGTCATCCCCAGGGCCGGGCTGAATTGCGGCAATGACAAAAGGTAAAACGTTTGGAAAAATCATGAAGATGATTTTCCAGATAAAAATACTGCTGCGGGCTTTGTTGGAAACCGCCATTTCATAAGGCATGATGTAGATGCTGGTGGCAATGGCAGTATAGAGAATGTCGTAAAAAAATAAACCAATCAGCATCTGGGAAAACATTACAACCTGGGAAGCAGGCAGGTCTAGCCACAGGAAAATGAAGCCAAGAGTCAGGAGCGGCGCGCCGTAGCGAATGTAGGGCCGCCGGCGTCCCAGTTTGGATTTGGTGCGGTCGCTGATGAACCCAAATAGAGGGTCATTGATGGCGTTCCAGATACCGAAAAGTAACCAGACCAGACCGGCTAAATTCGGTTCAAGACCACGAACCCGCGTGAAGTAATACGTGAGAGCGCCACCACCAACGATGGTTTGCAGCATGGCAACCGATGAATCAGCCAGCGAAATCCAGATGCGGCTTTTCCAAGGGATTCGTTCTTCAGTGATTGAGTTATCCATCCTTATACTCCCTTGAGGAATTGAGATGTAACTTAAACAACAGGGGCTGTCCAAAAAGTAAGGGACAGCCCTTTTCTTTTTAGGAGAAACGTGATTCAATGGGGGCATGAAAAGAAAACCTGCCGCTCCTGTCTTCAAACCTTATGTGATGGGTCAACCTTATCTGCTGCCACCCAGTTACGATGACCTCATCGAGCCAGGCCACCTGGTGCGGGTGGTGAACCATGCGATCGACCAGCTTGACTTGAGCCCCCTACTGGCACAATACAAGGGGGGAGGCACTTCCAGTTATCATCCAAAGATGCTCTTGAAGGTGCTGGTGTATGCCTATACCCAGAAGATCTATACCTCGCGCAAGATCGCCAAAGCGCTGCGGGAGAACATCCACTTCATGTGGCTGAGCGGGGGCAACCGCCCGGACTTTCGCACGATCAACGACTTTCGCGGCAGCCGGATGAAGGGAGTGATTGATGAAGTGTTTGGCGAGGTACTGGCGTATCTGATCGAGGTGGGCAAGGTCAAGTTGGAGACGTATTTCATAGACGGGACGAAGATCGAAGCGGACGCCAACAAACACAAAGTGGTGTGGGCGAAACGCAAAAACACCTACCAGAAGCGCGTGCGCGTGCAGATCGAGGAACTGCTGAAACAGATCGAAGCGGAGAACGAAGTCGAGCAGGCTACGTATGGGGAGGAAGACCTGGAGGAACGCGGCGGATCGGAAAGCAGTAGTGGGGAGATAGATGCCGAACACCTGCGGGCGCGCATCGAGAAACTGAACCAGCGGCTGCGCGAGCGTCCACAGCGGGAAGAAGAAAGCCGGGCGGCGCGCAAAGCGCTGAAGAAGCTGCAAGACGACTGCCTGCCGCGGCTGGAGAAG